>NZ_STGH01000001.1 GCF_005222785.1 Rhodobacter sp. SY28-1 | reverse complement strand
CCCGTCCCCGACGGCACCACATTCCCCGGCCTGAGGGAAGGCCTCGAAGGCGTCGCATTCGTCGATGCCTGCGTCAGGTCGTCCGAACGGAATGGGGCGTGGGTCGGGCTGAATTTGTAGGTTTGCTCTTTTCAGAAATACTCCACGGGAGGTCCGGAGGGTGTGAAACCCTCCGGGGTCGGGTACAGAAGACGGCCTTCCAGAATGTGGCGCACGCGTAAGGTGGGCAATCTGCCCACCGCCCCTACCCGCGCAACCGCGCCCGCTCGCGCTGCAGCCAAAGCACAGTCAACAGCAACGGCGCATTCCCGATCTCGCCTGACGCCATCACCTCGACCAACCGGCCAAAGGACAAGAGATGTCCCTTGATGTCCTCGCCCTCCTCCGCCGCGCCGAAGACCCCCGCCACCCCATCGGGCAGGTCGCACAGCGCGACGTAGGAATAGAGAAACTCCGCCACCGCCCCCGGCGTCGGGTAATATTCAGCCACCTTCTCCAGGCGGCCCAGCACCAGCCCCGCCTCCTCCACCGCCTCGCGCCGGGCGGCATCTTCCGGGCTCTCGCCCGGGTCGATCCGGCCCGCGATGGCCTCGAGCTGCCAGGGCAAAGGGTCCCCCCGCCCGAACGGACCCATCCGGAACTGCTCGATCAGAAGAACCCGGTCCCGGACCGGGTCATAGGGCAGGACCGTGACCGCATCGCCCACGACAAAGACTTCCCGCGTCAGCAGATCGCTCATCCCGCCGTCAAAACGCCGATGCCTCAACTGGTGCCGGTTCACCGCAAAGAACCCGGCATGGGCCGGGTCGGGCGGACCCGAAGCCACCTCCCCCGTCCCCAGCCGCAGACCAGCAACCGGCGCACCCGCTGCCCTGACCCGGCTGGCCGCCTCGACCCGCAGCGACGGCAGACGCCGCGCCACGACCTCTGGGGACAGACGGCCAAAGGCCTGCATCACCAGCCCTGCAAGCGCCAATCCCTCGGCATCCGCCCTTATCGCATCCGGCGGCATCACCCGGGCAAAGAACACGGCGCGCGCGTCACCAAGACCCGCATCCTCGCCCAGCACGACTGACCAAAGCGCCTCCGGCCAGTCCTCCGACACTGACATCAGATCACTTCCAGCGGCGTGCCGCGTTCTCGGTCAACAGGCCAGCGACGATGCCGCCCAGAAGGATCGTCCCGAACACCCCCAGCGACACCATGGCCTGTGACCGCGTCGCCATCGTCTGGAACACGTCCAGGATCGCCTCCAGCGCCGTGTCATACCGCATCTTGACCGAGTTCTCGAGCATTTCGCGCATCGCCAGCAGAAACAGCGCCGCCACCGCCAGGATCACCGCCGTCTTGATTCCGGCTCCCGCGGCCTCGACATAGCCCTTGCCGACCGTCGGTCCCATCACCCACCAGCCGATGATCGCCCCCACCACCGCGGCCCCTTCGCGGATCGGCCCGGCCGAGGAGGCATCCGGCATGTTCATGGCGTAGTAATTCGCCATGACGAAGCCTACGACCGCGAAACAGACCGCGGCCATCAGCTTGGCGCCGGTCGGCATTTTGCTTGCCATTCCAAAGTCCTCAGTTCGGACGCGTCACCGTGATCTGCGTCACGTCGCAGTTTCCACCCTGAAACGCCCCCGCGCAAGAGGCGAGGTAGAAATCCCACATCCGCTTGAAACGGTCGTCAAACCCCAGTTTCTTCACCTCGCCCCAGCGGTCGGCAAAGGTCTCGTGCCAGCGCCGCAGGGTCAGGCTGTAGCTCTCGCCGAACTCGATCGACCCCTTCACCCGCAGCCCCGCCTTCTCCACCTCGGCCCGCAGCACGGACGGCGCGGGCAGCATCCCGCCCGGGAAGATGTATTTCTGGATGAAGTCCACGCCCTTGCGGTACAGGTGCCAGCGCGCATCGGCGATGGTGATGATCTGCAAGGTCGCATGCCGTCCCGGTTTCAGCCGGTTGCGCAGCGTATCGAAATAGACCGGCCAGTACTTCTCGCCCACCGCCTCGAACATCTCGATGCTGGCGATCCCATCGTAGCTGCCCTGCTCGTCCCGGTAATCTTGCAGCTTGATCTGCACCCGGTCCGACAGCCCCGCCTTGGCGATCCGCTCCACCGCATAGTCATGCTGCGCCTGGCTGATCGTCAGGCCCGTGACACGCAGGCCCCGCTCCTTCGCCGCATATTCCGCAAAGCCCCCCCAGCCGCATCCGATCTCCAGCACATGATCGCCGGCCTGAGCGCCCATCTGGTCGACCATGCTCGCATATTTCCGGCGCTGCGCGGTCTCCAGGCTTTCCTGCGGATTTGCGAAGATCGCCGAGGAGTAGGTCATCGTGTCGTCCAGCCACAGCCGGTAGAACTCGTTCCCCAGGTCATAATGGTACTGGATGTTCTTCTTCGCCTGGCGCTTGGAGTTGGACTGCAGCCAGAACCGCATCCGTTCATAGGCGCGGATCAGACCCAGGCCCGGGAATCCGTCACCCACGATGTTGTTCGCGGGCCGCTGGATCAGGTCAAGGAAGGCCTGCAGGTCCGGCGTCGTCCACCAGCCGTCCAGATAGGCATCGCAAAAGCCCAAGTCCCCCTCGCGCACCAAGCGGGCGAAGAGATCAGGGTTCACCACCTGGATCTCGGCCACGATCCCCGGCACCCGGCCCTCGATCCGGAACCGGCGCCCGTCGGGCAGCACAAAGTCCAGCCGGCCCTCACCCAGCCGCCCCGCCGTCTCGAACGCGGTCGCGAAATAGCGCGGCAGGTCCGGCTGCCCCTTCACCGTCGTCAACACGTCCATCGGCCCACCCCCAGGGTCGTTATTGCAAACACTTTCACCAAAGGTGATGCGTTCCTCAAGCATTTCGTGCCCCATATGCCGCAAGGGCAGCCGCCCGGCCCTCGGCCAGGTCCACGACCGGCTTCGGATAGGCCTGGTCGGGCCGCAGCCCCCAGGACCGTGGCACCGCGTCGAAATAGGCCAGGGCCTCCGGCCCGGGGTTCTTCGACAGTTCCGCGATGAACCGGCGGCGATAGCGCGCATCGGCGTCGAACTTCTCGGCCTGCCCCGCCGGATTGAACACCCGGAAATAGGGCGCGGCATCTGGCCCTGACCCCGCAACCCATTGCCAGCCCATCGCATTCGCCGCCGGGTCCCAGTCAGTCAGGCAGTCGGCGAACCAGTCCAGGCCCAACTTCCAATGCGTCAGAAGGTGCTTCGTCAGGTAACTTCCCACGATCATCCGCACCCGGTTGTGCATCGTGCCCGTGACATACATCTCGCGCAGGCCCGCATCGACGAACGGCTCGCCGGTCATCCCCTGCCGCCACCGCTCCACCGCGGCACTTTCGCCGCGCCACGGGAAAGCGTCCCATTCCGGCTTCCAGTTCCCGCTGGTGATGTGGGGAGTGTGATGCATCAGGTGATAGCTGAACTCCCGCCAGGCCAGTTCCCGCAGAAAGCTCTCCGCCCCCGCCTTGCCCTCATCCCGCGCCCGCAGGCCCGCATGCCAGACCTCGCGGATGCCGATCTCGCCATAGGTCAGGTTCTCGGACAGCCGCGAGGTACCAGCCACCCCCGGAAAATCCCGCATCTCGCTGTAGCGCTGAACCGGCCCATCCAGAAACGCATGCAGCCTTGAACGCGCCGCTACCTCGCCCACTGCCTGATACCGGGCGACGACCGCGCCTCCCCGGTTCATCGCCGCCCCCAACCGCCACTCCTCCAGCCGGTCCGAGACGGGCCACCCTTCCACCCCCCGCACCGCCCTAGGCGCAGCCTCGGGCGCAGACACCTCCAGCCCGCGCGCAGCTTTCCAGTACGGCGTGAACACCCGATAGAACCCGCCCTGCCCGGTCTCGATCTCCCAAGGCTCGTGCAACAGATGGCCGGCAAAGGACCGCGCTTCGAGCCCTTCACCCTTCAGCGCCGCCTTGACGCCCGTATCCCGCGCGACCGAGGCCGGATCATACAGCCGCGACCACCAGACCCCGCCGGCTCCGGTTTCGGCCACCAAGGCCTGCAAGACATCCAAGGCGGGCCCACGCCGAAGAATCAGCCGCGCGCCCAGGCCTTCCAGCGACCGGGCAAACGCCGCGATCGCCAGCCCCAGCCGCCACTTCGGCGCCGCGCCCAGCGCCTCGGTCTCCGGGTCCAGGATGAACACCGGCAGCAATGGCCGCCCCGAGGCCACCGCCGCCGCCAGCATCGGCTGGTCCCCAAGCCGCAAGTCCCGGCGGAACCACAAGATCAACGGTTTATCGGACATTCCCCAGCCCTTGTTGCGCAGCATCAACCTAGGCCGATAGCGGCAGGGTCAATATGTTCTTGCCCATGTTCCAAATACTCTCGAGGGGTGCCGTTGGTTTCGCCCTTGGTTCGAGAGATCAGAGGCACGGGTGGCCCCCCCCCAACGCCGTCCCTTGTGCGTTCTTCACGCACAAGGGACAAACGCAAAGGCTTGCGCGCCAGCGCTCCGCTTGGCTGACCCTACAGCACCCGGTCCAGGGCCGCGATCAGCCGCGCCACTTCCTCGGCGCTGGTATAATGCACCGCCGACATCCGCAGCACACCCTTGTCGCGGTCGATCCCCATCGCCTCCAGGGGCCGCACCGCATAGAAATCCCCCGCCCAGCAGGCGATCCCGTTGCGGCCCAATTCCTCCGACACCGGCTCTGCCGCCCGGTCCAATTCCACCGCCACCGTCGGCGCCCGCCGCCCCGCATCGCGGGGACCAAGCAACCGCACATCGTTCCGCTGCCCCAGATAGTCGAGCAACGGCTGGATCACCGCCACTTCCTGCGCCCGCATCAGGTCATGCACGCCCCGGTTCCGCGCCGCCGGATCGCCCGAAATCCCATGCCGCTCGGCCAGCGCATCGATGTAATCCGCCATCCCCGCACAGGCCGCGATCTGCGCATGGTCCGGCCCCGCCGGCGTATGCCGCTTGTACAAGACCCCATGGTTGAAGAAATGCGCCTGCCCCGGCAGTTCCATCCCGAAGCCCTCGCGCAACACCATGATCCCCTGATGCGGCCCGTAGGTCTTGTAGGCCGAGAACAGGTAAACATCGCAGCCCAGCGCAGGGATATCCGGGAACCCGTGCGGTGCATAGCTCACCCCATCCACCACCGTCCGCGCCCCCGCCGCCTTGGCCATCGCGCAGACCGCCGCCACGTCGTTGATCTCGGCGATGACGTTCGAACAATGCGGGAAACAGACCAGCTTCACCTTCCCATCCGCCAGAGCCGCATCCAGCGTCTCCAGGTCCAGAGACCCCGTCGCCCGGTCGATCTTCCACTCCCGGACCTCGATCCCCTCCTCGGCCAGCCGCCGCCAGACGCCCGAGTTCGCCTCGTGGTCCTGGTTCGTCACCACCACGGCCCCGCCCGTGCCCGCCAGCCACTTCCGCACCGCCTGCGCCAAGACGTATGTGTTTGCCGAAGTGGACGGCCCGAACGACACCTCTTCCCGCGCGACGCCCATCATCGCGGCAAGCCGCGTCCGCGCCTCGTCCATCTCCGCACCCCCCGCCTGCGCCCCCGGATAGGGCCCATAGGGCTGCACCTTCCGGTCCCGGTAGAACCGCGTCAGCCGGTCCACCACCTGCAGGCAAGGGTAGCTCCCGCCCGCGTTTTCAAAGAAGGCATGGGACGACAGGACAGGCGAGGTAAACGCCGGAAACTGCGAACGGACGAAATCAAGATCAAGCGCCAAGGCTTACGGCTCCATGTTGGGGCCGCAGGGCGGGTGGCCCGCACGCAGTGCGGGAGGGTCCCGGTCTGCGGCAGGTCTTCCAGCCAGACCCCCGGATGTCTCTCCGAAGGCCAGAGCCGGGGTTCACCCCGGCATCGACGGCAACGCTATCCGCCCTGCCCTGCGCCCGCAACCCCTGGAGCCCGCTCCCAACCGCCCGTCAATCGGGCAACCTGACGCAAGGTCACCCGAATTTGTGCCGTTTTCTGCGGCAAAGGCTGCAAAATCCCGCAGATTCCCCTTGTCCTTTCGAACGCGCCTCGCCACTTTTTCCTCAGGGCGCGCCGAGGGGGCCGCGTCATCATACCAGAAAAGAACATCGGGCGGCCCACCGCGTCGTCCGCATGTCTCGCAGAGGAGAACTCATGTCCCGCAAAAGCCTCGCAATCCTCAGCGCCGCTTCGGTCCTGGCGCTTTCCGTCTCGGCTCGCGCCGCCGATCCCGACCTGACCGTGCTCGACTGGGCCGGCTGGGAAATCGACGGGATGCTGCAGCCCTATGTCGACAAGCACGGCCAGAAACCGTCCTACGTGTTCTTCGCCGATGATGACGAGGCGTTCCAGAAGGTCTCCTCCGGCTTCAAGGCCGACGTGGTCCACCCCTGCGCCGCCGCCGTTCCCCGCTACATCGACGCCGGCCTGATCGAGCCGTGGGATACCTCCAAGATTCCGGAATTCGCCAACATCCCCGCGCGGATGCACGAGCCCTTCACCAATGACCAGGGCGTCTGGTTCATCCCGACCGACTACGCCTACACCGCCATCGCCTACAACGCCGAGACGGTTCCGGCCGAGGACGTTGCCTCGGTCCAGGTCTTCACCAACGAGAAATATGCCGGCCGCATCTCGATGCCCGACAACACCGATGACGTCTGGTCGCTTGCGTTCATGGCCACCGGCGTCACGTCCTGGGACAATGTGACCGACGAGCAGTTCACCGCCGCCGCCGACTGGCTGCGCAAAGTCCACCCGAACGTCCGCGCCTACTGGTCCGACCCCTCGGAACTGTCGCAGCTGATGGCCTCGGGCGAGGTTCAGGTCGCCTGGTCCTGGAACGACCCCGTCGCGATCCTGCAGGCGGAAAACTTCCCCGTCGGCTTCAACCGCGCTGCCGCCGAGGGTGCCGCGACCTGGTACTGCGGCATGGTCAACATGAAGGACGCCCCCGGCAACGAGGACAAGGCCTACGACTATATGAACTCGATCCTGGCCCATTCCTCGGCCCAGCCGCTCCTCGACGCGATCGGCTATGCGCTCGCCAACGATGCCGCGATGGCCGAGATCCCGGCCGAAGCGCTGGCCGCGGCCTATGTCGACCCGGTGACCACGCCCCTCTTCGTGCAGTCGCCGCCCACGACCGAACTCCGCGACCGCATGATCGAGGAATTCGAGCTCATCAAGTCGGGCTTCTGATTCCGACGGTTCTGCAAGACAGACGCCCGGGGGAAACCCCGGGCGTTTTGCTTTCAAGCCCTGCAAGCTTTCCGGCATCGAAGACCGCACTTCAGCCAAACATCCATCTTCCTTGGCGAAGGCCCGCCCGAACCCCGGAAGGCCCGGTTGCGCCCCTCGCCTGTCCCCTCTAAGCCTCGGGGTGCCCCAGCCCGGTCGTCCATGTTCGAAGTCATCGCCCTCAGCTTCGCCTTCACCTTCGGCCTTGCCGTGCGCCGGCTGGGCCTGCCGCCGCTCGTGGGGTTCCTGGCGGCAGGCTTTGCCATCCACGCGGTCGGCCCCGCCCTCGGCCTGCCTGACAAGACCGGCGAGATTCTGGACCACGTCGCCCACCTTGGCGTCCTTCTCCTTCTCTTCGCGGTCGGCCTCAAGCTCCGCCTCGGCCAACTCGCCCAGCCCCAGGTCTTTGGCACCGCCCTCATCCATTCCGCGATCACCACGGCCGTCTTCTCCCTTGGTCTGGTCGTCTTCCTCCGCCTCGACTGGCCCACGGCCCTCCTCCTCGGCGTGGTCCTCTCCTTCTCCTCCACCGTTTTCTCGGCCAAGGTGCTGGAGGCCAAACGCGACATCGGCGCCTTCTACGGTCGCACCGCCATCGGCATCCTCGTCGTCCAGGACATCGTCGCGCTGGCGGTCCTGTCGCTGTACAGCGGCCAGGCCCCTTCGCCCTGGGCGCTTGCCCTTCTCGCCACCCTCCCCGTCCTGCGTCCCGTCCTGCACTGGCTTCTCGACATCTCCGGCCACGATGAGCTTCTTATCCTCGCCGGGATGCTCTTGGCCATAGTCGCGGGTGGGGCGGGGTTCCAGGCCGTGGGTCTCGGGGCCGAAATCGGCGCACTGGTGATCGGACTCCTCCTGTCCACCCACAATCGCGCCAAGGAGCTTTCCGATTCGCTCTGGGGCCTAAAGGAGCTGTTCCTGGTGGGCTTCTTCCTGCAGATCGGCATGTCCGGTCTGCCGGGGATGCAGGACCTGATCCTCGCGCTGGTCCTCACCCTCCTCCTGCCCTTGAAGGGCGCGCTCTTCTTCGCCCTTCTCCTGTCGTTCCGCCTGCGCGCCCGGACCGCCTTCCTGACCGCCCTCAACCTCACAGCCTACAGCGAGTTCAGCCTGATTGTCGCCGCGACGGTCCTGCCGGACTGGCTGGTGCCCCTCGCCCTTGCCGTAAGTCTCTCCTTCGTTTTCGCTGCCCCCCTCGACCGCTTTGCCGACCGGCTGTTCATCCGCCTGGAACCCCATCTCAAGGGATTCGAGGCCCGCCGCGTCCACCGCGACGAGCTTCCGACCGATCTTGGCACAGCGTCAGTCCTGATCCTCGGCATGGGCCGCACCGGCACTGCCGCCTACGACCAGATCACCCCGCATCTCAGCGCCGTCGGCATCGACGCCGACACCTACCGCGTGCAGGCCCATGTCGCCGCCGGGCGCCGGGTGCTATTTGCCGATGTCGAGGATGCAGGTTTCTGGCGCGGGTTGCGCCTGCCAGGCATCGAGGGCGTGATCCTTGCTATGGACAGTATCGAGGCCAAGGAAAGCGCCGCCCACGCGCTGCGTGCCAAGGGCTTCCGCGGCCCGATCGTCTCACATGCGCTGTACGAAGAGCATGTCCTGCGCCTCAAGACTGCGGGGGCCGACCACATCTACCAGACGATGAACCAGGCCGGGATCGGGCTCGCCGACCAGGCCGCCCGCGCCATTGCGCTCGACCGCCAACCTGCCAGTTTCATCGAGGTCTAGGGCCGCGGACAGACCTTTCCAGATCCTTAACGCCCGCGGCCAAGCCACTGTTTTCCTTATACCATCAGCGTTTGTCCACCGTGGACACTCACCGCCCCAGCGTCGCCACCACCAGCTCTGCCGCCGCTGCGCCCGAGTTCTGCTGCTGCCCCGTGATCAGGTTCCCGTCCCGCACCGCGAAGGGTTTGAACATGCCCTGCACGATGAAATTCGTCCCCTCGATCTTCCGCGCCTCCTCCTCGATCCAGAACGGCTGGATCCGCTTGCCGACAAAGCTGTCCGCGAAGGCCTCCTCGCTGTTGGCGAACCCGGTCCAGGTCTTGCCCTTGACCAGCAGTTCCCCGTTCGACAACCGAGTTTTCAACAGCACGCAGGTTCCGTGGCAGACGATCGCCACCACCTTCCCCGCCTCATAGGCCCGTGCCACGAACCCGTGCAGCTCCGCATCGTCGATCATCGTCACCATCGGCGACTGCCCCCCGGCCAGGAAGATCGCGTCGTATCCCGCCAGATCGACCTCATGGACCGACTTCGTCGCCTTCAGCAGCGCCGCATGGGTCGGAGATTTCTTGAACCCCAGCGAAAGGATATCCGCCGCCGAATAGCCGCTTGCATCCTCCGGGTCGGAAAACCCGTCCGCCACCAGATCGCCGCCCTTCGGGCTGACGATGTCGGCCTCGTAGCCCGCCTCGGTGAAGGTCCAGTAGGGGTGGGTCAGTTCTGCCCACCAGAACCCGATGGGCCAGCCTGTGGTGGGCGACACCCCCGGGTTCGCCGCCACCATCAGGACGCGTTTCTTGGTATGGATGTCGATGTTCCCGGACATGGGATCTCCTTTCAGGTTGCAGGTTTCGGATAGATGAAGCGGGCAATGCGCGGCGTCAGACGCGGCATGATCAGGTAGGTCATCAGCCCGACCTGGATCACCACAGTCACGAAGACCCGCAAGACGAGGGGCCAGCCCGCCATGAACGGTCCCAGGGCAAGGTTCAGGATCAGGACCAGCACGAACACCACCGCGACCAGAACCAGTGCCATTCGATGCGGACTTGGCTGCGGCACCTTCGTCCCCGGCGGCGCGTCGAACCAGAACTCCAGGCCCGTCAGCCTTTCCCAGGCCGCATCGCCAGCAAAAAGCGGCGCCGCTTCCGCCAGCATCCGCGCCCGGAAGTCCGAGCCCTCGAACCGCTCCAGCGCCGCCAGTCTGTCGAAGCGGAAGACGCTGCGATAGTCGCCGCCAAAGCCCGAGGGCCGGTGAAACTCCGCCCCCAGATAGCCCGGAAACTCCCGCGCCACTCCCTCGGTCAGCCGGGTCAGCCAGGCCTCATACTCGGCCTCCCGTCCCGGTTTCACCCGGCGGCGCACCAGGATGGTGACAGGCTCGCTCATGACAAATCTCTCCCGTTCCGGGACTGTGCCCGGCGTCCGTCACATGGGATGGATGGGGGTTACGGGGCCGTGACCGGCAGGTCGTACCAGTCCGGCTTCGACTGCTCCCACAGGTTCTTGATGATGCGTTTGCCGGTGGGTCCGTCGACCAGCCCGGCCGAGACCAGCCAACGCCCCGCGGCCGTGACCTCCTTCAGAACCCGTCCTCCGCAGGTGCCGCAGAACGCCCGGCGCGAGGCGTCCGAGGACTGGTACCACACCAGCGCATCGGCCCCGGACAGTTCAACCTCTGTCTTAGGAACGGCCAGGAAGGCATTGAAATTGCCATGCATCTTCTGACAGTCGCCGCAGTGGCAGGCCAGCACGCCCACCGAGGCCGCCGGGATCGTCATCTGCACCTTGCCACAGTGGCATGATGCGTGAAGTGTCTCGCTCATCCGTCTCTCCCTTACTGGCCCGCGACCGCGGCGAAGGCCCAATCCCGTCCCTTGCCCCGCAGGATCGCCTGATTGATCCAGACCATCCCGAAGGGCTCGAGCAACCGCGCCTTGGCCAGTCCGCCCGCATCCAGCGGCTCGAACCCCAGGTCGCGCAGCAGGGCCATTGCCGCCTCCTTCGCCGCGGTATCGTCGCCCGCGACGAACTGCACCGGGCGGTGCGGCAGATGATCGTTCTTCGCCATGATCTCGGCGCCCACCTGGTTCAGCGTCTTCACGACGCGCGCGCCCGGCAGCCAGCCCTGCACCATCTCGGCCCCGCTGGTCGTGTGGCCGACCATCAACCCCAGCGCACCATCGACCATGCCCAAGGGGTTCATGCAGTCGATCACCACCTTGCCCGTCAGGTCCCCCAGAGCCCTGACCGCCGCTTCCGCAACGCGCCAGGGCAGCGCCAGAACCACAACATCGGCCCCCTTGGCAGCCTGATCCGGCGCAGCCACCGCCGCCCCCGTCGCCGCCGTCAGCGCGACGACCTCCGGCTTCGCGGGATCGCGGACGCCCAGCACCAGCTGATGGCCCTTTCCGGCCAACCCCCGCGTGATGGCCGCCCCGACGTTCCCCGCTCCGATGATCGCGACCCGCATCCGTCTTTCCTCTTGCTTCACTCTTGCGGCCACAGATATGCGGGCAGTGGCAGAAAAGAAAACGAATAGGCTTCATGTCTGACTTAAGTGAAACGCAACTCAGGCGGCTGGACCTGACCCTGCTCCTGGTCTTCCTTGGCCTCCTCCGGCACCGCAAGGCGCTGGACGTGGCGGGTGAGCTTGGGCTCACGCAGTCCGCGATCAGCCAGGCGCTCCGCCGCCTGCGCGATGTCTTTGGCGACCCCCTGTTCCTGCGCCGCCCGCACGGGATGGAGCCGACGGCGACCGCCCTTGCCCTGGAGCGCCCCGTCGCCGAGGCGGTCGAGGCGCTGCGCGGCGCGCTCGGCCAGGCCCGCGCCTTCGATCCGGCCGTGGCCAAGGGCGTGATCCGCATCGCGGCGCTGGACAGCCAGCAGGCCGGGCTGATCCCCGCGCTTGCCGCCCGCCTGCGCGACCGTGCCCCGGGCCTGACACTCTCGCTTCTGCCGCTTGGTCGCGCGGGTGCAGTCGAGGCGCTGGTCGAAGGCCGGATCACCCTGTTCCTCGGCCTCCTCCCCGACCCGCCCGAGACGATCCGTGCGCAGGCGCTCTACACCGAAACCTACCTCGTCGCGGGCCGCCCCGAGGCCCTGCCCGACGCGCCCCGGATCAGCCTTGACGCCTATTGCGCCGCCGACCACGTCCTCGTCTCGCCCGGCGGGGACCTGACCGGCATCATGGACCTGGAGCTTGAGCGGCAGGGCCGCAGCCGTCGGGTGATCCTGGGCCTGCCTGCCTTCCTGCCCGCATTGGCCGCCGTCCAGGCCTCGGGCGCGTTGGTCACCCTTCCCGGTCGCATCGCCACGGCCTTTGCCCCCGGCTTCGGCCTGGTGAAGGCCGAGCCGCCCCTGCCCCTGCGCAGCTTCGCCGTCTCGGCCTACTGGCACCGCCGCAACGATCACGACCCGCAGGTGCGCTGGCTGGTGGACGAGGCCGCAGCGGCGGGCGACGGCTGATCCTTAGGGGTTACCATGGTGAACAGGACCTGAATGCCTATGCCCAACCTCTTGGAATCCTTGCGGCCCCTGGGTTTGTCCTGTGCGGACAGCCGCCCTTGCACCCCCCCGGTCCCACCCTTATATTCACTCTTGATCGGGGCAACCCGGTCTATGGCGATAAACGCACCTGTAATAATCGGCTCGGACCCGGGGGCGGTACCCGGCGGCTCCACCAACACCCCGTTCGTTGCGGGAGGAGGGGGCCGAAATAGGATCGACGAACGACCAAAGAGGCCAGCTTTCGCTCGGTGAGGTACCACCGTTATCGGTCCATGATCACAGTTGCCAACGACAACCGTGCTCCGGTGGCGCTGGCCGCGTAAGCGGCTCGCAAGACCAAAACTAAGTCCTTGCGGTTAGCCCCGTAAGGCGGGGTTCGCAGGTACCTGGCAACAGAAACCTGCACCTTCCCTTTATCGCTCTTCGTTCGATCTCGCCTCCACATCGCATAAAGCGACGAGAACCGTAGGGCACGACGAGCGGCTTGCCAGACAGCACCTCTCGCCCGCATCCTTCCCCATGCTCCGCGCGGCCCTCCTCCTTTGCCTCACCGCCCAGCCCGCCGTTCCCTGCGAGACGGCGCTCCTCCTGTCCATCGACGTGTCCGGCTCCGTCGACGGTGGCGACTATCGCCTGCAGACCGAGGGCCTCGCCACCGCCCTGCAGGACCCCGAGGTCGCCGAAGCCCTTATCAGGGGCCAGGTCGCCCTTGCCGTCGTCCAGTGGTCGGGCGTCCCCGAACAGGCGCTGGTCTTGCCCTGGCAGCGCATGCTGACCGAAAGCGACGTCACCCGTTTCGCCGCCCGCGCTGCCGCCATCCCCCGCGCCTTCTCGGGTTCGGACACCGCGGTGGGCGAAGGTCTCCGCTTCGCCGCCGCCCAGTTCGCCGCCGTCCCCGACTGCAAACGCCGCGTGATCGACGTCTCGGGCGACGGGCAGGAAAACGCGGGCTTCACCGACGCCCGGGCGCGGGGCGAGGCGATGGACACGGGCATCCAGGTCAACGCCATCGCGATCGAAGAGCCAGGCCCAGCCTTCCCCATCACCACCTACTACCGCCGTTGGATCATCACGCCCGGTGGCTTTGTCGTCACCGCCCGGGGCTTGCAGGACTATGCCGAAACCCTGCGCCTGAAGCTTCTCCGCGAGCTCACGAAACCCGTCGGCTGACGCTTGACCTCGGCACCTGAACTGCCTACCCCTTCCCGCATGGGGTTCGCGTCCACCCCGTGAGGCCAAGGCCCAAGCGTCGCATCCCTGACCCTTTGACCAAGGATGCACCCCATGCCCCAATTCGGCACGATCACTCCCGCACAAGCCATGCGCCTTGTCGGCACCCCCGAAGCGCCCCTCATCCTCGATGTCCGCCTGCCCGAAGACCTGCAGGCCTTGCCGCGGCTTGTCCCCGGCGCACGCGTCGTTCCACACAGCGCCGTCGACACCCTGGCCGACCCGCCTGCCCGGGCCATCGTGGTCTGCATGAAAGGCCGCAAGCTGTCGGAAGGCGCGGCCGCCCTGTTGCGGACCAGAGGCTGGCAGGCCGAAGTCCTGGACGGCGGCGCCCTGGGCTGGGAGGCCGCAGGCCTGCCGATGCTTCCGCTCGACATCCTGCCCACCCGCGGCACCCCATGGGTCACCCGCCACCGCCCGAAGATCGACCGCATCGCCTGTCCATGGCTGATCCGCCGTTTCATCGACCCGACCGCCCGCTTCCTGTTCGTCGCCCCCTCCGAGGTCGAGGCTGTTGCCGACCGCTTCGGCGCCATCCCCTTCGACATCGAGGGGGTGACCTTCTCTCACCGGGGCGAGCGGTGCAGCTTCGACGCCCTGCTCGACGACTTCCAGCTGCACACCGAGGCGCTCGACCGGCTGGCCACCGTGGTCCGAGGCGCGGATACCGACCGGCACGATCTGGCCCCGCAGGCGGCAGGTCTTCTGGCCCTTTCCGTCGGACTGTCACGGATGTTTCGTGATGACCTGCAACAGCTTGGGGCCGGGCTGTCCCTGTATGACGCCCTTTACCGCTGGGCCCGCGACGGGCACGAAGAAGGCCACGACTGGCCCGCAGGACGCCCCGAATGACCGTGACGCCGCACCCGACCCTCTCTGATCTGACCCACACATTCGCCCGCATCGGCATCCTGTCCTTCGGCGGCCCCGCCGCGCAGATCGCGCTCATGCACCGGGTGATCCTCGAAGAACGCCGCTGGGTGGCCGAGGCGGACTACCTCCGCGCGCTTTCGTTCTGCATGCTGCTGCCTGGACCCGAGGCGATGCAGCTGGCCACCTGGATCGGCTGGCGACTGCACGGCGTGAAGGGTGGCCTCATCGCGGGCGGCCTTTTCGTCCTGCCCGGCGCGTTTGTGGTGCTGGCGCTCTGCCTGATCTACGCCGCTTTCGGACAGGTCCCGCTGATCGCTGCCCTGTTTACCGGCGTGCAGGCCGCCGTGATCGCCATCGTGATCGAGGCGCTGATCCGGGTCTCTAAACGGGCCCTGAAATCGCGCGAGGCCTACATCATCGCCATCGCCGCATTCCTTGGCCTCTTCGCGCTGGACCTGCCCTTCCCGGTCATCATCCTTGCCGCAGGCCTCTGGGGCTTCTTCCGCACCGCCAGCGCAACGCGCGACCCCGCCGCACCGGCTCCTCCCGCAGCCCTCGCCCAATCCCTGCGCGCCGCTGCCGTCTGGCTGGTCATCTGGCTCGCGCCCCTCGGCGCCCTGATCCTCGCCGCGCCCGGACGCCTCGCCGAAATCGGGATCTTCTTCTCGAAACTCGCCGTCCTCACCTTCGGCGGGGCCTATGCCGTCCTCGCCTGGATGGCGCAGGAGGTGGTTCAGGACAAGGGCTGGCTCACGCTCAAGCAGATGATGGACGGACTCGGCCTGGCCGAAACCACGCCCGGTCCGCTGATTCTGGTGAACGAATTCGTGGGCTTCATGGCCGCGCATCAGGCGGGCGGCTGGCAGCTTGGCCTCGCCGGGGCAGCGATCGCCGTCTGGATGACCTTCATCCCCTCGTTCCTGTTCATCTTCACCGGCGCGCCTTTCATCGACCGGCTGACCCATATGCCGCGCCTGTCCGGCGCATTGGCGGCGATCACCGCAGCGGTGGTGGGGGTGATCGCCAACCTCTCTCTATGGTTTGCCCTGCACGTCCTGTTCGCAAACCTGCCCGAACTGACGCTCGGCCCCCTGCGCCTTCTGGCCCCTGACCCGACCAGCCTGCGCCTGATCCCGGCGGCCATCGCACTTTTCGCCACCTATACCCTGTTGTGGCGGCACTGGTCGCTTGCCGCGGTGCTGGGGATTTCAGCACTCGCCTCGGCGGCAGCGGGTCTGCTTTAGGCCCCGGTGCAGATCGCAGGCATCCGCCCCTTCCCTTGGCCCCCGAATTGCCTATGCTGCAACTCAACCGCGAAAGGACGGCGCCCATGGCACGCAGTATCGACTATGGCAATCTCATGCACCGCGCGATGCGGGGCCTGATCCAGTCGGTGCTGACCGAGGTCGCCGAACACGGTCTGCCCGGGGCGCATCATTTCTTCATCACTTTCGACACCACGCATCCCGACGTGCAGATTGCCGATTGGCTGAAGGAACGCTACCCGACCGAGATGACCGTCGTCCTGCAGCATTGGTTCGAAAACCTGTCCGTCACCGATGAAGGCTTCAGCGTAACCCTGAACTTCGGCAACAATCCCGAGCCGATGGTGATTCCGTTCGACGCGCTGCGCACCTTTGTCGACCCCTCGGTCGAATTCGGCCTGCGGTTCGAAACCCAGGAGCAGGACGATGAGGATGAAGACGAAGAGCACATCGAGGTCGAGGAAGAGCCCGAACGGCAGGCGGCCGAAGTGGTTTCGCTCGACCAGTTCCGCAAGCATTGATGAGTGATCTTGCCCTCTTCCGTCGCCGGCTTCTGAAAAACCCGCGACAGGTCTCGGCCATTGCGCCGTCCTCGCGCACCCTTGCCCGGGCGATGACCCTGGGCCTTGGCCCGACCAGCGGCCCGGTGGTCGAATTCGGCCCCGGCACCGGCCGCTTCACCGAGGCGATCCTGGCCCGCGGTGTCCCGCCCGAAAACGTCACCCTGTTCGAACTGGACGAGGAATTCGTCGCCTACCTGCGGCAGAAGTTCCCCGGCGTGACCGTCCACCAGTTGCCCGCGCAAGAGGCCGCCCGCCTGGTGCCAGCGGGCGTCGCCACCGTCATCTCCGGCCTGCCGCTTCTGTCGATGCCGCCCGAAGTGCGCGAAGGGATCGTAAGTGCCGCCTTCGCCATCCTCGCCCCGCGCGGCCGCTACGTCCAGTTCACCTACGGTCCGCGCCCGCCCCTTCCGCCCGAGACGATCTCGGCCCTCGGCCTGACCGTCAACAAGGGCCACAAGGTCTGGGCCAACCTGCCACCCGCCACCGTCTACCGCTTCCGCCGCGCCTGACCCTGCGGCATTTGCGGCTTTCTCTCGGTATACCATTGCATGCCAATTGATTTCGCGGCCCCCGGGCGCTATGCGGGGCGCGAGAGCTTGCGAGGAGGCCCCGATGACCGCGACCCGTACCGAAACCGACAGCTTTGGCCCGCTTGAGGTTCCCGCCGACAAATACTGGGGCGCGCAGACCCAGCGGTCGATCATCAACTTCCCCATCGGCTGGGAACGCCAGCCCGTGCCGATCATCCGCGCCCTTGGCGTCATCAAGCGCGCCTGCGCGCAGGTGAACATGGCACAGGGCGACCTGTCCGCCGATCTGGGAAATGCCATCGTGGCCGCCGCGCAAGAGGTGATCGAGGGCAAGTTCGACGACAACTTCCCGCTGGTCGTCTGGCAGACGGGGTCCGGCACCCAGTCGAACATGAATGCGAACGAGGTGATCTCGAACCGCGCCATTGAAATGCTCGGCGGCGTGATGGGCTCCAAGAAACCCGTCCACCCGAACGACCATGTGAACATGGGCCAGTCCTCGAACGACACCTTCCCCACCGCGATGCATGTCGCCATCGGTATGCACACCCGCGACGTGCTGATCCCGGGGCTGGAAAAGCTGGCCAAGGCGCTCTGGGCGAAGTCCCACGAATTCAAGGACATCATCAAGATCGGTCGCACCCATACGCAGGATGCGACCCCCTTGACGCTGGGCCAGGAATTCTCCGGCTACGCCACCCAGGTCGACCGCGGGATCGAGCGGGTGAAGATGTGCCTTCCCCACATCTATGAACTCGCGCAAGGCGGCACCGCCGTCGGCACCGGCCTCAACACCCGCGTGGGCTTTGATGTCCGTGTCGCCGCCGAGATCGCAAAGATCACCAACCTCCCCTTCGTTACCGCCCCGAACAAGTTCGAGGCGCTGGCCGCGCATGACGCTATGGTCATGTTCTCGGGCGCCTTGAAGACCGTCGCCGGGTCGCTGTTCAAGATCGCGAACGACCTGCGTCTCCTTGGCTCCGGCCCCCGCTCGGGCCTGGGCGAGCTGATCCTGCCGGAAAACGAGCCCGGCTCCTCGATCATGCCGGGCAAGGTCAACCCGACCCAGGCCGAGGCGCTGACCATGGTCTGCGCGCATGTCATGGGCAACGACGCCGCCGTGGGCTTCGCCGGGTCGCAGGGGCACTTCGAGCTTAACGTCTACAACCCGATGATGTCCTACAACGTGCTGCAGTCGATCCAGCTTCTGGGCGATGCGGCGTCCAGCTTCACCGACAACATGGTGGTGGGCACTCAGGCCAACATCCCCCGGATCGAGAAGCTGATGAAGGAATCGCTGATGCTGGTGACGGCGCTTGCCCCCACCATCGGCTATGACAACGCCACGAAGGTCGCCAAGACCGCGCACAAGAACGGCACGACCCTGCGGGAAGAAGCCATCGCGCTTGGCTTCGTCGATGGTGAGACCTTCGACCGCATCGTCCGCCCGGAAGACATGGTCGGCCCCAGAGGTTGATTTGGGGGGCTGATGGGCGAGATCGTCAACCTTCGCACCGCAAAGAAACAGGCGGCCCGCAAGGCCGCTCGCTCGGAGGCGGATGCGAGTGCCGCGAAACACGGGCGGACCAAGGCGGAGCGGGAGTTGGAGAAAGCCCGGGCCCACAAGGCCACGCGCGAACTGGACGGCCACAAGCTCGAGACGGAGTAACCAGCTGTTAACCCTGCTTTGGCAGGGTTTCGGCAGGAGGTGCGCCGATGTCAGTCATGCCGGAATTTCTGTCGTCCGATCAGTGGATCTCGCATCTCTTTTCGTCGCAGGCCGCGCGGGAAGGCGGGGTCATTCGCCGGAAAGTGCGTGACGTAGAACGCTACGTCGGTCGCGGGCCATTCCTGGACGAAATGAAGCGACGTGGCTTCCCGGTGGTCGAGAACGCCGGACAGTTCGTGATCTTCTGCAATTGCGAGCCGATCCGCCGAGTCGCTTGAGCGATTTCTTCGAAGAAATCGCACCGGACCCTTTGAAGGGTCCGAACCGGAGTTTTCGAAAACTCCGGTGACAACGCCGATCGTTGCGCTACGGTCCCCCCATGACCACCCGCCCCGCCAAACACTCCCTGACCCTCCATGGCCACCGCACCAGCGTCTCGCTGGAACCCGAGTTCTGGGAGGCCTTCCGCTCCATCGCCGCCGAAACCGACACCCCCCTCAACGCCCTCGCCGCCGAAATCGACGCCGCGCGTCGCGGAGAGGAGGGCCTCGCCTCGGCCATCCGGGTCTTCTGCCTGAACCATTATCGAGGAACCTGAATGCGCGCCGCCGTCCTCCGCGCCTACCGCGAACCCCTGAGCTTGGAAACCGTCCCCGACCCGGTCTGCGAGCCCGACGGCGTCGTCCTGAAGACCCTCGCCTGCGGCATCTGTCGCAGCGACTGGCACGGCTGGGTGGGCGAACACCCCAAGGTCAAACCCGGCGACATCCCTGGCCACGAATACTGTGGCGAGGTCGTCGAGGCCGGACTGCTGGCCAAATGGCGCAAGGGCGACCGCGTCATTGCCCCCTTCATCCTCGCCTGCGGTGACTGCCCCGAATGCCGCTCGGGCCAGACCACCACCTGCCGCAGCCAGCGCGTCCCCGGCTTCGGCGACCGCGGGGCCTATGCCGAATATGTCGGCGTTCCGCATGCCCACAACCTGACGCGCCTGCCGGAAAGCCTCTCCGCCGCGCTCGCCGCCGGCCTTGGTTGCCGTGTCACCACCGCGTTCCATGCCCTGACCGGCCGCGCCGCCCTGCAAGCGGGCGAATGGCTCGCCGTCCACGGCACTGGCGGGATCGGACTCTCCTGCCTGCTGATCGGCAAGGCGCTTGGCGCACGGGTCATCGTGGTCGACGTCGTCCCAGAAAAACTCTCCCACGCCCTAAGCCTTGGTGCCGAAGCCGCGCTGGACGCCCGCGATGGCGACGTCGCTGCGAAAATCGTCGACCTGACCCAGGGTGGCGCCCATGTCAGCGTCGAGGCCCTTGGCATCGAAGTCACCGCCAACAATTCGTTGAAATGCCTGCGTCCCTTGGGCCGCCATGTCCAGGTCGGCCTGCCCGTCGGCCACACTGCGCAGATGCAGATCGACATGAACACGCTCTACATGCGCCAGCTCTCGGTCTTCGGCACAAGGGGCATGCCCGCCTGGCGCTACCCGTCGCTCCTCAGCCTGATCGAGACCGGCAGGATCGACGTCAGTCCCATCGTCGCGCGGACGGTCGCCTTGTCCCAAGCCACCGACGAACTGAAAGCCTTCGACGGCCCCACCGCCCCCGGCGTCGCGGTCATCACCGATTTCGCTGGCTAACCCGCCACGCGGGCCAGCGTCAGCGCCAAGTCCCCATAACCGGTGAAGCGCCGCTCATAGGCCAGCCCCAGCCGCCGGGCGCAGTCCTCGGCCTTCGCATCCAGCGCGGGGTCGTCCGTCTGCGCCTGATAGACCAGCTTGCGGTAATTGCCGAAATACATGTCCCGCAGCTCGGGGTGGCGGTCCAGACCCATCGGCTTCCAGACGAAGGCATCAAACTGCCGGACCAGAAAATCGGTCAGGTAGAAGGCGTCGAACTCGGTCTCGGCCCGCGCCGCAAAGACGGCATTGCCCTCGAAGAAGGCATAGCAGTGCGGGCCTTCGACCATCTCGACGCCCAGCCTGTCGCAGGCCGCCTGCAAGAGCCCCCCCGTCCCGCAATCGGCATAGACGACGAAGACCGTCTCATAGGCCCCGCGCGCCCCAGCGACAGCCTCTTCCACCGCAGGAATGATCTTGTCGGGCCAGAGATGCAGCTTCGCGGGCAGGCATTGCAGGTCCAGATGCGCCCAGCCATTCGCAGCCTTCAGCGCGAGGATCTCATGCGCCAAGGCCCCGCAGGCGATCAGCAGGATGCGGCCCACATGCGCCGGAGGCAGCCCGGTCTCGGAGAGGGTAAGGTCGTCGATCACCAGATTACCGGCTGACGCGGGTCCAGGTCAGGATCACGCTGGCCGAAATCGCCGCAAAGGCGAGCGCCGCGAAGGGGACGCCGGTCCACAGCGCCAGCCAGAGGGTCAATCCTGCCGCAAGGATCACGAGGGCGATCAAACCAAGGAAATGGGTCAAGGGCATAGGCTGCGTCTCCCTGACGTTCAATCTGCGCTTCGGGAGGGCGCAAGACAAGCCCCTCCCGAATCACAGGACCGTGTCACGCGAAATATCAGCCGTTCAGCTGGTTGTGCTTGCGGGCGACCCAGGCCTTGGCGGTTTCCACGGCCACAGCCGCATCCCGGCAATAGGCGTCAGCGCCGATCGCCTTGCCGAATTCCTCGTTCAGCGGCGCACCACCGACCAGCACGATGTAGTCCTCGCGCAGGCCCTTTTCCTTCATCGTGTCGATCACGACCTTCATGTAGGGCATGGTCGTGGTCAGCAGCGCCGACATCCCCAGGATATCCGGCTGCTCCTTCTCCAGCGCATCCAGATACTTCTCGACCGCGTTGTTGATCCCCAGGTCCACGACCTCGAAGCCCGCGCCTTCCATCATCATCGCGACAAGGTTCTTGCCGATGTCGTGGATGTCGCCCTTCACCGTGCCGATCACCATCTTGCCCATGCGCGGCGCGCCGGTTTCAGCCAGCAACGGCTTCAGGATCGCCATCCCTGCCTTCATCGCGTTCGCGGCCAGCAGGACCTCGGGGACGAACAGGATCCCGTCGCGGAAGTCGGCACCGACGATGGTCATGCCCGCAACCAGCGCCTTGGTCAGCACGTCATAGGGAGCCCAGCCGCGCTCGATCAGGATGTTGACGCCCTCTTCGATCTCTTCCTTGAGACCGTCGTACAGGTCGTCATGCATCTGCAGCACAAGCTCGTCATCCGACAGTTCGGACAGGATGATCTCGTCGTCGTCAGCCATCGGGCGCGCTCCAAGCGGAAGGGTTTGGCATGGTGATGGTCGCAAAGCGACGTACCCACTATTCGCCAAGCGACATACACCGGATGAAAGCCGACAGAAAGCCGCCGCGAACCGGAAAGTTGTGGCCAATGTTCCCGTTTGGTTCTAAACTTCGACCATGACCCGAAACCCCAGCCTTCTTCCCGGCCAGCGTTTGCGGGCGCGGGGGGCCGACACGAACCGCGCCGGCCGGTTCGAGGCGACCGACCGCGAGGCCTTCGATGACGGCTGGGACCTGCCCGAGGAAGAGCGTCTGGTCGCAACCGAAGTTCGAATCGAACGTCCCCGCTCGGCCCTGAGTTACAACCGCTCGCCCGACCTGCCCTTCGACCGCTCGATCAATCCCTACCGGGGCTGCGAACACGGCTGCATCTACTGCTATGCCCGTCCGACCCACGCTTACCTGAACATGTCGCCCGGCCTCGACTTCGAAACCCGCCTCATAGCCCGCCCCGGCATCGCCGAGGTGCTGGACACCGAACTGCGCAAGCCCGGCTACCGCGTCGCCCCGATCGCCGTCGGCACCAACACCGACCCCTACCAGCCGGTCGAACGCGACCACGGGATCATGCGTGACATCCTCTCGGTCCTCTTGGCCTTCCGCCACCCGGTCTGGATCACCACCCGCGGCACCACGATCGAACGCGACATCGACCTGATCGCACCGATGGCCGCGCAGGGCCTCGCTTCCGCCTCGATCAGCGTCACGACCCTCGACGCGGACCTCGCCCGCAGGATGGAACCTCGCGCGCCCTCCCCGCGACGACGGCTGCAGATCATCCAACGGCTGGCGCAGGCGGGCATTCCCGTGCGCATCCAGGTCTCGCCCCTGATTCCGGCGCTGACCGATCATGAGCTTGAGGCGGTCATGCAGGCCGGTCGCGACGCCGGGGCCACGGCGGCCAACAGCATCCCCCTGCGCCTGCCGCTGGAGGTATCTGGCCTCTTTCGCGACTGGCTGGAGGCGACGGTCCCCGACCGGGCAGCCCGAGTCATGGGAAGGGTGCGCGAATTGCACGGCGGGCGCGACTATGACCCGGAGTTCGGCACCCGGATGCGCGGCCAAGGCCTCTGGGCCGAGCTGATCCACCGCCGCGCCGATCTTGCTCGCAAGCGGCTGGGGCTGGGCGAGGGTCTGCCTGCACTGCGAACCGACCTGTTTGCCGCACCACCAAAGCCGGGCGACCAGTTGACGCTGTTCTGACCCGACGCGCCCGGGCGCAAAACTTTTCGAAAAGTTTTGCCAAAATCCTTTGATGGATTTTGCACCCGGCCTCAGCCGTCGCGCCCGATCCCGCCCAGATGCGTGTCCTGAAACCCCGACGTCAGTTTCAGCCCGTAGCCCAGCATCCGGTCAAATCCGGCATGGGCGAGCCACAGAAACCCAAGCGTCGTGATCCAGGGCTGATCGGTCAGGGCTCCCAGTGCCATGACGATCAGGCCGAAGCCGTACAAGTGCAACGCATTGTAGACCGCAGCGCCCACTTTCGGGCCAGCCAGATAGGCCGCAAAGGACAAGTCGGGCGCGAAGAAGACGATCAGCGCCAGCCACCAGACCATCGGCTGCCAATCCAGCGTCAGGATCGCCAGCGCCCCCAGAAAGACCAGCGCGCCCTCGGCCCTTTGCCAGAGGATCGCGCCGGACATCAGCCCCGCCGCCCGCGACGCTCGCGGCGCCCTGCGCCCGCGTCATCGCCGGTCCCGTCCGAGGCCGAGGAGAACCCGCCGAGTTTCGCCTGGATCACTTCAAGCGAGGGGCGGTTGCCCTTGGGGCGGCTTTCCAGCGCCACCCGCATCGCGCGCAGGTGTTCCGGCATCGTGCCGCAGCAGCCGCCGATGATCCGCACGCCCGAATCCCGTGCCATCACCGCATATTCCGCCATCAGTTCCGGCGTGCCGTCGTAATGGATGTGACCGTCGTGATACTTCGGGATGCCCGCGTTGCCCTTGGCGATGATTGGCCGTTCCGTGCCCGTGGCCGCAAAGCCGAGCACCGTCCGCATCAGGTCCGAGGCCCCCACCCCGCAGTTCGCGCCAAAGGCGATGGGCGGGTTGATCAGCCGTTCCACCATGTCGGCCATCGCCGCCGAGGTCATGCCCATCATCGTCCGGCCCGCCGTGTCAAAGCTCATCGTGCCGCACCAGGGCATGTCGGCCCGCAGCGCCGCATCCGCCGCCGCGCGGTACTCCTCGGGGGCCGAGATCGTCTCGACCCAGAGGACATCCGCGCCGCCTGCTTTCAGCGCCTCGGCCTGTTCATGGAAAATCTCCACCGCCAGCGCATGGGTCAGCGTCCCCATCGGCTCGAAGATCTCGCCCGTCGGGCCCATCGAGCCCGCAACGACCACCGGCCGACCGGCCTTGTCGGCGATCTCACGCCCCAGTTCCGCGCCGATCCGGTTCAACTCGCCCACGCGACCTTGCGCATTGTGCAGCTTCAGCCGCGCGGCATTGCCGCCGAAGGTGTTGGTCAGGAACAGGTCCGACCCCGCCGCGACAGCATCGCCGTACAGCTTGAGGATGTTCTCGGGCTTCTCGACGTTCCAGAATTCCGGCGGCTCGCCCGAGGACAGGCCCATGTTGAACAGGTTGGTCCCCGTGGCCCCGTCCGCCATGATCCAGTCGCGCTTTTCAAGCATCCGGGTCAGTGCGTCGGTCATGTCGGGTATCCTTCGGGCTTGAGTGTCCCCCTCCCTCTGCCATGGGTCGCGGCGATAGGCAAATTCATATTCCTCATCTTGTCCCGCGGTTCGGTTCATGTCGGCAAGAGCTTGCGGACGGCAGACCCGGCGTCAAGTTCCTGTCCCGATTGGGCCAGCGGCGACCGTCAGGTCCCGGTCACCGGAAGCGATGGCCGCTTCCGTGGCCTTCATTTGTACGACAGCCCAAGGTGCACCGGCACGGCTGGCAACCCGGACGCTTCTGTTGCGCCAAAACAAAAAGCGCGGCCCCGACGGACCGCGCCAACTCTCATTCATCCTTGATGGGATCAGAACTCGCCCAGAAGCTGCGCCTTGGCCACCGGCATCAGCTCCTTCATCTTGGCGCGGATCTCGTCGGCGCTGGCCTTGCCCGCGAGATCGGCCACGACCTTGCGCACCACATCCTCGTCGCCCGCTTCCTCGAAGTCGGCACTGACGACCTCGATGGCATATTCCGCCGCCGCCTCGTCCGTTTTGCCCATCAGGCCCGCGGCCCACAACCCAAGCAGCTTGTTGCGCCGCGCCTCGGCGCGGAACTGCATTTCGCTGTCATGGGCGAACTTGGCCTCGAAGGCATTTTCGCGATCGTCGAACGTGGTCATGGGCTCCCCCGACTGGTCTGGCGTTTCATCCCATATGCCCATCCCGCCCCGTCCCTGCAAGCCCCCTTCGGGTGCGCAGGCGGCTCGCGCCTTGCGGGTATTGGCCCCTTGGACTATAGGCCTTTTAAAGCGGCTTGAAGGATCGCCCTTCCGCCCATACCCCCGGATGAAGTGAACCATGGCACGGCGCAAGAAGGTCTACGAAGGCAAGGCCAAGATCCTCTACGAAGGCCCCGAGCCCGGGACCCTGGTCCAGTACTTCAAGGATGACAGCAGCTCTTCGGTCGCCGTCCCCTCGACGCTGGAGGGCAAGGGCGTCCTGAACAACCGCCTGTCCGAATTCTTCATGTCCGGCCTGAACCAGATCGGCGTGCCGACCCATTTCATCCGGCGCCTGAACATGCGCGAACAGCTGGTCCGGATGGCCGAGATCATCCCGCTGGAAATCGTGGTGCGCAACTTTGCCGCAGGCCCGCTGACCGCCCGGCTCGGCATCCCCGAGGGCACGCAGCTGCCGCGGCCCATCGTCGAATACTACTTCAAGGACGGCAAGCTGAACCTGCCCCTCGTGGCCGAGGAACATATCGTCGCTTTCGGCTGGGCCAATCAGCAGGACCTCGACGACATCGTGGCGCTGTCGCTGCGGGTCAACGACTTCCTGTCCGGCGTGATGATGGGCGTCGGCATCCGGCTCGCCGATTTCCGGATCGAGGTCGGCCGGATATGGGAAGGCGACTTCATGCGCCTGATCGTCGCGGACGAGATCAGCCCGGACAGCTGCCGGCTCTGGGACATGCGCCAGCCCGAACGGCCCGACGGCACGATCCCCGACCCCCAGCCGATGGGCGACGTCTATACCGAGCTTGCCCGCCGTCTGGGCGTCCTGCCGACGAACATCACCCACACGATGAAGCCGACGCTGATCAACTGAAGCCCATGCACAGCCCGGACGCCCAAAATTCTTCGCCGAAGAATCTTGGCCGCCTTGCCCCGCGCCCGCCCCTTCGCTAATGACCGGGCATCCCGCAACCCGGAGGCCCCCGATGAAAGCCCGCGTCACCGTCATGCTCAAATCCGGCGTCCTCGATCCGCAGGGTGAGGCCGTCCGGCATGCACTTGGATCGCTGGGCTTTGCGGGCGTCAATGGCGTGCGGCAGGGCAAGGTGATCGAGCTGGACCTGGCCGAGACCGACACCGCGAAGGCCGAGACCGCCGTCAAGGCGATGTGCGACAAGCTGCTGGCGAACACGGTGATCGAAAGCTACCGGGTCGAACTGCTCTGACCGGGCGGTGGGCGGATCGCCCACCCTACGCTACCGCGCGAAAACGGCAGCTGACCTTCAGGCCCCGGCCCTCGGCCAAGGGATCGAACCGGCAGGTCGCGCCGAACAATCCGGCAATCTCGGCCACGATGGCCAGACCCAGCCCCGACCCGCCCGCCTGCGGCGACATCCGCTGCGGCATCGCACCGGCGCGCAATTCGGCCAACCTTTCGGCAGGCAGGCCCGGCCCATTGTCCTCGACCTCAAGGACCACGCCGTCGGCCTCGGGCCTGACCCGGACCGTGACCACCGCGCCTGACCCGGCATAGGCCACGGCATTGTCGATCAGATTGCGCAGAAGTTCCGCCGCCAGCACCGGCTCGGCCAGCGCCTCGGCCCGGTCGGCCCCGTCGTACCCCAGATCGATCCCCCGGGTATCGGCCCGCGGCAGGGCTTCGGCGGCAAGGTCCCGCGCCAGCGCCGCCAGATCGACCGGGCCCAGCGCCAGCCCCGTCGCCGCCGCATCGACCCTCGCCAGCGCCAGCAGCTGCGCCAGCACCCGCTCGGCCCGGACCAGCGCCTGATCTGCCTTGTCCAGCGCCGCCTCGCCCTGCGCCGCATCCCCCGCCCGCCGCGCGAGCGCCAGTTGGGTGCGCAAGGTGGCCAAGGGCGTGCGCAACTGATGGCTCGCGTTGCCGGTAAAGTGCCTCAGCGCCGCCACCGCGTCCTCCAGCCGCCCCATGAAGCTGTTCACCGCCCCGGCCAGGGGTGCTGCCTCCAGCGGCACTACCTCACGGATCGGGCGCAGGTCGTCGGGCGTGCGCTCGGCAATTGCCGCCCCCAGCCGGTCCAGCGGGCGGAAGGCCAGCGTCACCGCCACCCAGACCAAGGCAATGGTGCACAGCATCAACGCGAGGATCCGCAGCGCCGAGCGGATCAGGATCGTCCGCGCCAGTTCCGACCGCGCCAGCGTCGATTCGGCCACCGTCACCGTGAAGGCGACCGATTCGGACCCGGTCGACACCCGCCGCAACAGCGTCGCCGACCGGATCGGCACCTCACCATAGCGCCCGTCGGCAAAGCCGATCCCCTCCTCGTCCAGGGGCACCAGCGCCAGGTCCTCATACCCCGTCAGGAACTGCCCCGCCGGAGCATCGACCCGGTAGAACACCTGATCCTCGGCGGCAGAGGCCAGCATCTCCAGCGCGGCAAACGGGATGTCGACCTCCAGCCCGCCGCCTTCGTCCACTGTCACCCGTTCCGCAATCGCCAGGGCCGAGCCTTCCAGCACCCGGTCCGACAACCCCCGCGCCGTCGCCACCGCCTCGCGCCAGGTGTCGGCCAGGGCGATCACGCCCAAGGCCGCCGTGGCCAGGCTCAGCCAAAGGATCAGCCGCCGCCGCAAGGAATAGCCGGTCACGCCACCACCTTCATTGGGCCTCCGCCGGCTTTTCCAGCATATAGCCCAGCCCCCGCACCGTCCGCAGCACCAGCCCGTAAGGCGCGATCCGCCGCCGCAGCCGCGAGGCATACTGCTCGATCGCATTGTCCGACAACAGGTCATCCAGACTGGTCAGCGATTGCACGATCGCCTCTTTCGCGACCACCTTCCCCGCCCGCTGGAAGAACAACTCCAACAGCGCGCGTTCCCGGGGCGGCAGGTCCAGCACCGCTCCCTCCGCGCTGAACTGGCGGGTGGTCAGGTCCAGTTCCAGCCCCCCCAGCCGCACGACCGACGACTTCAGCCCTGCCTGCCGCCGCAACAGGGACCGCACCCGCGCCTCGAACTCGCGCACGTCGAAGGGCTTGGAGAGATAATCATCCGCCCCCAGGTCCAGCCCCCGCACCCGCTCTTCCGCCGTGCCCCGCGCCGTCAGGATCATCACTGCTGGCGACGGCTGCCGCGCCCGGATGCGCTTCAACAGGCTCAGGCCATCCAGCCCCGGCAGGTTCAGGTCCAGGATCACCAGCTCGAACTGCTCGGCCAGCAGCAGCGCCTCGGCCCCCAGCCCGTCATGCACGCAATCGACCGCATGCCCCGACCCCGCCAGCAGCGCGGTCAGCGCCTCGGCCAAAGGCAGATCATCCTCGACAAGCAGCAGACGCATCGCTTCCCCCTTTGGCCAGCCTAGACCACCCCGGTCCCGCAGGGGAGGCGATTTCTTCGAAGAAATCGCTACGGGGTCTTCAAAGGATCCGACCCGGAGTTCTGAAAAACTCCGTTTGAGCCACAGCCCCACATCGTGCACCCTTCCCCCATGTGGCGCCTCCTCCTCCCCCTCCTCGCTCTCCCAGCCTGGGCTGACCCCGCGCGCTTCCCCGCGCCGGGGGCGGAAGAGGCGACCCTCACCATTTACTCCACCCTCGACACCCCGCTCGCCACGCCCCTCATCACCGCCTTCCAGTCCGAACGCCCCACCGTAACGGTCGTCTACGAAGACCTCCTCGCCGCCGAGATCGCGCAGCGCGTCACGGCCGAGACCGATGCCGGCCAACCAACGGCGGATTTCGTCTTCTCCTCCGGTATGGACCTGCAGGTAAAGCTCGCGAACGACGGCTACGCCCAACCCGTCACCGTGCCCCTGGCCGCCGACTGGCCGGACTGGGCCAACTGGCGCGACATGGCCTTTGCGCTGACCTTCGAGCCCGGAGTCCTTGTATGGCACAAACCCTCCTTCCCCGACGGCCCGCCGCAATCGCGGCTGGAGATGATCGACTGGCTGAAACGCCCGCAGGCGCAGGGCCGGATCGGCACCTACGACGTGGCCCGCTCCGCCGTGGGCTACCTCTACCTCGCCCGCGACGCCGAACATTTCGCCGACATCTGGTCGCTGGTCGCCGCCATGGGCCGCGCTGGCCTGCAGACCTTCCCGACCAGCGCCGAGATCATTGACCGCGTCGAAGACGGCCGCCTCGCGCTTGGCTACAACATCCTCGGCTCCTACGCCGATGCCCGCGCGCGGGCCAACCCAGACCTCGGCGTCGTCCTCCTCAAGGACTTCACCGTCGTCACCAGCCGCGTGGGCCTCGTTCCCCGTGCCGCCGCGCGCCCCGACCTCGGCACCGCCTTCCTCGCCTTCCTGATGGGCCGCGACGGCCAGACCATCATGGCCGACCGTCTCCGCCTTGCCGCCGTCTCGCTGGAGGTCTCCGGCCAGAACACCGCCCGCGCGATGGAAGCCGCGCTTGGCGACCAGTTGCGCCCGGTTCCGGTCAGCCCCGGCCTCCTGGTCTATCTCGACCAGTCCAAGCGTTCCCGGATGCTGTCGCTCTGGAACAAGGCGCTCGGGCGCTAGGGTCGCACAACCGTTGTCAGCTTCCTGACAGCTTTCTATGCTGATCTTCCGGCAGGGAACGGCACGAGGAGGTGCCGCCCGGAACAATCCGGCGCCCAAACGCGCCTTGGGAGGAGACCAAGATGAAACACGCCCTTCTCGGCGCGGCCTTTGCCGTCGCCGCTGCCACCGCAAGCTTTGCCGAAGATTACATGATCATGGCCCCTGCTGCCCCCGGCGGCGGCTGGGATTCCACCGCCCGCACCATCCAGGAAGTGATGGTCGCCGAAGGCATCTCGGGCAACGTCCAGGTCCAGAACGTCCCCGGCGCGGGCGGCACCGTTGGCCTCGCCCAGTTCGCGGCCTCGGCCAGCGGTGACCCCAAGCAGCTGATCGTCGGCGGCTACGTCATGGTCGGCGCGATCCTGACCAACGCCTCGCCCGTGTCGCTGGCTGACGTCACCCCCATCGCCCGCCTGACTGGCGAAGCTGTGGGCATTGCCGTTTCGGCAAACTCTGACATCCAGACCATCCAGGACCTGGTCGAGAAGATGAAGGCCGATCCGGGCTCCGTCTCCTGGGCCGGCGGCTCGGCGGGCGGCGTTGACCACATCACCGTGGGCCTTCTGGCCAAGGCGGCAGGCGTCGACCCGACCAAGATCAACTACGTCGCATTCTCCGGCGGTGGCGAGGCGCTGGCGGCCATTCTCGGCAACCAGGTCACGGTCGGCATTTCCGGCGTGGGCGAGTTCCTGCCCCAGGTCGAGGCCGGCACCATGCGGATGCTTGCCGTTTCGACCGACACCCGCTGGCCCGGCACCGACGCGCCGACGCTGATGGAATCGGGCTATGACGTGAACGTGCAGAACTGGCGCATGATTGCCGCCGCGCCCGGCCTGACCGACGAACAGAAGGCCGCCGTCACCGCCGACATCGACAAGCTGGCGAAATCGGCGGGCTGGAAAGCCCAGCTGGAAGCCAAGAACTGGGCCGACACCTACCTGTCGGGCGCAGAGTTCGAGGCGCAGCTGGCCAAGGAAGTCGAGGCCACGACCGCGATCCTCAAGGACATCGGTCTGGTGAAATGACCGGTCAACCCGGAACCGGACGCCGCCCCGACGGGGCGGCGTTTGTCATCGCGGCCCTGTTGGCCATCTTTGGCGCGGTCCTTCTCTGGGACGCAGGCCGCCTGCCCCAGGACGGCGGCTATGCCGGGATCGGCCCGGCCGCCATGCCCAAGGTCATCGGCGGGGTCCTTATCCTGCTGGCGGTGCTGACCGCCCTGAACGGCCTGAAACGGGCCGTGGCCTCGGTCCCGCGCCAGAATCCCGTGCCGCTTTTGTGGATCGGCGGCGGCGTGGCGCTGCAGATCGCGCTCTTGCACGTCATCGGCTTCATCATCGCCACCGGACTTCTCTTCGCTGCCACCGCCCGCGCTTTCGGCGAACGCCGCCTGCCACTGGCCCTTGCGGCGGGATTTGCCCTCTCCTTCATCGTCTACGGCATCTTCGACCGGCTCCTGCAGCTCAACCTGCCCGCCGGTCCGCTTGAAACCCTGATCTTCGGGGGCTGACCGAATGAGCACCTTCGACTTCCTCCTCCAGGGCCTCGGGACCGCAATGGACCCGATGATCCTGCTTTACGCGCTGATCGGCGTGACGCTCGGCACCGCTGTCGGCGTCCTGCCCGGCATCGGCCCCGCCCTGACCGTGGCGCTCCTCCTGCCGGTCACCTACGGCCTCGACCCGGCAGGCTCGCTCATCATGTTCGCGGGCATCTACTACGGCGGGATGTATGGCGGCTCGACGACCTCGATCCTGCTGAACACCCCCGGCGAAAGTGCCTCCATCGTCACCGCTCTCGAAGGCAACCGCATGGCCCGAGCGGGCCGCGGCGGTCCAGCCCTTGCGACCGCCGCCATCGGCTCCTTCGTCGCGGGCCTTCTGGCAACCCTCGCCCTCGCCTTCCTCGCCCCGCATATCGTCAAGCTCGCCCTCGTCTTCGGCCCCCGCGAATACTTCGCGCTGATGATCCTCGCCTTCGTCACCGTCTCCGCCGCCTTTGGCGAATCGGCCCTGAAAGGCCTCACCTCCCTCTTCATCGGCCTCGGCCTCGCCGTGATCGGCATCGACGGTCTGACCGGCCAGGCCCGGATGTCCTTTGGCGTCCCCCAGCTTCTGGACGGGATCGAGGTCACCACCCTCGCCGTCGCCCTCTTCGCGCTCGGTGAGGCGCTGTTTGTCGCCGCCCAGACCAATGGCCACGACGACAAGGTCGAGGCGCTGAACGGCCCCGTCGCGATGACCAAAGCGGACTGGCGCCGGTCCTGGCCCGCCTGGCTGCGCGGGTCCGCCATCGGCTTCCCGATTGGCGCCATGCCCGCAGGTGGGGCCGACATCGCCAGCTTCCTCAGCTACGGCACCGAAAAGAAGATGTCGAAACACCCCGAGGAATTCGGCCACGGCGCCATCGAAGGCGTCGCGGGACCCGAGGCCGCGAACAACGCCGCCGCCGCAGGCACCCTGGTCCCCCTCCTGACGCTGGGCCTACCCACCACAGCGACAGCCGCGATCATCCTCGCAGCCTTCCAGCAGTTCGGCCTGCAACCCGGGCCGCTTCTCTTCGCCACCGCGCCCGACCTCGTCTGGGGCCTGATCGCCAGCCTCCTGATCGCGAACTTCATGCTTCTGGTGCTGAACCTGCCGCTCATCCGCTTCTGGGTCATGCTCCTGCGCATCCCGCGCCACTGGCTTTACGCGGGCATCCTCCTCTTCGCGACGCTTGGCACCATCGGCGTAAACCCCTCGCCGGTCGAGCTGACCATGCTCCTCCTCTTCGGTTTCCTCGGCTATGGCCTGCGCCTCTACGGCTACCCCATCGCCCCGGTGGTCGTCGGCCTGATCCTCGGCCCGATGGCCGAGCAGCAGCTCCGCCGGGCGCTGGCCATCGCGCAAGGGGACTGGACAACGCTTGTGTCCACGCCCCTGTCTGCCAGCCTTCTGGGCATCGCGGCACTTGCCCTGATCGTCCCGATGCTGATGCGCCTGCGCGGCAAGGGTCAGGTCCTGGCGCAAATCGCCGGGGACAGCGACTGATACGTAGGGTGGGCGATATCGCCCACCTTACCTTCGGGTCACCCTCAACCAGATCCCGTCCTTCGCCCTGACCGTCAGATGCGCCACGGGCACCGGTACACGGCCCTCCAACGCCTCGAACCGGAACGCCCGCACCAGATGCGCAAGCATCAGCGTGCCCTCCAGCATCGCAAACCCCGCCCCCGGACAGACCCGGGGGCCCCGCGAGAACGGCAGATACCCCCCCTGCGGCACCTCGCCCGTCCATCGGTCGGGATCAAACGCGTCCGGCCGTTCCCACAGCCGCTCATGCCGGTGAAGATGCCAGGGGCTGATGACCACCTGCGCCCCCCGCTTCACCTTCCGCCCCCGGAACTCCTCCGCCCCCGCCGCCTCGCGCACCATCATCGGCACTGGCGGGTACAGCCGCAGCGCCTCGCGGAAGACATCCCGGGTGAACCGCAAGGACCCCATCACCCCGAACTCTGGCCGCAAGGCCCCGGTCTCTGCCGCCACCCTCTCCTGCGCCTCCGGATGCGTCGCCAACAGATACAGTGCCCACCCAAGGGCCGAGGCGCTGGTCTCATGCCCCGCGAGGAAGAAGATCGCCACCTGATCGACCATCTCCGCTGTCCCGAACCGCTCTCCCGTCACCGGGTCCGGCGTGGTCATGATCCGTGTCGCCAGATCCGCAGGAGCCGTTCCCGCCGCAATCGCCGCCGCCCGGTCAGCCGTCAGCCCCCCGATCAACTCCCGGATCACCCGCGCCGACCGTTTCGTCGCCCCCCGGTGCAGCCGCGGCACCCACCAAGGCAGCGGCAGAAACGCCCCCAAATTCAGGATCGGCGCTGACCGCTGATAGGCCCGGAACTCATGAAACACGGCCTGGGCAACCCGGTCCTCAATGGGAATGGAAAACAGCGTGCGAAAGATCACATCCGCCGCCGCATGGCTGGCCGCCAGCTCCACCTCCACCTCGCCCACCGCCATCCGCGCCACCGCCGCCTCGGACGCCGCCCAGATCGCCGGAAACGCCTCCCTGACCCGCCCGCCCTCGAACGCCGGGTCGATGATCCGTCGCTGGCGCAGCCACTCCTCGCCGTTGGTCACAAAGACCGACCGGCCCAAAAGCGGTCGCAAGCCTTCCGTCACCCGGTCCGACTTCGGGAAATCGCCGGGCCGCTCGTCCAGCACCAACCGCACCAGCGCCGGATCATTGCACAGATAGCTGCGGAAGAACGGCGTCCGGAACTCGGCCATCCAGGCCCGATACAGCCGCGCCGGTTGCGCCGACAGGATGTCGCGCCGGAAGGCCCGCAGGTATCCCCACAGCGAAACCCGGTCCGCGCGCGGCTCTGGCTTGGGCGGAAAGGTTTCGGGGGCGGTCATGCCACGTCCCGGAACGGCGACAGCGGTGCCACGATCCGGCTGGCCGAGGGCTTGCGGCCCCTGAACCGCTCCGCCAGCGTCCGGGGGCCTGCCGTGATCCGGAAATAGTCATAGTCCCCCGGCCGGTCAAAGGCGCAGAGATATTGGAAATGCAGCCGGAAATACCGCCGCCGCAAGGCCTGCCACCGCTCCGGGCTCAGCGTCTGGGTGAACGCCGCCGAGATCACCAAGGGCCACCTCTGCCCCACAGGCGCCACCCCGCTGACCGCCACCGGATCGCACAGCGCGAAACTGCACCCGTCGCCCGGCGCCGAGACATCGACCCAGGTCAACTCCTCGCGTACCGACAAATACGCCAGATCTCCCCGCAGCCGCCCGGCCCCCGGCAGGAACGACGCCATCGGCACCGCCTGCCCCAGGCTCAGGAACCCCAGTGCCGGACCGCCCGACACTCCCCCGCGGATCAGGTCGGCCAGCACCGTCACCCCCAGATGCACGCCCGAGGAATGGCCGACCAGCAGCACCTCGTCCACCCCGCTCTCCAGCGCCGCGCGGACACGCTGCCCGAAGGCCCGCAACCGCCCCTCCAGCGCCACCGGATAGGCCCCGCCCTCGACGGCGGTATAGGCATAGTCATGCATCAGGTAGTAGACGAAGAGCCGCCGGTCGATACGCCGAAACCCTTCCAGCACCGCCCATCCCGCGCCAAGCGCCAGCCCCGCCTGCATCGCGACGCCCAGGCCGGACGTGGCCCATGCGACCAGCCAGCAGACCGCGACAGCAACCAGCGCCTGAAGCACAAGCAGGACCGCCGGATACAGCGCCGCAATCATCGGACCCTTGCGCAACCGGATTAACCGCCGCAGCGCCCCCGAGGACCCATAGACCCACGCCGTCCGCGCCAGTTGCAGATAGGTCCCAAGCACCCCACGCCCCATCGACCCCTTCACCAGGTCCGACCAGACGAGCACTTCGATCTCGGCCTCGACCTTACGCCCCTCGATCATTGAGACGACGCGCCAGCCGTAAGTCTCACCCGCCCGGGGCTGGATGGTCAGCTGATACCCCGAGATCGCCGCCTGCGCCGCCCCTTCCGTCCGGTAGAGTTCGCGGTAGCGACGCGGCGGAAACGGATCGTAGCCCGGAATGTACAGCACATGCCGCCGAAAGACGCCCGCCACGTCTGCGCTGTTGCCGTTTCCGTCCACGCCCATCCCGTCCCTCTGCCACACTCACCTTAACGGCTGGTAAGCCAGAGGGAAGCCTTGCCCCGCCGGTCAACCCGGCAGCGGCAGGCCCAGCACTTCGTAGGTTTCCAGCATCCAGTAGCTGAAGTCGGTGAAGGCCCCCGTCACCAGCGCCAGCCCGACGACGACCAGAAGCCCGCCCATCAGCCGCTCAATCAGCTTCATGTGACGCTTGAGCTTTGTCATCAAGACCATTGAATGTTCAATGAAAATGGCCGCCAGCAGGAAAGGCAGGCCCAGACCCAGCGCATAGACGCCCAACAGCAGGGTCCCGCGCTCCATGCTGCCCTCCTGCGCGGCCAGCGACAGGATCGCACCCAGTTGCGGGCCGATGCAGGGCGTCCAGCCAAAGGCGAAGGCCAGGCCCAGAAGATAGGCGCCAAAGGCCGACCCGCCCCTGTCCCCGGCATCGACGCGCATCTCCCGGTCCAGGATCGGGATGCGGTAGAGGCCCAGGAAATGCAGCCCGAAGGCGATGATGAGCAGACCGGAAATCCGCGCAAGCAGCACTTGGTTGTCCAGCACGAAACTCCCGAAGGCCGAGGCGGTGAAGCCCAACAGAAGGAAGATCGTCGATAGCCCCATGACGAAGAACAGCGCGGGCAGGATCACCCGGTGCCGGTCCACCCCGTCGCGCATGTCGCCCATGGAAATGCCGCCCATATAGGCCAGGTAGGGCGGCACGATGGGCAGGACGCAGGGGCTCAGGAACGACAGCACGCCCGCCACCAGCGCGACCAGCATCGCGGGCAGAAGGGCAGCGTCGATGATCTCGATTCCGAACATGTTCCGTCCCAGATAGCGGCTTTCGACCGGCCCGTCACCGGGTCACCCCGTCACATGCGCGTTGCGGGGTTGTAACCTTGCCCTGTGGCGGCACCGCGGCTACACCCGTTACATGCCGGATTGGGACGAGATCGTGGATTGCGAAGGGCTTCTCTGCCCCCTCCCCGTCCTGCGCGCGCGCAAGCGGCTCCTGTCGCTCGCCTCCGGCTCTGTCCTTTGCGTGCGCGCGACCGATGCCATGGCCCTGATCGACTTGCCCCACTTCTGCGATCAGGCCGGTCACGCCTACCTTGGCAACCAGGCTGATGGCACCGTCACGCTCCACCTGATCCGCCGCGGCTGAACGCAAACGGGCGGAGGGTTGCCCCACCGCCCGCCGCCTGTTCCATGGTCCCGCGCCTATCGGCCCAGCGACCACCAGCCCTTGCGCTTGGGCTTGGCCGGTTCATCCGGTTCCGGCGCGGGGGCTTCCGCCTCGCCCGGATCGGCCACCACCGTCTCGGCCACCGCCACCATCCCCGGATCGGGTGCCAGCGCCGGCGCCTCGGCCACTGCCGCAGCCGGAGCCTTGGCCCGCGATCGCCCTTTCGGCTTCGGCGCCTCGGCGACCGGGGCTTCCGCCACAGGAGCCTCCGCGACCGGAGCCTCGGCCTCTACCGTCACCGCCTTGGCCCGGCTGGCCCGCTTCTTCGGCGCAGGCTTCGCGTCGGCAACCGGCTCGGCCGCAGGTGCTTCAGCCACCGGCTCTGCAACCACCGGCTCTGCCACAACCGGAGCCGCCTCAACCGCAGCTTCCGCCGCCTCGGCCTTGGCCCCGCGCGGCTTGCGCGTGCGCCGCGGCTTGGCCTTCGGCTCCTCGGTCACGGCCTCCGCCACAACCACCGCCTCGGCCTCACCCGCAACTTCGCTCTCGTCTGCGCCGTCCTCGTCCTCGTCGCCGTCCGCTCCGGCCTCGCCGCCCTCGGTCACGGCACCTGCGCCATCACGCTGGCCACCCCGCCGCCGCCGACGCCGCCGACGCTTCTTGCGACCGCCCTGGCCATCGCCCTCGCCCGTCGGAGCGGCAGTCCGCACCTCGTCCGAAGCCTCGGCCTCCTCGGCTTCCTCCTCGACCAGATCGTCGACGATATCCTCGTCTTCCTCTTCCTCGACCGGCGCGCCCATCAGCCCGGCATGGCCCGACACGACCGGACCCTCCGGCACCGCACGGATCGCGGTCTTGAACTTCTCGATGGAGTAATCGGGCGAGACCATCATCGGGTCCGCCTCGATCCGCACCGCCATGCCATAGCGCGCCTCGATCAGCGCCACATGCTCGCGTTTCGCGTTGAAGAGATAGTTCACGATCCCCACAGGCGCCTTCAGCAGCACCTCTTTCGACCGCTTCCGCGTCCCCTCTTCCTCCAGCGCGCGCAGCACCTGCAGCGCCATGCTGTCATCGCTGCGGATCAGGCCAGTGCCATGGCAGTGCGGGCAAGGCTGGGTCGTCGATTCCAGCATCCCCGGCCGCAACCGCTGCCGGCTCATCTCCAACAGACCGAACCCGGAAATCCGCCCGACCTGAATGCGGGCGCGGTCGGTCTTCAGCTTGTCCTTCAGGCGCTTCTCAACCGTCAGGTTGTTCTTGCGCTCTTCCATGTCGATGAAGTCGATGACGATCAGACCCGCAAGGTCGCGCAGCCGCAGCTGCCGCGCGATCTCCTCGGCCGCCTCGACGTTGGTCTTCAGCGCGGTTTCCTCGATCGAGCCTTCCTTGGTGGCCCGACCGGAGTTCACGTCGATCGCCACCAGCGCCTCGGTCACCCCAATCACGATGTAGCCGCCGGATTTCAGCTGCACCACCGGGTTGAACATGCCGCCCAGATAACCCTCGACCTGGTACTTCGCAAAGAGGGGCGTCGAATCCTGATACCGCACCACCTGCTTGGCGTGGCTCGGCATGATCATCCGCATGAAGTCCTTGGCCGTGCGATAGCCGCCCTCGCCCTCAACCAGCACCTCGTCGATCTCGCGGGAGTACAGATCGCGGATCGACCGCTTGATGAGGTCGCCTTCCTCGTAAATCTTGGCGGGCGCAATCGACTTCAGCGTCAGCTCGCGGATCTGCTCCCACAGCCGCATCAGGTATTCGTAGTCGCGCTTGATCTCGGGCTTGGTCCGCTTGGCCCCGGCCGTCCGGACGATCAGGCCCGCACCTTCCGGAACCTCCAGCTCGCCCGCGATTTCCTTCAGCTTCTTGCGGTCGACGGCATTGGTGATCTTGCGGGAAATCCCGCCGCCCCGCGCCGTGTTCGGCATCAGGACGCAATAGCGACCGGCCAGCGACAGGTAGGTGGTCAGCGCCGCGCCCTTGTTGCCGCGCTCTTCCTTGACGACCTGGACCAGCATGATCTGCCGGACCTTGATCACTTCCTGGATCTTGTAGCGCCGGGCACGCGGCCGACGCGGAGCGGCGATTTCCTCGGCCACATCCTCTTCGGCGATGGATTCGATCTCGTCATCGGTGTCACTGGCATGGTCCACCGCGCGATAGCGCCCGCCATTGCCGGATTCGACCGACTCGTTGTGATGGTCGTGATCGTGGTGCCCGTGGTCATGGTCATGCTCGTGGTCATGCGCATGATTGACCGGCGCGTCCTCCTGCGCCTCGACGGCCGCCTGCACCAGCGGCCCGTCCGCGACCTCGTCCTCGCCCAGGTCCACCACATCCATGCCCGACGGCCCTTCGGCCACCGCATCGTCGGATTTCACCTGCTCGGCCTTGGCCGCAGGCCGGGGCGGACGGCGACGCGACCGGCGGTTGTCCTCTTCCTCCTCGGCGCGGGCCATTGCCCGCTCTTCCTCGATCAGCGCCTTACGGTCGGCGACCGGGATCTGGTAATAGTCGGGATGGATTTCGGCAAAGGCCAGGAACCCGTGCCGGTTGCCGCCGTATTCCACGAAGGCCGCCTGCAGTGACGGCTCAACCCGCGTCACCTTGGCAAGGTAGATGTTTCCGGCAAGCTGGCGCTTGTTTACGGTCTCGAAGTCGAATTCTTCGACCTTGTTTCCGTCGACCACGACCACCCGGGTTTCCTCGGAATGGGTGGCATCGATAAGCATTTTCTTTGACATGTTGGTCCACTGCGCCCCAAGCGCAACGGGTCGCCTGGCGGACCAGACGGGGATATGGAACGGAGGGGGCGACTTGTCTGAGCGCGGGCAGCGGGCATATGCAGCGGTCTCCGACCCCGTGGGTCGACTGTTCCGTTGCTTGAAATGCCTGCACGCCTCATCGCGGTTACAATTGAAGGGCCTTTCGGGCCCTCCACCTAATCAAGCCAGCAAATCCAGGGACTTGCGGGCAATGTGCACGACCTTGCGGCCGATCCGGCTCCTTCAAAGGGACACGAATTTCACGCGCCCAGGCCCCAAAGGAGAGAATTCCTCGGGCAGATAGACTGCCTCTGGCCGACCCTATGGGTAAGCCGCAAGAAGGGCAATGGCGAATTTCGCCCCCCCGCAGGCTGCCCTAGCGCTCCAGCAGAGACAGGCAGTTTCCGCTGGGATCATCCGCCGGGCAGATCGCGGCAGCGGCCTCTGCCATCCCGGCCGCATGGTTGCCGGGGCCCTGGGTGTTCCTTGGGGCCAGTGGAATGGCCAGGGCACGATCCAGAAGGCTCAGGTCCAGAAGATCGGGCCGCAGGGTGGCAAAGGCAATCTCGCCCTGCGCCGGGTCCAGCGGCGCCATCAGGAACCGCACCGTCTCACCCGCCCCCATGCCCGGGACGGCGGGATTGCTCCGCAGAGCCGCCTCGACCGGCCCCGGATCGGCCGGGAAATACGCCCAGGTGGTCATAACCAGATAGTCGATCCGCGAGGCCGCGGCCTGTCTTTCTTCCGCGGACAGCGCCCGGCGCCGGATTTCCCCCCCATCGGTCGGCTGCGCCCAGATTTCGATGGGCAGGTCCGCGAAGGCGACCGGCCGCGTCAGGTCCAGTCCTTCCAGCGCCGTGGCCAAGACGACATGGACCCCCGCCGCCCCGCTCGCCCGCACCACAACCGCACAGGCGCTGTCATAGCAGTACTCGTCCGGCGTGATCAGCAGCACAGTCCGTTCAGCCAGCTTCGGCGGCGATCCGGCAATCTCGCGTCCTTCGACCGACCGCAGCTTCCACGACGTCCACGCCTGGCTGACCAGCGGCACCCCCAGCGACAGGACCAGCACAAGCCCCAGCCCCTTAAGTCCTGCCCGCCGCCATTTCGCGCGGATCAGCATCACCAGCAGCGTGATCGCGATGACGAGGTAGACCAGAAACGACAGAAGCGCCGCCTCCAGGTCCTTTGCACAGGACCCCAGGCACTCCGCCTGTGCCGGGGTCGCTGTCAGCAACAAACCCGTACCGATCCACCAGTTCCGCACTCTGCCACCTCTGCGATTCATCCGCAGAGAAAGGCACGGCACGCCGGCGGCAGGCAAGTCCGGATTCCATCTTCAAGGGCCGGGAAAGGGGCGAACTGGCGCCCCCTTCAGGCACGGACAAGTCCTAACGAACCTCTAACGTCCACAGCCAACCCTTTGTTTTCGCTTGGCGCGACACCCTGTCCACCCGTGGACAGCCCCAAGGGGTCAGACGTAGTCCCCCCGGGTCAGCCCATACTTGGCCATCTTCTCGTTCAGGGTCCGGCGCGGCAGGCAAAGCTCCTCCATCACCGCCACGATCGACCCCTTGTGCCGCCGCATCGTGTTGTCGATCAGCATCCGCTCGAAGGCTTCGACATAGTCCTTCAACGGTTTGCCCTCGGTGGTCAAAGCCGGCCCCGAGGCCTCGTTCTCCGCCATCAGCAGCGACGCAATCGACCCCGATCCCCGCCGGTTCTGCAACACCGCCCGTTCCGCGATGTTGACCAGCTGCCGCACGTTCCCCGGCCAGGGCGCCTGCAACAATTGGGCCGCTTCCTGCGCCGTCACCTGCGGCGCATCACAACCGTATTCCTCGGCGAATTGCTCGGACAGCCGAGTGAACAGCTGCAGGATATCCTCGCCCCGCGTCCGCAGCGGAGGCAGCAGGATCGTCATCGCCCCCAACCTGTAGAACAGGTCCGGCCGCAGCGTCTGCTCCAACGTGGTATCCGGCGCATGGCTGTTGCAGATCGCGATGATCCTGGTTTCCGGCGGCAGGCCCTGGTCGTTTATGAAGGTCAAAAGCCGAGCCTGCAATGCCCCCGGCATCGCCTCGATATCCTCCAGGCACAGCGTGCCCCCCCGCGCCTCCTCGACCAGCGGCAGCGTTCCGTCCTCGCCCGGACCGAACAGCCGCGCGGCCAGTTTGTCCTCACTCCAGGCCGCGCAGGAAATCGCCACGAACTTCTTCGACGCCCGCGGCCCCACCGCATGCAGGGCATGGGCGACCAGAGTCTTGCCCGTCCCCGTCTCGCCGTCGATCAGGACGTGAGAATCCGCCTGCCCCAGATCAAGGATATCCTCCCGCAGCCGCTCCATCGCCGGGGAGGACCCGATCAGCTTCTTGATGATGGTGGATCCGTCCGACAACTCCTTGCGAAGCGCCCGGTTGTCCAAGGTCATCCGCCGCGCCTGGGTCGCGCGCTTGGCAAGCTCGGTCATCCGGTCGGGATTGAACGGCTTCTCCAGGAAGTCGAAGGCCCCCACCCGCATCGCCTCGACCGCCATCGGCACGTCGCCGTGGCCGGTAATCATGATGACGGGCAGCCCTGAATCCTGCCCCATCAACCGCTTCAACAGCGCCATGCCGTCCATCCCCGGCATCTTGATGTCGCTGACCACCACGCCCTGGAAATCCGGCCCGATCACCTTCAGCGCATCCTCGGCGCTGGCGTAGGTTTCCGTGTCGAACCCCGACAGAGCCAGCCACTGGCTGATCGACTGCCGCATGTCGGCCTCGTCATCGACGATTGCCACCTTCATTGCGCGGGCCATTGGGACCTCTTCATTCTGCTGCTTCCACTTTGTTGCCCAGGATCGGCAGTTGCATCTCGAAAACCGCGCCACCCCCATCCCCGTTCCGCGCGGTCAGACGCCCGCCCAGATCGGTGACGATGCCGGACGAGATCGCAAGGCCCAGCCCCACGCCCTCGCCCGGCTTCTTCGTCGTGTAGAAAGGTTCGAACAGGTTATCGAGATCGCTGATCCCGTGGCCGTTGTCGCGCACCGTCAGGGTCGCGGTTTCGCCCGCCGACAACAGGATGTCGATCTGCGGGTCCTTGATATCCTTCGTCGCGTCCAGCGCATTGCGCAAAAGGTTGATGATGACCTGCTCCAGCCGCAGCCGGTCGGCCATCACCATCACCGCCTGTCGCGGGATGCCCCGGCTGATCTTCACCACGCGCGCCTTCAACTGCGGTTCCATCATTGCCAGGGCCGAGGAGACGCAAGCCCGAAGATCAACCTCTTCAAAGGCTTCGCCGCCCTTCCTCGCGTAGGACTTCAACTGCCGCGTGATCGCGCCCATCCGTTCGATCAGGTCATCGACGCGCTGAAAAGACGACAGCGCCTCGTCCAGCCGCTTCCTCTGCAACAACAGCCGCGCGCCCGCCAGATAGGTCTTCATCGCGGCCAGGGGCTGGTTCAGCTCATGGCTCACCGCCGCCGACATCTCGCCCAAGGCCGCCAGTTTCGACGACTGCGCCAGCGTCAGTTCGGCAACCTCCAGGTCCTTCTTCACCTTCTCGCGTTCCGCAATCGCCCGCTGCAGCCGCGCGTTCAGAAGCCGCAGTTCCGCCGATTCCCGCTGGAACGACAAGGACCGCGACCATGCCCGCCGCGACAGCAGGTAGAAGGTGAAGGCCATCAGGATCGCGAACCCCATGATCTCCAGCGCGAGGATGCCGTTCACCTGATCGCGCACCGACCCGTAGGCGGTGAAGGTCGCGATCTTCCAGCCCCGGAACGGCACCCGCGCCTCGGTGCGCATCACCGCCTCGCCACGCACATAGGCATCGGGCGGGTCCTGCGTCCACTCCGCCGTCGCCCGCAACGCCCGCGCAATGGCCGAGGGCGGATCACGCAGCGCCAGCGCCTCGGCGGCAGGCAGCCCGCGCCAGCGCGGCTCGGTCGCCAGCATCACAGTGCCTTCGCTGTCGGTGACCATGATTGCATCCTGCAGACCGGCCCAGGCGCGCTCATACTTCACCAGATCGACCGACACGAGGATCACGCCCAGCGTCGACGCCCCCTCGATCACCTTGCGGGAATACAGGAAGTCGAAGCCGCCCGTATCGCGCCGAACGGCCGAAAAGATCGTGTCCTTCGACCGCTGCGCCTCGACGAAATATGTCGAATTCCGGTGGCTGGTTCCCAGCAGGTTGCGGTTGGTCGCACCGACCACCCGCCCGTCCACATCCACAAGCCGGATCGAAGCAACGCCCAGTTCGGCCTGCAGTTTTATCAGCTTGGCCGACGTGCCCGAAAAGTTCCCGCTTTTCAGCGCCGACACCAGATCCGGGTCACTGGCCAGCAACAGCGGCACGACCGAGGTCCGCTGCAACTCGGCCATCAAGTTGCCCGTATACAGCGCCAGGCGAACTTCGGCGCGGCTGCGCGTGTCGGCCGTGTAGCGGTCGGTCAGAAGTCGGTTCGACACCAGCACGACGACGACAGCCAGCACCACCAGCATGACCACAGCCAGCTTGGCACGCCACGGCAGGCCCGGCGTTGTGGCAGAGATCGAACTGGGATCCGTTGCGGTCATGCGGGCAGAGTAGGCCCCGCCCGATGGGGCCTCAAGCCGATGCGGCTCAGGCCAGCGCCATCCCGCGCATCAAGGATGCGAACAGCCCCTTGCCGTCCACGCTGCCAAGCGCTGCCTCGGTCGCACGCTCCGGATGCGGCATCATCCCCAGCACACGACGGTTTTCCGACAGCACGCCCGCGATGTCGCCCATGCTGCCATTGGGGTTCTGCGCATAGGTGAAGGCGATGCGATCCTCGCCCTGCAGCCGCGCCAGCCCTTCGGCGTCGATGGTGTAGTTGCCATCGTGGTGCGCAATCGGAATCTTGATGTCCTGCCCCTTGCGATAGGCACTGGTGAAATCCGACTGCACCGTCGCGACCTTCAGCGACACTGTCCGGCAGACGAATTTCAGCGTCGCATTGCGCATCAGGACGCCCGGCAAGAGGCCCATCTCGGTGATGACCTGAAACCCGTTGCAGATGCCCAGCACATAGCCGCCCCGGTCGGCATGGGCCCGGATCGCGCCCGAGATCGGCGACTGCGCCGCAATCGCCCCGCAGCGCAGATAGTCGCCAAAGCTGAAGCCCCCCGGCACCCCCACCACGTCGACCCCGGCCGGCAAGGCGCTGTCCTTGTGCCAGACCCGCGCCACCTCGAACCCTGCGCCTTCGAAGGCCACCGCAAGGTCACGGTCGCAATTCGAACCCGGGAAGGTGACGACAGCGGCTTTCATCGGGGCGACTCCTTTGCTGGAATGCGCGCCTGATAGCTGAAAGCCGCGCAAAGGACCAGAGCTTGCGCCCGCGCCCAAGGCGGCTAGCATCCCCTCCATGTTGACCGATCCCGCCCTTGCAGATCTCCGCGCCCTGTTCGGCGACCGCCTGTCCACCCAAGGCCCCGTGCTGGCCGAACACGGCCAAAGCGAAAGCCTGGTCAGCGCGGGCCTGCCCGATGCCGTGGTCTTTCCCCGCGCGACCGATGAGGTCGCCGCCCTGGCCCGCTGGTCCACCACCCACCGCGTACCGCTGATCGGCTGGGGCGCCGGAACCTCGCTGGAAGGCCATGCGCTGGCCGTCGCGGGCGGTGTTGTCGTGGACTTCCGCAACATGGCGGCCGTCCTGGAAATTCGGGCCGAGGACCGCCTCGTCCGCGTCCAGCCCGGCATTACCCGCGAGGCGTTGAATGTCGAACTGCGCACGACCGGGCTGATGTTCCCCGTCGATCCCGGGGCCAACGCATCTCTGGGAGGGATGGCCGCAACCCGCGCATCCGGGACCACTGCCGTCCGCTACGGCACGATGCGCGACAATGTCCGGGGGCTGGAGGTGGTGCTGGCCAGTGGCGAGGTGATCCGCACAGGCACCGGCGCTCCGAAATCTTCGGCAGGCTACGACCTGACCGCCCTCTTCGTCGGGTCGGAGGGCACCTTGGGCCTCATCACCGAACTGACCCTGAAACTCCACGGCCAGCCCGAGGCGGTAATGACCGCCGTCGCCGCCTTCCCGTCCGTGGGCGCGGCAGTCGATTGCGTGATCGCCACGATGCAGATGGGCCTGACGCCCGCGCGGATCGAGTTTCTGGACACCGACACGGTCACGGCCTGCAACGCCTATTCGCGCCTGTCCCTGCCCCCTGCCCCGCAACTGCTCGTAGAATTCCACGGCCACCCGGCCGGGCTTGCCGAAGACGTTGACCGATTCCGCACCCTGGCTGCCGACTTCGGCGCCGAAGGACTGGACTGGGCCGAACGGCCCGAGGACCGCACCCGCCTCTGGGCCGCGCGCCACTCTGCCTACCGGGCGATTCTTGCCTCACGCCCGGGGGCGAAGGCCGTGGTGACGGACGTTTGCGTGCCGATTTCCCGACTGGCGGAAGCGGTCGAGGAAACCCGGGCGGACATCGCCGCATCCGGCATTCCCGGCCCGATCCTCGGGCATGTCGGCGACGGGAATTTCCACGCGATCCTGCTGGTCGATCCTGCCTCGGATGCCGAGATCGCCACGGCCAAGGCGCTGGCGGGCCGGATGGCCGACCGCGCTCTGCGGCTGGGTGGCACGATCACCGGCGAACACGGGGTGGGCTTTGGCAAACGACCCTACATGCAGGCCGAACATGGGGAAGGCTGGGCGGTCATGGGCGCGCTGAAACGCGCCCTTGATCCTCTGGGGCTGATGAACCCCGGCAAGGTGATCCCGGACTAGGCCGGGAACCCATGCCTAGAAGTCAAAGCTCGACTTGCGGAACAGCCCGGCGTCGATCTCGCGCTGGCGGCGTTCCAAGTCGATGCGGCTGACCGAGGCATCCAGGTAGGACCGCTCAAGGTCGGAAATACGCGGGAAGGCTTTCCCGGAAACCAGCGATTTGAACAGGTTGAACATGATGTGTCCTTTCTTCTTGCCCAGAAGATAGGACGCTGCAGTGCGGCATTGTAGAGCCATCACGGGAATCCCGCCATGCGCCAGATGCAAGGGTCGCCACATTTGCGCCGTAGCTTTGGACAGATCGACGCAAAAAACGCTGAAGTTCTCGTCAGCCTGCCAAAAGCGCCCGCGCCGCGGCCCGTGCCGCCTCGGTCACCGTGTCACCAGCCAGCATCCGGGCAATCTCCTCGATTCGATCCTCGGTCCCAAGCCCCGTGACCGTGGACAGGGTCTGCCCCTTCGCCACCCGCTTTTCCACCCGCCAATGCTGCGCGCCAAAGGCCGCGACCTGGGGCGAGTGCGTCACCACCAGCACCTGCGCGCCCGACGCCAGCGCTTTCAGCCGTCGCCCGACCGCATCCGCCGTCGCCCCACCGACACCCCGGTCTATCTCGTCGAAGATCAGCGTCAGGCCGGGGCTGTCGCCCGTGAGACACACTTTCAGCGCCAGCAGGAACCGCGACAATTCCCCGCCCGAGGCGATGCGATTCAGCGGCCCCGCAGGAGCGCCGGGGTTCGTGGCCACCGTGAAGGTCACGGCATCCACCCCCTCCGGTCCCGGCTCCCCCGCCGTCACCTCGGTCACGAACACTGCGCGTTCCATCTTCAAGGGCGCCAGTTCCGCCGCCATCGCTGCATCAAGCTTCCTTGCCGCCGCAACCCGCGCCTTCGTCACCCGCGCCGCCTCGGCCGCGTAACCCGCCTCAGCCTCGGCCACCGCCTTCGCCAACCGGGCAATCCCCGCAGCCCCGCCGTCAATCGCCGCCAGTCTCACCCGCAGGCCCTCGGCGAAGCCCCCAAGATCGTCCGCCAGCACCCCATGCTTCCGCGCCAGCGCCCGGATCGCGAACAGTCGTTCCTCGACCCGCTCCAGCTCACCCGGATCAAAGTCCAGCGCCTCCAGCGCCCGCTCTACCCCGTCTGCCGCCTCGCCCAACTCAATGAGCGCGCGGTTCAACGCCTCCATCGGGCCGTCCAACCGCCCCTCGGCCTTCTCCGCCGCGCCATCCAGCCAGCGCAAGGCATCGCGCATCCGGCCCTCGGCCCCTTCGTCGGACAGTGCCATGAAGGCCTTCGCCACATCCTCGCGAATCCGCCCCGCGCTCTGCATCAGTCGGCGGCGGGCATCCAGCGCCTCGTCCTCGCCGGGCTGCGGGTCCAGCTTGTCCAGTTCCGCCACAGCATGGCGCAGGAACTCTTCCTCGGCCGCCGCCCGCGCCAGCGCCCCCTCGGCCTCAGCCAAAGCGGAACGAGCGTCCCGCTGCGCGGCCCAGGCCCCACGCAGACCCGCAAGGTCCAGCCCCGCGAAAGCATCCAACAGCGCCCGATGGCCACGGGGGTTCAGCAAGCCCCGGTCATCATGCTGGCCATGCAGTTCCACCAACGTATCCGACAGGTCCCGCAGCACCTCGCCCGAGACCCGACGGTCATTCACAAAGGCTGTCTTCCGCCCGTCCGCGCTATTGACCCGGCGCAGGATCAGCTCGTCCTCCGCCTCGATCCCCGCCTCCTCCAGCACCGCCCGGGCCGCATGGCCCGGCGCAAGGTCAAAGACCGCCGTCACCTCACCCTGCGCGGCCCCCTGCCGCACCAGTTCGGCCCGCCCGCGCCAGCCCAGCACGAACCCCAGCGCATCCAGCAGGATCGACTTGCCCGCCCCGGTCTCGCCGGTCAGCACGTTCAGGCCCGCGCCAAGCTCCAGGCTCAGCCGGTCGATGATCAGGACATCGCGGATATCAAGGCTGCGCAGCATCGGGCGCCTCGTGGGGTGCGCGACAGCGCACCATGACTACAACCACTCGCCCCGCACCATCTGGCGATAGATCGTGCGCAGCCAGCCTTCGCCCTTGGCTTCCGGCGACAGGCCCTTGCCCTTCAAGAGGCGGAAGCTGTCGTCATAGAACGGCGAGGACTGGTAGTTGTAACCCAGGATCGCCGCCGAAGTCTGAGCCTCATCGGTCAGACCCAGCGCCAGATAGCTTTCGGTCAGGCGATGCAGCGCCTCGGCCGTAAACGAGGTGGTCTGGTAATCTGCCACGACTGTCCGGAACCGGTTGATCGCCGCCGCGTAATGCTTGCGCTTCAGGTAATAGCGCCCGACTTCCATTTCCTTCGCGGCCAGCTGGTCGAACGCAAGCTCGAACTTCAGGATGGCGGACCGGGCATATTCGCTGTCGGGATAGGTCTCGATCACGTCGCGCATGCCCTTCAGCGCCTGGAAGGTGACCCCTTGGTCGCGGCCGACATCGTCGATCTGGTCGTAATAGGACAGCGCCATCAGATACAGGGCGTAAGGCGCATCCTCGTCACCCGGGTAGAAGTCGAGGAATCGCTGCGCCGCGTCGCGGGCCTCGGGATATTCCTTCGCCTTGTGATGGGTGAAGGCCTGCATGATCAGGGCGCGCTTGGCGAATTCAGTATAAGGATACAGCCGCTCGACTTCCTGGAAGTAAAGCAGCGCATCCTTGGGCTTCTTGCCGGTCTCAAGCTCCAGCTCGCCCTTCTTGTAGATTTCTTCCGCCGTGTAGGAATCAAGCGCACGTTCCTGCTGGCCGCCACCGCAGCCGGTCAGCACCATCGCCAGAACCGCCGCTCCTACAAACCCTGCGCCGGGCCTTCTGCCTGACATTCTTTGCCTATCCAACCTGCAGCCCGGGCGGTTCGCCCTATGTTTGGCCCGTCCTAGCACAGAAAAATCCGGGGCGCAAAACGCCTTTCGTGACTTTGCGCAGGTTCAGCAGGACCCGTTGCGGATGGGCAAATCGCCCGCATGGACGCCAACACCCGGCAACTTGCCCAAGGTGCGCGGCCCGCAGTCGACGATTTCATAGGCCGAAGCATCGGCAAACAGCGCGCGCAGCAGCCGGTTCGTCAGCGCATGACCTGCCCGTTCGCCCACATAACGCCCCAGAACCGGGCCACCGGCCAGCGCCAGATCGCCCACCGCGTCCAGCATCTTGTGGCGCACAGGCTCGTCCGCATGGCGCAGACCGCCCGGCGACAGCACCTGGTCGCCCGCAAAGACGACCGCATTCTCCAGCGTCCCGCCCAGAGCCAGGCCCTTGGCCCGCATTGCATCGATATCGGACTGGCGGCAGAAGGTGCGGCTGTCGGACAGCTCGCGCACGAAGGCGCCGTTGGCCATGTTCAGGCTGCGCTCCTGCACCCCGATGGCCGCGTCCTCGAAGTCGATGCGGAAATCGATCTCCAGCATGTCGGCCGGTTCCAGCCGCGCCACCGCGTCACCTTCGCGCACTTCGACGGGACGAAGCACCCGCACGGCGCGGACCGGCAGATACTGCTCGTCCAGACCTGCGGCCATGAAGCCCTCGATGAAGGCCAGCGCCGAGCCGTCAAGGATCGGAACTTCCGGCCCGTCGATCTCGATCAGTGCGTTGTGAACGGCGAAACCAGCCAGCGCAGCCATGATGTGTTCGATGGTCGAGACGGACACACCCGCGTCGTTCTCGATCACCGTGCACAGCCGCGACGGAGTGACTGCATCCCAGCGCGCCGGGATCAGCGCATCCCGGTCGGCGATGTCGGTGCGGCGAAACCAGATCCCGTGGTCGGCAGGCGCCGGGCGCACGACCATGCGCACAGGCAAGCCCGAGTGCAGGCCAAGCCCGGTAAAGGTCGCAGGGGAATTCAGCGTATTCTGCACGTCTCGCTCAACCTCATGCCGGGCAGGTTCAGTGCCTGCTTCCGGTTGCAAGTTAGGTATTCTCTCATGCGCGCGATCTCAACTCACTCTTTGTGACGGTATGTGACAGGGTTGAAATGATCGGCAAGTCCTTGCCACAAAAAGGAAAAGGCCCGGTTTCCCGGGCCAGTCTCTGTCAGTGTGCCGCGTTCTTTTCAGTTTGCCTGGCGGCGCAGGAAGGCGGGAATCTCGATCCGGTCCTGGTCGGATCCCATGTCATGATCGTCGTCGTAGGACGTGACCGGCGGTTGCGTCCGCCCGGCCGGTGCTGTCGGGCTGCCCGCTTCCAGATGGCCTGCCATACGGTTGATCAGCGAGCCGATGCCAAAGCGCGGCTTCGGTGCCGCAGCCGCTGCTGCCGCCGGGGTCGGGGCCGCAACCGGCGTTGGCCGGGTGAACTTGGCCGGGGTGCTGCCAGGACGGCTCACCGCTGCCTGCAGCCGGGCCAGAGCCTCGGGCGAGGGCTGACCTGCGACGCGCGGACGCGGGGCGACAAAGTCGCTCGGGTCGGCCTCGATCGCCGCCGGGGTCGAGCGGACCAGCGTCGGCTGGGCCGGGGCCGGACGATAGGCGGGCGGCGGCAGATCGTCGGCAATCGACAGATCGTCCATATCCATGTCGGCTTTCGACGCGGCGGCGTCGAAGGCGGCATCAGCCACGCTGTCGACCTCTTCCTCGAAGGCCATCCGCTCTTCCATCACCGGCTCGGGGGCTGGGGTATAGACCGGGGCGGCTGCACGCGACGCTTCGGGCTCACGCACCGGGTTCAGCGTCAGCGGCGTCCCCATGGACCGGCGCGCCACCGGCGGTTCGGCCTTGTTCGCAGCCGAAGCGTCGATGCCGGTCGCCACGACCGACACGCGGATCCGGCCTTCCATCGCGGTGTCGAGGGTGGAGCCCACGATGATGTTGGCTTCCGGGTCCACCTTCTCGCGGATGATGTTCGCGGCTTCGTCCAACTCGAACAGCGTCAGGTCATGGCCGCCGGTGATGTTGATCAGCACACCCTTCGCGCCGTTCAGGCTGATCTCGTCCAGAAGCGGGTTGGCAATCGCCTTCTCCGCCGCCTGCACCGCACGGTCGTCTCCCTGGGCTTCGCCCGTGCCCATCATCGCTTTGCCCATCTCGTCCATCACGGCGCGGACGTCGGCGAAGTCGAGGTTGATGAGGCCCGGACGGACCATCAGGTCCGTCACACCTTTGACGCCCTGATACAGCACGTCGTCGGCCATCGCGAAGGCTTCGGTGAAGGTGGTGCGCTCGTTCGCCAGCCGGAACAGGTTCTGGTTCGGGATGATGATCAGCGTATCGACGACCTTCTGCAGGCTTTCGATGCCTTCTTCGGCCTGCCGCATCCGCTTCTGGCCTTCAAACTGGAACGGCTTCGTCACGACGCCAACCGTCAAGACGCCCAACTCCCGTGCGGCCTGTGCGATGATCGGCGCGGCCCCGGTTCCCGTGCCGCCACCCATGCCCGCGGTGATGAAGCACATATGCGCCCCGGCAAGGTGGTCGACGATTTCTTCGATCGTCTCTTCCGCCGCCGCTGCGCCGACCGAAGGCCGCGCCCCTGCCCCAAGTCCTTCCGTTGCCTTGACACCCATCTGGATGCGCGCGCCTGCCCGGCTTTGCTGCAGGGCCTGCGCATCGGTGTTCGCCACGACGAACTCGACGCCTTCCAGCATCTTGTCGATCATGTTGTTCACCGCATTGCCGCCCGCGCCGCCGACGCCGAAAACGGTGATGCGCGGCTTCAGCTCTTCACGCTCAGAAGTCATCGTCAAATTGAGTGCCATGGGTTTGCCTGTCCCTTTGTCCGCCGCCTGTTTACCGGTCCTTTCCGCCATTAAATCCCCGCGGAAGGCCGACTTATCCCCGATTCTATCCACAACGTTTCAAAACGTCACGCGAAAACTCTCGCAAGACCACGAAATCTGGGGGTCAAGCCCCCGATTTCAGCGGTATTTCGCCCTCGGCGCGTGGATATAGTGGTCACCAGTTGTCCTTGAACCATTTGACGGCCCGCCGCAGCGAGCGTGCGGGATAGCGTTCCGCCGGAATCTCGAAGTCCCACCATTCGTCCTGCGGATGCGCAGCGAACAGGCACAGCCCTACCGCCGAGGCAAAAGCCGCCCCCGTCGCCGCCTGCGGCAAGCCTTGCACCCGCAGCGGACGACCCAGCCGCACCCGCTGGCCCAGCACCCGTGTCGCGATGCCGTCCAGCCCCGGAATCTGGCTGCCACCCCCGGTCAGCACGATCTGCTGGCTCGGCAACGTGTCAAACCCTGCTGCGTCCAGCGTGGCGCGCACTTCCTCAAGGATTTCCTCGACGCGCGGCCGCATGATCCCGATCAGCTCGGTCCGGCTGATCTGTCGCCGGTCCTTCTCCCAATCCCCGCTGTCGCCGCCAATGTCGATCATTTCCCGATCATCCATCCCGGTCGCATACAGCCCGCCGTGGCGCGTCTTGATCTTCTCGGCCGTCGCCATCGGGATCTGCAGACCCTTGGAGATGTCCGAGGTCACATGGTCCCCGCCCATCCGCACCGAATCCGCATAGATCATGTGCTTCTTCATGAAGATCGAAATGCCGGTCGCCCCGCCGCCCATGTCGATGCAGGCCGCACCCAGCTCCTGCTCATCCTCGACCAGCGAGGAAATCGCCGAGACGTAGGCGGACGAAGCAATCCCCGCCAATTCCAGGTCACAGCGCTTGATGCAGTACAGCAGGTTCTGCACCACATCGCCGTCCACTGACAGAAGGTGCATGTCGACCGCCAGCCGATGCCCGATCTGCCCGCGCGGATCGCCAAGGCCCGACCGATGGTCCAGCGCAAAGTTGACCGGCTGGGCGTGAAGCACCTCGCGCCCTGCCCCAAGGTCCGGCACGTCGCAGGATGCCAGCACCCGGCTGACGTCCTGTTCCGTCACCACCGAATCCTGCAGGTCCAGCTCGCCCGCCAGCCCATAGCTGCGCGGCTCCGCGCCCGAGAAGCAAGCGATCACATGATCGACCCGCACGTTGGCCATCTTCTGCGCCGCCTGCACCGCCGTGCGGATGGCGCGCTCGGTCTCGTTCATGACCGCGATCTCGCCGAAACGGACGCCACGGCTGCGCGTCGTCGCTGCCCCGATCACCCGGAACTGGCTTTGCCCCGCCATCGGCCCGACACCATCCTGCTCGCGCAGCCGGTCCGGCCCGTCGAACCGCAGCACAAGGCAGGCAATCTTGCTGGTGCCCACGTCCAGAATGGCGATCACGCCGCGCTGCATGGCCGCCTTGCGCATGTTCCGCATGGCGCGCTGGGAAGTATAGAGATCGGTCACAGTTCGTTCTCCACGGTTTCTAGGCCTTGCGCGCGACGGATTTCGGCAAGGGCATGGGGGGTAAGGCGAAGGGTGGGTCGGTGATCTGACCGCAGGTCCACGGTCAGGATGTCGCGGTTCATCAGGTCTTGCGCATGGTCCAGCGCCAGCAAGCGCTCCAGCGCCTGCACCGGATTCACTTCGGGCAGCAGCACGCGCTGCTCGCGGTCAAGGACCAAGTCCCAGCGCCGCTCGCCCACCCGCACCAGACCGCGAATGCGAGGCAGCAGCGGACCGGCGGCAGCGATCAGGTCCAGCGCCTCGGGCGTGGCGAGGTCAGCGCCCTCGCCCGCGATCAGCGGCAGGTCGGGCCGGTCGGCGCGCGACATCAGGCCCGCCACACGGTGGCCGGTCTCATCAACCAGCGTCAGCCCGTCCTCGGTCCGCCAGATCGCGACCGGCATGCGCTCGGTGATCACCACCTGCAACACGCCGCCCGACCGCACCCGCAGATCGGCCTTCCTGACCGCATCCAGCGCCTCGATCCTTGCCCGCGCGGCATCCAGGTCAATGTCGAAAGAAGACATCGGCAGGGGCAGCGCCAGCTTGGCCCGCACCGCCACGGCCAGATCGTCCGACGCACCCTCGACACGCGCCAGCGACACCCGGAACTCCGGCCGCGCCTCGAACTCTTCACGCAGATGCGTCAGCTGCCCGATCACCGCCTGCCGGTTCGGCTCGTGGCTGAACCACAGCGCGATCCCGCCCAGGATGACCAGCGTTGGCAGACCCTTCCAGACAAAGCCCCGGACGTAAGGCGTCAGCATCAGCCGCTGCAGCCGGTAGTCCCACTTGGACGGCGCCGGATCGCGGCGGATACCCCGGCTTGGACGGCGCGCGGTCAGCGATTGCATGACGCGTCCTCCACCATCCAAGCGCAGAAGTCGGCAAAGCTCATCCCATGCAACGCGGCATGTTCCGGGGCAAGCGAGGTCGGCGTCATCCCCGGCTGGGTGTTCGTCTCCAGCAGGATCAGCCCCGCCAAGCCCCGCGTTTCATCCCAGCGGAAATCGGTCCGCGACACCCCCCGGCACCCCAGCGCCTTGTGTGCCCGCAGCGCATAATCCAGACAGGCCGCCTCGATCTCGGCCGGGATATTCGCCGGGCACTCATGCCGACTGCCACCGGGCGCATATTTCGCCTCGTAATCATACCAGCCGTCGGTGATGATATCCGTCACCCCCAGCGCCCGGTCGCCCATCACCGTCACCGTCAACTCGCGACCCGGAGCGTAAGTCTCGACCATCACCACCGCAGGCATCGACGCAGCCAGCCGCGGCGCGTTCGACCCCTCGCGGACGATATAGACCCCGACCGAGGAGCCCTCGTTGTAAGGCTTCACCACATAGGGCGCGGGCAGGACATGCCCCGCCTCCACCTCGTCCCGCGTGGCCAGCACACTGTCGACCACCGGCAGACCGGCGGCCCTGTAAACCTCCTTGGTCTTGACCTTGTCCATCGCCAGGGCCGAGGCCAGCACCCCGGAATGCGTGTAAGGGATGCCCAGCCATTCCAGCATCCCCTGGACGCAGCCATCCTCGCCCCATCGGCCGTGCAGGGCGTTGAAGCAGACATCGGGCTTAAGGTCAGAAAGGCGCGCAGGCAGATCGGGGCCGCAATCGACCTCCGTCACCTTGTAACCAGCCTCCCGCAGGGCCTTGGCGCATTCGCGCCCAGAGACAAGCGATACTTCCCGCTCAGCGGAAAGCCCACCCATCAGAACCGCCACTTCGGGGGCCATCCTGCTCGATGCGCCCGCCATACACTGCCTCATCCGGGTCTGTTGCCGACCCGTGATTTGTTATTCGTGCGGGAATTCTCCGACCCGCATGATTTCCCACTCTAGCGTGATACCGCTTGATTGGTAAACCTTTTTCCTGACCTCTTCGCCGAGATTTTCCAGATCCGCCGCCGTCGCCCCCCCGGCGTTGATGAGAAAATTGGAATGCATGGTGGACATCTGCGCCCCGCCCACCCGAGCGCCCCGCATCCCCGCGTCGTCGATCACCTTCCAGGCCTTCAATTCATGCGTGTCGTCGGCCTTGCCCGTGGACGACCGCCCCGCCGGATTGCGGAACGTCGACCCCGCCGACCGCTCCTTCGTCGGCTGCGACGCATCGCGCTTGGCGATCTGCTCCGCCATCCGCGACTCGAGCGCCGCCGGATCACCCTTCACCGCCCGGAATGTTGCCGACACGATGACCGAGCCTGCCGGCACATCGCTCTGCCGATAGCGCAGGTTCAGCGCCGACGCGGGCAGCGTCTGCACCTCACCCGAGCGCGTGACAACCCGCACCTCCTCCAGCACATCCGCGACATAGGACCCGTAGCACCCTGCGTTCATCCGCACAGCGCCGCCGATGCTTCCCGGGATGGTGCGCAGAAATGTCAGGTCCAGCCCGGCCTCGACCGCGCGCCGCGCCACATGCGCGTCCAGCGCCGCCGCACCGGCTACAACCCTATCGCCCTGCACCTCAATCGAGTTGAACCCCCGCCCCAGCCGGATCACCACCGCCCGGATGCCGCCATCCCGCACGATCAGGTTCGACCCCACTCCCATCGGGAACACCGGCACCGAAGGGTCCAGCGTGGCCAGAAAGGCGCAAAGATCAGCCTCATCCGCAGGCTGATACAGCCAATCCGCAGGCCCCCCCACCCGCAGCCAGGTCAGGTCCGCCAAGGGGCGATCCGGCGTCAGCACGCCGCGCGTTTCGGGTAGTGTCATCCTCATGCCCGTCTTCTGCGGCGCTTTCCGCGCCTCTGCAAGACCTCAGGCCCGCCGCCGGGCCACCAGAATGCCGACCAGCACCCCGCCGAAGACGGGGGCCGCAAAGACCAGCGACTCTCGCATCAGGTCGATGCCCCCGGCCAAGTCCAGCCCAGAGTCCTGCCAGGTCATCCCGATCATCGCCGCCAGCGCAACCACCGGCAGGATCACCGCCGCGCCCCAGCCATAGCGCCGGGTCACGAAATAGGACACGACCCCGGCCAGGATCACCACCGCCCCCGCAATCGCCCAAAGCGTCCCGTTCATCACACCCTACCCGATCTGGCGGCGCAGCCAGCGCCACAGGAAAATCACCGGCCAGCGCAGGATCGAGGCCCCCGCCGCCAGAAGCAGAAGCCCTACCACCGGACCCGAGACATAGGTCGCCCAGCCCAGAAGCGGCACGCCCACCGCAATCAGCACATAGGCCGCCCGCCAGTGCTTGTCGCGCGAGGGGAACATCGCGATCACATTGGCCGCGATCAGCCAGACCAAACACAGGACCAGCGGCCAGTAATCCGGGTCGGCGCCAAGATTGCCAATCATGCGGTCTCTCCCGAAAGGACGGCGAACAGCGCCGCGCCAAGCGCCGACAGCGCGGTGAAAAGGCCTGCCCAGGGCACCCAGGCCGCCACGCGAAAAATCGCCTCGGGCTCACGCCGGTGCAGCCGGATCAGCGCAGCGTTGACCAGGACGAAGACCGCCAGCAGGATAATCGCCGTCGCCTCGGCCAGCGTCTCGACCGGCAGGGCCAGCGCAGCACCCAGGACAGCCGCGCCAACCAGCAGCGTCGCCCGGACCGGAGTGCCAAAGCGGTGATGCGATTGCGCCAGGGCGGCAAGGGCCTGCGTCTTCCGGCCAAGGCCGAACAAGACCCGCGACGCCATCACGATCTGCGCAAGAACCCCGTTCAAGGCCGCAGCGACCGCGATGGCCGAAAGGAACGCCGCGGACCCGCCCGTCGCCCGCTCCCAGATCAGCGCCACCGGCTGTTCGCTCTGCCGCAGATCGGCATGCGGCGCCACACGGACTGCCGCAAGGCTGACCAGAATATACAAAGCCGCGGTGACGGCGAGCGCCAGAAGGATCGCCTTCGGCAGCACCCGCTCCGGCTCCCTCGCCTCTTCCGCCATGTTCGTCAGGTCCTCGAAGCCGATAAAGGCAAAGACCGACAGCGAAATCGCCGCTGCAATCCCGGCCAGGGGCGGCTCGGGCAGATCACCCAGACCCGTCCAGTCCGGCCCCGCGGGCGCAAGGAACCCAGCCGCCACAACGGCGAGAAGCCCCGACACCTCGACCACGGTCAGGATGGCGATCAGGGCCAGGCTTTCCAGCACCCCGACCAGCGCGACCACGGTCAGGGCCAGCCCGATCCCGGCGATCAGCCAGGCTTCCGGCAGGTCCACGAACGCCATCAGATAGCCGACCCCGCCCCGCAGGACTGCCGCCGCCGAAATCACCCCGGTCAGCGCGATGGCCAAACCGGCCAGGATACCCAGACCGCGCGAAGAAAAGCCGCGCTCGATATAGGCGGCCTGCCCCGCCGCCTCGGGCAGCCGCGTTGCGAATTCGGCATAGGACAGGGCCGAGAACAGCGCCACAAGCCCGGCCAGGACAAAGGCCAGCGGGGCCCAGATCCCGGCATGGCCGACCACGGTCCCCACCAGGACATAGATCCCGGCACCGACCATCACGCCCACGCCGTAGGCGGTCAGCAGGCCAAGTCCAAGGCGTCGCTTCAGCGTGTCAGCCATCTGCCCGGTCCAGCAAGGCCCGCGACCTGCCGCGTCATTTCTCCAGATCCTTCGGCAGCGGGGCGGGTTTTCCCAAGGCGCGACGGACGAAGTAGATCAACGGATTGCGGAACATCGACACAAAGGCCAGCGTCCCCACCACGACCCAGACCCAGCCATGCACCCAGCCGATCCAGACCAGCAGGAACGGGGCAAGGATCAAGAGCGCCAGCCCCGGCGCCATCTGCCGCTTCATCGGCAGCATCGCGACCACCGCCGCCACCAGGATCCAGAGGCAGCCGAAGAACAGGGGCGAGATATAGCCCCAGATCATGCAGCCCTGCCCTGACCGGCGCGTCGGGTCATGCCGCAGCCCCCATCAGCTTGGCCGGCAGCGCATTCGCCCAGGCACTGATCGTCCCCGCCCCAAGGCACACCACCATGTCCCCCGGCCGCGCCTGTTCCTTGACCAGCCGTGCCAGATCGGCCTCGTCCAGCAGCGCGCGGGCATGGCGATGGCCGTGGGCGATCAGCCCCGCCACCAGATCATCGCGCGACGCGCCCGGGATCGGGTCCTCACCGGCGGAATAGACATCGGCGATGGCCACCACATCGGCTTCGTTGAAGCAGGTGCAGAACTCCTCGAAGAGGCTCGACAGCCGGGTATAGCGGTGCGGCTGGTGCACCGCGATGATCCGCCCCTTGGTCGCCTGCCGCGCGGCCTTCAGCACCGCGGCGATCTCCACCGGGTGATGCCCGTAATCGTCGATGATCGTGACCCCGTTCACCTCGGCCACCTTGGTAAAGCGACGGTTCACGCCCGCAAACCCGGCCAGCGCCTCGCGGATCTCGTCGCGCTTCATCCCCAGATGCCGCGCCACTGCCACCGCCGCCAGGGCGTTCGACACGTTGTGATCCCCCGGCATCGGCAAGGTGCAGCCCTCGATCACCTGCCCCTCGGACTGCAAGGCGATGTCGAAATGCGCCACGCCGTTATCATAGGTCAGGTTCACCGCCCGCACATCGGCCTGCGCGTTGAAACCGAAGGTCACCACCCGACGATCCGTCACCCGCCCGACCAGCGTCTGCACTTCGGGATGATCGGTGCAGCACACCGCCAGCCCGTAGAACGGGATGTTCGACACGAAATCCAGGAACCCCTTCCGCAGCGCGTCGAACGTATGCCAATGCTCCATATGTTCCGGGTCGATATTCGTCACGATGGCGATGGTCGCCGGCAGGCGGTTGAACGAGCCATCCGACTCGTCGGCCTCCACCACCATCCACTCCCCCGCCCCGGCGCGCGCATTCGAGCCGTAGGCATGGATCACGCCCCCGTTGATGACCGTCGGGTCAAACCCGCCCTTGTCGAGCAAAGTCGCCACCATCGTCGTCGTCGTGGTCTTGCCATGGGTCCCGGCGATGGCGATGTTCGACCGCAGCCGCATCAGTTCGGCCAGCATCTCGGCGCGACGCACCACCGGCAGCTTCCGCCGCCGCGCTTCCTCCAGCTCGGGGTTGCCCTTCTTGATCGCGGAGGAGATCACGACGACCGACACGCCGTCCCCGATGTTCTCCGCCTTCTGGCCCTCGAAGAACGTCGCCCCCAGCTTGACCAGCCGGTCGGTGATCTTGGATGCCTTCGCATCCGACCCCTGCACCCGGTAGCCCAGCGTGATCAGCACTTCGGCGATACCGCTCATCCCGATGCCACCAATCCCCACGAAATGGATCGGCCCCAGTTCCAGAGGAAGTTTCGTCGCTGCGTTCATGATGCGTCTCCGCCCAACTCTTCGACCAATGCCACCAGCCGCGCTGTCGCGTCCGGCTTGCCCTCACCCAGGGCCGCGCGGGCCATCGTCTCGGCGCGGTGCGGGTCCTGCAGGATCGCGGCGATGTGGCCCGCAAGGGTCCTCGCGTCAAGCGCCTTCTCCTGCACCACGATCGCCGCCGCTGCGTCAGATAGTCCCTTGGCGTTGGCCGTCTGGTGGTCCCCCGTCGCCGCCGCATAGGGGATCAGGATCGCCGGGCGCCCGATCACGGAAATGTCCGCCACCGACGACGCGCCCGAACGGCTGATAACCAGCTGAGCCTCCGACAACCTGCGCGGAATGTCGGGGAAGAACGGCGCGATCTCGGCCCGGACCTCCGCCTCGGCATAAGCCGCCTCTGCGCGGGCGGCATCCTCGTTCCGCGCCTGATGCTCCACCCGCAGGTTCGCCCGCAACCCCTCGGGCAAAAGCGCCACCGCCGCAGGCACCACGTCCGACAGGATGCGCGCGCCCTGACTGCCACCGATCACCACCAGCGCCATCGGATAATCGCCCGGAGGAATATACGGCGCCGAAGCCCGGTCCAGCACCGCCTGCCGCACCGGGTTGCCGGTGGCTTCCCCGGTCACACCCGCAGGCAAGGCCGTTGGCCAGGTGCCGCAAGCCACCTTGTCCACCCGCCGCGCGAAGATCTGGTTCACCCGACCCAGCACCCCGTTCTGCTCATGGATCATCCGCGGCCGCCGCAAGACCCAGGCCGCAGACAAGGCCGGGATCGAGGGATAGCCGCCGAACCCCACCACGACAGCAGGCTTGTCGCGCAACTGCGACCAGATCGCGCCCATGACCCCGCCCAGAATGCGGAACGGAACCATCAGCTTGGCCGCCGCCCCACCCCGCGCAAAGGTCGCACTCGCCACCTGCTCGATCCGCACCTCTTTCGGGAACCCCCCGGCATAGCGCGCCCCGCGGTCGTCGGTGGACAGCTTCACCCGCCAGCCCCGCGCCAGCATCGCCTCAGCCAGAGCCTGCGCCGGGAACATGTGCCCCCCCGTGCCCCCCGCCGCGATGAGGAGAAGCTTGCCGCTCATATCCCTGGACCCCCGGCTGCGCACCGCGACTCCCTCTCCCCCCGGGGGAGAGGGCCGGGGTGAGGGGGAAGCCCCGAAGAGACGCCGCCCATCATCAGCGTCCCCGCCGGAAGACGTCGCTCATCTGCCCGCGCGGGCGTTCCCGCGTCAAAGCCAGCAGCATCCCCAGCGTGATCCCTGCGGCAATAACCGACGACCCGCCATAAGACACGAAGGGCAGCGTCATCCCCTTGGCCGGCAAGAGCCGCACCGCAACCCCCATGTTGATCATCGCCTGGACGCCGAAGATGCAGGCCATCCCCGCCCCAGCCAGCCTCGCGAACGGGTCCCGCTCCTGCAGCAGCCGCCACAGCGACCGCACCACGATGACCCCGTACAAGGCTAGGATGAACAGAACGAGGATCAGCCCGTATTCCTCGGCCGCCACAGCGATGATGAAGTCGGTATGTGCGTCCGGCAGCGACCACTTCACCTGCCCCTCGCCCACGCCCACCCCGAAGAACCCGCCCTCCTGGATCGCGTTCGCCGCGTATCCCAGCTGAGTCCGCGGGTCGACATCCGGCGACAGGAACCCGTCGATCCGCCGCGCGAAGTGCTCGCTGCTCTCATAGAACACCAGCCCGCTCGCCGCGACGATCCCCCCCACGACACCGATCAGCAGCATCGGCGCACCGCCGACGAAATAGACCACGCCCCAGGCGAACAGGATCAGCGCCGACTGGCCGAAGTCCGGCTGCATCGCCAGGAACCCCACCACCACCAGCGTCAGCGCGAAGGAAATCGTCTTGCCCGGCGGCCCGGCTAGGTCCTGTGACGCCGCGATCAGCCAGGCCACAACGACGACGAACCCCGGCTTCAGGAACTCCGACGGCTGTACCGACGCGAACCCGAAAGAAAACCACCGCACCGCGCCCTTGCCGAAATCCGTCCCGAAGATCGGCAACAGCATCAGCGCCAGCATCGACACCGCAAATCCCATGACCCCCAGCCGGCGCACCATGTCCGGCGGCATCATCGACACCCCCAGCATCACCACCAGCGCCACCCCGCCGAAAAAGGCCTGCCGCTGCACGTAATAGAACGGCTCCAGCCCGTTGCGCGTCGCCAGCGGCACACTCGCCGCCAGCCCCAGCAGAAGCCCGATCCCGAACAGGACGAACACGCAGGTCAGCGTCCACTTGTCGATCGTGCGCCACCACTTGGGGATGACCGGCTCCGATACCCGCACGGGATTCGAGCCATAGACCATTTCAGTCATGGAAAACCGCCTGTCCGTCTGCTCTGCCTATAAGCCCAGGTGTGTCCCCCGGGTCTTGAGCGTCAGACTAGCGCCAAATCCGTCGCGTGGCCAGCAGGAATGCAGGGCTTGACCCGCGGATTTTCGGCCCTCGCTCGGCCTAGCTGTTGCGGACTACAAACTCCGCCGCGATGGACCCATCCCGGACCCAGCGTCCATTCGGCAGGTCGTTTTCTTCCAGTTTTTCAATGATCTCGGCCTCGGATAACCCCAACCGCTCCCACCGCCCGCGCAAACGTGCGCGCAGCACATGCTCAGGCACATCGACCATCACCGTGACATCAAACATCGGCCGCAGCCGGTCCCACGGCGCCTGTTTGAGCAAAAGCCAGTTCCCCTCCACCACGATCACCGGGGTCTCCCGCGGGATCAACCTTGCCCCCGCCCGCGCGATCTCGATCTTGCGGTCGAAGACGGGGACAGCCACCTCCGCCTCATCCCGCGCCCGCAGCCGCTTCAGGGTGTGGAACAGCCCCCCCACATCGAAGGTCATCGGAGCGCCCTTCCGGGGCCGCAGCCCCGCCGGCACCAGGTACAGGTCATCATAATGGTACCCGTCCATCGGCAAGACCGCCGCCAACCCCGGTTGCCGCGCGTTCAGCTTCCCCACCAGCTTCTCCGCCAGCGTCGACTTCCCCGACCCGGGAGCCCCCGCAATGGCCGCAATGACCCGGGCACCATCGGCAGCACGTGCTTCCAGAATGTCGGCAATCCGCGTCAGGTCGGCTGCTTCCGCCATGTTGCAATCCTCCCGGTCACTGCCTCACCATGCCGCCCCTTCCGGCTGCAGCGCAAGACCCTCATCGGCTTTTCCGGCGCCCGCGGGCAGGTGTTAAGAAACCCCTAACAGGAAATCCCAAGTCATTGAAATCAAAAGAGTCCCAGAGTTTGTCCACCGTGGACACATCACCCTAGAACGGCACGTCATCCACCTGATCCGCCGGGATCACCCAGCGCGCGACGACCTTTTTCGCCCCGGCGTGGTCGAACTCAACGTCCAGCTTGTCGCCCTCGATCCCCATGATCTCGCCATAGCCGAACTTCTGGTGGAAGACCCGGTCCCCGATCACATAGGGCGAGGCCGCCTCCAGATCGATCACCACATGCCGCGCCTCCTGCGGCTGCCGCATGGACCGGGCGCCCGAGTTCTCCTGCAGCCGCCGCCAGCCGGGCGAGTTGTAGACGTCGGCCTTGGAAACCCGTTCCTCCAGGCTCGACCCGAACCCCACCGATGCCGCCGCGCCGAAGCCCCCGCCATAAAGGCCCGGCGCCGTCAGCACCTCGACATGCTCCCCCGGCAGTTCGTCGATGAAGCGGGAGGGCAACTGCGACTGCCACTGCCCGTAGACCCGGCGGTTCGAGGCGAAACTGATCGTGCAGACCTCCTCAGCCCGCGTGATCCCGACGTAGGCGAGCCGCCGCTCCTCCTCCAACCCCTTCAGCCCGCTTTCATCCATGCTGCGCTGGCTGGGGAAAAGCCCATCCTCCCACCCCGGCAGGAACATGACCGGAAACTCCAGCCCCTTGGCGGCGTGGAGGGTCATGATGGTGACCTTTTCCTCCGCCCCCTCCGTCTCGTTGTCCATGATGAGGCTGACGTGCTCCAAGAACCCCTGCAGGTTGTCGAACTGCTCCAGCGCCTTGATCAGTTCCTTGAGGTTGTCGAGCCGCCCCGGAGCCTCCGGCGTCTTGTCGTTCTGCCACATCTCGGTGTAGCCGGTCTCATCCAGGATCGTTTCGGCCAGACGGATGTGGTCGTATTCCGGGTGCAGCGTCGCCAGATGCCAGCGGTCGACGCCGTCGACGAAGGCGCGGAGCTGCGAGGCCCCCTTCCCCGGGATTACCCCCCTCGCCAAGGCCTCCCGCGCGCCGTCGAGGAGGGAGACCCCCGCCCCCCGCGCGAGCACGTTGATCTTCGACTGCGCGGTGTCACCAAGGCCCCGCTTCGGCAGGTTCACCACACGTTCAAAGGCCAAATCATCGTCGGGGGACACCGCGAGCCGGAAGTAGGCCATCGCATCGCGGATTTCCTGTCGTTCGTAGAACCGGGGCCCGCCTATGACACGGTAGGGCAGGCCGATGGTCAGGAACCGGTCCTCGAAGGCCCGCATCTGGTGGCTGGCCCGCACGAGGATCGCCTGATGGTTCAGGTCCACCGGATCGCGGCCCCGGGTGCCCCGCTGGATCGCCTCGATCTCTTCCCCGATCCAGCGCGCCTCTTCCTCGCCGTCCCAGTGGCCGATCAGGCGGACCTTCTCGCCCAAGGCCCCGGCGGTCCACAGCGTCTTGCCCAGCCGTCCGGCGTTCTTGGCGATGATTCCCGAAGCGGCCCCAAGGATATGCCCGGTCGAGCGATAGTTCTGCTCCAGCCGGATCACCTGCGCGCCCGGAAAATCCTTCTCGAACCGCAGGATGTTGCCGACTTCGGCGCCGCGCCAGCCGTAGATCGACTGGTCGTCGTCGCCCACGCAGCAGATGTTCCGGTGCGCCTGGGCGAGGAGCCGCAGCCACAGGTACTGGGCCACGTTGGTATCCTGGTATTCGTCGACAAGGATATAGCGGAACCAGCGCTGGTATTGCTCCAGCACGTCCTGGTGCGTCTGGAAGATCGTCACGCAATGGAGGAGCAGGTCGCCGAAATCCACCGCGTTCAGGGTCTTCAGCCGGTCCTGATAGGCCGCGTAAAGCTCGGTCCCCCGGTTGTTGTAGGCCCCGGCTTCCGAGGACGGCACCTTCTCTGGCAGCCAGGCGCGGTTCTTCCAACCGTCGATCAACCCGGCCAGCATCCGCGCCGGCCAGCGCTTTTCATCGATGTTCGCGGCCAGGACCAGCTGCTTCAGCAACCGCAACTGATCATCCGTGTCCAGGATCGTGAAGTTCGGCTTCAGCCCCACCAGCTCGGCATGCCGCCGCAGGATCTTCACGCTTAGCGAGTGGAAGGTGCCCATCCAGGGCATTCCCTCGGCCACCTCGCCCAGCAGCCGACCCACGCGCTCCTTCATCTCGCGCGCGGCCTTGTTGGTGAAGGTCACCGCCAGGATCTCGTTCGGGCGCGCCCGGCGCTGGTGCAGCAGATGCACGATGCGAGAGGTCAGCGCCTTGGTCTTCCCCGTCCCCGCCCCCGCCAGCATCAGGACCGGACCGTCCAGCGCCTCCACCGCCGCGCGCTGCGCCGGGTTCAGGTCGTCGAGATAGGGCATCGGCCGCGCCGCCATCGCGCGCTGCGACAGGGGCACGGGCGCGGCGGCGGCCTCGAAGGCCTGTTCTTCATCCCAAGCTGTCATGCGCGACAGTATACCCGCATCGCGCGCGGGGGAAAGTCCCGCGTTCACCGATTGTTCAGGCCCACCGACCACGCAATGTTTGCGCTAACACCACACTCCCCCACCCTGTCGCAAAACAGTGGGAAAAGGACGCCAAATCCCCTTGCGCTGCATCGCAGCACCTCTAATGTCCTCGCGTCCAGCCTTGGGGGAGGCCCGAATGCCCGAGTTCAAGAAGATCCTTGTCGCCAACCGGGGCGAGATCGCCATCCGCGTCATGCGGGCCGCCAACGAGATGGGCAAGAAGACCGTCGCGGTCTATGCCGAGGAAGACAAGCTCTCCCTCCACCGCTTCAAGGCGGACGAGGCCTACCGGATCGGCGAGGGCCTTTCGCCGGTGGGCGCCTACCTGTCGATCCCCGAGATCATCCGGGTCGCACGGATGGCAGGCGCAGATGCGATCCACCCGGGCTACGGACTTCTGTCGGAAAACCCCGATTTCGTCGATGCCTGCGACCAAGCCGGGATCACCTTCATTGGCCCGCAGGCCGACACCATGCGTGCGCTTGGCGACAAGGCCTCTGCCCGCCGCGTGGCGATGGAGGCCGGCGTCCCCGTCATCCCGGCGACCGAAGTGCTGGGCGACGACATGGCGCTTATCAAGAAACAAGCCAAGGAAGTGGGCTACCCGCTGATGCTCAAGGCCTCCTGGGGTGGCGGCGGTCGGGGCATGCGGCCGATCCTGAGCGAGGACGAGTTGGAGGCCAAGGTCCGGGAGGGCCGTCGCGAGGCGGAAGCGGCCTTCGGGAACGGCGAGGGCTACCTCGAAAAGATGATCACCCGCGCCCGCCACGTCGAGGTGCAGATCCTGGGCGACAAGCAGGGCAACTGCTGGCACCTCTGGGAACGCGACTGCACCGTCCAGCGCCGGAACCAGAAGGTCGTCGAGCGCGCCCCTGCCCCCTACCTCACGCAAGCGCAGCGCGAGGAAGTCTGCGAGATGGCCAAGCGCATCTGTTCCCACGTGAACTACGAATGCGCGGGCACTGTCGAATTCCTGATGGATATGGAGACGGGCAAGTTCTACTTCATCGAGGTGAACCCCCGCGTCCAGGTCGAGCATACGGTCACCGAGGAAGTGACCGGCATCGACATCGTCCAGGCCCAGATCCTGATCGAGGAAGGCAAGTCCCTGCCCGAGGCGACGGGCGTGGCCTCCCAGGCCGACGTCAAGCTGAACGGCCATGCCCTGCAGTGCCGCGTAACGACGGAAGACCCGCTGAACAACTTCATCCCGGACTATGGCCGCCTGACCGCCTATCGCTCGGCCACCGGGAACGGCATCCGCCTCGACGGCGGCACGGCCTATGCTGGCTCGGTCATCACCCGCTACTACGACTCGCTTCTGGTGAAGGTCACCGCCCATGCCCAGACGCCGGAGAAGGCGATTGCGCGGATGGACCGCGCGCTGCGCGAATTCCGGATCCGTGGGGTTGCCACGAACATCGAGTTCGTCATCAACCTGTTGAAACACAAGACCTTCCTGAACGACACCTACACGACCAAGTTCATCGACACGACGCCCGAGCTCTTCGCCTTCAAGAAGCGGCGCGACCGGGCGACGAAGATCCTCCTCTACATCGCCGACATCACCGTGAACGGCCATCCGGAGACCGCAGGCCGCCCGAAACCCCCGGCCGAGGCCAAGCCCCCGAAACCGCCCGCGCTGAAGGCCGATCCCGCGATGGGGACGCGCAACCTTCTGGAGCAGAAGGGCCCGCAGGCCGTCGCCAACTGGATGAAGGAACAGCAGAAGGTCCTTCTGACCGACACCACGATGCGGGACGGGCACCAGTCGCTTCTGGCGACCCGGATGCGGTCGATCGACATGATCAAGGTCGCGCCCGCCTATGCCGCGAACCTGCCGCAGCTTTTCAGTGTCGAATGCTGGGGCGGGGCCACCTTCGACGTGGCCTACCGCTTCCTGCAGGAATGCCCCTGGCAGCGCCTCCGCGACCTGCGGGCCGCGATGCCGAACCTGATGACGCAGATGCTGCTGCGGGCCTCGAACGGGGTGGGCTACACCAACTACCCCGACAACGTGGTGCGCAGCTTTGTGCTGCAGGCCGCCAAGACCGGCGTCGACGTGTTCCGCGTCTTCGACAGCCTGAATTGGGTCGAGAACATGCGCGTCGCGATGGACGCGGTGCTCGAGGCGAACAAGGTCTGCGAAGGCACGATCTGCTATACCGGCGACCTTCTGGACCCGGCCCGGTCGAAGTACGACCTGAAATACTACCTCGACCGCGCGAAGGAGCTGAAGTCGGCTGGCGCGCATGTCTTGGGCCTGAAGGACATGGCCGGCCTGATGAAACCCGCCTCGGCCCGCGTCCTCATCAAGGCGCTGAAGCAGGAGATCGGCCTTCCGGTCCACTTCCACACCCATGACACCAGCGGAGCAGGGGCGGCGACGATCCTTGCGGCCTGTGACGCGGGCGTGGATGCCGTGGACGCGGCGATGGATGCGTTCTCAGGAGGCACGTCGCAGCCCTGCCTTGGCTCCATCGTCGAGGCGCTGCGGAACACCGACCGCGACACCGGCCTCGACATCGCGGCGGTCCGGCAGATTTCCGACTACTGGGAAGCCGTCCGCAAGCAGTACGCGGCCTTTGAATCCGGCCTGCAGGCCCCGGCCTCCGAAGTCTACCTGCACGAAATGCCCGGCGGGCAGTTCACCAACCTCAAGGCCCAGGCGCGCTCCCTGGGGCTTGAGGAACGCTGGCACGAGGTCGCGCAGGCCTATGCCGATGCGAACCAGATGTTCGGCGATATCGTGAAGGTCACCCCGTCCTCCAAGGTCGTGGGCGACATGGCGCTGATGATGGTGGCGCAAGGCCTGACCCGCGCGCAGGTCGAGGACCCCAACGTCGACGTGGCTTTCCCGGACTCAGTCGTGGATATGCTGAAGGGCAACCTCGGGCAACCGCATGGCGGCTGGCCGCAGGGTATCCTGAAGAAGGTCCTGAAGGGCGAAGCTCCGCTGACCGAACGCCCGGGCAAGACCCTGCCCCCGGTGGACCTGGAAGCAGTGCGCAAGAAAGTCTCCGAGGAGATGAACGGGATCACCGTCGATGACGAGGATCTGAATGGCTACCTCATGTATCCCAAGGTCTTCCTCGACTACATGGGCCGCCACAAGACCTATGGCCCCGTCCGCACCCTGCCGACGCCGGTCTTCTTCTACGGGATGCAGCCGGGTGACGAGATTTCGCTGGAAATCGACCCCGGCAAGACGCTGGAAATCCGGCTGCAGGCGGTTGGCGAGACGACCGAGGATGGCGAGGTCAAGGTCTTCTTCGAACTGAACGGCCAACCCCGGGTGATCCGCGTGCCGAACCGGGCGATCAAGGCCAAGACGGCAGCGAAGCCCAAGGCGCAGGACGGCAACCCCGCCCATATCGGTGCGCCGATGCCGGGGGCTGTCGCCTCCATCGCGATAACGGTGGGCCAGAAAGTCCGGGCGGGCGACCTCCTTCTCAACATCGAAGCGATGAAGATGGAGACGGGCCTCCACGCCGACCGCGAGGCCACCGTGAAAGCCATCCACGTCCACCCGGGCAGCCAGATCGAGGCCAAGGACCTGCTGGTGGAATTCGAGGCATGATAGCCCGCGCTGCGGCGCTGATCCTTTGTCTGTCCGGGCCCGTGTTCGCACAGGACCCGACAGTCAATTACAGCGACTCCGACGCCCAGATGCTGGCCGCCATCGCCGAGGCGCGATCGACCCTGCCCCTGTTCCTTGCCAATGCGCTGGACCGGGACGGCAACTCGATTGCTGGCGCGGTCATCAAGGTCGAACTTCCGACCGTCGAGGGGAGCGATACCGAGTCCGAGCACATCTGGGTCACGCCCTTCGCCCGCCTGCCGGATGGCAGCTTGGCTGGGCTTCTGGCCAACGAGCCCGTGAATCTGGGCGCGCTGCAGGTGGGCGACCGGGTCGACTTCACGGAAGAAATGATCTCGGACTGGCATTACGACGCACCATCCGGGCGCTACTGGGGCAGCTACACCTCACGCGTGATGTACGAGGCAGGAGCCTTTGGCGACACGCCCTTCGACCAGATCTTCGAACCCGATCCGGTCCCGCCCCAGTGGAAATGACCTGCTGCACATGAAAAGGGGCGCCAGACGGCGCCCCCTTCCACACATTGACCGCATCACACGCGGTCGAAAAACCGCTTCACTTCGGTCTCGGCCTCTTCCTTGGTGCGGCCGTACCGCTCCTGGATCAGCCCGGCGAGCTTGTCCTTCTGGCCCTCGGCCTGGTCAAGCTCGTCATCGGTCAGCTTGCCCCACAGGATCTTCGCTTCGCCTTTCAGCTGCTTCCACTTGCCGGCAATCTGGTCCTGGTTCATTGGATTTCTCCTCGTCACTGGCCGCGCGGGGTGTCGCGGCCTTCATGACGACACAACGCCGCAATCGCACACGGGTTCCACACGGACTTGCTGATCGACGGGTCACCGTCCAAACAAAAAGGGCCGCCCCGAAGGACGGCCCCCCATATCCTTGCTGCCGAAATCAGACCGCGAAAGCGCCTGCGTCCACGGCGGCCTGCAGTTCTTCCGGCGACAGCTCGCCCGACGCGTCGGTGTCGGCGGCCTTGAAGGCCTCTTCGGTGACCGAAGCGTAAGCAGCCTGCACTTCTGCCAGCGAGAAGGTGCCGTTGGCGTCGGCGTCAGCGACGACCGGGGCGGCAGCGTCCTGCGCGAACGCAGTGGTGGCGGTCAGGGCCGTTGCGGCCAGAACGAGAGCGAATTTGGTCATTGTCTTTCTCCAGTTTGCGGCAGCGCAGAAAGCGCCGCCACGCAAGAAGGCGACTGTGCCTTCGCGGCGCAACCTATTCAAAACATTTCCGAATCCAAGCCGATTCTCGGTCAGGTTGCAAAGGCCTCACACCGATTTTACTGCACCCGCAAAGGCCATTGACGCCGCGCCTGCATCATGCTGGCGGACCATAGCGGCCGCCCCCACCGCCGAATGTGCGAGAATTTTGCGCCTGCATGCACTTTCCCTCTTGCAGCCATCCGCGCCACTTTATAAATCCCCCGTCATCCAGACGGTGCGGGCGTAGCTCAGGGGTAGAGCATAACCTTGCCAAGGTTAGGGTCGTGAGTTCGAATCTCATCGCCCGCTCCATCTGGATCTGACATGGGGCCCCCTCGCGGGGCCCTTTGCCATTTCTGGACGGTCTATTCCGGATAGGCGTGCGGCTCTTCCTGTTCCATGAACCGGCACTTGTTCAGCACCACGCCCAGCACCTGGGTCCGCTTGCCCAGATCCTTGCCGCACTTGTCCACCTCGGTCGAGGTAGTCTCATCCGCCGCAGCGACCATCAGCGCGCAGTCCACCTGGTCCAGGAACGAGATCGCATCGTCGTTGGACAGCATTGGCGACATGTCGAACAGGATGACATCGGGTTGCAGCTTGGCCTCGATCTCGTCGACCATGTCGGCAGTCCGGGTGGCCGACAGAAGCTCGGCCGGGCTGTCCATGGGTTTCGAGTTCAACCCGACCGCAAGGTTCGGCCCCAACCGGCGAATCTGGCTGTAGTCGATCGTGCCGCTGGCCAGCATGCCAGCAAAGTTCTGGCTGGGTTCCAGGCCCAGGATGCCCTGAAGCGTCGGGTGCCGCATGTCCAGTTCCAGCAGCAGCACGCGGGTATCGGCCATCCGCGCCAGGCTGAAGGCCAGGTTCAGCGCAACGGTGGACTTGCCGCAACCCTGCGTCGGCGAGGTGATGGCCACCCTGCTCCACCCGTTCGAGCGCAGCGCCCGGATCAGGTTCGTGCGCATCAGATCGAAGCTTGCCGCAGCCTGCCCCGGATGCATCGCAACGACGCGGTTTCGTTCCAGCACCTTCGGGTTCAGCGGGATCTCTGCAAGGTCGTACCACGGCCCGCTTTCGACCGCCGACTGCCCGCCGGGCTTCGATGCCTGCATCTTGCGGTCACGCGCCGCCCGGGCTTTCGCGAGTGCCGATTGAATCCGTTCCATATGTCCTACTCGGTCTGTCCGGTGGTCGCGGGATCAGCCACCCCGCTGATGTCGGGTGCCTTCGAGGCAAGCCCGAGAAGTGAGTTGAGCGGCATGACGTAGATGTGAACCACCAGCATCAACACCGGAATGTTGATCAGGAACACCGCCAGCATCGCCAGGCTGCCATGCGAGAACCGCCTGGCCTCTGACGCCCCCGGAAGATAGCCCACAGTCCCGAACGGCGGGGCACCGATCACCTTGGCCAGTTCTGACGGTCTGCGGATCGTCTGGTTCATGAACTCCAGCAGGAAAAGCAGCGCGCCAGAGAGGATCACCCCGGCCCCGAATGCCGCGACCGCGATCCGCTTGCGGTTCGGCTCGGCGCGGAAGGCGGGCGGGACGGCCCGTTCGATCATGGTGATGCGCTGCCCCCGGTCCGTCGCTTCGATCCGGTTGCCCATACGGGCCTCGGACAGGCTGCCGACGGCCTCTTCGTACTGGACGCGCAGGGTCTCGTAGTTGCTGCGCAGTTCGCCCAGCCGGATCGAGTTGCCGGGTGTCGCCTCGATGCTGGCCTCCAGTGCCACCAGGTCCTTCTCGACCAGGGCCTTCTGTTCGGCGAGGTATTCAATCTGCCCATCGATATCCAGCATCTGCACCTGGAAAGGTGTCAGCCGCCCGCCGCCCGATGCGTCCAGCTGTTCCTTGACGGCCTCCTCAAGTGCGGTGACCTCGTTCTGCAGCGCCTTCACACGCGGGTTGGTCGGCGACAACACCACCAGGGCCGAGGCAAGTTCCTGCCGCAACTCGTCCAGCCGCGTTTCTTCCGGCGTGCGGGCTTCGGTTGTCGTCACCAGACGCCCGGTGCGGTCGAAAAGTTCGGTCAGGCGCTGGCGTCGGTCCCGCAGAGACGAAAGCTCCCGGTCGATCTGCAACAGGCGCTCCTGCTGTGCCGCCTGGCGTGACCGGCGGAATTCCAGGCTTTCCGGCAGGGCATCCCGGTTGGCCTGTTCGAACTCCAGGATCTTCGCGTTCTGCTCACCCAGCTCCTGCGTCAGGCGCTGCACTTCCTGTTCGAAGAAATCCAGCGTGTTGGCCGAGGCCTCGGTCCGCAGCTCCGTGCTCCACTGCAGGATCTGGTCCGCCAGGTCATTGGTGACGGCAGCCGAAAGCTCGGGCTCGGACGCGGCGAAGGATACGTTGACCACCCCGGTATTGCCCTGGTTGTTGGGCATGTAGATCGCCACGCGGCTGCCGATCGCCACCAGCTTCTGTTCCGAGGTCATCGACGGTGCGCTCTTGAACAGCTCATGCCTCTCAGCAACAGCCAGAAGGTTGTCGCGGGTCATGATCCGTTGCTGGATCGCCAGCAGGATCTCGTCAGCCGTGGACCGCACGGTCGAGGCGGCCAGTTCGTCCGGGATCTGGGCATTCTCGATCAGAAGCCGCGCCTCTGCCCGAAAGACCGGCGGCAGCGACACGGCATACAGGACGCCGGCCGTCGTCGCGGTGAAGATGATCGCCGCGATGACGGGAAGCCGCCGCAGGATCAGGGACAGGTAGAAACGCAGGTCCAGCGTCATTTAGGGGGTCTCACTCGTCTCGCTTGCGGCTGCTGCCGAAAAGAATACGCCATCATCCAGCACCTGCTGAAGGATCGCGGGGGTCACGATCTGCTTGCCCTTGGTGAAGGCATAGACCATCGCAAGATCGCACAGTTGGTTCACTAGTCGCGGCACGCCCTTCGTCAGGTCATAGATGATGCTGACCGCCGGCGCGGTGAAGATGCGCTTCTCGCAACCCGCCACCTTCAGACGATGCGGAATGTAGCCCCGGACCGTCTTGAGGTCCATCGCTGTCAGGTGATAGCTGGCCGCCACCCGCTGGGCAAACTGCCGCATCTCGGGCCGCGACACCAGCGCCCGCAGTTCCGGTTGCCCGATCAGCACCAGTTGCAGGACCTCGTCCTTGCCCGAGTTGATGTTGATGAACATCCGCAGTTCTTCCAGCGCCTCGGCGGACAGGTTCTGCGCTTCGTCGAAGATCAGGACGACACTGCGCCCCGAGGCATATTCCGACAGCAGGAAGTTCTGAAAGCGCGAAAAGAGATCGACGTAGCTTTCTTCCAGTTCGGCAGGCTGTTCCAGCGCATGCAGCACCCAGCGCAGAAGCTCGGCCCGCGATCCATGCGGGTTCGACACCAGCCCGACCTTCAGTTCGGATCCCAGCGACCGCACCAGATGCAGAAGCAATGTCGTCTTGCCCGCACCGACCTCGCCGGTGATCAGCGTGATCGGTGCATGGGCCCTGACCCCGTATTCCAGCATCGTGTAGGCCCGCTGGTGCGAGGGCGGCCAGTACAGGAAATCCGGGTCGGGGGTCAGGGCGAAGGGGCGCATCTTCAGCCCGAAATGCTCGGTATAGAGATCCGCAGAGTTCCCGACCGGCGGGTGGCTCGGCAGCAGCCGTGACCGGACCCGCACCGGGCGCGGAATCGGCGCGTCGACAAAGCTCGACGGCGGCGTCACGACGACGCTGCGGTCCTGATAGGTCGGAATGTCCAGTGCCGTATCGTCAACGCGATCCGAAGCCCCGGCCGGCGACTCCGTTTCGTTTCCGACTTCCGGATCGAACCACAGGATACGGGATAACAACCTGCGGGACCTACTTCGCGTCATCTACTCACCTTTAAGCAATTCCCCAAGGTATTGGGGCTTTGTGGCCCTGTAATAAGCAAACTTGAAAGGCATGGCGACGCCTTCCACAATACTGATGCCGAGCTAGCAACAAAGTAGGGAAATCATAGCCGTAGGGTCCGGAATCCCCCAGAAATGGCCACTTTCTTACCCAACACCCGTGCGTATCTAGACGGACTCATGTAGGAAAGCTCAAGGAAATTTTGACAGCGCGCGAATCGTTGATGGTCCCGGTCAGTCCCCGGATTTCGGGTTGGTGCAGAGTAGGTGAGATTGTGCTGAACTGTCCCGGCGCTGCGGCGCATCCTTGGGACCAAGGCCATTGTCGCCCGTCGGGCGGGCCAAACGCCAGGACAGCGCAGGTCGCTGAAGACAAGTCGAGAGGGTAGTCGCATGAAGGACGTGATGCAGGACCTTCCGGCCGAAACGGATATCGCCATTGTCGGCATGGCTGCGCATCTTCCGGGTGCCGCGGACATCCAGGCCTATTGGGACAACCTGCGCGAAGGCCGGTCGGCCGTGCGTCGGCTGACCGAAGAGGAAATCCTCGCTTCGGGCGAGAACCCCGCGCTGTTGCGCAATCCGAACTACGTCCCCGCCGCTGCCCTTCTTGAAGGCTACGACCGCTTTGACGCCGAGTTCTTCGGATTCTCCCCCAAGGAAGCCGCGATCCTAGACCCCCAGCACCGCCAGTTCCTGGAAGTGGCGTGGGAGGCGCTGGAAAACGCCGGCCACACTCCCGAAGGGTTCAAGGGCCGCATCGGCGTCTTCGCGGGCTGCGGCATGGGCAGCTATTTCTACTTCAACCTCTGCTCGAACCCGGCGCTGGTCGAAAGCACGGGGATGTTCCTTCTGCGCCATACCGGCAACGACAAGGACTTCCTCGCTACCCGCGTCAGCCACGTCTTCGACCTCAAGGGGCCAAGCCTCGGGATGCAGACCGCCTGCTCCACCTCGCTGGTCGCCACGCATTACGCGATCCAGGCGCTCTTGAACGGTGAATGCGACATGGCGCTGGCTGGGGGTGTCACCATCGACATGCCCCAGGGCCGCGGCTACCTCTACAAGGAGGGCGAGGTCCTGTCGCCCGACGGCGTCTGCCACGCCTTCGACCACCGAGCGCAAGGCACGGTCTTCGGGTCCGGTGCGGGCACGGTCTTGCTGCGTCGGCTTGAGGATGCCCTGGCCGATGGCGACCATATCTGGGGCGTCATTAAGGGGTCAGCCGTCAACAACGACGGGGCGGCAAAGGCCGGATACCTTGCGCCTTCAGTCGAGGGTCAATCCGCCTGCGTCGCCACGGCCCTCGCCGTTGCAGGGACCCCGGCGGAGACCATCGACTACATCGAATGCCACGGCACCGGCACCTACCTTGGCGACCCCATCGAAGTCGCCGCCCTGACCGAAGCCTTCCGCCGCACCACCAATGCCACTGGCTTCGCGCGCATCGGGTCTGTGAAAACCAACATCGGCCACCTCGACACCGCCGCGGGCGTAGCAAGCCTCATCAAGACCACGCTCGCGCTGCACCACGGCCAGATGCCGCCCAGCCTCAACTTCGAGGCCCCGAACCCCGCCATCGACTTCGACGGCAGCCCCTTCCGCGTCAACGACAAGCTGTCGGACTGGCCCCGCCGCAAGGGCCCCCGCCGCGCCGGGGTGAACTCCTTGGGCGTCGGCGGCACCAACGCCTTCGTCGTCGTGCAGGAACCCCCTGCCGTGGCCGCTTCCGAGGCTTCGGACTGGCCCTTCCAGCTCATCACCCTCTCCGCCCGCAGCCAGTCGGCTCTGGGCGAAGCCTCCACCCGCCTCGCCGCCCATCTCCGCGCGCATCCCGAACAGGACCTCGCCGACGTCGCCTGGACGCTGAAAGAAGGCCGCCGCGCCTTTGAACACCGCCGCGTGCTGGTGGCCGAAAGCCATGAGGAAGCCGCGAAGATGCTGGAGGCCGGTGATCCCCGCCGCGTCTTCACCCAGCGCCGGTTGGGCGACCGCCCCGACGTCGTCTTCATGTTCCCCGGCGGCGGCGCGCAATACCCCAACATGGCGCGCGACCTTTACGAGACCGAACCCGTCTTCGCCGAATGGATGGACCGGGGCCTTGCTGCCCTGGGCGATGCCGAGGCGGAAACCCGCGCCCTCTGGCTGCCCGCCAAAGGCCAGGAACAGGCCGCCGCCGAGGCCCTGCGCCAGCCGTCGAGACAGCTGCCCCTGATCCTGATCGTCGAGGTCGCGCTGGCGAAGCTGTGGGAAAGCTGGGGCATCCAGCCCGCCGTCCTGATCGGCCATTCGATGGGCGAAAACGCGGCCGCTTGCGTGGCGGGCGTGATGACGCTGGAAGCCGCCGTCGGCCTCGTCCGCCTGCGCGGGCAACTCTTCGACACCGTCCCTGCGGGAGGGATGCTGTCGGTCCCGCTCTCTGAAGCCGCGCTGAAACCCTACCTCGGCGATCTCGACATCGCCTCGGTGAACGCGCCGGAACTGACCGTGGTCTCGGGGTCCGACGCGGGCCTGAAGGACCTGGCTGAGCGGCTCAAGGCCGACGGCATCGACACCACCCGCATCGCCATCGACATTGCGGCGCATTCGAAGATGCTGGAAGGCATCCTTTCCGCCTTCCGCGCCCACCTTGGGGGCATGCACCTCAGCCCACCGCAGATCCCGATCATCTCCAACCGCTCCGGCCAGGTCCTGACCGACGAGGAGGCCACCAGCCCCGACTACTGGGTCGCCCACTTGCGCAACACTGTCCGCTTCGCCGACGGCATGGCGGCGCTGCGCCAGAAGGCCGACCGGGTCTACCTGGAGGTCGGCCCCGGCCGCGCGATGGCGTCGCTCGCGCAGGCGAACGGCGCGATGGGCGGCCAGCCGGTCCCGGCCAGCCTCCGCCACCCCGACGACACCGTCAGCGACGACCGCCACTTCATCGCCACCCTCGGCCGCCTCTGGGCCTGCGGGGCCGAACCCGACCTGACCCAGCTTTGGGGCGAGGCGAAGCGCCGCCGCGTCCCCCTGCCGACCTACCCCTTCCAGCGCAGCCGCTACTTCGTCGAACGCGGCCAGCCCACTGTCGTGACCGAGGCCGACCTGACCCCGACCCGCCACGACAGCGTCACCGACTTCGGCTACAAGATCGGCTGGCGCGTGATGCCTGCCGACTGCCCGGTCGACGTGGAAACCGAACTCGGGGAACCCCTGACCTGGCTGGTCTTCGCCGACGAAGCCGGCCTTGCCCGCGCCGCCGTCCAGCGCCTGCGGGCCGCCAACCACCGCGTCATCACCGTCCACGTCGGCGACGCCTTCGCCCGCACCTCGGACGACACCTACACGCTCGCCCCCGAACACGGGCGCGAGGGCTACGACGCCCTCCTCGCCGACCTCGCCCAGCGGGACCTCTCACCCGCCCGCATCGCCCATTTCTGGCTGGTGACCGAGAAAGAGGCCTTCCGCCCTGGCTCCAGCTTCTTCCAGCGAAACCTCGAACAGGGCTTCTGGAGCCTCTTCTTCCTCGGCCAGGCCATCGCCGAAATCGGCCTCAAGCCCGCGCCGCACGTGACCGTCGTCACCTCCGGCGCCGCACAGGTCCGCACGGAAGCCCTCCCCTACCCCGAGAAAGCCACCGTCGCGGGCCCCGTCCGCGTGATGCCGCGCGAATTGCCGGGGCTGACGGCGAGCCTTCTTGACGTGACGCTTGACAAGAAGATAGCGGGCGAAACCGTCTCCGCCGTCCTCGAAGAGATGCTGGCGACGCCTTCCAACACCGTCGCCGCGATCAGGGGCAGCCGCCGCCTGGAAACCCGCCTCGTCCCTGCAAAACTGCCGGAACAGGCCGAAGTCCCCGAAGGCTCGGTTTGGGTCATCACCGGTGGCTTCGGCGGGATCGGCGTCACCGTCGCAGAACGCCTGATGCGCGACCGCCACGCCAAGGTTGCGCTCATCGGTCGCCACGTCCCCGAACCCGGATCCGTCCGCGCCGGGGTCCTGTCGCGCCTTGAACGCCTCGGCCGCGTGATGGCCGTCGCCGCCGATGTCTGCAACCCCGAAGACATGCGCGCGGCCTTCGACCGCGTGAAGGCCGAGCTTGGCCCGATCTACGGCGTCGTCCATGCCGCGGGCACCGTCGACGACGCCCCCCTCCTCGGCAAGGACCCCGGCAGCGCCGACGCGGTCCTGTCGCCCAAGGTCCACGGGACAAAGCTTCTCGACACCCTCCTCCCCGACGGCTCCGTCGACCGGATCGTGCTGTTCAGCTCCACCTCCACCGTCCTGACCCCAGCCGGTCAGGCCGACTACGTCGCGGCAAACGAGTACCTCAACGCCTTTGCCCGCAGCAGGGCTGGCGGACGCACCCGCGTCACGGCGATCAACTGGGGCATCTGGTCCGGCATCGGCATGGCCGCTGACGCCGACGCCCGCCGTCAGGGCAAGGACGCGGGCGCCCCGCTGCCCGGCCAGCTGGTCCTCGAAAGGATGCAGAAGGGTGAGGATGAAACCCGGTTTCACGCCACGCTCACCAAAGAGCACTGGGTCATGGACGACCACCGCCTCTTGGACGGCACGGCGGTCCTCCCCGGCTCGGCCTACCCGGAAATCGCGGGCGAAGCCCTTGCAGCGGCAGGCGCGAAGCCCGGCTTCCAGCTCACCGACCTTACCGTCTTCCGCCCACTCCGGCTGGAAGCGGACCTCCCCCGCGACTTCCGCGTCAGCTTGACCCGCGGCCGCGATGGCAACCAGCGCTTGCAAGCCCGCGCGCTGGAGCCGCAAGGCTGGGCGCTGACCGCCGAAATGGGTGTGGCCCCGCTCACCACGCTGGCTGAAGAGCTGGACCTTGCCGCCATAGCCGCCCGTTGCCCCGACAAGGCCGCGGCAGCAGGGGGCGAGAACCTGCCCTCCGCCCAGGAAGACCGCATCGCCTTTGGCCCGCGTTGGCAGGTCCTCAAGGCCACCGCGCTCGGCAACGGTGAAGGCCTTGCAACCCTCGCCCTGCCGACGCAAGCGGTGCAGGATACCGCAACCTGCGCGCTGCATCCCGCGCTTTACGACATCGGCACCGGCTGGGGCATCGCGCTTCTCCCGAAGGTGCAGGAGGGCTTCGTCTGGGCCCCGGTGATGACCACTGCCATCCGGGTCTACGCAGCACTCCCTGCCGAAATCCGCAGCTGGGTCCGCCTGTCCGGCAGACCGACGGACGACACCGCCAGCTTCGATGTCACCCTGACGGACCCCTCGGGCAAGGTGTTGGTCGAGGTCGAAGGCATCACCTTCCGCAAGGTCGCCTTCGAGGAAGCCCTTGCCAAACCCGCCTCCCCGAACCCGCGCGAAGTGATCCGCGACGACGACCAACGCGGCCAGTCCCCCGCCGAACAGCGCCTGGCCCAGGCCCTTGCGGGCGGCATCCGCCCCGCCGAGGGCGCCGAGGCCTTCCTCCGCGCGCTGGCGGCGGATGGCGCGCAGGTCCTCGTCTCCTCCCTCGACCTCGACGCGCTGATGAAACAGGCCAACGCCCCCGTTGCGGTCGAGGCCGAAGGCCCGGGCTTTGCCCGCCCTGACCTCGAAACCGACTACGTCGCCCCGAGGAACAGCATCGAACGCACCCTCGCAGGCTTCTGGGCCGAGCTTCTGGGCGTCGCCGAAGTGGGGGTCGAGGATGACTTCTTCACCCTCGGCGGCCACTCCCTGATCGCCGTTCGCCTGTTCGCGATGATCCGCCGCCAGTGGAAGGTCGACTTCCCGATCTCGATCTTGTTCGAGGCCCCGACCATCGCTCGTTGCGCCCAGCTTATCATCGACCGCATCGGCCCGCAGGACGACAGCGCCCCTGCCCCGACCGAACTCGCCGACCCTGCTGGTCCGAAGTTCACTCACCTCGTCGCCATGCACCGCGGCGATGGCGGACCCAAGACCCCGTTCTTCCTCGTCGCCGGGATGTTCGGCAACGTCCTCAACCTCCGCCATCTCGCCAGCCTCCTCGGCACCGACCGGCCGTTCTACGGCCTCCAGGCCAAGGGCCTTTTCGGCGACGACACGCCGCATATGACCATCGAGGACGCCGCCGCATCCTGCCTGGCCGAAATCCGGCAGGTCCAGCCCAAGGGCCCCTACCTTCTGGGCGGCTTCTCGGGTGGTGGTCTGACCGCGTGGGAGATCGGCCAGATGCTCCGCGCCGAAGGCGAGGAGGTGGCCCTCATGGTCCTTCTCGACACCCCGCTGCCAGTCCGGCCCTTCCTGACCAAGCCCGACAAAGCGCTCATCAAGCTGGCCGAAATCCGCGCGGGCGGGCCGAAGTTCCTGGCCGACTGGGCCAAGCGCCGCTGGGAATGGGAACGCTCGCGCCGCGCCAAGGCCGCGAACGAGCCTGACCCGACCGTGCCGTCCTACAACAACGCCGCGATTGAGGCCGCCTTCCGCCATGCCATCGGCGTCTATGACCTCAGGGGCTGGGAGGATGGCAACGTCGTCCTCTACCGTCCGCCCTTGGACCGCCGCTACAAGGTCACGGGGGGCAATTGGGTGTCCGAGGCGCGGGAATATGTCTTCCACGACAACCTCTGGACGCCCTTCGCGCCGCGTCTCGACGTGGTCGAGGTCCCGGGGGACCACGATTCCATGGTGCTGGAACCGAACGTGCGCGTATTGGCCGCACGGATGAAGGCCGCAATCCAGGCGGCCGAGGCTGGCGAGCACCGCCATCCTGACCATAGACTCGCTGCCGAGTGACCGGAGATTTCCAATGACCCTGACCGCCCTTCTGATCGGCAACGAAAGCCTGACGGTGGAATGCGGCAAGCGCTGGCTGGATCGGGGGCACCAGCTTGCCGCCGTCGTCACGCGCGAACCCCGGGTCGCCGCCTGGGCCTCGGCGACCGGGCTGCGGGTCATCGCCCCGGGTGCGGGGCTGACGGATCGCACGGCGGGGCTGACGGTCGACTGGCTTCTGTCGGTCGCCAACCTCTCCCTCGTGCCCGCCCCGGTCCTTGCACTGGCCCGTCAGGGTGGGGTCAACTTCCACGACGGTCCGCTTCCAGGCTATGCCGGCCTGAACGCCCCGGTCTGGGCGCTTCTGAACGGCGAGAAGACCCATGCCGTCACCTGGCACCTGATGACCCAGGGGATCGACGAGGGCGAGGTGCTCGCCACCCGCGCTTTCGAGATCGAAGCGGACGACACCGCCTTCACCCTGAACGCCCGCTGCTTCACTGCGGCCCTTGACAGCTTTGCCGACGTGATGGCGGCGGTGGAGGCGGGCGGCCACCCGCGCCAACCGCAGGGCCAGGGTCCGCGCAAGATCTGGATGCGGGCCGACCGGCCTGCGGCGGCAGCGCGGCTTGACTTCACCCAGCCGGCCGAGGCGGTTGCCCGGCAGGTCCGGGCGCTGGATCATGGCGGATACCGCAACCCGCTATCCGTCCCGAAGATTGAAGTCGAAGGCCAGGTCTGGGCCGTGGGCCAGGCCGAGGTTGTCGCCGGAACCGCCGCGCCGGGCACGGTGCTGGCGCGCGACGAGGGCAGCCTGACCGTGGCCTGCGCCGACGGGGCCGTGCGTCTGTCGCACCTGACCTGCCTCAAGGGCTTGCCCATCGACACCGCCCGCGCGGGCGCAACCCTGCCCTCCCCCGCCCCGGCCGAAGCCGCCCGCCTGGACGCAGCCCTCGCCCCCGCCGCCGAAGCCGAAGCGCGGCTCCGAGCCCTGCTCCTCAAGTCCGATCCTGCCCTTGCTGGCAACGCCGCGGGCGCACCGGATTGGCGCCAGCTTCCGCTGGCCGCCTCTGCCGCATCCTCCGCTCAGTTGGCCCTCGCCGCCATCCGCGCTCTTGGCCGCACCGGCGGGGATGTCGCACTGGGATTGGCCCAGGACCCGGCCCCCGGCTACCTTCTGCCCTGGGTTCCGGTTCGGATCGACGCCACGGGTCCGATCGCAGCAGCCGAGGCGCGCGCCGCCCGTGCGCTCGACACGGGCCGTGCGGCAGGCGGCATCGCCGCAGATCTCGCCCTGCGCGAACCGGGCCTGACGGCGCTTCTCCCCTCGGGCCTTGCCCTGTCGGACGGGGCAACACCCGTCACCGGCAGCGTGGTCACCCTGACGACCGGCGGCGCACCCATCCTCTGGCACGATGCCGCTCGGGTTCCTGCAACCGAGGCCACCCGGCTGGCCGACCGGATCGCCCGGCTCCTTTCGGCCATGGCCGCCACGCCCGATGCGGACCTGTCGGGTCTCAGCCTGCTATCCGACGCGGAAACCCGCACCTACTCTGGCGCGCTTGCCGCCACCGCTCGCGACTATGACCGCCAGATTACCCTGCCCGGCGCGATCCTCGCGCAGGCCGCCCGCACACCCGAGACTGCCGCCGTCATCGCGGGCGACAGCCGCCTGACCTATGCCCAGTTGGCCGACCGCGCGGGCCGCATCGCCAACACACTCCGTGCCATGGGCGTCCAGCGCGGCACCCTTGTCGGCCTCGCCTGCAGCCGCTCGACTGACATGGTGGCAGGCGCCCTTGGCATCCAGCTTGCAGGCGCGGCCTATGTCCCGATGGACCCGGCCTACCCCGCCGATCGTCTGGCGCTTTATGCCGAGGATTCGGGTTGCCCCGTCATCCTGACCGAAAGCGCCGTCGCTGACGCCCTTCCGCAGGGCCCGACGCTTCTCATCCTCGACACCGACCCGCGTCTTGCCACGGCCGCCACGACCGCGCCCGCCGATGGCCCGACCGCCGACGACCCGGCCTATGTGATCTACACCTCCGGCTCCACCGGCCGCCCCAAGGGCGTCGTCGTCGGCCACCGCAACGTGATGAACTTCTTCGCCGGGATGGACGACACGCTCGGCACCGACCCCGGCACCTGGCTCGCCGTCACTTCGCTATCCTTCGACATCTCGGTCCTCGAACTCTTCTGGACACTGACCCGCGGCTTCACCGTCGTCCTCGCCAATGAGACCGCCCGCGTCCGCCCCTCGGGCGACAGCGCGATCAACCCGCGCAAGATGGACTTCTCGGTCTACTATTGGGGCAACGACGACCTGCCCGGCCCCTCGAAGTATGAGCTTCTGCTCGAAGGCGCCAAGTTTGCCGACCAGAACGGTTTCGTCGCCATCTGGACGCCCGAGCGTCACTTCCACGCCTTCGGCGGCCCCTACCCGAACCCCGCCGTGACCGGCGCAGCAGCAGCGGCGGTCACCAAGAACATCGGCGTCCGCGCCGGGTCCATCGTCGCCCCCCTGCACCACCCCGCCCGCATCGCCGAGGAATGGGCCGTCATCGACAACCTGACCAACGGTCGCGCGGGCCTCGCCTTTGCGTCCGGCTGGCAACCCGACGACTTCGTCCTGCGGCCCGAGAACACACCCCCCGCCAACCGTCAGGCGCTCTTCGACGCCCTCGACCAGGTCCGCCGTCTGTGGCGCGGCGAAGCGGTAGAGTTTCCCCGCAAGGACGGCACCCCCTTCGCCGTCAAGACCCAGCCCCGCCCCGTGTCCAGGGAAGTCGAGGCCTGGGTCACCACCGCCGGCAACCCCGAAACCTGGCGCGAGGCCGGGAAGATGGGCGCAAATGTGCTGACCCACCTCCTTGGCCAGTCGATCGACGAGGTCGCAGGCAAGGTGCAGCTCTACCGTCAGGCCCTGAAGGATGCAGGTCACGACCCCTCGCGCTTCAAGGTCACGCTGATGCTCCACACCTTCCTGGCCGAAGACCGCGAGAAAGCGCGGGAAGTGGCGCGTGAGCCGATGAAAAGCTACCTGCGCTCGGCGGCGGGCCTCATCAAGCAATACGCCTGGGCCTTCCCGGCCTTCAAGAAACCGCAAGGTCTGGCGAACCCGATGGACATCGACCTCGGCAGCCTTGCCCCCGACGAGCTTGAAGCCATCCTCGACTTCGCCTTCTTGCGCTATTTCGACGACTCCGGCCTGTTCGGCACAGTCGAAGACGCCGTGAAGCGGGTCGAAGAGCTGAAAGCCATCGACATTGACGAGGTCGCCTGCCTGATCGACTACGGCATCCCGACCGCCGTCGTTCTGGAGGGCCTGAAGCCCGTCGCCGAAGTCCTGCGCATTACCAATTCCGGTGCCGAAGACGACGACACCATGGCGGGCCTGATCCACCGCCACAACGTCACCCACCTGCAATGCACACCGTCGATGGCCCGGATGCTGGCTGAAGACGATGGCGCCCGCGCGGCACTGAAGCGGCTGAAGCGGATGCTCGTCGGCGGCGAGGCGCTGATGGGTCGCCTCGCGGGCGATCTGTCCGGCCTGATTGGCGCTCCGGTCCTGAACATGTACGGCCCGACCGAGACGACGATCTGGTCCTCGGTCGAGGCGACGACCGGCGAGGAAGGCGTGGTCAACATCGGCCAACCCATTGCCAACACGTCGCTTTATGTCCTCGACGACACCCAGGCCCCCGTGCCCGACGGGCAAGAGGGAGAGCTTTGGATCGGCGGCGAAGGCGTCACCCAAGGCTATTTCCAGCGCCCCGACCTGACCGCCGACCGCTTCCGCCCCGACCCCTTCGCCGGGTCCGGCCGGATGTACCGCACCGGCGACCTCGTGCGGAAGCGCCCGGACGGCAAGCTCGACTACCTCGGCCGCGCCGACTTCCAGGTCAAGATCCGCGGCCACCGGATCGAACTGGGGGAAATCGAGACCACGCTGGAAGCCGCCCCCGGCATCCGCCAGGCCGTCGTCATCGCGCGTGAGGATCAGCCGGGCGACGTGCGCCTCGTGGCCTATGTCACCTCTGCCGGACCCGTCGACGCCACGGCGCTGAAGACCACCCTGGCAGAGCATCTGCCCGAGGTCATGGTCCCCGCCCATATCGTCAAGCTCGACAGCTTCCCGCTGACCCCGAACGGCAAGGTCGACCGCAAGGCGCTGCCTGCGCCCTTTGCTGCGACCGCCGCCACTCCGGTCGCCGCTCCCGCCGCTGCGCCAGTGTCGGCAGCCACCAGAGAAGCCCGGCCCGCAGTCGCCCTCGAAGGCAACCTCGAAGACGCCATCGCCGCCGTCTGGGCCCGCGTTCTTGGCGTGCCGCAGGTCGCTCGGTCGGACAACTTCTTCACCCTTGGCGGCCATTCCCTTCTGGCCGTGCAGGCCCACCGCGAGATGAAGGTGGCGCTCAACTCCGACCGGCTGGCAATCACCGACATCTTCCGCTTCCCCGTCGTCTCGGCGCTGGCCGCGCATCTGGGCAAGTCGATCACCGTGGTGCCGACACCCGTCCAGCCCATCTCCGCCGCGCCCGCCCCGGCCCCCACTCCAACGGTCCCGCCGGCCCCAAGCGGCGACACAGCTGCCGACAGCCGGATGGACGCGATGGCCCGCCGCCGGGCGATGCGCGAAGCGCGGGAGAAGGCGCTGGGATGACCCAGCCTGCACGGGTCAGACGGATCGAGGCCGCCATCGGCGCGCTGTTTCCAAAGGACGTCGCCGTGGCGCTCTGCAGCCTCTCCGCCGCCGACCCGCGCGACCTCTGGCCAGAGGAACGCCCCGCCCTGAGAGGTGCCGTGCCGCACCGCGTGGCCGAATTCGCCGCAGGTCGCCAGGCCGCCCGCACCGCCCTGGCCGCGCTTGGACACCGGGCCGTCGCTCTGCCGATGGGACCGGACCGTGCGCCGATCTGGCCCGACGGCATCGCCGGGTCGATCTCTCACACCGCCGGAATCGCCGTCGCTGTCGTCCGCCACGGCGCCCCCTTGGGCATCGACATCGAAGACGACAGCCCCCTGGCCGAAGACCTCTGGTCCACCCTCACGTCGCCCGAGGAACGCTCGGCCTTTCCGCCCGGTGAAACCGGCCAGCAGGTCCGCAGGGTGTTCGCCGCCAAAGAGGCGCTGTTCAAGGCGCAAGCCCAAGGCGCACGCGCGATGTTCGGCTTCGACGCCGTCCGCGTGACCCTTGCCGAATCCGCCTTCGATGCCCAGTTCCTCACCAATGCCGGGGCGTTCCGCTCTGGCGGCAGGGTGCAGGGTCGGCTGGCCCTGGTCGATGGGTTGGTAGTGGCAGGGGTGGCACGGTGAAGATGATGACACGGCGGACGGCGATCCTTGGCAGCCTTCTCTCCGCGCTCGGCGCAGGCGGGCTCTACTGGCACCTGACCCGCGCGCCCTCTGCCGCATCGGTCAAGTCCCGGCTGACGGCAACCTCGGTCCCGAAGCCCGAGCAGCCGATGACCGTCTTCCACCTGGGCCACAGCCTGGTGAACCGCGACATGCCCGCCATGCTGGCCCAGCTGGCCCCCACCGGGCACCAGTACGACAGCCAGCTCGGCTGGGGCACCACGCTGCAGGCCCATTGGGGCGACGCGCCCATCAACGGGTTCGAGGCGGAAAACGCCCATCCCCGCTTCCGCCCCGCGCTGGAAGCCGTGCGCAGCGGTGACTATGACGCCATTGTCCTGACCGAGATGGTCGAGATCCGCGCCTCGATCCGCTACTACGACAGCCCGGTCTACCTCGCCCGCTGGGCCGAAGAGGCGCTGCGGGCCCGGCCCGACGTGCGGCTCTACCTCTATGAAACCTGGCACCAGCTGGACGACCCCGAAGGCTGGCTCGAACGGCTGGACCTTGACCACGACCGCTACTGGCTGTCGCGCGTCCTTGGCCCCGCGCTGAAACGCCTGCCCGAAGTGACGCAGATCTTCCTGATCCCCGCGGGCCAAGTCCTTGCCGCCTTCGTCCGCGCGGTCGAGGCGCGGGGCGGCGTCGGCAATGTCCGCGACCGGACCGACCTTTTCTCCCGGGCCGAGGACGGCACCCTGGACGTGATCCACCTGAACGACGTCGGCAACTACCTCGTCGCACTGGTCCATCGCGCAGTGCTCTATCAGCAGCCCACCCTCGGCCTGCCCCACGCTCTTGCCCGCGCCGACGGCACCCCTGCCACGGCCCCCGACCCCGAGGTCGCGCGGCTGATGCAGGAGACGACCGATTCTGTGGTCGACACCCTCCGCTTGTCCGGTTTCGCGGCCTGATGTTGCATATCCGCCACCGTCAGCGGCAATGGCGGGCTTCCACCGCCTGACGTGGCCTTCCCGGCTTCATTCAGGCGCATTTCCTCTTTCCGATCCTCCCTTAGACAAATATCGTGGTCCGGAAGCAGCCGAACCCGTATTTTGCGGGCGCAATGGAGAGTTTTTCGATGTCCATCCTTCGCCGTCTGGTCGCCGCCCTGTTCCTTTTGCCGATCCTCGCCCTGGCAGCGACGGCACAGGACTACCGCGTCCGCGCGGGTGACACGCTGCAGATCGAGGTTCTGGAAGATGCCACGCTGAACCGCAGCGCGATCGTGCTGCCGGATGGGCAGATTTCGCTCCCGGTCGCGGGGACCATCCGCGTTGCGGGCCGCAGCCTGGCAGAAGTGCAGGCCGAACTGGCCAGCCGCCTCGCCCCGGGCTTCGCCTCGACCCCGACCGTCTTCGTGACGCTCAGCGCGCTTGCCGAACGCCCCGCCGCTTCGGCGCCGCGCACCATCGACATCTTCATCCTGGGCGCCGCCAACACCCCCGGCAAGGTTCAGGTGAGCCCCGGCACCACCCTCCTGCAGGCCATTGCCCAGGCCGGCGGCCTGTCGCCCTTTGCCGCGAAAAAGCGCATCCAGCTGCGTCGTGTCGACAAGGCCGGGAACGAACGTATCTACAAGCTTGACCTCGACGCCATCGAACGCGGCGCCTCGTCCGGCGGCACCACGCGCCTTGTCTCTGGCGATGTCATCGTGATCCCGCAGCGCAAACTGTTCGAGTAATCAGAGCCATGCGCCGGTCCGGCCACCTTTTGGGAGGGGTTTGCGCCCTTAGCGCGGCCCTTGTGCCCGGCGCAGGCCGTGCGCAAGAGGGTGGCGTCCTGTTGACTTTCGGGATCGAGAACCGGCTGGAAATCAGCCGCAACGATGACCTGTCGATCCCGGCAAGCGGGACCGAGATTGCCAACGTCACGCTTCTGTCCTTTGGCCTGTCCAGCGAAACCGCGATTGACCGGCTTGATTTCGGGGTGACGGGCGGCATCATCGCCCGGGACGGCGATTCCGGCAGCGAGATCGACTTTGGCCGCACCGCCCTGACCTTCGCCTATCACCGGGAAGTCCCGTCTGCCGTGCTCGACCTTGCGGCCGAGTTCCGCACCGATGACGCCGATGCCTTCGGCGACGACCTCGGCGATGTCGGCGCAGTTGGCACCCGCAGCGACCTGCTCCTGTCCGCGCGGCTGGAAACCGGCCGCACCTCCACTGTCGGGCTTGCCTTCGGTCTCGCCTATGACCGGACCGAATACCAGGACACGATCGACCCCGATCTGGTCGACAGCGATGAATGGCGCGCCGACCTGGCGGCGATCCTGCGTTTCTCCGAAGTCGCGACCGGCCGCGTCGGCATCCGCTATCGCCACCGTGAGGAAGAGGATCTCGGCACCACAACCACCGATGCCGGGACCGTCTTCGCCGGCCTCGATTATGCGATCAGCGAACGCACCGACCTCTCGGTCGAACTGGGCTATACCGACACCGAAACCGAAGACGGCGGCGTGATCGAGCATGACCGTGGCCCCGATGCCAGCATCCGGCTGTCCTACGACATGCCCGTCGGCACTGCCTATGCCCTTCTGCGCGTCGCAACCGATGCCGACGAAGGCCAGCGCGAGACGTTCGAAATCGGCCGCGCTTTTGAGGCCCAGCGCGACACCTTCTCGGCCAGCCTCGGCTTGACCCATGGCGACGAAACCGGGACTGACCTGATCGGCTCGCTGGAATGGACCCGGGCCCTGCCCGACGGCAGCGTCGGCCTTCGGGTCCAACGCAGCGTTGCCTACGATGTCGACGACGACGCGTCGGTCACGGATTCCACCTTCAGCCTGTCCTGGGCCAAGAACCTGAACGACACGACGACCTTCCTCTTCGACGCCAGCTACGAAAACAGCGACTCGCCCTCCGAGCGCATCGAACAGATTTCGCTCGATGCCGGTGTCAGCCACATGCTGACCGCTGACTGGAGCCTGTCCGGCGGCATGGGCTACACCATACGCCATGACGCTGGCGGCCGCGCGGAATCGCCCAGCGTCTTCGTCGCGATCAGCCGGGACTTCCAGTTCCGTCCCTGACGCTCTAGGCGGTCCGGGCGAACAGCCCGATGCAGTCGTATTTCCGCTCGGGCCCCGCAAAGGCTGATCTTGCGATCAATCCCAGATCCCGTCCCAGACTGCGGCGCTGGGTCTGTCTGGCGCCGCCTGCTGCGCGCAAGCGCCGATGGACCAGGTTTTCCCAGGCTCGCCACCCTGCCGAGAAGTGGCGGGTATGGCCGTGGTGCACAGCGGCTGCGACCGTAAACCCGGCGTCTTCCATCAGTCGCCGCAAGGAACCCTGGGTGAAGAAGTGCACATGCCTCGGCACGTCCAGCATTTCCGAGATTTCGGCATAGGTCTGGAAATGCAGCGCCGCGCAGTTCGGAACCTCGCAATAGAACCCTCCGCCCGGGGCAAGCAGATCCCGCACATTGCGCAAGGCGCGCGCCGGGTCGGCGCAATGTTCCAGCACATGGGTCATCACGATCAGGTCGAACGTCTGCCCCCCGATGGCAGAAGGCATGACCTCCGCCGTCCCCGCTTCGACCGTCACGCCGCGCGCGGCCGCCATGTCCCGCGCCTTCGGATCGGGGTCGACCCCGAACAGCTCCCGCCCCGGAGCGGCCAGGCTGGCCACGAAATCCCCGCCGCCACAGCCGATGTCGAGGACCCGCCGCGCCCCGGGCTGCAGCTCCTGCAGCCGGGCCGCATCCATCATCCGGCCACGGTCTGTCAACCAGGCCAGCTTGACCAGGACCCGGTCGGCCAGACCCGGAGCCACATCCGGAAAATGCGTCTGACCATGCGTGTAATAGGCCGCCATGTCATAGCTGACCCGCACTTCCTCGGGCGTCATCGCCCGTCGCATCAGCCCGACGTCGCAGGACTGGCACCAGACCAGCTTGCCCGTGTCGATCGGTTGCCCCGTCTTCACATCAATCGGGATGTCCAGCCAGGTTGTCAGCTCCCCCGCCGAAGTTCCGCAAATCGGACAGCGAGGCTGTCGTACAGGATCGTCCATGGCAGATGTCCCGTGCTTTTTTAGAATTGCTTAACCAAAGATAAGCAATCCTAGCACCGAAACACCCTACCGACGATCAACACTCTGTTTCCTGAACAGGCTGCGCAGGGCATGTCCCACCAGGTCACGCAGGAAATGCGGCGGTCCGGGGTCAATTTTCGGCTGCACCAGCCGCCGCGCCTTCAGGATCAGCGCCCCCAAGACATGCGCCAGCGTCGCAGCCACTGCGCGCGACGTGCCGCCCACCTTGCGGAAGTAGTGCCAGCGGCTGTCGAACCAGTAGCCCGGCACCCGTTTCCAGGATTTCATGCCCGTGGACACCGAGCCGATATGCTCGACCCGGCTTTCCTTGACGAAATGCGTGGGCCAGCCCGCCTCGGCCGCGCGACGGCACAGGTCGGTTTCCTCGAAATACAGGAAGAAGGTCTCGTCGAAGACCCCGACCGTCCGGATCACCTCTTCCCGCAGCATCATGCTGGCACCCGCTAGCCAGTCCACCGGCCCCGTTGCCTCGGGCACCCCGATCGCCACCAACTTGTGCCGCAGGAGGCGCGAGATCGGCCCGGTCCGCGCCGCCACTTCCAGTTCCGACGCGACCGAGGGAAAGCGGAAACAGGTCACATGCGGCTCGCCGTCCGACCCGTGGATGTAGCTGCCGACGATCCCGACCCTGGGATGCGCCTCAAGGTAGTCCAGCAGCAGCCGGATCGCATCCGGCGCCGGAAAGGCATCCGAGTTCAGGATATAGACATAGTCCGGCCGCACGCCCCCCAGCAGCCCCAGCCGGATGCCCACGTTGTTGCCGGCCCCAAAGCCGCCATTGCGGCCCGATTGCACCACGCGAAACCGCGGCCGATCCTTCAGCGCCGCGCTCATCTTCTCGAAGGACCCGTCGCCGGAATCGTTATCGACGACGACGATCCCGCCTTCGATCCCTTCCATCGCCCGCTCGGCACTGTCCGCCGCGCGCAGCGTCATGTCCGCCGTCCGCCAGTTCAGCAGCACAGTCAGGACTGTCGGAGCGCTCATTTCCCCGCCCCCCCGTTGCGCGCCTTCAGCGCCGTCACCGTCATCGACGGCAATACCAGCGCGCAGTCCAGATAGCGTTTGGCCAGACGCCGCGGGTTCGACAGCATCCGCCAGAGCCATTCCATCGCGATCTTCCGCACCCAGACCGGCGCGCGGGTCTGATGCCCGGCGATGAAATCCAGCCCTGCGCCAATGGACAGGAACCCCATCCCCGGATGCCGCGCCAGACCCCGCGCTGCCAGAAGCTCCTGCTTCGGTGCCCCCAGCGCCAGCAGACAGATCCGCGCGCCCGAGGCCGCGACCTGATCCAACAGCGCATCCGCCGCCGCGCTCGCCGGGTCAAACCCATAGGGTGGCGCCAAGCAAGCCGCGACCTCCAGCCCCGGATGATCCGCCTTCAACTGCTTCGCCGCCGCCTGCAACACCGGCTCTGTCGACCCCAGAAACGCCAGCGGCGCCCCCACCCGTGCCGCCATTGCCGCCACCGGAGCAATCAGCTCCGACCCCGGCACCAGCGCCACATCAGACCGCCCCGACAGCCGCGCCATCCAGACAATCGGATTGCCATCCGCCACCACATGGCTATGCGTCCGGTAGGCCGCCAGAAACGCGGGGTTCCGGCGCAGCTTCACCACATGGTCCAGGTTCAGCGTTGCGACCGCAAAGCCCTGCCCTCGCGCCAGACAGGCCTCCATATCCGCCAAGAGCGCCGCCTCGGTCGGAAAATTGACCAATGTCATCGGGTCCAATCGCGCATCTCCGGAAACAGACAAACCAACCGTCACAACTCTATCCCTTGCCATCCTGTCGCCACACACATCTGGCACCGCACCTGACTGACAGGCGATTGTTCATTCGCCGTCAAGACGATAGTCTGCGACATACAAGGTTTGGCAGGGTTTTTTCGTGGCATTCGCGCAAGAGACATTCAGTCAGGGGAACGATCCCGCGCCATCAGCCGAATTGTTGCCGGTGTCGTTTACCATCGTCGTCCCCACCTTCCGGCGCCAGGCTCTCCTGCCCCCTCTCTTCGCCGCCGTCGCCACCGAACGCGCATCGATTCCGGAACCCGTCGAACTCCTCCTGATCGACAATTCGCCCGAAGCCTCGGCAAAAGCTGCCGCCGCTGCCGCCCCGGCCTTCGTCCGATATGTCCACGAACCGCAGACCGGCGTCGCCCGCGCCCGCAACCGTGGCGTGGCCGAGGCCGCTGGCACGCATGTGATCTTCCTTGACGACGACGAAACCCCGGCCGCGGGCTGGCTTTACGCCTTCGCCCGGGCCGCCCGGCAGGGCGCCAAGGCCGCTTTCGGCGCGGTCGAGCCACGTTTTGAAACCGACCCGCCCGCCGCCTTGCGCGGCCCCCTCGACCGCGTCTTCAGCCGCCGCCTTCCCGCCGCCGACGGGGCCGAGGTACAGCACCTCCGCGCCTATCTTGGTTCGGGCAATTCGATGTTCGCGAAGGCCACCCTTGCCCTGGTCGATCCCCCCTTCGACACCGCCTTCGACCGGGGGGGAGAGGACGTCTGGCTTTTCCGCCGCCTCGTCGACGATCACCAGATCCCGATGCTCTGGTGCCCCGGCGCGCTGGTCCAAGAAATCGTCCCCGCCTCCCGCGCCAGCCTCGCTTTCCTCCGCGCCCGCCGGTTCAGCGACGGCCAGCTCCGCTGCCTTGTCGAAAGCGGCCATGGCGGCCTGCGCGGCGCGGCCCGCGTGGCGCTCTGGATGGCCGTCGGCGGCGCCCAGGTCCTGGGGCACGGCCTCGCTGCCCTTCTGACCCGCTCCTTCTCGCCCACCCGCTCCACCCACTTCCAGCTTGCCGCCTGCGGCGGGGCGGGCAAGATCCTGTGGTGGCGGCGTAAACTTGTGCGATAGAGACCCGGCATGACCGAAACCCCCGACACCCGGCCCGTCGCCTATCTGACCGGCGACTATCCCAAGGTCTCGCACACCTTCATCCTGCGCGAGGTGCTGGCCGTCCGCGCTGCAGGCGTCCCGGTCATCACCTGCTCGATCCGCCGCCCGCCTGCATCCGAGTTCAAGGGGCGCGAGGAACAGGAAGCCCGCGCCGAGACCTTCTACGTCATCGCCGCCGCAAAGAACCCGCTGACCCTCGTGAAAGCCCACGCCCGCGCCCTTGTCCGCGCGCCGGGCACCTGGTTTTCAACCCTAGCCCTCGCGATCAGGATGCGCTCACCCGGCCTCAAGGCCTTCCTCTGGCAGCTGTTCTACTTCCTTGAGGCCGGTGTGCTTGCCGATCACCTCCGCACCCAGAACGCCCGCCACCTGCACAACCACTTCGGAAATTCCAGCTGTTCGGTCGCCATCCTTGCGGCGAAACTGGCGGGCATCCCCTTCAGCTTCACCGAACACGGCCCCGCGATCTTCTTCGATGTCGACCGCTGGTCCCTGCCCGAAAAGATCGCCCGGGCAAAGTTCGTTGTCGCCATCACCCATTTCTGTCGCTCGCAGCTGATGCTGTTCTCCGACCCCATCCACTGGGGGAAGATCGCCATCGTCCATTGCGGCCTCGACCCCTCGCTCTACCACCGCACCCCCCGCGCTTTCGGCAAGCGCGTGGCCTTCGTCGGCCGTCTCGACCCGGTAAAAGGCGCACTCCTTCTGATCGAGGCGATGGCCGAGGTCCTGAAAACCCACCCCGACGCGACCCTGACCCTCGCCGGCGACGGCCCCGCCCGCGCCCCGGCCGAAGCCCGCGCGCAGGCGCTCGGCATCGCGGCATCGGTCCATTTCGCAGGCTTCATGACCCAACCCCAGGTCGCGGACCTCCTCTCAAACTCCGACATGCTGGTCCTGCCCTCCTTCGCCGAAGGCCTGCCGGTCGTCTACATGGAGGCCCTCGCCTCCCGCATCCCCGTCGTTGCCAGCCGTGTCGCGGGCGTGCAGGAACTGGTCGAGGACGGCGTGACCGGCTTCACGGTGCCCCCGGGGGACGTGCCAACCCTCGCCGACCGGATGATGCGCCTGATGGCCGACCCCGAGCTTTCCGCCCGGATGGGAGAGGCCGGGCGCAAGGCGGTGGAGCGCGAACACGACATCGCCCGCGAAGGCGCCTGGCTTGCCGACCTGTTCCGGGCCGGAGGGCCAGACGGCAATCTTCGCCCCTGACGCTCCTCGGTGACTTCGTCCCTCGTCGCTACCCTCAGCGACGAGAAGCCGAAGGCGCACGAGGAGCATTCCCAAGGCAAGCTGCCCCTACTTGTATTCGATCAACCCAGCCCGCCGCCGACGCAGCCGGTTCAGCCAATACTGCAGCACCCCCAGCGCCTCGGGGAACTTGGCCAGGACCATGAAGACCCCACGCTCCCAGCCATAGCGGCGGCCAAGGCGCAGCATCTGCACCGGATAGAGCAGCAGCAGCACCAGCGCCCAGGGGCTCACCAAAGCCCCGACCAGCGCCACCACCGGCAACACTGCCCCCCACAGCACCGCCCGCCGCGTCTCGGCCACCCAATGGCGTTCCGGCGGTGCGCCATGCAGCGCCGCGCCCTCGGCAAAGGCATGTCCGCCCCGCCGGGTCCGCTTCCACCATTGCCCGACCCGCGTCATCGCCGCATCGTGCAGCGTCATCTCCTGACCCGACCGCCAGACCTTCCAGCCCGCAGCCCGCAGCCGCACGCACAACTCCGGCTCTTCCCCCGCGATCAGCGTCGGATCATAGCCCCCCACCGCCTGCACCGCCGCCACCCGCATCAGTGCATCGCCACCGCAGGCCTTGGCCTCACCAACTGGAGTATCCCATTCCGCGTCGCACAGCCGGTTCCAGATCGAAACCTCAGGCTTCATCTCGCGCCGCCGCCCGCAGACCACCCCCACCTCGGGACGCGCCTCCAGAAACGCCCTGGCCGCCGCCAGCCAGCCCGGCTGCATCACGCAATCGCCATCGACGAACTGCACGAACTCGGGCGCGCCAAGCTCAACCAGCCGCCGGAACCCCTCGTTCCGCGCCCGCGCCGCGGTGAAGGGCAGCGACATGTCCAGCGCCACCACCTCGGCCCCCGCCGCCTTCGCTGCCGCGACACTACCGTCCGTCGATCCCGAATCGACATAGACCAGCGGCCGCACGCTATCGGGAAACGAGGCCAGGCACGCCACCAGCCGCGCCCCTTCGTTGCGCCCGATGATCACGGCCCCAAGGCCACTGGGACGAAGCAGCTGGTCGGTCACGCAGAACTCTCGGGGCTTTCGGCAATCATTCCGCCAGAATGCACAAAACCGGAAGGCTTCCAAGGGCCGCCGGTCTCCGGAAATCTTCGCCTCCCACCCCCCGCGCCACCACTTGGCATTTTCCTTGCGCGCCAGAGCGGGTAAAAGAAACCACCCAGCACGTCCGGACAGGTTTGATGCCGAATATCCTTGCCTATCTGGTCCTGCTCAGTTCGCCCCTTGCAGCCGTGGTGCTGTTCCGCTTCCTTTCCCTGGAACGCGCGCTGGTCTGGACGCTGATCGGCGGGCACCTGCTGCTGCCATCCGGGACCTACATCAAGTTCCCGATGATCCCGGTCATCGACAAGTCGCTGGTTCCTGCGGTTTCGGCGCTGGTGCTGTGCCTGCTCATGGCGCCCCGGATCAAGGTCCCGCAGGACGCCTCCTCTCGCACGGGAAGGCTGGTTCTCGTCTGCCTTCTGGGCCTTGTTGTGGTGACCCCGGTTCTGACCGTGCTCTACAATACCCAGCCGATCATCGACGGCCGCACCTTCCTGCCGGGCCTCCGGCTCTATGATGCCTGGGGCCTGATTTCGGCGATCCTTGTCGCGCTCATCCCGCTTGGGCTCGGCCTGCGCTATCTGAACAACGAGGCCGGTCACCGCGCGCTGCTGGAAGCCATCGCGATCGGCGGCCTCGCCTACTCGATCCCAGCGCTGATCGAAATCCGCCTCTCGCCGCAGCTGCACACCTGGCTTTACGGCTTCTTCCCCTCGGACTTCGTGCAGCACGTCCGCGCCGGAGGCTTTCGCCCCACCGTCTTCCTCAACCACGGCCTGATGGTCGGCATCTTCTTCTGCATGGCCATCATCGCCTCGGCCGTCCTGTTCAAGGAGGCCCGCCGTGAAGGGCGCACGTCCTTCGGCTGGCTTGCCGCGACGCTCTGGCTCACGCTGGTTCTCTACCTTTCGAAAAGCCTGGGCGCTCTTGCCATCGCCGTGCCCTCGGCGCTGATCGTGATCCTGCTTGGCAGCCGCTTGCAGGTCATCCTCGCCACCGGCATCGCCGCGATCGTCATGTTCTACCCGATGCTGCGCGGCGCGGGCTGGATCCCGGTCGACACCGCCTACAACCTCGCCCTGTCGATCAGCGAGGACCGGGCCAGCTCGCTGAAATTCCGGCTGGACAACGAGGACGCGCTTCTGGAGAGGGCCAACCAGAAGCCTATCGCCGGTTGGGGCAGCTGGGGCCGCAACTCGATCTTCGACCCCGAGACCGGCCAGATGACCAGCGTCACCGATGGCATCTGGCTGAACTTCATCGGCGTATACGGCTGGCTTGGCTACATCGGTCGCTTTGGCCTCCTGACGGTGCCCATTCTCCTCTACGCCCTCCGCCGGAAGTCGTCGGGCCCCTCGCTCATCACACCGGGCCTGACCGTCCTTCTGGCGGCCACGCTGATCGACCTCCTGCCCAACTCCGGTCTCGTCAACTATGTCTGGCTTTGCGCCGGGGCAGTCGCCGGCGCTGCGGTGCTTCGCTCCGCAAGGGACAGCGCCGAAACAGCAGGCACAGCGAATCCCCAGGCGGACGACGACCGGGCAAGCTGGCTCATGCCGGACGAACGCGGCACGCCTCAGAAGAGACAGAAACGATCCGAGCAAAGAGGCGCCTTGAGATGAATTCTCCCTCCCGGGCGGTGACGCATTTCGCCTGGCCGAACGTGAGCCCTACGCCTGCGCTGCGGCCTGTGGCGGCGAGGGAGACCTGTTCGCTTGCAACGGGCGGGCGTGTGGTGGCATGACGATGCGGCGCGCCTGCGTTTGCGGATGATCGGGATTTGAGGGTGGAATTGAGATGGCGGAATATCTGATCACCGGAGGCTGCGGCTTTGTCGGATCGCATCTGGCGGACGCGCTTCTTGCGCGGGGCGACGGGGTGGTCGTGCTGGACAATCTGTCCACCGGCAAGCGCAGCAACCTGGCGCCCGAGGTGCGGGTGATCGAGGGGGACGTAGCGGACCCCGAGGTGGTGGCGCAGGCCATTGCGGGCTGTGCAGGCGTGTTCCATCTGGCCGGGATCGCTTCGGTCGCCTATTGCAACGAACACTGGCGCGAAGGGCATCTCACCAATCAGACCGGCACTGTGACGGTGTTCGAGGCAGCGGCGCGGGCGGGACGCGTGCCGGTGGTCTATACGTCCTCGGCCGCCGTTTATGGCGATGCGGGTACAGGGGCGGTTGACGAGGCGCGGGTGCCGCGCCCGCAGACGCCCTATGGCGTGGACAAGCTGGGATCGGAACTGCACGGGCGCATCGCGATGGCGGTGCATGGCCTGCCGACCGTGGGCCTGCGGCCGTTCAACATCTATGGCCCGCGGCAAGATCCGTCTTCGGCCTATTCGGGGGTGATCTCGATCTTCAACAGCCGCCTGGCGCAGGGATTGCCGGTGACGGTTTTCGGTGACGGATTGCAGACGCGAGACTTCGTCTTTGTCGCCGATGTGGTTCGGTTTCTCATGGCGGCGATGGCCCGCGCGCCGCAGGCGGCTGGCGAGGTGTTCAACATCTGCACCGGCCGGACGACGACGCTTCTGGCGCTGATCGACACGCTGGCGCGGCTGCACGGGCGGGTGCCGGTGGTGCAGCATGGCGATCCACGCGTGGGGGATATCCGGGAATCGCTGGGCGACCCGAACCGCGCGCGCGCGGTGCTCGGCGTGACAGCAGAGGTGACGCTGGAGGACGGGCTGGCGGCGCTGCTGGGGCGGTCGTAAGGGTCCGTAGAACCGCCCCCTCCCGCGCTCGCCAACCGCTCGCCCAAGCCTGGGTTCCCTTGACAGCACTTGCCGGTTCTGCTCACTGTCCTCCGGCGAAAGACGCTGGGCGAAACGCTGATTACCATTGGTACGCTTTTGATCTTGAATGCGAACTTTATCGGCCTTTGCCCAAGATGCCTGGACGTCAGCAAACCCAGCGCAAGGTCCGAACTGCGCGGCAGAGAGGCCTTCAATGACCAAGGGCAGTGAAGCCCGGCCGCTGCGGGTCGCCTTTGTGACACCGGCTTGGCCCGGTGTTCTGACGCCAAACGGAATTGCAACCGCAGTCAGCCACCTGGCAGCGGGTTTGCAGAAAGCAGGGCACGAAGTCACCATCATAGCGCATTGGTTGGATGCACCGCATGACCACCCGCGCGTCATTGCGATGCCCGATGCCAGGCTGCGGCTTGTGGATCGTCTGAGGCAAAAGCTGGACCCGGAGGGCGCGCAGGTCCGGTCGATGGTCGATCAGCACGTAGAGGCGATCCGGCGCGCAGTTGCCCTGTACGGTGTCGAAGTTGTCGTGATGGAAGAGACGCAGGGCTGGGTCGGACAAATCCGGGGGAAGGTGTCCGTACCGATCGTGGCGACCTTGCATGGCCCGTGGTGGCTGCACCGCATGGCAGGCAGTGCCCCGGATGATGCCGCCAGCGCCCGTCGAGAAGCGCGCGAGGCCAAAGGCCTGCAGCGGGTGGATGGCATAACCTCGCCATCAGCAGTCGTGCTACGGCAGACCGAAGCGCTGTGGGGCCTGCCGAATGTCCCCAAGGCCGTGATCCCGAACCCGTTTCCGGTTCCGGCGCAAGGCATTGATCTGAAAGAAGAGCTTCTGAATCACGTCCTCTTTGTCGGTCGGTACGACCACATCAAGGGTGGCGACCTTGTGGTAGACGCATTCGCGTTGATCGCCGCGGCGCATCCTACTGCGCAGTTCACTTTCGTCGGGCCCGACGACGGGGTGCCGCGTGACGGGGGCGGCATGGAGATGCTATCCGACCGACTTGCCCGTCTGCCCGAACCGGTCCGCTCGCGGATCAAGGCGGTCGGAAAGCAGTCGCGTGAGGAAGTGGCTGCCTTGCGTGCACGGCACGGGGTCACTCTGGTCGCGTCACGCTATGAAAACTTCGGGGGCACCCTGATTGAAGCCATGGCGGCAGGGTCAGCGGTCGTCTCAACCAGCGTTGGTGGCCAGCTAGAGATCGCGACGCATGAGGAGACGGCCCTGATGGTCCCGCCTGAAGATACCGAAGCGATGGCCAATGCCTGCCTTCGGCTGATGCGGGACCCGTCCCTGGCGTGCCGTCTGGGTACTGCCGCGCGCAGCCACGTTGCCGCCAGCTATGCGCCGGACGTCATCGCCCGGCGGATGGCTGACTTTCTGTCCTCGGTCTTGCGCCGTTAAGGTCCTCAGATCCCCAGCTTGCGCAGCCGGTGGCCCAACCTGCGGTAGATCACCGGTGGCAAAAGGTTCTCCATGATCCGATGCCGCTGTTCCAGTCGGTCGACCTTGTCCTTCGTGCCGGGACGCGGCTTGAACAGCGTCGTGTGCGACACCTTCGTCGAATCCCAGGTCGCGGTGTAATAGTACAGCGCAATCGACATCCGGGGTTCCTTGTCGGGATGGTTCACCGGCTCGGGGTTGCCGTGCCAGGTATCGGACCCGGTGTTGAAGCAGCACATCCGGTTGAACAGCGGCACAAAGCCCGCGACCTTGGCCGTCATGTCGGTGTTCCAGACCTCGAACGACCCGCCGTATTCTTCCTTCCAGTCCTTGTTCAGGTAGATCAGCACGTTCAGCCGCCGTTCCAGGTTCAGCTTGCCCTGACGGTTGAAGTCGGCATGGATGTCCAGGTGCCCGCCGTTCGACACCACATGGATGCCACCGCCCGCGTAATAGGGGTCGGGGATCAGCCCGTCGATGCCGGTCAGCTCCTCCAGGAAGGCCAGGAAGGCCTTCGAGTTCAGCGAATGGAACAGGGCGCGGGTATAGGGCCCCAGCCGTTCGGGCATATAGGCCGCCTTCAGCTTTTCCTGCGGGCGGTTGAAGAAACTTTCCGCCGCTGGCAGCTCGCGCAGCTCCTCGCGGACCTTGTCCAGGATTTCCGGCGGCATGAAATTGTCGAAGCAGCCATAGGGATAGGGCGTCTTCGACCGATAGGCCTCGGCAACGGACTTGCCAAACTCACGCGCGCCATCGGCGTCGATCAGCAGCGTCTCGGGATCGATCGGCAGAGTGCTAACGGACATATTCAACCTCTCAGTCTTCTTCTCTCGGCTTTGGTCTAACAGGCCTGCCAACACGCAGGTCCGGGTTCAAGAATCTCGCATTCACATCGTAGCATGTACTTCTTCCGCACCCCCTGCGACCATTCGCCGGAACACCTCGTTTCCGGCGAGCAGCTCGTCATAACTGCCCTGGGCCAGAAGCCTGCCGCGATCCATCAGGAAGATCGTGTCGCAGGTCTTTACCGTCGTCAGCCGGTGCGCGATCAGGATGATCGTCTTGTCGGCACGGATACGGTCAACCGCCTCCATCACCACCCGCTCGGTGATGTTGTCCAGGGCCGAAGTTGCCTCATCCATGATCAGAAGCGTCGGGTTACGGTACAACGCGCGGGCAATCCCGATCCGCTGCCGCTGCCCACCGGACAGCCGCACCCCGCGCTCGCCAACGAAGGTGTCATAGCCCTGCGGCAGGTCGGCCATCACAAAGTCATGCAGCGCCGCAATCTTCGCCGCGCGCTCGACCGCGGCCATGTCGATCTCATCCTTGGGCACCCCGAAGGCGATGTTCGAGGCGATCGTCTCGTCCGTCAGGTAGATCGTCTGCGGCACATACCCCAGTGTTCCCTGCCAGGCCCTCACGTTCTCCGGCGTGATCGGATGCCCGTCCACCCGCAGCTCCCCCGCGTCCGGGGTCAGCAGCCCCAGGATCAGGTCCACCAGCGTCGTCTTGCCCGCCCCGGTTCCCCCGACGATCCCCACCGTCGTCCGCGCCTTGATCTTCAGATCGACCCCGCGCAGCGTCGGCTTGTCCGCCTGGGCATAAGCAAAGCTTACCTTCTCCAGTTCCAGTTCCCGCAGCAGCGGCAACGGCTCGGTCCGGGTCGCATCCGCCAGCGGCAGGGGTGGCGTCGAAGCGAAATCCGCAACGATGGCATCCAGGATCGCCGTTGCCCCACGCACCGACACCAGCGAGTGATAGATCTGCTGCAAGGACGGCAGCAGCCGCATTGTCGAAAACGCGATGACCCCCAAAATCGGCACGATTTCGGTGACATTGCCCCCGCTCTTGACCAAGAGCAGCAGGATCAGCGCCAGCATGGTGCCGAAGGTGATCGCCTCCAGCACGAACCGCGGCAATTCCTGCATCACGCCCATGGTCGCACCGGACTGCGCGGCCTTTTGCGCCGCCGCCGAATAGCTGCGGACATAGGTCGACTCCAGCCCCATGAGCTTGACGTCCTTGATCCCGCCGGTTGCCTCCTGCGCGACGAGGAAGCGGTTTTCAAACGCATCCATCATGACGGTGCCAAGCCGATGCAACCGCCCGCGGAACCGCATGTAGATCAGCCCGTAGCCCAGTCCCAGCACCCCGCCGGAAAACAGCGTGACCAGCGGGTCAACCATCAACAGGAACCCAAGGATCGCCAGCACCAGAAGGCTGTTCGATACCAGCCGCAGGCAGGGCAGGATCACCCGGTCGACCAGGCCATCCACCTCAATCAGCACGTTCTTTTCCAGTTCGGCGCTGTTGCGCTGCAGGAACCACGGATAGGGCTGGCTCAGATAGGACGCCAGCAGGCGGGAGGAGATGGTATAGCCCCGCATCGTCGAGAACCGGATCGTCGCGTAGTTCCCCAGCGCCTTGATCGCAAGTCCGACCATGACCACGCACAGGACAGCCGCCGACAGCCCGACCTGAAAGCTGAACGTGCTCTCAAGTCCGAAAAGCTGCGCCAGGTAGGATAGGGTCTGGTTGGTCTGCAACGACTCCGGGGTCGCAAGCACGTTCAACAGCATCAGGACAGCCGAGATCCCGGCAATCTCCGCCGTCGCCACCAGCAGCATGACCCCGGTCAGGACCCAGAACCGGCGCCGCTCGACCGCGTCGAACAACGAAAACAGCTTGCGATACGTTGCGATCAATTCCCGTCCTCACGGCCTGCGACCGGCCCACCTTGCTGCCCGGGCATGACAAAAGAAAGGCATTCCTCGTGCACTTCGCGGGCCGAATCACTGCCTCTGCAGGCAGTTTCGCGCCATCTTCCGGCCGGGTCACGAATTTGGCTGCTCGGTCCGGCCGAATCGCCCGAATCCGACAACCATCCGAAAGACACGATACCCATTTTTTCTGTTTTCTTTCAATATGCTACAGCCCAAGCACGAAGCTCAGTACCGAATTTCCCGTCAAGGTTGCACCCACCTTGCCCCCCGGCCTGCTGGTGGCAGATCCAAGACAAGCCCATTGATAACGCTACGTAATCTCGGGGAACTTCTGCCAAGACGACGAACTTTGACCAAAGCGCGGCCACATTCTTGCCACGCGTGACGAGCATCCTGACTACACACTTCGCGTAGGGGTTGCGAAAATGCTTGTCGGAAACATCCTTCTGTCTGCTGCAGTCGGCATGATCTTCCTCTGCACGGCGATTGCCCTGTCCGTGCCGCTCTGGATCGCCCTTGTGGCCTACCCGGCGATCACCAGCCTCACGCTTCTGTTCTTCGCTGCAGCCTGGAACATCCGCACCTCGACCACCGCGTCGAAAGACCAGTTGGCGCGGCAATACTCCCACGGCTGATTGCAGCTGAGCTTTCGGCGCCCCGGGATGCCCGCGATCATCGGCGAGAAACGTCGCCTTTGGTAGCCGATGTTCGGCCAAGTTTCGCCAAATGCCAAGCGAACCTGGCGAGCATGAAAAGTAAATCACGTTTCGTATCTCGACATACGCCCCGAGTTGCCTAAGCTAACAAATGACGGGGGTCTGTTGTGGTGTGAAGATTTCTCCGAACAAGGAGACGGGGATGGCATTGGGGCTGGTTCTGATCGCGATGTTCGGCGCAGCCAGCGTCTCTGTGGTCCTTTTTGTCTATGACTATCCGCTCTGGGCCGTTGCCCTGGCTTATCCGTTGACCGGAACGGCAATCCTGTTACCGGGCGTCGCCCTGGTTGGCTGGGTGCGCCAGCACAGCCCGTCCGATCAGTCGATGATTACTTCCCAGTCGCCCGCAGCACCACACCCACAGTCGACAGCAGGATCTTCAAATCCTTGAAGAACGACAGGCTGCGCTCGTATTCGGCGTCGAACTCGGCACGCTGCGCGAACGTCGACTGGTTGCGATCCGAAATCTGCCAGGTGCCGGTCAGTCCGGGACGCAGCGCATAATAAGCGGTGCCCGGGTACAGCTCCTGCTGGTCCACCATCATCGGACGCGGGCCGACAAGGCTCATGTCGCCAATCAGCACGTTCCAAAGCTGCGGCAGTTCGTCCAGCGAGCTCTTGCGGAGGAACTGACCGAATTCGGTGATGCGCGGGTCATGCGACAGCTTCTGGTAGGCGTCCCATTCCCGGCGCGCGACGTCGTCGTTCTGCAGATACTCCTGCAGCCGCTCTTCCGCGTTGGGAACCATCGTCCGCAGTTTCCAAAGCCGGAACGTCCGACCGCCCATCCCCACCCGCTCTTGCGTGAAGAACGGCGCATTGCCGCTGAACTTCAGCACTGCAGCAAGCACCAGGATGACCGGCAGCACGAAAGGCAGCGCCATCAGGACGAAACCGACGTCCAGGCAACGCTTCAGCGATCTGCGGTAAAGCGGCTCGCGCCGCACCCTAACCCACCCGTCGCTGACGTTCGCGGACGGCCGTTCAAAGTCTTGCCCTGCCAATCCAGAACGAAAGTCCATCTGCAACGCCTCCGCAAGGGTACCAATCGCTAAGCGAAATTTTCGGTGCCGACGCTATGCCGCCGACCCAGAATGAACTCTCGCACTCGCCACATAACCGTTTTCACTGTTAGGCTTCTACCACTCGGACGGTCCGGTAGCAATGCAGTCCCGAGGAACGCACAAGCCAGAAAGTGGTTATTTCTCATTAGGTTACACGCTATGGTTGTGTCGATTTCCGGTCTGGGACAGGGCTCGAAACAGCCGTTTTGCCAGCCTGTAAAGCAGCCGCTGCCACAATTCAGACCAGGTTGCCAACCACTGCTATGATTTTCTTCGCCTTTTAAAGAATTCCGATTCAAATGGTTCCTTCCGCCCTCTCTAGCTTTGGGTCAGGTTCCCTCACAAGTCAGGTTTCACGACCGAAACCGCCGTTCCGATTGTGCGTCTTTTTGAAACGGTGAATTTTCCGTTAAAGTGCTCCGTCAACCACAGTTTGGGTCAAGCCTGCCTGCAAAACCGGCAGCGACCCGGCGCAGGCGGGATTGCGCGATTCGATTTCCTGACGGATCAGCGGGTGGAACCGCCTGACACCCTGCGCCAGGCGACCAGCGCGACGAGGATCGGGCCTGGCAGTTCCAGCAGCCAGTTCAGCTTGATCCCGGCCGAGGAACTACCCAGAAGCACGTCGACATGGTGAAAGCTCGCAGCCCGGATCACAACGAAGGCGCAGACAAAGCCAAGTCCGACCAATGCCAGCCAGATCCGGCTCAGGATTCCCCGCAGGAGCAGCGTCATCAGGCCGATGGTGACGACGGCACCAGCCGCCACAAGGTAGATGAAGGCTTCCTGCACCCCGCGCCGGGCACCGTACCAGCCGGACAGCTGGGCATGGCAGCGGGCGAACAAAGTCAGCAGGGATTGCAAGTCCAGCTGCTTGTTCAGCGCCAGAAGCAGCAGGATCACTGACGCCATCCGCCAGAACCACCGCTCGCTACGGTTGGCCGGATCCGCGGACGCCAGCCGCCGTGCCACCAGCCCGGACGCCACCGCCGCGCCCAGATAGACGCCCACGGTCACCCAGCCCATCAGATGGTTGTCGCCCAGCTCCGGGCGCCATTGCGTGAAGGCGCAGGTCAGGGCCGTCCGCATCAGGTCGGTCCACGCCCTGGCATGGCGTCAGCCAAAACGGCGGCCGTTGATCCAGCTAAGCACCTTGCGCGCCGCCTCGCGCCGCCAGGGCAGGAACTTGCGCCAGGCGTCATGGTCCGCCGGAAAAACAATGTGATGCACATCGGCCGGATCCGCCCTGTCGCCGGGAGGCGCACCTCCCGCGATAAAGGGAAGAAACCGCTCTGACTTTGGCCAGACATAGGTGTCAGAGAAGGTCCAGGTGTTCGTCCGCTTGTAGAGATCGGTGATCTCGGCCGCCAGGGCGGCATCGATCGGCATCGGCGGCGTCGGCCTGCCAAAGAACCGCAGGTTCCGCAACATCAGCGCTTCGGACTTCTGCGCAACGTAAGCCGGCACCCACAGCCGGAACCCCATCTCCGCCGCAAGCCTTTCCACCACGCGGAACACCTGCACATGGTCCTCATGGCCATATTCACCCCAGGGCCCATGCGCGATCACGTTCCGGATGCCTGCAAACCGTGGGCGCAAAGCGTCGGTCAGCTTGCCGAACGTGGCGCGATACGCTTCCGGGTTGAAGTGGTCCAGGATCCGCAGCGCGCGATGCGGATAAAGCCCGTAATCGGTTTCCCGCACCTCGGGCCACGAGGCACTGTCGAACACGCCCACTTCCGGCAGCGCCAGCCAGTCGAGCGTCGGCAGCGGAAACTCCGCCATCGACGCGCGGCGCCCTTCGTTGAACGCCGGCTCATTCGGTCTGTCGCCATAGACCAGGATGATCTTCTCGGCCGCCTTCAGCGCCGAACAGGCCCACAGCACCTCGTCATCGGGATGCGCCATCACGATGGCCAGCCGGTCCAGGATATCAGTTGCTTCGCTCACCGCGCTGGACCCTTCTCGTCGCCCCGGGCATAGATGTCCTCGTAGCGGATGATGTCATCCTCGCCCAGATAGGCCCCGGTCTGCACCTCGATCAGCACCACTGGCACCTTGCCCGGGTTGGCCAGCCGGTGAATCGCCCCCAGCGGCACATAGATCGACTGGTTCTCGCTCAACAGCTTCACCTCGTCGCCCACGGTGACCTGAGCCGTTCCACTGACCACGATCCAGTGTTCCGCCCGGTGGACATGGCTTTGCAGGGACAGTGCCGCCCCGGGCTTGACCACGATCCGCTTGACCTGGAACCGGTCGGCCAGCGCCAGCGTCTCGAACCAGCCCCAGGGCCGGTGATCGCGCGGGAAGACCTCTGCCTGCCGCACCGAGCGCGCCTTCAGCTGCGCCACCGCCGTCTTCACGTCCTGCGACCGCGACCGGTCGGCCACCAGCACCGCATCCGGCATTGCCACGACGACCAGATCCTTCAACCCGATCCCCACCACATGCTGGCCCTCGACCTCCGACCGCAGCAGGGTCCCCTCGCAGTCGATCGCCGTCACTGGGCCATGCGTGACCGCGCCCCCCGCCGCCCCGCCATTCTCGCGCCAGACCGCGTTCCAGTCGCCCAGGTCCGACCAGGCCGTGCCCAAGGGCACCACCTCGATGGTCGCTGCCTTCTCCATCACCGCATAGTCGATGGAAATGTCACGCACCCCCGCCCACGGTGCCTCGGCCAGGCGCAGGAACTCCAGGTCCTGCCGCGCGTCGCGGACCGCCTGCGCCACCGGAGCCACCAGATCGCCTGCATGCGCCTCGAACGCAGAAATCAGCGCCTTGGCCGACATGAGGAAAATGCCCGCATTCCACAGATAGCGCCCCTCGGCCAGCATCGCCTCGGCCTTGTCCAGCGCGGGCTTCTCGACAAACCGCGCCACCTTCTGCGCCTGGCCATCGACCGGGGCCGCAGCAAGCTCGATCCAGCCATAGCCCGTCTCGGGCCGGTCGGGGCGAATCCCGAAGGTCACGATCTGCCCCGCCAGGGCGCGCGGCACCCCGGCCGCCACTGTCGCACGAAACGCATCGACGTCCGGAATGCTGTGATCCGTAGGCATCACCAGCATCAGCGCCTCAGGATGATCCGCCACCAGATGCAGCGCCGCCGCCAGGATCGCGGGACCAGTGTTCCGCGCCGCAGGCTCGATCAGGATCGCCGCCGGGCGGATGCCCTCTGCCGCCAGCTGCTCGGCCACGATGAAGCGGAAGTCTGAATTGGTCAGCACCAGCGGCGCGACAACCCCTTCCGCCCCCTGCATCCGTCCGGCCGCCGCCTGAAACAGGGTTCCTTGCCCGGCCAGCGGCACGAACTGCTTGGGAAAGCTCTTGCGCGAGACGGGCCACAGGCGGGTCCCCGACCCGCCGCACAGTAGAACCGGAAAAATCTCAGGCATGACCTGATTGAACTCCAAACTTTGGTCCGGCCCCGAGTCGAAGCCGCGGTGAATGTCTTGCTGCCAGTCTGGGCCATATTAAGCCAAGAATCGGGCCAAAGGGACCGCATTCGCGACAGGAAGGCAACTGCCGAACCGGCGCCCTTTCGCCTTTGCGACCACAAGGCGACCGGGTGCGGGACGCATCGCCCGCTGGTTGGGCCGCACCCGCCGAAGCTACACTATATATAGTCGGTGCGTGCGGACGTCCCCGCTGTGGCACCTCTGCGCAGCCCGAAGGCCCAAGGACGGCCTCACCCCGGAACCGCCTTCCCCTTGCGCCCCCCGCGCCCTATAAGGCCCGCGTTGTCAGGAGAGCCGCCGATGCGCGAAGCCACCGTCACCCGCAAGACCGCCGAGACCGAGATTTCGGTTTCCCTGAACCTCGACGGCACCGGCCGCTCCGACTGCCAGACCGGCGTCGGCTTTTTCGACCACATGCTGGACCAGCTGTCCCGGCACAGCCTGATCGACCTCACCATCCGTGCGAAGGGCGACCTGCACATCGACGACCACCACACGGTCGAAGACGTGGGCATCGCCCTTGGCCAGGCCTTGACCAAGGCCCTGGGCGACAAGCGCGGCATCCGCCGCTATGGCCACTTCCGCCTTGCGATGGACGACGCCCAGATCGTCACCGCGCTGGACCTGTCGGCGCGGCCCTACCTGATCTGGACCGTAGCTTTCCCCACGGGGAAGATCGGCACCTTCGACACCGAGCTTGTGCGCGAGTTCTTCCAGGCCCTGTCCACCCACGGCGGCATCACGCTGCACGTCGATCAGTTGCACGGGCTGAACAGCCACCACATCGCCGAAGCCACGTTCAAATCCGTCGCCCGCGCCCTGCGCGAGGCGGTGGAACCCGACCCTCGTCTTGGCGACGCGCTTCCCACCACCAAAGGCGCGCTCTAACCCCGCGCGCCCAAGATTTTTCGCCGAAAAATTTTGGGCCCCGAGAGACCCGAACCCGATGCCCCTGACCGCCCTCGTCGACTACGATTCCGGCAACCTGCACTCTGCCGAGAAAGCCTTCCAGCGCATGGCGTTGGAGGTTGGCGGCGGCGATATCCTCGTCACCTCGCGCCCCGAGGACGTGGCCCGTGCCGACCGCATCGTCCTCCCGGGCGACGGCGCCTTCCCGGCCTGCCGCGCAGCCCTTGGTTCCTATGGCGGGCTGTTCGAGGCCATCGAAGAGGCCGTCATCCAGAAGGCCCGCCCCTTCCTTGGGATCTGTGTCGGCATGCAGATGCTGGCCAGCCGTGGCCACGAATACCGCGAGACATCGGGCTTCGGCTGGATCCCCGGCGATGTCGTGAAGATCGAACCCACGGACCGCGCCCTGAAGGTCCCGCACATGGGCTGGAACGACCTTGTCGTGGAACGCCCCCACCCGGTGCTGACGGGCATCGCTACCGGCGACCACGCCTATTTCGTCCACTCCTACCACTTCCGCGTCACCGACCCTGCGCACCGCCTCGCCTTCTGCGACTATGGCGGCCCCATCACCGCCATCGTCGGGCGCGACAACATCCTCGGTACCCAGTTCCATCCCGAGAAGTCCCAAGCCGCCGGTCTCCGCCTGATCGGCAACTTCCTCCGCTGGGCCCCGTGAGCCTGTCGCAGACCCTAGCCGAGATCGCGGCGGAGATGGCCGGCCGCACCGACCGGGGCCAACCCGCCGACTATATCCCGCAGTTGGCCGAAGTAGACCCGAACCAGTTCGGCATCTCCGTCTGCCTTGCCGACGGCACGCAACTCTCTGCGGGCGACAGCGCCACGCCCTTCTCGATCCAGTCCGTCTCCAAGGTCTTCGGCCTCGCCATCGCGCTTGGCCGCCTTGGCGACCAGCTCTGGACCCGGGTCCGGCGGGAACCCTCGGGCCTCGCGTTCAACTCGATCCTGCAGCTGGAAAGCGAACAGGGCATCCCCCGCAACCCCTTCATCAATGCGGGCGCCATCGTCACCACCGACGCGGCCTTGGGTCACCGCCCGCCCAAGGAATACCTCGCGGAACTCCTCACCTTCCTCCGCACCGCCGCCGGGGACGAGGACATCCACATCGACCGCGCCGTGGCGAAGTCGGAAACTGAAACCGGTCACCGCAACTTTGCCCTCGCGCATTTCCTGAAATCGCAAGGCAACCTGACCAACGCCCCCGACCTCGTCCTCGGCGCCTATTTCCACCAATGCGCCATCGCGATGACCGTCGAACAACTCGCCCGCTCCGGCCGCTTCCTCGCCGGGTTCCAGCGCCTGATCGCCCCCGAACGGGTCCGCCGCATCAACGCGCTCATGCTGACCTGCGGCCATTACGACGGTTCGGGCGAGTTCGCCTTCCGCGTGGGCCTTCCCGGCAAGTCGGGGGTGGGAGGCGGCATCCTCGCCATCGCCCCCGGCCGCGCCTCGATCGCCGTCTGGTCCCCGGGCCTGAACACGCAAGGCAACTCGCAACTCGGTACGGAGGCCCTCGAACTCCTCGCCCGCCGGACCGGCTGGTCGATCTTCGGCTAGGCGTCCCACAACCGGGGTTCGGCAAACTCCACCGAGTTCCCGCCGGGGTCCCGCACATACAGCGACCGCGCGCCGTTCGGCCAGTCGAACTCCGCTTCGATCCCGACCCCGGCGGCGGTCAACCGCTCCCGCCAGCCCGCGATCTCTTCCCGCGAGGCGGCAAAACAGACATGCCCCGGCCCCCGCGCCCCATGCGTGGGCACCGGTAGGTCCGGGTTTGCGGACGGCACCTCGGTTGCCGCCGGATCGAAGACCAGCAGCACCCCTGCGCCCACCCCGAAGAACACATGCCGCCCGGCAACCCGCGCGATCACGGGCAGTCCCAGGACCTCGCCATAGAACACCTCCGCCGCCGCAAGATCGGACGCATAGACCGCAGATTCGAGGATGGCCTTGGGCTTCATCTGCCCAGCCTGCGCGTCCTCGCGCCCAAGGTCAACGCCGGGCCCGCTCGATCAACGCAAGCCCACCCAGGATCAGCGCCAACCCCGCCAGATGCCGCGCCTCCAGCCTTTCGCCCAGCACCAGCCATCCCAGACCCGCCGCACTGAACGGGATCAGGAACGTCACCAACGAAATCGCCACCGCCCCCGCCCGCGCCAGTATCTGGAAGAAGATCAGATAGGCCAAAGCCGAGGACAGCACGGCCAGCGCCACGACCGCCAGCACCGGCCCCGGCTCCGGAACGGCCATCGCCCAGGGCCGGTCCACCGCCAGCCAGACCGGCGTCAGCATCACGCTGCTTGCCGCCAGCATCCCCGCCGCCGTCTGCAAGGGCGTCACCCCCGCCGCCCTGAACCGCCGCCCCCAGACCCCGGCAAACCCGTAGGACAGCGCGGCCCCCAGACAGGCCAGCATCGCCGGCAACTCGCCCCCCAGATCCTCCCCCGCCATCATCGCGACGACCCCGGCGAACCCCAGCCCCACCCCCGCCGCCTTCACTGGCGACAGCCGCTCGTCCGCCGTTGCGAAATGTGCGACCAGCATGGTGAACAAGGGCGTCGTCGCGTTCAGCACCGACGCCAGCGCCCCGGTGATCTGCCCCTGCGCCAGCACGAACAGCGTGAACGGCACCAGGTTGTTCAACACCCCCATCACCGCCAGCGCAGGCCAGACCCGCCGCGGCGGCACTCCCTGCCCCGACATCCGCACCGCCATCGCCAGCACCACCGCCGCCAGCGCCACCCGGCCCCAGACGATGGTCAGCACCGGCAGGCCCGCCAGCGCCAACTCGTTGAACAGAAAAGACCCTCCCCACAGAAGGGAGAGGGTCCACAACAATATCCACTCAATCGCTTTCATGCCGCCTTCATGCCCGAAGCCACGGGCAAAGGCGACCCGAAGCCTGCGGTTACTTCACCCGCTTCCAGGTCCCGCCGTCACGGCAAATGCCCAGCACGCAGCCCCGCACCTTCAGGCTGTCGCCCGCCAGCGTCATGTCGCCGTTGTAGGTCTTGTCCCGGTCCGGCGAATAGATCGTGCCGTCGTCATACAGGCCGTCGGCATAGGCCACCATGTCCGACACGATCTTGCGGCCCACATTGGGGCTGTCGATCTCTTTTCCGTCCGACCCGAAAGCCTTGATCAGCGTCCCGCAGAACGCAGGGCCGCAAGGCTTGATCTGGACATGGCCGAAGTTGCCGTTGTCGTCCTTCTTGGTCTGCCAGATCCCTTCCACTGGATCGGCCCAGGCCGCACCCGCCAGCAGCGCCAGCGCCGCCGCCATTGCGAAAACCTTCATCTTGCGTCCTCCTCCGCAATCTCCCTCTGCGCGCGACAATGCCCCGTTCGCAAAACCGATCAAGCGTGACGTGGGGTCGCTTTTGCCCGCTTTTCATTCCGCGCGCCCCATGCCAAAGACCCCCCGTCCAGCGACGGAGCCCGCGATGATCCTTTACCCCGCCATCGACCTGAAAGACGGCCAATGTGTCCGGCTCCTGCGTGGAGAAATGGAGGCCGCCACCGTCTTCGGCGACGACCCCGCCGCCCAGGCGCTGAAGTTCCAGGCCGCAGGCTGCGAATGGCTCCACCTCGTCGACCTGAACGGCGCCTTCGCGGGCGAGCCGGTGAACGGAGCGGCGGTAGAGGCGATCCTCAAGGCGGTGAAAGTCCCCGCCCAACTCGGCGGCGGCATCCGCGACATGGCGACGATTTCGATGTGGCTGGACAAGGGCCTCGCCCGCGTCATCCTCGGCACTGTCGCCGTGGAGAACCCCGCCCTGGTGCGTGAGGCCGCGAAAGCCTTCCCCGGAAAGGTCGCCGTCGGCATCGACGCCCGCAAGGGCCGCGTCGCCACCAAGGGCTGGGCGACGGAAACCGACGTCATGGCCACCGACCTCGCCCGCAGCTTCGAGGATGCCGGAGTCGCGGCCATCATCTACACCGACATCGACCGCGACGGCGCGATGCAGGGCCCGAACATCGAAGCGACCGAGGCGCTCGCCCGCGCCGTGACGATCCCCGTGATCGCTTCGGGAGGCGTCTCCCGGATGGAGGACCTCATCGCCCTCCGCGACACCGGAGTGATCGCGGGGGCCATCTCGGGCCGCGCGCTCTATGACGGAGCGATTGATCTGGCGGCGGCGCTGGCGGCTCTAAAGGCTTAGGCGTTCTGCGCCTAAGAAAGGCTACCTGACGACAGCTTCGGGCTCGGAGTGGACCTTTAGCGCAGGCGAAGCAAGGTTGAGGCATTCTCAAACGTTGCTTGGTGATCGGCCCTGTGCGGCCATTGCTGAATATCGCGGGGATCAAATGATCGCTTGGCCCACGTCAACGGCGCGCCTCAGCCATTCATCACAAGAGCAGCCCCCTTCCAGGCTACCATCATGGTGGGGCCATTGATGTTTCCGGAAATGATATTGGGGAACACCGAGGCATCGATGACACGGAGTCCGTCAACGCCGCGCACACACAATTTTTCATCTACAACCCCGTCTGCGCCCATGCGAGCCGTACAACAGGGATGAAAAACGGAGTAACTGCGTGCTCTTATGTCGGCCTCCATGTCGGCATCTAGTTGAGTCGAAAGCCCCGGCTTTATCTCCGCCGCAATAACACTGGCCAGCTGCGGTGTCATTGAAAGCGCCCGTATCAATCGCGCCCCTTCCAACATCTCTGCAAGGTCGTGTTCAGTAGCGAGCAAATTGGGTTGTATGGAGGGAGGATCGCTAGGTGAAGCTGACTTGATCTCGACCGACCCCAGACTTGTCGGGCGGCAATTTGAAAAGCCCATCATAATGCCGGGAAACGGATCAGGTTTGACCGATGTGAGTTCATAGGAAGAGGGGGTGAAATAGAGCTGGATATTGCAGCGATCCAGTCCCTTACGGGAAAATACAAATCCGCCTGCATGGGTCCCCCCGCAGGCCAACGGGCCCTTCCGATCCCAAAGATAGCGCAAAGCAACCCACATCCTGCGATGCAAGGGCCCAAGCTCTTGGTTAAGTGTCGGCACTCGCGTCCTATAGACATGATCATAGCACGCATGATCTTGGAGGTTGCGGCCCACCGCTTCATTGGCGACCAGAACTGCGATTCCGTGGCGTGACAATAAACCCGGAGGCCCGACGCCAGAGAGTTGCAGAAGTTGCGGCGTGTTGATTGCTCCAGCTGATAATATCACCTCGCGCGCGGCCCGGGCCACTCTCTTTACTCCATCGCGTATATACGCAACGCCGACCGCTTTTCGATCCTCAAACTGAATACCCGCTACCAGTGCCCCGGTTTCGATTTTTAGATTTGGTCTTCTTGCGGCTGGCGCCAGAAAGACAGCGGCAGAAGACATGCGACGCCCGCGATGAATATTCACCGGGTTGTATCCGACGCCGTGCAGGTCAGGGCCATTGGTATCGAGATTGAGTGACAAACCCAGCTGTCGGGCAGCGTCAAAATAAATCTCAGACAGCGAATGGGCGTTGTCCCGCGTGCTTCCAATCCGGAGCCTGGACTCAATCGCCTCAAAACCCTGCCGGACGTCGTCCCACCCCCAGTTGGTACAGCCCGCAGCTTTCCAATCCTCGAAATCATTGGCCGCTCCGCGGAAGTAGATCATGCCATTGATCGAGCCTGAACCTCCGATCACTTTCCCGCGTGGATAGTATGTCCGCCGTCCGTTAAACCCGGCTACGGGCTCCGACTCGTACATCCAATTTAACTTTGGATTGCGAAAATTCCTGGCGTAGCCAAGCGGAACAGTAATCGAGAGATTGCGGTCTGGTGGGCCGGCTTCAAGGAGCAGAACCCTGGTGGCCGCGTTCTCAGTCAGTCGGCTGGCGACAATGGAGCCAGCCGAACCCGCACCCACGATTATGTAGTCAAATAGGTCGGTCATGATGTGATACAGTATCACGTTCCGAAGGCCGCTACATCTCCGGCTTTTTTGGAGCAACGCAGTCGGAGACCGCTTTTGGCCCTCTTTGTCGGTCCTCCCGCAACTTGAAACAGGAAGTTGGAAGCTGCAGCTAACGGAAGATGTCCGCATAACCGACCATCGTCACTTTTGGCGGAACCCTGCGTCAGGCGAAGAACACTCAGGGCAGCAGAAAGCAAGCCATCTCTTAACCTGCGTCACCCTGCCTCCTGTTCAAGCGGTCGCAACTGAGGGATTTTTTTCACATGACCCAAGTCCGCGCCGACATCCTCCCCCCTCAGTCCTCGCTCTGGTCGCATCACAACCCGGGCGACTTCCTTGACTGCTACTCGGTCCCCTCCACCCTCTCCCCGCGTGAGGCCGCAACCCGTGGCCTCGCGCTCCCCGGCTGGGCCGCAGCACTTCTCACCCTTCGCAACACGCTCGTCCGCCCCTTCGGCCTCAAGACCGGAGACCCGGACGCCCCGATCTTCCCCACCTGCCTGGAAAGCGAAACCGAGCTGATCCTCGGCACCGACGACCGCCACCTGAACTTCCGCATCGGTCTCTTCCGGCAGGACGGGCTGATGTTCATGTCCACTTGGGTCCACCCCCACAACCTCTGGGGCCGCGCCTATCTGCGGCTTGTGACGCCCTTCCACATCCTGATCTCGCGCGGGGCCGTGGCGCGGATGGCGACCGGGCGTTAACCATCGGGTTTCCAATTCCCTAACGCCCACGCCCAAACCCATGGTTCCAAAACGGAATCCGGAAATGCCCACCGTGGACATCCCACCCCGCAAACCCGCTTGCTTTTCCGCCCCCCGCGCGGCATCTCTCCTTCCATGCTAAAGACCCGCATCATCCCCTGCCTCGACGTGGCCGACGGCCGCGTGGTGAAGGGCGTCAATTTCGTCGACCTGATCGACGCGGGCGATCCCGTGGAGGCCGCGAAGGCCTACGATGCCGCGGGTGCGGACGAGCTCTGCTTCCTCGACATCATGGCGACCGAGGACAACCGAGCTACGATGTACGACCTCGTGACCCGCACCGCCGAACAGTGCTTCATGCCCCTCACCGTCGGCGGTGGCGTGCGGACCCCCGAGGATGTGAGAAAACTCCTCCTCGCCGGGGCCGACAAGGTCAGCTTCAACTCCGCCGCCGTGGCCCACCCGGATGTGGTCGCCGAGGCCGCCGATCGCTTCGGATCGCAGTGCATCGTGGTGGCCATCGACGCCAAGACCACCGCCCCCGGCAAGTGGGAGATCTTCACCCACGGCGGCCGCCGCGCGACCGGCATCGACGCCGTCGACTTCGCCCGCACCGTCGCCGCGAAAGGGGCCGGCGAGATCCTCCTGACCTCGATGGACCGCGACGGGACCAAGGGCGGCTACAACATCCCCCTGACCCGCGCCATCGCCGATGCCGTGGACATCCCCGTCATCGCCAGCGGAGGCGTGGGCACGCTCGACCACCTCGTCGAAGGCATCACCGAGGGCCACGCCTCCGCCGTCCTCGCCGCCTCGATCTTCCACTTCGGCACCTTCACCATCGGCCAGGCCAAGGCCCACATGGCCGCCGCCGGCATCCCCGTTCGACTGACGTGAGGTGGGCATGAGCCTGGAAAAACTCGCCGCCAGCATCGCCTCCCGCAAGGGGGCGGACCCCGAGACCTCCTGGACCGCCAAGCTCCTGTCCAAGGGCCCGGAGAAATGCGCCGAGAAGTTCGGGGAAGAAGCCGTCGAGGCGATCATTGAGGCCGTGAAGGGTGACCGCGCCCGGCTGACCGCCGAGGCGGCAGATGTCCTTTACCACCTCCTCGTCATGCTCGCCGCGCGGGACGTGACTTTGGACGAAGTGCTGGCCGAACTGGACCGCCGCGAAGGCACCTCGGGCATCGCCGAAAAGGCACAGCGCTAGCCACAAGGCGCAAATCTTTCCGAACAGTTCTGCAAGGTCCTTCGAAGGACCCCGGATCACCGTTGACAAACCAATCACCAAACGGCTATGGATTATCCATAACCAAACGGTGATCGATTTGACCCCGCGAGACACGCTCTTCCACGCCCTTGCCGACCCCACCCGCCGCGGGCTCCTTGAGCAGCTCATGCGCGATGGCGAGGCGAATGTCGTCCGGCTCACTCAAACGGCAGGGGTCTCGCAGCCCGCTGTCTCGAAGCACCTCGCCATCCTGCGCAATGCCGGTCTGATCGCTGGTCGGGCCGAGGGGCGCGAGGTGCGCTACCGGGCGGAACCAAAGGCCCTGGCACCGCTGTTCGACTGGATGACCTTCTACCGCGCCTTCTGGGATGACCGGCTCGCCGCGCTGGAGGACACGTTGAATCGGATGGACCAATGACCGACACGATCCTGATTGAAAAAGACCTGCCGCATCCGGTCGCAAAGGTCTGGCGCGCGCTGACCGATGGCCCGCTGCTGGCCGACTGGCTGATGGCGAACGACTTCCGGGCCGAGGTCGGCCACCGCTTCACCTTCCGACATCCGCCTATGCCGCACTGGAACGGCATCACCGACTGCGAGGTGACCGAAGTCACGCCGATGACCCGCCTCGCTTACCGGTGGAGTTCCTCGGGCGACGAGGCGACGAACGGCATCCGCACCACGGTTACCTGGACCCTTGCCCCGACAGCCACCGGCACGCGCCTCAGGATGGAGCAGTCCGGCTTCCGCCCGGACCAGACCCAGGCCCTCGGCGGGGCTGGCACCGGCTGGCGGCGCTTCCTGGCGCAACTCGACGGTCTTTTGCACCGCATCGAAAACGAAAAGGACCCGACATGACCCTGCACAGCCTTGCCCGGACGAGCCACCGCTGGCTTGGTCTTCTCTTCACCCTGTTGTCCGTCGCGCTCTGGCTGTCGCTTGGTCTCGGGATCACCGTGCCGCAGGCGGTCTACTTCCTGCCGCTCGCGCCCTTGGCGCTGATGATGGTGTCGGGACTCTATCTCTTCTTCCGGCCCTACCTGCGCCGGACGGCGGCCTAAAGCCCCAGCCGCGGGATCTCGATCGCAGGGCAGCGGTTCATCACCACCTGCAGCCCTGCCCCCCGCGCCCGGCTCGCCGCAGCCTCGTCCACCACGCCCAGCTGCATCCAGACGACCTTCGCGCCCAACCGCACCGCCTCATCCGCCACTGCCCCCGCCTCCTCGCTGCGGCGGAAAATGTCGACCATGTCGACCGGCCCGGCCTCGGCCAGCGTCGCGACGACCGTCTCGCCCAGGGCCTCCTGCCCCGCCTGCCCCGGATTCACCGGGATCACCCGATAGCCCTTGCGCTTCAAGTAGTCGGCCACCCGGTGGCTGGGCCGGTCGGGCTTTGGCGACCAGCCGACCAGGGCAATGGTTTTCACCGAAGTCAGGATGTCGCGAATGTCGGCGTCGCTGGTCATGGTCACTCCCGATAGAAAAAGGCGCCCAAGGAGAACCTCAGGCGCCAAGTCGCGGAACGAGGGACAGTGAAGAGAGTACGGGGTTCCGGTCCCGTGCCTCTTCACTGTCATTTAGAAAGCTGAATGCGTGGTTAAAGGCCTGTCGCAAATAAGTGAACGAAGCGGCCTTCACCGGCGTGTCGCGGCATACAGTGACACCGCCGCTGCGTTCGACACGTTCAGGCTTCCGAATGCCCCGGCAAAGGGAATTCGTGCGAGGACATCGCAGGTCTCGCGGGTCTTTTCGCGCAGGCCCGGCCCCTCGGCCCCAAGCACCAGCCCAATGGGCCGACCACCCACGCCCGCCACCGCATCCGCCAGGGTCACTGGCGCTTCACCATCCAGCCCGATCAGGGTAAAGCCCATGTCCTTCAGCTCTTCCATCGCTTCGGCCAGGTTCGTCACCTTCAGATAGGGCTGCCGCTCCAGCGCGCCGCTGGCCGTCTTCGCCAGGGCCCCGGTTTCCGGCGCCGAGTGATGCTTCGGCGCGATCACCGCGCGCGCCCCGAACACCTCGGCCGACCGCAGGATGGCCCCCACGTTGTGCGGATCGGTCACCCGGTCCAGCAGGACAACCAGCGGCAGCCCCTCGCCTGCCGCGCAGACATCGGTGAACTTGCCCCAGTTCAGCGCGCGGACCTCGACCGCTGCCCCCTGATGCACCGAACCTTCGTCGATCGGCACACGGAAATTGCGCGGCTCCACCACCTCCGGCACCATGCCCGAGGCCGCAACTGCCGCCTCCAGCTTGTCGAGCGCGTTCTTCGTCACCACCAGCCGCAGCTTTTCGCGCCGGGGGTTCACCAGCGCGTCCCGCACCGCATGCAGCCCGAAAAGCCAGACGGTCTCCCGCGCCTCGCGCCGCTCACCGCGTTCCTTTTCGACCACCCAGGCCGGTTTCTTTCCGCCCGCTGCCATTGCAAAACCCCCTGAAATCAGGCCCGGACCTTGGCCCGCAGACGCCGCGTGATGCAAGCCGAAAACTTGGCCCCGTCGGCTCTGATCCACCCTTGACGCCCCCGGCCCCCTTGAGTACACGACGCCGCAGTGGGCGATATGCTACAAGGTGTGGCAGCGGACTGTAACTCCGCCGAGGCGACTCATGCCTGGTTCGATTCCAGGATCGCCCACCATCTTCTGGACAGTCAGATCGGCAGGGAAGCACGCAGGTCGCGCGCGGCCTTGAGGATGCTGCCAGCTGTGGTCTCCGTCGGCAAGGACGCCAGAATGGCCCACATCTGGCGGGCGCGCATAAGGTCCTGATCGCTTGCCGCCTGGATGAAGCGCAGGGCCAGGACATCCGGCGTGTCGCTCACATCGGCAAGCCGGTCCCGCGCCCAGGCAGACCATTCGTCATCGCCGTCCGTGAGGGCGGCCAGCCACAGCGCCATCGTCGCCGAAAGGGACGGGCGAAGGGCCCGCAACTGGTGCCCTTCCGGGCTTTCAAAGGCAATCATCGCAAGCCCCCCAGAACATCCCTCAGAGGACGGTATCGGTTGATATGTCCCACAAGCGGTCCCATCGTGACGGGTGGCGCTTGCGGTCCCAGGTGGCCCTGCGCGACCCGGTTCGCCTCCTCCAGAAAACTGCGGCGCGCGGTCTTCACCAGATCCATCGTGGCACGGCGCACTTCGTTGCGGGTCAGCCGCCGCGCCACCATTTCCGCCACCCCCGCCGCAACGGCTTCGGGCGTAGCGTCGACAATCACGGAATTGGACGCGGACAGAAAGGCGTCTCGGCCGCCGATGGACGGAACGGTGACCAGCGGCAGGCCCGACAGCAGGCATTCCATCGAGGCGCGCATGACGCCCTCGACCTGGGACAAGGCCAGCCCCACGCGGGCGCAGGACATGACCTTTGCGATGTCTTCGTGGGTCAGTTGCAGATGGCTGCCGTCGCCCAGCAGATGGTTCACGAACTGCGCCGTAGGAAGCTGCGCGCGATAGTCGTCCAGCAGTCCGGGGTTCTCAAGCAGATCGCGCCGACCATAGACGAACAGCGGGCGGTCCAGCCGGGCTGCCAGCCGGTGGTTCTTCCAGCTGGCCAGTCGCGCGATGTAGATCGCGTCAGCCGGTTCAAGGCCCGGAGGCGGCGGGGCATCTTCGGCCCAGATCCGTTCGTCGGCAAAGATGTTCGAATTCCCAAGGATCGAGCGGATGCCGTGTGCGCGATACTTCTCCTCCTCCTTGTCTGACGCATGCAGGGCAACAAAAACCTGCCCCGGGTTGGCGCTTTCCGCCGCGGTAACCGCCTGCGCCAGCTCGCTCAGCGACCCCCGTTCCATCGTCCAGGACGGGCGCAGGAAATGCAGACCTTTCCTGTCACCGAAGATCCCGGTCGCGGTCGCCATGACAGCGGCAAGCGGTGAGGTGTTGTACTGGATCGACGTGATCGTCATCACCGGATCAACCGACAGAACCGCCGAGGTCACATGCATTTCAAGCGGGTTTTCAATCTCGGCCTGCTTGGGGCTGGCGGCCGGTCTTGCGGGCGCTGGCGATGACAGGAAGCACTCCAGCGGCGCCTCTTGCGCATAGTCCAGCAGGCCGCACCCGGCCAGGGCCGCCGCGGTCTCAAAGCCGTTGGCGATCTTCAGGCGCCAATCCGGGCTTTCATCCTGTTTGACAAGCCAGTTCTCCGGCCTTGCATGCGAAACACCCTGTGGCAGGCCCACGGCGACAAGGGCATCGGAAATGCGCGCCTTGCGCTGGTCCTGGTCGATGTCCAGATCGCGTTCATAGTTCAGGTAGCTGTAGGGAACGCCCGCAGTCCGGACGCTGCGATACATTGCCTCCAGTTGGTGGTCGTCCTGGAACATCTCCTTCAGGAAACCGAGCGTGCTGATCAAGGGGCGGGTCTCGGTCGTGTTGGCCTGCAGGTATTTGCCACTGATCCGGGCCTTTTCCGCCGAGATGAAGCGGTCGATCCTGCGACGGGACAGGAAGATCACCCTCAGGTTCGGGCGGCGCAGGATCGCGTCCAGGTGGGGAATGGAAATCTGGTGGTCGAAGATCTTGCAGGTGATCGATCGCGCGCCTGCCTCTCGCGCGCCCTTCGACAGGGCATCGAAGAACGCCACCGGGTCACTGTCCCGGGCGGCGATCAGCTCGGCGCTGTCGGCCGTCGCGCCCGGAACCGTAAGACTGGCGGCCACCCGCGCCTCGACCGCGGGATGCCACTGCAACCCCTCGATCCTGTCCTTGGCCAGGATCTCGAAGAACCCGATGTTGTCCGGCAGGTCCCGCAGGATCGAACACAAGAGGTTCGACCCGGATCGTGGCGATCCCAGAACGACTATCTCCCTGAACTCAGTCATTCTCGTCCCGTACCCTTCCACGCGTCCCAGTCCGGCGCTGTCGTCAGAAGGCCCATCCGGGTCAGTTGCCGGTCACCCCGATAGGTCCTTGTCCACAACCCGCGCCGGATGCCGTTGCCCTGCAGCCGGGCCAGCATGTCGCGGTAGAACCGCCCGCCGAGGAAATGCTCGCCCCGCTCGACAGCCTCGACAAAGCGGGCCTTGGCATCGCCCACGAACTTGTAATGAAGCAGTGCCGTTGTCACGTCGCAAGGCGGCAGGTGCGTGTGCAGATGGTTGTTTTCCAGGAAGACCACATCTGCGTCGACCCGCACCAGCGGCGACTTGGTGATCAGGAACTGCCGCCCCGTCAGCCGCCCCCGCACGCCGCCCTGCACCACCCGGTAGGGCGGCAGGACCGAGGGGAAGCTCACATACTCCCGGTCGAAATAGCGATGCCCGGCAAAGCCTTCGGTCGCCGAACCGGGGCTGGCGAAAAGGTCCAGCATGTAGGACGGGAAACAGCCCGCACCCCGCGCTTCGGCATAGGCGACCAGATCGGCCAGCTTGCGGCCTTGGCCGCTCCCCGGGAACACCAGATGCTCGTCGATGTCGACAAACAGCGCCCAGCGGCCCAGCGCGTGCTGCTGGATCAGCGGGTTGATCCAGGCCACCCCATGCGCCGAGGCGCGGAAACTGCCGGGCTGGTCGTAAAGGACCACATCGGGCGCCGCCGCCAAAGCCTCGCGGGTCCCGTCGGTCGAGCCGTTGTCGACCATGACGAACCCCTCGACCCCCAGCTTGCGGTAATGGTCCAGGAAGGGCTGCACATAGTCGATGCCATTGAAGACCAACGCAAAGACGACGACGCGCCCCTTGGGTTCGCGCCCCGGCTGCACTGGCACTGCCGCGGTCGTCTCGGCCGAGAACACCCGATACCCGCCCTGCCGCGCATGGTCGGCCCAGGCCTGCCGGACCCCGGAATGGTCGCCCTCCGCCTGACGAAAGCCCAGCTCGACCTCCCGCACCAGGCGCGAGGTGCGCAGGCCTTCCGGCAGGACCGCCAGATGCGCCTTCGCCTCCTCGGCCCGGCCACAGGCGACCAGCAGCGACAGGAACAGCCGGTGGAAATAGGGGTTGCCCTTGGCATGGGGCAGGCCGGTGCGGACCACAGCCAGCGCATCAGTCAGGTCCGACCGGCGCCGGGCCGCGTTCAGAAGATAGCTGCCGAACTGCATCTCCGGCCCGGCGTGGCCCACCCCCAGGGCGCGATAGTCCCGATAGGCCCGCAGCGCCACCCGGCGCGGGCAGGAGGGATCCGTGGTCGCAATCCCCAGGCGCAGGCGGCAGGCAGCCTCGCCCGCCTGATCGCCAAGCTTCGCCTGTTGCGCCCAGGCAGCCGCATAGTCATCCGCGTCCAGCGCCTTCAGAGCCCGCAGCTCCACCGCCTCGGGCCGCCCCTCCAGCGCCGAGGCGCAGCGGGAAAGCCAGGGCGTCACCTCGGCCAGCCGATCCAGCCGGATCGCGACATAGCGGATCAGCTGCACCACGGACGGGCTGGCCGGGACCCGCTCCAGAAAGGCCGTCCCCCGCGCCAGACAGTCGTCAAGCCGCCCCAAGGCCTCCAGCGCCGAGAGGTAGGAGGCGGCCAGTGGGGCATCGGTCACGCTTGTGATGCCGCCGGCGGCCTCGACATGGGCACAAAGCTCTGCATGCGCACTTGCCGCCTGGAACGTCTCGACCATTGCCTTTGCCAGGTCGGGGCTGTTCACCCCGTCCTTTCCGCGCGCCAGGACCAGCGCCTCGTCCACCCGGCCCGCCGCCACCAGCCCGCGCAACTGCGCCGCCTCGGCCCGCGTGGCATCATATCCCGGAGCGAAGGCGGCCAGTTCCGCCAGCCGTTCGGCCCCCGCATCGCACTGCCCCAGCAGAAAATCCGCCCGCACCAGCGCATCCAGGATGCCGGGTTTCCGACGCTCGTTCTCCGACAGGCTCGACAGCACCGCGCGCAGCGTCCGGACGATCCCGGTCTGGCCCCGAATGGTTTCGTGCAGCATCCAGCGCGCGACCAGTTCCATGTCCTTGGGATAGCGCTTCGCCGCCTCACGATCGGCCCATTGCAGCCAGTCATCGGCCCCCCCGGCCTCGGCGCGGTCGATCAGGGCCAGCAGATCGCCGTAGTCCACCGCCGCGACGCGAAGCGCCTCGCCCAGATCCGAGGCAAAGGGCGGAAGCACGTCATGCTTCCGCCCCATGTCGTTGTCGTTCTGCACCACGGCCTGCAAGGATCAGTAGACGTAGATGGACATGAACCCGTTGGGATTGCTGTCTTCCCAGACGATCCGTTCGATCCGGTTCGGCATGTTGGTGAAATTGGCCGTGCGCTGAACCACGATCTCACGCGCGATCGCGGCGTATTCGGCCGTCAGGGGCGAAGAGCCGCAGGCTTCCAGATAGGCGATGTAGATCTCGGTCTTGTCGGCCTTCTGGACATGAGCCCACAGCTTCGCACTCTGCTCGGCATACTCGGGCTTGGAACACACATCGGAAATCGTGATGCCACTGCCCTCTTGGGCCAACAGTGCCGCCGGAGCGATGGTTGCAGCCCCGAGGGACAGCAGGAACCGGCTAACAATCTTCTTCACAAGTAGTCTCCATTTACATGCGCATATTTGCGTAAAGTCCCGCAGACCTGTCGTCCGCGGCACGAGGTCCAGTTTACGCCAAAGTCGGGAAACACTGGGACCCAAATGCGGCATAACTTGGTATCTGCGAAAACAATCCTATCCTTCTGGTTGTTCTGCCTGACCCCTCCTGAACAGAGTTGCGTCTCTGGCAAAGCCTTGCACCGCATCGGTTAACGCGCGGTTTCCGGCCGATGCGCGATTTTCTGCCCCCAGGGAAAGTCCGCAAAGGAATCGTCGCCCACTCGCGTTTTTCGTGTAATGTTAATATCATTAACAAAGGACGAGGCCGAGATGGATCGCCGCCAATTCACCCTGTCGACCCTGGGCCTTGCCGCCAGCCTCGCCATCCAGCGCCCGGCGCTGGCCCAGTCCGCCGGTTACCGTGGCCCGAATGTCATTCTGGTCCGCTTCGGCGGCGGCGTCCGGCGGGCCGAGACCATCGACGAAGCCACAACCTGGGCGCCCTACCTGCGCCACACCCTTGCCCCGCGCGGCACCTTCATCCCCGACCTGCGCATCGACCGGCTGGAAGGCGTGAACACCTCCCACGCGGAAGGCACTCTCAACCTCCTTACCGGCCGCTACCTCGCCTACCGCGAACTGCCGGGCGTCGGCGACCAGCTGGAACCGACCGCACCCACGCTGTTCGAATACCTCCGCCGCGCCTTCGACATCCCCTCGCACCAGGTCCTCCTCGTCAACGGTGAGGACCGCCCGCAGGAGGAGTTCTTCACCTTCGGCGCGGGCGACCATTTCGGCGTCGAATACCGGTCCGAGATGCTGTCGCTGCATCGCTACAAGCTCTACCGCACCGCCATGCAACTGGCTGAGGGCCGCCTGCCCGAGGATGAGTTGCGGAAGGTCCAGGAAGAACGCCAGACGCTTCTGACCAAGGACCCGCGCGGCGCAACGCCCGACCCCTCGCCGCAGGTCACCGCTTTCTGGGAACGCTGGCGGCAGGACTTCGGCGACACTGGCTTCAAGAACCCGCGCGGCGACCGGCTGCTGACAGAACTCTCGGTCCGCGCGATGGCCGAACTGCAACCCCGTTTCCTGATGGTGAACTACCAGGACCCGGACTACGTCCACTGGGGCAACCCCAGCCATTACACCCGCGCCATCGCAATCATCGACGAAGGCCTGCAACGCCTGGTCAGCGCCGCCGACGCCAATCCCTTCTACCGCGACAACACGATCTTCGTCATCACCCCCGACTGCGGCCGCGACGCGAACCCCTTGGCCGAGGTGCCGTTCCAGCACCACTTCAACTCCCGTTCGGCGCATGAGACCTGGGCGGTCATCTTCGGCCCCGGCATCGGCAAGGGCGTGATCGACCGACCTGTCGACCAGTCCGCCATCGCCCCCACTATCGCCGCCGCCATGGGCTTCAGCGCGGATCGCGCCGAGGGTGACGCACTCGACGGGCTGTTCCTGTGACAGCCCGCGCCCACTCCCACTTGCGGCTGCTTCCACCCGGCGCCCCCTCTCCCGCTTTCAACGAGAGCGCCAGGGAGGGGGTGAGGGGACCAGCGCACCGCTTCACCATCCCATTCCCCCCTCTGGCCACCCCAAATCCGATAGCGCCCGCCCGTCGCACACCCAGCCAAGCCCCAGGGAAGCCGACCCCATGACCACCCTTGCCCCCGTCGCCTATGGCCCCGGTCGCCTCGCCCGCCTTGGCCGGTTCATTGCCAATCTTGCCGCCGGCACCCTCCTCTGTACCGGCCCTGTCACCGCGGTGATCGCCTTCGGCTGGCTGACCCGCAGGCAAGGCCATCTCGCCCGCACCCGCTTTGGCAGCGCCGAGGAACCCCCCGGCTGGCTCCTTGGCCCGCGCGAACGGGGGCGCACCGCACGCGCCCTTGGCGGCCTTGCCGCCAACATCCGCACCGGGCTGATCGCCCTCACCGCCCTGCTCGCCTGGACCCTGCCCTTCACCCTCCTTTGGCTCGGCGCCTGGTGGGCCGGATGGGAGAACTCGTTCAACAAGGGCTACGAACAGGCCCTCGTCGGCCCCGCCGTCTTCCTGACCGGCGCCTTCCTCGCTGCGCTGATCCTGCCCGCCCTGCCCCTGATGCTAGCCCATCTCGCCACCGCGGACCGCCTCTCTGCCGCGTTCGAGCTGCGCCGCATCCGATCCCTCGTCGCCCAGGCCGGTTGGCGCATCCCCGCGCTGATGACCCTGACCACGCTTGCCGCCCTGCCCTTCGCCGCCGCCCGCGGCCTGATCACCACCGCTACCGACTGGGCCCCCGGGATCGAGGACCTGACCGCAGAGGACCTCGCCGCGCTGCAAGGACAGATCACCCTCGCCCTCGCAGCCCTGGCCTTCCTGGCGGCCTGGGTCCTTCGCGCAGTTTCCGCCCGGATCTACGCCACCGCCGCCCCGCGCGCGGCGGGCCTGAAGCCGGGCCTCTGGGACGGCTCTCAGGCCGCCGAGGCCGCCTGCCCGGCCCGCGCCCGGTCCCGCCTGATGACGGCGGTCTGGTACGGGCTGGCCATGGCGATCACCCTGGCGCTGTCATTCCTGATCCTCGCCGGGCAGTTCCTCGACCACGCCTGGTGGCGCTGGCTTTTCCACCCCGCGCTGACCCTGCCCTGGGCGGGCTAAGGCCCACCGCCTCCCACTTGCGCCCCCTCCCAGACAGGCGGAGGGCCGCGGAGGGTGTCTCACCCCGGGAGCGTCACGATCAACGCCCCACGCTCGGTCGCGACCACAGTATGCTCGTACTGCACCGCCAGCGCCCGCGGCGCGGCCAGAAGCGTCCAGTCATCCCGGCCCGAGACGGCAAACTGCCCGCCCAGCGACAGGAACGGCTCCACCGTCAACACCAGGCCCCGATGGATCTTGCGCCTGTCCCGGTTCGGCCAGGTCGCGATTTCCTCGGGATACTCGTGCAACGCCCGACCCACCCCATGGCTCGCCAGATTGCGGATCAGCGAATAGCCGCGCTTGGCTGCAAAGCGCCCGATGGCGTTGCCGATACCCGCCAAGGGCCGACCATGCCCGACCTCGGCAATCCCGACCTGCATCGCGCGCCGCCCATCGCGGCACAGCCGGGTGATGTCGGGCCGCACCGGACCCAGCGGGAAGCTCGCCCCGGTGTCGGCAAAGAACCCGTCCTTCACCGCCGAGACGTCGATGTTGACCAGATCGCCCGCAACCAGCACCCGATCCCCCGGGATGCCATGCGCGATCTCCTCCCCCACGCTGATGCAGGTCGCGCCCGGAAAACCATAGGTCAGTTCCGGCGCGGACTGCGCTCCCGCTTCCTCCAGACACCTCCGCCCGATCCCGTCCAGCTCCCGCGTCGTCATGCCCGGCTCCATCGCCCGCGCCATGACCTGCAAGGTGTTGGCGACGATCCGGCCGACGGCCTTCAGCCCGTCAAGTTCGTCCTGATTGGTGATGGTCATGCGCCCTCGCTTTGCCCGCCCGTTTAGCACATCAGCTCACCCTTCCCCATCCCCCTTGCATGGCCCCATCCGGGATGCGACACCCTGTGCGCGAACCCCGGGGTCCTGAATGTCCTTCTCCACCCATTTCACGCACGCCATCACACGGGCGCCAGCGGCCTCGATCACCCGGGGCCTGCGCGCAGTCGACACCGGCTCGCCGGACCTTGGTGTGATGCAAGCCCACCACGCGGCCTACATCGCAACCTTGCGCGAAACCGGCGCGACGGTCGTGGAACTGCCCGCCCTCGACGCCTACCCCGACTCGGTCTTCGTCGAGGATACCGCCCTCTGCCTGCCACAGGGTGCCGTCATCATGCGCCCCGGCGCGCCCTCCCGCCTGGGCGAGGCCGCCGAGATGGACCCGCACCTCAAGGCGATCTACTCCGACGTCGTCGCCATCACAGGTGACGGCAGCTTCATCGAAGGCGGCGATATCCTTGTCACCGAACGCGAGATCCTCGTCGGCCGCTCCGCACGCACCAATGCTGCCGGGATCGCCGAACTCACCCGCCTCGTCGCCCCGTGGGGCCACACTGTCCGCGAGGTGCACACGCCCCCCGGAGTCCTGCATTTCAAGACCGACTGCTCGCTTCTGGACGCGGACACGATCCTCTCCACCAAACGCCTCTCCGCCTCCGGCTGCTTCACCGGCTACAGGATCATCGACGTCCCCGACGGCGAGGAAGCCGCCGCCAACACCATCCGCTTTAACGATCTGGTCCTGATGCCCGCGGGCTTCCCCCGCACTCGCGACGCCATCGCCGCGGCAGGCTTCACCGTCCGTGAGATCGGCAATTCCGAATGCGCGAAGCTTGACGGTGGCATGTCCTGCCTCTCCCTGCGCTTCACCCCCCGATGACCTTCAACATCCTCGCCATCGCGCAATCCGGTCGGCTGGAACACGAGGCGATCCTGCTGGCCGCCTCGCTCCGCCACTCCGATCCCGTCTTCCCCGGCACGCTCTATATCGCCGAACCGCAACCGGGGCCGAAATGGCAGGGCGATCCGCGCATCTCGGACCGGACGCGCAAGACGCTCACCACTCTTGGCGCGCAGATCCTGCCCTTCGAGGCCCGCGCCTTCGGCTCCGACTATCCCCACGGCAACAAGATCGAGGCGCTGGCCGCCCTGCCCGATGCCCCTTTCCTTTTCGTTGACACCGATACCCTGATAACCGGCCCCCTGTCGCAGGTGCCGTTCGACTTCTCGAAGCCCTCCGCCTCGATGAAACGGGAAAACACCTGGCCCAAGGTCGAGCTTTACGGCCCCACCCTGACCGAGACCTGGGCCGCGCTCTATGACCGCTTCGGCCTCGATTTCGCGTCCAGCTGGGACACCACCCACCCGCAGGACTACTGGCAGCGCTACCTCTACTTCAACGCGGGCTGGTTCTTCCATGAAAGCCCCAAGACCTTCGGCAACCGCTTCCTCGCCTGGGCCAAGAACATCCGCGACAACCCGCCCGAAGCGCTGGTCTGCCAGGAGCTTTACCCCTGGCTCGACCAGATCACCCTGCCCCTGGTCATACATTCCCTTGGCGGCGGGCGCCCGGGACCCGAACTTGCGGCGCTGGACGGCAGCGCCACCTGCCACTACCGCACCCTGCCGCTTCTCTACGCCCGCGAAAGCGACCGGGCGGTGGAGGTGCTGGAGACGCTGGCCGACGACCTCCGCCCCGTCCTGCGCCACTGGGGCGCCTTCAAGCGCATGTTGATCCAGGGCGAGGGTGCCAAGGCCCGCGCTCTCTTCGACCGGACGAACCTGCCCCGCCGCGAACAGATGATCCGCAACACCCTGAAACGTGAAGGGTTATGGGTGCGTTAGGTCGGGCTTCAAACCGACCCCGCCCTCACATCTCCAGCGTTACCACCGGCCACAGCGACAGCACCAGAAGTCCCGCCATCGTCCAGTTGAACGCCCGCAGGCGCCCCGGCGCGTCCAGCCAGCGCCGCACCGCCTGCCCGGCCCCGGCCCAGACCGACACCGAGGGCAGGTTCACGCAGGCGAAGGCCCCGGCGACCGCGGCATAGGCCCAGACCGACGGCTCGGTCACATAGGCCGCGACCGCCCCCAATGCCATCGCCCAGGCCTTCGGGTTCACCCACTGGAACGCCGCCGCCTGCAGGAAGGTCATCGGCTTTGTCTTAGCCCGCCCCTCACCCGGCGCGCCCGCCTGGGCGATCTTCCAGGCAAGCCACAGCATGTAGGCGACCGACGCCGCCTTCAGAGCCAGCAACGCCGGGGGCCAGGCCTTGAACACCCCCGCCAATCCCAGCCCCACCAGAAACACCATCAGCGCATGCCCGACGCTGATCCCCAGCATATGCGGCACCGTCCGGCGAAAGCCGAAATTCACGCCACTGGCCAGAAGCATCATGTTGTTCGGCCCCGGCGTGACCGAGGTGACGAAGGCAAAGCCCAGCAGGGCAAGGAAAAGATCATATGTCATGGCGCAATCCTGCAGCGCCCCATGAGACAAAGGATTGCAAAGATGCCGCATTGCAAGCACAATTCACAACAAATGACCAAGCTTGACGACATCGACCATCGTATATTGCAACAGCTGACCCGCGACGCGCGCCAGCCCAACCTCGCCTTGGCCGACCGCGTCGGCCTCTCGCCCTCGGCCTGCCTCCGCCGGGTGCAGGCGCTGGAAAAGGCGGGGATCATCAAGTCCTACCGCGCCGTCCTTGACCCGGCGAAGCTGGGGATCGGCTTCGTGGCCTATGTCACAGTGGGCCTCGGCACCCACACCAAGGCCGCGCAAGAGGCGTTTGAGCGTGCCGTCGCCCGCGCGCCCGAGGTTCGGGAATGCCACAACATCACCGGCACCGTCGAATATCTCCTCCGCGTCGAATGCGCCGACCTCGCCGCCTTCAAGCACTGGCATACCGAGGTGCTGGGCACCCTGCCCCAGGTCCGCGCCATCACCACCTTCGTCGTGATGGGCAGCCCCAAGGACGACCGCGCCTAGGCCAGCAACCGGTCCAGCCCCTCCGCGGTGGCAAAATCCACTTCGGACAATCCGCCGATCTCGTGCGTCGTGTAGGTCACGCGCGCATAACCCCAGCCGAAGGCAATGTCGGGGTGGTGCCCGGACTTCTCGGCATACCACGCGCAGAGGTTCGCCAGTTGCACGGGCTTGGCGAACCCCTTGAAGGCGAAACTCCGGGTGATGCAGGTGGCGGCGGGGTCAAGGACCCAATCTGAGTGCAGCCCCCCCATCCGGGCGCGGCAATCGTCGGGGACCAGCCGGGGCGTGGCTTCGGAACAGGGCAGGCATACGGCGGTCATCAGGCGCTCTCCAGCTTTGCAGGGAATTTCGGGGCGTGCAGTCCCAATCGCCGCGCCGTCGCCACATCCGCCAGCAGGTCCCGTTCGGCGGCGGCGAACAGGTCGTCCAGCCGATCGATCACGAAATAGACCGGCTGGTGGATGTCGATCCGGTAGGGCGTCCGCAGGATGTCGATCACGTCAAAGGGTCGCAACTCTGGCCCCTCGCTCACCGCCCACAAAAGCTCGGACGGCGAGGACGCCAGCCCCGAGCCCAAGGTCTTCGTGACGCCGCCCTCAATCGTCAGACCGAACTCGATCGAAAACCAGTACAGCCGGATCAGCCAGGCGTAATCCTCTTTCCCGGCCCGCAACCCCGCTTCGCCGATGGCCTGCGAGAAGTTCGCGAAGCAGGGGTCGGTCAGCAGCGGCGTATGCCCGAAGATTTCGTGAAAGATGTCCGGCTCCTCGATGTAATCGAAGTCCTGACGGCTGCGGATGAAGCTCGCCGCCGGGAAGGTCCGCTCGGCCAGCATCCGGAAGAACCGCCCGAATGAGATCAGCGCCGGGACCGGCACCACCTGCCACCCTGTCAACGCGCGCAAGCTCTCCGACAAGTCCGGGCATTGCGGCACCCGCGTCCGCGGCATGTCCAGCAAGTCCAGCCCCTTCAGGTAGGGTGCCGCCGCATGGGCCGCCACCATCGGCCATTGCCGCGCGACAAGGTCCGCCCAGACCGCATCCTCTTCGGCCGTATAGTCGATCCGCCCCACGGCATCGGACTCTTTCGCAAGATAGCTCGTCGGCATCGCGGCTACTCCCTGCCATAGCTGGCCAATCTTTGCCCCGCCACACCGAAATCAGGTTTCTTTCTTGACACTTATAGTGCATACTTATGGTAAACTTTACTCCAAAAGCGCCAAACCATGCAAAATTATGCCCTGGACGATACTGACCGCCGCCTCCTCGCCGCCCTCCAGCGCGACAGCACCCTGTCGATCCAGGCCCTAGCCGAAATCGCGCAGATGTCCACTTCCCCCTGTTGGCGCCGCATCAAGGCCCTGCGCGAGGCCGGGGTGATCCGGGGCGAGGTCGCCCTCGTCGACCGCCGCAAGGTCGGGATGTCCACCCTCGCCTACATCCACCTGTCGCTGGTGGACCACTCCGAACCCACCATCCGCCGCTTCGAGGATTTCGCCCAGCGGCACGACCGCGTGGTCGAATGTGCCACGATCACCGGGGCCGACGACTACGTCATCAAGGTCATGGCCCAGGACCCCGAAGACCTAGAACGCTTCCTGATGCGCGACCTTCTCTCCCTCGGCCTCGTCCGCGCCTCGACCACCCATTTCGTCCTGCGCCAGACCAAGTATTCGACCGCCGTGCCGCTGGATTGACAAGCGGCCGAAACCCGGCACCGTAGACCCAAAAGGGGGACCACGATGACCGTCTGCTTCACCACTGACCGGATGCTGCATTTCGGCGATTGCGACATCTCGGGGACCGCCTATTACCCGGCCTACCTCAACATCCTGAATGGCGTGGTCGAGGAGTTCTGGGCCCATATCGGCTGGCCCTGGCATGAGATCATCTGGAACGAACGCTGGGGCACCCCGACCGTGCATCTGTCCTGCGACTTCTCGAAACCCTCGTTCTTCGGCGACAAGCTGACCTTCCGGCTGTCGATCCTGAAGGTCGGCAAATCCTCGGTCCGGCTCCACCACACCATCCACTGCGGCGACGAACACCGCTGGTCGGTGGAACAGGTCCTCGCGGCCTCCTGGCTCGACAAGCACACCTCGATGCCCTGGCCCGATGCCGTGAAAGCCAAGCTTGAAAGCCTGATGGCCCCGCCCGAACCCGCCGACCGCCGCGCCGTGGGGGCGCCGACCTAACTGCTCACCGTGTGCTCGGCATTGCCCAGAAGCAGGCTCTTGCCGGAATAGATGTCTCCCGCCATCTGCAGGGCCAGCCGCTCGGCATCCCGTTTCCGCACGCTTTCGGCAATCTCCTCAACCTCGTCACGATCGACCCCCAGCACCTCCAGCACCTCGGACCCAAGCGCCAGCGCCGAATGGAACAGCTCGCGCATGTGGTGATCGACGCCCAGCTTGACCAGTTCCAGCAAATGCGCCCGGTCGAAGGCCCGCGCCAGGATGACCGCGTTCGGAAACTCGTCCCGGACAAGATGCGCGATCCGCGTCGTGACCTCGGGCTTTTCCGTTGCGATCACCACCGCCCGCGCCGTCCCCGCCCCGGCGGCCTTCAGGATATCCAGCCGCGTGCCGTCACCGAACCAGACCTTGAAGCCGAAGGTTTCCGCCGCGCGGATCATCTCGGGATCGTCGTCGATGATGGTGATTGAACATTTCCGCGCCAGAAGCGGCTGGCTGGCAATCTGCCCAAAGCGGCCGAAGCCGATGATCAGCACGCTGGCGCTCTGCCCATCCGGCGCCTCCATCCCTTCCGTCGACACCGCAGACGCCGGCCTGAACCGGTCATGCAGGATCACCATCAGCGGCGTCATCACCATCGAGATGATGATGATCGCGTTCAGGATCGCGTTCTCCTCAAGCGACAGCAGCCCGACCGCCAGCGCGGCGGAATACAGGACAAAGGCGAACTCGCCGCCCTGCGCCATCAGCACCGTGCGTTCCAGCGCCTCGGCGTGATCGGCCCTGTTCAGCCGCGCCACGCCGTAGATGATCGCCGACTTCAGCACCATCAGCGCCAGCACGCTGACCGCGACCAGCCCCCAGTTCGCGGCAATGACCGACAGGTCCAGAGCCATCCCGACCGCAAGGAAGAACAGCCCCAACAGGATCCCCCGGAACGGCTCGACATCCGCCTCCAGCTGGTGACGAAAGCTTGATTCCGACAGCAGCACACCCGCAAGGAAGGCCCCCATCGCCAGCGACAGGCCCCCAAGCTGCATCCACAAGGCACTGCCCAACACCACCAGCAGCGCCGCCGCCGTCATCACCTCTCGCGCGCGGGACGCCGCCAGAAGGCGGAACATCGGGTTCAAAAGATAGATCCCCGCCACGACCAGCGCCGCGATGGCCCCCAGCCCGATCCCGACGCCGATCAGCCGGTCCATCAGGGTCACCTCCTCGCCCCCAGGTGCCAGGAACGCAACCAGCGCCAACAAGGGCACGATGGCCAGATCCTCCAGAAGCAGGATCGACACCATCCGCTGCCCCTTCGGAGTGGAGATATCGTTCCGCTCCTGCAGCATCTGCATCACGATGGCAGTCGAGGTCAGCGTGAACCCCGCCCCGGCGATCAGCGATCCCGCATAGGGATAGCCCAGCGCCACCCCGACCAGCCCCAGGATCGCGACGCACAGCAGCACCTGGATCAGCCCGAGACCAAGAATGTCCCGCCGCATCGCCCAAAGCTTCGACGGCTCCATCTCCAGCCCGATGATGAACAGGAACATTACCACGCCCAGCTCGGCCACATGCAGGATCGCCATCGGATCGGAAAAGAGACCCAACCCGAACGGCCCGATCGCCAGCCCCGCCGCCAGATATCCCAGCACCGATCCCAGCCCGATCCGCTTGAACACCGGCACCGCGACAACCGCCGCGCCCAGCAGCGTGACCACCGAGACCAGATCAACTCCCGCGGATTCCGTTGCCATGCTGTGCTCCCTTGTCAGTAGGCCAGATTTGGCCGGGAAGCCGAGAATGGCAATGGGGATCGCTCCCTCACGATCTCGGAAGAGCGGATGGACCCCTTACAGTCGTATATCCCTTTGCGCCAGGATTTCGATGATTTCGCCCGCCCCTTCGGCCATGACCCGCCCGACATGCTCAGGGCGAAGCAAGGTGTCGAATGTGGTCAGTTTCTCGAAACCAAGCCCCGACAGCTGCGTCAGGGTTGCCAGACCAACCTGATAAAGCCGGAACGGATCCAATTCCAGCCGCTCTATGTCATGCATCAGATTGCTTTGCGACAACAAGAACGCCGCGCAGCGCAATTCCTCGTCGGCAGCTGCCCGATAAGCGATTAGCTTCCAGAACGATTGCGGCACCTTCACGCCGCGATAGGACATATCCTCGTCACTGAAGATTGGCCCGGCCATCACCGAGATCCGGATCTTCAGAACATCCGTCTGGTTGAATACCAGGTCTTCCAGCTTTCCCCAGAGACCACCTTGCTTGGATTGGTTAAACCCCTGATGCTGGGGAACAATATTTGGAAAGTAGAACGAATCCTTGTTTGCCACCTGGGCTTCTTCGAGCGTTCCCCAACACAAATCCGCTCGGCGGGCAAGATGACCTCGGTCCAGCTTGTTGTCCCAGTAAAGACTTTCCCCGGTCTGGTACTTTGCATCGATCCGCGGGTCGAGAGCGAAGCCCCTGCGCGGAAGCTTCACCATTCGGGCGCCATCCACATTCCAGGAAACGTAGCGCGCCATCTTCTTTTCTTGGCTCAGGCAGACCGAGAAATGCGCGTAGGGAATCGTCTGCCGACGCCCAAAATTCAGCGCATCCCGCTTGAGCGACGTGGACAATTCAGGTTCCGGAACCGGCAGCCCCAAAAACTCCGGATCGTAACCAGAGCGAAAGTCCGCAGGCTCGGATTTGGCCACACCGGGCGCTTGGACCGCAGGGCTTTCGAGGACAAAATCGAGCTTCTTCTGGACGGAGAGAGCGTAGCAGGCTAGCGCATGCTCATCGTCAGTCGATCCGGACTCGCCGGCAAAATGCAGCCCGGCAAAGATGTCCGTCGGCTTGCCAGCCTTGCTGATCAGCCAGGCTGAGCCGGAATCGCCTCCTTTGCTGACTTCGCCATCAACTGGCGGGTTCTTCGGATCGACACCGATCTCGAAGCCGCCAATGGCCACTTTCCCGGCTGGAAGATCGTAGTCGAGCTTGGCCATCACATCGACCCGGCGCACAATGCCATGGGTCAGGCCGGTCGTCCGCCCCGACTTGATCACCCGGTCTCCTAAGGCAACGTTTGCCATTTTGCTTGGCACGACATCCAGTTCGAAAACCTCCCGCTTCCAGTCGCGCAATTCGATCTTCGCCAGGGCACAGTCGCCTGCCGCACCAAGATGGCTGCGCAGCAGCGAGCCCGCGCGATTTCCGGAAGTGTTGTTGTCGTCGAATGGCCCCGGTTGCACGATCTGGTCGCCAATAGTGCCCCGGTTACCGTGCAGAACATGCCAGTTCGACAGGATACAGGGCAGACCCGTCGCCCGATCGAAGACGACAAGGCCCAGAGTGCCCGCCGTCTCGGTTGTGATCGCAACACTGATGCCCGGCTGGATCGGGTCCCTCCGCTGGCGGCGCGCGTCAAGCTGCTCTGGCGCCACAAGCTCGTAGGACGGTCTGTAGCGCCGCGCGATCACGTCAGTCAGAACCGCGTGGCCGTCAACCTCGATGCTTTCGGGAATGCGTTCGCTGCCCAAGGCCTCAATGGCGGACTCGCCTTTTTCCCCGACAGTAAACTGGATGCAGACGGGCCCGTTGCCGTTCTTCAATCCGATGCCAATTGACGTGATGTTGGGGTCCTTCAGGTACTCTGCACCTTTTGCCCGAATGAAACTGCGCAGTGCGGCCTCACTTGGCCCATCGTTTGGCGCTGCCTCTTTGTTGCGGCCCTTCCTTCGCGCTTTGCCTTTTGGTTCCACTTCGGGAGTTGGGGATTTTGGTCCTGTCGCCACGAAATTCCCTCCTGAAAATAAGTTAGCCCGGAAAAGTCAGTAAAATCCCCCGCATGCTAATCGCGAAACGGGTCCTGCAAAATGATTCTGTTTTCTGCGGTTTCCGGGCTAAGTGCCGAACACCCCCTCCATCGCGGCAAACCCCTTCACCTCGATCGGGTTGCCCGACGGGTCCCGGAAGAACATTGTCCACTGCTCCCCCGGCTGCCCCTGAAACCGCACCTGCGGCGGCAGGACGAACGCCACCCCCGCCGCCGTCAGCCGGTCGGCGAGCCGCTGCCAGTCCGGAAGATGCAGGACCAGTCCCAGATGCGGCATCGGCACCATATGGTCCCCCACCTTCCCGGTGTTCGTCGTCCTGAACGGCTCGCCCAGATGCAGGCTGATCTGGTGGCCGAAGAAGTCGAAATCGACCCAGGTCTCGGTCGAACGCCCCTCTCGGCACCCCAGCACCCCGCCATAGAAGGCGCGGGCCTCGTCCAGGCTGGTGACATGATAGGCCAGATGGAACGGGGTCAGCATCGTCAGGGTCTCCGGGTTTCGGGCGGGCAATCCAAGCACGGAACACTTTGCGACCGCAACGATCCTTCTCCCCATCAGCGCTGCCAGAGGTTAAGATTCCCCGAACGACCGCGCCCAAGCCATTGATTTCTCTATCTTGGCTTGGCCTGTCCACCGTGGACACGTCCCCGTTGCCAGCCTCGTCATTCCCCCCTACCCTCACTCCGAAATTCAGGGAGGACGACCAATGACCGACAAACCCCTCGGCTTCGACACGCTTTGCATCCACGCCGCCACCGCGCCCGACCCGGCTACCGGTGCCCGGCAGGTCCCGATCTACCAGACCACCGCCTACGTCTTCCGCGACGCCGACCACGCGGCCAAGCTCTTCAACCTGCAAGAGGTGGGCTACATCTACTCCCGCCTGACGAACCCCACCGTCTCGGCGCTCGCGAACCGGGTGGTCGCGCTGGAAGGCGGCGCGGGTGGCATCGCCTGCTCGTCGGGCCATGCGGCGCAGATCATGGCGCTCTTCCCGATCATGGCCCCCGGCCGCAACATCGTCGCCTCGACAAAGCTTTACGGCGGCACGATCCAGCAGTTTTCCAACACCATCCGCAAGTTCGGCTGGTCGGCCAAGTTCGTCGACTTCGACGACCCGAAAGAGATCGAGAAAGCCATCGACGCCGACACCCGCGCCCTCTTCTGCGAGACGATCTGCAACCCCGGTGGCGCGCTGTCCGACCTCGACGCCATCGCCCGCGTCGCGAACCAGGCCCACATCCCGCTGATCGTCGACAACACCACCGCCAGCCCCTACCTCTGCCGCCCAATCGAGCACGGCGCGACCATCGTCGTCCATTCGGCCACCAAATACCTGACCGGCAACGGAACGGTGACCGGGGGGATCGTGGTCGATTCAGGCAAGTTCGACTGGTCCAGGGACGACAAGTTCCCCTCCCTCTCCCAGCCCGAGCCCGCCTACCACGGCCTCGTCTTCCACCCGACGCTCGGCAACATGGCCTTCACCTTCCATTCCATTGCCATCGGGCTCCGCGACCTGGGCATGACGATGAACCCGCAAGGCGCCCACTACACGCTGATGGGGATCGAAACCCTTTCCCTCCGCATGCAGCGGCACGTCGAAAACGCGCAGATCGTCGCGGAATGGCTGGAGCAGGACCCGCGGATCGGGAAGGTCACTTATCCGGGCCTCAAGTCCTCGCCCTACAACAAGCTGGCACAGTCGATCACGCCCAAGGGCCCCGGCGCGCTGTTCACCTTCAGCGTCAAGGGCGGGTATGAGGCCTGCGTCAAGCTGATCGACAACGTGAAGCTCTTCTCGCATGTCGCGAACCTTGGCGACACGCGGAGCCTCATCATCCACTCGGCCTCGACCACGCACCGGCAACTGTCCGAGGAAGCGCAGATCAAGGCCGGCGCCGCACCGGATGTCGTCCGCGTTTCCATCGGGATCGAGGATGTCCGCGACATCATCGCCGATCTGGATCAGGCCCTGACCAAGGCTACGGCGTAAGCGACTGCCCCGCCGCTCAGCCGCCCGGTGCGGTGGTCAGCGGTGGGGCCACGAACATGCCGTCGGGCAGCGGGTCGAGCCAGCCGATCACGGCCTGCGCGCGGGGCGGTTCACCGGGCGTCCAGTCCAGCGTCAGCCGTTGCATCCGGCACAGATCGCCTACGGTTTCGGCCGCACAGGCCCCGGTCACTGCGGCCAGCGCCGCACCCAGCGCCGCGTCGGCCGTCGGGGTCAGTGGCGCGGCCTCATCCTGCGGAAGCTCGACGACAGCGGTCTGGAACACATGTGCCGCAAGGTCGGGCAATTCCTCAGGCGGCTCTGGCAGGCGATAGACAAGTTCCAGCCGGAACTCTGCCGTTCCCGCAACGGGATCGACGCTGCCGTCCACCACCCGGGCCGAATGGACCGCACAGTCGGATGCGAATGCCTGCACCAGCACTGCGCACAGCCCCTCGGCCACCCGAGGCGCGCGGATATCTGCCAGCACCTGCAGGTAGTCTTCTTCCGGCAAAGTCTCTCCTTCGGCCAGAAGTTCGGTCAGGCTGGCCTGCTGCGTGACCAGCACCGTCCGCGACGGGGCAAACCGCTCTTGCGCCAGATAGGCCCGGACCTCGTCCTGCGGGATCACGTCGCCGGTCGGGGACATCAACCAGCTTTGCCGGGTCACCGCGGGCAGGGACGGCTGAGCGGCGGCGCTTTCGACCGCTGCCACTGCTGCACCCGGCTCTGCCGGGGGAAGCGTCTGCCAATACTGCCACCCGGCCGCGCCAAAGCCCACGGCCATCAACAGAACACCGGTTCCGATCAGAAGCCGCAGCATCAGAACTCTGCCCCTTGGCGCAGGTAACCCAGATCGCCGAACGCGAACGTCGTCGCAATCGCCCTGACCCGCGACGCGAAATCCTCTCCCTTGGCGACCTGGCCCGCGATCTCGAAATACGCGCCGCGCGTCGTGCGCAGCGTCGCCTCTTGGATCGGGGCATATTCCGGCCTTGCCGCCGCATCACGCGGGACCGGGCCGACGACCGAGATCGTGCCGACGTCAAATCCGGCGCGCGTTTCGCTTGACAGGACGCCAAAACTATCGCGGAACCAGTTGTCATAGGCCCGCACGGCATCGGCCAACTCGGCCGGGGTCAACTCCTCCCCGGTCGCCGCAGCCGCGGTCTCTTGGCCGGGGCTCAGGGGATAGGCCGGGCTGATGCCGCAACCCGCCAGGCCGTCCTGCAGGATCACCTCCACCGGGACCACTGGATCAAGGTTGGCCACTCCGGCCTGCCCCCCGCCCAGCAGGATCACCCGTTCGATCCGCGCACCTTCGGCCGCGTGGATGTTCCAGATCCGGTTGCCGGTCCGGCTTTCCAGCACCAGATAGACTGGCTCTCGCGTTTCGGTGACGGCCACATCATAGGCCTCGTAGTTCGGCCCGCGCAAGTTTGCACCCGGGTCCGCCGCGCCAGCGCGCATTGCGTCGACAAAGTCCTGCACGCCGCGGGCAAGATCGCCGTCACCATAGGTGGTCAGCGGCAGGTTCAAGGTGCTTTCCCCCGCCGTCACATGGCCCACCGAAGTGCCTTTAGACGGAGGCGTCAGGCGGCAGCCGCTGATCGGGCGGATCGCCATGACCGTGGCAGGCACCCCGGCATCCGCACTGGGTGCATAGCCCGCGATCACATCCTCGATCAGGATCGGCCGGTTGCCTGCAATCGCTGCAATCGGACCCTCGGCGCGAAGGCCTTCGGGGCCATCGGACAGGAACCGGCCCGGACCTTCCTGCACCGAGGCGACGGTTTCCCGTTTTGGCGTGATCTCGCCCGTCGCCGGAGCACCGCCCCTCGCTCGATCCATCGCCGTCAGCACCGCAGTCGGCAGATAGGCATCAAGCACCTGATACCGCAAAGCGGCGAACCCGACGCCAATCAGCGCAGCGATGACGCAGATCACTACCGCGAAGGAGCCGCGAAACATTCTGAAACCTCTGCCCAGGCCCGTTTATCGTTGAACGTCTATTGCCCCGCGACTTGGGCCAAATCATGACAAGAACGGCGGAATTACAGGGAATTCCGCCGTTTGCCAGCCCTTGCTGCGGGGTTTCAGTCGGCGATCGCGAAGGTGACCGAAACGTTCGCCACCAATCCCAGCTCACCGCCCACAAGCGGGACCGGAGCAGCGGACACCGCCTCGCGGTACATCGGTGCCGGGTCGGTCATCGCCCCGTTGTCGGTGATCGACATCACGGTGCCCACGCTGACCCCTGCCGCCGCAGCCAGAAGTTCGGCCTTGGCCTTCGCATCGGCCACCGCCTCTTTCCGCGCCTCGTTGTAGGCAGGTTCGGGATCGGCGAGGCCAAAGGTCAGGCCGTTCAGCGTGTTGGCACCATCGGCCACCGCCGCATCCAGGACCGCGCCCGTCGTGTCCAGCTTGCGCACCCGCACCGTCAGCATGTTCGACGCGACATAGCCCGAGATCGTGGGGGTCGAGCTGTCATAGCCCGTCCAGTTCGGGTTGATCGACAGGTTCGAGGTCTGCATGTCCCGCGCCTCGATCCCCGAGGCCGTCAGCCGCGCGATCACCGCCTCGGTGGCAGCGGTGTTGGCGGTCAGCGCCTCGGCGGCCGTGGTGCCCTGGGTCGTCACGCCGATCATCAGTGTGGCCATGTCCGGGGCGGCCTCGATGGTGCCGGTGCCGGTCACGCTGATCGTCCGGCTGGGGGCGTCCTGCGCCATGACCGGCGCGGCAAGCGGCAGGATCAGGGCTGCGGACAGGAACAGGGCAGATAGGGCACGCATGGGGGTCTCCTTTATCTAGCGTGACATTTCGCACTTGTGACGCGCGCCGCAACCGCTTCCTTGGCCGTTTTCCTTCCCTTCGGCGAAAAGCTGCTTTAGTAAAGCGGCAACCGGCTGGGGCACGTTCCAGCGCTTTGACGATCCGTGCTAGACCCGCGACATGAAACCGACATTTGCACTTGACCTCACGCGTGAGACCATCGGTCTTCTGCACCGGACGCCGAAAGGCTGGCTCTCGATCGGCGAGGCGGCCTTCGACGCACCCGATCTTGCCGAAGCGCTGGACTACATGCGCAAGACCGCGCTTGGCCTGTCCCCGATGGGGGTGGCGACCAAGCTGATCCTGCCGAACAGCCAGATCCTCTACACCGAGGTTCACGCCCCCGGCCCCAGCCGCGACGACAAGCGCCGCCAGATTGCCACGGCGCTGGAGGGCCGCACGCCCTATGACGTCGAGGACCTCGTCTTCGACTGGTCGGGCAAGGGCGCCACCGTCAAGGTCGCCGTCATCGCCAAGGAAACCCTGGCCGAGGCCGAGGCTTTCGCGGTCGAGCACCGGCTGAACCCGGTCTCCTTCGTGGCAATCCCGGAAGAGGGCAACTTCGTCGGCGAGCCCTGGTTTGGCCCCGCCGCCGCTGCGGCCGGGATCCTCGCCGAGGACGAGACCGTCGAGCGGGACCGTGACCCGGTCACGGTTCTGCACCGGGAACTGCCCAAGGCAGAACCTACACCCGCTCCCGCGCCAGCGCCTGCGCCTGAACCCGCTGCCGTCGCAGCGCCCGAACCGGCCGAAACCGTCATCGCTGCCGAAGAAGACGATCCGCTCCCCGGCCTGGAAGAGGCGCTGAACGACGATCTGCCAGACGTCGCTGAACCGGCCACCATTGCGGCAATGGCCGCTCCAGCCCTCGATCCGATCGAAGATGTTGTCGAAGACGACATCACCGTCGACCCGGACCCGGCCCCGGCAGAGATCGCGGTGGCCGCCGCCGAACCCGTGGTTGTCGCTGACGTGGTCGACGACCTCCCGCCGCCCGCCGCGACCAAGCCCACCCCGGCCCCCGAACCGGAAGAAGCCCCCTTCGCGCATGTGACGGACACCTCGGCCTTCCCCGAGGATGACATCCCCCCCGCCCCGGCGTCGTTCGGGCGCAAGCTCACCGCCCCTGACGCTGGTGATGATATCCCGCCCGCGCCGTCCTCGGCGGCGATGGTGGCCTTTGCCAGCCGCCGTGCCGCGGCAGGCGATGCGGCCGCGCGTCCCGTCGATGGTGTGACCCGTCCGACAGCGACCACACCCCCCGCCAAGGGGGCAATTGCCCGCCCGGCGACACCCAAGGGCTATTCCGGACTGGTCACCGCACCCTCGATCCCCGGCACCCGCGCCAAGGCCAAGGTAAAGGGCCCCGACATTGCCCGCCCGGCCATTGGCCCGACCACGGTGAAGTCGCCCGCCCGGCCCGGTGGCACCTTCGGCGCCGCAGCCCCGGCGAAAAAGCGCACCGGCACGGTGTTCATGGTCCTGGTGGGCCTTCTCCTGTTGTTCCTCGCGCTGATCGGCCTCTGGTCCTCGATGTATCTGGGCGGCACCGCGACCACGGATGAGGCGGACGCTTCACAGGTCATTCCGGACGCCAGCGACGAGATGCTGGCCGACATGCAGGACCCCGAGGGGATGACCGGTCCCCTGCCCGAAGCCGAGGGCATCTCTGGAACGGCGGATGTTGACGCGCTCGCAACCGAAAGCCTGCCGGTCAACATGGGCGGCGAGGACCTTGCGGCGGACGCAACCGACCCGTCCCTGACCGCGGAACCGGCTGCCGCCGATCTTGCCGCAGCGACCGAGGAAGCCGACCCCGCGCTTGAGACCGCTACCGAAGAGGCTGTCGAGGCGACACCGGAGCCCGTTGCGGAACCCCCGGCGGAAATCGCCGCCGCACCGGAAGCTGCCCCCGAGCCAGCCCCCGGTACTGCTGTCACGACAGAAGTCGCCGCTGCCTCCGCCCCGGTCGAGGATCAGGACGAGATCTTCCTGTCGGCGATGGACGCTCCGCCCCCGGCCCTGGATGCCCTGGCCCTGCCTGCTTTGACCGAAATGCGGGACACACTTCCCGATCCGGTGATGCCGCCACCTGCCCCGGGGACGGTCTACCAGTTCGATGCCAACGGTCTCTTGAAGCCGACACCCGACGGAATCATCAGTCCCGACGGGGTGATGCTGATCGCAGGCAAGCCGCCGCTTCTGCCGCCGTCGCGCAGCGAAACCGCGTCAGCCGCCGCAGTGGCGGCTGCTGCCGTTTCAGCACCTGGCGTCGATCCGGTCACCGCCGCCGACGCCTCGCTTGTCACAGCGGGCGAGACTGCCGCTCCGGCCGAAACCGCGCTGCCACCGGCGGACCCGGCCATGGCCGGCTTCCGCCCCCGTCCGCGCCCCGAAGGTCTGGCTCCGGCCCCGACTGCTGATGATGCCGCCCTCTCCACCGAGGCCGCCGCCGAGTTTGCGGGCTTCCGCCCGTTGCCCCGCCCTGCCAGCGTCGTCACCGCCGCCGCCGCGGTGCTTCCCGCCAGCGCGCCCGCCGATCTGGGGGCGCAGGGCGCCTCGCTGACTGCCCAGGCCGAAGCAAAGCTGGCCGAGGCGGCTGCGCTTGAGGCGCAGAACCCCTCGATCGTCGCCATCTCGATGCGCCCGGCCGCGCGCCCCCGCGACCTGAGCGCCGCGGTCGAGGCCGCCGTTGCCGCCGCCGTCCGCGAACCGGCCCCGGAGGAGACCATCGAGGTCGCCGCCGCCGCGCCCGAAGCCAAGCCCGAGGAAATCGACGAGCTGGATGAGCCGGAGACCACCAAGGCCGCGCCGTCGATCCCGACCAAGGCGAACGTGGCCAAGCAGGCGACCTACGCGAACGCGATCAACCTGTCGAAGATCAACCTGATCGGCACCTACGGCACCGACTCGCGCCGCTATGCGCTGGTCCGGCAGGCGAACGGAAAGTACAAGAAGGTCAAGGTCGGCGACAAGATCGACGGCGGGACCGTGAAGGCGATCACCGAAACCGAGGTCCGCTACCAGAAGGGCGGGCGGCTGATCAGCCTGAAGATGCCGAAGGCCTGACCTGTCCACGCAGGACAGGCCGGCGCCTTCGTTTCAAATCAACAGCTTGCCTGTGGGCGTTTACCGTCCGGAAACCTTGCACATCACCGCTCGTCGGTGACTTCGTCCCTCCTCGCGGACACCCCGCGACGAGGGGACGACGTCGAACGAGGAGCCGTCACCCCGCGGCCACGCCTGCCTCGGCAAAGGTCGCCATGCCGGAATGGCAGGCCACCGCCCCCTGCACCACCCCGATTGCCAGCGCCGCGCCCGAGCCTTCGCCAAGCCGCAGGCCCAGCGACAAAAGCGGCTCTTTCCCCAGCTTCTCCAGAAGCCGCGCATGCGCCCCTTCGGCGCTTTGATGTCCCGCGACGCAGTGATCCAGCGCACCGGGAGCCGCCTTCTCCAGCACCGCCGCCGCCGCGCAGGCGATGAAGCCGTCGAGGATCACCGGCACCCGCGCCATCCTCGCTCCAAGGATCGCGCCCGCCATCGCCGCGATCTCGCGCCCGCCGAGGCAGCGCAAGACTTGTAACGGATCGGACAAGAGCTCCTTGTGCCGCTCCACCCCCGCGGCGACCGCCGATTCCTTGCGCCGAAGCCCCGCGTCATCCACCCCGGTCCCCCGCCCAGCCCAGCCGACCCCGCCATAAAGCGCGGTGGCGATGGCTGCGGCAGAGGTCGTGTTGCCGATCCCCATCTCGCCCGCGACGAAGACATCCGCCTCCAGGTTGACCGCCTCATAGCCGCGGCGCAGAGCGTCGACGACCTCGGCCTCGGTCATCGCGGGGCTTTCGGTGAAGTCGGCCGTCGGTTGGTCGAGGTCCAGCGCATGGACATCCAGCTTCGCCCCGAACGCCCGGGCCAGTTGGTTGATCGCCGCCCCGCCATGGGCGAAGTTCGCCACCATCTGCGCGGTCACTTCCGCCGGAAAGGCCGAGACGCCCTTTGCCGTAACCCCATGATTTCCGGCAAAGATCACGATCTGCGGCTTGGCGGCGGTGGGCTTGTCGGTGCCCTGCCACCCGGCCATCCAGATCGCCAGCTTTTCCAGCCGTCCCAGTGCCCCCGGCGGCTTGGTCAGCCGGCCGTTCCGCACTTCGGCCGCCGCAATGGCCGCAGCGTCAGGGGCCGGAAGCCGGGCAAGCATGGCATGGACATCGCCAAGGGACTGGAAGGGCATCGGTTTCTCCGGATTGATCCTGCGTGGCGATGGGGCTACCCCAGAGGCCGAACGAAAGCCAGCCGGGAACAGCCGCTTTGACCATGCTTCGCGACATCGCCCTCCGGCTGCCATCGGACCTCTTGTCGGCCTTTGCCCTGCTGTCCCGACTGCCCCTGCCCAACCACACTGGCACCGGCGCGGCCTCGGCCTGGGCCTGGCCGGCGGTTGGCGCGGTCCTGGGGGCCCTGGGTGCCGCCTTGGCGGAAGGGGCGCAGTGGCTGGGGGTCACGCCGGGGCTGACGGCGGCACTGGTGCTGGCCCTTGGCGCGATGCTGACCGGCGGTCTGCACGAGGACGGCTTGTCGGACACCGCCGACGGGCTTTACGGCGGCTGGACGCGCGAGCGTCGGCTGGAAATCATGAAGGACAGCCGGGTCGGGAGTTACGGCGTGCTGGCCCTTGTCCTGGTGACGCTGGCGCGCTGGTCGGCACTGACCGCGCTTCTGGTCCATGGGGGCTACGCGCCCGCCCTGATTGCCGCCGGGGCGCTGTCGCGGGCGCCGATGGCACTGATGATGGCGCTTCTGCCTAACGCCCGCGGCGAAGGCCTGAGCCACGCGACGGGGCGGCCCAGCCCGGCCACCGCGCTGGCGGGGCTGGTGCTGGCGGTGGCCCTAGCCATCGCGCTGACCGGGTGGGGGGCCATCCCGATGGTCTTTGCGGCGCTTGGCGTGACCCTGTGGCTGGCCTTCACGGCGCTTCGCCGGATCGGCGGCCAGACCGGCGACATCCTGGGGGCCGCCCAGCAGCTGGCCGAGGTCGCCTGTCTGGCCGTCCTCTCTGCCCGCGCGGGGTAACCCTGCACGGGCGCACCGCCGAAGCTCTGGCCTTTGGCCCCGCCCCGCGATACATGGGCCAAGAGAGCTTGTGAGGCCTGCGACCCATGTCCGACTATGCCGACGCCATCTCCTCGACCGAGGAGATCATCGAAGATGCCCGCAACGGGCGCATGTTCATTCTGGTCGACCACGAGGACCGCGAGAACGAGGGCGACCTGGTGATCCCGGCGCAGATGTGTACGCCCTCGGCGATCAACTTCATGGCGACGCATGGCCGCGGGCTGATCTGCCTGGCGCTTCCCGCCACCCGGATCGAGGCCCTGGGGCTGCCCTTGATGAGCCCGAAGAACTCCAGCCGACACGAGACTGCCTTCACCCTGTCAATCGAGGCGCGCGAAGGCGTGACCACCGGGATTTCCGCCGCCGACCGGGCGCGAACCGTGTCCGTGGCGATCGACCCGACCAAGGGCGCCGCCGACATCGCGACGCCAGGCCATATCTTCCCGCTGCGGGCCCGCGATGGCGGGGTGTTGGTGCGTGCAGGTCACACCGAGGCGGCGGTCGATGTCAGCCGCCTGGCGGGCCTGAACCCCAGTGGCGTGATCTGCGAGATCATGAACGACGACGGCACGATGGCGCGCCTGCCGGACCTGATCTCCTTCGCGCAGAAGCACGGGTTGAAGATCGGCACGATCAGCGACTTGATCGCCTACCGGCGGCGGCACGACAACCTGATCACCGAAAAGGCAGTCAGCTCGGTCAATTCCGTCCATGGCGGCGACTGGCTGATGCGGGTCTTCGCCGACGAAACCCATGGGGACGAACATATCGTCCTGTCAAAGGGCGACCTTGCTGCCCCCGGCCCGGTTCTGGTGCGAGTACATGCGCTGAACCCGCTTGAGGATGTGCTGGGCGTCGGCGGCGGCGGTGAGCTTCCGGCCGCCATGCGCATCATCGCCGCCGAAGGCCGTGGCGCCGTGGTCCTGCTGCGCGACACGACGATGAAGATGGTCACGCCGGGGGAACATTCGCCGCAGACCTTGCGACAGTATGGGGTGGGCGCGCAGATCCTGTCCTCGTTGGGGCTGTCGGCGATCACGCTGGTGACCAATTCCGCCACGCCGCGCTTTGTGGGCCTGGACGCTTACGGCCTGTCCATCGCGGGCACCCGCCCGATCAAGGAGTAAGCCATGGCCACCGCCGAGACGCATTACACGCTGCCCCTGCCCAGCTTCGACAAGCCGGTGAAGCTGCTGATCGTGGTGGCCCCCTACTACAAGGACATCGCCGACAACCTCGTCGCCGGGGCCAGGGCCGTTGGCGCCGCCTGCGGGGCCGAGGTTGATCTGGTCGAGGTGCCGGGCGCCTTGGAAGTGCCCACGGCCATTGCCATGGCGGAACGGCTGGCAGAGTACGATGGCTATGTCGCACTTGGCTGCGTAATCCGGGGGGAAACCACGCATTACGACACGGTCTGCAATGACAGCTCGCGCGCGATCAGCCTGCTGGGGCTGCAGGGCGCCTGCGTCGGCAACGGGATCCTCACGGTGGAAAACCGCGCCCAGGCCGAAGTGCGGGCCGATCCGGCGGGCCAGAACAAGGGCGGGGGTGCCGCAGCGGCGGCCTTGCACCTGATCGCGCTTTCGCGCAAATGGGCCGGGAAATCCAAGGGGATCGGTTTCCGGGCATGACGGACAAGCGGACGGAAAAGCGCCAGATGAAATCGGCGTCACGGCTTTATGCCGTGCAGGCGCTGTTCCAGATGGAGGTCTCGGGCCAGACGGTCGAGGCCGTGACGCGCGAATTCGAGACGCACCGCTTTGGTGCCGTCTACGAGGAAGGCGAGTTCGCCGAGGGCGACGTGGATCACTTCCGCGCCGTCGTTGGGGCGGCCGTCAACTGGCAGGCGAAGATCGACCAGCTGACCGACCGGGCGCTGGTCGCGGCCTGGCCGATCGACCGGATCGACCCGGTGCTCCGGGCGCTGTTCCGGGCCGCGGGGGCGGAACTCGTGGACTTGTCCACCCCTCCCAAGGTGGCGATCACCGAATATGTCGACGTGGCCAAGGCTTTCTTTCCGGACGGGAAAGAGCCAAAATTCGTGAATGCCGTTCTCGACCACATGGCGCGCGAGGCCAAGCCCGAGGCTTTCTGACGCGTCAAAGGGATGTCTGACCTCTTGAAGGAGCCTGTCCCATGCGTCTTAGCCTCTTGTCCCTGACCGCACTTGCGGCCTGCGTCACCCCTGCCCTATCAAACGAGATTGCCGGGATCGACTGGCACCTGGTCGGCCTGGAGGGCCAGGAAGTCCCCTGGGAAGCCTCGCTGCGGTTCGACGGCGACAAGGTGTCGGGCAAGGCGCCCTGCAACCGTTACTTCGGCACCAACGCCGTCGCCCTCCCCGCGCTGAGCCTTGGGATGATGGGGGCGACCAAGATGGCCTGCCCGGAGCTTGCGGCCGAGGACGCCTTCTTCGCGGCGCTGCAGGCGATGCAGCGGGTGGAACTGGATCAGGGCCATCTCTACCTCATCGGGCCCGAGGGGCGGATCATCGAGTTCGCCAATGACCCGGCCGAGCCCTGCCTGTCCTGCCTGGCACGGCAGTAACCCCGGGCGTTCGCGCGTAGGGTGGGCAAGACTGCCCACCTTATCTAGCGGTTCGCCTCGAACAGCGCGGCGGCGCGGTCGAAAAAGCGTTTCCGCGTCGCCGGGCCTTCCATCATGATCTCATGCTCGGCCCCCGGATACAGGTCCAGCTGGCCGTTCGACCAGCCCGCCATCCGCAGATGCACCGGCGGGACGTCGACCACCTTCTCGGCCGTGCCCAAAGCGCAGATCACCGGCACCCTTGGCGCGGGCATCGCCGCCAGGTCCGCACATTCCCGCAGCGCGGCCTTCAGCCAACCGATCGACGGGCCTCCCAGCGCCAGCGCGGGCACTTCGGCGACCTGGCGGCGCATGTAGTCCCACATCTCACGGTCGGTGGTCAGCACATTGCCCTGGAAGGGCGCCTGCAGCAGATAGGTTTCGGCGCTGGTCGAGGGGGCGTAGCGGCTGACGAGGCCCAGAGGCCCGGCCAGCGCCGAGACGACCGAGGCCACGGGCCGCAGCCAGGCCGCCATCGCGATGCCCCACATCGGCGCCGAGAACACCGCCGCCTTGACCGGCAGCCCGCGCATCAGCCCGCGCAGGGCGATGCAGCCCCCCATGGAATGAGCGACCATGTAGTAGGGCTGCGGCAGGTCCAGGCGGGACGCCTCGGCCAGAAGGGCGTCAAGGTCTTCCTGAAACTCGGAAAAATCGTCGACATGGCCCAGCATCGGGTCGGCCATCGCCCGGTCGGCAAGGCCCTGACCGCGCCAGTCGATGGTGATAACCGAAAACCCGCGTGCGATCAGATCACCCGCTGCGCGGCCGTACTTCTCGATACATTCCGTCCGGCCGGGCAACAGCAGCACCGTGCCCTTGTCGCCCGCCTTCCACGAGGCCAGCCTGATCCGCGCCCGGCCCGCCTGCGCCCAGACCACCACCGCGCCGGGCGGGGCATCGGCCACAACCTGATGGAAGGGCGCTGGCTGGGCGCTGTCGTGTTTCACCCCAGCACCGAGCCGAGCTTCATCGCGAGCCCCATGCTGCCGTCGACCGAAAGCTTGCCGGTCATGAAGGCCATCGTCGGGTTCATGTCGCCGTCCAGAATCGCCCGGAACACGTCGGCCTCGGCGGTCAGGGTCACATCCGCCTCTTCATCGCCGGCCCGGACGCCCTGTCCGTCCAGCATGATCGCGCCCTCGCCCGGGATCACGAACTTCGCCACCCCGTCGAAACCGCCCGAAACCTTGGCAGACAGCGCCTTCACGGCAGCATCGATCATCTCGCTCATCAAGTCTCTCCTTCGTGACCCCGGCGCCACTGGCAATCTGGCGCGGATCGGTTACTTTCCAGTTATGCGTGTCCCGGCCGTCATTCTCAATCGTATCGTTACGGCACTTGTGCCGCTTTTCCTGACTTGCGCCGCAGCCTTTGCGCAGGACAACGCCAAGCTCGACGACCTGTTCCAGCGCCTGAAGACCGCCGAAGCGGGCGAAGCGGGCCGGATCGAGACGGAAATCTGGATCGAATGGTCGAAGTCCGGCTCTCCAGCCCTCGACCTTCTGCTGCAGCGCGGCAAGGATGCGATGGACCTTGGCGACTTTCCCGCCGCCATCGAGCATTTCAGCGCCATCATCGACCACGATCCGGATTTCGCCGAGGCCTGGAATGCCCGCGCCACTGCCTTCTACATGGCGGGTGAGTTCGGGCCTTCGGTTGCCGACATCGGCCATGTCCTGACGCTGAACCCCCGGCATTTCGGCGCCCTGTCGGGGCTGGCATTGATCCTGGAAGAAACCGGCAAGCCCGAACGCGCGCTGGAGGTCTATCGCGCGGCGATTGCCATTCATCCCCATATGCAGGGGGCAGCCGAAGCCATCGAGCGGCTGGAAAAAGAGGCCGAGGGGCAGGAGCTTTAAGCCATGGACGCCACCCGGCGGGTGACGGCGGTCCTTGGGCCGACGAACACCGGCAAGACGCATCACGCGATCGAGCGGATGCTGGCCCATCGGACCGGCGTCATCGGCCTGCCTTTGCGGCTGCTGGCGCGGGAGGTCTATGATCGCATCGTTGCCAAGGTCGGCCCCTCGGTCGTGGCGCTGGTCACGGGCGAGGAGCGGATCGTCCCAGACCGCACCCAATACTGGGTCTGCACGACAGAGGCGATGCCCCTGGAAATCGGCGCGGACTTCGTCGCAGTCGATGAAATCCAGCTTTGCGCCGATGCCGACCGGGGCCACGTCTTTACAGACCGCCTGCTCCGCGCGCGGGGCCTGAACGAGACGCTGTTCCTGGGCTCCGACACCATGCGGGGCGCCATCGCGGGGCTGGTGCCGCATGTGACGTTCCTGAAGCGCGACAGGATGTCGACGCTGAAATATGCGGGTTCGAAGAAGATCAGCCGGATGCCGGAACGCTCGGCCATCGTCGGCTTCTCGGTGGAAAACGTCTACGCCATCGCCGAACTGATCCGCCGCCAGAAGGGTGGCTGCGCCGTGGTGATGGGCGCGCTGTCCCCCCGCACCCGGAACGCTCAGGTCGCGCTGTATCAGAACGGCGACGTGGACTACCTGGTCGCCACCGATGCCATCGGCATGGGCCTCAACCTCGACATCAAGCATGTCGCCTTTTCCGCCACCGCGAAGTTCGACGGCCGCCGGATGCGGGGACTGTACCCGCAGGAACTGGCCCAGATCGCCGGCCGTGCTGGCCGCCATACCGAGGACGGGACGTTCGGGGTAACGGGTGAAGTGCGCCCCTTCGACGAAGACACCGTCGAGGCGATCGAGACCCACCGCTTCCAGCCGGTGAAGAAGCTCCACTGGCGCAACGAATCGATGGATTTCGGGTCAGCCGACCGCCTGATCCGCAGCCTTGAGACGCCCACCTTCAACGACTGGCTCACCCGGGCGCGCGATGCCGACGACGTCTTGGCGCTGAAGGCACTCTCGGCCCTCCCCGAAGTGCAGGACAAGCTGACCGAGCCGAAACGTGTCCAGCTTCTGTGGGACGTTTGCCGGATTCCCGACTTCCGCTCCTCGACCGGGCCCGAACACACCACGCTTCTGACGCGGATCTTCGAATTCCTCGTCGGTCGCGGCCTTGGCGGCGGGCGCATCCCCAGTGACTGGCTGGCGACCGCGATCAAGCGCATCGACAAGACCGAAGGCGACATCGACACTTTATCGCGCAGGCTCGCCTATATTCGCACCTGGACCTACGTCACCCAGCGGAAAAACTGGGTCGAAGACGAAACCCATTGGCGCGAGGAAACGCGCGCTGTAGAAGACCGCCTGTCGGATGCCCTGCATGCGGCGCTGACGCAACGATTTGTCGACCGGCGGACATCTGTTCTGCTCCGCCGGTTGAAGCAGAAGGAGGCTCTCGTGGCCGAAGTGAACGACAAGGGCGAAGTGACGGTCGAGGGCGAGTTCGCCGGTCGTCTGGAAGGATTCCGCTTTAAGCAGGACGCCAGCGCCACGCCCGACGGGGCCAAGACGCTCGCGCAGGCTGCCTTGCAGGCGCTGAAGCCGGAATTCCACCTGCGCGCCGACCGCTTCTACAACGCGCCGGACACCGAGCTGGACTTCACCGAACAGGGCGGCCTGATGTGGGGCACCAATGCGGTGGGCAAGTTGGTGAAGGGCGCCGAACCTGCGAAGCCCACGGTCGAAGCCTTTGTCGACGAAGAGGCCGGGCCGGAAGTGGTGGAAAAGGTCCGCCGCCGCCTGCAGCACTTCATCGACCGCAAGGTGGCCGCCCAGTTCGAGCCGCTTCTCAACATGTCCCGCGACGAGACCCTGACCGGCCTCGCCCGCGGCTTTGCGTTCCGTTTGTCCGAAGCGATGGGCGTCCTGCCCCGCGACGCCGTGGCGGCTGAGGTCAAGGAACTGGATCAGGACGCCCGCGGGGCGCTGCGCAAGCACGGTGTCCGGTTCGGCCAGTTCACGGTCTTCCTGCCCCTGCTTCTCAAGCCCGCGCCGACCCGGCTGCGGCTGGTGCTGTGGTCGCTGTGGAACGGGCTGCAGGAATTCCCCGAATCGCCTCCGCCGGGTCTGGTCACGATTCCGAACGTCGCCGAAGTGCCGAAGATGCACTACACGCTGGCAGGCTACCACCCCGCAGGCGCCCGGGCGATCCGCATCGACATGCTGGAACGTCTGGCCGATATCCTGCGGCAAAAGGACAGCCGCGCCGGTTTCGAGGCCACGCCCGACATGCTGTCGATAACCGGCATGACCTTGGACCAGTTCGCCGACCTGATGGGTGGCCTTGGCTACAAGGGCGAAAAGGCCGAGCGCCCGAAGGTCAAGGCCGAGGCCCCCAAGGCCCCCGAAATCTCCGAGGAAGCCGCCGCCGCCATCGCCGCCGGCGTGCCGATCCCGGAAGAGGTCTCGATCCTCGCCCCCGCTCCGGAACCCGAACCCGAAGCGGCACCCGAGATGGAGTCCTTCTACACCTTCACCTGGGCCCCGAAGCCCCGCCCACGCCCGGAACGCGGGCCTCGGCCTGAACGCAAGGAAGGCGAAGGCCAGCGCGCACCCCGTGGGGATCGCCCTCAAGGCGAGCGTCCGCAGGGCGACCGGCCCAAGCGCGAAGGCCAGGGCGACCGGCCCCGCCACGACGGGCAGAAGCACGACCGCCCGAAAGGCGACCGCCGCGACGACCGCAAGGGCGGCAAGCCCAACCGCGACGACCGGCAGAAGTCGTTCGAGGCCCGCCCGCCCCGGCAGGAAAAGCCCATCGACCCGGACAACCCCTTCGCCGCCCTTCTGGCGCTCAAGGGCAAGGTCTGATTGGCCGGGCCTTCGGGCAAGCCTGACCCGAACGCCGCGCAGAGGCTGCGGCTGGACAAATGGCTCTGGCAGGCGCGGTTCTTCAAATCGCGCGGCCTTGCCGCCGAACTGATCGAAGCGGGGTCCGTCCGCGTGAACGGAACCCGCGTCTCCCGCCCCGGTCGCGATGTCAGCGAGGGCGACACCCTCACCTTTCCGCAAGGTGCCCGCATCCGCGTCGTGCGCGTGACGGCACTTGGCCACAGGCGCGGCCCCGCGACCGAGGCGCAGGCTCTCTATGTCGATCTTGACCCTCGGGACGGCGCGGAGCCGCTTGAATGATCCGCCCTCCTGCTCTAGCTAGCAGTCGAACCTTCCGCTTTGGGGCCGGCCCATGACCTATGTCGTCATCGACAACTGCATCGCCTGCAAATACACCGACTGCGTCGAGGTCTGCCCGGTCGACTGTTTCTACGAAGGCGAGAACATGCTTGTCATCCACCCGGATGAATGCATCGATTGCGGCGTCTGCGAACCGGAATGCCCCGCCGACGCGATCCGGCCCGATACCGAACCGGACATGGAGGAATGGGTTTCCTTCAACCGGAAATACGCCGTCCAGTGGCCGGTGATCGTGACGAAGAAGGACCCGCTGCCCGGGTATGAGGAGCGCGACGGCGAGACCGGCAAGCGCGACAAGTACTTCTCCGAGGCCCCCGGCTCCGGCGGCTGATCGTGTGGCCGATTCGGGGGCCTACGACCCCACGAATCAGTTACATCCGGACAAAGCGAGACATTCCAACGCCTTGCATCTGAACTGCCCGGTTTCGCGGCAGTTGGAATCAGTGCGTTTTTGTGTTATCTTTCCTTTACAAAGCAAGCATGGAAGCCTGAAACCGGCTTAGAGCGCAGCATCTGGGCCCAAATCTTTTGTGACAATCCAGCTCCACACGCCTGAACAAAGGGTTCAGGGCGCGGGGCCTTTGTCGCGGAAGGGGGCCTCCTTTCTGGGGAAGAATGAATGACCAAGTCGAAGAAGCCTGAATTCCGTCCGAACGATTTCGTGGTCTATCCTGCGCATGGCGTGGGCAAGATCATCTCGATCGAAGAACAGCAGATCGCCGGGATTCAGCTGGAGCTTTTCGTCATCTCCTTCGAGAAGGACAAGATGACCCTGCGGGTTCCGACCCACAAGGCCATCGACATCGGCATGCGCGCGCTCTCGGCCCCGGATGTGGTGACCAAGGCTTTGGACACGCTGAAGGGCAAGGCCAAGGTCAAGCGCGCGATGTGGTCGCGCCGCGCCCAGGAATACGAACAGAAGATCAACTCCGGCGACCTCCTGTCGATCGCCGAGGTCGTCCGCGACCTGCATCGCACCGACGACCAGCGCGAGCAGTCGTACTCCGAGCGTCAGCTTTACGAAGCTGCCCTGGAACGCCTGACCCGCGAAGTCGCGGCTGTGTCCGGCGTGGACGAGGCGGGCGCGGCCAAGCAGGTCGACTCGGTCCTGGTCGGTCGCGTCGCGGCCTGATCTTTCGGGTTTATCGAATGCAAAACGGCGGTCCGAAGGGGCCGCCGTTTTTCATTCCGGGCGCTTGAGATAGAGGCGGCGGAGGTAGAACAAGAGGCCGCCCAGTCCCAAGGCAATAAAGCCCGTTGTCATACCCTGAACCAGGCGTTGGTAGATTGGGATGCGATACGTATCTTGTCCGGGCAGCGGTTCGGGTAACGACCGAAGAAACCCCGCGTCAACGCTATATCCCTGAATCGCGATCAGGATCAGTAACAAACCCTGCAGCACCAGCGCCCATTGCACCACCAACAGCGCAATATACCCTACCCGCCTCACCCGAAATACCGCTCCGCCGGCAAGTACCCCGCCAGCCGTCCCGCTGCACACCAATCGCGTTCCAGCCCAAGGTCGCCCACCAGGATCACCTGATCCGACGGCAGCTTGCCTAGCGCGGCCCGGACTCTCTCCCGCATCTCGCTGAACCCCGCCAGCGCGTAAGGCGCGGGGGAAACCCCGTCCAGCACCGGGTTTGCGGCCTCAACCATCCCCGGCGTCAGCGGAGCCACCGCCAGAGCCAGCCGCCCGCATTGCACTTCCGCCAGCTTCACTGCCCGCTCCACGGGAATCGCCGGTCGCACCAGCGTCACCCGCAAAGCATTGGAGGAAAACAGAAACGCCACCACGTCATGCCCCGTGGCCGCCCGCACCCCGGCATAGGTCTTGTAATCCAGCCCCAGCGCCTGCGCCCGCTTGACCCGCGTCCGTACAACCTCGATGGGCAGCGTGGGCAACAACCGCTCCCGCGCCGAAGACCAGCAATGCTTGCGCCAGCTGACTCCGCCCTCCATCGACGGCCCACCGTTATGCCCGATTTCGCCCATCACACTCTCCGAACCATTTGACTCAAATTGTGCTTGCTCTTTTCCCAAGTACTCCACGGGAGGTCCGGAGGGTGTGAAACCCTCCGGGGCCGGCCACAAGCGCCCCCTCAGTCATACTCGCGCAGTCGCGCCACGTAGCGGGCCATCGTGTCGACCTCCAGGTTCACCCGGTCCCCCACGGCCACTTCCCCCCAGGTCGTCACCTCTTGCGTATGCGGGATCAGGTTCACCCCGAACTCTGCCCCTGCCACTTCGTTCACCGTCAGCGAAGTCCCGTTCAGAGCCACCGACCCCTTCGGCGCGATGAACCGGGCCAGAGCCTCTGGCGCGCGGAAGGTCACCCGCACCGAGCCGCCCTCGTGCCGCACGGCCACCACCTCGGCGAGCCCGTCCACGTGGCCGGAAACGATGTGGCCCCCCAGCTCATCCCCCACCTTCAGCGCGCGTTCCAGGTTGACCCGCTTGCCGGGCACCCAGCCGCCCAGATTGGTCTTCGACACCGTCTCGGCACTGATCTCGACATCGAACCACCCGTCCGGGCCCAGCGCCACCACCGTCAGGCAGACCCCGTCGCAGGCGATGGACGCTCCGATGTCGATCCCTCCCACGTCATAGCGCGTGGCGATCCGGGCGCGCAGGTCGCCCGTGACCTTCGTCTCCACGATCCGCCCCACATCGGTGACAATTCCAGTGAACATGCCCGCCTCGCGCTTTTTCTATCCCAGACTTCCGAGGTAAAGCCCGGCCCGGCGGCTTGCAAGTCTCGGGCCCTTGAGGCCATGGTCTGTTTACCATTTCTGAGGCAGTCTGTGGCAGATCGCCGCGAACCCAAGGACGGACGTGACCGAAACCAGCCGCACCTTCCTGTTCCTGCAAGGCCCGCACGGGCCCTGGTTCCACCAGCTTGGCCAACAGCTTCGCGCGGCCGGGGCCAAGGTCTGGCGCGTGGGTTTCAACCTGGGCGACCGGGTGTTCTGGCCCGGACCCGGCTTCATCGCCTTCCAGGACCCGCAGGACCGCTGGCCCGAAGTCTGCGCCGACCTGATGACCCGCCACGGCATCACCGACCTAGTCCTTTACGGCGACACGCGGGCGATCCACGCCCAGGCGATCCGCATCGCCCAGGCGCGCGGGATCACGGTCCATGTGTTCGAGGAAGGTTACCTTCGGCCCTACTGGGTCACCTATGAACGCGGCGGGTCGAACGGCCATTCCCGGCTGATGGACCTTTCGGTGCCCGAGATGCAGGGCGCGCTGTCCAAGGTCGACCTCGACCTGCCCGAGGTGCCTGCCACCTGGGGCGACATGCGCCAGCACATGTTCTGGGGCGCGCTCTACCACGGGTTCGTCGCGGCGGGTTTCCGCGCCTATCGCAATTTCCGCCCGCACCGGGCGCTGACCGTTGGGCAGGAGTTCCGGCTTTATCTGCGCCGCTTCCTCTTGATGCCGCTCCACCGGCTGGAACGCCGCCTTGCCACCAGGGCCATCCGGCGCGGCGGGTTCCCCTATCATCTGGCGATCCTGCAGCTGGAACATGACGCCAGCTTCCGCGACCATTCCCCCTTCGCAAGCATGACCGAGTTTCTGGCCGTGGTGATCGAGGGCTTCGCCAAGGGCGCCCCCCGCCATCACCACCTGGTCTTCAAGGCGCATCCGCTGGAAGACGGGCGCGTGCCGCTTCTGCCGGAAATCCGGCGGCTTTCGGCCCAGCACGGGGTCGCTGACCGGACCCACTTCGTCCGGGGCGGCAAGCTGGCCGAACTTCTGAACGATGCGCGTTCGGCGGTAACGGTGAACTCGACCGCCGGACAGCAGGCGCTTTGGCGGGGCCTGCCACTGCGCACCTTCGGGGCGGCGGTCTATGCCAAGCCGGAATTCGTCTCCTCGCAGCCGTTGGAGGCGTTCTTCGCCGCCCCCGAGCGGCCCGACACCCGGGCCTACCGCGACTATCGCCACTACCTTCTGGAAACCTCGCAACTGGTCGGCGGCTTCTACTCCGCGCGGGGGAGGAGACGGCTGCTACGACAGGTTGTGGACCTGATGCTTGCGCCCGATGATCCTTACCAGGCGCTGTCGCAAGGGACAGCGGCACCGCGGCAACAGTTGCGGGTTGTGCGCTGATTTCCGCGCGGCGGTGTAGCCATCCCCAGGTTGTTTCGATAATCTCCGGCGGCGGAAGCGCATCAATAACCCAAAGCAGAACGCAGGGGACAAGGGCAGTGACGATCAGGACGTCCCACACGGTCAAGGCGATTGCCTTGCTGGCATCGGTGGCCTTGGTCGCCTCGTGCGGATTGCCGCGTTCTGGCCCGAACAAGCGTGAAATCTACGCCGGATCGGTGGAAAAGAAGGGCAACGCCCATATCGTCACCGTGACCCCCGAGGTGACCCGGGCCACCTCGGTCCAGCCGACCTTCGGCTTCAGCCCCAGCTTCCGCAACGCCGGTGTCGTCGCCTCGGACATGATCTCGGCCGGCGACACGATCAACGTGACGGTCTACGAAAACGTCAAGGACGACCCGCTTCTGGGCAATACCGGCCAGCGCGTTTCCGGCCTGTCGCAGATCCAGGTGGACGGCCAAGGCTACATCTACATCCCCTACGGCGGACGCATCAAGGCGGCGGGCCAGACGCCCGAAGGCCTGCGCCAGGCGATCACCCGCAGGCTGGAAGACCAGACGCCTGACCCGCAGGTCAGCGTCTCGCGCACTCCGGGCGAAGGTTCCACCGTGTCGATTGCCGGCCAGGCCGGACTGAACGGCGTCTACCCGATCGAGGCCTCGACCCGCACTCTGGCCACCATGCTGGCCAAGGCCGGCGGCGTGACGGTCGATCCGTCGATTGCCATCGTCCGCGTGACGCGCGGCAGCCATACCGGCAAGATCTGGCTGAACGACCTGTACGAGAACCCCAATCTCGACATCGCGCTGCGGGCTGGCGACAAGATCGTGGTCGAGGAAGACAGCCGCCAGTTCATCGCCCTTGGGGCGACAGGGGCGCAAAGCACGGTGCCCTTCGAATCGGAAACGATGTCGGCGCTTGAGGCGATTGCTACCGTCGGCGGTCTTGCCACCATGTCCGCCGACCCGACCGGGGTCTTCATCCTGCGCGACGAAAGCGAGGAGATCGCCCGCGCGGTTCTTGGCCAACCGGACCTGATCGGCGACCAGCGCATCGTCTATGTGCTGGACCTGACCGAACCCACGGGACTGTTCGAGGCCCGCGATTTCCAGATCCGCGACGGCGACACGCTCTATGTGACCGAAGCGCCGTTCGTGCAGTGGCAGAAGACCCTGGGCGCGATCACCGGGACGACGACCGCCGCGACGGGCCTTGCGAACACTGCCAACGCGGGCGAATGACGACGCCGTGACCGGCGGGGGGGCGGGCGCGATCAGCCTGCCCGCGCTGGCCGGGGTTCCCCGGCGGCTTTATCACCAGAACCTGTCGATCCTGCGCAATGCCCGGCTGCACCGGGTGTTGCAGCTTGCCGGGCATGAGCTGCACTTTGGCCTGCCCGGCCCGCAGGACGGCGTTCTGGTCTGGGGCCGCAGCCCGACCGCCTGGCGCGGCGAGGCTCTGGCCGCCCAGCGCGGGGTGCCTCTGGTCCGGGTCGAAGACGCCTTCCTGCGGTCCCTCCTTCCCGGTCGGGCGGGGGGCGGTCCTGCCATCGGATTCCTCTTCGACCCGGTCGGCGTGCATTTCGACAGCAGCCGAGCGTCGCGGATGGAGGAGATTCTTGCCAACTCGCACTTATACTATTCGAATATTCTGCGTGAGGCTAAACATCTAACAAATTGTTTTCTGGAATCTTACTTATCGAAATACAACAATTTTGATCCGGATTGCCCCACCCCCGACCCGGGCTACGTCCTGATCGTCGACCAATCCGCCGGTGACGCCTCGATCCGCCATTCCGGCGCCTCGGCCCAGACCTTCCGGACGATGCTGGCCGCCGCCCTGCAGTACCACCCCGACCGTCGCATCGTGATCCGCACCCACCCCGAAACCGCGCTTGGCCTGCGCCCCGGCCACTTCGGCCCCAAGGATGCCGGGGGCCGTGTCATGTTGTTGACCGACCCGGTCTCGCCGCATCGCCTGCTGGCCCATGCGGCCGAGGTCTACACCGTCTCCTCGCAGATCGGGTTCGAGGCGATCCTGCACGGCCACCGCCCCCGGGTCTTCGGCCAGCCCTTCTATGCCGGTTGGGGTCTGACGAGCGACGACCAGCCGATCCCGCGCCGGACCCGTACCCTCACCCGGGAAGAACTGTTCGCCGGGGCAATGCTGCTGGCCCCGGTCTGGTACGACCCCTGCCGCGACCGACTTTGCGGGCTGGACGACGTGATCCGCCAGCTTCAGGCCGAGGTCCGCGCCTGGCGCGAGGATCGCCGGGGCCATGTGGCGGCCGGCATGCGGCTGTGGAAACGCCCGCGCCTGCAGGCGGTCTTCGGCGGCACGCGCGGCCTGCGCTTCCGCGATGATCCTGTGGCGGCGGACCGGCTGGCCAGCACCACCGGGCGCAGCCTGCTGATATGGGCGGGCAAGGAACCGGCAGGCTTTGCGCCCAAGGCCCCCTGCCTGCGGGTCGAGGACGGCTTTCTCCGCTCGCGCGGGCTTGGCGCCGAACTGGTGCCGCCCCTGTCATTGGTGACTGACGACCTTGGCATCTACTATGACCCGACCCGCCCCTCGCGGCTGGAGAGGCTGATCGCCACGCCCCTGAGCGAGGCACAGCACCAGCGGACCGAGGCCCTCGTGCAGCGGCTGCGAAGCGACGGCCTGTCGAAGTACAATCTCGGCGGCGACCTGCCGCCGCTGCCCGAAGGTCATCGCATCCTTGTCCCCGGACAGGTCGAGGATGACGCCTCGATCCGCACCGGCGCGGGGGCGGTCCGGACGAACCTTGCGCTTCTGCAGGCGGTGCGGGCGGCCCATCCGACGGCGGTGGTGATCTACAAGCCGCACCCGGATGTCGAAGCGGGCCTGCGGGCGGGGGCCATCGCCCCGGCGGATCTGGCGGGCGTTGCCGATAAAGTGGCCTCCGCCGCCGATCCTTTGCGCCTCATGGCCGAAGTGCAGGAAGTCTGGACCATAACTTCGCTTCTGGGCTTCGAGGCGCTGCTCCGCGGACTGCCTGTCACCTGCCTTGGCACGCCGTTCTATGCGGGCTGGGGCCTGACGCGGGACCTGGGCCCGGTGCCGGACCGGCGCAAGGCGCGACCGGACCTGATGCAACTCGCCCATGCCGCGCTGGTGGCCTATCCGCGCTACTGGGACCCGGTCAGCCGCCGTCCCTGCCCACCCGAAGTGGCGCTGGACCGGCTGGTATCGGGTGACATCCCGCATCCGGGTCGGGCGAACCGGCTGCTTTCGAAGCTGCAGGGCCGTTTTGCCAGCCTCGCGCATCTCTGGCGTTAGCTTCCGCGTCGCGGCTCCGGCGTCTCGTCGCGGGCGGGCACCAGATTACCGAACCAGCCGCCAGAACCGCCACATCAGGCTGGCCGCAGCGCAGAACAGGCCCACCACCAGACCCAGCCAAAGCCCCTGTCCGCCATAACCCAGCGGGAAGGCCAGCACATAGCTGCAGGGGATGCCGATCAGCCAATAGCTGACCGCCGCCAACCACATCGGCACCTGCGTGTCCTGCACCCCGCGCAACAGCCCCAGCGCCATGACCTGCATCCCGTCGGCCAGCTGGAACAGCGCCGCCAGCACAAGAAGGGCCGAGCCATGGACCAGGATCGCACTGCTTTCCGGCTTCGACAGATCCAGAAACAGCGCGACAATCTGCTGAGGGATCGCCAGGAACAGGCAGACCGAAGCGACAGCCACCGCCAGCGACAGGACCACCGCAACTTTAGCCGCCCGCCGCAATGCGACCCGGTCGCCCTGCCCATCGAACCGCGCGATGCGGATCGTGGCGGCACTGGACAGGCCTACATGCAGCATGAAGGTCAGCGCAGCGACCTCCAGCGCGATGCCATGCGCGGCAAGCTCGACCGTGCCGATCCAGCCCATCATCAGCGCCGAGGCCTGGAAGAGCCCACCCTCCGCCAGCCCGGTCAGCCCGATCGGCAGCCCCAGACGCCAGACCTGACGCATCGCGGGCCAGTCGGGCCGCCAGAAGCGCTGGAACAGGTGGAACTTGCGCAGTTCGGGCAGGAAATGGGCGTAAAGCCCCAGCGCCAACAGCGACACGACCTGCACCGTCACAGTTGCCACAGCGGCCCCGCTTGCCCCCATCTCGGGAAAGCCCCAGTTGCCGAAGATCAGCGCCCAGTTGATGCCGATATTCACCGCCACCGCGGCCAGCGTCACCCACAGCACGACCTGTGTCCGGTGCAGCGCCGAAAGGTAGCTTTGCAGCACGGTGACCACCAGCGCCGGGGCCATCCCCAGTCCGGCAATCCGCATGTAGTCCTGTGCGATAGTCGAGACCTCAGGGTCCTGCCCCAGTGCCATGAGGATCGGCTTCGACCACCAGAAGATCGGGTAGACCGCCACGCCGAAGGCGATCGACAGCCAGAGACCCATCCGCGTGTCGCGGCGGACCTGGGTTTCATCGTCCCGACCCAGCGCCGCGGCAACCATCGGCATAACCGCCTTGGCAAAGCCCGAGCCCACGACATAGACGATGAAAAAGGACGAGGCCCCCAGCACCACGGCGGCCAGCGGCACCACGCCATACCAGCCAACCATGACGGTATCGGTCACATGCAGCGCCATCTGCGCCAGCGACGACCCGATGAGGGGAAGCCCCAGCACGAGCATCTCCCTCGCGTGGGCGGTCTTGGTCATGGTCTGTGTCATGCGTCCGGCTTACCCTTGCCGGACCGAGGGCACAAGTCGGGCAATTCGCTGCCCTGCGGCGTCAGAGACTGCCGATGAGAAGCCCCAGCGCCGCCCCGGCAATCACCAGTCCGACGGTCAGTTCCACCACCGGGAAGACCCGCGCGATCCGGCCGACGCCGAACTCGTAGACCGCCCCCTCGCGCAGCCAGACCGACAGGACGGCGGCCCCGCTGGTCACAAGGGCCGTACCCAGGCCCATGACAAAGGCCCCCACCACCCCGGCAAGCGCCACCCCCAGCTGCCAGGTCAGGACGAGCACGAAGAGCGCGCCGGAGCAGGGTCGCAACGCAATCCCTGCGACCAGTGCCAAACCGTCGCGCCAGCCCTTGACTTGCGCGACCTCGTCCAGCGTCGGGCCGTGGGCATGGCCGCACTGCGGCCCGTGGACATGGTCCAGCCCACCGTGCGCATGGTTGTGTGCGTGGTCGTGGGGCCTTGAGCCATGGTCATGATCGTGATGGGCGTGGTCATGTTGGGGATGGGCATGGTCGTGGTGCTGGTCGCCCGCGAGTCCCGTCTCGCCTGCCAAAAGCCCCCGAACCCCGCGCCAGACCAGCCAGAGCCCGAGGCCGGCAATCATCGCATGACCGAAAGGTGTGACCCAGCGTTCCGCCGCGCCCTCGACCGCGACCCGGCCAAGACCCAGCACCGCCAAGACCGCATAGACCAGCGCCACCGCGACTGCCGCCTGCGCCAGGCTCGACGCCAGCGCCAGCCCCGCCAGCCGCCCGACCGGCACCCGCCGCGCCAGCCCATAGCCACCTATGACCAGCTTGCCATGCCCAGGCCCCGCCGCATGCAGCACGCCGTAGCCGAAACACAGCGCCCAGAAGGCCGCAACCGCTCCCGGATCGCCCCGGCGCAGCGCGCGGATCGCCCCGGCCAGTTCGTTCTGCGCGGCCCGTTGCATCATCGCCAACCCCTGGGCCAGCCCATCCAGCGCGCCCGCGAACCACAAGGCGACAAGGGCCAGCACCACGACCAGCGCCGTCAGCATCACGGCGCGGCGCATGTCACCCGCACTTCCTCGGCGAAATTGGCCCCCACGGCCGGATAGTCGGCCTCGACATCGACGTCCGGCGTGTATTCCGACAGCGCATCCAGAAGCTTCTGTTCCGCCTCGTTCAGGTCGGGCACAAAGACCTGAGCCGTGCAGCCCTTGCCCCCGGTCACCACCGGGCGCCCGGGAATCCCGTAGGCGACGTAATACCCCGGATCATAGGCCTGCACGATCAGCGGCACCTCCCCCACGGGAACGGGGGCCGCAAAGTCCCGCACATGGGTCGAGGTAATTTTCCCCTCCGCATAGCCCGCCGTCCAGTCGCGCGGCCCCGACAGCGCCAGCGGCTTTTCGGCCATCAATGCATAGGTATCGCCCTCGAATCCCTCGATCCATTCCATGTCGAAGCCGGACAGCCGCTCCACCTCCTCGGGGGTCAGCTTGCCATCCCAGTCGGGGTCCAGCCCCATGTCGCCGACGATATACAGCGAATAGAGGTCGTCGTAGGTCCAGGTGATCCGGACCCCCGTCGCCTCGTTCCGGTCGTTCAGGATCACCTCAATCCCGGTGTCGATCCAGACATGCGGGTGGGTCCAGGCGGGACCGGCGGCAAGAAGCAGAACAAGCAGGGTAGGGCGCAACATGGCGCGCACTCTACCGATCCCCTGAGGCAAGGCCAAGTGCGACCCACTGCCACCGGCGCCGGTCTGCCCTGTCTCTCAGCCCTTCAGCATCGCCGGATGGGTTGCCACGTCATAGATCGCCGGTCCCATCCCCAGCACCTGCGTCGCCCGCCCCACGATCAGCGGGTCCGGCGTGCCCACCACCTCGTGATCCTTGTTCGGATAGTCTATGGTCGACAGGAAATGCCGCATGCAGTTCAAGCGCGCCCGCTTCTTGTCGTTCGACTTGACGATCACCCAGGGAGCATCGGCGGTGTCGGTGTAGAAGAACATCGCCTCCTTCGCCTCGGTGTAATCGTCCCAGCGGTCCAGGGACGCCTTGTCGATCGGCGACAGCTTCCACATCTTCAACGGGTCCGTCTCCCGCGCCAGGAACCGTGCCCGCTGCTCCTCCCGCGTCACGGAAAACCAGTATTTGTAAAGCCTTATCCCCGACCGGACGAGCATCCGCTCCAACTCCGGCGCCTGGCGCATGAACTCCAGATACTCGCTGGGAGAGCAGAACCCCATCACCCGTTCGACGCCCGCCCGGTTGTACCAGGACCGGTCGTAGAACACCATTTCCCCCGCCGTCGGCAGATGCGCGATGTAGCGCTGGAAGAACCACTGGCCCTTTTCCACGTCCGAGGGCTTGGTCAGCGCGCAAACCCGGGCATAGCGCGGGTTCAGATGCTCCATGAACCGCTTGATCGTGCCGCCCTTGCCTGCCGCGTCGCGCCCCTCCATCAGGATCACGAACTTCTGCCCGGTCTCCTGCGCCCAGATCTGCACCTTCAGGAGTTCGGCCTGCAGGCGGGCCTTCTCGGCCTCATAGGTGGCCCGGCCCATCAGGCGGGCATAGGGGTAGCGGCCGGATTCGAAAGCCTGGTGCAGCGGGTTTTCCGGCACCGGACGCGGCTTCGGGCTGGCCTCGACCGGGCTTGCTTCGGCGGGTTTCAGGATCGTCGCGCTGTCGTCCATGCGGTTGCACCTCCCTTGCTGATGACCGGGAAACCCATGCACAGGCTGCGACTTTTTGCCTTGATGCGGATCAAGACTGCCGCAGATCGCTGCCCCCTTTTGCTTCCGCGCCACAGGGCATAGGCTGGATACCGGTCATTCATGGAGTCCCCCATGCCCACCCTCTACGGCGTCTTCCGCAGCCGCGCCTCGCGTCCGATCTGGCTGCTCTATGAACTGGGCGAGACGTTCGACCACGTCCCCGTCATCCAGGCCTACCGCCTGCCGCAAGCCAGCGCGCCCGATGCGCCCCTGAACACCGCCTCGCCCGCGTTCCTGAAAGTGAACCCGCAGGGCCAGATCCCGGCCTATGTCGAGGGCAACCTTGTGCTGACGGAATCGCTGTCGATCACCAACCACATCGCCCGCACCCGTGGCGGCATGCTCGGGCCACAGACCCCGGCCGAAGCTGCGCTGATCGACCAGTGGACCCTCCTCGCCGTCACCGCCGTCGAAACCCCCGCGCTGGAAATCCTTAACGTCGTCGGCGCCGGCGGCGACAAGACCCCCGAAGGCCAGGGCGCCATCGCGATCAACGCCGAAAAACTCCGCCGCCCGCTGAAGCGGCTGGAGGCGCATCTGTCAGCGCATCCGTATCTGGTGGGGGACCGCTTCACCGTGGCAGACCTGAACCTGGCCGAGTGTCTGCGCTACGCTCAGGGCCACCCGACGCTGCTGGGAGAGTTCCCGGCGGTGAAAGCCTGGCTGGAGCGCTGCCAGTCGCGCCCGGCCTTCCAGAAGATGTGGGCGGCAAGGATGGCGGAACCGGCGTGAGCGTTTAACGCCCGAGCGCAGTTCGCCGCGCTTCCTCACGGCACGTCAGCAAATTGATCCGGCGAAAGTCCGCGACGGATCAATAGGTTGGGCGCACATTTCAACACGCACCCTACCGCCCCGCGCCGATCTGCCTGCGTCGCTTCGACCTCGGGTCCAAGCTTGAACCAACGCTCCTTGCCAGCGATAGGCGGTGTGAAAAGATAACCCGCGCTGATGTGTGCACCTGGAATGAAATAGGTGCCGATGGGCCTTACCGGGTTCACTGTCAAGCTTCCGGTCGGCGTGGGAAACTTCAGTTTTGTTGGCGGAGTTGCGACTGCGAGCAGCCGATTAAGGCCGTCCCAGTTTACCTGGACCACCTCCCGCAATCTCGGGTCTTCAAGTCCAAGTTGCAGCAATGTGTATTTGTCCTTGCCAAAATTGCACAGCGCGCAACTAACGACCGAGTTCTGAACGTCGGAGCACCCTCCATGTGAATAAGGAACGACATGGTCGAACTGCAACCAAAGAGCCTGCAGCCCCATGTGTCGATTCGTCGGGCTATTTTCATCCCAGGGTGCTGCTGCGGGATAGAGTCTGCAAATCAGTTTTCTGACCTCAGGACTTATGACCGGGCAACCACAGTAGCGACACCGGTAACCATCTCTCTTCAGTAGCGCCACCTTGTCGCTTGAGGTTAGGAAGCGCTTAGTGTCACGCTCCGACTTGGGCACGGGAGTCGTGTCGCCATGCGGCAACTTGTCGATGACATTCAGGTGGCATTTCTCCCATTCCGGATAGAGCCACGCCCACAGAGCCGGATTGTTTGCCTCATGAATGAGCGCTTCTGCGGACTTCAGTTCACCGGATAGATGCGCATCCGCAGCTTGGCTCAACAGTTCCCAAGCTTCGAACAGTTGCGGGACAGGTTCTTTGATTGACAGTCGCATATGCCCCTTTTTCCCACCAAATGCTTGATGTGAATACCTCATTACTCTAACGCGCCATTCCCAAATCACCTTGCTCTTTTCAGAAATACTCCACGGGGGTCCGGGAGTGTGAAACCCCCGGTCCGCCGCCAGCCTACTTCACATACTTCTGCCACGGATGCTGCTCAACAAACCCCAGCACCTCCCGGATCTTCCGGTTGGACAGAAGCCCCTCCCTTTCCCCGACCGGCCGCGACAGGGGCACGTTCGGGAAGAACCGCGGCAAAAGCTCCGAATTCGGCTGTGGCACCGCGTTCTCGTCGTTCACCGCGTTGAACACCTGGAACCCCAACCCGTCCTTCTTCAAACACAGGTCCACGATCTGCCCCAGGTCCCGCGCGTCGATGTAGCTGAATGTGATCCGCCGCCGCAGCCCCGGGTCCTGCGCCAAGGGCGGGAATAGGGTCGCATATTCATGCGGCTCGATCACATTCCCGATCCGTAAGGCATAGACATCCGCCCCGAACCGCCGCTGGAAACTCCGCGCCGTGACCTCGTTCACCTTCTTCGACATGCCGTAGCTGTCCATCGGGTCGATGTCGTAGTCTTCCTCCAGCGGCAGCACCTTCGGGTCCACCACGCCGTCACTGAAGCACACCCCGTAGGTCGTCTCCGACGACGCGATGATGACCTTCCGGATCCCCATCTTCAGCGCCGCTTCCAGCACATTGTAGGTCCCCACCGTGTTCACCCGGTAGCACTCGGTATCCGGCACCATCCCGTAGCGGGGCACGGCAGCGAAATGCACCACCGCGTCGAACAGCTGCGCCGCCCCGTCCTCCATCTCCTCATACCCCGCATGGGTCCGCATCGCGGAATAGACCTGCCCCGCGTCGCAGATATCCCCCGTCAGGTCATGCACCCCCGGCAACCCCAACGGCACCCGGTCGAAGTTCATCACCTTGTGCCCCTGCGCCACCAGATAGGGCACCACATGCTTGCCCGCCTTGCCCGACCCGCCCGTGAACAGTACCCGCATCGCCAATTCCTCCTCTGTTACCCCACAACCTAGGCCGCCCCGCCGCCCCAGACCACCCCCCACATCTTGCGCCCCTTGCCCCATCAATGCTCTAATGCCTGCGCATTTGAACAGGTGATCCCATGTCCAACGACCTCCTCTCCGGCGCCTCGACCTATGACGCCTCCTCGATCGAGGTCCTCGAAGGCCTGGAACCCGTCCGCAAACGCCCCGGCATGTACATCGGCGGCACTGACGAACGGGCGCTGCACCACATGGTCGCCGAAATCCTCGACAACGCGATGGACGAGGCGGTGGCAGGCCACGCCAACCGCATCGAACTCGAACTCCACGCCGACAACTCCGTCACCGTGCGCGACAACGGGCGCGGCATCCCCGTCGACCCGCACCCCAAATTCCCCGGCAAATCCGCGCTGGAGGTGATCCTCTGCACCCTCCACGCCGGGGGCAAGTTCAACGCCAAGGCCTATTCCACCTCGGGCGGCCTGAACGGCGTCGGCTCTTCCGTGGTCAACGCCCTGTCCGATGCCCTCACCGTCCAGGTCGCCCTGAACAAGGAACTCTACGAACAAAGCTTCTCGCGCGGCATCCCCCTCGGCCCCATCCAGAAACTCGGCCCCATCCAGAACCGTCGCGGCACCTGGTTCACCTTCCACCCCGACCCCGAGATCTTCGGCTCCCAGACCCTGAAACCCGCCCGCCTCTTCAAGATGGCGCGGTCCAAGGCCTACCTCTTCTCGGGCGTGGAAATCCGCTGGAAATCCGCCATCCCCGACGGTGACACGCCGCAGGAAGCCACTTTCCACTTCCCCGGCGGCCTTGCCGACTTCCTGAACGACAGCCTCAAGAAGGTCACCACCTACGCCGAACGCCCCTTCGCCGGGCGGGTCAGCTTCGAGGAGAAATACCAGGTCCCCGGCTCCGTCGAATGGGCGATCAACTGGACCCCCGCGCAGGACGGCTACCTGCATTCCTACTGCAACACCGTCCCCACGCCGGAAGGCGGCACGCATGAGGCCGGGTTCTGGGCCGCGATCCTGAAAGGCATCCGCGCCTACGGGGAACGCGTCAAGAACCGCAAGGCCGAGCAGATCACCCGCGAAGACCTTCTCACCGGCGGCTGCGCGCTTCTGTCGATCTTCATCCGCGAGCCGCAGTTCGTCGGCCAGACCAAGGACCGGCTTTCGACCGAGGAAGCCGCCAAATGGGTCGAAAATGCCGTCCGCGACCATTTCGACACTTGGCTCGCCGCCGACCCGAAATCAGCGGGCGCGATCCTCGACTTCCTCGTCCTCCGCGCCGAAGAACGCCTGCGTCGGCGTGAGGAGAAGGAAACCCAACGCAAGACCGCCACCAAGAAACTGCGCCTGCCCGGCAAGCTGACCGACTGCTCCTCCAAGACCCGCGACAATACCGAGCTGTTCATCGTCGAAGGCGACTCGGCTGGGGGGTCAGCGAAGGGCGCGAGAAGCCGCGAGACGCAGGCCCTCCTCCCCCTCAAGGGCAAGATCCTGAACGTCCTTGGTGCTGCCTCTGCCAAGCTGAACGAGAACGCCGAAATCCGCGATCTTTGTGAGGCGCTTGGCACCGGCATGGGCACCCGCTTCAAGCTGGACGATCTGCGCTATGAAAAGATCATCATCATGACCGACGCCGACGTCGACGGCGCGCACATCGCCAGCCTCTTGATGACTTTCTTCTTCACCCAGATGCGCCCCCTGATCGACAAGGGCCACCTCTACCTCGCCTGCCCGCCCCTGTACCGCCTGACCCAAGGCGCACGGAGGATGTACGTCGCCGACGATGCCGAGAAAGAGCTTTGGCTCGCCAAAGGTCTGGGCGGCAAAGGGAAAATCGACGTCCAGCGCTTCAAGGGGCTGGGAGAGATGGACGCCAAGGACCTGAAGGACACCACGATGAACCCTGCAACCCGCAAGCTGATCCGGGTGTCGATTGATGAGGACGAACCGGGGGACACCTCCGACCTCGTGGAGCGCCTGATGGGCAAGAAGCCGGAGCTGCGGTTCCAGTACATCCAGGAAAACGCTCGGTTTGTGGAGGAGTTGGATGTGTGATATGTAGTTCTCCTTCAAATTAGTCCGGAGGTTTAGAATGTTTGGTTTTTCCAACGACCTGCAGATTAAAGCAACAGATATCTTGTTTACCATTCTTATTGGAACAGCGGGTTACTTCACCGGGATATATTTTGACTTCTTAAAGTTTCAGAAAGATCAGGCAGACAGTGCCTTTTCGCAAACTATCGACAATAGAAGCCTCAATTTAGCTGAAGGTGAGCTGGTAACGGGCTTGTTTGACGATTTGGTTGGAAACAATGAGCTCCGAAAGAATCTAGCGATTGAGACCATCAAGGTTTCTGCTCCAACACTTGGTGGAACGATTTTACCCCTAGTTGTGGCTCAGTCACAAAACTCTGGAGACAAAGCCAGCGCTCAAGCTGCACAAACAGCAATTGAAGTTCAGCGAAAGATACTTTCCTCGCAGCTTTTCGATGTGAAGAAGGATACCCGGGTCGCTGCTTTCGAGGCAATTCGAACTGGCTGGACTCAAGACCCTGAAATGGTTACATCAATCATCGACACTGCTAGTTCCTTTATTGGATCCGAGAACTGGCCACTAGTAAATGGATTTCCGAACGAAGCTCTATTTGAGAGTGGAGTGATGAATTCGCTCCTCGTACTTGCAACATTCCCCGTTGCAAGCTTAAAGCAGAATAAGGAAAGCCTTTGCAAGTTCCTCTTGGCAGTCCAAGTCAACGGTCCTCAAACAAAATCGCGGGCGCAGCAAATGGCTGCTTTGATCGACGGATGCCCGGGGATCTAGCATGCGTAGGGTGGGTTTCCAACCCACTAATGCGCGAAACCAAGCGTAGGCTGCGTGCTCGCACGCACCAATTCCGCCACCGGATGGTGCGCGAGATCACGCACCCTACAAGGTCCACCTCTCGGTCAGCTATGCACCGCGGCGTTGCTCCCCAATTGTCATCCCCGCGAAGGCGGGGATTCATGTTGAGGTGGTGCATCTGGATCCCCGCCTTCGCGGGGATGACAGACATCGCGTAGATCGGGGTCCACCCCGACTCCCCCCGCCAAACCACTCCCCCAACCCTTGCATTCCCTCCCCCCGCCCCCCACCTTTCCCCTACAGGCTCCGTCCCCGCGCAAGCGGTGCGCCCCTGATGCCGCGCGCTGACGCCCGTCAGCCTCTGGCGGCAGCCTACTCCGGGCAGACAAGGAACACTCCGATGTCCAAGGACAGAAGCAAAGGCAACAAAGAGGCCAAGAAGCCCAAGAAGGAAGCCCCCAAGGTGCTGGCCACCGCGAACTCGGGGCTGAACAAAGACGGCATGGTCATCGCGGGCAAGAAGGTCAAATAGCCCGCGCGGATGGTGCGAAGTAGGTCGGGTTTCAGACCGACTCCGCCCGCCCAACCGCAAACCTTACCACCCGGTTAACGCCCACGACCAACCCCTTGCAACCAAAGGACAATCCCGGATTGTCCACCGTGGACACTTGCCGCATCCCACCCCCGCCCCATATCCAAGATGATGCGGAAGCTGATCGCCCTCCTCCTCCTCATGACCCCCCTCCACGCCCAGGAGGTGGACCTCGAACTCGTCCTCCTCGCCGACGCCTCCGGCTCGATCACCCAGGATGAGATCGACTTCCAAAGGGAAAGCACCGCCACCGCGATCACCGACCCCGCCGTCCTTTCCGCGATCTCGAACACCCTCACCGGCTCCATCGCCGTCACCTACATCGAATGGGCCGCCAACCAGGCCACCGTCGTCGACTGGACCGTCATCGACAGCCCCGAGACGGCGGAGGCCTTCGCGGCCGCTCTCCTCGGCCCGCCCCGGCTTGCGACGGGAAGGAACGCCATCGGCAACGCCCTTCTGGAAGGCAAGCGGGTGATCGAGGCCAATCAGATCACCTCCCTCCGCCAGGTCATCGACTTCTCCGGCGACAGCACCGGCAACTTCTCGGGCGTCGGCATCGAGGAAGCCCGTCAGGAAGTCGTCGCCGCCGGGATCGTCATCAACGGCCTCCCCATCCTCGACGGCGGCCCGGACGACCCGCTCCTCCAGGAATACGAATCCCGCATCATCGGCGGCCCCGGCGCCTTCGCCATCCCCGCCCTCGGCCGCGCCGACTTCGTCACCGCTCTGCGCCGCAAGCTGATCCTGGAAATCGCAGGCACACCGCTTGGCGCCGCCGACCTTACCGCAGCGCCCTGACCTTGCCTGCATGGCCACGACCCGCTAGGAAACCCAAGTCCCTTTCCAAGGCAGGCCAACATGCGTCTTTCCCGCTACTTCCTCCCCGTCCTCAAGGAAAATCCCGCCGAGGCGCAGATCGTCAGCCACCGCTACATGCTGCGCGCGGGCATGATCAAACAGCAGGCGGCGGGGATCTATTCCTGGCTGCCGCTCGGCCTGCGGGTCCTGCGCCGGATCGAAGAGATTGTGAACCAGGAACAGATCCGCGCGGGGCACATTCCCCTGTTGATGCCGACCCTGCAGCCTGCCGACCTCTGGCGCGAAAGCGGCCGCTACGACGACTACGGCCAGGAAATGCTGCGGATCAAGGACCGGCAAGAGCGCGAGATGCTGTATGGCCCAACGAACGAGGAAATGATCACCGACATCTTCCGGTCCCACGTGAACAGCTACAAGGACCTGCCCCTCACGCTCTACCACATCCAGTGGAAGTTCCGCGACGAGATGCGGCCTCGGTTCGGCGTGATGCGGGGGCGCGAGTTCCTGATGAAGGACGGCTACAACTTCGACGTCGACCGTGAGGCCGCGCTGCACGCCTACAACCGTCACATGGTCAGCTACCTGCGGACCTATGAACGCATGGGCCTGACCGCGATCCCGATGCGCGCGGCCTCGGGTCCCATCGGTGGGGACAATACGCATGAATTCCTGGTGCTGGCGCAGACGGGCGAGAGCGAGGTGTTCTACGACGACCGCGTGACCGCCCTCAAACTTGGCCAGCGTGACATCGACTACGACGACCGCACGCAGGTGGCCGATGTGTGCAAGGAGTTCACCACGCTCTACGCCCGCACGGATGAGACCCACGACCAGGCGATCTTCGATCAGGTGCCAGAGGCGCACCGCAAGGTCGGTCGAGGCATCGAGGTGGGGCAGATCTTCTACTTCGGCACCAAGTATTCGGCGTCGATGGGGGCCGAGGTCACCACCGCCGAGGGCACCAAGGTTCCGGTCGAGATGGGCTCGCACGGGATCGGCGTCAGCCGCCTTCTGGGCGCGATCATCGAGGCCAGCCACGACGACAAGGGGATCATCTGGCCGGAAGGGGTCACGCCCTTCCCGGTCGGGATCGTGAACCTGAAGCAGGGCGACTCGGCTGCGGACGCGGCCTGCGACGGGCTTTACAAGGCTCTGGCCGCCAAGGGGCTAGAGGCGCTCTATGACGACCGCGACGAACGCGCCGGGGCGAAGTTCGCCACGATGGACCTGATCGGCCTGCCCTGGCGGATCACCGTCGGCCCGCGCGGTCTGGCGAACGGGATCGTGGAACTGACCAGCCGCCGCACCGGCGAAAGCGAAGAGTTGAGCCCCGAGGCCGCCGTCGACCGGATCGCCCAGATCTACGCCGGGCGGTGAGCTTGCGGGTCGCGGTTCACTGGACCGCGACCCACGCGTTCTGCGAAGCTCTTCGAGTTTCTGGTGACCTGAGCATCTACGCCCGTTAAGGTGTGGCGGAACGGAGGATGCCATGTCAAAGCTCGTCGTCCGCTGCTTTTCCATCTCTGTCGACGGCTACGGCGCGGGGCCGGAGCAGTCGCTGCAGGACCCGCTGGGCCAAGGCGGGATGGCGCTGCACAACTGGGTGTTCAAGACCAAGAGCTTTCAGGACATGCACGGCGCGGGCGGGGGCGAGGCGGACAGCATCGACAATGGCTTCGCGGCGAAGGGGTTCGAGAACATCGGCGCCTGGGTCCTGGGGCGCAACATGTTCGGGCCGATCCGGGGGCCCTGGCCGAATTACGACTGGCAGGGCTGGTGGGGCAATGAGCCGCCCTATCACTGCCCGGTCTTCGTGTTGACGAACCATATGCGCCCCGACTTGCGTCTGGCAGACACCACGTTCCACTTCGTCACCGACGGCCTGGACGACGCCCTGACCCGCGCCAAGGCCGCCGCAGGGGGCAAGGACGTGCGGCTTGGCGGTGGGGTTGCCACCCTGCGCGAGGGGTTCCGCGGCCGCCACATCGACGAGGCCCATTTCGCGATCTCTCCAGTCCTGCTGGGCCAGGGCGAGGCGGTCTTCGCCGATCTCGACCTGCCCGCACTGGGCTATGCAGTGACCCGTCGCGTGGCGGGCGAAGGGGCCGATCACATCGTCATCGGGCGGGCCTGACCGCGCCTTTGGCCCTTGACCTTTGCCACCCACGGGTCACCTCTACGCCCTTGCGCAGTCAATGGAGGTCGCCATGGAATACCGTCGTCTTGGAAAATCGGGGCTCAAGGTTTCGGAGTTTTCCTTCGGCTCCTGGGTGACCTTCGCGAAACAGGTGGACCTGCGCCCCGCCAAGGACCTCTTGACCGCCGCCTATGACGCCGGGATCAACTTCTTCGACAATGCGGAAGGCTATGAAGCCGGGCGGTCGGAGCTGGTCATGGGCCAGGCGATCCAGGAGCTGGGGTGGTCGCGCGACAGCTATATCGTGTCCTCCAAGGTGTTCTGGGGCGGCGAAAAGCCCACTCAGCGGGGCCTGTCGGCCAAGCATGTGACCGAGGCTTGTCATGCCGCGCTGAAGCGGCTGCGGGTCGATCATCTGGACCTCTACTTCTGCCACCGGCCCGACATCGACACGCCGATCGAGGAAACCGTGCGCGCGATGCACAACCTGATCGTGCAGGGCAAGGTGCTGTATTGGGGCACTTCGGAATGGTCCGGTCAGCAGATCACCGAGGCGCATCTGGTGGCGCGGCGCGACGGGCTGACCCCGCCGACTATGGAGCAGCCGCAGTACAACCTGTTTGAACGCGACAAGGTCGAACGCGACTATGCGCCGGTCTATGACAGCTACGGGTTGGGCACGACGATCTGGTCGCCGCTGGCTTCGGGCCTGCTGACGGGGAAATACAACGACGGTATCCCGCAGGACAGCCGGGCCGCCTTGCCGGGCTACGAATGGCTGCGCGACATCATTGCCGGGCCGAAGGGGCGGCGGCGGGTCGAACAGGTGAAGGCGCTGGCCAAGATCGCGGACGGCGCGGGGATGCCGATCCACCACCTCGCGCTGCTGTGGTGTCTGGCAAACCCGCGGGTGTCGACGGTGATCCTGGGGGCGTCCCGGCTGGAGCAGTTGCACGACAACCTCAAGGCGCTGGACCACAAGGCGAAACTGACGCCCGACGTGCTGGCCGCCATCGAGGAGGTGGTGCAGAACAAACCCGAGGCGCCGCAGCGGTTCTGACTACATCGTCACCACGATGTTGCCGGGCTTGTGGAAGCCTTCGGCGATGGCATGGGCCTGGGCAAGATCAGTAAAGGGCAGAACCGGGCCGAGCGCCGGGGTGTAGCCCCCTGCCTTGTGGATGTCGACCAGACGTTGCATCGAGGCCAGGTCCTCCTTGTTCGTGCCGGTGATGATCCGACGCCCGTCCCGCCGGGGTCGCAGGTTCGCCCCAAGCATCTGCCAGAGGTCGGCGGTGATCTGGATATAGCGGCCTCCGGGGGCCAGGAGGCCCCGGGCGCCCGCCCATCCCAGCTTGCCCATCACGTCCAGGATCACGTCATGGGGGCCAACAGGCGGCCCGACCCGGTAATCCGTGACCTCCTCGGCCCCCAGACTGCGCGCCATTGCGTGATTGGCGGGTGAGGCAGTCGCAGCGACACGCGCCCCAAGATGGCGCCCGATCTGCACCGCCGCCCCGCCGACCGCCCCGGTCGCCCCGCAGACCAGCAGCCGCTCACCCGCCGCAAGCCCCGCCTTGTCGATCAGGAACTCCGCCGCGGTCAACCCGCCGAAGAAGAAGGCCGCACCCTCTTCCAGGCTCAGCGTCTCGGGCAGCGGCAAAAGCGGGCCATCGGCGCGGATCACCAGGAATTCACGATGCGAGCCACCCTTGAACCCGGTCAAACCAAAGACCCTTTGCCCGGACTTAAAGCCAGTCACGCCAGAGCCAACGCCTGCGACTTCTCCGGCAAAGGCCCAGCCGGGGGCAACACGGGGACGGCGCATACCGATGGCCAGCCGCAGCATCAGCCCCAACCCGCGGGGCACGATACCAGACCGAAGCCGCGCGTCGCCCGCAGTCACCGGCGCGGCGCGGACCCGCACCAGCACGTCGCCCGGACCGGGCTGCGGGATCGGCCTCTCGACAAAACCGATGGTGTCCGGCGGCCCGTAGGCCGTGTAGATCGCTGTTTTCATGTCCTTGTTCCTTCTGGCCCGGCCTGCGCGCCCTGCCTATTCGTCGTGATAGGTGAAAACCTCATCCAGCCCGACGCCGAAGGTTCTGGCGATGCGGAAGGCAAGCTCCAGCGTCGGGAAGTACTTGCCGTTCTCGATGGCAAGGATGGTCTGCCGCGTGACACCCACGCGGTTGGCAAGGTCCTTCTGCGTCATCTCGCCCGCGTCGAAACGCAGACGGCGGATGCGGTTCTCGATGCGTCCGGGCGGGGCTGCCATGCGTCACGCCCCGCGCCGGTAAAGCCACAGCTTCAGGCCGTCCTTGAAGAATTCCGACAGCACGCACAGCGCAAGGACCAGGTTCATCGCCCGGAAAGCACTGGACCCGAGCGCAAGATCGACGATCACGCCCAGAAGGCCGAAGGACAGAAGATACCAGGCCCAGGTGAGCGCCCGCCGCTCGATGTCGCGGTCGCGCTCATCGCGGCGGTCATCCGTCTTTTCGCCGGTCATCAGCTCATAGGCGATGTGAAAGCCGATGGTGACCACGATCGCGATGCCGATCGACCAGGCCACCAGCACCAGCACCGACCGCGCCCAGGTCTGCAGCGCCTCGGGCCCGTCAAAGAGACCCGCCGCATCCTGACCGGACAGCCGCCAGAGAAACAGCGCCAGTACGATTGCCGTTGTGATGAGGCCGGTCACAGCCTCGCGTTCGCCCATCGACATCAGAACCCCTCCTGTCTTGCGGAGTGGGTACAGTGATGCAGACACAAGGTAAAGGATTCTTTACACCGTGTCGGGTATTCCATACCAGATACCAAGGATTGACCGCAGGCCGCAGGCTTTCTAGCCTGCGGTCCAAACAAGCGGAGGCAGCATGGCACGGGCATTGGTCACCTGGGGTGGATGGGAGGGGCACGAGCCCGAGAGGGTCGGTCCGATGTTCGCGGACTGGCTGCGAGAGGAGGGGATGGAAGTCACCCTGACCGACAGCCTCGCCTGCTTTGACGATGCCGAGGCGGTCAAGGCATATGATCTGATTGTCCCGGTCTGGACCATGTCGAAGATCGAGAAGCAACAGGCCCTGAACGTCTGCGCGGCGGTGGCTGCGGGCACCGGGATCGCGGGCTGCCATGGCGGCATGTGCGACGCCTTCCGCGAGAATGTGGACTGGCAGTTCATGACCGGCGCGCAATGGGTGGCGCATCCGGGCAACGACGGGGTGGAATACGGGGTACGGATCACCTCGACTGACCCGCTGGTCGCGGGAGTGGGCGATTTCACCGTGAAGACCGAACAGTATTACCTGCATGTCGATCCGGCGGTGAAGGTGCATGCAGTCTGCGATTTCCCGGTGGTCGAGGGCCCGCATTCGGTCAACGGGCCGGTGGCGATGCCGGTCGTCTTCACCAAGGGCTATGGCGCGGGGCGGGTCTACTACAACGCGCTGGGTCACCAGAAGAACGTGATCGACCATGGCCCGGCGGCCGAGCTGATGCGGCGCGGGCTTCTCTGGGCGGCGCGCAAGAGCTGACCCTGCGTCACCTCTGGCAAAGGTGACTTGCATTGTGGCAGGGCAAGGTCATGCTTTGGCAATAATTCGCTGCAACACTATGACCATGACCCTGCCCGCCAACCACTACCGCACCCTCAAGCGCGATCTGTCGCTGGCCGAACTGCTGGCCGACGGTATCGTGCATGCGCTGGCGCTGCTGGCCGGGCTGATCGCCTTTCCGCTCCTCCTGTTCCACGGGCTGCAGAACGCAGGCGCCGGGACCTTTGTTGCGCTGACGGTCTATGCCGCAGGGTTCTTCCTGATGTGGGGCTTTTCGCTCGCGTACAACATGACCCCGCCCTCGGCCCTGAAATGGCTTCTCCGCCGGTTTGATCATTCGATGATCTACGTCATGATCGCCGGGACCTATACGGCGGTGATCCCGCATCTGGACAGCCCGGCCTGGGCCTGGACGCTGGGCGCGGTGGTCTGGACGGGGGCGGCCCTCGGCATCCTGGTCAAGGTCGCCCTGCCCGGTCGCTATGACCGGCTGGCGATTCTCGCCTATGTCATGCTCGGCTGGGTCGGGGTCATCGCCGCCGGGCCGGTCATTGCCGCCCTGCCTACGGCCTCACTCTGGCTCTTGGTGGCGGGCGGGGTGACCTATGTGGCGGGGGTCGGCTTCTATGTCTGGGAACGGCTGCAGTTCCAGAACGCGATCTGGCACCTGTTCGTCGCCATCGCCGCCGGTCTGCACTTCGCCGCCATCGCCGTCGCCGTCGCCTGATTCCCATCGGCGACGGGGTTGACTTGTGCCGCCCGGCGCGGTCGTCTGGCAGGTGATGCGCCCCCACGATAATCGAGCCTGGTTCCTCGTCACCCCCGCCCTTCTGCTGCTTGCCCTGGTCGGGGGGCTGCCGCTTCTGGCGGTGCTGAACTACGGGTTCCATGACATCTTCACCCTCACCGATGTGCACTGGGTCGGGGTCGACTGGTTTGCCGACATCCTCGGCTCCGAGCGCTTTCTCGCCTCGCTGGGCAGAAGCCTTCTGTTCTCCACCCTCGCCCTGGCGATCCAGGTGCCGCTTGGCATCGCGGTGGCGCTGCTTCTTCTGGGATATGGGCGCCATGCAGTCTGGGGGCTGATGCCGGTCGCGCTGCCGCTGGTCGTGCCCTGGAACATGATCCCGATGCTGTGGCTGGGCCTGATCCAGCCCGAGACCGGACTGCTGGGCCCCGGCCTTGCGGCCATCGGCTTCGACTGGAAATTCACCGGCTGGCACACCTGGGTTCTGATCCTTGTGGTCGACACCTGGCATTGGCTTGGGCTGGTCGTGGTGCTCGCCTACGCAGGCCTTTCGGCGATCCCGCCCGCCTACCGCCAGGCCGCCGCCATCGACGGCGCCTCGCGCTGGGCCGTCTTTCGCCACATCGAACTGCCCCGCATCACCGGAGCGCTGGCCATCGTCTTCCTCCTCCGCTTTGTCGACAGCTTCATGATCTACACCGAGGCCTTCGCGATCAACGCAGGCGGCCCGCAGGACGCAACCCGCTTCCTGACCCTGGAGCTTGGCGAGGAGATCAAGGGCTTCTCCTACGGCCAGGCCGCCGCCCGCGCGACGCTCTACTTCCTGATCGTCCTCGCCGTCGTCTGGGCCTTCGTCGCCGCCACGCGCGAGCGTGAGACATGATGCGCGGCCTTGCCCTGCTGGCGCTGGCCGGGTTCATCCTGTTGCCCCTGGTGCAGGCGGTGATCCTGTCCTTCACTGCCACGCTGCCCACCGACACGCTGGCAAAGGGGACAATCGGCCTGATGAACTACCGAAATGTCCTTGCGACGCCGGACCTCCGGGCGGCGATGCTCAACTCTGCCATCTATGTCAGCCTGAACGTCGCCCTCTGCATCGCGGTCGCCCTGCCCGCCGCCTATGCGCTGGCCCGCACGCGGTTCACCGGAGACCGGCATTTCCTGATGCTGATCCTCGTCTTCCGGGTCACGCCCCCGGTTGTCCTGTCACTGCCGATCTTCATCCTGTTCAGCCGGTTCGGGCTGGTGAACTCTCCCGTCGGCATCGCGCTGGTGCACTGCCTGTTCAACCTCCCGGTGGCGATCTGGATCCTGGAAAGCTTCATTCGCGCCGTCCCCCGCGAGTTCGACGAGACGGCCTACCTCGACGGCCACTCCGGCCCTTCGTTCTTCCTCCGCCACCTGATCCCGCAGATCGCCCCCGGCATCGGCGTCGCGGCCTTCTTCTGCTTCATCTTCTCCTGGGTCGAGGTCGTCTTCGCCCGCATCCTGACGGTGACCGGGGGCAAGCCGATCACCATGGCGATCCAGGCGATGTTCAGCTTTCAGACCGACATCGGCAAGGTGATGGCGATGACCTGCCTGTCCCTGCTGCCCGGGGTCGCGATGATCTGGTTCGTCCGGCGGCACCTGGCAAGGGGCTTCACCTTGCGGGCGTAGACGAAAGGCCCGCAGCCCTATCCGGCTTTCACGGTCGAAGCCTCGGCGGAAGGCACCCCCGCCCCCAGCAAATCCTCTACAAAAAACGCTGCGAACTGCGCCCTCCCGCTGACACCCGCCTTCGAATAGATCCGCGTCAGTTGCGCCCGGACCGTGCCCTGGGCGGCCCCCCGCAGCTCGGCGATTTCGGCGACGTCCAGGCCCTTCAGCGCCAGAAGGCCCACATCGCGTTCCGCCGGGGTCAGGGCCCAGGCGGTGAACTGGCCCTCGATCACATCGGACAGAGCCCCGCGTGCCACGGCAAGGGCCTGGTCCTGCGCGCGCAGAAGCTCGATCGTGCGGCGCAGAGCGAAGGCGCCGAAGATGATGCCCAAGACCAGCGCAGCGGTTACCACCGCCTCGAAGATGAAATGGGCCGAGCCCGGGTCCTCACGCAGGTCGCCGATCACGTCGCCGACGAAGAACACCGTGCCAAGGGTCTGGATCAGCAGGAAGATCGACAAGGCGGCCGTTTGGCGCCGCCCCGCCGTCCGGATATCCGGGCTTTCGCTCATTTGCCGCGCCGCACGTCACCCAGAAGCATCGGCCGGACCAGGCTGCGCCGCAGGACGCGGCCTTCCACAATAACCCCTGCGATATGCAGCGCCGCAAGCAACAACAGCAGGTTGGCAGCCACTTCGTGTACCTCCTCGACCGTATGGCGAAGGCTCTTGTCCTCCTCCGAGGATTCGCCTCCGCCCTCCGCGATCAAAGCAGACCAGTCGCCGGATGCAACCGCTGCTTTCTCTTCGGCCACCTGCATCGGTGTCGCACCGCCAGTCAGGTACAGGCCCGACGCCGTCACCACCGCCAGCGTGGCCCAGAAGGCATAGGCCATCAGCGCGCCTGCCGGATTGTGCGACGGGTAATGCCGCACCCGGCCCGCCACCAGCTGGCGCAGATGGCGCACGGCGGTGACGGGATTGGGCGGGAAAGCCGAGAAGCGGGCCTCCGCCGGGCCAAGCACCCCCCAGACCAGCCGCAGCACCAGAAGCGCCATCACGATCCAGCCGACCGAGACATGCAGAAGGCTGCCACCTTCATCCAGCACCGCGTTGGTCAGGACCGAAGCCGCGATACCCCAATGCGTCAGGCGCACCACGGGGTCCCAGAGGCTGGGCGAAGCGCCAACGGCCGTTGAGGCCAGGGTCCGGGGGGTGGCCATGTCAGTCTTCCGACTTGATGTCGGTGACCTTGCCGGTCGCGGGGTCGATGTAGACCTCCATCGCGGCGCCGGTGGCGGCATCCTTGCACTTGGCCTCGATCTTGCCGTCCTCGGCCTCGAATTCATCGACCGGGCAGCCCGCCTTTTCCAGCGCGGCCTTCGCGGCCTCGGGCTCGGTGCCGATCATGTCGCCGACAACGGGCATCGCGAAGGCGGCCAGCGGGGCAGCCAGCGGCAGGGTCGCCACGGCCAGGATGGAGAGAAGCTTGGTTTTCATCGTCTTGCCTTTCGTTTGGGCCCACCTGAACCGGCAGACCAGGACCGGAAGCGTCGTGCCCCGGCCGCCGCTTCCTGGCGTAAAAAACGGGGCGGCCTCTATCCCGGCGCCGCTTACCGGACCGGGCTTAAGCGCATGCTGACAGCGGGTTTTCGCCTGCCCTTCCCCTTGCGCGACCGGGCGGCAGCGGCGATATGTGGGGCAAAGCGAAGGAACCCCAGGATGGCCCTGCCGATCAACGACCAGTTCCGCTACTGGGGCATCGCCGCCTTGGTGTTCTTCGTGCTTCTGTGGTTCCTCGGCGACGTGCTTCTGCCGTTCATCGTCGGCGGCGCCATCGCCTATTTCCTCGACCCCATCGCCGACCGGCTGGAGCGGATGGGCCTCAGCCGCGTCACGGCCACGGCGGTGATCTCGCTGATCGCACTGCTTCTGGTGGTGCTTCTGGTGCTGGCGGTGATCCCGACGCTGGTCAACCAGCTGACGGCCCTCGTCAACGCCGCCCCCGACATCGCCAGGCGGCTGCAGGGCTTCCTGCTGGAACGCTTTCCCGATCTCGCCGATTCGACCTCGACCATCCGCCAGACCCTGGCCGAGATCGGCACCGCGATCCAGGCGCGCGGGGCGGAACTGGCGCAGGGGGTGTTGTCGTCGGCCCTTGGCGTGATCTCCATCGTCCTTTTCATCGTCGTCGTGCCGGTGGTGGCCTTCTACCTGCTTCTGGACTGGGACGACATGGTGGCCCGGATCGACGGGATGCTGCCCCTGGACCACGCCCCCACCGTCCGGCGCCTTGCGCGGGAAATCGACGCGGTGCTGGCAGGCTTTGTCCGCGGACAGGTCTCGGTCTGCCTGGCACTTGGCACCTTCTATGCCGTGGCGCTGATGGCCGCGGGGCTGCAGTTCGGCCTGATCGTCGGTGCCATCGCGGGGGCGATCACCTTCATCCCTTACGTCGGATCATTGGTCGGGGGCGCGCTGGCCATCGGGCTTGCGCTGTTCCAGTTCTGGGGCGACTGGGTGCAGATCGGCATCATCGCAGCGATCTTTGCCGTCGGCCAGTTCGTCGAGGGCAATATCCTGACTCCGCGCCTTGTCGGCAAATCCGTGGGCCTGCACCCGGTCTGGCTCTTGCTTGCGCTGTCGGCCTTCGGGACGGTCTTCGGCTTCGTCGGCATGCTGATCGCCGTGCCCGTCGCCGCGTCCATCGGCGTCCTGGCCCGCTTCGGGATGGAGCAGTACCGGGCCAGCCTGCTCTATCAGGGCCGGGCGGCCGTGCCCGCCCCGACCGCCAGCTTCACCAGCGCAGCCGAGCCGCCGAAACCCCGTCGCAGACGCAAGACCGCCGCATCGGCCCCGGCAAAGCGGGACCCTGGCGCGTGATCCGCCAGCTTGCTTTCACCCTGCCCAACCCCGAGGCCCTGACCCGCGAAGATTTCTTCGTCGCGCCCTCGAACGCGCTCGCCTTGCAGGCGGTCGAAGGCTGGCAGGACTGGCCCGGGCGCAAGTTGCTGCTGATCGGCCCGGAAGGTGCGGGCAAGACCCACCTTGCCCATGTCTGGGCGGCGATCTCCGGCGCGGTGCTCCTGTCAGGCCCGGACCTCGCCACGACCGATGTCGCAACCCTTGCAGGCCGTCCCGTGGTGGTCGATGACGCCGACCGCATCGGCCCTGCCGAGACCTCCCTGTTCCACCTGCACAACCTCGCGACCTCCGGCGCGGCACTGCTGATGACCGCCCACACCCCGCCGCGTGACTGGGGGCTGCACCTCCCCGACCTAATCAGCCGGATGCAGGCCACCCAGATCGCCCGGCTGGAGGCGCCCGACGATGCGCTGCTGTCTGCGGTCCTGGTCAAGCTGTTCACGGACCGCCAGGTCGCGGTGCCTGCGAACCTGATCCCCTACCTGGTCAGCCGCATGCCCCGATCCGTGGGTGCAGCGCGGACGCTGGTCGCGGACCTCGACGCCCGCGCCCTCGCCGCAGGCCGACCGATCACCCGGGCCCTGGCGGGCGAGGTGCTGGACAGGCATGATCCCGAATGAAAGACTGTCACAATAGCTTCACGAACCGCACGGCATAAGCCCGTTATGACCCAGGCAGATTTCCTCAAATCCCCCTTCCCCACCCCTGTCGAGCTTCCCTTCGCGGAGACCGCCGGGCCGGGACGCTTCTTCAACCGCGAACTCAGCTGGCTCGCCTTCAACTGGCGCGTTCTGGAAGAGGCGGCGAACCCCGCCGTGCCGCTTCTGGAACGGCTGCGCTTCCTGTCGATCTCGGCCACCAACCTGGATGAATTCTATACGGTCCGCGTGGCGGGCCTGCGCGCGCTGGTGCGCACCGCGAATGCCACGCTGTCGGAAGACGGTCGCAGCCCGGCGGAACAGTTGCAGCTGATCAACGCCGATGCCCGCCGCCTGATGCAGACGCAACAGACCACCTTCAACCGCCTGCGGAAAGAGATGGAGGCGGAAGGGATCAGCATCGTCCCCCGCTCCAAGCTGACGGCGCGCGACCTGAAGCATCTGGAAGCGTATTTCCTGTCGAACGTTTTTCCGGTGCTGTCGCCGCTCGCCATCGACCCGGCCCACCCGTTCCCCTTCATCCCCAACACCGGCTTCAGCCTTGCGCTGGAGCTGGAGCGGATGACAGACCACCGTCAGCTGAAGGCGCTTCTGCCGGTCCCGCAGCAGATCGCCCGCTTCATTGCCCTGCCGGGGAAAGAGGGCGAGCATCGCTTCCTTCCGCTGGAAGAGCTGCTGCTTCTGCACCTCAACATGCTGTTCCCCGGCTATACCGACCGCGGCCATTGCACCTTCCGCGTCCTGCGTGACAGCGACCTGGAAGTCGAGGACGAAGCCGAGGACCTGGTCCGCGAATTCGAGACCGCCCTGAAACGCCGCCGCCGGGGCGAGGTGATCCGCCTCAAGATGTCCGCAGGCGCGCCCGAAGACCTGCGCGCGCTGATCATGGAGGAACTGGCCGTCACCGAGGACGAGGTGGTCGAGGTCAAGGGCCTGCTTGGTGTCGCGGACCTGAAGGAACTGATCCTGTCGTCGCGCAAGGACCTGATGTGGCCGCCCTTCACCCCCCGGGTGCCGGAACGGGTGCAGGACCACGACGGCGACATGTTCGCCGCGATCCGGCAAAAGGACATGCTGCTGCATCACCCGTATGAGACCTTCGACATGGTCATCCGCTTCCTGCAGCAGGCGGCGACCGACCCGAATGTGCTGGCGATCAAGCAGACGCTCTACCGCACCTCCTGGGACAGCCCCATCGTCAGCGCGCTGTGCGAGGCGGCCGAGGCAGGCAAATCCGTCACCGCGCTGGTCGAACTGAAGGCGCGCTTCGACGAGGCCGCGAACATCCGGCAAAGCCGCCGACTGGAACGCGCTGGCGCCCATGTCGTCTATGGCTTCGTCAACTACAAGACCCACGCAAAGATCAGCACCGTCGTGCGACGCGAGGGCGACCATCTGGTCACCTATACCCACTACGGCACCGGCAACTACCACCCGATCACGGCCCGCATCTACACCGACCTGTCGTTCTTCACCTGCGACGCAGCCCTCGGCCGCGACGCGACCAAGGTCTTCAACTACCTGTCGGGCTATGTGCAGCCCGAGGGGTTGGAGAACCTGGCGATCAGCCCGATCACCCTGAAGCCGCGCCTCTTGGAACTGATCGCGGCCGAAGCGGACCACGCCCGCTCGGGCCGTCCGGCGGAAATCTGGGCCAAGATGAACTCGATCATCGAGCCCGACGTGATCGACGCGCTCTATGCGGCGTCACAGGCGGGCGTGAAGATCAGTCTCATCGTCCGCGGCATCTGCGGGCTTCGGCCGGGGGTAAAGGGCCTGTCCGAGAATATCCGCGTGAAGTCCATCGTCGGGCGCTTCCTGGAACATTCCCGCATCGTCTGCTTTGGCAATGGCTATGGCCTGCCTGCCAAGAAGGCGCGGGTGTTCTTCTCTTCGGCTGACTGGATGGGCCGCAACCTGACGCGTCGGGTCGAAACCCTGGTCGAGGCGCTGAACCCGACGGTCAAGAACCAGATCCTCAGCCAGATCATGGCCGCCAACCTGCGGGACGAGGCGCAAAGCTGGCTTCTGTCCCCGGACGGCAGCTATGCCCGTGATCTTGGACCGGCGGACGGGATCCTGTTCAACTGCCACCAGTTCTTCATGGAGAACCCGTCCCTGTCAGGACGCGGCACTGCAGGGGTCAAGGACGCGCCCCGGCTGATCCCGGTGAAGGATGACGATGCGGCCGGTGCGGCAGCGGCGCGGTAAGGCAAGCGGCCAAAATCCTTAAGCAAGGATTTTGACAAATTTCTTGCTTAAGAAACTTGGCCCCTCAAACCCCCGCGCCCGGGTCGCGCATCAGCTGCAGCCGCCCCGCCGCAGCCCGCGCGAAGGTCCGCAACACCACCTTGCGGCGCGCCCCTGACAAGGGCGTCTCGGGCGCCATCCGCACCACCTCGGCATCATAGGCGTCGGCCAGGATCAGCCCCGTGCCTTCCGGCAACAGGTCCACCGGGAAATCCGCATCCACCGCCCAGAAAAACCGGTCGCACCAATCCAGATAGCCGTGCCACTTGCGGTCGGCCCGGTAATCCGCCCGGCCCGATTTGCATTCGACCACCCAGACCTCGCCCTTCGGCCCCAAGGCCATCACGTCGACCCGAAGGCCCGAGGTCGGGATCAGCTCCTCGACGCAGACGAAATCCAGCGCCCGCAGGCCCCGGCAGACGCCCCGTTGCAGGCGTTGCCCCGGCAGGGTCGGAAGGATCTCGGCAAGGTCGACCGGCATGTCCATGGCGGAAATATGAACCAAAGGTGAACATCTGTCCAGAACCTGCGCGAGCCCAAGAATTTTCGTCGAAAATTCTTGGATCGCCGGGCGGCCCCCAGACGCTTGCAGCCCGTGCCCCTGCACCCTATCTTCACGGATGGCGGGTTCTGCTCCTCGCGTGCGGGGCCAATTTTCCAGTGGCCGATAAGCAAGCGAACGGGGGCTGGCTCTGCCTGGATCCTGGTCCAGGTAACTGGCGCCCACCTGAGACCTCTGGCTCTCGGGAAAACCCCGGTCCTCACGGTTGCTGCGGGCCCGCCACCCTTCCATATGGAAAACGGGGCAGGTTGCCCTGCCCCGTTCCCCGCTGACCGTGGGCGAGGGAAATCAGAACCCCACGACCAGCGAAACGCCCAGACGGTTGTCCGTCTCGATCGCCCGCGCATCGTTGTAGTCGGTCAGATAGCTGACCCGGGTCGACAGCGCGTCGGTGATCTTGAAGTTCACGCCAAAGTCGTTGCTGGCGCGCAGTGCCGTATCCGACGACAGGACGTCCGTGTCATTGGTCAGGAAGACCGAGTCCGAGATCTGGTAGAAGAACCGCGACGAGGCGATGTAACCCGTCTCGGTCTCGGAATTGCCCAGACCGTCCTTCAGGTAGCTGACCCCGATACCGCCCTGCAGACGCCAGGCCATGTCTGGCTCGTTGATGACCCGGTAGCCGGGACCAAAGCCGACAAAGCCGTCGCGGGCGATGTCATCGGCGGTCGATGCCAGACCGTCCCGTTCCACCCGGGCCAGGCCGAACAGGTAAAACCGTTCGTTCAGGTAGTAGTTCGCGTCATAGACAGCGAACAGGTCTTCCTTGGTCTTCACACCCGCGTCTTCGGCAAAGTCGGCGGCCACGCCGAAGGTCTGCACCCAGTTGCCTTCCGCATAGCGCAGCCGGGCGCCCAGGTTGAACTCCTGGCTTTCGGTGTTGCCCGTCTCGGCCGTATAGCCCAGCGAGGCGCTGCCGCTGAAGCCGGGCTGGTATTCCGGGAAACCGAACCGCGCCGCGTCGTTCGACCGGTCCATGTCCTCGGCCACTTCTTCCTCGATGTCGGTGATGCGGTCATCAAGGTCGCGAACGCCGGTGATCGCGTCCTGCGCAAAGGCGGGGGTCATGCCCAGGATGGCCAGGGCGGGGACGGTCAGGAACAGATGCTTTTTCATCGTCAAACCTCATTCTCTGCAAGCGGACCGGGATGGCCGCGCTTCGGTGAGGCAGAGATAAGGTGATGATATGTATAAGAAAAATTTGGAATGCTTGAGGGGGTCTCAAGAATTACTCGTGACCCCGGCGCCTTGATCCAGCGCGCCGCAATCCCATACGGCCGGGATCAAGGCTCAAAACCGCTGGCAAATCAGGGCGATGCCAGCGGCACGCAGCGACGGCCGGGGCAGCTACATCACCTCGCTCGCGTCCTCGCGCACCGCAGCCAACGTGTCGGCCAGTGCCCTCTGCGCAACACTGCGCAGGTCTTCGCCGATGTCTTCCCGCCAGACCGCCCAGGACACCAGGGAAAACCCCGGCGCATCCTGCACGGCGAACAGCTGGCCCGTCTCCAGCGAGGCATGGGCCAGCCGCGTCGGGATATAGGCCGCGCAGGGGCGCGAGCGCAGGAACCACGCCGCCATCGCCCCATCGCTCAGCGTCAGGCGCGGATTGGCCAGGCGCGGCAGCGCCGCCTCGTGAAAACGCAGGAACTCCGGCCCCCAGTCGACCAGCGTGTAGGCCGAGGCCACGCTTTCGACAGTGGCGTCAGACCAGGGGCAGACCATGACCAGCTGTTCCTCTATCAGCCGTTCGGAATAGAGACCGGGCCGGTCCAGGGGGCCATGTGTCAGCATGACCTGCACTTCGCCCGACAGCGCCATCTGCACCAGACCGTCAGGCTCGGCCAGAACGGCGCGGATCTCAAGCTCCGGGTGGCTTTCGCGCAGGCGGTCGATCCAGCGGAAACCGAACCGCGGCCAGAGCGTGCTTTCCGCGCCGATGACCAGCGTCCGCGCCACGTCGTCCAGCGCCCCCACCCGCTGCCGGGCCTGTTCCCAGTTGCGCAGGATTGTTGTGGCAAAGCCGCGAAACTCGCGCCCCGCCGCGGTCAGCGCGACCCCGGCCTTGGTGCGGTCGAACAACGGACGGCCCAGCTGATCCTCCAGCCGCTGGATGCGCAAGGAGACCGCCGATTGCGTCACATACAGCCGCCCGGCCGCCGCGCCGAACGAGCCGGTCGAGGAAACTTCAAGAAAGGTTTTGATCAGCTGCAGGTCCAAACGTCACACTCCCGACGACACACAGCCGGGAGACCTGCATCATTTCCCGCGAATGCCAAGGTCAGCGGTGCAAGGAACCCGCTTCGATGCCGAGAACGTCATCCAAGGATCACGCCGTGGCGCAACGGCCGAAACCCGTCGCAGCAAATCGTGAAAAGGGTCGGCTCAGCGCGTCCGGCGGCGCGACGGGACCGGCACGCGGACGGGCACCAGCACCAGCTCACGCGCGCCACGACCACCGGGCGGGGGGCTGTCCGCTTCGGCCATCCCCATGATCCGGAATGCAAACTGCACCGCCGAGAACACGATGCCGTTGAACACCACCAGCATCGCGGCCGCAACCCAGCCGATGTCCGAGCCCAGCACCAGATGCCCGATCCCCGCCACGTCCAACCACATCAGCCCCGCCGTGAAGGCCCCCGCAAGGCCAAAGCCGATGGCCACGGACTGGATGTAAAGACGGACAAGCTTGGGCATAGGAACCTCCATGCGTCTTAGTCAAAGCTAGGCCCGCCGCCACCGCTTGCCAAGCCCTTGCCGCCGCCCCCGCGCTGATCCGCCGCATCTTCGGCGCCTCCGCCCGAAAATCAGGCAGCGGACTGACACAGATCATGGCGCGCGCCGGGCTTTGCCCCGATCCTTGCGATAGATACGCCACGGAGGATTTGCCATGAAGCCAGTCGTCACTCTCTATTGCATCGCCGACGAAGCCGGATTCCGGCTGGTGCGCGGCAAGGGCGCCGCGATGGAAGAACTGCTGAGCGCCAGCGCCGAGGCCTTCGACGATGTGGAATACGAGTTTTCCAAGGGCGGCCGCAACCGCGCCGGGACGGCAAGCTTCGGCCACGACACCAAGTCCGCCGCCGAAGTCGAACGCCCGCGTCTGGCAAAGCACGTCGTCCGCGCGCTGGAGGCGGAATGGTTCAAGGGCAGCGCCGACCGGATCGTGCTGGCGGCGGGGCCGAAGATGTTGGGCGCGCTGCGCGATGCGATGCCGGGCGCGCTGAACACCCATGTCGCGGCCGAGTTGCCGAAGGACCTCTCCGACGTGCCGGTCCACGCGCTTGCCGATCACCTTTCGTCCGTCGGCAAGGTCTGACGGGCGGCACGCCACAAGTGAGAGGAGGACAGGATGTCCGACGGCAACACCGATCCCAAGGTCCTGCCGGAACCTGGTGCCACGCCCAAGGGCTCGATCTGGATGCGTGGGCTCATGATGCTGATCTTCGCGATCCTGATCAGCCTTGCGCAAACGATCCTGCACATGCTGACCGTGCTGCAGTTCGTGCTGATGCTGATCGACAAGGGCAAGCCCAACGCCCGGATTGCCGAGTTCGGCAAGTCTCTGGGCGGCTGGCTGGCCAAGGCGGCCGCCTTCCAGACCGCCCAGACTGAAACCCGGCCCTGGCCCTTCGACGTCTAGCCCCCCGGTCTGGCCACGCCGCCGGGTGACCACAGCCCAATCAGGTCTGGCCGCGCCCCGGCATCCGCGATTCCCGCAAGGCCCGCAGGTCGTCCGCGCTGACCCGGGCGACCTCGACGGTTTTAACCCTTTCCGCTTCATAGCGGTTGCGGGTGCGGTCCCAGGCCAGAACGGCCGTCGCCCCAAACCAGCACGGCCCCCACAGCACATAGGCAATCGCCGCCGACAGCGGCACCCAGCGGATCGGCTTGATCTCGGTCGTGCTGATCTTCAGCAGGTCGCTGAACATCAGCTGCAGTCCAGTGGTGACCGCTTCGACAAGGACGGTGAAGAGGCCCAGCATGAAGAACCCGGTGACCCAGATCGCCCAGGCCGTCAGGGCCGAGAAGAAGCCTTGGCCAAAGCCGTAGATGACCCCCGGATCGCGGCCATGATTGGTCGCCGCATGCGCGAGCGCCGCGGTCGGTACCGACATCGCCGCCTGAAAGCCGACCAACAGGGCAAGATACACCAGAAACGCCGAGGCCGGCCCCCAGGGAATCGGGTTCTTGGTGCCGGGCAGTTCCGCATTCTCGCCGATGCCGAACCAGCCCAGAACGATGGCAATGGCCATCGCGACGATCAGGATCATCAGGCTGGCAAAGACGTACATGAAGCCCAGGGCCAGGCTGGACTTCACCAGCTTGACGATATCGGGCTCATTGCCCACCCCATAGGCTGTCAGGGCGCAGCGGTAGACAATGATCGTGTAGAACGCCGTCAGCCCGGTCGAGAACACGATCCCCAGGACCGGGATCATGCTGAGGAAGACGAAGGGGATGCTCATCACCACGACGATGGGAAGAACGAATACATAGTGCCACAGGGTCATCACGGACAGCGGCAAGGAACGCAGGAACAACGGCAAGACAAACCTCGGAATAGCCAACGCATGCCAGCCGGAAAGGACTGGCACCCGCCAGACGATGCCAATGGCCCCGCGCTGCCGCAAGCGCGAGGACTATGGCAGCCGAAACTATCCTTGGTTGTGTTGCAGGCCGGACATCACGCCCGGCCCCTCGTCACGCCTCCAGCGCCTCAAGCTCGTCGATGAAACCGGCGATCATCGACAGGCCCTTGTCCCAGAACTTCGGATCGCTGGCGTCCAGGCCGAAGGGGGCAAGCAGGTCCTTGTGGTGCATCGACCCGCCCGCCTTCAGCATGGCGAAGTACTTGTCCTGGAATCCCGGCAGGCCCGAGGCATAGACCGCATAAAGCGCGTTCACCAACCCGTCGCCGAAGGCATAGGCATATACGTAGAAGGGCGAGTGAATGAAATGCGGGATATAGGCCCAGAAGGTCTCGTATCCGTCCATGAACTCGAAGGCGTCGCCCAAGGACTGCGCCTGAACGCTCATCCACAGCGCGTTGATGTCTTCGGGCGTCAGCTCGCCTTGCGCCCGGGCTGCGTGCAGCTTGCATTCGAAGTCGTAGAAGGCGATCTGGCGGACGACCGTGTTGATCATGTCCTCGACCTTGCCAGCCAGCAGGGTCTTCTTCTCGGCCGGTGTCTTGGCCTGGTCCAGCAGCTTGCGGAAGGTCAGCATCTCGCCGAAGACGGATGCGGTTTCGGCCAGCGTCAGGGGGGTGGAGGACAGAAGCTCCCCCTGCCCGGCCGCCAGAACCTGATGCACCCCATGGCCCAGTTCATGAGCCAAGGTCATCACGTCGCGCGGTTTGCCGAGGTAGTTGAGCATGACATAAGGGTGGACCGTTGTGACGGTCGGGTGCGCGAAGGCCCCGGGGGCCTTGCCTGGTTTGACGCCCGCGTCGATCCAGCCCTTGTCGAAGAACGGAGCGGCAAGATCGGCCATCCGGGGGTCGAAGGCGGCATAGGCCTCGGTCACGGTCTTCCGCGCCTCGGGCCAGTCGACAATGCGCGGCGTCTCCGTGGGCAGGGGGGCGTTCCGGTCCCAGACCTGCAGCTTCTCCAGCCCCATCCACTTGGCTTTCAAGCGGTAGTAGCGGTGCGACAGCTTCGGATAGGCCGCGACGACGGCGTTGCGCAGCGCTTCGACCACCTCGGGCTCGACATGGTTCGACAGGTGGCGGCCATGCTGCGGCGTCGGCATCTTGCGCCAGCGGTCGTGGATTTCCTTTTCCTTGGCCAGCGTGTTGTGGATGCGGGCGAAAAGCTTGATATTCTTGTCGAAAACCCCCGCCAAAGCCTTCGCCGCCGCCTCGCGCCGAGCGCGATTGGCATCGGTCAAAAGATTCAGCGTCGCCTCAAGGTTCAACTCCTCCGGCTCGCCCTCGACGGTGAACATCAGGCCCGCCATCGTCTCGTCGAACAGCTTGTTCCAGGCAGAGGCACCAACGACAGACTCGTCATGCAGGAACCGCTCCAGCTCGTCCGACAGCTGGTGCGGCCGCATCGCGCGCATCCGGTCGAAGACGGGCTTGTAGCGGGCCAAATCCGCGTTCTGGGCCAGGAGACGGGCCAGATGGTCATCGTCCAGCCGGTTGAACTCCAGGCTGAAGAACACCAGGGGCGTGGTCGCCGTCGTCACCTTGTCCTGCGCGTTGCCCATGAACTGGGCGCGTTCCGGGTCGATGGTGTTCTGGTAATACCGCAGTCCCGCATAGGACATCAGCCGCCCGGCGATCACCTCGATCCGTTCGTATTCCTGCACGCAGGCGAGCAGCCCCGCCGCATCCTGACGGCCAAGGCGGCCCTCGTAGGTCTTGGCAAAGGCCGCGCAGGCGCGTTCCAGTTCCGCCATGTCGGCGGCGAACTCGGGGCCGTCGGCGGACGGATAGAGGTCGGTCAGGTCCCAGTCCGGCAAGTCCCCGAACCCGCCCCCGCTGGCATTGGCGTCGAACACGGGCTGGGGCAGGTGCAGGGTCATGGCAATCTCCGAAAAGCGTTCACTGTCATCTATGGCGTGGACCGGCCCGAGAAAACCCCCGGACCCCTCCTCGTTCGACTTCGTCTCCTCGTCGTGAAGCGTCCCCCCAAGCGAGGAGTGACGCAGTCATCGACGAGCGACATCTCAGATCTCGACGGCCACGTCGTAGACGCGGTCCATCATCGCCTGCGTGCCCTTCACGAACTCCAGCGGGCAGGGATAGGCCACGCCCTCGCGGACCGTGCGGCCAAACGCCTCGACCTGCAGCTTGTAGTGGTTCGCCGTCGGAAACCGCTCCACCGTTACCCGGTTGCCGTTCTGGTGCAGTTCCACTTCGGCCAGATCGTTGACGTTGGCGTTGAAGCAACCGCCTTCTAGCCGGATCATCCCCTTGGTGCCCTGGAACGTCGCCACCTGCCGGTTGTACATCCGCATCGAGGTCATCGAGCCATAGGTGAACCGCCCGCGCGGACCCTCCATCGTGGCCGCCACTTGCGCAAACGTGTCCACCCCGTGGTCGCGGTGGATGCGGGCCGAGATGTCCACTGGCTCTGCCCCGGTGACGAACCGCATCGAGCCGAACGTGTAGACCCCGATGTCGCGCAATGACCCGCCCCCGGTTTCCGGCTTCATCCGGATATTGCCGGTGTCGGTCAGGTTGAAGCTGAACGCCACATCGGCATGGACCAGATCGCCGATCTCGCCCGCCTCGAACCATTCCTTCGCCCGCTTCCACTGCGGATGATGCACGATCATGTAGGCCTCGGCGGCCAGAAGCTTGGTCCGGTCCCGCGCCGCGATGATCTGGTCGATCTCATGCGCCTTCAGCGCGATCGGCTTTTCGGTCAGCACATGCTTGCCCGCCGCAAGGGCCTTCAGCGTCCATTCCACATGCATGTGGTTCGGCAGCGGAATGTAGACCGCGTCGATGGACGGATCGGCCAGCAGCGCCTCATAGCTGGAATGCACGGTCAGGGTCGGGCAAAAGATCTGGAACCCCGCAGCCTTGGCCGGATCAGAGGTTGCCAGCGCAGCAAGCTCTGCCCCGTGGGCGGCATGGATCGCCGGAGCCATATGCTCACGCGCGAAATTGGCGGCACCAAGCACGCCCCATCTGACTGGTTTCATGGAATCCTCCCCAAGGCTTTGCGGCCACTAGGTCAGGTTTTGCGCTAACCTTCAACCCGTCGGAAGCGCAGGAAGGTCATCAGCCCGAAGGGCGACACCTGACGGCTTTCCTCAAGCCGCAGCTTCGGATGGCCCAGGACACGTTCGATCGGAAAGTCCGAATGCCAGCCCAGAAGGTTCGCCAGGGGCGCCGCCAGCCGTTCGGCAAAGGTCCAGCCCTCGGCGCGTCCGGCAAAGTGGTTGGCGATCATCACCGAGCCACCGGGGCGGCAGACCCGCGCCATCTCGTCCAGGACCCGCTCGGGCTCGGGCACGACCGACATGATGTGCATCGCGGCCACATGGTCGAAGGCCGCATCCGGAAAGGCGATCTGGCGCGCGTCCATCTCGTACAGCCCGGCCAGGTTCTTCAGCCCCCGCTTCTTCGCCCGCGCTGCCGCCTCGCGCAGCATCTCGGCCGACAGGTCGATCCCGGTGATCCGGACATTCGGAGCGTAGTAATCCAGCGCCAGCCCGGTTCCGATGCCCACTTCCAGCACCACCCCGCCCTGCGCGTTGACATGATCCGCCGCAAGGATGCGGCCCCCTTGGGTGATCCGGCCAAAAGTCAGGTCATAGACCGGGGCCCAGCGACGATAGGACTTCTGAATCGCGTCGATCTGCATCTGTCTTCCGTGAAAAATTCCTTTGCCGGGGGGACTTTGCCCAGCTTCGGGAAGATTGCAAGTAAAAGACGCAACTTAAGCGTGTGTCAGCCGACCGGGGGTTTCCGCATCCCGCGCAGCGCCAGCCAGAGGACTCCCGCCAGATAGGCCATGCACAGGATCAGCAGAGTGACCCAGGGGTAGGTCAGCACTGCCGCCACGACCACCACAGCCCCCACCAGCACATAACGCGCCATGTCCGTGGCGATGGTGATCCGCTTCAACGACGGCGTCCGCACCCGGCTGATCATCAGCGCGCCGATGCCCACCATCCAGGCCGCCACGATCACCGGATGCACGTGCAAGGTGCGGCCGGTGGCAAATTCCAGATACAGCGGCGACAGGACCAGCAGCGCCCCCGCCGGGGACGGCACCCCGATGAACGCGGTCTTCTCTGCCGCCTCGCCCACCGCGACCTTGGAGCCGACGTTGAACCGCGCCAGTCGCAGCATGCAGCAGACCGCGTAAACCAGCACCGCGATCCAGCCAAGGCTCGTCTCGGGACGCAGGCCCCACAGGTACAGGACCAGCGCCGGAGTCACCCCGAAGTTGACGAAATCGCAAAGCGAGTCGAGTTCCGCCCCGATTGCGCTTTCCGATTTCAGCATCCGCGCCAGACGCCCGTCCAGCCCGTCCAGCGCCGCCGCGACCCCGATGAGCAGGACCGCCAGCGTGAAGTTCCCGGCAATCGCATAGCGGATCGCCGTCAGCCCGGAACACAGCGCCAGGATCGACACCAGGTTCGGCAAAAGCTTCAGCAGCAAAAGCTGGCGCGGTGCGTCGGACGGCTTGCGGTCCATAGTCACTCCACCCGGGCCGCGCGGGCCGGGGCGTCCTGCCCGATCAGCGCGATCACTGTCTCACCGGCGCACATGGTCTGACCCAGAGCGACTTGCGGGTGAACCCCCTCGGGCAGGTAGACATCAAGTCGGCTGCCGAACCGGATCAGGCCAAAGCGTTCGCCGGTCCGCACCATCTCGCCCGGCTGTTTCCAGCACATGATCCGCCGCGCGACCAGACCCGCGATCTGCACCACGGCGATCTTGCGGCCGTCCGCCATCTCGATGGCCAGTGCATTGCGCTCGTTCTCCTCGGAGGCCTTGTCCAGCGAGGCGTTAAAGAACTTGCCGGGCCGGTAGGCCACCGCCGTCACCTTGCCGGCGATGGGTGCGCGGTTCACATGGCAGTTGAAGACCGACATGAAAACCGAAACCCGGACCAGAGCTTCGGGGCCCATCCCAAGCTCGGACGGGGGCACAGCGCGTTCGATCAGGCTGACCACCCCGTCGGCCGGACTGACCAGCAACCCCGTATTGACCGGGACCGCGCGTTTGGGGTCGCGGAAGAAGTAGTAGCACCAGACCGTCAGGCCCAGGCCCAGCCAGCCCAGCGGGTCCCAGATCCAGAACAGGACCAGCGAGACCACCGCAAAGACGGGAACGAACTTCCACCCCTCGGGGTGCATCGGCTTGAGAAAGGTGTCAATCATGCGCATCGGATGTCTCCGTTGTGAGAAGGCTCGTAGCTCTTGATCGCCGTCGGAGCAATGCCGAATGAGGTCACGCACGCCGCATGACGCCGGATTGACCTTGGTCAAGGACGCCGGACCCAACCCGGTTTCCTATGTTCCGCGGACAGGAGAGGCGGGATGCGGCGCAGGAATCTCTTGAAACTCGGGACAGCTGCCCTGGTCTCGGCCGGTACCGGCGCAGCGATCTGGGATTACCGCCGGGTCCTGCATGACGCCCGGGCCGCGATTGCCGCCGCTGGTCCCTCCCTCCGGGCCCCAAGCCGAATCGGGCCGCAGGAGTATGCCGATGTCGGAGACGGCCCACCGCTCCTGATGATCCACGGAACCGGGGGCGGTTTTGACCAGGGCCTGCTCTTCGCCCGCCGCCTGATCCAGCAGGGCTTCCGGGTGATTGCGCCGTCACGGTTCGGCTATCTGGGCACGGCCTTTCCCGCCGATCCGGGACCCGAGGCCCAGGCCGATGCGCTGGCCGACCTCATGGACAGCCTGGGTCTGGACCGGATTCCCGTCATCGGCGGATCGGCCGGGGCCATCCCGGCGCTGGCGTTTGCTCTGCGCCACCCCGACCGGACCCGGGCACTGGTGCCCATCGTGCCCGCAACCTTCGTCCCGGGACGTCCCGCGCCACCGCCCCCCAATCCGCTTGCCGCCTGGATCATCGAACACGGTCTTCGCTCGGATGCCCTGGTCTGGGCCGGTCTTCGTCTGGCGAGACGGCAGATGATCGCGACACTCTTGGCAACCGATCCGGATCTGGTGGAAGCCGCCGCACACGACGAACAGGACCGCGTGTCCGCGATCCTGCATGGCATCCTTCCGGTCAGTCTGAAGTATGAGGGCCTATTGAACGACGCCCGCTGGGCGGCCGCTCCACCGGATTTTCCGCTGGACCGGATCACCGCCCCAACGCTTGCGATCTCGGTCGAGGACGACCGCTTCGAAACCGCGGCCGCGGCACGACACATCGCTGCGACAGTGCCCGGCGCAGAGGTGTGGATCCTGCCTGAAGGCGGTCACGTCTGGGTGGGCCATGACCAAGAGATCATGGCCCGCATTGGCGATTTCCTTCGGCAAGTCGGATAGCCGTCCCCGCTTTACGCAGGGATTGCCATCCCCTTGCCCTTGGCCAGTTCGCGCATCTTCGCCTGCAACTTCTCGAAGGCCCGTACCTCGATCTGGCGGATGCGCTCACGGCTGACGCCATAGCTTTCCGACAGTTCCTCCAGCGTCACCGGGTCTTCAGCCAGGCGGCGCTGCATCAGGACGTCCTTTTCGCGGTCGTTCAGCACGGACATCGCCTGCACCAGAAGCGCGCGGCGGGCGTCCAGCTCGTCCTTTTCCTCATAGGCCTCGGCCTGGTCGGAATCCTCGTCCTCCAGCCAGTCCTGCCACTGCGTCGCACTTTCCCCGTCCGAGCCCACGGTCGCGTTCAGCGATGCGTCCGAGCCCGACAGCCGGCGGTTCATGTCAATGACCTCTTCCTCGGTCACCGACAGGTCCTTGGCGATCTGCGCCACGTTCTCGGGGCGCAAGTCGCCTTCCTCCAGCGCGCCGACCTTGGCCTTCGCCTTGCGCAGGTTGAAGAACAGCTTCTTCTGCGCCGAGGTCGTGCCCAGTTTCACCAGGCTCCACGACCGCAGAATGTATTCCTGGATCGACGCGCGGATCCACCACATCGCGTAAGTGGCCAGCCTGAACCCCTTCTCCGGGTCAAACCGCTTGACCGCCTGCATCAGGCCCACGTTCGCCTCCGAGATCACCTCGGCCTGCGGCAGGCCATAGCCGCGATAGCCCATGGCGATCTTGGCGGCCAGACGCAGGTGGCTGGTCACCATCTTGTGCGCGGCCTGCGCGTCCTGATGGTCGACCCAGCGCTTGGCCAGCATGTATTCCTCTTCCGGCTCCAGCAGCGGAAACTTGCGGATTTCCTGCAGATACCGGTTCAACCCCTGTTCAGGGCTTGGTGCGGGTAGGTTCGTATAGGTGCTCATCATGCCCCCTCATTTGCCCGGTGCGTCAGCGCCCCCGGGAAGGCGATAACCTAAAGTAACCGCCACCCCCATGCAAGGGCTATCTAGCACCAAACGCTTAACGACAGGTGTGGGTCCCTCCGTCGCGCATAAAGCTTCATGTCAAGCGACTCACGCGAATGTCAGGCCGCGTCAGATCGCCACCCGCTCGCCCAGTTCGACCACCCGGTCGCGCGGCAGGTGGTAGAAGTCCGTCGGGTCCGCCGCCATCCGGCTGAGCGCGACGTAGACCTTGTCCATCACCAGCTCCACGCCCGTCCCCGTCGCCACCGCCCGCCTGCGCCCCAGGAAGAAGGTCGAGGCCATGACGTCGAACTTCAGCCCTGCCGCCCGCGCATGCGCCATCGCCCGGCTGACGTTCGGCGTCTCCATGAACCCGAACCGCAGGATCAGCCGCACGAAACAGCCGCCCAGCGGCTCCACCGTCGCCCGTTCCTCGGCCGTGGCATAGGGCACACGCAGGGTCTCGACCGTCAGCAGCACCGTCTGCTCGTGCAGGACCCGGTTGTGCTTGATGTTGTGCAGAAGGGCCGAGGGCACCACCTCCGGGTCGCCCGTCAGGAAGAAGGCCGTGCCCGGGATCACGTTGACCGACGAATTCCGCATCATGCGCACGAAACTGCCGACCCGGATCGCCAGCTTCGCCACCCGCGCCTTCACCGCCTGCGTCCCGCGCCACCAGGCCCACATCAGCATCCCGACGACCGCCGCGACCACCACCGGCACATAGCCGCCATCGCCGATCTTCACCGCGTTCGAGGCCAGGAATACCAGTTCCACCCCCAGGACCGGCGCCGCCAGCAGCACGGCCAGCGGGGCCTTCAACCGGCCCGAGCGGATCAGGTAAAGCACCCCCAGGATCGAGGTCAGCACCATCGTCCCCGTCACCGCGATGCCATAGGCCGAGGCCAGCGCCGAGGACGAACCGAAGGACAGCACCAGCCACAGCACACCCGCAAGCAGCAGCCAGTTGATCGCCCCGATGTAGATCTGCCCGCTTTGCCCCTCTGCCGTGTGCACGATGCGCAACCGCGGCAGGAAGCCCAGCTGGATCGCGCCCCGCGCCATGGAGAACGCCCCGGTGATCACCGCCTGGCTGGCAATGACCGTGGCGGCAGTCGCCAGCACGACAAGGACCGGAAGCAGAGCCTCGGGCGCCATGGCAAAGAACGAGTTCTCTGCCAGATGGGGATGCGCCAGCACCATCGCGCCCTGGCCCAGGTAGTTCAGCACCAGGGCCGGAAGCACCAGCCCGAACCAGGCCAGCATGATCGGCTTGCGGCCGAAATGCCCAAGATCGGCGTACAGCGCCTCGCCCCCGGTCACGGCCAGGAACACCGCGCCCAGCACGACGAAGGCCACTCCGGTATGGTCCAGCAGGAACCCAAGCCCCCAGACCGGGTTGAACGCGGCAAGGACCGACGGCTCATCGGCGATATGCCACAGACCCAGACCAGCCAGCGCCAGAAACCAGACCACGCAGATCGGACCGAACAGCGCCGCCACGCTGGCCGTCCCCCGGCGCTGCACCATGAACAGCGCGACCATAATGCCAAGGGTGATCGGCAAGACATAGGTCGACAGCGAGGGCAGGATCAGGCCCAGCCCCTCGACCGCCGACAGGACGGAAATCGCCGGCGTGATCGCCGCGTCGCCCGCGAACAGCGCCGCGCCCGCCAACGCCAGCAGCAGCACGGGAACAGACCGTTTCCCCGCCGCCAGCCGGACCAGGGTATACAGGGCCAGGATGCCCCCCTCGCCCCGGTTGTCGGCGCGCAGCAGGAAGAAGACGTATTTGACCGTCACGATCAGGATCAGCGTCCAGATCAAAAGCGACAGGATCCCCAGCACCTCCGGCGCGCCGGGGCTGGCCGCCCCGGTGGCCCGGATCGCCTCGCGGAAGGCATAGATCGGTGAAGTGCCGATGTCGCCGTAGACCACTCCAATCGCGCCCAGCGTCAGGGCCGCGATCCCCTGCCGCCTGGTCTCGTCGGTGTGGATGTCGTCGGCGTCCTGCTCGGCCCTGAGATAGTCCGAGATATCCAGCGCCTCCTCGTCGAACAGGGGCAAGGCAGGCTGAATCTCCCGCGGAATCGGGTCATGGATCATGGGTCACCCTTGGGTGCTTGTCTGGATTGACGGGGGGGCAGGCTTTATCGGCTGATCCGGATCAGGAAGCACCGCAGGGTCGCAGTGGTCCGCTCCGTTCCCCCCCTGGCAGGAGGGGTAAGCATGGCTCCGATGCCGGTACCGACTCGAGGGTCGGCAATGCGGGTGTGGTACGCCGATAACAGGCTTGTGACAAGATGCTGCAAGTGCACGATGGCCGAACCCCGCCCGGGCGGCGACGCGGTCCGAAGGGCGCGGCCCCAGGCGACATACCATCCCACGTCGGGTTTTCCCAACCGGACAGCGCGGTCAGGATCGACTATCCCACGCTGGACACAGGATATTCCCAACAAGGCTCGCCATGTTTTCCCTTCGCCCCCACTTGCCGACCGCGCTGCCCCTTCTCGTCTGCGGACTGGCCCTGCATCTGCCCACGGCGGCCCTGGCCTATTACCCCTGCAACGGGCCGGGACCGGGTGAGGTGCTGATCGGCGTCGATCCCGGCGGCAACGGGATCGCGCCCACGCCGCTTTGTGAATATGTCGGCGAGGACGGCGGCGGTGGCGGCGATCCGGGCGGCTACTGGGTCGACCAGTACGCCACGCTGGTCTGGGGCACCGATCCGAACGGCGGGCCGACCTATTCCTGGTATATGAACGCCGCCAGCCAGTCCGAAGCGGACAACGGCGCGCTCGCCCAATGCCAGGCCTCGGGTTTCCGCGATTGCCGGATCGCGATGGGCGTGACGAACGGCGCCATCGCGGTCGCCATCGACAATGGCGGGTCAATGCACACCGACTGGGGCAAGGACGCCCGTCAGGCAAAGAAGAAGGCGCTGCGCTACTGCAAGCAACAGGGTGGCAAGGGCTGCAAGATCGAAGAAGTCCTGGAAAGCCCGGCGGCCTGGGTCAGCAACTGATGCGGCCGGGGCCGGAAAGCCCCCCAGGCATTTGCTCTCGTCCCGAATACTCCCGCCGGAGGCGTCCGCAATCGCCACCCGCGCAAGGCCCGGCCAGATGGGCCGGGCCCTGCCCGAAAGCCTAGCCCTGATTGTCCAGCTGCGCCCGGACGGACAACCGCCCCAGCCGCGAGATGCGATAGGGCCCGCCGCCTTCCGAGGCGATCAGCCGCTTGCGCCGCAGGCGCCGGAAGATGTCCAGCGTGCAATCGGCCAGGATGAAGCCGTCACGGGTGACACAGAGGATGTCGTCGATCCTCTTGCCGTTCCGCGAATGGTCGATGCGCCCGCCCAGGGCGAGGACGTGCAGCACCCGCTGCTCGGTCCGTGAGATGTTCATTTGGGTAAGTCCGAAGTGTCGTGCCATGCCGTACCGGACGCAGGCAGATGCGCTGCATCAGGTCGTTCATGTCATCCCGTGGCCCCGGCAAGCGGGGCGGATGACGTCAGCAGGCGAATACAATCTCGGACATAAGACGCACTCCGGGGCCAGGCTCGGCCCGTGCGGCCGGACTTATAGCCGACCCAAATCCCTTGCGTAAGGGATTTGACAAGTTTCTTTCTCAAGAAATTTGGGGCCCGTGGCGGAAGACAAGACCTTTCCAGAAGCTTAACAGAAAAATTCAAGTCCTTGATTTTGCCTGTCTTGCAGCGTTTGTCCACCGTGGACACATCCCGGGCCTACCCCGCCCGCAGGGCCTCCATCAGCCGGGCCATGTCCCCCGGGAGGGGCGAGGTGAACTCCAGCCGCTCTCCGGTCACCGGATGGTCGAACCCCAGGCTCGCTGCATGCAGGGCCTGCCGGGGAAAGCTGTTCCCGACCTCGGCCCCCTGCCCGACCGCCTTCTCCGACAGCCGCTTCTTGCCGCCATAGGTCGGGTCGCCCACCAGCCCGTGCCCGGCATAGGCCAGGTGAACCCGGATCTGATGCGTCCGCCCGGTCTCCAGCCAGCAGTCGACGAGCGCTGCCTGGCCCCCGAACCCCTCCACCACCCGCGCCCGGGTGACGGCATGGCGCCCCTGGTCCCAGACCACCGCCTGCCGCTGCCGGTCGGTCTTGTGCCGGGCCAGATGCGTCGCAATCCGCAGGATCCCCCCCGCCTCAAAACTGATCCCCCGCAGCCCCCGCAGCCGCGGATCGGCGGCCGAGGGCACCCCATGGACCACCGCCAGATAATGCCGGGTGACCGAGTGATCCTCGAACTGCCGGGCAAGCCCATGATGCGCCCGGTCCGATTTCGCCACCACCAGCAGCCCCGAGGTATCCTTGTCGATCCGGTGCACGATGCCTGGCCGTCTTTCCCCCCCGATCCCCGACAGCGTGTCGCCGCAGTGATGGAGGAGGGCATTGACCAGCGTCCCCGCGGGCGACCCCGGCGCGGGGTGGACCACCATTCCGGCAGGCTTGTCGATGACGATCAGGTCGGCGTCCTCCCAGACGACCGAGAGGGGGATGTCCTCGGCCCGCGTCTCGACCTCTGCCGCCGGGTCCAGGCGCAGCAGATAGACCTCGCCCTCGGCGACCTTGGCCTTTGGATCGGTCACCGGTACGCCGTCCCGGCTGACCGCCCCCTCGGCGATCATCCGCATCAGGCGCGACCGGGACAGCGCGGCTTCCTCTGGCACGGCAACGGCAAGAGCCTTGTCAAGCCGGGCGGGGGCATCCTCGCCGATGGTGACGGCCAGGCTTTCCCCCGGGCCGACACCAACACTTGCGACTGCGTCGTCGTCCTCGTAAGGCTCATCCATGTCCGATCCCGTCCCGCCTGCCATCGCGCCCGACGCCCCCGAGGCCCCCTTGCCGCCCAGCCTGCGGCTTTTGAAGTGGCTGGTCATCCTCTTGACCCTGACGATGATCGGCGGGGTCATAACCGTGGTCGGCCTGCTTGTCACGCGCATGCCCCAGGCTTTCAGCGCGCAAGCCCCCTCCCTTCCGGAGGGCCTGACCCTGCCCGAAGGCGCCGAGCCAGCCGCCATTACGTTCGGCACCGGCTGGATCGCGGTCGTCACGACAGATGATCGTATCCTGATCTATGGCAAGAACGGCACCCTGCGTCAGGACATTCGCATTTCCCCCGATCCCGGCCCTTGACCGACCGCACAACGATGGGGCTACACTCATTCCAATCGTTGCAACCATTGGTCGTCCCGGCAGATGCCCCTTTTCGCCAGACTTTCGAATGCCGATGGCGAGCGGTTGCGCGACGAACTGGCAAGGCAGTACCGGATCATCCGGGGTGAGTTTGCCTTTCGCCTGTTTCTGGTCGCCGTGGCCTACGGCCTGTGCAGCCTTTACGTCTGGCCCGCTCTCATGCTGGTGCTGTTCTGCGTCGAACTGATCGGCGAGTTCGCGTCGCAGCGACTTCTGCGCGGCCTTGACCCGATCCGGTCGCCCGGGCGCTATTTGGCCTTTCTCTTCTCGCTTGTCCCGATGGAAGCCGCGATCATCTCGGCCGCCGGGATGGTCTGGCTGCAGGACGATCCCTATGCAAAGGCGATCTCGGTCGGGATCGTCATGGGGGCGCTTTTGCACCTCACCACGGTCAGGTCCATCCACCTGATCCTCGGCTGCGTTGGAATGGTCACAGCGGGAGCAGTGGCCCTGACCTTCAACGCCTATCACTGGATTTCCCTGGGCAACTGGATCGGCCTGGCAGTGTCCAGTGTCACGGCGATCGTCGCGATCGGCTATGCCCTGACCGCCATGGTGTCGAACCACCGTCTGCACCGCACCGGCGTCGAAGCGACGATGGCCGCCCGGGCAGCCAACGTCGCCCAGGGGCGGTTCCTGGCGCAGATCAGCCATGAACTGCGGACGCCCTTGAACGCGGTGATCGGCCTTGGCGAGATCGAGGCCGCCACCGCAACCGGCCCCTCGCGGCAACGCCTGCGCACTGTCGTCACCTCGGCCCGCGACCTGGCCGTGATGCTGGACGATGCCGTCGACTATTCCTCGTTGACCGAAGGCCGGGTCACGATCACGCCACGCCCCGTTGCCGTGCGCGCCGAGCTTTCGGCCAATCTTCTGGTCTTCGACCTGCAGGCCCGCAACCAGGGTCGCGAGCTTCTGGTGACGGTCGAACGCGACGTGCCGACCAACCTTCTGATCGACAGTCAACGCGTCCGGCAGTGCCTTGGCAACCTGGTCGGCAATGCGCTGAAGCACTCCTCGCGCGGGCCGGTGTCGGTGACGGTGCGCTATGCGCGCTCCCGGCTGGTGATCGATGTGGCCGACCAGGGCAAGGGCATCCCACCCGCCCTGCACGAACAGGTGTTCGAGCCGTTCTACCGCGGCTCCAGCGAAACGCCCGGGGTCGGGCTGGGCCTGTCGATCAGCCGGGCCGTGGCGCGGCAGATGTCGGGCGACCTGGTGATCGTCCCCACCGCGCAGGGGGCTACATTCCGTCTGACGGTGCTCGCCCCCGAGGCAGAGGCGGTCGGGCAGCGGACAGGCGCGGCCGACCTGCAGGACCGGACGGTCCTTGTCGTCGACGACATCGCGACGAACCGGCTGGTCGCAAGCCAGCTTCTGATGGCCTCGGGCGCCCGGGTGATCGAGGCGGCAAGTGGCTTCGAGGCGCTGGAGCGGCTGACCCAGGGGGGCGTGGATGCGGTGCTTCTGGACCTGATGATGCCGGAAATGGACGGGGCCGAGACCTTGCGACGGATACGGGCCAGCTATGGCAACCGCATTCCGGTAATCGCGATGACGGCCGATGTTCTTGCGGTTCGGCGTGACGATCAGCTGCGTGTCGCGCTGGACGGCTTTCTGGCCAAGCCGATCCTGCCCGAAGCCCTGCGTGAGGCACTGGGTCGGGTCTTGCCCGGGGGCTGACCCGGGGCGCGATAGCGGCAGGCGATGTCGGTCGCGGACATGACGCGGGCTGGGGGCGCGGCGCAGGCTGACCCCTAAGGCGGCAAGAGGGGACCCCTGATGATCGGCGATCTTGGCGTGACGGATGCAACGGCGCTGGCCGACCTGGTGGCGCGGCGCGAAGTGTCGCCGTCCGAACTTCTCGACGCGGCGCTTGCAGCGGTCGAGGTGCGCAATCCGGCGATCAATGCGGTCGTCCTGATGCAGGAAGGCGTGGCGCGTCAGGCGATTGCCGATGGCCTGCCGCCGGGCCCCTTCCGGGGGGTGCCGTTCCTGATCAAGGACCTGGGGATCGAGGCGAAGAATTTTCCGTCGCACAACGGCTCACGCCTGTTTGCCAACACAGTTTATCCGGGCGATTCCAGCATCTTCCAGCGGATCAAGGCGACAGGCGTGGTGACCTTCGGGCGCACCACTTCGCCTGAGGGGGGGATTGGTGCAGCGACCGAAGCTGCCGTCTACGGCGGGCCGACGCGGAACCCCTGGAACCTTGAGCATACCTCGGGCGGGTCCTCCGGCGGGGCGGGGGCAGCAGTCGCGGCGGGGATCGTGGCCTTTGCGCATGGGTCGGACGGCGGCGGGTCGGTGCGGATTCCCGCGTCCTCCTGCGGGCTGTTCGGCTTCAAGCCGACGCGCGCGCGGTTGCCGGACGGGCCTTATGCGGGCGAAGGCTGGGCGGGCATGGCCATCGACGGGTTCCTGTCCCGGTCCGTCCGCGACACGGCGGTAATGCTGGACGCCTGCGAGGGGGCGGACCTGGGCGCCCCCTATGTCGCGCCGCCGCTGGTGCGAAGCCACTCTGACGCCATCGCGCGGCCGCCGCGCCGCTTGCGGGTGGCGATCTGCGACACGACGCTGACGGGCGAACCGATCCACCCCGAGGTGGCCGAGGCCGTGCGGGCGGCGGGGCGTCTGCTGGAAGGCCTGGGTCATACCGTCGAACCGGCCCGCCCCAAGGCGGATGTCGCGATGATGATGCGGGCCTGGACCGATATCGTTGGCGTCGGGACCGCCCTGTCGATCCGGTCCAAACTTGGCGACCGTGCGCCCCGGTCCAATGAGGTAGAGGGCGTGGGGCGCGGTGCATGGGCCTATGCCCAGACCTTGCATCCGACGCGCTATCTGGAAGCGGTCGGGGAAATCCACGCCTTTGGCCGCCAGATGGCCGGGTTCTTCGATACGGGGCCGGACATCCTTCTGACCGCCACGCTGGCCGAGCCCCCCGCGCCGGTCGGCCGCTTCAGCCACGCGACCGAGGATTACCTCGGCTATCGGGTCGGTCCGGAGGGCATCTTCGCCTATTCCCCGTTCTGCGCGGTCTTCAACGCCAGCGGTCAGCCAGCCGCCAGCCTGCCCCTCGGCTGGTCACAATCCGGCCTGCCCATCGGCATCCATCTGGCCGCGGCCTTCGGTCAGGATGAGCTTCTGATCAGCCTCTGCGCGGAAGTTGAGCGTGCGGCCCCATGGGCAGCGAAAAGAGCGCCGATGGACGGATAGTCCAGAACGAATCGCTTGTCGTGCAAGAAGGTTTCCGCCCAATATGATCAAATGACGGAACAGCATTGGGGGTGCTTGTGGCCGGTGAAGTGACCATCTCTGCCCGGAATGTCGTCAAGGCATTCGGGCAGGGCGCAGGTGCCGTCAGGGCGCTGGACGATGTGTCGGTCGATATCCGGCAGGGCGAGTTCTTCACGCTTCTGGGTCCATCGGGCTGCGGCAAGACCACGCTTCTGCGCCTGATCGCCGGGTTCGAGATGCCGACCGAGGGCACGATCCTGCTGGACGGCACCGACATCTCTACCCTGCCGCCGAACCGGCGTCCGGTGAACACGGTGTTCCAAAGCTATGCCCTGTTCCCGCACCTGACGGTCGCGCAGAACATCGCCTTCGGGCTGGAAATGCTCGGGAAACCCGGGGCCGAGGTGAAGGCGCGCACCGCCGCGATGCTCGCCCTCGTCAAGCTGGAGGCTATGGCGACCCGCAAGACCAGCCAGTTGTCGGGCGGACAACAGCAGCGCGTGGCTCTGGCCCGTGCGCTTGCGCCGCAGCCGAAGGTGCTGCTTCTGGACGAGCCCCTGAGTGCGCTTGACCTGAAACTGCGCAAGGAAATGCAGATCGAACTGAAGCGGCTGCAACTAGAAACTGGCATCACCTTCATCTTCGTCACGCACGATCAGGAAGAGGCCCTGACCATGTCCGACCGCATCGCGGTGATGAGTGCGGGCAAGATCCAGCAGGTCGGCACGGCGAAGGAAATCTACATCCACCCGAAGAACCGCTTCGTCGCCAGCTTCATCGGCGAGACGAACTTCCTGACCGGCACCGCCGAGGCTGGCGCGCTGCGCTTGGCGACCGGCGACCGGATCGACGTGCCGGGGATGACGCCGGGCGGCACGGTCACGGTCTGCGTGCGCCCCGAACAGCTGCGCCTTGGTCCAGCCGAGGACGGCGCGATCAAGGCCCGCGTCCGCACGCTGGTCTACTTTGGCACCGACACGCATTGCCATCTTGCCCTGTCAGACGGGACCGAGATCGTCGCGCGCCTGCAAAGCCCCGCCTCGGGCGACGCGGGACTTGCCGAGGGGCAGGAGGTCGGCGTGACCTTTGCCCCCGGCGCGGTCCAGCGGGTGGAGGACTAGGGATGAGCCCCGCCGAAGACGCCGTCCGTCAGCGATCCGACCGGAACGGCTGGCTTCTGGTGACCCCTGCGCTGGTCGTACTGGCTTTGGCCGCGATCCTGCCGCTGTTGGTCATGCTTGTCTATTCCTTCCTGGCCCCCGGCGATTTCGGCAATGTCGAATGGGAGTTCTCAACGGATGGCTGGACGTCGATCCTGTTCCAGCGTGACATCTTTGACGGCACGCTCAGCCTGGCCGATGCCCATCTGACGATCTTCTGGCGCTCGCTCTGGCTGTCGACAGTGACGACGCTGCTGGCCTTCGTGATCGGCTTTCCCACTGCCTGGTTCATCGCCACCCGCCCCGTGCAGCAGCGACCGATCTGGCTGTTCCTGGTGACCCTGCCGTTCTGGACCAACCTTCTGATCCGAACCTTCGCGATCCTTGAGGTGATCCGGTCCGAGGGCCTGATCAACTCGGCCCTTATGGGTTTGGGCGTGATCGAAGAACCGATCCAGATGCTGTACACCGATGGCGCGGTGCTGGTCGGGATGGCCTATGTCTATCTGCCCCTCATGGTGCTGCCGCTTTACGCGGCCATCGACCGCTTTGACATGCGGATGCTGGAGGCCGCCTACGACCTTTACGCCAGCCGCTGGCAGGCCCTGCGCCGGATCGTCCTGCCGATCGTCAAACCGGGGATCGTGGCGGGGTCGATCCTGGTCTTCGTCCCCTCGCTGGGCGCCTATGTCACGCCGCGCGTGCTGGGTGGCGGCAAGAACATGATGATCGGCAACTTCATCGAGCTTCAGTTCGGCCAGGGCCGCAACTGGCCGCTGGGTGCCGCGCTGTCGATGACGCTTCTGATCATCGTGACCATCGCCCTTCTGTTCTACGTCCGGGCCGCCAACCGACCGAGGGCGGATCATGGCTGAACGCTTTGCCATCAATCGCCTGCCGGGCTTTACCACCATTGCCGTGCTGGCCTTTCTGGCGCTGTACATCCCGATCATCACGCTGGTCTTCTTTTCGTTCAACGCCGGCAAGACCGTGATGGGCTGGGACGGCTTTTCCCTGCAATGGTATGCCGTGGCCTGGGGCAATGTGGCCGTGCAAGAGGCCGCCTGGCGGTCTGTGGTCATCGCCTTCTGGGCGACGCTGATCGCGACGACGGTGGCAACGATGGCCGCGCTTGGCACAACGCGCCGCCGACCCTTCAGGGGGCAGACCGCTGTCTACGTGGCCATCAACCAGCCCTTGATGGTACCCGAGATCGTGACCGCCGTCGCCCTTCTGATCGTCTTCGCCTGGGTCAAGGTCCAGTCGGGCTATCAGGGTCTGGGCTACCTGATCCTGGCCCATGCCGCCTTTTGCATCCCCTTCGCCTACCTGCCGATCCGCGCCCGGCTGGAGGGGATGGACCTGTCGCTTGAAACCGCGGCCGCCGATCTCTATGCCACCCCTTGGCAGACCTTCCGCCGGGTGACGCTGCCGCTTCTGGCGCCGGGGATCGTCGCAGGCGCGATGCTGGCCTTCATCACCTCGCTGGATGACGTCGTCATCACCGAATTCGTGAAATCTGCCGGACAGGACACCTTGCCCACCTACATGCTGGGGCAGCTTCGCCGCGGCGTGACACCCGAGGTGAACGCGATCTCGACCGCCCTTCTGGGGCTTACCGTGGTCATCCTGACCGCATTCTTCCTGCTAACCCGCGAACGGCGCTGACAGAAGACGCCGTCGCTCAACAAGGAGACGACCATGAAACGCACATTGACAGCCCTCGCCCTGCTTTGGGCGGCAAGCCCGGCTTTTGCCGAAGGCGAGTTGCAGCTGTTCAACTGGGGCAACTACACCAGCCCCGAGCTTCTGGCCAAGTTCGAGGCCGAGACCGGGATCAAGGTCACGGTCACCGATTATGACAGCAACGACACCGCGTTGGCCAAGGTCGAGGCGGGTGGAGCGGGCTTTGATCTGGTCGTTCCATCGGCCAACTATGTCCCGATCTGGATCGAGAAGGGCCTAGTGACCGAGCTGGATCTTTCCAAGCTGCCGAACCACAAGAACATCGCCCCGGAATGGATGAACATCGACTACGACAACGGCCGGAAATACTCGGTTCCGTGGCAGTGGGGCACGACCGGGGTTGCGGTCAACAAGTCGGTCTACGCGGGCGACGTGAACACCAGCGCGATCTGGCTGGACCCGCCGGAAGAGCTGAAGGGCAAGATCAACGTCACCCCGGAAATGAACGACGTGGTGGCGCTGGCGACGATGTATGTCGGCGGCGAGCCCTGCACCGAAGACACCGAAGTCCTGAAGAAGGCCCGCGATGCGCTTCTGGCCGCCAAGCCCTACTGGATGTCGATGGACTACGGCATGGAAGACAAGATGGCCACCAACGACGTCCCGGCCTCGGTCTACTGGAATGGCGCGATGCTGCGCGCGCGGCTGAAGAACCCCGACATCGTCTATGGCTATCCGAAGGAAGGCTACATCGTCTGGATGGACCAGGTAATGCTGCTGAAGGACGCCAAGAACGTCGAGGAGGCTTACAAGTTCCTCGACTTCATCATGGTGCCGGAAAACGCCGCGATGATCAGCGCCTTTGCCCGCTATGCCAACGGAATCGCCGGGACCGAAGAGTTCATGCCCGACGACATGAAGGGCGCGCCCGAGCTGGTGATCCCGGCAGAACTGGTCGACGAGGGCCATTTCATCCCGACCTGCGGGCCGAAGGCGCAGGAATACATCACCGCGATCTGGACCGAGTTGCAGAAGTAAGCGCGTCTCGCTTCGGCAGAGCGGGGGGTTTAACACCCCCCGCCACGCCAGCGGCTGCTTGAACCAATGGCGCAGCCGCTGGCACATCCGTGAGATGTTTATGGAAGAGAAAGCGATGCTGGAGTGGTCGGCGACAGAGCTTTCGGCGGCGATCCATGCGCGGAAAGTGTCTCCGTCCGAGGTGATGACGACCTGGCTGGCGCAGGTTGAGGCCGCGAATGGCGCGGTGAATGCCATTGTCAGCCAGCGCGACCCCGATGCTCTGATGGCCGAGGCGCGGGTGCTGGACGATCAGCAGCCCTCCGGCTGGCTGCACGGCATTCCCTTTGCGGTCAAGGACCTGGTGGCGACCGCCGGGCTGCGGACGACCTGGGGCTCGCCGATCTGGAAGGACCATGTCCCTGTCAAGGATGACCTTGTCGCCGGGCGGCTGCGGGGTGCGGGGGCGGTGATCGCCGCCAAGACCAACGTGCCGGAATGGGGCCAGGGCTCGCATTCGTTCAACCCGGTCTTCGGCGTCACGCGCAACCCCTATGACCTGACCCGCAGCGCCGGCGGCTCGTCGGGCGGGGCAGCGGCGGCTCTGGCGACCCGGATGGCCTGGGTGGCGGACGGGTCGGACATGATGGGGTCCCTGCGCAACCCGGCGGCCTTCTGCAACGTCTACGGCTTTCGCCCGACCTGGGGCCTGGTCCCGCAGGATGCGGAAGGCGAGACCTACCTTGGCACCCTGTCGACCGAAGGCCCGATGGCCCGGACCGTGGAAGATATCGCCCGGCTGCTGGAAGTCCTGGCGGGCGAGAACCCCGAGGCCCCCTTTCCCCGCACCGTCCCTGACCTGTTGTCCGGATTGGACCGTGGCATCAAGGGCTGCCGCATCGGCTGGCTGGCCGACTGGGGCGGGGCCTATCCGATGGAGCCGGGTATTCTGGATGCTTGCGCCGCCGGACTGTCAGTGCTGGAGGAGCTTGGTGCCGAGATCGTCCCCCTCCCCCCGCCCTTCCCGGCCGAGAAGCTATGGTCGTCCTGGGTCACCCTGCGCGCCATGCTGAACGCCGGGTCCAAGCGGGCTCTGGCCGAAGACCCGGCCAAGCGCGCCCAGACCAAACCCGAGACGCTGTGGGAAATCGAACAGGGGCTTGGGCTGTCGGCACAGGCGGTCTACGAAGCGAGCGTGATCCGCAGCCGCTGGCACGCCCATGCGGCGCGGCTGTTCGACCGATTCGACGCCGTGGTGCTTCCGTCGGCGCAAGTCTGGCCCTTCCCGGCCGACTGGCGCTGGCCCGAAACCATCAATGGCAAGCCGATGGACACCTATCACCGCTGGATGGAGGTCGTCGTCCCCGCCAGCCTGATCGGATTGCCCGCACTTTCGGTCCCGGTCGGCTTTGGCGCGCAGGGCCTGCCAATGGGGATGCAGATCATCGGTCGGTCAGGCGATGATGCCCGCGTGCTGGCCTTCGGCCAGGCCTATCACCGGGCGACCGAATGGCCGCAGCGCCGCCCGCCCTCTCTGGCATCCGGACCCGCGCCGCGCTAAGGCTTGGCCAAAAGGGAGGCGTCGATGATCCTGGGGCATATCGGGGCGCGCAAGGGCTCGAAGGGCGTGCCGGGAAAGAACTTCCGCATGCTTTGTGGCAAGCCGCTGATCGACTGGTCGCTGGACCAGCTGTTCGCCAATCCGCGGGTCGGGGCGGTCGTCGTCTCGACCGATGACGAGGCGATCTATGACCACGCGGTCAAGCGCGGCGCGCTGGCAATCGGCCTGCGTCCAGCAGAGCTTGCCACCGACACCGCGCCGAAATGGGGGGTCTGGCAGCATGCTCTGGCGGCAAGCGAGGCGCTGGTGGGTCCGGTCTCGGCCTTTCTGGATCTCGACTGCACCTCTCCGCTGCGGCTGCCCGAGGACGTCGATGGCGCGCTGACACTTTACGAAATCGAACACCCTGACATGGTCATGAGCGTCTGCGAGGCACGAAAGAATCCATATTTCAACCTTGTCGAACCGGACAAGACCGGCGCGCTCCATGTGTCGAAACCACTGCCCGGCGGGGTCTGGGCCAGGCAGGACGCGCCGGTGGTCTATGAGCATGTGGGCCTCGTCTATGTCGTCGACCCGACCTATCTGCGTCGCGCGAAGACAATCTACGAAGGCCGGGTGATCCCATACGTCCTGCCCGCCGAACGCTGCCACGACATCGACACGCCTTATGACTTCAGATTGGTCGAGTTCCTGTTGTCCGAACAGCTGAAGGACGGAATCGTCAAGGCTTGAGCAGAGGCTCCAGCGCGGCCAGGGTCCGCCGCGTCGCCCCGGAATGGGCCGCCATGAAGGCTTCCATGGCGGAAGGCGCGGGATCGGGCCAGGTCAGCACGTCCTGCACCAGTTTCTCGGCAGTGGTCTGACGGCAAACCCCGGCGGCAATCGCCTCGACCGCCGGATACTCGATGGTCTGAATCTGTGGCCCGACGATGACTGGGCGCTGCAGGGCCAAGGGCTCGATGATGTTGTGCGACCCCTTGGGCTGGAAGCCGCCGCCGACCACCACGCGGTCCGACAAACCCAAGTAGAAATACATCTCGCCGAGCGAATCCCCCAGAAGCACGTCAATGGGCGCCTGCGACTGCTGGACGAACTTGCGGCTGAACCGGGTGCTGCGGCGATCGAACAGCACCCCTTTTTCCGCCAGCATCCGTGCCACCGCATCAAAGCGTTCCGGGGCGCGGGGGATCAGGATGACGAGCGGCGGCGTGCGGACCGACAGGATCTCACGCGCAGCAGCAATGAACAGCGCCTCCTCCGCCTCTGTTACCGAAGCAAAGGCGATAACGCGCCGGGGGCCAAGACCGGGACGCAGGGCCTTTGCCGCCGCGAGATGCGCCGCCGGGATCGGCTGGTCAAAGCGCAACTCTCCCGTCACGGTGATGTTGTTGACCCCCACGGATGCAAAGCGTTCCGCCTGCAGGTCGGATTTGACGAAGGCCCCGGCAAAGCCGCGCATCATCGCGGGTCGCAGCCCGAACCGCGCGTCCCGCACCATGGAATCGCTGGGATACTGCGCGTTGCACATGAACAGAGGCACACCCGAGCCTTTGGCGGCAAAGATCATTCGCGGCCAGATCTCGATCTCCATCACCAGACCCAGCTTGGGGCGGAAGGCTTTGAAGAACCCCGAGTAAGCCCATGAAGTTTCAAACGGAACCCAGACCACGGCCATCCGGCCTGCGGCGATATCCGCAGCAAATACCGCTTCCGCCTCGCGCCGCCCGGCGGGGGTGAAATGGGTGGTGACCACCCGTTCGCCCCGGTCCAGAAGCGCCCGGACCAGCGGCACCGCCGACCGCATCTCTCCCAGGCTGACCGCATGGACCCAGACCGCGCCCGGCATCTCTTGGCCATAGCGTCCGAACCTCTCACCCACGGCCTGCGCGTAAAGAGGGTCCTTCCGGCCCCGGCGCCAGAGGTAAGCCAGCATGACCGGAAGGCCCAGATGCCAGGCCAGGGACCAGAGGCGCAGGAACAGCCAAAGCCTCATGCCATCCCCCCCAATTCCAGCAGTTCGGCGGCAAGCCCGTCCACGCCACCTTGTGCCGCATCCGAGAGCATCTTCGCACGGGCGGCCATGGCGGAGTGATCAGCGGTCAACGCCGCGCCAAGGCTTTCGGCTCCGGCCTGCAGGGCGGCGCCATGTTCATGCAGCGCGGCGAAATCGGCGGCGAAATTGGCCGTGCGCGGGCCGTGCAGGATGGCCGAGCCTGACGCCGCGGGTTCCCATGGATTATGGCCCTCGGTCATGCCGAACGTGCCGCCGATCACCGTCACGGGGCACAGCCTATACCACAGGCCCATCTCGCCCAAAGTGTCGACGATCCAGACATCCGCCGTCGGCCCTTCGCCGGTGCTGCGACGGGTGGCGGTCAAGCCAAACTCACCGACATGGGCCGCGATCCTCTCGCCGCGCGCGGGGTCACGCGGTGCGATGAGAAGCAGGGGACGATGCTGGATGGTGGGCAGGGCCGCCAGCACCACGGCCTCGTCCTCGGCATGGGATGAGGCCAGCAGCACCGGGTTCCGTCCGACCAGCGCGGCACGCGCCTGGGCCAGGGCCGCGGGATCGGCGGCGAGGGCCGGTGCGGCGGCCTTGAGCGACCCGGTGACACGGACGCCCTGTGCACCCAGCTCCGCAAGGTGGCGCCCGGTCGCTGCGTCTTGCGCCGTGATCACGCGGAACCGGGCGAAAAGATCGGCGTAAAGCCCCCGCCAGCGCCGCCTGCGGGCATGGGCATCGGCGTTCATCCGGGCGTTGACCAGCGCCAGCGGAATCCCTCGCCGCGCCGTGGCCACCACCGCGCCGGGCCAGAGGTCCTGCTCCGCCCAGACGGACAGCGCGGGGCGCCAGTGGTCGAGGAACCGGCCCAGATAGCCCGGCGCATCCAGCGGCAGGAACTGGTGCCGGGTCCGGGGCGGCAGGTTCGCGCCGAAGACTTCGGCCGAGCCGCGCGTGGTCGAAGTCACCAAGAATTCCACCCCAGGTGCCCGCGCGGCCATCGCCCCGATCAGCCCACGCAGCGCGAGGATTTCACCAAGACCTACCGCATGTAGCCAGACAACCGGCCCCTCCGGGCGCGGCAGGCTCGGCTCGCCCAGCTTTTCGCGCCAGCGGTCAGGGAGTTCCTTGCCCTTTGCCAGCCGCTTGTCCAGCAGCACGGTCGCCACAAGCGGTATTGCGTGGCTCGCCGCAAGGTAGGCCCGGAGCGCGGGACCAGTCGGGCAAGGCGTTGTCCTAGTCACGGAACGCCTTCTGCAGGCTCAGGTCCCAGAATTCCGGCTGCGCCAGGACAGCGACAAAGCGTTCGGCCGCCGAGCCTGTACCAAAGCCCTCATGCTGCTCGGTCGCCCGACCCCAGTGCGCTTGCAGGAAATCGAGGATCACCGCCCGGTCGCCCGCCTTGCAGGTGATGACCGAGGGCGCCTCGGCCCGGTTGGTCTGGCGCGTGCCCACGTCCAGCGACGGCAGGCCAAGGAACGGCGCCTCGCGCACGCCAGCGCTGGAATTGCCGACCAAGCAGGCCGCGTTCTTCATCAGTTCGGAAAAATGCGCGAACCGCATCGAAGGCAGCACCCGGAACCGCGCCTTCGGCAGGCGGTCCAGCACCGCAAAAATCTCGGCCGAGCCGGGGTCGTTGTTCGGCGCGATCACCACGAAATTGCGCCCCGACGCCTCCAGCGCGCCGAACAGGTCCGCCGCCTGCTGGCCGATCGTGTCCTGTTCCGAGGTCACCGGATGAAAGACCGCAATACCGTAGTCGGCGAACCCGATGTCATACCGCGCCCGCACCTCGTCCAGCGTGACACCCGAGGGCCGTGCGTGGAAGTCGAGTTCCGGCGAGCCGATGGTGTGGATCGTCTCCTCGGGTTCGCCCAGCGCCATCACCCGCCGCGCCGCCGCCTCGGACGACACGAAATGGCAAGCGCAGAGCTTGGAACAGCAGTGCCGGAACACCTCGTCAATGGTCCCCGACACCTCGCCGCCCTCGACATGGGCCGAGCGGATGTAGTTCGTCGCCGCCACCAATGAGGCCGCCAGCGCCTCGATCCGGTCGCCGTGGATCACGATCAGGTCGGGGCGGTTTTCGGTGACATAGTCGGAAAAGCCCATCACCGTCTTCGCCAGGATCACGTCCTGCGGATCGCCGGGCCGCTGGTTCAGGAACTCATGCACCCCCACCCCGGACATCCGCCGCACTTCGTTCACCGTCAGGCCATAGCGGTCCAGCATATGCATGCCGGTGACGAAGAAGGTAACCCGATGCCCGGCATCGCGGGCAGCGATGGCCAGGGGTTCCAGCTTGCCGAAATCGGCGCGGGTCCCGGTGAGGAAGAGGAGGTGGCGGGTCATGCTTTGCCTGTTGCGGCGGGATCGAAGCCTTGGCTTACCGTCTAAGCCCGTGTGCCGCAACCGGCCTGCACTCAGCCCTTCAAGCGTCCGCCGCCGTTGTCGCGCCAGTAGTCCACCATCCAGCTGACCGGACCATGGCCCAGATGCGGGAAACGGTCCCAGAAGGTCTTGCCCTGCCCGATCAGATCGGCCGGGCGCGGCGTGCCGTGAAACGCCAGCACCTTGGCCGAAGGCGGGGGCAGGCGCGGCTCGCGCACAAGATCCACCAGCAGCGGCTGGCGCAGCGTCCGCTTGAAGCTGATGACCCAGCCTTCGGGCCAGAAGCCGATCTTGCCAAGCTCGGCCTCGGTAAAGGCCTGCTCGGTGCGGAACTTGCCCATGATCGCCGATTTCTCGGCGCGAAACTTGTCGGCCAGATGGCCCAGTTCGCCCAGATCATAGGCGATCAGCGCGCTGCACAGCTCTTGCGGGGCCGTCGACCCCGGCCGCCCCCAGCGCGGTCCGCCGTCGATCCCGAGGAAGGTGCCCGGCACGTCAAAGAAGGCGTCCAGGTCCCGCAGCACCACCATGTCCAGGTCAATGAACACGGCCCGACCCTTCAGCCCGTGGAAATGCCGGTCATAGATGCCAAGCTTGGGCCAGATGCCGCCCACGAACCACTCCTGCGGCAACAGCCCCACATCCGGGATCGGCAGCGCCTCGATCCCCGGCAGCAGGCCTTCGGGGCGGTCTGTCAGGCAGACAAAGCGGAACGGACCTTTCATCGCCTTGCGGGACGCGTTGAACAGCACGTTCACATAATCGGCCGGATAGCGGGTGCCATATTTCAGGCAGATGATGAAGCGTTCGGCGGCCATCAGCGCGCAGCCTTGAATGTCATCGGCGCTGCCCCGGTAAGAAGCCCAAGCAAGGTGCCCGCGACCGCATCGGCATTCGCCTCAAGGTCGATGCCAGCCGTCCGATCCTTGTACAGAAGCTCGATCACCCCCTTGTGGCAGCGCGCCTGCAGGTTGCCAAAAGCCTGTTCCAGCGCCTCGTGCGGGAAGGTCGTCTCGGCAATGGCGGCAAGGTCCATACCCGGCTCCCAGGGAAAGACACCGGGGAAATCCCGCCACCAGCCACCACCGAAGACCACAACCGGCTTGCCCTTCCGCAGGGCCTCCCAGCCGGCGGTTCCGGCCACCGTCGCCGTGATCTTCGCGCGGGTCGACAACTCATGCGTCGAGGTTTCCGAGGGCACGAACTGCACGCCCCGGATCCGCGACAACCGGTGAAGGAACATCGGACCGCGCGCATAGGCCCCCTGACGCGGGTTTTCCTTCACATAGATCCGCCAGCCTTCGGGCAGGACCGAGGCCATCGCCTCGACCGCCAGAACCTGATCGCGGAAGACCCCGCCCAGCGATTGGGTCGACATCTCGGGCTGGTTGTGCAGGGGCACGTATACGAAAGGCACGCTCAGATCGACGGGCTTGTCCTCATACCCCGCCAGATGCTCGAAATAGGCCAACTCGTTGGTATGGAAGAACTTCGAGAACGGATCGCGCCACTCGGGCAGCTTGCCGTAGGCATCCCGCATCCGCTTGAGGTTGCCAAGGATGTAGGACGGACTGAACAGCTTGCCGGGCTTGTTCAGCGCCACATGTTTCAGCAGGGACAGCACGGCCTTCGCGGTCAGCTTGCCGCGCGGACCGCGTTCCTGCCAGCGGGTGTCCATGTAGAAAAGATCGGGCGCCGACCCCTTTTCGATGGCAACAGGCGGGCCATCCGGGGCGTCGGGGTTCAGGTGGCCGAAGTCCTCGATCCGTTCCAGTGAAAAGAAGCTGTCGGCAAAGAAGGTCTGGCTTACGATCAGGACCTTCAGGCCCAGCGTCTTGGCGACGTGGTAGAGGATCACGTCATAGCCCAGATGCGGGATGTTCATGAACAGCGCATGGGTCGCGCCGGTCTCTTCGATTTCCTGCGCATAGCCGTCGGCAAGGACATGGTAGTAGTCGATGTAATCCTGCAGATGCGTCAGGTTGTGCGACCGATAGCGGTAGTCGGCGCTGTAGCGTTGCAGCTGCTCGACCCCCTGCTCCAGCATCAGGTGATAGTCCGGCGCGGCCAAGAGCGGCATCTCGGCCCCGCGCGCCTTGTGGCGCTGGATCAGATGGCCCTTCTTGCCATGGCGCACTTCGGCGCGGCTGAGGCAAGCGGCGTGGAAGTCGGCATCCCTGTCGCCGAAATGCACTGCGACCTCGACGGCGCCACCCGACTTTGCCACCAGCCGGTCCAGGATCTGCCGCCGCAGCGGCCCGCGGCCATCAACCGCCAGCCGGATCGTCATGCCCGAACCCCTTCGCGGACGACGACCTTGGGCCACAGCATGCTATGCCGCCACAGCCAGATCGCCCGGCGGAGGTAGTTCGCCGCCTTCAACCGGTAGTGCGGCAGGCGTTTGGTCCAATGCGGTTTCTTGACCAGCGCAAAGCCCGTCCCGGTGATCGTGCTGGTACCGCCGTCATCCGGGTGGCTTGACCAAGGTTCCAGCCCAAGCTGGCGATAGTTGTGGACGAAGAACCGGTTCAGCTCATGGTCCAGCGCCCGGGTCTGCGGCCAAAGGCCGGGGGCAAGCCGCGCCGCGACCTCGCGGTGGATCAGGTAAGCGGCGTTCCCGGTGAAGGGACCGACATAGGCGTTCAGGCGGTATGCGCCCAGCCGGGCCTGCGTGACCGGCATTTTGGCCCGGATCTTGTTGAACCGCACCAGATCCCACAGGTCCGCATTGGCCAGCGCAGTATCCAGCGCCTGCAGGAAATCGTCGTGGAAGACGACATCGTCCTCAAGGATCAGCGCCACCTTGTGGGGCGAGGCGAGGAAGGCCCCCCACACTGCCAGATGGCTGGCAAAGACGCCCAGCTTCCCCGGCAACAGCGGCGCCCCCATGTTGCGGGCATAGGCCACCGGGTCGGCCTTCTGCTTCAGACGGGCCTCCTCGACCCGGCCATCCACCGCCGGAAACACCGTGAAGGCCAGCCCCATCGCCGACAACTGCGCCTCCATCCGCGCGCGGCGGTCCACGTCTCGCGGCAGATTGATCAGCCAGATGCCGATGTCGGCCCGCGTCAGCGGGCGGGTGAGGGTCACCCCAGATCCCCCCACTTCAGCTGCGTGTTCCGCGTCACGGCGCAGTTCAACCGCTTGCCCAGCACCTTGTCGAAGTCATAGGCGGCAATCTCGCCTGACCCCGGACGGCGGGCCCAGATGTCGGCCTCCTGGATCACATGACCTTCGGGCAGGTCCTTGTCGGCCACCACGGACCCACGGGCAAAGCGGTAGACGTCGTCCTCGGGCGCCGACCGCTGCTTGGGGTTGTTCGCGGCGATCCAGATTTCCTTGGACCGGTCGATCAGGAACCGCAGTTCAGCCGGGTCCATCGAGTTGATGATGTCCGGCCCCTTGCGATAGCGGGTGTCGGTGTAGTGCCGCTCCAGGATGCAGGCCCCCAGCGCGACCGAGGCCAGCGCCATCTCCGGCCCGATGGAATGGTCCGAGAACCCGACGACAGCCTTCGGGAAGGCGGTCTTCAGCTCCGTCACGCCCCGCAGCGACACGATCTCCGCCGGGCTGGGATAGAGGTTGGTGCATTCCAGCAGTGCATACTCGATGCCCGCCTTGTCCAGAATGTCCACCGAAGCGCGTATGGTTTCAATGGTTTGCATCCCCGTGGACAAGAGAACGGGCTTGCCCTTCCGCGCGATGTGGCGGATCAGCGGCAGGTTGTCAGCCTCACCCGAGCCGATCTTGTAGGCGGGCACATCCTGCGTCTCCAGCCAGTCAGCGGCGGCACGGGAAAACGGCGTCGAGATCCAGATCAGCCCCAGGCTTTCGGTATAGCGCTTCAGCTCGGCCTCTTCGTCCAGCGTCAGGGCGCAGCTTTCCATGACATGCCAGATCGAGACGTCGGCGTTCGGCGGGAAGATCGACTTGGCCTCTTCGGTCATCTCGTCTTCGATGATGTGGGTCTGGTGCTTTATCATCTCGCAGCCCGCACCGGCCGCAAGCCGCACCATTTCCTTGGCGACGGCCAGGTCGCCGCCGTGGTTGATGCCGATCTCGGCAATGACAAGCGGGGGGTGGCCGGGGCCAATCTCGCGGTGGGCGATCTTCATTGCGGGTCTCCGAAAGGCTGGTCCCCGTGCTGCATGAGGCGTGCGCGCCTGTCAAGACAAGCACGTCAGCCAAGCGGATAGCGGACCAGCACCTCGTAGTGCGGGCCGCGGGCTGTCAGATGGCTGCGCCAGAGGGTCAGCTCGGTGACCTCCCAAGGGTCCGACCGGAACCCGGCCCCGAGGGCGACGGCCCGCTCCAGCCGCGCCACCTCGGCGGGTTCCGGCGTGGGAAAGCGGCCAAGGGTCACATGCGGCAGGAACTTGCGGCTGTCGACTTCGCATCCGGCGCGGCGCGCGATGGTCTCGACTTTGGCCTGCAGATGGGCCAGCGCGGGCGATGGCGCGACACCGGCCCAGGCGGTATGCGGCTTGGACTTGCCAAAGAGGCCAAGCCCTTGCAGGGACAGGGTAAAGCCTCTTTCCCGCAAGGCCTCGAACCCGTCGTGCGCGGCCTCCAGCACCGGCTCGGGGCAGTTTCCCAGAAAGACCAGAGTCAGGTGCAGGTTTTCTGGCTCCACCTTGCGCGTCAGGGGCATCAGGAACTGCTGCACCTGAAGCGCGCCGCGCACGGCCTGCGGCAGGTCGATCCCGATAAAGGCCCGGATCATCGTCGTGCCAGCACGGCCAGCCGATCGCGGATCTCGACCCGGACAGGGCCTTCGCGGTGGGGGTCGAGGAGGGTTTCCAGCATCTTGGCCGCAGGCAGGGGTCTGGCACCGCCATTCCAGCTCAGCCCCTCTAGCACGGCGCGGGCGGCCTGGGGAAGCCGGTCGGGCACGTCCCGCCCCGACAGAAGCCCCCAGATCGCCGTCCACAAGCGCCCGACCGACCACGGGTTGTAGCCGCCCCCGCCCAGGACCAGCACCCGCGGGGCCAAAGGCACAAGGGCGCGCACTGCCTCCAGATAGGCCCGGTTCGACAGGGCAAGCCGTGACAGTGGGTCTTCGGTCAGGCTGTCCGCCCCGCATTGCAGAACCAAAGCGTCCGGGCGGTGCTCGGCTACCCGCGGCAGGATCAACCCGTGCAGCACCACCCGGGCCTCGCTGTCGTTGTAGCCCTTCGGCACCGGAAGGTTGAAGGCGCTGCCGTGTGCGGTATCGGTCAATGCGCCGGTGAACGGCCAGCGCCTCTCCTCATGCACCGAGATCATCCGCACGCTTGCGTCCCCGGCAAAGGCCAGTTCCACCCCGTCGCAATGATGCGCGTCCAGATCGACATAGGCGATCCGCTGCAGCCCAGCGCGTTTCAGGACCTTGATCCCCAGAACCACGTCATTCAGGTAGCAGAACCCGTTCGCCCGCCCCGGCAGCCCGTGATGCGTGCCGCCCCCCGGGACGTGGATCACCCCCGGCGCAGCCGCCAGCAACTCGGCCGCCAGCATCACACCCCCTGCCCCGGTCGCCGGGCGGCGATACACCTGCGGAAAGACCGGGTTCGACAGGGTGCCCAGATGGAACCGTTCGCGCATTTCGGGCGTCGCCTCGCCCGTCGTCTCGGCCTTCTGCAGGGCGGCGATATAGTCAGGCTCGTGCCACAGGGCCAGGGCTGCGGGTTTGGCGCGCGGGCTGGTGCGGAACTGGTCCGGCGGCAACCAGTCCAGCGCTCGCGCCAGGTCCATCACGGTCGAGACCCGAGGCACCCGCAGGGGATGGCGCGACCCGTAAGATGACCCCCGATAGATTTCGGACCCGATGAACAGGGGCGCGGCCACCGTCCCGGCGGGTGCGGGCGGCGGCGCGATGATCATTCCAGCAGCGCCTCGATCCGACCGGCGATGGCCGCGCTTTCCGGGGCCACCGGCGCGCCAAAGGTCGCGACCACCTCGCCGTCCGGCCCGATCAGTGCCTTGTTGAAGTTCCAGCGCGGCACGAACCCCGTCTCCTCCTTCAGCCAGGCATAGAACGGATGCGCCTCGGCGCCCTTCACATGGGTGATCTCGGTCATCGGCAGGGTCAGGTCGAAGGTCAGCGCGCAGTACTCCTTCACCGCCGCCTCATCCTCCAACTCCTGCTCAAAGTCGTTGGACGGCACCGCCAGGATCAGCGCCCGGTCGCCAAAGCGTTCGTGCAGGGTCTGCAGCCCATCGAACTGCCCGGCATAGCCACACAGCGAGGCGGTGTTGACCACCAGCACCGGTTTGCCGCGCCAGTCCGCCAGGTCGATCATCCCGCCGTCGATCGAGGCGAAGCGAAAGCTGTCCCCGGCCTGAGCGACCGAGGCTGCAAGGCCTGCCACAAGGCTGATCAGAAGCCGGTTCATGCTGCACCCTTTTCCATCACGCAACTGATTTTCAGATAACCCGACCCCGGTTCCGGTCAACTTCTCCTGATTTCCCTGTGATTTTTTCCACAGCCATGCCATATTCCTGTGGAGGTATACGAGCAGGGGCCAGTTCGGGGAAACCGGCGGCCAGGTAGGCGTGAGATGAGTTGGCAAGAAAAGATTCCGGCGCCGGGCGCCGGACTGGGAAGCGCGAAAGTGCAGTATGGTGCCTTGTGCTGGCGTGACGGCGGCGACGGGGTCGAGGTGCTTTTGATCACCAGCCGCGACACGGGTCGCTGGGTCATCCCGAAAGGCTGGCCGATGCCGGGCCTTGCGCCCGAGGCCGCCGCCGCGCAGGAAGCCTGGGAAGAGGCGGGGGTGAACGGCCAGATCAACCCGCTGTGCATCGGTCGCTTCGGCTATCAGAAATGCATGTCGGTGTCGGCAACGGTTCCCTGTGCCGTCGCGGTCTATGGGCTGCGGGTCGCCAAGCTGGCATCGACCTTCCCCGAGGTGAAGGAACGCCAGCGGAAATGGTTCTCGCGGGAAGAGGCTGCCACCCTGGTCGCCGAGCCGGAACTCCGGCAGATCATCGCGGGCTTCACGCCCCCCGAAGACGGTCGCCCGGCGCCGATCTCGGCCGAGGAAGACGAAAGCCCCGGCCCGCGCCGCAAGGACGGGAAGCGGCGGGGGCATTGATCTTTTGCCGGGCCTCATTAGGTAGAGGCGGACTTTGATGCGGGCTGTGACACGATGATCCGATACAGTCTTCGTTGCGCCGGGGACCACGGGTTTGAAAGCTGGTTCAAGGGCGCCGATGCCTTCTCTGCGCTGCAGGCGGCAGGGCAGGTTGTGTGCCCGGTCTGCGGGTCGGCCGATGTCCGGAAGGACCTGATGGCCCCGGCCGTCCGGCCCGCCCGGAAAGCCGCCGCTGCCCCGCAATCCGCCCCGGAGACCCGTCCTGACCTGTCGGCCCCCGCCTCGGAGCTGGAGGCCCAGATCGCGGCCCTGCGGCGGCAGATCGAGGAGAACTCGGAATACGTCGGCATGAACTTCGCCGCCGAGGCGCGGGCCATGCATGCGGGCGAGGCGCCGGGGCGGGCGATCCATGGTGAGGCCCGGCCCGACGAGGCGCGGGCTCTGATCGAGGAGGGCCTGCCGGTCGCCCCCCTGCCCTTCCTGCCCGCCCGAAAGGTCAACTGACCGAAATCTGTCCACGGTGGACAATCGCCGCAATTCAAGCGATATCAGTCACTTGGTCGCGGGCGTACACCCTTTCTTAACGCCTGCCTACCCCAGGGTTTCCCGGCCCCTTCGCGCGGCCAGAACGCACAGTACTGCGGCTCATGGACCTGCGAGGCGAAAGCGGCCCGCTTTGCCGCCAACCCTGAACCGGGCTGAAACCAAGTCCTGCCACGCGGCCACAACAGTCCTGCCGCCAAGGCCCAGTGCGTCAGTAGATGTAGCGGATCTGTTCGGTCCAGAAGCGTTCCATCCGCTTCAGCGACATGTTGATCTCATCCATCCCCGAAGCATCGATCAGCGCACGGCGTTCGATGCCTTCGGCGTGGCGGGCGAAAAGGTCGGACAAGAGCCCCCGCACCTGCCGCCCCCTTTCGGTCAGTCGCACCCGGACCGACCGGCGGTCGATTTCGGACCGCTGGTGATGCATGTAGCCCAGTTCCACCAGCTTCTTCAGGTTGTAGCTGACGTTCGAGCCCTGGTAATAGCCGCGCGACTTCAACTCGCCAGCCGTCACCTCATTCTCGCCGATGTTGAACAGGAGAAGCGCCTGGACCGAGTTGATTTCGAGAATGCTCAACCGTTCGAATTCGTCCTTGATCACGTCCAGGAGCAGCCGGTGCAGCCGTTCGACCAGCGCAAGATTGTCAAGGTAGCAGGACAGGAACGCCTTTTGCGACCCATCCAGCAGCGGGGCATACATTGTCATACCGTTTCTCCACCGTTCGGACGGGGACAGAATCGGCACAAACCGCAAACATTCCGTAAACTTGCGAAGAACTTCGTCTATTTTGCCGCCTTCAACCGGGCTTCGGCAAAGGCAGTGATCCGCGCCAGAAGCGGCGCCAGCGCCTCGGGCGGTGCCGACTGGCCAAGAATCCAGGCCATCAGGTCCTGGTCGTTCTCGGCCAGCAGGTCGTCGTAGAGATCAAGCTCGGCCCGGCTCATCCCGGACAAGTTCGCGTCGGCGAAGGGACCCAGCACCAGGTCCATTTCCTTGGTGCCACGCCGCCAGGACCGCATCTTCATCCGCTTCAGGCGCGACTCCCCGGTTTCCACGATCCTGGCCCCCTGCCCTGTCCGTCACGCGGCCTTGCGCATCGCCTGCCGCATCTGGCGTTCCACTTGCGCCAGTTTGTCGGCCAGCGCAATCGCCCCGGCGCGCAGCCGCTGCAATTCGGCCAGCGCCTCTTCGGCGTCAGCCGTCAGGGGCTGCGGTGCCGCGTCCGGTGACTGCAACCCGTCGCCCTCGGCGGTCAGCAGCCAGGTCAGCGAGACATTCAGCATCCCCGCCAGCATCTGCAGCCGGTTGCCGCGCGGCTCGGCCAGGTCTTCCTCCCAGTTTTGCAGGGTTGTCAGCCGCACGCCCAGCCGCTGGGCCAGGTCCTCCTGGCTTAGTCCCGCCATTTCGCGCGCACCTGCCAGCCGGTCGCCGAAGGTCGCCACATCGGCCGCATACCAGTTGGTCTCGGGGCCTGTTTCCGCCATCACGCCTCTCCTTCTTTCGATATCGCTTGTGTCGGTTGAGGGGCCAGCCTAAGACCTGCATCCGAAAATCGCAAACCGCCTGACGGAGTGTTGACCAATGGCCGTCCTGTCCGACACGCTTGCGCGCGTCAAACCCTCGCCCACCATCGCGGTGACCACGAAGGCGCAGGTCCTTAAGGCCGAGGGGCGCGACGTGATCGGCCTGGGCGCGGGCGAGCCTGATTTCGACACGCCGGAGAACATCCGCGAGGCGGCAAAACGCGCCATCGACAGCGGAAAGACGCGCTATACGGCAGTGGACGGCATCCCGGAATTGAAGGCGGCGATCTGTTCCAAGTTCCTGCGCGAAAACGGGCTGACCTACACGCCGCAACAGATTTCCGTCGGCACCGGCGGCAAGCAGATCCTGTACAACGCGCTGATGGCGACCTGCAATCCGGGTGATGAGGTCATCATCCCGGCCCCCTACTGGGTCAGCTACCCGGAGATGGTGCTTTTGGCGGGCGGCACGCCGGTGACTGTGGTTGCGGGGATCGAGACCAATTTCAAGCTGACGCCCGAACAGCTGGAAGCCGCGATCACGCCGAAGACCAAGTGGTTCATCTTCAACTCGCCGTCCAACCCGACGGGCGCGGGCTACACGCGGGAGGAGCTGAAGGGTCTGACCGACGTGTTGATGCGCCACCCGCATGTCTGGGTGATGTCGGACGACATGTACGAACACCTGGTCTTCGACGACTTCGAATTCTGCACCCCGGCCGAAATCGAACCCGGGCTGTATGACCGCACGCTGACCTGCAATGGCGTGAGCAAGGCCTATGCGATGACCGGCTGGCGGATCGGCTATGCGGGGGGCCCGGTGTCGCTGATCAAGGCGATGGGCACGATCCAGTCGCAGTCGACCTCAAACCCCTGTTCGGTCAGCCAGTATGCCGCCCTTGAGGCGCTGAGCGGCCCGCAAGAGTTTCTGGCCGACTGGCGCCGCGTCTTCCAGGGCCGCCGCGATCTGGTGGTCAGCATGCTGAACCAGGCAAAGGGCATCCGCTGCCCGAAGCCCGAGGGGGCGTTCTACGTCTACCCCGACATTTCCGGCTGCATCGGCAAGGCGACGCCCTCTGGGGTGGTGATCTCGAACGACGAGGTCTTCGCCTCGGCGCTCTTGGAGGAAACCGGGGTCGCGGTGGTCTTTGGCGCGGCCTTTGGTCTCTCGCCCAATTTCCGGGTCAGCTATGCCACCTCGGACGAGGTGCTGCACGAGGCCTGCAGCCGCATCCAGCGCTTCTGCGCCAGCCTCGTCTGACGGCAGGGTTGACGATTCTGCGGCACTCGGGAAGGAATGGCAGGGTGCACGGCGGGGTTGTCCCGGGCGGTGCCAGGCAATGGACCGATTGAACGATGACCGCTGACCTTCCCGACTACTACTTCCGGGTGCGCGAGAATGGCGCGGCAGTCTTCCGTCTGGGCACCGAGAACCGCCAGCGCCGGATCGAGATGGACGAGATCGCCACGGTCAACGTGAAGAACGGCAACATCAAGCCGCATGGCGAGGTGGAGCTGACCAAGGCCGACCTGGCGGCGATCGAGGAATGGCTGGCGGCCCGTCAGGCGCAGCTGGCTGCGCGCGAGGTCGACGACATCCTGCGGACGGTGGACCATCTGAACCTGACGACACAATGGGCGCAGTCGAAGGCGACGGACGCGCAGCTGGAGGCGGTGACGGATCAGCTTTTGCTGGCGATGCACGACCTGCGCACGATGCTGGTGCGGCGCAAGGCCGACCGGCTGGGCAAGGGCGAGGACTGATCAGCAGGGCGGGATGGTCAGGCCGGTTGCGGGCATCGGGCCAAGATCGCTAACCGTGCCGCGGCGCACCTGCACCACACGGGTCCAGTCGGCCGATGCGAGGATCAGTTCCGGCCCCTGCCCGCAGTCGCGAACCCCGCCCGAGATGAAATCCTCGCCGATCCGGTGGTTGGTCAGGCCCGGCAGGCGCAGGGCCTCAATCAGTTGGTCGCCTTCCAGCCGGACGAAGACCAGCTCCTTGCGCAGGTGGGGGCGGTCGACATAGGCGATCTCGATCCGGCCATCGCCATCGAAGTCGGCAATCCCGGCGGGGGCGAGCCAGCGGCTGGACTGGCCGATGAAGGGTGTGGCGGCGATCTTGCCGTCAGGGCCGTAGATGGCCAGCGAGGCGCCTAGTGCCACGTCGGTCTCGACCACGATCACCTCGGGTAAGCCGTCGCCGGTGATATCGGCGAGCCTTGCCTCCACGTCTTCGAAGACGCGCGTTTCGGGCAGGGTTACGTCTTCGTGCCGACCGTCCGCCAACGTCAGCCGCAGCCCGCCCCATTCCAGCGCGTCGCCAAGAACAGCGTGGCCATATCGGTCGGTGGGCTGGATCAGGTCAGCCGAAACGATCTCGGCCGCAGCGGGTGGCGCGGCCAAGGCGGCAAGCAAGGCAAGCGCGCGGATCAGATCTGCTTTTCCGGCATCTGCACGCGCAGGCCGTCCAGCGCATCGGTGACCTTCAGCTGGCAGGTCAGCCGCGACCGGGCCGGGTCGGGGCGCCAGGCGAAGTCCAGCATGTCGGCTTCCATGTGGTCCTTCTTCGGCAGCTTGTCGACCCAGGCCGGGTCCACATAGACGTGGCAGGTCGAACAGGCACAGGCGCCGCCGCAATCGGCCTCGATCCCGGGGATGCCGTTGTCGCGCGCGCCTTCCATCACGGTCAGGCCGTTTGCGACCTCGACGACGTGCTCTTTGCCACTGTGTTCGACGTAAGTGATCTTCGCCATTTGGGTCTCCCGGGGATCGTCAGACGTGACATAGGCCAGTCTGCCCCGATTTGCCAGAGGGGAGCGGGCTTGTCCTTCGCAGCGGATGTTCTATGATTGTTCGCATGACGCTGGTCCTCTCCCCCACCCCGCGCGGCGGGTCCTGGCCGCGCCCGCCGAAGGCGCTGCAGGCCGCCCGGCTGGGCGAGCCCCCGGCCGGCGCGCGGGTGACGGTGGCGGGGCTGGTGCTGGTCAGGCAGCGGCCCGGGACGGCGAAGGGGGTGATCTTCGTCACGCTGGAGGATGAGACGGGGACCGCGAACGTCGTGGTCTGGGCCCAGACTTACGAACGCTTCCGCCGGGCGGTGATCGCCGGGCGGCTGTTGCGGGTGACCGGAAAGCTGCAGCGCGAGGCGGGGGTGGTGCATGTGGTGGCAGAGGTGATCGAGGACCTGTCGCCCCTGCTGGACCGGCTTCTGGACCCCGGGTTCCGGTATGACGGGGTCAGGGCGGGGGACCAGCCTTAGCACCCGGGACGCAAATTCCTTAAGCAAGGAATTTGTCAAATTTCTTACTCAAGAAATTTGGCGGCGAGGATGACCCCGCCGCCATTCCATGCCGTGAAACCGGCGCTCAGTCCTGGATCGACAGCGCCACGAACCGCGGGTCGCCGCCTCGCCGGACGAGAAGGAGGATCGACTTGCGCCCGGCGTCCTTCGCCTCCTTGATCCGGTCCTCCAGGTCCTGCAGCCGGACGACCTTCTGCTGGCCGGCCTCGGTAATCAGGTCGCCCTCGGTCAGGCCCTTGGTGAAGGCCTCGGACGCCTGATCGACTGCCACGATCATCAGACCCTCCGCCGAAGGCTCCAGCCCCAGCTTCGCGCGCATCTCGTCGTCAAGCGGCGCCAAGGTCAGGCCCAACATCTCCATCTCTTTCGGACCGGCATCGGCGGGGGCCGAGGCGGGCACCGTCACGGCCTCGGCCTCTTCGCGGCGGCCAAGCGTGACCTGCAGCGTCTCGGTCTTGCCGTCGCGCAGCACGATCACCGGCACCGCCTCGCCGATGGGCGCATCGGCCACGCGACGGGTCAGATCGCCCGCGCTGGCGACTTCCTGCCCGGCAAACCGGGTGATCACGTCGCCCGCCAGGATGCCGGCATCCTTGGCCGGACCGTCGGGGACATCCGACACCAGCGCACCTGCGGTCACCTCAAGCCCCATCGATTCCGCGATTTCCGGCGAGATGTCCTGGATGCGCACACCCAGCCAGCCGCGCCGCGTCTCGCCGAATTCCTTCAGCTGGTCGACGACCTTGCTCACCACGTTCGAGCCCATCGAGAAGCCGATACCAATCGACCCCCCATTGGGCGACAGGATCGCGGTGTTCACGCCCACGACCTGTCCGTCCATGTTGAACAGGGGACCACCCGAGTTGCCCCGGTTGATCGCGGCGTCGGTCTGGATGTAGTCGTCATAGGACCCCGACAGCTGCCGCCCCCTGGCCGAGACGATCCCAGCCGAGACCGAGAAGCCCTGGCCAAGCGGGTTGCCCATCGCCATGACCCAGTCGCCCACGCGCATCAGGTCGCTGTTGCCGAAGGACACGAAGGGCAGTGGCTTGTCGCTTTCCACCTTCAGCAGCGCGATGTCGGTCTTGGGGTCGGTGCCGACCAGCTTGGCCTTCAGCCGCTCGCCCGAGAAGAACTCGATCTCGATCTCGTCGGCGCCTTCGATGACGTGGTTGTTGGTGACGATATAGCCGTCCTCGCTGATCACGAAGCCGGAGCCGAGCGCCTCGGACCGTTGCGGGCCGCCGGGGCCGGGGCCCCCGAAGTCATCGAAGAAATCCTCGAACGGGCTGCCTTCCGGCACCATCGGCATGCCGTTGGCCGGGCCGGAGACCATAGCGCTGGTGGTGATGTTCACGACCGAGGGACTGATCTTCTCGGCCAGTTCGGCAAAGCTTTCGGGTGCGCCAAAGGCCTGGACGTCGCTGGCCGGAGCGACACTGAGACCAAAACCCAGGACCAGCGCCAAAAGCGTGCTGGAGCGCAGGGCAGCGCGAATGGAGGGGGTGAGGTCGGGCACGATGCGAACTCCTGTTCATCGGGTCAGGCTGGGGTGGTTGTCCAAAGTACAACCTCCCCGTCGCCGCTGAACAAACAGTTAGTGAAAGCTCCCCGCAATGCAAACCCTGTCGCGGCGCATCAAACGCATGTGAACGCAATTGTCACGGAAAGCGCAGGCGGGACAGGTCAGGCCGATTGCACCAGCCAGACGATCAGCACGCCAAGAGCCAGCGCCCCCAGCCCGATCATCCGGCGTTGATCGACCGGCAGCGAGGCGAGAAGCCGCAGTGCATCCTCGATACGACGAGGGGCCAGTGCAAGCACCAGCCCCTCGATCGCAAGCACCAGACCCAGTGCCAGAAAGATTTCGGTCACGGCGAGGCCGGGGCCGTTTCCGCCGGGGCCGCTGGGGCCGGAGCAGGCGTCGTCGGGCCCACCGAGGCGCCGCTGGGACGGCCAGCGTCCGAGCGCAGATAGTCGAAGAACTCGCTGTCCGGCTGCATGACGATCGACGAGTTGCCCCCCTTCAGGCTCGCCTCGTAGGCCGAGAGCGAGCGGATGAAGGCGAAGAACTCCGGGTCCTGGCCATAGGCTTCGGCAAGGATCGCGTTCCGCTCGGCATCGGCCTCGCCGCGGATCACCTCGGCCTGGCGCCGCGCGTCCGAGGTCAGTTCCACCACGGTCCGGTCGGCCGAGGCCCGCACCCGCTGCGCGGCTTCGCCACCACGGGCCTTTTCGTCGGCCGCTTCGCGTTCGCGTTCGGCGCGCATCCGGGCGAAGGTCGCTTCCAGGTTCTGTTCCGGCAGGTCGGTCCGGGTCAGCCGCACGTCGATGACGTCGATGCCCAGCGCCTGGCCCTCGCGCTTGGCGATGGTCAGGATCTGGTTCATCAGCCCGGCGCGGTTCTGGCTGAGGACCTGATCCTGCGTCGCGTTGCCCAGGACTTCCGGAATGGCCTGCGACAGGATGTTGCCCAGAAGCTGCTGGGCACGTTCCTCGGCCCCGGTGCCGACCGACTGGCGGAATTCGACCAGGTTGACGATGCGCCAGCGGGCGAAGGCATCCACCACCAGACGGCGGTCGGACAAGAGCGTGACTTCGATCGGCTGGGTCTGCAGCCCAAGTATCCGGTCTTCGTACAGGACCACGTCCTGCAGAAGCGGGACCTTGAAGCCAAGGCCGGCCTCCTCCTTCACTTGCATGACCTGGCCGAACTGCAGGACCAGCGCCTTCTTGCGTTCATCGACGATGAAGACCGACGACAGGACCAGGACCAGGGCCACGATCAGAACGGCGGGAATGACATAGATCGCACGCATCAGTTTGACCCTCCAGCCGTGCCGGCCCCTTGGGCGGGCGTCATCCGGCCAAGTTCGTTCAGGGGCAGGAAGGGCACCACGCCCTGTCCGGCTTCGCCGCCCGAGACCCCGTCAAGGATCACCTTGTTCATGCCACCCAGCACCCGCTCCATGGTTTCCAGATAAAGCCGCCGCCGGGTTACCTCGGGCGCCTTCACATATTCGGTGTAGACCGACAGGAAGCGCGCCGCTTCACCTTGCGCGCTGTTCACCGCCTCGGCCCGGTAGGCCTCGGCCGCTTCCATCAGCCGCGCTGCCTCGCCTCGGGCACCGGCGGTGACCTGGTTGGCGTAGGCGTCGGCCTCTTTCTCCAGCCGGTCGCGTTCCTGGGCTGCCGCCTGCACGGCGCGGAAGGCGTCGATCACCTCGCGCGGGGCCTGGGCGACGGACAGGTTGACCCGGATCACCGTGATCCCGGCGTTGTAGCTGTCGAGCGTAGCCTGCACCGCCGTCCGCAGGTCCGCGGCGATGACGCCCCGGTCGCGGTTCAGGATCGGCGACAGTTCCGACCGGGCGATGATGTCGCGCATCGCGCTTTCGCTGACGGCCTTGATGGTGACTTCCGGCTCGGCCAGGTTGAACAGGTATTTCTCGGGGTCCGAGATGTTCCAGACCACCTGGAAGCCGATGTCGACGATGTTCTGGTCGCGGGTCAGCATCAGGCCGCCATCCGCGTTACCCTGCACCGCGCCGATGTCGGTGGTGCGTTCGCCGGTCACCTGGACCTTCTCGTAGGTCACGATCGGCCAGGGGGCGAAGTTCAGCCCCGGATCACCCACACCCGCGCTTTCGCCCAGGAACAGCTCGACCGAGCGTTCTTCGGGCCGGACGGTGTAGAAGGACATGAACGACCAGACCGCGATCAGCGCAAGGACGCCAAGGGCCACGCCCTGCTTGGTCAACATCGGACCGTCAGGATCACCGCCCGGGCCTCCGGTGCCGCGATTGCCGCGCCCGCCCATCAGGACGCGCAGCTGTTCCTGCCCCTTCTTCATCAGCTGGTCGATTTCGGGGATCTGACCGCCGCCCTGACCGGGCCTGCCGCCGCGACGGTCGTCGTCGTCGTTGTTGCCCCGTCCGCCCCGGTCATCCCCGCCCGAGCCGCCACCGCCGCCCCAGGGACCGCCACTTCCTGCCATTGATCGAACCTCTTTCAGAACTTTTCCCTAAGCTGGTCATATCCAGCCGGAAATCAACCCGTCGCGACCGCCTGTCAGGCAGTTCGCACCGGTTTTCGCATCGTCACCAGCTCTTCGGCCATCGTAGGATGGACCGCGCAGGTGGCGTCGAAATCCTCTTTAGTCGCCCCCATCCGGATCGCGATGGCCGCAAGCTGGATCATCTCGCCCGCTTCGGGTGCGACGATATGGCAGCCCAGGACCTTCCGCGTCGCCTGGCTGACGATCAGTTTCATCAGCACCCGGTCGGGCTTGCCGGCGAAGGCCGTCTTCATCGGGCGGAAAGCTGTGGCATAGACCTCGATCGGCTCCTGCGCCCGGGCCGCCTCCTCGGACAGGCCCACGCTGCCCATCTCGGGCTGGGTGAAAATGGCCGAGGCGACCAGCTGATGGTCGAAGACCGTGGGCTTTCCGCCAAAGACGGTGTCTGCGCAGGCATGCCCCTCGCGGATCGCCACGGGGGTCAGGTTGATCCGGCCGGTCACGTCGCCCACCGCAAAGACCGAAGGCACGGCAGTCTGGCTGTAGCGGTCCACGGGGATCTCGCCGTTCCGGCCCAGCTCCAGCCCCAGCGCCTCCAGCCCCAGGCCTTCGGTGTTCGGGCGGCGGCCGGTGGCATAGAGTACGAGGTCGAACTCGGCCTCGCTGCCGTCGGTCGCCACGGCAAGGATGCCGGTCGCGGTCTTTTCCAGCCGCATGACCGCCGTGCCGCAGTGGATGTTGATCCCGCCCGCGCGCATCGCGTTCGAGACATGCCCCCGCGCCTCGTCGTCGAAGCCCCGCAGGATCTGCGCCCCGCGGTAGTACTGGCTGACCTCGACACCCAGCCCTTTCAGGATGCAGGCAAATTCGCTGGCGATATAGCCGCCGCCGACCACCAGCGCCCGCTTGGGCAGCACGTCCAGGTGGAACATCTCGTTCGAGGTGACGGCGAGATCCGAGCCCGGGAAGTCAGGCACGAAAGGCCGCCCGCCCGTCGCGATCAGGATGTGCTTGGCGGTGAACTCGGCCCCCGAGGCCAGCCGCACCCGATGCGGATCGACCACGGTGGCGCGCTCGTCATGCACCGTCACGCCCGCGTTCTTCAGCGTGTTGCGATAGGCCCCTTCCAGCCGGTCCAGCTCGGCCTCCAGCCGGGTGCGGAAGGCGATCCAGTCGAACGGCCCGGCCTTGATGTCCCAGCCGTAAGCCTGCGCTTCCTCGACCATCCCGGAAAACTCGCTGGCAAAGACCATCAACTTTTTCGGCACGCAGCCTCGGATGACGCAGGTCCCGCCCATCCGGCTTTCCTCGGCCAGACCCACCTTCGCGCCATACTCGCCCGAAGCGATCCGCGCCGCCCGGACCCCGCCCGAGCCGCCGCCGATGACAAAGAGATCGTAGTCGAAGGTCATGTCACGCGCCTCGTCCGCAGCTCTATTCAGCGCCACAGCTAAGCCTTCGCGGCCCGGGACGGAAGCCCGGGGCCGCACTTTTCGGTTCCCTGATGGTAAGTGGGGGCCGCGCCCCTAGCGAAGGATGCGCTGAAGGCGGGACTGAAACAGATCGACCAGTTCCGGCTGCATGAAGTCATAGGTGTCGGGAATATCCAAACAAACCAGCCGCTTTCCCTTAAGCTGGGCGGCCATCTGCCGTTTCAGGCGGGACAGCTGGGCCTTCTCCATCACCGCGATCGTGTCTGCCCAGGCCAGATGCTCGGGTGTTACACGTTCGTCGGCATCGGTGCTGAGGCCCGCAAAATCGGAATGGAGACCCAGCTGCTCGGCCACAGCCGCTGCCGTCGGGCTGCGCTTTCGCGCCTTGCCGCAAATGAACAGGATGTTGCTCATCCGGCCCGGATCACGCCGCGATCCGCCGCTCAGTCGAGGTCGGCAAAGATGTTGCGGCTTTCGGTCAGGTCGACCGCGCCATTCTCGATCCGGCCCGAGTTGATGTCGCGCACCGTCACCCGGCCGTCGCCTTGCCCGATCACCACGATGTCGCAGATGTCAATGAAGAGCCCGTTCTCGACCACGCCCGGGATCTGGTTCAGGACCAGCGCCAGCTGGCGCGGATTGCCGATCCGCTTGAGGTTCAGGTCCAGAAGGTAATGCCCCTCATCCGTCCGCAAGGGCGCATCATTGACCATGCGCAGGCTGACTTCGCGGTTCATCACGTCCAGGCTGTACAGCGTTTCCTCGATCAGCGCCTTGGTGGTCTGCCAGCCGAAGGGGATCACCTCGACCGGCAGCGGAAACGCGCCAAGCTGTGCCACTTCCTTCGCCGCATCGGCGATCACGATCATCCGGTCGCTGGCCGTCGCCACGATCTTTTCCTGCAGAAGCGCCGCGCCGCCGCCCTTGATCAGGTTCAGGTTCGCGTCAAACTCGTCCGCGCCGTCGATGGTCAGGTCCAGCCATTTCACCTCGTCCAACCCGACGACCGTGAGCGCGCTGGACCGCGCCAGATCCGCCGTGCGGGTCGAGGTCGCCACGCAGGTCACCTGCAGCCCGTCCTCGCGCACCCGTTCCGCCAGGCAGCGCACCATCCAGGCCGCCGTCGACCCGGTCCCGAGCCCCAGCTTCATCCCCGGTTCGACGAAATCGACAGACCGGCGCGCGGCGACGTATTTGGCCTGATCGATGGGTGAAAGCTCGGCAGCCATGCGAAATCCCCTTTTGGTTGCCCCGCAATAGCGCAAAGACTGCCACAGGGCGAGAGGCTTCGCACGGGACAATTCACCCGCAATCGGGAAACACCGGGGCTCAGCCGGCCTGTGCCGCAAGGGCCGCTGCGGCCTCGATCTCGTCCACCGACAGGGCGGCATTGCCATCGCGGTCCAGCGACAGGAGCGCGCGCAGCATCGTGGCCTCCTCCTCGCCCAGGGCGCGCAGGGCCGCGGCGCGGGCATCGGCGGCCATCTCTCCTGTGTCGATGCGGCCATCGCCGTTCAGGTCAGCGGCGCGGAACTGACGCTCCAGCCTGCCCCGGCCGCTGGCGCTGGCGGCGCGCTGGGTGACTGCAAGTTCCCGTGCGTCCAGCGCGCCGTCGGCATCAAGGTCCATCGCCAGCATCCGCCGCAGGGAGGACGCGCGGGCCGCCGCCCGTTCCAGCTCGATGTGATCCTCGATCCCCGCAGCCGTCAGGCCCTCCGGCCCGCCGAACCCGGCGATCAGGTCCGTCACCCGCGGGGCGAAGCGGTCGGGGTCTCGGCCCATCGCCTTTTCCAGCCCCGTCTCCTCGGCCAGGGCCACCTGTGCCATGGCAAGCATCGCCAGAATGATGATCCCCGTTTTCCGCTGCATTCCGTCCTCCGCCAGCTCTCGCCGGGCAAGTCTTGCCCTGACAAGGTTTCCAGCCGGTTAACTGCACAGCGTCGATCTGCTGCAGAGGGTCGCTTTTTTCGCAGCGATGTGGCGATAGTTGCGCAAGCTTGGCACCACCAAGGCCGAAGGACCCCGATGTATCTGTTGCACTACGCCCCGGACAATGCCTCGCTGATCATCCGGCTGGTGCTGGATGGGGCAGGCATTCCCTATCGGACGGCGCTGGTCGACCGGTCCCGGCGTCAGCAGGACGGACCCGCCTACCGCGCCTTGAACCCGACCGGGCTGATCCCGACGCTGGAGACGCCAGTGGGGCCGATCTCGGAAACCGGGGCGATCCTGTTGTGGCTGGTGGACACGCACAAGCTTGGCCCCGCGCCCGGCAATGCGGACCGTCCGGTCTTCCTGAAATGGCTGTTCTTCCTGTCGAACACCGCGCATGCCGACCTGCGCACGATCTTCTACCCGCATCAGTACGCGCCAGCCGATGCCCATGCCGCGCATCATGAAATCATGTCGGCCCGCATGCTGCGCCATTTCGCCTTGCTGGACGCTGCCGCCAAGGCGCATCCCGTCCTGTTCGCGGCGGGTCGGCCCCTGGGCGTCTACACCATCACCTTGTCCCGCTGGTCCGCGCTGTATCCGGTGGACGCCCCGCGCTGGCTGGACCTTGCAGAGTTTCCCACCCTTGCAGAGCTTGCCCGCGCACAAGAACATCGGGTGGAAACCCCCATCGTCGCCCGGGCCGAGGGGCTGGGCCCCCATCCCTTCACCCGGCCCGAACAGCCGAACCCGCCGGAAGGATCTGTCCTGTGACCCTGACGCTCCACCACGCGCCCGACTTCGCCTCGACCATCGTCCGCTTTGCGCTGGAAGAGCTGGAATTGCCGCACACGCTGGCCATCGTCGACATCGTGGGCGGCGCGCTTTCCAGCCCCGAATACCGGCAGGTGAACCCCGTGGGCCTGATCCCGGCACTAGAAACCGACGACGGCCCGATGTTCGAGACGGCGGCGATCCTTCTGTGGCTGGTGGACCGGACGGGGCGGCTTGGCCCCGGACCCCAGGACCCCGACCGCGGGGCCTTCCTGTCCTGGCTGTTCTTCACCTCGAACGCGCTGCACCAGGCGGCGCTGGCGATGTTCTACCCACACCGCGCGGCAGGCGAAGCGAACTCGGCTGCGGCACAGGCCGCGGCACAAGAGCAGATCGTGGCGCGACTGGGACTGGTGGAGCAGATGATCGCCACGCAGGCCCCGCGCTGGCTGTCGGCGGATCATCCAGGCGTGCTGGGCTATTACATCGGCGTCCTCGTGCGCTGGCTGATCCTTCTGCCGCCCGCGCCCTATGGTATCCGGATCGACGACTTCCCACATCTGAAAGCCGTCCTCGCCGCGCATGAGGCCCGCCCCGCCGCCCTGCGCGTCGCAGCCTCCGACGGCCTCGGCCCCACCCCCTTCACCAACCCAGGTTCCTGATGTTCCTCTCAGTCTTCGACATGTTCAAGGTGGGCATCGGCCCGTCCTCCAGCCACACGATGGGACCGATGGTCGCCGCCGCGCGGTTCCTTGATGCGCTACGCGCCTCGCCGTTCCATTTCCACGGATTGCGGGCGTCGCTGCATGGGTCCCTCGCCTTCACCGGGGTCGGCCATGCCACCGACCGGGCGACGATCCTCGGCCTCGCCGGGTTCGCGCCCGACACCTATGACGCCGACAAGGCCGAGGCGGTGCTGGCGCGGATCAAGGAGACGAAGGTGATCGAGGCACCGGGCCTCGGCACCCTTGCCTTCGACCCGGGCAAGGACCTGGTCTTTGACTACGGCCCAGCCCTTCCCGGCCATGCCAATGGGATGATCCTGAAAGCCACTGACGCCCAGGGCGACGTGATCCTGGAGGAGACCTACTATTCCATCGGCGGCGGCTTCGTCCTGACCGCTGCCGAACAGGCCGAGGCCGGGGGTGCCAAGTCCAAGGCGCGGGCCGATGTGCCCTGGCCGTTCGAGACCGCCGCCGAAATGCTGGAGATGGCGAAGCGCTCCGGCCTCTCCATCGCGGCGATGAAACGCCAGAATGAGCTGAAGTTCCGCTCTGCCGCAGAGTTGGACGCCGGGATCAACCGGATCTGGCAGGTGATGAACGACTGCATTTCCCGGGGCATGAAGGGCGAGGGCATCCTGCCCGGAGGCCTCAAGGTCCGCCGCCGTGCCAAGGGCATCCACGACGCGCTGATCGCCGAACGGGTCCTGAACCTCACCCCGCCGCATACGATCAACGACTGGATGTCGCTGTACGCGATGGCGGTGAACGAGGAGAACGCCGCCGGTGGCCAGGTCGTGACCGCGCCGACCAACGGCGCCGCAGGTGTGGTCCCGGCAGTCCTGCGGTACTACCTCGACCATGTGCCAGGGGCATCGACCGCAAGGGTCGGCGACTTCCTCCTGACCGCCGCCGCGATCGGAGGCCTCTGCAAACACAACGCCTCGATTTCCGGCGCCGAATGCGGCTGCCAGGCCGAAGTCGGCTCTGCCGCCGCCATGGCCGCCGCAGGCCTCTGCGCCGTGCTGGGGGGCACCCCCGAACAGGTGGAAAACGCCGCCGAGATCGCGCTGGAGCACCACCTCGGCATGACCTGCGACCCGGTCAAGGGCCTCGTGCAGGTGCCCTGCATCGAACGGAACGGCCTCGGCGCGATCAAGGCGGTCTCGGCTGCCTCGCTCAGCTTGCGCGGCGACGGCCAGCACCTCGTCAGCCTTGACGTCTGCATCGAGACGATGCGCCAGACGGGCCGCGACATGCACGAGAAGTACAAGGAAACCTCGCTCGGCGGGCTGGCGGTCAACGTCCCGAACTGCTGAACTTTCCCGTCTCGAAAAATCCCGGGGGGGGGGGGCCGAGGGTTTCGCCATTGGTTCGGGAAGCCGGAGGCACGGGCAACGCCCCCATCACCCGAGGAGGAGGGCGCAGGCCCGACGACGAGACAAAAGGCTCGCGCGTCAGCGCTCAATTCGAAGACCGCCCCCTCCGCCTGCGATGTCGCTTTCAGGCAGGAATCCGATGGGCCCAGCCGCTAGGCAAGACACATGACCCGCGACACCACCCTTCAGGGCGTCGTCCTGATGCTCGCCTTCTGCGTGATCGCGCCACTTCTGGACGTGGCCGCCAAGCTTGCCGCCGAAAACGGCGTGCCCGTGGGCCAGGTCACCGCCGCCCGCTTTGTGGTGCAGACCGCCCTCATGCTGCCCGTCGTGCTGGTCATGCGCCTGCCGCTGGGACTGGACGCCAAGGCACTGGCCTACACCACCCTGCGGGCCCTTTTCCTGCTCGTCTCGACCTATGCCTTCGTTTCGGCCATCGAATACATGCCCATCGCCGACGCGCTGGCCATCGTCTTCGTCGAACCCTTCATCCTGTTGATCCTGGGGTATTTCCTCTTTGGCGACCAGGTCGGCCCGCGCCGTATCGCCGCCTGCGCCGTGGGCTTTGTCGGCGCGATGTTCGTGATCCAGCCCTCGCTCGCCGCCTTCGGACTTGTCGCGCTCTGGCCCCTTGCCACGGCCTTCCTCTTTGCCTTCTACATGCTTGTCACCCGCGCGATTTCCGCCTGGATGCACCCCGTTACCATGCAGTTCCACACCTCCTGGACCGGGCTGCTTCTCTGCCTGCCGGTGATGATCCTTGCCGATGGCTCCGGCATCACCTCGCTCGACCCGATCTGGCCTGCGGGCTGGAACTGGCTCTGGCTCTTCGGCGTGGGCTTCTGGGCCGCGGTCAGCCACATGTGCATGACCTACGCGCTGAAGTATGCGCCCTCGGCCACGCTCGCCCCCCTGCACTACTGCGAGATCGTGACGGCGGTGATCCTGGGCTACCTGATCTTCGGCGACTTCCCGAACCGTCTGACCTGGATCGGCATCGCGATCATCGTCTCCTCCGGCCTCTACATCATCTACCGAGAGCGTCTGACGGCCAAAGCCAAGGCGCGCGAGCCCAACGTCACGGTGCTGCCCGAAGCGCCCTGATCGCCGCGTCCAGCCGGCGCCGGGGCAGGATCACCAGCATGCCCCTCCGGTCGAACTCCAGCACGACCCGACGCTCCACCACCCGGTTCGATGTGCCGATCATCCCGTCAGGGGCAAAGTCGATGCCCGAGATCGGCCATTCCAGGCCCGTGCTGGTCCCCGTGACCGATGCCATCGGAAACAGGGACAGAGGATCGCCGGGCATCAGGTCCAGTTCCAGCCGGCGCGGCGCGGCGAAGGCAAAGTCCTTCGGGCCGATCAACAGGCACCGCCGTTCGGCCCGGGCGATCAGGGTGGCAAAGGCGGCGAGCCCATGGTCCAGCCGCGCCCCGGCAAAGCCCAGAGCAATGACCAGCGGCGCCTCGATCAGCCGCAGCGCCTTGTCGAAGTCGGTGGTGACCTGTTCCGCCACAAGATGTTGGTGGGCCACGGGAATTGCCGCGCGCGCCGTGGCGGAAATCGAATCCATGTCGCCGATCACCGCCTGTGGCGTCACCCCCAGCTGCAGAAGCCGGTCAGCCCCGCCGTCCGCGGCCACCGGTACCGGCGCGCGTCGCAGCGCCAGCGCAAGATCACGCGCCGGGAACGGTCCCCCTCCGGCAAGCGTTACACCGTGGGTTGACTGGACAATCGGCAATTTCATGTAAGACTGTATCCAATTAAGGCAGATTCCTGGGGGCCCGGCCACAATCAATCCATCAAATTACCCCGGTCTGTCCATGCATTAGGACGGTGTCCGAGACTATCGTGAGACGACCAAGGCGAAAGGCTGTCCAGTCATGACCAGTGAAAGCAAGATCCTGACCGTGTCCTACGGGACTTTCAGCTGCACGCTGGAAGGCTTCGAGAATCCCTTCGACACCATGAAGGCGATTGCCGAATACTTCCGCGACCTCGCCGCACAGGACCGCCATTTCGGGGCCGAGCCTCCGCCGCCCGATGCCGCCATGCTGCACCGCCTTGCCGAACGAGAATTGTCGCGTCTTGCCGCCGCCGCCGGGCAGCGTGACGATGCCCCGCGGGCCGAGGCGCTGGCAGACAGCCCGGCCGAACCCGCAGTGACCCCGCGCATCCTTTTCAACCAGGTGCCCCGCCGCCAGTCGGCCGATCTGGACGCGCCCGACTTCGCGGTCGAGGAAGACGAAGGCGCGACCGAGCCTTCGGTGCAGGATGTGATCCCGGATGGCGTCGCGGCCAAGCTGGCCCGCATCCGTCGCGCGGTGAACCCCGCTGCCGCCGACCTGACCACAGCAGCGTCGCCCTTCGTGGCCGAGCCGATCGAGGCCAAGCCGGAGTTGACCGCCGATCTGGACGGCGATGCCGCCGTCGCGCTGGTTGACGAGGATACGGCCGACGCGGCCGGGGACAGCCTGGAGGCTGAAGTCGGCCAGGACGTGGCCGCCCGTCTGGGTGCGCTGATTTCCGATGCCGAGCCTGCCGAACCTGCGGCCTTCCTCGCCGACGACCTTGTCGAGGACGCGATGTCCGAAGTGGCCGAGACCGAGGAACGGGCCGAAACCTTCTCTCCCTTCGTCGAGCCGGTGGAGGAAGAGCCTTTCGTCGCCGTGGCGGACCTTGAGGAAGCGCCCGTTGAAACGGCAGCCGACGCCGAGGACCTGGCCGATCTTGCCGCCATGGACGGTGTCAGCGCCGACGAGGCCGCAGCCTTTTCCGCAGCGCCCGATGCGCCGCGCCTGGAAGATGATCCGCTGTATTTCGACAGCGACATGGAGCTGCCCGTCGCCCCCACCGAAGCGCCGGTCGCCTTCGTCGCCGAGGATGCGGGTACCGAGCTTGAGACGGCTGAAATCGCCGAAACGTCGACCGAACTCGCCGTTGAGGCCGATGCTGATCCCGAGGTCACCGCCGAGCCTGCGGCGGCCGAGGCCGCGCCCGAGCTTCCGGTCGTCAAGGCCAACAAGCGCTCGCGTCGCCTGAACTCGCGCGTCGTGCGCCTGCATCCCAGCGAAGACCTCGACGCCGCGCCAAGCGATCCGGCGGCCACCCGCGCGATGGCTGGCGAAAGCGAATCGGACGAAATCGCGCGCCTGATGCAGCAGGCCGAAGAGGTGATGGCCGAAGAGGCGAACCGTCGCCGGCAAGAGGCCCTGTCGCATCTGAAGAACGCCGTCGCCTCGACCGAGGCCGACCGCGCCGACCTGGACTATGAGGCCCCGCGTACGGACGTGAACCTCGACCCCTACCGCGACGACCTGGCCGAGGCGATCCAGCCCGACGCGCCTGCTGCCCCCGAGGCCGCGCCCGATGTGAAGCCCACCCGCCGCAAGTCGGTCAGCATCCGCCCGCAGGAACCACGTCCCGGCACGATCCGCCCGGGCATGATCAGCCCGCCGCCGCTTGTCCTGGTGTCGGAACAGCGCATCGACCGCGTCGGCCCCGCCGTGGCCCCCGCTCCGACCGCAGCGCCGCTCGTCTCGCCCGCCACGCCCGGTATCGCCCCGGCCAAACCCGACGGCCAGCCGATGGTCGCGGTCCGGACCGGCCGCCTGTCGGGCGCGATCGGTGCCGGTGCGGCGCTCGCCGCCTCTGCGGCACCGGCCCGCAACATTGCGCTCGACAAGCCATCCTACGGCCCGGCGACCGATGCTGACGACGACGAGGATCTGGCCGAAGACAGCCGCGAGATCGACGAATCCGGCCTGGCCGCTTTCGCCGAGAACGTCGGCGCGAAGTCGATGGCCGAAATGCTGGAAGCCGCCGCCGCCTATGCCACCTGCGTCGAAAAGCGTGAGCAATTCACCCGGCCGCAGCTGATGCGCCGCATGATGGCCTCGGCCGGCGGCAAACCGGTCAGCCGCGAGGATGGCTTGCGCAGCTTCGGCACGCTTCTGCGCACCGGCCGGATCGAGAAGGTGACCCGCGGCCACTACAGCCTAGCCGAGACTTCGCCCTACCTCGCCGAGGCTCGCCGCCTGACCTGAACGCGGCCTGGATCACCAAAGACCGATCAGACGGATGGGCCCTGCCCGTCCGTCTTTTCCTTTGCGACCCCGGGCGCGTCGGGGTCGGCCTGACCGATCCCCCGGAAGATGAACCGGAACGGCAGCGCCCAAAGAAAGCCCAGGCCCACATAGATCACCAGTTCGACCAGAAACGACGGCCGTTCGATCAGCCCGACGAGCGTCACCGCCGCGACCACATAGAGCGGCATCCCGATCAGCAGGATCACCAGCGCCCAGCGCCGCCGGGCCTTGTAGCTTAGCGCCATCTCGTCACTCCAGGCCTGCTCCTCGCGTCCTGCGGTCGCGCCTCGCGAAGAGAACGCGAAGCCGCACGAAAAGCCGTTCAGTCCGCGAAGGGATCCGTCACCAGGATCGTGTCGTCCCGTTCCGGCGAGGTGGACAGTAGCGCGACCGGGCACTGGATCAACTCCTCGATCCGGCGGACATACTTGATCGCGGCCCCCGGAAGCTGCGCCCAGGACCGCGCCCCGGCCGTCGTCTCCGACCAGCCTTCCATTTCTTCGTAAATGGGCGTGCAGCGCGCCTGTTCATCCGCCGCGATGGGCAGATAATCCATCCGCTTGCCGTCCAGATCGTAGCCGACGCAAATCTTCAGCGTCTTGAACCCGTCCAGCACGTCAAGCTTGGTCAGCGCGATGCCCGACACTCCGGAGGTCGCGCAGGTCTGCCGCACCAGCACCGCATCGAACCAGCCGCAGCGGCGTTTGCGCCCGGTCACCGTGCCGAATTCATGCCCGCGCTCGCCCAACCGCTCACCGTCCGCATCAAACAGTTCCGCCGGGAAGGGGCCTTCCCCTACCCGCGTCGTATAGGCCTTCACGATCCCCAGGACGAAATCGATCGCGGTCGGGCCGACCCCGGTGCCAGTCGCTGCCTGCCCCGCGATGGTGTTGGAGGACGTCACATAGGGATAGGTCCCGTAGTCGATATCCAGAAGCGAGCCCTGCGCGCCTTCGAACAGGATGCGTTTGCCCGCCCGACGTGCCTCGTTCAGCACCTTCCAGACCGGCCCGGCATAGGGCTTCAGCTTCGGCGCGATCTCCAGAAGCTGCGCTTTCAACGCTGCGGGGTCCACGGGCTCCAGCCCCAACCCCGCCCGCAGCGCGTTGTGATGCGTCAGCAAGCGGCCGATCCGCGTGTCCAAGGTCGCCGGATCAAAGAGGTCCGCCACCCGGATCGCCCGGCGCCCGACCTTGTCCTCATAGGCCGGGCCGATGCCGCGTCCCGTGGTGCCGATCTTGGCCACGGAGGTCTGCGCTTCACGCCCACGGTCCAATTCGCCGTGAATCGGCAGGATCAGCGAGGCATTCTCCGCCAGCATCAGGTTCTCGGGCGTGATCTCCACCCCCTGCCCGCGCAGCTTCTCGATCTCGGCCACCAGATGCCAGGGGTCCACCACCACGCCGTTGCCGATGACGGAAAGCTTGCCGCCGCGCACGATGCCGCTTGGCAAGAGCGACAGCTTGTAGACCGTGTTCCCGATGACCAGCGTGTGGCCCGCGTTGTGCCCGCCCTGGAACCGCGCGATCACATCGGCGCGCTCGGACAGCCAGTCGACCAGCTTGCCCTTGCCCTCATCGCCCCACTGGGCACCCACCACGACGACGTTGGCCATGCGCATTTCCCCGAGTCAGTGACAAACCCTGCGCGGTATAGCGACAGGTCCCGCACGGGGAAACCCGTCAAATGCACGCTCAGAGGTAAAGCCGGGGCATCCGCGCGCCGGAGGTGAGGGTCACGATGACCCCCGTCACCACAAACACCACGATCAGCACGACAAAGGCGCGCAAAAGCCAACGTGGCCGCGATCCCGTGGTCAGCATCTGCCCGCCCATTGCGATGACCACCCCGCCGGTCACCAGAAGCCACAGGACCGATAGCCCGGCCCCGTCCGGGGTGATCCGCCAGCCCATGACCCCGGTCAGAAGGTAAACCGCGATCCAGACCAGCACCGCGCCGCACAAGAGGAAGGCCACCCCGCCCAGGCGCATCCGCTCCGTAGTCATGCCAGCCCCCCAAGCGGGATGAAGTCCGGGCAGCCCGGCTGCAACGGACCGCCCCACGGATCGCCATGCCACCGGTCCACCCGCAAACCGGCCGCCGCAATCGCCCCGGCCAACTCGTCGAACCCCGGAAAGGCGATCCGCGACCGGGCCTGCCAATGCCGCCCATCCTGCAGCCGGTAATGCGTCTGGTACTCGATCACCCCCGGCACGTCCGTCTCCTCCGCCGCGTTCCACCGCTCGAGCGCGCCATATTCGGGATGCGCCCGCACCTCCCGGGTGGCCTCGGGCGTCCACTGCTCCCACTCCCGCGCGTCCGGATTGCGGCTGTCAAGGAAGAACCGACCACCCGGTGCCAGATGCCGGGCGATCGTTGCCAGACAGGCCGCCCGGTCTTCCGCGCGCAGCAAGGTCTGGAACGCATGCCCCGTCATCACCACCGCCTGAAACCGACGCCTCAGGTCCAGCCCCTGCGCCGGGGCCTCAATCCAGCGCACCGCGTCCCCTCCCGGCCGCGCCCGGGCGACGTCCAGCATCGCCGCCGCCGGGTCGACGCCCACCACCTCTGCCCCCCGCGCCGCCAGCGCCACCGAGAAGATCCCTGTCCCGCAGCCCAGGTCCAGCGCCGTATCCGCTCCCTCGACCAGCGTCAGGAACCAGTCGAAGTCGACCGGCCAGGGATTGTCCCAATCGTACAGCACGGCGAGCGCCGGATCGTGATACAGCGCGTCCATTCCACCCCCTTGCCTCAACCGCGCACGAGGCTAGCATGGGGCCGCCGAAACCGTCAGGAACAAGATCATGGGCTTCCTTTTGCGCTGGCTTGGCGCCTTCCTCCTTCTCGCCGCGATCTTCAACCCGACCGCCTGGAACTACGTCACCTGGGCGCGCGAGGCCTGGGGCGAGCAGACGCCGCTGATCGTCTTCCTGGGCCTGATCCTTGCCGTCGCCGCGATGGTCTATCTGGTGGCGACCATGCGCTCGATCGGCATCCTCGGCGCGCTGATCATCGCCGCGATCTTTGGGGCAGGCATCTGGGTCCTGACCGATTGGGGCCTCCTCGGCCTCGACAACTCGGCGCTCAACACCTGGCTCGCGCTGATCGTGCTGTCGCTGATCCTCGGCATCGGCATGTCCTGGTCAATCCTGCGCCAGCGCCTGTCCGGCCAGCAGACCACGGACGAGGTCGATGGCTGAGACCCTCCTCTACCTGACACTCGGGACGAACGACCTCGACCGGGCCGCGCGGTTCTACGATGCGGCGCTTGCCCCCCTCGGCCTGATCCGCCGCGCGACCGAAGCGACCGAGGTCGGCTACGGCCTGACCTCCGACCGCCGCACCCGGCTCTGGATCACGTTGCCCTTCGACGGCAAGCCCGCAACCGTCGGCAACGGCTCGATGCCAGCGCTCGTGGCCCCCGACCAGGAGGCCGTGCGCGCCTTCCACAAAGCCGCACTGGCGCATGGCGGCAGCGATGAAGGCGCGCCCGGCCTGCGCCCCTATGGCCCCGCCTTCTTTGCGGCCTATGTGCGCGACCCGGATGGCAACAAGCTCTCTGCTGTCCACGAAGGCCCCTGACCCGCCCGCCTTCAGCCCATCGCACAGGTTCGGCTCTTGCCCATGGCCCAAATACTCCCGCCGGAGGCTCCGCCGTCGCCACCCACGATCCGCTCGGCCCTGGTCCGCGGCAGCGCCGTCCGAGCGGGGCTCGATGCCCCCGAGGACGGCTCCCCCGTCCAGGAACCCTTGCGCCTTGGCCCCCTTCCGCCTAGATAGGCGCGTCAGCCGCCGGAGCCCGTCTTGGAAAACGTAATCCTCATCATCCACCTGATCCTCGCCCTTCTCCTGATCGGCGTCGTGCTCATGCAACGCTCCGAAGGGGGCGGACTGGGCATTGGTGGTGGTGGCGGCACGATGTCCGCCCGGGGTGCCGCGACCGCGATGACCAAGCTGACCTGGATCTTCGCCGCGGCCTTCATCGTGACCTCGATCACCCTGACGATCCTTGCCACCCGCGGCGGCGAGGGCGGTTCGGTCGTCGACACCGCAACGACCGAGGGCACGACCGAAGCCCCGGCAACCGACGCCCCGGCAACCGGCGGCGGCCTTGCCGGCACCGACCTGACCCTGCCCGGCACTTCGACGGGCAACGCTCCGGCAACCCCGCCGCGCGCCGACGAACCGGCCGCTCCGGCCACGAACCCCTGATCCTACAACTGCTTGCAGTCGATCCTGACCGAACCCGCATGATCTAGCGGGGCAGGCGTTGCCTATCTTGCCGGGAGCCGCTATACCTCGACTCCCGTGGTGCCGCGATTCCACCCCATCCGAATCGCGCAAGTAAACACGGGAGACCCGCCTTGGCGCGTTACATCTTCATCACCGGCGGCGTCGTTTCCTCCCTCGGCAAGGGCCTCGCCTCAGCCGCCCTGGGCGCGCTTCTTCAGGCCCGAGGCTACACCGTTCGCCTCCGCAAGCTTGACCCCTACCTGAACGTCGACCCCGGCACGATGTCGCCCTTTGAACATGGCGAGGTCTTCGTCACCGACGACGGCGCCGAGACCGACCTCGACCTTGGCCACTACGAACGCTTCACCGGCGTCCATGCGCGGACCACCGACTCCATCTCCTCCGGCCGCATCTATTCCAACGTCCTCGAAAAGGAACGCCGTGGCGACTACCTGGGGAAAACCATCCAGGTCATTCCCCACGTCACCAACGAGATCAAGGACTTCCTCCGCATCGGCGACGATGAGGTCGACTTCATGCTGTGCGAGATCGGCGGCACGGTCGGCGACATCGAGGGCCTGCCGTTCTTTGAATCCATCCGCCAGTTCATCCACGAACGTCCGCGCGGCCAGTCGATCCTGATGCACCTGACGCTGCTGCCGTACCTCTCGGCCAGCGGCGAATTGAAGACCAAGCCCACCCAGCACTCCGTCAAGGAACTGCAATCCATCGGCCTTGCCCCCGACGTGCTCGTCTGCCGGTCCGAACACCCGATCCCCGAGCGCGAGCTGGAAAAGATCGCCCTCTTCTGCAACGTCCGCAAACAGGCCGTCGTGCCCGCCTATGACCTGAAGACGATCTACGAGGCCCCCCTCGCCTACCACCGCGCGGGCCTTGACCAGGCAGTCCTCGACGCCTTCGGCATCACGCCTGCGCCGAAACCCAACCTTGCCCGCTGGGAAGACGTGATGGACCGCATCACTCACCCCGAAGGCGAGGTGCGCGTCGCCATCGTCGGCAAATACACCCAGCTGGAAGACGCCTACAAATCCATCGCCGAGGCCCTGACCCATGGCGGCATGGCTAACCGGACGAAGGTCCGCGCCGAATGGATCGACGCCGAGATATTCGAGCGCGAAGACCCCGCGCCCTGGCTGGAAAACTTCCACGCCATCCTCGTCCCCGGCGGCTTTGGCGAACGCGGGACGGAAGGAAAGATCAAGGCCGCCACCTTCGCGCGGGAAAAGAAAGTGCCCTATCTGGGCATCTGCCTTGGTATGCAGATGGCCGTGATCGAGGCCGCCCGGAACCTGGTGGGGGTGAAGAACGCTGGGTCCGAGGAGTTCGACCACGAAGCCGGTGAAAAGCGTTTCACCCCCGTGGTTTACCACCTGAAGGAATGGGTCCAGGGCAACCACACCGTCCGGCGGAAAGCCGACGACGCCAAGGGCGGCACGATGCGCCTTGGCGCCTATACCGCGAACCTCAAGGACGGCTCCGCCGTGGCCCGCATCTACGGCACCAACGTGATCGAGGAACGCCACCGCCACCGCTATGAGGTGGACATCCAGTACCGTGAGGACCTGGAGAAATGCGGGTTGATCTTCAGCGGCATGTCCCCGGACGGGCGTCTGCCCGAGATCGTCGAGGTCAAGGACCACCCCTGGTTCATCGGCGTCCAGTTCCACCCCGAGCTGAAGTCCAAGCCCTTCGCCCCGCACCCGCTGTTCGCGGATTTTGTCCGGGCGGCGGTGGAGGTGTCGAGGCTGGTCTGACGCCCACAAGCACAACCGAGACTGCCAGACAGAGCTGAGTTTCTGACTGCCGCCAACCCCGTCACGCCCCCTTCTGGAGCGTGATGCGGATCAGGCACAGTGCGATAAAGACAACTCGGCCATTTTGATCGAACGTTCCATATTCAGTTAAATTAATATCTTATTAAGACTTCTTAACGAGCTCGGGCTCTACCTCGCGCAGCAAAGGATTGAAAAATGAAAAGCGCTCTTGCCCTGTGCCTCTTGACGATTTCCGCCCCCGGCCTTGCCCTCGCGCAGGACATGTCGGGCGCAGTTACCCTCGGCTTCGGTGACCACAACGTTTCGGACATCGACCAAGGTCTCTCGACCGCCAGCCTCGACGGCCGGATCAACCTGACATTCGCAAACGGCATGACTCTCGGCGTCAACGCCGGGTATCTGGACCTTGGCATCGACGGCGTGCCCGTCGACATCACGGCGACCTTCGTTGGCCTCGACGTCGGCTACAAGATGGCCAGCGGCCTGTCCTTCGGCGTCTACGCCGAGCAGCTGACCGGCCAGATCAGCCTTGCCCCCATCGACCTGTCGCTGAAATCCATCGGGGCCGAGGTCGGCTACGAAACCGGCAACCTTGACCTTGGCGCCTTTGTCGGGCGCACCTCGGTCAGCCCTGACATCGCCGATATCGATGCCGACACACTGGGCCTGTCGGCCAAGTATGCCGCGATGCCGAACCTGACCATCGGCGGCAGCTTCCAGCGCGCCTCGATCAGTGCAGGCGGGGGCGAAGCGGATGTCGACCTGCTCGGCCTGGCCGGCGCTTACGACATCACCGACCAGTTCTCGACGTTTGGCGGCATCAGCCGCACGACGATCGATGGGGTTGACGCGGACATCACCACCATGGGCCTTGGCCTGGGCTACAACCTGGACCTCGGTGGTGTTTCCTCGACAGTCTCGCTGGAACTGGCGCGGACTGACCTCTCGGCGTTGGGGGGCAGCACGGATCTCGACACGGTCCGCCTCGGCTTCACGCTGCCGCTGGGCGGCGCGGGCACCGAGGCACCGTTGAACAGTGTCGCCGACTCGATCTTCAACCCGCGCCACGGTGCGGTGAATGCGGCGCTGACCGGCGCGTTCTGATCAGGGTCCATGACCTTGAACGGGCGGCGCAGACCCTGCGCCGCCCGTTTGCATTGTCGCCGGTCACTCCAGACAGGCCGCCACCGACCCGTCCTCGCGCATAAGCCACAGCCCCGCGGGCGACACCACGAACCCTCGCGCCTCGACCAGCGCCTGCAGCCAGGCGGCCTCACGCTCCATCCGATCCGGCTCCACGCAGGCCATTTCGGTGACGGCCAAAGGGCCAAGCTGTAGCGTGCCCGCATCAAGGTCAGCCGTGCCGGTAAAGCGGTTGCAGCCTGTGGTGCCCTCGACGCGGCCTTCGAAGCTGACCGACAGCGACAGGCCCGCGCCATCGGGCACCGCCACTCCGTCAATCCACGTCGGCTCCCAGACCCGGTCCGCGATCCGGCCGACCGAGATCGAGACGCCGGTTTCGGGGTCACCGTCGAAAACCGGCGGTGTCGGGCCGCACGCGAGGGCGAAGTTAGGACACAGCGCCACGGCAATGGCTAGAGACAGGCGGGGCATCGGGACCTCCAGGTGATCACGGCGATCCTGACAGGGCCGGACACTGCTGCCAAGGCAGTCCCTCCCCACCCCGAAAGCCAAGGGCCGAGGCCATTGCAACCCCGGCCCCTTGGTTAAGTCCACGTGAACGCGCCTGGCCAAGCCCTTGATTTTCCAAGGTCCGCAAGCGCTGTCCTGCGTGGTCAGCCGAGCGCCCCCAGCACCACCGGCTCCACCTCGTGCCAGCCTTCCCACATCATCTTCAAGGCGACGTAGAGGATGATGAGAAGCCCGATATAGGCGATCCAGCGGTACTTGTTCAAAAGGTTGGCAATCCAGCTCGCCGCGAGGCCCATCATCGCGATCGACAGCGCCAGACCGATGATCAGGACCGTCGGGTGGTCCTTCGCGGCCCCCGCCACGGCCAGCACGTTGTCGAGGCTCATCGACACGTCCGCCACCACGATCTGGGTCGCGGCCTGCGCGAAGGTCTTCTTCGGCGCGTCGTCGGCGATGGCTCCGTCCTTGTCGAGGTCCTGGTTGGCCAGCGCCTCCACCGCCTCGATGTCATGGGCGTGCGCCCCGGCGCGCAGTTCCTGCCACATCTTCCAGCAAACCCACAGCAGGAGGATGCCGCCGGCGAGGAGAAGCCCCACGATGGCCAGAAGCTGCGTCGTGATCAGCGCGAAGCCGATCCGCATCACGGTCGCCGCGCCGATCCCCACCAGGATCGCCTTGGCCCGCTGTTCCTTCGGCAGGCCCGCAGCGGCAAGCCCGATCACGATGGCGTTGTCGCCCGCAAGCACGAGGTCGATCCCGATGACCTGCATCAGGGCCACGAAGCCCTCGTAGGTGAAGATTTCCATGACTGTCCCTATCGCTTTTTGCAGGTCCTACGCCCACTGCGTTGCCGGTTCAAGCCGGTTGCAAGGCGCTGGCCGTGCGGCTAGGCAGGGTCATGCTGTCCTACCAACACCTCTACCATGCCGGGAACCTGGCGGACGTCCAGAAACACGCGGTGCTGGCCTGGGTGCTGGACTACCTGACCCACAAGGAGAAGCCCCTGACCTACATCGAGACCCATGCCGGGCGCGGGGTCTATGATCTGCGAGCGGAGGAGGCAGTAAGGACGGGTGAGGCGGCGGCGGGAATCGGATTGGCCGAGGCGCTGTTTCCGCCGGACCACCCCTACCGGCAGCGGCTGGAGGAGGCGCGGGCCGGTTACGGGGCGCGGGCCTATCCGGGATCACCCCTGATCGCGGCGTTGGGGCTGCGGGAGACGGATTCGATCCACCTGGCGGAACTGCACCCGCAGGAATTCGCCGCGCTGGAGAAAGCCGCGAAGGACTGGGGCGCACATGTCCACAGGCGCGACGGGTTCGACCTGGCGCTGGCGCTGACGCCCCCCACCCCGCGGCGGGGGCTGATGCTGATTGATCCCTCGTATGAAGTGAAGACGGACTACGAGACGATCCCGCGCCACATGGCGAACATCCATCGCAAGTGGAACGTCGGCATCCTGATCCTGTGGTATCCGATCCTGACGGGCGGCGCGCATGGCCCTATGCTGAAGGCGCTGGAAGCCGCGTTCCCCTACGGCCTGCGGCACGAGGTCCGCTTTCCCCCCGTGCGCGAGGGGCATCGGATGGAAGGATCGGGCCTGTTCATCGTCAATGCGCCCTATGGTCTGGCGGAAGAACTGGCCGCGCTCACAACCCGGTTTGCCCGGCTTCCAAAGCCCGGCTCGACGCCCTAGGTTGTCTGCATGATCGATCTTCTTCGCCGGCTCTTGGCCCCCGAACCCGCCCGACTGCCCGAAACCGACGCCCAGCTTGCGCTGGCGGCGCTGCTGGTCCGCATTGCCCGCACCGACGGGCTTTACGCCGCCGAGGAGGTGGAACGGATCGACCGCGTGTTAACGCGTCGCTATGGGCTGGACCCCTTCGCCGCGGCAAGACTGCGGACCGAGGCCGAGGAGCTGGAAAGCGCAGCACCGGACACCGTCCGCTTCACCCGCGCGCTGAAGGACGCCGTGCCGCTGGAGGACCGGGCCGATCTGATGGTGGCTCTGTGGTCGGTCGCCCTGGCCGATGGCCTGCGCGAGGCGCATGAGGACCGGCTGATGCGGCTGGTGGCGAACCTTCTGGGGCTGACGGATGTTGAATCGGCCTTGGCACGGCAGCGGGCGGAACGGGAATGATCGCAAGCCTTGGGATGTATGACTTCGGCCCGGCAGTTGCCGCAAACGACCGGCTTTGGGCGCTGATCCGGAGGGGTCTGACAGGCCGTGGCATCGCTGCACCCGAGACGCTGACCCGGGGCGAGCACGCCTATTGGGACGCGTGGCAGGCCCCCGAACTGGTCCTGTCGCAGACCTGCGGCTATCCGTTCCGGGCGCGTCTGCAGTACAAGGTGACCTATGTCGGCACCCCGGATTACGGGGTCGATGGCTGTGCGCCGGGCCATTATCGCTCGGTCTTCGTGGCCCGAGCCGACGACCCGCGACAGACACTGGCCGACTTCCACGGCGCGCGATTTGCCTACAATGAGGCGTTGTCGCAATCCGGCTGGGCTGCGCCGCAGACCCATGCCTCCAGGCTTGGCATTTCCCTGCCGCCGCTGCTGCAGACGGGCGGGCACCGACTGTCGGCCCATGCGGTTGCCGAAGCCAGGGCGGATATCGCGGCACTGGATGCAGTCACCTTTGCCTTGTTGCTGGAAGCCGATCCGGTCGTTGCACGGCTGAAAGTCGTCGCCCTGACCGACCCGACCCCCGGCCTGCCCTACATCACGGCGGCGGGCCGTGATCCGCAGCCGATCTTCGACGCGGTCGGCGAGGCCATCGCTGCCCTTGACCCGGCGGATCGCGCCACCCTGCGGCTGAAGGGCTTTGTCCGGCTTCCCGTGGCGGATTATCTCGCGGTGCCCAATCCCCCGTCACCCGAACAGATTGCCGCGCAAATCTGATCAAATCACCGGCTTGGGGAAGACGAACCGGCCAAATCGCCGTTGCATTGACACAAAATCTGCTTCCTACTGCCTGACCAACCGCCTCAGATATCAAGAGCCATGCCCGACGCCTCTGCCGACACTCCGGTCATCCAGATCCGCGACCTGCACAAAAGCTATGGGCAGCTTGAAGTGCTCAAGGGGGTCGACCTGACCGCACCGCGCGGGCATGTCGTGTCGCTGATCGGGTCCTCGGGGTCCGGCAAGTCCACGCTTCTGCGCTGCTGCAATCTTCTGGAAGACAGCCAGCAGGGCGAGATCAAGTTCGAAGGTGAGGCGGTGCGCTGGAAGGGCGAGGGCATGGCCCGGCATCCGGCCGACCGCGAGCAGGTCACGCGCATCCGCACCAACCTGTCGATGGTGTTCCAGCAGTTCAACCTGTGGTCCCACCTGACGATCCTGCAGAACGTGATGGAGGCGCCGGTCACCGTGCTGAAGCGCGACCCGAAAGAGGTCGAGGCGAAGGCGCGGCAGTATCTGGCCAAGGTGGGCATCGGCGACAAGGCCGACGCCTGGCCCGCGCAACTGTCGGGTGGCCAGCAGCAGCGCGCGGCCATCGCGCGGGCACTGTGCATGGAGCCGCGCGCGCTGCTGTTCGATGAGCCGACCTCTGCGCTGGACCCCGAGCTTGAGCAGGAGGTCGTCCGCGTCATCAAGGCATTGGCGGATGAAGGGCGGACCATGCTTCTGGTCACGCATGACATGAAGCTGGCGGCGGATTGTTCCGACCATGTGATCTTCCTGCACAAGGGCAAGATTGAGGAACAGGGTCCGCCGTCCAGCCTGTTCGGCAATCCGCAAAGCGAACGGCTGCGCGGGTTCCTGTCGGCGACGGCGGCGTGATGTCCTGTGCGGGGGCGATCGCCTATGCCGTGACCGGGCTGGTGCTTGCGGCATCCGAGCCGGTCGTGATCGGCACCGACGCCCCGTTTCCGGCCTACACTTATGTCGACGAGGCCGGGGTGATCACCGGCTTTGAACGCGATGTGATGGATCAGGTCTGCAGTCGCGCCGCGCTGACCTGTACCTGGGAACTGGCGAATTTCGACCAGCTGATCCCCGGGGTGATGACGGGCCGGTTCGACGTGGTTCTGGGCGGGATCGCGGTGACGGAAGAGCGGCGAGCGATGGTCGACTTCACCGATCCCTATCACGGCACCGACCCCAACGAATGGTACATCGGGCGTCCCGGGGCGAAGGCTCCGGCAGAGGCGCTGGTGGCGGTGCAGTCGGGCACGGTGCAAGAGGCGCATCTGCGGCAGATGGGGTATCGGCATGTGTCGTTCCCGACCGAGCCGCAGGTGCTGGAGTCGCTTCTGGAGGGCCAGGTCGATCTGGCGCTGGGGCCATTCGAGACCCGGCAGGACATCAACGACTTCGTGGCCGTCAACGGGTTCGATTACCTGTATTCCGAAGTGATCCTTGACGACGGCGTCGGAATGGCCGTCTGCAAGGGAAACAGCAGCTTGCTGGGCAGTCTGAATATGGCGCTGGATGCGATGCGCCGTGACGGAACGCTTGCAAGCCTGGAAAACCGCTGGTTCGAATGACCGGCAGAACAACCATCCAATAGGGGAGACTACGGATGAAAAGACTACTTCTCGCAACCGCTCTGGTGGGCATCTCGGGCGCGGCCTTCGCGCAGGACGTCGTCCGTCTGGGCACGGAGGGCGCCTACCCTCCCTACAACTTCATCAACGACGCGGGCGAAGTCGCGGGCTTTGAGCGCGAGTTCGGCGACGAGCTCTGCAAGCGCGCTGGCCTGACCTGCGAATGGGTGACGAACGAGTGGGACTCGATCATCCCGAACCTGCAGTCGGGCAACTATGACGTCATCATCGCCGGGATGAGCATCACCGACGAGCGTGAGGAAGTGATCGACTTCAGCCAGGGCTACCTGCCCCCGGCTTCGTCGGCCTATCTGGCGGCGGCGGCGGATGCCGACCTGATGTCGGGCCCGGTCGCAGCGCAGACCTCGACGATCCAGGCGGCCTTCGTGGCCGAGAACGGCATGCAACTAGTCGAATACGCCACGCCGGAAGAAACCGTTGCGGCGGTGAAGAACGGCGAAGCTGTTGCGGTGCTGGCCGACAAGGACTACCTGGTGCCGATCGCGGCGGAATCGGGCGGGGCGCTGGTTCTGTTGGAGAAGGAAGAGTCGATCGGTGGCGGCGTGGGTCTTGGCTTCCGGGACAGCGACGACGACCTGCGCGGCAAGTTCGACGTGGCGATCAAGTCGATGAAGTGCGACGGCACGCTGGACGCGATGATCACCAAGGCCGAATACTTCGGACCCGAGGCCAAGACCTGGGGCGATGCCGGCAAGGAAGGCTGCTGAGGCCTGACCCGGGCGGGCTTTCGGGCCCGCCCCTTTCCGACAGGATCCACGAATGTTCGAAGCCTGCGCCGATCCGAAATCCATCGAGGGCCTGACCTGGTACCTCTGCTATTTCACGTCGGCCAAGCACGTCGATTTCTACTGGTCCTTCCTGACTGTCCTTCTTCTTCTCGCCATCACCGCCCCCGCCGCGCTTGGCATGGGATTCATGGGCGCCACCGCCGCACGGTCGCATATCGCGCCGGTCAGCTGGCTGGGCAAGATCTACATCTGGATGGTGCGCGGCGTGCCCGACATCATCTTCTTCCTGTTCTTCGTCATCGCGCTGGATCAGGTCATCGAATACTCGAAAAGCCTGGTGGTCTGCGAAAGCCATGCTTGGCCCTGGCAGGGGTTGGAATTCCGGGTCTGCCCCGAAGCCAAGGTCCCGCTTGGCAAATCCGCGGCCTTCTGGCACCAGGCCTATGGCTTCATGCTGGCCGTCGTCACCTTCGCCATCGTCTTCGGGGCCTTTGTCGCCAACGTGATCTACGGCGCGATGCAGGCCGTCCCCCGCGCGCAGCTGGAAACCGCCGAAGCCTACGGGATGAGCCGCAGGCAGGTCTTCCGCCGCATCCTGGTGCCGCAGATGTGGATCTACGCGCTGCCCGGCCTTGGCAACCTGTGGATGATCCTGATCAAGGCCACCCCGCTCTTGTTCCTGCTGGGTGTCCGGGACATCGTCTACTATGCGCGCGAGTTGGGCGGGTCGAAGACCCAGGCCTATGAGTATCCGCATGGCGACTGGCGGCTTTGGTACTTCCTGGGGCTTCTGGTCTTCTACCTGATCTTCACCCGCATCTCGGAAATCGGCATCGGCAAACTGACCGCGCGGCTGAGCCACGGCCAGGCCACGGCGGGCGGCGAAGCCCTGCGGAGGGCCGGCGCATGAGCGACCAAAAGTCTTCGAAGACTCTCGCAAACTCCTTCGAAGGAATTTGGCCCGGGCAGGAGGCTTCGGCATGAGCATGACCTGCTGGGAAACCATCCAGGCCTACAGCCTGCGCTCCATCGGGATCGGCGAGAACCTTCTGCCGAGATCCGACTTCACCATCTGCCAGCAGTTCACCCTGATCGGGTCCGGCCTGATCTGGAACCTCTACTTCGGCATCCTCGCCCTGGTCTTCGGCTTTTTCCTGGCCAATGCCGTGGCGCTGGCCAGGACCGCGCGCAACCCGCTGATCCGCAAACCCGCCGAATGGTTCGTCTTCGTCTTCCGTGGCTCGCCTCTCTTCATCCAGTTCTTCCTGGCCTACGAGGCGCTGGTCCTGCTGCCGAAGGAGTTCATGCTGTTCGGGGTCGAGATCAACACCTCCTGGACCACCCGCGCCTGGGCCGGGGCGCTTCTGGTCCTGTTCCTGAACACCGCAGCCTATTCCGCCGAGATCTTCCACGGGGCGCTGAAGTCGATCCCCAAGGGCGACCTTGAGGCGGCCGAGGCCTATGGCCTGACCGGCTGGAAAAAGTTCATCCGCATCGAATGGCCGACCATGCTGCGGCTCGGCTGGCCCGCCTATACCAACGAGGCGATCTTCCTGTTCCACGCCACGACGCTGGTCTACTTCTCGGGCTTTCCGGCCTTCGCGCAGAAGGGTGACGCGCTCTATTACGCGAACTACTTCGCCGACAAGACCTTCAACCCCTTCATCCCCTACCCCATCGTCGCCTTCTACTTCATCCTGCTGACCCTGGCCGTGACCTTCATCTATGGCAGGGTGAACCGGCGGCTGAACCGGCACCTGCCCTCGAATTCCCGGATGAAAATCCGCTTGCGTCCGAACCTGATCCGGTAGTAGGCTACTTTTGATCAAATTATCCGGGCACCCGCCCGGACCCTGCGGAAACGCCGAAAAGTAGGCCTGCGGGGCAAGGCGATCAAAATCAGGGGAAGGGCCAAGGGCATGGTCCGAACCTGCGCATGAGGCAGCCATGGCTGGCTGCGGGCGCGGGAGCCGTGCCCTGACCTCATAACGACATGACGATGAAAGATTACCTTCGTAAGCACCCCGACGTGCGCACCATCCGGGTGGCCGCTGCGGACCTGAACGGTCAGGCGCGGGGCAAGCGCGTCCCGGCCCGCTTTGCCGACAAGGTCGTGAAGGATGGGACGCGGTTCCCCTTCTCGGTCCTGAACCTTGACATCTGGGGCGAGGATATTGACGACAGCCCGCTGGTCTTTGAACAGGGCGACGCCGACGGCGTGTTGAAGCCCACCGAACGCGGCTTCATGCCGATGCCCTGGCTGGAGGCACCGACCGCGCTGCTGCCGATCTGGATGTTCCGCGAGAACGGCCAGCCTTATGAGGGCGACCCCCGCCACGCACTGAACGCTGTCGTGCAGCGCTACAAGGCGCGCGGCCTGACCCCGGTCTGCGCGATGGAGCTTGAGTTCTTCCTGATCGACGACAGCGGCAAGACCATGCAGGTCCCCGCGTCCCCCCGGTCCGGCAAGCGCCGCAAGGCGGCCGAGACCCTGTCGATCCGGGCGCTCGACGCCTTCGATACTTTCTTCACCGACCTCTACGACGCCTGCGAGGCGATGGACATACCGGCCGACACCACCACTTCGGAGACGGGCCTCGGCCAGTTCGAAGTGAACCTGATGCATTGCGACGACCCGCTGCGGGCCGCCGACGATGCCTGGCTGTTCAAGATGCTGGTCAAGGGCCTCGCCCGCCGCCACGGCTTTGCCGCAAGCTTCATGGCAAAACCCTATGCCGAATACTCGGGGTCGGGCCTGCACACGCATTTCTCGGTGCTGGATGCCAAGGGCGACAACATCTTCGATTCTGGCGGCCCCAAGGGAACCGCTCAGCTGCGCCATGCCGTCGCGGGTTGCCTTGCGGCAATGCACGATTCCACGCTCCTCTTCGCGCCGCATTTCAACAGCTACGAACGTCTGGTTCCCGACAAGCATGCGCCCACCGCGATCAGCTGGGGCTACGAGAACCGCACCGCCGCGATCCGGATTCCAGCTGGCAACCCCAGTGCCCGGCGGATCGAACATCGCGTGGCCGGTGGCGACGTGAACCCCTACCTGATGCTGGCCGCGATCCTGGGCGCCGCCCTGACCGGCATCGAGGACGAGATGGAGCCTGCGCCGCCGGTGACCGGCAATGCCTATGCGATGGACCTGCCGCAGATCCCCGCATCCTGGGAAGAGGCCATCGAGGCGTTCGAAAACTCGGACGTGCTGTATCGTTTCCTGCCGAAGGAACTGATCCGCAACCTGGTGCAGACCAAACGCCAGGAACTGCATTATCTGGCCGAGCTTACGCCCGAGGAACGGGTGGAACTGTATCTCGACACTGTCTGACCGCTCCGCGTTGGCCTTCGGCCCTCGTCGCTGACCTGCGAAGAGAAGCCGAAGGCGCACGACGAGCCTCTTGACCGGCCCGCGCTTCGCTTCCACCTTGAGGAAAACATAGGGATCAGAGATGCAGATCGGCATCCTTCAGACCGGCGAAAGCCCCGACGCCCTGCGCGCCGACATGGGCGATTACCCCGATTTCTTCGAGACTCTGCTGGCAGGCCGGGGCCTGACCTTCCGCCGATGGGCGGTGCTGCGTAATGACTTCCCGAAGGACGTGCACGAGTGCGACGGCTGGCTGATCACCGGGTCGCGTTTTGGCGCCTATGAACCGCACGACTGGATCCCGCCGCTGGAGGACTTCATCCGCCGCGCCTACGCCGAACATGTGCCGGTGGTCGGCGTCTGCTTCGGCCACCAGATCATCGCGCAGGCGATGGGCGGCAAGGTCGAGAAATATGCGGGCGGCTGGTCCGTTGGTCCCACCGAGTATGATTTCGGCGACCAGACCTATACCTTGAACGCCTGGCATCAGGACCAGGTGGTGAAAAAGCCCGAGATGGCAAAGGTCCTGTCGTCCACCGCTTTCTGCGAAAATGCGGCACTCCTTTACGACGACCGCATGTTTACCGTTCAGCCCCACCCCGAATTCCGCAAGGAATTCATGGCGGGCCTGATCAAGTACCGGGGGCCGGGTCTGGTCCCCGACGCGCTGCTTGCCGACGCCACCCAAAGGCTCGACAAGCCCACCGACAGCCCGTCGATGGCCGACCGGATCGCGGAATTCTTCCTGACCCACCAAGCCAAATCTGGGGCCGAGAAGCTCCGCGCCTGACCCGTTCGGCCGCGGGGGCCACCCCCCAACAATGTGTGACCTATGTCCAAATGGACCGACCAGCTGCCCGAGGCAGCGCGCGACTACATCGGCAACCGCCGGGTAGACGAAGTGGAATGCATCATCGGCGACATCGCCGGGGTAGCGCGGGGCAAGGCGATGCCGGCCGCCAAATTCGCCAAGCAGACCAACTATTTCCTGCCGAACTCGATCTTCCTGCAGACGATCACCGGCGAATGGGCCGACAACCCTTTCGACGCCTTCACCGAACCCGACATGATCCTGGAACCCGACTGGTCCACCGCCACCGCCGCCCCCTGGACCGCCGACATCACGCTGCAGGTCATTCACGACGCCAAGGACCAGCAGGGCAACCTGGTCCCCTTCAGCCCCCGCAACGTGTTGCGCCGCATCTGCGACCTCTACGCCGCGCAAGGGTGGCGGCCTGTGGTCGCCCCCGAGATGGAATTCTTCCTGACCGCCCGCAACATCGACCCGAACATGCCGGTGATCCCACCGATGGGCCGCTCTGGCCGCCGGGCTGCGGGGAAACAGGCCTATTCGATGTCCGCCGTCGACGAATACGGCAAGGTCATCGACGACATCTACGACTTCGCCGAAGCACAGGGGCTGGAGATCGACGGCATCCTTCAGGAAGGTGGCGCGGGGCAGATCGAGTTGAACCTCGCCCACGGCGACCCGGTCCGGCTGGCTGACGACGTCTTCTTCTTCAAGCGCCTGATCCGCGAGGCGGCGCTGCGCCACGACTGCTTTGCCACCTTCATGGCCAAGCCCATCGCGGGCGAGCCGGGTTCTGCGATGCACATCCACACATCGGTCGTGGATACGAAGACCGGCAAGAACATCTTCGCGGGGCCCAAGGGCGTGGAGACGGAGGCCTTCCTGCACTTCATAGGGGGGCTGCAGAAACACCTTGGCGCCGCCGTGGCCTTGTTCGCGCCCTATGTGAACAGCTACCGCCGCTACGTCCCCGACTTCGCGGCACCCATCAACCTCGAATGGGGCCGCGACAACCGGACCACGGGCCTGCGCATCCCGATCTCCTCCTCGGCCGCCCGGCGGGTGGAAAACCGCCTGCCCGGCATGGACTGCAACCCCTACCTCGGCATCGCCTCGACGCTGGCCTGCGGCTACCTGGGCCTGATGAACAAGGTCCAGGCTCGGCCGGAATTCTCGGGCTCCGCCTATATCGACAGCGAGGACATTCCCGCCACGATGGGCGATGCGCTGGACCTCTTGGACGAGGACCAGGCGCTGAAAGAGGTGATGGGTGTGGACTTCATCAAGGTCTACGACTCGGTGAAGCGCAACGAATACAAGGAGTTCCTGCAGGTCATCAGCCCGTGGGAGCGGGAACACCTGCTGCTGAACGTGTGACGCGATGAACCTCTTGCATGTGAACGACCGGCGGGGCGAATACCCCGCCAGCTACTATGCTGCGACGGCGGCACCGCTGGACCGTTTCCCGATCCTGAAAGGCCAGCAAAAGGCCGATGTCTGCATCGTCGGCGGCGGCTATACCGGGCTCTCGGCGGCGCTACACCTTGCGCAACGGGGCTATGACGTGGTGCTGCTTGAAGCGCACCGTGTCGGCTTCGGCGCTTCTGGCCGAAACGGCGGGCAGGTCGGGTCGGGCCAACGGCAGGATCAGGTCTGGATCGAGAAGACGGTGGGGAAAGAGAATGCTCACCGCCTTTGGGACCTGGCCGAAGAGGCCAAGACGCTGGTCAAGACGCTGGTGAAAGACCACGCCATGCCGGTGACCTTCCACCCCGGCATCGCCCACGCCTGCCGGTCCGAGGCAGAGGTTCGCGACACTCACGCTTACGCCGAAAAGCTGCGGCGCGACTATGGCTACCAGCACCTTGAATCGCTTGACAGAACCGGCATCCGCCGCCTGATCGGATCAACCGAATATGTCGGCGGCGAGATAGACCGCGACGCGGGCCACCTGCACCCGTTGAACTACGCCATCGGTCTGGCGCAGGCCGCGGCCCGGGCGGGCGTCCGCATCCATGAGATGAGCGAGGTTCACCGGGTCGAGCCCGGCGCGCGCCCCGTCGTCCGAACGCCATCGGGCCATGTCGACTGCGCAACGGTGATCCTGGCGGGGAACGGCTACCTTGGGCAGCTCAGCCCGAAGGTTTCGGCAAAAGTCATGCCGATCAACAACTTCATCGTCGCAACGGAACCTTTGGGTGAACGGGCGAAGGACATCCTGTCCGAACCTGTCGCCGTGGCCGACACCCGCTTTGTCGTCAACTACTGGCGTCTCAGCGAAGACAACCGCCTCCTCTTCGGCGGCGGCGAGTCCTACGGCTACCGCTTCCCGGACATCATCAGGACGGTCTCGAAACCCATGCTGCAGGTCTACCCGCAACTGTCCAAGACCCGGATCACTCACGCCTGGGGCGGAACGCTGGCGATCACGGTGAACCGGATGCCCTGCTTCACCCGTCCCGGCCAGAACATCCTGTCCGCTTCCGGCTACTCTGGCCATGGGGTCGCGATAGCGACGCTTGCGGGGAAGCTGATGGCCGAGGCGACGGCGGGCCAGATGGAGCGCTTCGACCTGATGGCGAGCCTACCGCAATACCGCTTCCCGGGCGGCGCGGCCCTCCGCTGGCCGCTTCTCGTCACCGCGATGACCTGGTACGCAATGCGGGACCGGCTGGGGCTCTGAAGCCACTTTCTTCTGTTCGAAAACATCCTGGGTGTCCGGGGACTAGCCCCCGGGGCTTCCGCCTCTCGACTCGCCAATCGCCAAGGGCCATATCTGTCCCATGTCCCTGCCGAACGGATTCCTCGACGAGCTTCGCACACGCGTCACCCTGTCCTCGATTGTCGGGCGCAAGGTCACTTGGGACATGCGCAAGTCGAACATGGCGAAGGGCGACTTCTGGGCGCCCTGCCCGTTCCACCAGGAAAAATCCGCCAGCTTCCACGTCGACGACCGCAAGGGCTTTTACTACTGTTTCGGCTGCCATGCGAAGGGCGACGCCGTCACCTTCGTGAAGGACTCCGAGAACCTGGGCTTCATGGAAGCGGTAGAGATCCTGGCGCGCGAAGCGGGCATGCAGATGCCCGCCCGTGACCCGAAAGCCGCCGAGCGCGCTGACCGACGGACGCTTCTCCAGCAAGTGATGGACGAGGCGATCAAGTTCTACCGCCTGCAACTCAAGACCGCCGCCGGGGCCGAAGCGCGGACCTACCTGTCGCAGAAGCGCCGCCTGTCGGAACAAGCCTGGGACCGCTGGGACATCGGCTGGGCGCCCGCCTCCCGCACCGCGCTGATCGCACACCTTGCCTCCAAGGGTATCTCCAATGACCTGATGGTCGCCTCGGGCCTGATCGCCAAGGCGGATGACGGCAGCCTCTACGACCGCTTCCGCGCGCGGATCATCTTCCCGATCAAGGACACCCGCGGCCGTCCGATCTCACTTGGCGGGCGCAGCCTCGACTCGAACGCGCAGGCGAAGTACCTCAACGGGCCCGAGACGGAACTGTTCGACAAGGGCAGGAACCTCTTCAACCACTCCCCCGCCCGGGAAGCCGCCGGGAAGGGCAAGCCGCTGATCGTCGCCGAAGGCTACATGGACGTGATCGCGCTGTCCGAGGCCGGATTCACCGCCGCCGTCGCCCCCTTGGGCACTGCAGTCACCGAAGACCAGCTGCGGATGATCTGGCGTATCGCCGACGAGCCGATCATGGCGCTGGATGGGGACAGCGCCGGGATCAAGGCCGCGCATCGGGTGATCGACCTTGCCCTGCCATTGCTTGAAGCCGGGAAGGCGCTGCGCATCGCGATCCTGCCCGGCGGGATGGACCCCGACGACCTTCTCAAGGCGCACGGCACCCCGGCGATGCAGGCCGTCCTGGACCAGGCGAAGCCCATGGTCCAGCTACTCTGGCAGCGCGAAACCGAGGGCCGCGTCTTCGACAGCCCGGAACGCCGCGCAAGCCTGGACAAGACCCTCCGCGGTCATCTGGCCCGGATCAACGACCCCTCGATCAAGTCGCACTACGCCGAGGAGATGAAGCGCCTGCGGCTGGAGTTGTTCGGCACGGCCCAGGCCCGCCCCTTCCAGCCCGGCCCCTGGCGCGGCCGCAAGTTCGCCCCGCCCGGTGGCGCGCTGGCCACGACCCGGTCGTCGCTTCTAGCGCAGGCGCAAGGCCCGGTGGACGAAATCCTGCGCGAGGCGGTGATCCTTGCCACTCTCATCCTGCACCCGGCGCTGATCCACCGATTTGAATCCGCGCTGGAACGGCTGGACCTGGCGGGCGAGGCGCACGACACGCTGCGCCAGATGATCCTGGCGGGCGCCGAGATGCCCGACCTTCACGCAAAGATCGCGGCTTCGGCCCCCGCGGCCCTTGACGCATTGATGTCGCGACCCCATGTCGCCATCGCACCCCCAGTCCGCAACCGCGAAGATGATGACCTCGCCGCACTGTGTCTGGCCGAGGAACTCGCGAAGCTTGAGGCCCGCCGGGGCGCGCACCGTGAAATCGAAGACGCGATGGAGGATATGGACGGCCTGCCTGACGAAGGCCTGACCTGGCGCCTTTCCAAGGCCGCCGAAGCCCGCCACCGCTCGGATAAAAGCGGCATATCAGACAGTTCGGACCTCGGCGAAGACCGCGCCGCCCTGTCAAGACATCTGCAATCCCTGATCGATAGCCAGGTCTGGGTCAAGAAAAACCGCTGATTCGGCCTTTCCCCCGGCCTGATTCGCGTTATTGATTCGACCAGCCCCGACTCGATTCGCATTCCTGCCGATTCGCCTTATGGAGACCCCATGGCCCTCAAGGACACCGACGACGCCAAGCCGGAAACCGATGACGCGGACGTCTCGCTCGACATGAGCCAGGCGGCGGTCAAGAAGATGATCGCCGACGCGAAAGAGCGCGGCTACATCACCTATGACCAGCTGAACACGGTCCTGCCTCCGGAACAGGTGTCTTCGGAACAGATCGAAGACGTGATGTCGATGCTGTCCGAGATGGGCATCAACATCATCGAGGACGAAGAGGTCGAGGAAGGCGAAGCCCCCGCCGGGGAACTCGTGGAAACCTCGACCAGCCGCGAGATCGCGGTTGCGGGCACCACGACCGAGACGCTCGACCGCACCGACGACCCGGTCCGGATGTACCTGCGGGAAATGGGTTCGGTCGAGCTTCTGAGCCGCGAGGGCGAGATCGCCATCGCCAAGCGGATCGAGGCCGGGCGCAACACGATGATCGCGGGGCTTTGCGAAAGCCCGCTGACCTTCAAGGCCATCATCATCTGGCGCGACGAACTTCTGTCCGAAGAAATCCTGCTGCGTGACGTCATCGACCTTGAAGCCACCTTCGGCCGCAGCCTGGACGGCGAGGAAGATCTCGACGGCCCGCCGCTTGACGAAGTGGGTGTGGGCGAAGCTGCCCCGCGTCGGCCCGCCAGCGCCGAGCCGGAACTCGACGCCGACGGCAACCCCATCCTGCGCGAGATGGACGAGGACGAGGACGACGAGGCCTCGAACATGTCGCTGGCGGCGATGGAAGCCGCGCTGAAGCCGCGCGTGCTGGAAACGCTGGACCTGATCGCCCGCGATTACGACAAGCTGGCCGAGATGCAGGAAAGTCGCATGAATGCGACGCTGTCCTCCTCCCAGCGCTTTTCCACGGCCGACGAGGCCGCCTACCAGAAGCTGCGGTCGGAAATCGTGCTCTTGGTCAACGAGCTGCACCTGAACAACAGCCGGATCGAGGCGCTGATCGACCAGCTTTATGGCATCAACAAAAGCATCATGACCATCAACTCCGGCATGGTGAAACTGGCCGATGCCGCGCGGATCAACCGTCAGGAATTCATCCAGGAGTATCAGGGCTACGAACTTGATCCCTCCTGGCTGGACCGGATGGCGCAGAAATCCGGTCGCGGCTGGCAGGCGCTGATCGAACGGTCGTTCGACAAGGTCGAGGCGCTGCGCAACGACATGGCCCGTGTCGGCCAGTATGTTGGCGTCGACATCAGCGAATTCCGCCGGATCGTGAACCAGGTCCAGAAGGGCGAGAAAGAGGCGCGTCAGGCCAAGAAGGAAATGGTCGAGGCGAACCTGCGTCTGGTGATCTCGATCGCCAAGAAATACACCAACCGCGGGCTGCAATTCCTGGACCTGATCCAGGAAGGCAACATCGGCCTGATGAAGGCCGTCGACAAGTTCGAATACCGCCGCGGCTACAAGTTCTCCACCTACGCGACCTGGTGGATCCGTCAGGCGATTACCCGCTCCATCGCCGACCAGGCCCGGACGATCCGTATCCCGGTCCACATGATCGAGACGATCAACAAACTGGTCCGCACCGGCCGCCAGATGCTGCACGAAATCGGCCGCGAACCGACGCCCGAGGAACTGGCCGAAAAGCTCCAGATGCCCTTGGAGAAGGTCCGCAAGGTGATGAAGATCGCCAAGGAACCGATCTCGCTGGAGACTCCTATCGGCGACGAGGAAGACAGCCAGCTGGGCGACTTCATCGAGGACAAGAACGCGATCCTGCCGCTGGATTCCGCCATTCAGGAGAACCTGAAGGAAACGACGACACGCGTGCTGGCGTCCCTCACCCCCCGCGAAGAACGCGTCCTCCGCATGCGTTTCGGCATCGGCATGAACACCGACCACACGCTGGAAGAAGTTGGCCAGCAGTTCAGCGTGACCCGCGAACGCATCCGGCAGATTGAGGCTAAGGCGCTGCGGAAGCTGAAGCATCCAAGCCGGTCTCGGAAGTTGCGGTCGTTCCTGGATCAGTGAGCGAATAGCCCGTGAACATCTCCGACCTGCGCGACGAAATCGCCTCTGCTGACGCGAAAGCTGCCTTCGACGTGATCGTCGAGGCATTTTCCTCGGCAGGGGATTTCTCTGTGGTCGCGCACGAGCAGGGCTTTCTCAACAGCCTGCGGATCAAGCGGGGCGAGGAATTCTGCTTTGCCGGAATACCGAATGATGAGTGGGTTCTGGCCTATATCCGCAAGCCAGAGCTGCGGCGGGGAAAGCTCACCCCGGAAACGGTGTTCGCAGCGTTTCCCGAGGCCCGTTTGACCAGCGGTGGTGAAATCACGTTGCGCATCTCCGATCCGAAGACGGCGAAACGCTGGATCGAAATGATTCAGGCCGCCGATCAGGGCTGACAGCCATCGGGCCCAAGTTCTCAGCCCCCCGACTCACCCCGTTCCATGCTATCCTCGCCGCCGTGGGAACCTGGGGAGGGATCGCCATGACCGTCATGAACGTCGTGCACATGCGGGTGAAGCCGGGGCAAGAAGCGGAATACATTCGCCTGCACAAGGACTTCGACATCAAGTCGATGCCGGGGGGCCGGAACTTCTGGCTGGTGAAGACGGGAGAGCGCAATTTCACCGTTGTCGGCGAATGGGCCGACATGGAGGCGATGGTGGCCGCCCGTCCGGCGATGATCGCCAGCCTCGACAAGCTGCGCCCGATCCTGGAAGACCTCGGCGGCGGTCGGGGCGTGACCGAGCCCTGGTCGGGCGAGGTGGCCCTGCATCTCGGCCAGTAGCGGGCCCGGCGAAGAAACCCAGGACCCGACGCCCTGGTCGGGATGCCTGACCTTGTGTCCTCGCGCCGGGGTCTCCACACTGCCGCCAAACCCGTGGAGCCCCCGATGCGCGCAGCCCTTTTCCTCGCCCTCCTCGCCGCCCCCGCGCAGGCCGCCTGCCAGGGGGACGAAGCCTTCTCCTGCCCGATCGGCAAGAAGACCGTCGAGATCTGCTACTGGAAGGGCATGCTGACCTACCGCTTCGGCCCTGAAGGCAAACCGGAGCTGACCCTCAACGAACCGCTGGAGACGGTGGACTACATGCCCTGGCCGGGGATCGGACGGGCGATCTGGGACTCGGTGGTGTTCACCAACCAGGGCGTGACCTACGAAGTCTGGTCCTCCTTCGACCGGTTGGACGAAAACGCGGTCATGGAAGGCGGGGTCAACGTGATGCAGGGCACCAAGACGCTCGCAGCACTTGCCTGCGACAAGGGCAGCGTCGAGGCCGGGCTGGACAGGATCAGCGACCTCAAGGCCGGGATCGGCCAGTGCTGGGACTATGACAGCCGCAGCTGGGGCCTTTGCAACTAGGCGGGCGGCGGGATCACCGCTTCCCAGGCCTCGCCCATCGCCAGGATGCAGGCCGTCCCGTCGGCATAGCTTTGCACCAGCGTCCAGTCGCCCGAAGCCTTGGTCCAGACCTCCAGCACCGTCTCGGTGTCGCGCAGGCCCGAGCCGGAGATTTCTGCCCCCTTCATCCGCTGCACCAGTTCTGACCGCGGGATGCAGATCACTTCCGCAATCGGGCTTTCGGCGGCGACCGGACCGGCCAGCAGGGCAAAGGGGATGAGTCGAAGCCACATGCATGGAATCGTAACACGATCATGACGCATTCCAACCGGTTTTCGGGCCAACCGGTTTTCGGGCCAACCGGTTTTCGGGTCAACACGCCTCGACGAAGGGCCAGACCGGATAGTCCATCCCCGCCGCCCGCAGGATCGCACACAGCCGCGCAGCCTGAACCCGCATCGGGGCGGACCGCAGCGCCAGAAAATCATTCCGCACCCCGCCAGCATCGAACTCCGGCAGCCGGGCGTCCAGCTTGGCGCGCTTGCGATCCGGGAACTGCGAATTGGCATGGCCCCGCGCGCGCTTTTCCGCGAACTCCTCCTGCGACTTGACCGCATAGTGGTGCAGCGCCGCGATCGCGGTATCCGGGGCGTCCGAGGCGGTCAGCCCGTCGAACACCACGTCCTGCCCCGAGGGTGAGACATAACGACCCTGCGCCACCGCCACCCTATGGATGCCCGTCCCCGACAGCCGGTCCCGCCGCCCGATGGCCTTGACCGTGCGGCTTTCCTTCGCCGCAGCGGGCAGCGCATCGGTAAAGCGCTCGATGACTGGCAGGGGCCGATAGCCCGACTGGCCACCGCTGCCGAAGACGATCCAGTTCACCGCGACGGCGGATACGTCGTCGGCAAAGCGGGCCAGGAAATCGCCAATGCTGGCGTCCCGGTGCAGCACGAGGAACTCGTCAGCGTCGAAGAAGGCGAGCCAGTCGGCATCAGAATGGTGCCGCGCATGTTCATAGGCCAGACGCTGCGGCCGTGCGCCCACCGAATGCGGCCAAGGCAGATGCACCAGCTCCCCCGCCTCGTCCAGGACCCGCAAGAGGTCGGTCGTGCCATCCGTGCTGTCGTTGTCGTAGATCACGACATCGGTGAACCCCAGCGCCTTGTGATGCGCCAGCCATTCGACCAGCGACCGGATTTCGTTCCGGACGATGGCGCAAAGCGCGATCCTTTGTTCTGCCATTCCCGCCAATCGACTTTCTGCAAGGACCAGGCCGCAGTCACGCTCCAAACCCTGCCCGACCCATGTAGCGGGTCGGGCTTTGCGCAATCAAGATGCGGTCGGTTCACGGCGATCAGGCCAGATTCGCGGTGAAGAAGGCCACAGTCCGGTCCCAGGCCAGTTCAGCCGCTGCGGCGTCATAGCGGGGTGTCGTGTCGTTGTGGAACCCGTGGTTCACTCCGGGGTAGATGTGCGCCTCGTAGGTCACCCCGGCCGCCTTGAGCGCCGCTTCATACCCCGGCCAACCCGAATTGATCCGCTCGTCCAATTCGGCGAAATGCAGCAACAGGGGGCATTTGATCTTTGCCACATCTGCCTCGAACCTCGGTTGGCGGCCATAAAACGGCACGGCCCCAGCGAGTTCGGGGAAGGCCACCGCGCAGGCATTCGCCACGCCCCCGCCATAGCAGAACCCCGTCACGCCGACCTTGCCGGTTGACGCCTCATGCGCCAGCAGCCATTCCACGCCGGCGAAGAAATCGTTCATCAGTTTGGCCGGGTCGACCGTCGTCTGCAGCTCACGACCCTTCTCGTCATCGCCCGGATAGCCGCCCACGCTGGTCAGACCGTCCGGCGCCAGCGCAAGGAACCCGGCCTTGGTAAGCCGTCGTGCGACATCTTCGATATACGGGTTCAATCCCCGGTTCTCATGCACAACCAGAACCGCCGGAAGCTTGCCCGTCGCGCCTGCAGGCCGCACTAGGTAGCCGTTGACCGACCCGTGACCGTTGGGCGACGGGTAGGTCACCCGTTCGGCCACGATCCCCGCATCATCGGCCGCCACCTGCTGGGCCAGCGCATAGTTCGGCGACAGCATGTTCAGAAGCATGACCGCCGTCACGCCGCCCACGGCCCATCTTCCGGCGCGGTCCAGGAACTCGCGCTTGGTGATATTGCCGTGGGCATAGAAGTCGTAAAGCTCCAGCAGTTCCTGATCGAAGTCCTTCGCCGTCATCCGTGTCATCGGTCGGTTCATCGGTGCCTCCTGTGACTATGCAGGGGAGTAGGGTAGCCCGAGACCGGCGACACGCCACAACACGACGGCGTGAGTCCTGCCCGCCACAGTGCCGCCCCCATATTCTGGGCCACAAATATAAGCCTTCCCGAAATCCTCGGCCCTCCCCTATAGTCAGTGTCAGGGAACCGGGGGAAACACCCGGCCTTGAGGCAGGAAGTCTAACAACAGCAAGGGAGGGGCCGATGCGCTGCCCATTCTGCGGCAACATCGACACGCAAGTGAAGGACTCGCGGCCGGCTGAGGATCACGTCTCGATCCGCCGCCGTCGCTTCTGTCCGGCCTGCGGTGGCCGCTTCACCACCTACGAGCGCGTTCAGTTGCGCGATCTGGTCGTCATCAAATCCTCGGGCAAACGCGAGGATTTCGACCGTTCGAAACTGGAACGCTCGATCCGGATCGCGATGCAGAAGCGGCCGATCGACCCCGAACGCATCGACCAGATGATCTCTGGCATCGTGCGGCGGCTGGAATCCCTGGGCGACACCGACATCTCGTCCAAGGTCATCGGCGAGATCGTGATGGAAAGCCTGGCCCGGATCGACACCGTGGCCTATGTGCGCTTTGCCAGCGTCTACAAGAACTTCCAGACCGCGGACGACTTCGACGGCTTCGTCAGCGAGCTTCGGCCCGGAGCCGCCGGGGAAGAGTGACCGACCCCGCCCAAGACCGGGACCACATGGCCCATGCCCTGCGCCTTGCCGCGCGGGGCCTTGGCAATACCTGGCCCAATCCTGCCGTCGGCTGCGTGCTGGTCAAGGACGGCGTGGTCGTCGGTCGCGGCTGGACACAGCCCGGCGGACGTCCGCATGCCGAGGTTCGCGCTTTGCAGCAGGCCGGGTCGCAGGCGGCGGGCGCCACCGCCTATGTCACGCTGGAGCCCTGCGCACATCATGGCCACACCCCGCCCTGCGCCGAGGCGCTGATCGCCGCCCGCGTCGCGCGGGTCGTCACCGCCCTGACCGATCCCGACCCCCGCGTGTCGGGCAAGGGCCACGCGATGCTGCGCGCGGCGGGCATCGCCGTGACTGAGGGCGTCCTGACCGATCCGGCAAACCGGCTGAACGCGGGGTTCCTGAAACGGGTGACGCAAGGCCTGCCCTTCGTGACGCTGAAGCTGGCCGCGACGCTGGATGGCCGGATCGCCACGGCCAGTGGCGAAAGCCGCTGGATCACTGGGCCCGAGGCGCGGCGCAGGGTGCATGCCATGCGCCTGGCCCACGACGCCGTCATGGTCGGCTCGGGCACTGCCGTGGCCGATGACCCCGACCTGACCGTCCGCGACATGGGGGCGGTCCGGCAACCCGTCCGCGTGGTTCTGGACCGTGCCCTGCGCCATAGCCCGGACAGCCGTCTGGGCCGCACTGCGGGTGACCATCCGGTCTGGATCCTGCATGGCACCTCTGCCCCGCAGACCGCCCGGGCCGCCTGGAGCCAGACCGGGGCCACCCTGATCGAAGTACCCGAGGCAGCAGGCCAGCTTGACCTGACCGCCGCACTGCGCAGCCTGGCGGATCGGGGCCTGACCCGCATCCTCAGCGAGGGCGGCAGCACTCTGGCCGCCGCCCTGGTGCGGGCGGGGCTGGTCGATGAGCTGATGCTCTTCTCTGCAGGCGCGCTGATCGGGGCAGACGGCCATCCCGCTCTTGGCGCCTTGCGCCTGAATGCACTGGCGGATGCCCCGCGGCTTGCTCTGGTCGAAACGCTGCAGGTCGGGCCTGACCTGATGAGCCTGTGGCAGATGCCCCGGCGCGATCCGCGCGCCTGACAGGATCAGCGCGGCAGCTTGTCTTCGTCCAGCGCGGCGGTCACGTCGGTGCCCAGAAGCACCTCTTCCACCGCACGGTCGATGGACACGACGCAGGTCGAGCAGACCTCGTAGTTCACATGCGTCGGGTGCCGGTCGCCGATGTCATCGCAGGATGTCCATTCGGCTTCACCGTCCAGTCTGACATCGCCGCAGAACGAACATTTCACATCCCGCGCCGCGGGATCGTAGTGCCAGCGGTTCAGGGGCGGCGAGAAGTGCCAGGCGTCGCGCAGGTCGTGAACCATCAGCGCCCGGTCATCCTTCATCGGCTGGATCGTCATCTGGAACTTGCGGGCAACGCTGGGGGAATCGCAGCGATACTCCAGCCGCAAGGTGCGCTTGTGCTTCAGCACCGCATCAACCATGCGGGCCGTTTCCGCACGGGTTTCGGACCCGGCGATGTGAGACATCACCGAGGTCGACAGGACGGCGTTCGATGTAGCCGAGTTTGCGCCTCCGTTGAGAGCGAACTCATCCCACTCTCCACCAACCCAAAGTACGCGATATTCGCTGTCTACAACGGCGTAGACCTGCATGAACTTCACTGCTCTCGCCCTCCCAAGCGTAGTCAGCGAAGCGAACTTAACACAGTTCTGCAGAAAATCCCGCCCGAAGTTTACACTTCTGACAGTTTTCCACAGCTAACACCGTCATCTGTCAGCGAAGGTTGACAACCTCGCCCGATTTCGTTGGCAAAACAACGGCACGGGCCATCACGGCGATGTCTTCTGCGGCCAGACCTGCCCAGGCATACATCTTCGCGGGACTGGCCTGATCGATGAAGCGGTCGGGCAGGGTCATGGTGCGCACCGACCCGCGCCGGTCCAGCGCGCCGGTGGCGGCAAGGTGATGCAGGACCAGCGCGCCGAAGCCCCCGGTCGATCCCTGTTCGACCGTCACCAGCGCCCGGTGATGGCGGTAAAGCTGGTCGATCAGCGCGTGATCCAGCGGCTTTGCAAAGCGGGCATCCGCCACGGTTGCGTGAATGCCTTCGGCTTCCAGGATGGTAGCGGCGGCCAGCACTTCGGACAGATGCGCGCCGAAGGACAGAAGCGCAATGTCGCTGCCTTCGCGCAGGATCCGGCCCTTGCCGATCTCCAGCGCCTGCCCCCGTTCGGGCATCGCCACGCCCATCCCCTCGCCCCGCGGATAGCGCAAGGCGATGGGGCCGTCGTCATGCTGGGCGGCGGTGGCGATCATGTGGACAAGCTCTGCCTCGTCGCCTGCGGCCATGACGGTCATGTTCGGCAGGTTTGCCAGGAACATCGTGTCGAAGGCCCCGGCATGCGTCGCGCCGTCCTGGCCGACCAGCCCTGCCCGGTCAATCATGAAGCGGACCGGCAGGTTCTGTAGGGCCACGTCATGGACAATCTGGTCGTAACCGCGCTGCAGGAAGCTGGAATAGATCGCGCAGAAGGGCCGCATCCCCCCGGCCGCAAGACCGGCCGCGAAGGTCACGCCGTGCTGTTCGGCAATGCCCACATCGAAGACCCGCGCCGGAAAGCGCTTTTGCATCACATCAAGGCCCGTCCCCCCCGGCATCGCGGCGGTGATGGCCACGATGCGCGGGTCGCGGGCGGCTTCCTCGGTCAGGGTCTGGCCGAAGACCGCCGTATAGTTCGGCGCATTGGCGGGCGTCTTGTGCTGCTTGCCGGTGGCGATGTCGAACTTGGCGACACCGTGATACTTGTCGTCCGCCCCTTCCGCCGGGCCATAGCCGCAACCCTTCTTGGTCACGACGTGCAGCAGGACCGGCCCGTCCGCGTGGCTCCGCATCGAGCGCAGCGCGTGCAAGAGCATCGGCACGTCATGCCCGTTGACCGGGCCGAAATAGGAAAAGCCGAGCTTCTCGAACAGGGTGACGCCACCCGGGCGGTCACTGACCATCTCGCGCGCCCGCCGCGCACCCTCACGCAGGGGGGCAGGCAGGTGATCCTCCAGCCCCTCGGCAATGGCTTTCAGCGTGGCCAGCGGGCCTGATCGGGCGATGGAATTCAGATAGGTCTGCATCGCGCCCACCGGAGGTGCGATGGACATGTCATTGTCGTTCAGGATCACGAACAACCGCTTGCCCAGATGGCCCGCGTGGTTCATGGCCTCATAGGCCATGCCCGCCGTGATCGCGCCGTCGCCGATGACGGCCACGGTGTCGCCGACCGCCTGCCCCATCTCGCGCGCCATGGCGAACCCCAGCGCCGCCGAGATCGAGGTCGAGCTATGCGCCGCGCCGAACGGGTCGTATTCGCTTTCCGACCGCTTGGTGAATCCGCTCAGCCCCTCGGCCTGGCGCAGGGTCAGCATCCGGTCACGGCGGCCGGTCAGGATCTTGTGCGGATAGCACTGGTGCCCCACATCCCAGATCAGCTTGTCGCGCGGCGTGTCGAAGACCGCGTGCAGGGCGACGGTCAGCTCGACCACCCCCAGCGAAGACCCCAGATGCCCGCCGGTCTGGCTGACCACCTCGATCACTTCCCGGCGCAATTCGTCGGCAAGCTGGGTCAGGTCCCGGTCGGGCAGAGCCCGCAAATCGGCGGGACTGGCCACGCGGTCGAGCATCGGCTTGGGGGACAGGGCAGCATTGGGACCGGACGCGGTCATGGCAGCCTCCTAGGGTCAAAAGGTGCCGTGTGGGGTTGACCACACGGCACAAGTGCCTGTCGTCCGACAGGAAGGGAACCGGGGCCCGGAGGTCCCGACATCCGGACCCGTGGGAGGGTGCGGATCGGCATGTCCGGTCCGCCGCAGGACGCGACGGGCCGGACTGTCTCAGGCCAGATGCTCGACCACCAGCGGTGCTTCAAGCTGGGAGTAGGGCGAGGGCGTCTCGCGGCTTTCCTCCGGCAGAAGGAGGCCGACCAGGTAGATCGCCCAGACGAAGAGCGAGATGGCGATGACGAAAGCCGCGGCATAGAGCGCGCCCTTCAGCATGTGGCCAAGGCTCCAGTAGACCAGGTTCGTCTGCCGGCTTTCGTTGAAATAGTCGTTCGGCATCATGCCCTCCTATTGCAACGGCGCGTAGCCGTGCTCCTGTGCCCAGACGTACCAGTTGTCGACGACCGTTCCCGTCAGCAGGATGCCGATACCGCCAGTCAGCGTGACCAGCACTGCAAACCACCAGGCCCAGCGGTGAATCCCTTCCATCGTCGCGTTGAACCCCATGGTCCAGCGCCAGAAGAGAGCCGCCCGTTCGGACGCGGTACCGCGGTCGACGATCTGCTCAAGCTCCCGGTCGCCACCAAAGCGGCTGACGGCCAGGATCGTCGCCCCGTGCATCGCGAACAGGAGCGCCGACCCGTAAAGGAAGGCGATGCTGAGGGCGTGGAACGGGTTGTAGAACAGGTTGCCGTATTGCAGCGAGAAGTTGTTGGTCCAGTCGAGGTGGCTGAAGATGCCGTACGGGACGGCGTGGCTCCAGGACCCCATCAGGATCGGCCGGAACAGGCCCAGCACCAGGAACAGCCAGATCGCGCTGGCAAAGGCCCAGCTGACGTGCTTGCCCATGCCCAGCGCCTGAGCGCGCAGCCAGGTCCGGACCCACCAGGCACAGACGCTGACCAGAAGGAAGAAGCTGGCAATGATCCAGAGCCCCCCTTCGGCGATCGGCGCGAAGCCCAGGCCGTATTCCTCGGCCGGGGGTTCCAGGCTGAACCAGAACAGGTCGCGCAGGAACACAGCCGGGTTGAACCCCGCCTGATACCAGTACCAGCCGCCAACAGTCATGAACCAGGCCAGCCCGGAGACCAGCGAGATCACCCCCATCGTGCCCAGGTAGACCGGGCCAAGCTGGGCGTTGCCGAACCAGCCCGCCAGCGACGAGAAGCTCGCGCCCTTGGTCCGGTTCGAGAGTTCGACGCTTTCGGTCATACCCATCTCGGGGGCGCCGCGCACCTGAACCTGGGTGAAGATGTTCTGATACTCAGCCATTTACGCCTCCCTCGATGCCGGCCCACCAGGGCAGTTGCAGCCACCAGTCCCACCAGACGACCCATTGGTCGAACCAGATCGTGCCCGAGATCACGATGCAGACCGCCGACCAGAAGACGGCGTTCAGCGCGAGAAGGAGGCCAAGGCGGTGGATGCCCAGCGTGCCCACCGAATAGCCGATGAGATCACGGAAGTAGGTGTCCTCATGGTCGGGCGTCCGCATCTCCTTGCCCTTTTCAGGGTTGGCCGCGGACAGGATCAGCGCGCCGTGCAGGGCCAGCGCGAGTGCCGTGGTGAAGAAGAAGCTCACCGCGATCATGTGCGCCGGGTTGTAGTGGAAGTTGCCGTACTGGTAGCCCGTGTTCGACACCCAATCGAGGTGCGTCCAGATCCCGTAGGGGAAGGCATAGCCCCAGGCTCCCATCAGCGCGGGCCGGATCACCACCAGCGTCACATAGGCGAGGATCGCAAAACCGAAGGCGAAGGGCACATGGTAGCCCATCCCCAGCTTCCGGCAGATCTCCACCTCGCGCAGCGCCCAGGTCGTGAAAGCGCCGATCGCGCAGATCGTGATGATCTGCCAAAGGCCGCCCTCGCGCAAAGGTGCCATCGCCATGCCCATTTCCACGGGCGGCGGGTTGATCGAGATCAGCCAGGGGTTCCAGGTCCCTTGCAGCACGGCGCCGTACAGGATCAGCACGGTGCCAAGCACGGCAAAGAAGAAGGTCAGGACCCCGAAGAACCCGACATAGAAGGGGCCGACCCAGAAGTCGAACAGATTGCCCCCGATCAGCGTGCCCCCCGGCACGCGGTATTTTCTTTCGAAGCTGAGCAGTGCCATGCTTCCCTCTCGTTTTTCTTCCGGGCAAAGCCGCCGTCGGGCGCAGTCGGCGGATCAGACCAGATGTGTGTCGGAGCGTAGATTGTCGGGGGCGGCGGGCACTGGGCTGCGCCGCCCCCAACGATGGTCACGGCTTATTCCGTGGCTGCCGGCGCGGTGTAGCCATACTTCGCGGTCGCGATGTCAAGCCAGTTGTAGGCCGGCGTGCTGAGCAGCACGAGGTGGATCATTGCCGCCAAGAGGAACAGGAACACGCCCTGTGCCACGAAGACGCGACGAGGATCGAAGATGAGCCAGATTTTGTAGAACTTGGACATTTATCGTTCCTCCTCAGAACCACGGACGCCAGATGTACACCGCCAGATGAGCGACGACGGCGATGACTGTGAACAGCCAAAGCCCGCTCATGTAGACGGAGTGCAGCTCTTGCGCCTGCTCGTCGGTGAGACCTGTGAAACTCAGGTCGGATTTATCAGCCATTCTATCCTCCGGATTGGCAGACTGACGCCGCATCCCCTGCGGCTGGGTACACGGGGCAGCGGACTGCTGCACCGTTGGTTCCGGAAAGGCCGGGTTTCCCCGCCCTCCCCGAAGGCTTCACCGGACGGGCGGGCGCACCGCGTCGGTCATAGGCTCCGGCCCTTTTCAGGGGCGGAAGATCGAAGGCGTGATCTCCTCGGCATCGCGCAACGCGCGGGCCAGGGGACCTTCCGCCGGAAGGGTCATGTGCCGCAGGGCCTGTGCCAGCCAGACCAGGCATTGCACCGGCAGGGCCAGGATCAGGATCAGCGCGAAGTAGGTCGCGTACTCGGCCTTCGGCGTGCGCTTGTGATGCGCCGTCTTCAGCTGAACGTGGCTGATGTAGCTCTGGTCACTCATGGTCTCTCTCCCTTGGCAGTCCCGCCCGGGCTTGCGCCCGACAGGGTTTCGACGAATTCCAGGATCACCCGCTCGGCCCCTTGGTCGAGCGCGGTCTTTTCGGCCGCATCGCGCAGGGTGCGCGCAGCGGAAATGCGGGTCAGCACCGGGTGCTGCTGCAGGATGCGGTCCAGCGCCAGTTGCGCGTCGGTGTCCCAAGGCATGTCACGGCGCAGGGTCGTGGGCGTGGCTGCCGCGCTATCCATTTCCGACCCCAAGGGCAGGATGTGGAACAGCGCGTCGAAAAGGCCGTTGCAGACCTCCTGCAGCAGATAGACCGCCCCGGCGTAGCCCATGAACGGCGTCCCCGTGGCGCGACGGATCGCAGCGCCGGGGAAGCTTGCGGGGATGAAGCTTGGCGCGGGGCCATGCCCACCCTTCAGTTCCGCCAGGTACATCTTCTCGTTGATCGACCCCATCACGATCAGCGGCCGGTGCTGTTTCATCAGCGCCCGCACACCCTCGTTGTTGGTCTTCTGCCCCGCCAGCCGCGGCACCGCGAAGGCGCAAGGCAGACCAAGGTCGTCTTCCAGATACTTGCGGATGCCCCGCGTGTAAGTCTCGTTCGCAACGATGGCGAAGCTGGCCGTCGCGAAGAAATCCTGCGTGACGGACCGCCAGAGGTCCCACAAAGGCTTCAGCGTCGAATGCTTCTCCCGTTCGATGAACGGCTCGGGGTCCAGCCCCAGCATCTCGCCCAAAGTGCGCAGGAAGAGAGTCGTCGATTCCAGCCCGATAGGCGCCTGCAGGTAAGGCTTGCCCAGACATTCGGCGAGGCCCCGCCCGAACTCGCGATACATCACCACGTTGGCGTCGGCGTTGACCAGGTTCCGCATCTCGGCCAGGTGCGCGCCAAGCGGCATCACCATGTTGATCTCGGCCCCGATGCCCTCGACCAGCCGCCGGATTTCCGCAAGGTCCGACGGCATGTTGAACGTGCCGTACATCGGGCCGAGGATGTTGACGCGGGGCTTCGACCCCTCGGGCCGCGGCGTCTCAGGAGGCATTCGCCCCTTGGTCATCCCGAACTCGGTGAAGATCCAGGTCATCGCCCGGTCGGCACACTGCCACTGGTCCTCGTCGATGGTCCTGGGGAGAAACCGCTGGATGTTCGTGCCCTGCGGCGTGACACCCCCGCCGATCATCTCGGCAATCGACCCGGTGACCACGACCGCAGGCAACGCCGGGTCCAAAGTCTTCCAGGCGCGCGCCATCGAGGATTCAGTCCCCGAAGTCATCTCGCCTTCGCCCAATCCCGTCACCACAATCGGCAACTCATGCGGCGGCAAGGCGTCGGTGTAGTGCAGGACGGACGTCACCGGCAGGTTCTCACACCCCACCGGTCCGTCGATGACGACCTGCAGGCCCTTCACGGCACAGAAAGCGTAGATCGCCCCCCAGTAGCCGCCTGCCCGGTCATGATCCTGCACCAGCATCAGATCATCTCCTCGGCTTTGGCGGCTTTCGCGGCCTTGTCGAGTTTCTTCTGATGGATCGCCCGGAAGTCCGGCCGCAGGTTCGGCGAGCCTTCCCAGATGCCAGCTGTGTCGCCGGAGCCGACCCCTTCGAAGAAGGCCTTCATGCCCTCCATCCGGGTCTTGTTGCCCATCGCCGCATTGACGACCTGCGCCAGGGACCCAGCGCCCGCAGGCCCCATCAAGGGCCGCGCGGAAATCAGATTTGTGAAGTAAAGCGAGGGGATAGCCTTTTCCTTCGCCTTCTGCACGACCGGAGTCGTCCCGACGGCGAGGTCCGGCTTGAACGCCTCCATCGCGGCCAGATCATCCTCCAGGCTCGCGCGGTATTTCACCACGCAGCCCTTGGCCTCCAGCCATTCGCGGTCGGCTTGCGACCATTCGTTCTTCGCGCAAGCGGTGCCCACGTAAGGCACGTCCGCGCCACTTTCGATCAGCAGCCGCGCGACCAGCAGTTCAGAGCCTTCATAGCCCGACAGCGTGATCCGCCCCTTGATCGGGTTGGCCGCAAGGGCTCCCTTGATCGCCGGACCGAACGCATTCTGAGCCGCCGCAATCCGCTCGGGTGCCACGTTGTACGCCGCCCCAATCGCTGCCAGCCAGCCCATCGTGCCGTCATGCCCCACCGGGGCGCTGCCGACGATGGTCCGCCCCGCCGCCTGGAACTCCCGGATCGCCGCCGTGTAGAACGGATGGATCGCCGCCACGACGCCCGAATCCAGGGCCGCATAAAGCTCACGCCATTCGCGGCACGGCACCACGGGACCGGCGGCCAGACCCATCGGGGCCAGCATCGCGCCGATCATCATCGGGTCGGCCGGGAACATCTCGCCCAGCAGGGTTACGGTCGGACGGTCGCTGCGACCCTGAGCAGGCGCCGCCACCGGCCCCGCCTCGATCTCGGACCGAGCATAGGCCAGCATCGCCCCGGCCAGCACGTCCTTCGCCTCGGCGTGGGTCGGCACGCCAAACCCCGGCACGTCGATGCCGATGATCCGCACACCGTTGATCTCATTGGGCAGCAGCCGCAGCGGCACGCCCGAAGCGGTCGGCACGCACAGGTTCGTCACCACCACCGCGTCATAACGGTCCGGGTCCGCCAGCTCGTGCACCGCATCCCGGATGTCCTCGAAGAGCTTGCCGGTCACCAGCGTCTCCGAGTTGAACGGCACATACCCGACCGACCTACGCGCACCATAGAAGTGGCTGACAAACGACAGCCCATAAACGCAGCAGGCCGACCCCGACAGAACCGTCGCAACTCGCCGCATCCGAAGGCCCACGCGCAGCGAGCCAAACGCCGGGCACATCGATTGCGGCTTGTCATGCGGCCCCTGCGGATAGTCCGCCGCGTAGCGGTCGAGGATTTCCGAATTGCCAGCCGCTCGCGCAGCCTCCGCCATCTGCCCCGCACCCGCGTGGCAGCCCAGTCCGTCAACCGGTTGGGTGGCGGTCAGGTCGCTCACTTGCGGCCCTCCCGCGCCTTCAGCGCGGCTTCGATCTGGGCAAGGGCGTCCAGGTCAAACATTGTCGTAGACCACTTCCAGGCTGGGTTTCACGGCGGCGAAGGACCCGCGCATGTCGGCGTCCGTCGCGGGATCAAGGACGAAGTTCGACCCCGTCGTCTCGGCATCGAACAGGCCCAGCAGGCCGTCCTGAGTCAGGGGCTTCGGGCGCAGCGGCGGAGCGTCGGCGACGGCACAGGCCAGCACTTCGAACAAGGCACCCCATTGCGTCGCATTGGTCCCAACGATCTGATAATTCGCCGATTTCCGGCGCAGATCATCATCAGCGGGGATCGACGCCAGCACCGGAATGTTGACCGCCTTGGCGAAAGCCGCAGCCTCGCCCGTCCCGTCATCCTTGTTGATGACCAGCCCGGCCACACCGACGTTGCCGCCCAGCTTGCGGAAGTATTCCACCGCCGAGCAGACGTTGTTCGCGACATACAGCGACTGCAGGTCGTTCGAGCCGACCACGATCACCTTCTGCGCCATGTCGCGTGCGATCGGCAGGCCGAACCCGCCGCAGACCACATCGCCCAGGAAATCCAGCAGCACATAGTCGAAGTCCCAGTCGTGGAACCCCAGCTTTTCCAGCAGCTCGAACCCGTGGATGATCCCGCGCCCGCCGCACCCGCGACCGACCTCGGGTCCGCCCAGTTCCATCGCGAAAACGCCGCCGCGCTTGAAGCAGACGTCGCCGATCTTCACTTCCTCACCAGCAAGCTTCTTGCGGGTCGAGGTTTCGATTATCGTCGGGCAAGCCTTGCCGCCGAACAGAAGCGAGGTGGTGTCCGACTTCGGGTCACAGCCGATCAGCAAGACGCGCTTGCCCATCTCGGCCATCATGTGGCTGAGGTTCGCCAGCGTGAACGACTTGCCGATCCCGCCCTTGCCGTAGATCGCGATGATCTGCGTCTTTTTCGACGGCGGGTCCTGCGGCACTTCCAGCGAAGGCTCTTCGCTGGCTTCAGCGCGCAGCCGGGCGTCGAAATCCTTCAGATTGGGAACTTCGGTCATGCAGCAGCACTCCAATCGAGGATCATTTTCAGGCAGGTCGGGTCGGTGAAAGCGGTCGTGTATGCAGCCCCCGCGTCAGCAGCAGCGGCGCGGTGCGTAATCAGCCCGTCCAGCGACAGGCGGCCTTCGTCCAGCAGACGGCGCGTTGCGTCCAGGTCGGCAGGCTGCCATTCGGACGCGATCCGCAGCCGCAGCTCCTTCATGAAGGCGGGCGGGAAGGCAAAACTGATGGGGGCGGTGTAGAAGCCGCAGAGGACGACCTCGCCACCCTTGGCAAGGCGCGGGACCAGAGTGTCCAGAAGGCCAGATGCCCCCGAGGCATCGAGGATCACCTTGTAATCGCGGCGCGCGTCATCCTCGGGCGCGATGACCTGATAGCCCTCGGCACCAGACCGACGGGCCGCGTCAATCTCCCAGACCGTCGGCCCGGCACCCATCGCGAGGGCGATGCGGGCTAGAAGGCGCCCAAGCGTCCCGTGCCCGATGATCAGGTCCGGCAAGGCCCCACCGGCCAGCGCGTGATAGGCCGTTGCGGCCAGCGCCAGCAGCGCGCCCTGCTCACCATACCCGGCATCAAGTTTCGCGACGCGCGCAGCAGGCGTCACCAGCAGGCCCGAAGCCCCGCCGAACAACCCGCGCACGCCATCCTCAAAACAGTTCGCACCCGGAACGAAGACGTGGTCGCCGACTGTCAGACCCGTCTCGCCACAGGTCTCCACCACTTCGCCAAAGCTCTCATAGCCCGGGACCAGCGGATAGCCCATGCCCGGGAAGGGCGGCATCGTGCCCAGCCAGAACAGCTTTTCGGTGCCAGTGGAAATGCCGGAGTGCCGCACGCGGACCACAACGTCACCAGCGACCGGGGCCTTCAGTCCAACCAGACCCAGTTTCAGGGATTGGGGGCCAGAGAGGATGACGGCATCGGTGTCCACGAACTTGCAGCCTTCCTGAATCGGTGCGGCTATCGCACTATGTGTAAGTCTAGCCTGACAGTTTAGGATGTCAAACTAATTGGACACTTTTTCGGCATTTGACGAACTCGGCAGCGGAAAAGACGCAAGCATCACGCCCGGATAGCCGTGACAGCCGAGGTCACATAGGGCCGATCCCCTGCCCTGGCCCGGATATCGGTGAAACCGGTTGCATTCAGGACCGCGCCAATCTCTGCCGCTGACCTTGTGCGGCCAGTGCGCATCGCCAGAGTGTAGATCGCAAAGTAGACGTCCGTCGCCGGATCGGGCCGGTCACCGCCCGACATTGGCTCTGACACCAGAATCATCCCGCCCGACGGCAGGGTCGCGTGAACCTTGGCCAAAAGCTCTGCTACAGTCCGGTCGTCGTGGTCGTACAGCACCCGGACTAGGCTGATCGTATCAGCGCCGCCCGGCAGGGGATCGCTGAGGAAACTGCCGGGATGCAGGCTTAGCCGGTCGCGCAAGGCCGCAGGCACCCCGGCTAGCACCGCGGGCATGTCGAACAGCGAGAGCTTCAGCGCGGGGTGCACCTTGCCGACTTCGGCCAGGAAGGCCCCCGTCCCGCCGCCCACATCCAGCAGATGCTTGCGCATCGACAGGTCAACCAGCCGCAACGTATCCTCGGCCACCAGCACCTGGCTTTCCGCCATCAACCGCGAATAACGCGCCGCCAGCCCGGCATCTTCCTGCGCCATCGGCCCGAAGACATAGGGCCAGAACCCGGCGAGCTGCGTCTCGGTCTGGCCTCGGAAAAACGCAAGCGGATCAGCAAGATCGCCGTAAAGCACATGATGATGCCGCACCATCGGCTCCAGCCCAGGCACGGTCAGAAAGGCCGCCCCGCGCGGCGCAAGGTGCCAGCGGCCCTTGCGGTCGCCGGACAGAAGCTTCAGCGCCGCCCCGGCGCGCAGCAGCACCAGCAGGGGCGCGGGCGGAATGGCGCAATGCCGCGAAAGATCGTCGGTCGTCTTGGGACCCGAGGCGAGGACATGCAGCACCCGCCCCTCGACCAGCGCGACCAAAGCCTGCGACTGGACAAAGCCGGACAGGATGGAAAACAACTCCGCCCCCTCGGCCCTTGCCTTCCAGCGCAGGCCCGGGATGCGGGCGGCAAGCTTGTGAAACCGGGGCGACATCGCCAGCCGGGTCAGCAAACCCAGCGCTTCGGGCCGCGCAGGCGGCGGGCGCGGTTCGGCGTTCATCTCGCCGTCTCGGGCAGGACAGTCATCTTGCGGGCATAGGCGGTGACGAGGCCCGCCAGCATCGCCTCGCCCGGGCAGGACGGAATCGAGGCAATCGCCCCCGCCAGAATGTCCTTCATATGCGCCATTGCCCCCTCGACCCCCATCTGGGCCACCGCGTTGGGCCGCAGATGTACCGCATCCTGCCCCGCCGGTTTCCCGGTCTGATCGCTGGTCAGCAGAGCGTCCTTCAGATCATCCGCCACCTGGAACGCCGCGCCGATCCGGTCGCCAAGCTCGGTCCAGGGCTCGGCCTCCTGCCCTGCCGCCACGGCCCCCATCTGGGTCGCCGCGACGAACAGCGCCGCCGTCTTGGCGCGGTGATAGGCCAGAAGATCAACCTTCGACTCGCTCTCCCAGGCCTGCCCCGCGCAAATCCCGAAGGGTGCACCCGTATGTCGCGCAAGCGCCCCGGTCAGCGCCAGGGCCCGCTCCGGCGCGCGATGCCCAGCCTTCGCAAGCACCTCAAACGCAAGGACAATCAGACTGTCCCCCGCCAGCACCGCCAATGGCTCGCTGAACGCCCGGTGCAGCGTGGGCTTGCCGCGTCGTAGGTCGGCATCGTCAAACGCAGGCAGGTCGTCATGGACGAGGCTCGCACAATGGATCAGTTCCAGTGCCACCGCCGCCGCCGTGGCCACCTCGGGCCGGTCATCGCCACAGGCCGTCGCCACCGCCAGAAGGATCGTGGGCCGGATCCGCGCCCCGCCGGGAAACACGGCATAGGGGATGGCCGCCGACAGCTTCGGCGGCGCGTCCTTGCGGTTCAGGGGGGCGAGGCTCTCATGCAGGGCCTTCTCGATACGGTCGTCGAACGGCATGGGCGCACTCCTGAGGCCTGTCGATTCAGTTTGGCATTGCGATTGGCATGTGTAAACTTGAATTTACACTATGTTGTCATGTGAAGCTGACAAGAGGTCGCCCGCAATGCCTTCCGCCGACCACAAAGGCCAGCCCCGCGCGGTGGTGATCGGGGCAGGCATGGGCGGTCTTGCTGCCGCAATCCGGCTGGCCGCAGGCGGTTGTCGCGTCACCGTCATCGAGACCGCCGACACCCCCGGCGGCAAGGCCCGCGCGCGCACGACCGGGGCCGGACCCGCCGCGATGGGTCCCACCGTCCTGACGCTGAAATCCGAAGTCGACGCGCTGTTTGCCCTCTGCGGGACCACGACCGAGGCCGAGGTCACCATAACCCGCCTCCCGCGCCTCGCTCGCCACTGGTGGCCAGACACCGGCCCTCTCGACCTTCACCCCGACCGCGACGCCAATATCGAGGCGATCCGCGCCTTCGCCGGGAACAGTGAGGCGCAAGGCTTCGCCCGCTTCGACGCTGCCGCCCGCGCGTTGTATCAAGCCTTCGAACACCCCGTCATGCGCGCCGCCAAACCCGATCTGGCCGCCATCGCGCGCACCACCCTAACCCAGCCCAAACTCTGGCCCGCCCTCCTCCCCGGCATGACGCTGGACCGCTGGCTGACCCAGTTCTTCCGCGATCCACGCCTGCGCCAGTTGTTCGGTCGCTACGCCACCTACGTCGGCGGCCGCCCGTCCCATACCCCCGCCGTCCTCTCCCTCGTCTGGCAGGCCGAGGCGCAGGGCGTCTGGGCCGTGACCGACGGCATCCAGGCCCTCGCCCTTGCCCTCGCCCGCGCCGCCGAACGCATCGGCATCCGCTTCCACTTTGCCACGCAAGCCCGTCGCATCACCCGCCAATCCGGCCGCGTCAGCCTGGTGGAGACCGACCAGGGCCATCACCCTGCCGACATCGTCGTCTTCAACGGCGACCCGCGCGCCCTGACCGATGGCCAGTTGGGCGAGGCCGCGCAATCCGCTCTCAAGCCACCCGGCAAACCCAGCCTCTCCGCCTGGGTCTGGTCCTTCGCCGCGACGCCAGAAGGCCCCCGCGCGCAGGAACTGATCCACCACAACCTCTTCTTCACCGACGATCCGACGGCCGAATTCGGCCCCATCGGTGCGGGGAGGATGCCCGACAGCCCCACCCTCTACCTCAACGCCCAGGACCGCGAGCTTGGCCGTAGCGCGACAATCGAACGCTTCCAGATCATCCTGAACGCGCCCCCCAACCGCCCCGACCACAAGGACGAGGACCAATCATGCCACGACCGCACCTTCCCCGTTTTGGCGCAGATGGGGCTGACCTTCTCGCCCCCGCCGGGACCGGAGGCGTTGACCCGGCCCAAGGATCTCGCGCAACGGTTCCCGGCCTCGCTGGGCGCGATCTATGGCGCCTCGCCCGAGGGGGCGCTGGCGGCGTTCAAGCGTCCGGTGGCGCGGACGGGACTGCCGGGGCTCTATCTGGCGGGGGGCGGGGTGCATCCGGGGGCGGGGGTGCCGATGGCGCTTCTCTCCGGCCGGCAAGCCGCCTTACAGGCGCTGCAGGACCTGACTTCTCCCTCAACGTCGGCCCGGACGGTTACGCCTGGTGGTATGTCGACGGCATCTCTGAGGACGGGACAAAAGCCGTCTCGCTGATCGCCTTCATCGGGTCGGTCTTCTCGCCCTGGTACAAGTGGTCGGGCCGCCGCGAGCCGCAGAATCACTGCTGCATGAACCTTGTCACCTCGGGCCTCAACGGTCGCTTCACCATGACCGACCGGGGGCGACAGGCGCTGAAACAGTCCCCTGAAAGGCTGCAGATCGGCCCCTCCTCCGTGACCTGGACCGGCAGCCAGCTGGTCATCGAGGTAAACGAATGGGGCGCGCCGCCCATGGTGACCCCGGTAAAGGGCCGCATCACCCTGACCCCCCGCGCCGTCACCCAGACCGAGGTTCTCCTCACTCCCGACGCCGCCCATCTCTGGCGCCCTTTCGCCCCCATCGCCGATATCGAGGTTGATCTGACGCAGGGTCACAATTGGCGCGGCCACGGCTACTTTGACGCCAACTTCGGCACCCGCGCTTTGGAGGCGGACTTCGCCTTCTGGACCTGGGGCCGCTACCCGCTGAAAGACCGCGCGCTCTGCTTCTACGACGCCGAACTGCGCGACGGTCGCCACTTCGACCTGGCGGTGGAAATCACACCTGACGGCCAGGTGCGCGAAACGACCGCCCCGCCCAGAACCCGCTTCCGCCGCAACCCTTGGGCCGTCCGGCGCGAAACCCGCGCTGATCCCGGGACCACGCCCCGCCCGCACCTGTCGCTGCTGGAAGCCCCGTTCTACTCGCGGTCGCTGGTGGAAACCCGGATCGACGGCGAAGCCACCATCGGCATGCATGAGGCCCTCGACCTCACCCGCTTCCGCCAACCACTCCTGAAACCGATGCTTGCCGTAAGGGTCCCGCGACGGGCGCGCTGGCCTTAGGCTGCCACCGGACCCTTTGCCTGTTCGGGGTTCAAAGACACCACCGACCAGTTCAGCGCCCCGGCCACGGTGACCCAGGTCAGATAGGGGACGAACAGCAGCCCCGCGACCCAGTCCACTCGCCAGAACGCGACCAGCGTCGCGGCTACGGCCAACCACAACAGCGCCAGCACCAGCATCCCCGCCCGCATGCGCCTCAGCCCGAAGAAAACCGGCGTCCACAGGCAGTTGAGCCCCATCTGCAAGGCATAAAGCGCCAGCGCCATGCCCACCGCGGGGTCCACCCCCGCTTGCCGCGCCACCCGCTCGGCCGCCAGCGCCATGCAGATGTAAAGCGTCGTCCAGGCCACCGGGAACAGCCAGTTCGGCGGGGTCCAGCTGGGCTTCTTCAGCGCCTCGTACCAGGCTCCGGGCGAAAACATCGCCCCAGTGGCGGCGGCTGGCCCACAGGCCAGAAGGAACACGAAGAACACCCAGATATCCATGACGCCATCCTACCGGTTGCGCCCGGCAAACGCCAGCGCCTGCGCCGGGGTTCCCTCAGACCGCGCCGCGCCGGTCGCGCGCCTCAAGCTGGGCAAGGATTGCCAGCAGCGTCTCCGACCGCTGCGCCCGGGCCGACCGTTGCCCCGCCGCATCGACCAGGAAGGCAACTTCCTGAACGGGCCGCGCGTGCAGCTGTGCCGGTTGCGGCAAGACATGCGTCAGCGCCGCCGACCCAAGTGCCCGACCCATCAGCATCAGCTTCTGCCCGCGCGAGGTGCGCGCTCTCCGCCTCACGCTGTCATGCCCTGCCCGAGCGACCTCGGTCCCGATCGCCGCATAGATGTGCCGCGCTGCCGCGATCCCCAACCGGCAATCCGTGGGCAGCGAGGACACCCCGGCCGAGGCCCGGCGATACAGGTCGTCCGCAACACCCAGCAAACGCTGCAACACGCCCGACAAGGCTGCCGAGGGCTGCGGGTTTGCCAGGAACCGCTCGGCATCGAGCCCCGCCTCCTCCAGCCAGACCAGCGGCAGGAACAACCGCCCGGCCCGCGCATCTTCCCCCACGTCGCGGGCGATGTTCGTCAGCTGCATCGCCAGCCCCAGGTCCGCCGCCCGCGCCAGCGCATCGGGATGGCGCACACGCATCAGGACACACATCATCACGCCGACGCTCGATGCGACGCGCGCGCTGTAAGCATGAAGATCGGACAACGTGTCATACCGCCGCCCCATCGCGTCCCAGGCCAACCCCTCCAGCAAGGCATCCGGCAGGGCGCGCGGCATGTCGAAGTCCTGCACCACCGCCGCAAAAGCCCGGTCCGAAGGCCGCGCTTCAGGCCTGCCCGCATAGATCAGGTCCAGCCTTTCGCGCAGCCGCAAGACCGCATGGGCCTTGTCCTGCACCTCGTCCACATCATCATCCGCTACCCGGCAGAAGGCATACAGCGCCAAGGCCGGGTCCCGCACCCGCGAGGGCAGCAACTTGGACGCGGCATGAAACGACAAGCTTCCCGTGCGGATCATCGCCCGGCAGGCGGCCATGTCATCCGGCGCAATCATTCCGCCGCCATCCTCAACGGGACCTCTGCAGCAACCGGAGCATCCGGCACCAGCGAGGCCAGCACTTCCGCCGTCCCGATCACGCCTGGCACCCCCGCGCCGGGATGCGTCCCCGCGCCTGCCAAATAGAGGCCCGGCAGTTCTTCGGACACATTGTGCGGCCGGAACCAGGCCGATTGCAGGATGCGCGGCTCCAAGGAGAACCCCGCCCCATGCGGTGACAGATAGCGGTCGCGGAAGGTCTCGGGCGTGAAGACCAGGCTTTCCGTCACCCTTCCCGTCAGCCCCGGCAACAACCGTTGCTCCAGGATTTTCAGCATCTTCTGCCGGTAGGGCTCGGCCTCAACCGCCCAGTCCACCCCGTTCTTGTGCCCCAGATGCGGCACCGGAGACAGGACATAAAACGTATCATCCCCCTCCGGCGCGACCGAAGGGTCGGTGACCGAAGGTCGGTGGACATACAGGCTCATATCCTCGGCCAGCCTTCCGGTCTGGAAGATGTCGCGGATATGCTCCCGATACCGCGGCCCCACGACGATGGAATGGTGCCCGGCCTCCGGCCACATCCCCTTGGTCCCCTTCGTCCCGAAATACCAGACGAACAGGCTCATCGACCAGCGCGACCGCATGAGCTTTGGCGCAGTCCACCGCTTCACCGGCTGCTTCCGCAAAAGCCGGGTGTAGGTCGTCGCCGGGTCCGCGTTCGAGACCACCACCTCGGCGGGCAGCACCCGTCCGTCGGCCAGCCGAACCCCCGACGCCCGCCCCTGGGAGACGAGCACCTCATCCACGTCCGCACCCTGCACGACGAACCCGCCCTGATCCTTCACGACCGACGCCATCGCCTCGGCAATCGCCTGCACGCCGCCCATCGCGTAATGGACGCCAAACGCGCGCTCCAGATGGCTGACCAGCGCATACATCGAGGTCACATGGAACGGATCGCCCCCGATGAAGAGGGGATGGAACGACAGCGCGAACCGCAGCCTTTCATCCTTCACCCGCCGCGCCGCGTGGGCATAGACCGACCGGTCCGCACGATACCAGGCGAACTTCGGAAGGACCTTCACCAGGTCTAGAAACCTGTGCATCGACCGCCGCCCCAGGTCCTCGAACCCGAACCAGTAGCGCGCTTCGGCGTCCTTCAGGAACCGCCGGAACCCCGGCAGGTCACTGGGAGACAGCCGTGCGACCTCCGCCTCCATCAGCTCATCGCCCTTCCTGGCGGTAAAGCTCGACCCGTCCTCCCAGAGGATCTTGTAGTACGGGTCCATCGGCACCAGCCGGACATCCTGGTCGAAGTCGCGGCCACACACGGCCCACAACTCGCGCAGGGTCTGCGGCACCGTCACGATGGTCGGCCCCAGGTCGAACCGATGGCCGCCTTGCGTGATCGAGGATCCCCGCCCCCCCGGCCGGTCCAGCCGGTCCACCACCGTGACCTGCCAGCCCTTAGCGCCCAGCCGCATGGCCGAGGCAAGGCCGCCAAGCCCCGCCCCGATTACCACCGCCCGGCCCATGCCGCCCCGTGCAGTTGGCAGAGTGTCAACCTGCCCAGACCTTTGATGCTGTGTCATTGTATCAGCCTATACTGTCCACCCAGATTTACAACTTGGCTTTTTGCGGAGGCAAACAAAGGCGATTTGGCTTCCCTGGCGCTGCATTAAGTGTAATCTGATCCTGACACATGGGCCCCGAGTCACGGGGCGAGAGGATCACGCCATTTCCGTCGCCACGCTCAGCCTCTTCCGCTTCTCGTCGCCCGCCAGCCGGCTCTGGGTGATCGGGCAGATGGCGCTTGCGCGGTCACGCGGCCTCTGGACCGGCGCGCGCTTCGTGAAACTCTGCGGCTCGGGCACCGGCGAAGGCTTCACGCCGAAACCCAACTGGTCGGTCTGGGCGATTTTCGCGGTCTGGCCCGACCTCGCCAAAGCGCGCGAGCACATCCGATCCCACAAGGTCATCACCCGCTGGCGCGCCCGTGCTGCCGAAGACTGGACAGTCTTCCTCGCCCCCTTCTCCGCCCGCGGCAGCTGGGCCGAAGTGAACCCGCTTACCGACACGGTCGACGCCACGGCGCACCACGGCCCCATCGCCGCCCTGACCCGCGCCACGGTGAAACCCCAGCACGCCCCCGCCTTCTGGAAGCGAGTCCCCGACATCTCGGCCCGGATCGGGTCAGACACCAATGTGCTTTTCAAGATCGGCATCGGCGAGGTTCCCCTCCTCCACCAGGTCACCTTCTCGATCTGGCCGGACGCCGCCCGCATGGCCGAATTCGCCCGCCACATGGGCCCCCATGCCGCCGCCATGAAGGCCGCGCGGGACAATGGCTGGTTCGCCGAAGAACTCTACGCCCGCTTCCATGTCCTTGAAACCACGGGAAAATGGAATGGCACCGACCCCCTCGCCGGGGCCTGGGATTTGGGAAAGGACGCCGCATGACAGCGCTTCACCGCAACCAGAAGGTGCCCGCACAGGCTGCCACCGGCAAGCCGCCCTTCCCCTTCACCGCCATCGTCGGCCAAGACGACATGCGCCTTGCCATGACCCTCACCGCCATCGACCCGCTGATCGGCGGCGTCCTGGTGTTCGGCGACCGGGGCACCGGCAAGTCCACCGCCGTCCGCGGCCTTGCCGCCCTTTTGCCCCCCATCCGCGCCGTCGCCTCCTGCCCCGTGAACAGCGCCGACCCCGCGCAATGCCCGCCTTGGGCTCAGATCGCCGACCCCACCGTCATCGACAAACCCACCCCCGTCGTCGACCTGCCGCTCGGCGTGTCCGAAGACCGCGTGACCGGAGCCCTCGACGTCGAACGCGCCATCGCGGCAGGCGTCAAGGCGTTCGAGCCCGGCCTCCTTGCCCGTGCCAACCGGGGGTATCTCTACATCGACGAGGTCAACCTGCTGGAGGACCACATCGTCGACCTCCTCCTCGACGTCGCCCAATCCGGCGAGAATGTGGTCGAGCGTGACGGTCTGTCGATCCGCCACCCCGCCCGCTTCGTCCTCGTCGGCTCCGGCAACCCCGAAGAAGGCGACCTTCGCCCCCAACTCCTCGACCGCTTCGGCCTCTCCGTCGACGTCCGCTCCCCCCGCGACATCGCCACCCGCGTCGAAGTGGTGCTTCGGCGTGAGGCCTATGAGGCCGACCCCATCGCCTTCGCCTCAACTTGGGGGCCCGAAGAAGCCAAACTCCGCGCCACAATCCTCTCCGCCCGCGCAGCCCTCCCCAAGGTCCAGACCCCCCGCACGGCCCTCGAAGACTGCGCCGCCCTCTGCATCACTCTCGGCTCTGACGGTGTACGGGGCGAGCTCACCCTCCTCCGCGCCGCCCGCGCCCTTGCCGCCAGCGAAGCCGCCCCGCAAGTCACCCGCGGCCACCTCCGCCGCATCGCCGCCATGTCCCTCGGCCACCGCCTCCGCCGTGATCCCTTGGACGAAGCCGGGGCGTCGGACCGCGTCGCCCGCGCCGTCAGCGAAACCCTCGCCTGATGGACACCTGGGCGCGCCTTTCGCTCGCGCTGCGCATCCTCGCCGTCGACCCGGTGGGCCTGGGCGGCCTCTGGCTCCGCTCCCGCGCCGGTCCCGTCCGCGACATCGCCACCACGGCGCTTGCGGCCACGCCCTTCGACCGCCCCCAGCGCCGCCTCTCCGCCAGCATCGACGACCTCGCGCTGCTGGGAGGCCCCGACCCCGCCGCCACCCTCGCCGCCGGTCGCCCCGTCTACCGCCCCGGCCTCCTCGCCGACCCGGCCCTCCTGATCGTGCCGATGGCCGAATCCGCCCCCCCGTCCCTCACCGCCCGCCTCGCCCAGGCGCTCGACAAAGGCCACCACGCCCTCATCGCCCTCGACGAATCCGCCGAGGATGGCGAGGGCCTGCCCTCCGCCCTCACCGACCGCCTCGGCCTCTTCTTGACCCTCGAAGGTGAACGCAGCCCCCGCATCCTCCCCAAACCTATCGGCCGCCGCACCCTCGCCAAGGCCCGCGCGCTCTACCCCTTCGTCACCCTGCCCGACGACCTGACCCAGGCCCTCGCCCAACTCGCCGCCCGCCTCGGGATCGCCTCTACCCGAGCCCTCCTCACCACCCGCCGCGCCGCCCGCGCCATCGCAGCCCTCGACGCCCGCCTGACCGTCACCGAAGACGACCTGATCAAGGCCGCCGAACTCGGCCTCGCCCACCGCGCCCTGCCGGAAGCCGAGGCACAGCCCGATCAACCGCCTGAGCCACCGCCGCCCGACCAGCCGGACACGCCCGACTCGCAACCCGAGGAACAAGACCTCCAATCCCTTGCCGACCTCCTGATCGAGGCCGCCCAAGCCGCCCTCCCCCCCGACATTTTGGCCAAACTCCAGTCCGACCGCGCCAACCGCGCCGCACGGGGGGCCTCCGGCACCGGCTCGGCCAAAGCAGGCAACCGAAGGGGCCGCCCCCTCCCCTCCCGCCCGGGCTGCCCCGACGGCCGCTCCCGCATCGACCTCGTTGCCACCCTCCGACAAGCCGCCCCTTGGCAGGTCCTCCGCAAGCAGTCCGACACGCAAAACCGCGCGCTGATCGTCCACCGCTCCGACTTCCGCCTGAAGCACTTCAAGGAAGTCTCCGACCGCGTCCTGATCTTCATCGTCGACGCCTCCGGCTCTTCGGCCATGGCACGCCTCGGCGAAGCCAAAGGGGCTGTCGAACTGATGCTCGCGCAAGCCTACAGCCGCCGCGATCACGTCGCCCTCGTCGTCTTGCGCGGGCAACAGGCCGAGCTTATCCTCCCCCCCACCCGCAGCCTGACCACCACCAAGTCCCGGCTCAGAGGCCTACCCGGAGGCGGCGGCACCCCCCTCGCCTCCGGCCTCGCCACGGCCTTGGACACGGCGCTAAGAGCAAGACGCCAAGGCATGACCCCCAGCCTCGCCCTCCTCACCGACGGCCGCGCCAACATTGCCCTTTCCGGCCAACCCGACCGCGCCCAGGCGCAAGCCGACGCCAAACAGATCGCGACAGCCATCCGCGCCGCCGGGATTGCCGCCGTCACGCTGGACGTCGCCAACCGCCCGCAACCGGCCCTCGCCCAGCTTTCCACCCTGATGAACAGCCGCTACGTCCCCCTCCCCCGCGCCGACGCCCGGGCGATTGCCGCAACGCTGGCCTAGGCATGACCCCCGCCGCCCTGCCAAACGACTGGCCCTTCAAGGCCCAATCCAGCCTGATCCAGTCTGGCCACCACCGTTTCTGGGTCGCCGACACCGGCCCGAAGGACGCCCCCGCACTCCTCCTCCTCCACGGCACCGGAGCCTCCCTCCACAGCTTCCGCCGTACCCTCCCCGGCCTTAGCGAAACCTATCGGGTCATCACCCCCGACCTCCCCGGCCACGGGCTATCCGCCAAAGGCTTCCAGGGCCGCCTCGGCCTCGACGCCATGGCGCAAGACCTCTGGACCCTCTGCGACACCCTCCAAATCCAACCGCAAGCCATCATCGGCCATTCCGCCGGGGCCGCCATCGGCCTCCGCATGGCCGAACTCCGCGATGTCCCCCAAGTGATCGGCCTCAACGCCGCCCTCGGCGAATTCGACGGCGCCGCCGCCTTCCTGTTCCCGATCATCGCCAAGGGCCTTGCGACCCTGCCCTTCGCCGCCACTGCCATCACCGCCTTCTTCGGCCGCCCCGGCACGGTCGAGCGTATCCTTGCCGGCACCGGCTCCCCCTTGGACCCGGAGGGCCGCGCCCAATACCTGAGGCTCGTCCGTGACCCCGACCACGTCACGGGCGCGCTTGGCATGATGGCCGACTGGCGGCTGCAACCCCTGCTGAACCGCCTCCCCGAGACCAAAACGAAAGTCACCCTGATCGCATCCGAAGGCGACCGCGCCGTCCCCGCGCAGGTCTCCATCGACGCGGCCAAGCGTATCCCCGGCGCAAAGCTGCACCTTATGCCGAAGCTCGGCCACCTTGCACATGAGGAAACGGAAGACGGGCTCTCAGCCCTGATCCTGGACAGCCTCGGACAGGCTTGAGGCCGCAAAGATCATCGCTGCGTGCTTCTCAAGGTAGATCCGCAGCCACGGAGTAAACGCCTCCGGCTTCACGGCAATCTCGGCCCGCAAGGCGTCCAGCGACACCCACCGCACCGCCTGAACCTCGTCGGGGTCGAGCTCCAGATCCAACGGCCAGCCAGCCTCGCCCACGAAAACCTCGACCACCTCGTGCTCGATCAGGTTTTCGCGGATACCCGGCACGTCGGCCCGATACTCCACCTGCCCCACATGCCGCAGGGCCAGCCCGGAAATCCCCAATTCCTGCCCCAACCGCCGCACCGCACAGTCGGCAGCCGTTTCACCCCAATTGGGATGCGTACAGCAGGTATTCGCCCACAGCCCGGGAGTGTGATACTTCCCCGCCGCCCGTTGCTGGATCAGGATCTCCCGCCCGCGCAGGACAAAGACCGATACCGCCGGATGCCGCAGACCCTGCCGATGCACGGCGAGTTTCCCCACAGGGCGCAGCACCCCGTCCGGCCCGAAGGCCGGGATCGGCAGGTCTATCGGCTCCATCACGACCATTTTGGACTGACGACTCCCATCAGGTGCATCACGTTCTTCACCCCGATCTTCAGATGGGCCAGGGGGCGCGCCGCGACAAGCTTCTTGTTCATGTAGGCCTCGAAGGTCAGGCGCTGCACGTCGATGTCGTGGCACAGGCTCACGAACCGCTCGCGCCGGTCGTCGCTGCGATAATACGCGTTCTGCATTGACCGCAAGACCTTGAACACGGTCCCATGCTCTTTCAGGAACATCTTCCGCGCCAACTTCAACTCGCTGGCCTTGCCGGTGCGAAGGAACGCCTGAGCCGCCGTCGCCGCCGCCCGCCCCCCCGCCATCGCGTAATAGATGCCCTCGCCCGAGGACGGCGCGACAACCCCCGCCGCATCCCCGGCCAGCACCACGTCCTTGCCATTGTCCCAACAGTCCAAGGGCTTCAACGGGATCGGGGCACCCTCGCGCCGGATCGTCTCACACCCCGTCAGCCCCGCCATCTCCCGGAGGTCGGCCGTCGCCTTCTTCAGGTCCACCGAGCCATCCTCGGTCCCCATGCCGACCGAAGCCTTGTCGCCATGCGGGAAGACCCAGCCGTAGAAATCCGGGCTGATCTGCCCGTCATAGATCACATCACACCGCACCGGGTCATAAACACTGTTCGCTGCCGGGGCCTTGATGATCTCGTGGTAGGCGATGACGTAAGGGATGCTGTCCCCGCCCGGCACCTCGGCCCGCGCGACCCCCGACTTCGCCCCATCGGCCCCAATGACCACGCGGGTCAAAGACCGCTGCTCCTGCCCCGAGGCCTTCTCGCGCCAGACCACATGGGTGCCCGCTGCATCCCGCTCCACCCGCAGGAAGGTTCCGGTCAGCCGATCCGCCCCCACCATCCGCGCGCGGTCGCGGAGGAACTCGTCGAAATCCTCGCGGTCGACCATGCCGACATAGCCGCCCTCGATGTGGATATCGACGGCCCGCCCCGTGGGGGAAATCATCCGCGCGGTCTTGATCTTGGCCACCACCAGATAGTCCGGAATGTCGAAATCCTTGATCGCCCGCGGAGGGATCGCCCCCCCGCAAGGCTTGATCCGGCCGTCCCGGTCCAGAAGGGCCACCTTGTAGCCCGCCCGCGCCAGATCCTCCGCCGCCGTCGCGCCCGAAGGCCCACCGCCCACCACGAATGCGTCATACATGCTCATTCTCCCGGTACCAGCTGGCCTTGGGGCGACCGCAGCCGCCCGGCATCAATGATCCGCCAGGCCATCCACCCGGCGGCTACGAACAACAGCGCTTCCAGCGCGAAGGCGATCCCGAAGGCGTTGGCCGTCGACCCCGACAGCCGCAACGCATCGACCAGCGCCGCACCGGCGAACCCGCCAAGGCCCTGAGCAATCGCCTGAGACGCGCCCCAGACGCCCATCCGCGTCCCCTCACGCCCCGCGCGGCCCTGCCCCGCCAGCTGCATCATCGCCCCGATGGAGGCGATGGCGAACATGCCCGAGAAGACGCCCAGGACCGCGACCGCAGGCGTCAGAAGATCAACCCGCACCTGCCCCAGCGCCGCAATGACCGCCAGCATCACCGCCGAGCCAAGGCATCCGCCCACGACCCAGGCGCGCAAGCTGCCGATCTTCAGGCCGCTCACGGCGATCCCCACGGCCAGCATGCCGATGAACATGCCCCCATGCTGCGCGCCCGACAGGCTTGTCGACGCACCGGGAGAATAGGCAAACACCAGCCCCGCATAGGGCTCCAGGATCAGCTCCTGCAGGAAGAAGGCCGTCATCGACAGAAAGATGAACAGGGTAAACACCCGCGTCCGCTTCTCGGCCCAGACCTCGGCCAAACCCTGCCGCAGCGGAGTCTCGTCGGGCATCCGGGCCGGAATCACCCGCCGCTCGATCCCCCAGATCGCCGCCGCGGTCAGCAGCATCGCGCCGACCGTCACCACGCCGACAATCGCCATCAGCCGCTCAGGCGAATACGGGTCCAGCATCGCCCCGATGACTCCGCTCGTCACCGCAATCCCGAAGATCATCATCAGCCAGGTGATCGTTGCGGCCGCCGCCCTCCGGCTGGGGGCGCAACCGCTTGCCAACAAAGCCAGAAGCGAAGTCCCCGAAGCCCCCGCGCCCATCCCGATCAGCACATAGGCCAGCACGGACACCGCCAGCCCGATCCCATGCCCGGCAATCCCCAGCGCCACCATCCACGACGCCAAAGCCGCCCCCGCGGACAGAACCGCCATCCCGCCAATGATGAACCGCGTCCGGTTGCCCTGCGCGTCCGACAGGAAGCCCCAGCTTGGCCGGGTGATTTGCACAAAGGAATGCAGCGCCACCAGCGCGCCCGACAGCATCGCGGGCAGCGCCAGTTCCACCACCATCAGCCGGTTCAGGGTCGAGGTCGTCAGCACCACCACCGCGCCCAGGCACAGCTGAACCAGGCCAAGCCGGACGATCTGAACCCAGGACAAGATCATGCCAACCCCCTGATCGCAAAGGCGGAAATCATCATGCCGGTGACGTACAGCACCACGCCCGTCCCGTTGTACCAAGGCGCCTTGCCCTTCGGATCGCGGAACAGCACCCGCATCGCCGCAACCTGAGCCAGAAGCACCGCCAGAACCGCCAGCGCGTGCCAGGGCTTGCCCCAGATCAGCAGAAGCGCCACCACCAGCAGCTGCGCCATGCCCATCACCGTGCAGGCGATCTTCGCGGCGACCTCCGGCCCCAGCACCACCGGCAAGGACCGCACCCCATGCTGCCGGTCGCCCTCCAAAGCCTTGAAATCGTTCAAAGTCATGATCCCGTGCGCGCCAAAGGCGTAGAGCCCCGCGATCATCACGTTCTCGAACCTTGGCGCGCTGCCCAACAGCACCGCCGCCCCGGTGAACCAGGGCAGCCCCTCATACGAAAGGCCCACCAGCCCCGGCCCCCACCAGCCCGACCGCTTCAGCCGCACAGGTTCCGCCGAATAGGCCCAGGCCGCAATCACACCCACGACCGTCGCGCCAAAGCCCCAGGGCCCCAGCAGCCAGCCCACCGCCAGCGACAGAACCGTCATCGCCAGCGCAATCCACAGCCCCCAGCGCCCCGGTATCCGCCCCGAAGGGATCGGCCGATGCGGCTCGTTCACTGCGTCCACATGCCGGTCGCACCAGTCATTCGCCGCCTGGCTCATCCCGCAGACGATGGGACCGGCCAGCACCATGCCCAAGAGGACCGTCGTCCAGTTCGCGCCCAGGGGCACGCCTGACGACACAGCGCCACAGAGGTAAGCCCAGACCGGCGGGAACCAGGTGATCGGCTTGATCAACGTCAGCATGGCACGGGGTTCCGGCCAGCTGTGCGGGGGGTGGATGAGTGCGTCGCTCATCTGTCAATTAAACCTGACACATCCGAGTCTGGCAAGGATTACATTGCCGCAAGCTTCAGCCTGACACCTCAAACCGGCAGGCCGGGTCGCCACAGGCGCAACAGGCGACCTCACGCACCTGCACCCCAGGCCAGACCAACCGCCCATACAGCCGCCGGAAGACCGCCACATGCCAGATGCACTGCGGGGTCAACGCCCGCCACCCGGCCACCAGAGGGTTACGCGCCACCGACACCACAAGGGGCCGCGAGCCCTCAACCCGGAACTCCCCCGTCCCCGCAAAAGTCCAGGCATGCCGGGCAATCGCCCTAGTCAGGATCGGGGCCGCCAATCCTCCCGGCAGCACTCGCAAAACCCCCTGCGCCAGCTTTGGAATCCGGTGGGCGAGGATGTAGTCCCCCGTCGCCAGCCCTGCCTCCTCCAGCAAACCCTCGGCCCCGGGTGCCTCTCGCCGCAACGCCTGGTGCACCGCCGCGCAGTCGGCTTCGGGCAGCATCCCGGCATCGCGCAAAGGCCGCTGAACCCCCGCCTCAGCCAGCACGGCGGAAAGAAGGTCCCCCTCCCCCCGCCGCTCCAGCACATCGACCAATTGCAGGATCGCGTTGGGCCCGATCCGGCCGGCTTCCATTACTCCGCCGGCTCCTGCATCTGCTCGCGCCCTCCGCCGCAAGCCATCGGTCCCAGGTCGGGAACCGCGCGCTCGACAGCCCGCTCCTTCATCTGCGCCTTCACCGCCGCGCGCCGCTCGGCCGCCCGCGCGGCCTTGTCGGCCGAAGCCTCCCAGTCCGCCATCTGCGCCTCGGCGATCGTCCGCGTCTCGTCGAAGCCGAAGTCCAGATTGTCCCGCTTCACCGGCTTGAAATAGCCATGCTTTCCAAGGTCATAGAAGCTGCGCTGCACCCCGGCCTTCAGGAACGCCTTCAGACAGCCAAGCAGGTACTTCCGCCGGAACCCCGTCCCCCGCCAGGGGTAATGGAACAGCGCCTTCTTCATGTAGAAGCGGCGGTAGTTCTTCAGCACCCCTTTCAAAAGCGCCCCCCGCGTCATCGCCGCGGGCTTCATGATCGGCGTGACGAAATTGTATTTCGAATAGTCGAAGACCTCGACCTGATCGCGGATCTCCTGGAAGAGCGGCGTGAACGGCCAGGGCGTGTACATCGACCAGTTCGCCAGGTCCGGCTGCCAGTCCCAGGCCATGCGGTAGGTCTCTTCCAGCGTCTCCGGCGTCTCGTTGTCGAGGCCCACGATGAACTGCGCCTCGGTGAAGATGTCCGCCTCACGCAGCAGGCGGATGGCTTCCTTGTTCTCCTCGACCTTCGTTTCCTTGTTGAAGAGATCCAGTTTCAGCTGCGCCGCCGCCTCGGTCCCCAGGGACACATGCACCAGCCCCGCCTCGCGGTAGAACTTCAGCAGGTCCTTGTCGCGCATGATGTCGGTGACCCGGGTGTTGATCCCCCATTTCACCCGCTTGTTCAGGCCCCGGTCGATCAGCTCCTGACAGAACTCCACGAACTTCTTCTTGTTGATGGTCGGCTCCTCGTCCGCCAGGATGAAGAACCCCACCCCGTGGTCCGTGAGCAGCCGATCGATCTCGTCCGCCACCTTCTTGGGGTCCCGCACCCGGTAGTCCCGCCAGAACTTCCATTGCGAGCAGAATGAACAGGTAAACGGGCACCCCCGCGCCATGTTGGGGATTGCAACCTTCACGCCCAGCGGAATGTAAATGTAGCTGTCCCAGTCCAGGATCGACCAATCGGGATCAATGCCGTCCAGGTCCTTGACGGTGCTGGCGGCCTGCGTCGCCACGATCTCCCCACCATCCGCAAAGGCCAAGCCCTTGATCTTGCGCTGATCCGCAGGCCAGCGGCCATCACGCACCGCCTCGGCCAAGGCCACCATGATCTCCTCGCCCTCGCCACGGACGATCACGTCGACCCAAGGCGCCTCACTCAGCACCTGCCGGAACATGAAGGTCGCATGCACGCCCCCCAGCACCCGCAGTGCCCCCGGCACCACCTCCTGCGCGATGCGCAGAACCTCCTCGGCCTCGTAGATCGACGGCGTGATCGAGGTGACCCCCACGATGTCCGGCTGCAACTCCGCCAGCTTTGACCGCAGCACATCCGGCCCCAGATGATAAGTCATCGCATCCAGGAAATGGATGTCGTCGAACCCCGACCGCTTCAGGCTGCCCGCCAGATAGGCGACCCAGGCCGGGGGCCAGTTGCCCGCAATCTCGGCCCCGCCGGAGTGGTAGTTCGGATGGATGAAGACGATGCGCATGGGCGAGCCCTCCGTGCCAAGGCACCCGCCGTCAGCAGCGGTGTCAACCCAGATTGACAGATTGGCGTCAGCGCGACTTGACCCAGATCAAGTCCGAAAGGATCACTCGGCTTCCTTGTTCAGGATGCCGAACTTGCGCAGCTTCACATAGAGCGACTGCCGCGACAGGCTCAGAAGCTCTGCCGCCGCCGCCCGGTTGTTCCCCGACATCTCCAAGGCCGCCTCGATGCACATCTTCTCGATGATCTCGGTCGTCTCGTCGACGATTTCCTTCAGCGTCGAATAGCCCACCAGCCGCATCACGTTGCGCAGGCCCTCGTTGTCGTTCCCGCTGGTCGGCGGCCAGACGATGCTGTCCGACACAACCTTGTCGCGGGCGACGATCCCGATGATCTGCTTGCCCTTGTCCTGGAACAGCGTCGCAGACAGCTCGACCGAAACCTCGCCCATATAGTCCGTGTTCAGCCGCGTCCGGTAATGCCGCAGGTGACCCACCCGCTTGACGTTGTCCAGAAGCACCTTCAGGTCCACCGCGCCCCGCGACAGGAAGTCGGAAAACGCCCGGTCGATCACCACCGACTGGCTGTGGCTGTCCGTCAGGTTCAGGAACGCCTCGTTCGCCGCCTTGATCAGCCCGGCGCCGTCCACGAACACGATCGCATCGGTGCCCTTCTCGAACAGGTTCTGCATCATCACGCTGCGGTCGCTTTCCTGCGACTGTGCGCTTTCCGACAGGCCCACCCGGCACAGAAGCAGCCGGTCGCGTGAGGCGCGGAACATCTTGGCATTGATCTTCACCCGCTGGCCGGTGCGCCGGACGTTCAGGTCCAGATAGCCCGTCCCGTCGCTCGTGCCGTTCTTGGCCAGCGAATCCAGCAGTTCCCCCCGGCGCCGACCGTCAAATTCCTGCGCGATGGAGGCGTTCAGCAAATCGCTCCGCGCCGCACCCAGCAGCCGCGCGGCCGAGCTGTTCAGGTCGACGATGCGCCCCGTGGTTTCGGAAATGATCAGCAGCGGGAAGGAGTTCTCTTCCATCAGCACGCGGTAGCGTGTTTCCAGCTCGCGCTGCGCCTCGTGGTCGCGGCCGATCGCCCGGTGCGCCTGCACCAGCTGCTGCTGCACCTCAGCCAGCTGCCGCAAGTCACGCCCGAGGAGCAACAGCTTGTCCGTCCCCGGCCAGCGGCGCAGGGCATAGCGGACCGGAAACTCATACTGCGCCTGGCCGCCGTGGTTCAGCTCCAAGGATGGCGAGGTATCGGGCGCGGTCAGACGCTGGCTCAGCTTGGACCAGCTTTCCGGGGCGAAGAGCGCATCAAGTGGCTGCCCCTCCCATCCTGTCGCCAGCGCGGCAAGGCTCGACTGCGGGTTTACGATCACGGTCTCGACCCGCTGACCGGCCCCAACGACAAGGGTCAGGTCGGCCGCAGCGCTCAGCAGGTCCAGAACGACCCGCGAAGCAGGATCGACGGACGACAGCGGCTGCGTCTGGCTGTCAGGTGTCACCGTGATCCCCTTTCAAAGACGATCGTGAGCCTACCCTCTCGCCTCTTTTCTCTAGACGATCAAGCGCGGGCTCAGCGACCGTCGCACCAAAATCTGTCAATAGTGCGGAAACGTCGCGCAGGGCACGATCAGCCCCTGTCACGGACAGCAGCTTCTCATCCGACAGGGGAACCGCGCCGCCAACATAGATCCGCATTTCGCCCCGCGACAGAAGCCGCAGCGTGCGCACCAGGCCGATCCCGGAATCCAGCCCGGCCGAGCAGCCGATGGAAACCAGAGCCAGGTCGAACCGGTTGGCACCCAGCAGAACCGTCAGATCGGCCGCCACCGGGGCAATCCGGACCACAGCGCTGAACCCGGCCAGCCGCAGCTGCAGCGCCAGAACGAAGGCGCCAAGCGTATGCTGCTCGGCCTCGGCGACCAGGATCAAGGCCGAAGGTCCGGTGGGCTGGGCCGAGGCCATCAGCACCTCGTCGACCCGGCGGACAACGCCTTGCAGCCGTTCGCTGCGGATCGTCACATCGACAAAGCTCATCGTGTCGGCGGCCCAGCTGTCGCCCAGCGACCGCGCTGCCGCACCGACATAGCCACAGGCAACCATTTCCGGATCAAGGTGGCGCGCCAGCATCGCGTCCAGCAGCAGCGCCGGATCGACGGAATTGTCGTTCGCCAAAAGCTCCATGAACAAGTCCAGATGCTCTTGCCTGACCTCGACCCCTTGCTGGTCGCGCATAGAAATCAAACGCCCCAGCGCCTCCTGCACAAGTCCAGCAAACCAGTCCAGGCTCCCCTGATCCCGAGTTTCCGGCATCCCACTGTCTCGCATCGGCGACCCTCCCTGGGTTCTCCCGCTGATGCCGGGGGCAACTTAGCATTGCGAAAGCGCAAATAGAAGCCATCGACTCGCTGACACCATGACACTCCAAACCGTCATTTATGTCCACTCAAATTGACATATCGTGCATTGCAGTGGCTGGGATTTCATCTAAAGCACTGAAAACGAATAATATAATTTGCAAACCGTTAAAGGCTTCTCCCGACACCATCCCCGGTGAAAAGTCCCGCCTGATCGCAGAAATGTGTAAATCTACATTGACAGACAATGCTGCCTGACTACGATGAGTGTAAACGCGACTACAACATCGAGGCGTATGGAATGTCCGCTGCGACCTCAGATACCAGGTCCGATCCCCTCTACACGCCAAGCCAGCGCGCCCGTCGTGATGCGACCGTCTGGACCCTGGTCCAGGGCATCCTGGCGCCCATCCAGTTCCTGGTCTGCGCCGTCTCCCTCATCCTCGTCCTGCGCTACCTCTTGACCGGGGACGGTTACTTTGCGGCGACCGTTTCGATCCTCATCAAGACCGCGCTTCTCTACACGATCATGGTCACCGGCGCGATCTGGGAGAAGGTGGTTTTCGGCCAGTATCTCTTCGCCCCGGCCTTCTTCTGGGAAGACGTGGTCAGCTTCGTCGTGATCGCGCTGCACACGGTCTATCTCTATGGCTTGCTTACACAATCCATCGCACCGCAGCAGCTGATGCTCATCACGCTCGCGGCCTATGTGACCTACTTCGTCAACGCGACCCAGTTCCTCCTGAAGCTCCGCCGCGCCCGTCTCGACACCGCCACTCCCAGGGGGCACCCGGCATGAGCCTCGACACCCCCACCACCGGCTGCCTGCACACGCCTGTCCTGCGCGAACGCGGACAGCGTGAGGTCTTTTGCGGCCTGACCGGGATCATCTGGCTGCACCGCAAGATGCAGGACGCCTTCTTCCTCGTCGTCGGCTCCCGCACCTGCGCGCATCTCCTGCAATCCGCCGCCGGCGTGATGATCTTTGCCGAGCCGCGATTCGGCACCGCGATTCTCGAAGAGAAGGACCTCGCCGGCCTTGCCGACGCGCATCAGGAGCTGGAGCGTGAAGTCGAACGCCTCCTCTCCCGCCGCCCCGACATCCGCCAGCTCTTCCTCGTCGGCTCCTGCCCGTCCGAAGTCATCAAGCTTGACCTCTCCCGCACTGCCGAACGCCTGAACGCCCGCCACGGCGGCGCGGTCCGAGTCTACAACTACTCCGGCTCGGGGATTGAGACGACCTTCACCCAAGGCGAGGACGCCTGCCTTGCAGCAATGGTCCCCAGCCTGGAGGAAACCACCGAGGCAAACCTTCTCGTCGTCGGCGCGCTGCCCGACGTGGTCGAAGACCAGTGCCTGTCGCTCCTGACCCAGATGGGCATCAAGAACGTCAGCTTCCTGCCTTCCCGCCGCGCCGCCAATGCGCCCAGGGTCGGTCCGAACACCCGCTTCATCCTGACCCAGCCTTTCCTGGCCGACACCGCCCACGCGGTGGAGCGTCGCGGCGGCGAGCGTATCGTCGCCCCCTTCCCCTTCGGCGAAGAAGGCACGACCGACTGGCTCCGCGCCGCTGCCAAGACCCAGGGCGTGATGCTGGAAACCTTCGACGCAGTCACCGCCGCCCCCCGCGCCCGCGCCCGCAAGGCCGTCGCGGCCCATGCGGAAACCCTGCGCAACAAGACGCTGTTCATGTTCCCCGACAGCCAGCTAGAAATCCCCCTCGCCCGCTTCCTCGCCCGCGAATGCGGCATGCTCCCGGTCGAGGTCGGCACCCCCTACCTCCACCGCGGCCTGATGGAACCCGAACTCGCCCTCCTGCCGCAGACCGTCCTTTCCGAAGGCCAGGACGTCGACCTGCAGCTTGACCGCCACGCCGCCCTGAAGCCCGACCTCACCGTCTGCGGCCTTGGCCTTGCCAACCCCTTGGAAGCCGCCGGTTACGCCACCAAATGGGCCATCGAGCTCGTCTTCACCCCCGTTCACTTCTACGAACAGGCAGGCGACCTTGCCGGCCTCTTCTCCCGCCCCCTCCGCCGCCGCGCGATGCTGGCAGGAGGTCAGGCATGAAACTCACTCTCTGGACCTACGAAGGCCCCCCGCACGTCGGCGCGATGCGCGTCGCCACCGGCATGAAAGACGTCCACTACGTTCTGCACGCCCCCCAGGGCGACACCTACGCCGACCTTCTCTTCACGATGATCGAACGGCGCAACCACCGCCCGCCGGTCACCTTCACCACCTTCCAGGCCTCCGACCTTGGCGGCGATACCGCCAACCTCTTCAAGCGCGCCGCGCAAGGCGCCTATGACCGTTTCAAGCCGCAAGCGATGATCGTCGGCGCCTCCTGCACCGCCGAACTGATCCAGGACGACCCCGGCGGCCTCGCCTCGACCCTGGGCCTTCCCTGCCCCGTGGTCCCGCTGGACCTGCCAAGCTACTCCCGCAAGGAAAACTTCGGCGCGGACGAGACCTTCCACGCCCTGGTCCGCGCCCTGGCGCAGCCGCAAGAGCGCACCGCAGAAGTCTCCTGCAATATCCTCGGCGCGACTGCGCTAGGCTTCCGCCACCGCGACGACGTGACCGAGATCACCCGCCTGCTGACCTCGATGGGCATCGCCGTGAACGTGGCCGCCCCGCTCGACGCCAGCCCAGATGACCTGAAGCGCCTCCCCGCCGCCCATTTCAACGTCCTGCTCTACCCCGAAACCGGCGAAGGCGCGGCCCGCTGGCTGGAAAAGACCCACGCTCAGCCCTGGACAAAAACCACCCCCATCGGCGCGCAAGCGACCCGTGAGTTCATCGCCGAAGTTGCCGCCCTGGCCGGTGTCAGCGCCAAGGTCGACGAAAAGGACCTTCGCCAGCCCTGGTGGTCGGCCTCGGTCGATAGCACCTACCTCACCAACAAGCGCGTCTTCATCTTCGGCGACGCCACCCACGCGATGGCCGCCGCCCGCGTCGCCCGCGACGAGATCGGCTTCGAAGTCGTCGGCCTCGGCTGCTACAACCGCGAATTCGCCCGCCCCATGCGCGCCGCCGCGAAAGAATACGGCCTCGAAGCCCTCATCTCCGACGACTACCTCGACGTCGAAGCGGCCATCATCGCCGCCGCCCCGGAACTTATCCTCGGCACGCAGATGGAGCGTCACATCGCCAAGCGCCTCGGCATCGCCTGCGCCGTGATCTCGGCCCCCGTCCACGTCCAGGACTTCCCCGCCAGCTACTCCCCGCAGATGGGTTTTGAGGGCGCGAACGTCCTCTTCGACACCTGGATTCACCCGCTGGTGATGGGCCTCGAAGAGCACCTCCTCACCATGTTCCGCGAGGATTTCGAGTTCCACGACGCCGCTGGTCCCAGCCACCACGGCGGCAAGGCCACCCCGGCGCCCGCACCGATCCTTGAACCCACCGCCAACGCCGCGACGCAAATGATCGAGGCCGCACAGGCCCTCGCCGACGCCCTCCAGTGGCTCCCGGACGCGGAACGCGAACTCAAGAAGATCCCCTTCTTCGTCCGCGCCAAGGCCCGCCGCAACACCGAGAAATACGCCGCCGAAAAAGGCGTCACCCAGATCAGCATCGAGACCCTCTACGAGGCCAAGGCCCATTATGCGCGATGACCGCTACACATCGCCGGACCTGAAGCAAACCGCCCCGGTGGACCTCTACCATTTTGTCATCGTCACCCTCGACGCCCATGCCGCAGGCCCCGCCCAGCGCGTCGCCGCGCGCCTGACCAAAGACTTCCCCGGCCTGACCATCTCCGTCCACGCCGCCGCCGAATGGGCCGAGAACCCCGCGTCCCTCGCCCGCGCCAAGGCTGATGTCGCCCGTGCCAACATCATCGTCGCCAACCTGATCTTCCTCGAAGAGCACCTGACCCAGATCCTGCCCGACATGCAGGCCCGCCGCGACCAGCTGGACGCCTGCGTCGGCATCATCTCCGACCCGCAGATCGTGAAACTCACGAAAATGGGCGACCTCGACATGTCGCTCCCTGCTTCGGGAGCCATGGCCTTCCTGAAAAAGCTCCGGGGCAGCAAATCCCCCTCCGGCTCCTCGGGCGAAAAGCAGATGGCGATGCTCCGCCGCCTGCCGAAGATCCTGCGCTTCATCCCCGGAAAGGCCCAGGACATGCGTGCCTGGTTCCTGTCGATGCAGTACTGGCTCGGTGGGTCCGACGACAACATCGAAAGCATGGTCCGCTACCTCGTCAGCCGCTACGCCCCGAACCGCGACTGGAACAAGGTCAAGGCCGCCGCCCCCGTCGATTACCCCGATGTCGGCCTCTACCACCCCGACGTTCCCGCCCGCGTCTTCACCGACCCCGCGCTCCTGCCGAAACCCGACGGCATGACCGCCACCGTCGGCCTTCTGATGCTGCGCTCCTACATCCTCGCCTCCGACACCGCGCACTACGATGCCGTCATCCGGGCGTTCGAGGCCCGCGGCATCGCCTGCGTCCCCGCCTTCGCCTCCGGCCTCGACGGCCGCCCCGCCATCGACGCCTTCATGACCGGCGGCAGGATCGACGCCCTCGTCTCCCTCACCGGCTTCTCCCTCGTCGGCGGCCCCGCCTACAACGACAGTCCCGCCGCCATCGCCGCGCTCGCTGCCCTCGACGCGCCCTACATCGCCGCGCACCCGCTTGAATTCCAGACGCTCGGCCAGTGGGCCGCCACCGACGGCGGCCTTGGGCCCGTTGAGACCACCATGCTCATCGCGCTGCCAGAGATCGACGGCGCGACCAACCCCACCGTCTTCGCCGGCCGCCACGACGCGGGCGGCTGCACCGGCTGCGCCAAGAACTGCCCCGCGCCCACGGACGTCACCTCCCGCGTCATGGCCCCCTGCTCCGAACGCATCGAGACCTTGGCCGAGAAGGTCTTCCGCCTCGCCACGCTCCGCCGCTCGGAAACCGCAAAACGCAAGGTCGCCATCGTCCTTTACGGCTTCCCGCCGAACGCCGGGGCCGTCGGCACCGCTGCCTACCTTGGCGTCTTCGAAAGCCTCCTGAACACCCTTCATGCGATGAAGGCCGGGGGCTACGACGTCACGCCCCCCACCTCGGTCGAGGCCCTCCGCGACCTGGTCCTCAAAGGCAACTCCGCCGCCTTCGGCCAGCCCGCCAACGTCGCCGCCCGCATCCCCGCCTCGGAACTCGTCCGCCGTTCCCGCTGGCTTGGCGAGACCGAAAAGGTCTGGGGCCCCGCCCCCGGCCGTGCGCAATCCAACGGAGCCGACGTCTTCGTCCTCGGCCACCAGTTCGGCAACATCTTCGTCGGCATCCAGCCCGTTTTCGGCTACGAAGGCGACCCGATGCGCCTTCTGTTCGAGAAGGGCTTCGCCCCGACCCACGCCTTCACCGCCTTCTACGACTGGATGAAAAAGGATTTCGGTGCCGATGTCCTCCTCCACTTCGGCATGCACGGGGCGCTGGAATTCATGCCCGGCAAGCAGGCCGGCCTGTCCGGCAAATGCTGGCCCGACCGCCTGATCGGCAACCTGCCGAACGTCTACCTCTACGCCGCGAACAACCCGTCCGAGGCGACCCTGGCCAAGCGCCGGTCGAACGCCGTCACCGTCACCCACCTGACCCCGCCCCTGGCGCAATCCGGCCTCTACAAGGGCCTCGTCGACCTCAAGGACAGCCTCACCCGCTTCCGCGCCCTGTCCCCCGACGCACCGGACCGCGAGGACCTCGCGCTCCTGATCGCCGAACAGGCCCGCGCCGTGGATATGGACCCGTCCAACCCCGACGCGCTTTGGCTGAAGCTCCTGGAGACGGAAGGCGCCCTCATCACCGATGGCCTCCACGTCCTTGGGCGGCCCATGACCGACGCCCAGCGCGCCGAGTACCTGGCGCTGATGCCCGACGATGCCGAGGCCCGGGCGAAAGCCTCCGAACACCTCCAGCAATCAACTGAAATCCCCGCCCTTCTCCGCGCCCTCTCGGGCCGTTACATCTCCCCCGTCCCGGGTGGCGACCTGATCCGCTCGCCCCAGATCCTGCCCACAGGCCGCAATATCCACGCCTTCGACCCCTTCCGGATGCCTACCGCCTTCGCGCTGGCCGATGGCAAGGCCCAGGCCGACCGCCTCCTCGCCACTCACCCGACCCTGCCGCGCACCGTGGCGCTGGTCCTTTGGGGCTCCGACAACATCAAGTCCGACGGCGGCCCCATCGCCCAGGCCCTCGCCCTGATCGGCGCCAAACCCCGCTTCGACAGCTTCGGCCGCCTCGCCGGAGCCGACCTCATCCCCCTTGCGGAACTGGGGCGGCCAAGGATCGACGTGGTGATGACCCTCTCCGGCATCTTCCGCGACCTCCTGCCCCTGCAAACCCGGATGCTCGCCGAAGCCGCCTTCAAGGCCGCCACCGCAGATGAACCCGAGGCGCTGAACTTCATCCGCGCCCACGCCCTGCGCTACGCGGCGGAGATGGGCTGCAACATGGAAACCGCCGCCCTCCGCGTCTTTTCCAACGCCGAAGGGGCTTATGGCTCGAACGTCAATGTCCTTGTCGGCTCATCCGCCTTCGGGGATGAGGATGAACTCGCCGACGCCTACCAGAACCGCAAAAGCTTCGCTTATGGCGTCACCGGCAAGGCCGCCGGCAACCCGGCACTGCTGCAGAAGGCGCTCAAGGACGTCGACCTCGCCTACCAGAACCTCGAATCCGTGGAACTGGGCGTGACCTCGGTAGACCACTACTTCGACACGCTGGGAGGCATCGCCCGCGCCGTGAAACGCGCGCGCGGCGGCCAGGACACCCCGGTCTACATCGGCGACCAGACGCGCGGCGGCGGCACTGTCCGCACGCTCTCCGACCAGATCGCCCTCGAAACCCGCTCGCGCAGCCTGAACCCGAAGTTCTACGAAGGCCTCCTCCGCCACGGGGCCGAAGGCGTCCGCCAGATCGAGGCGCATGTCTCGAACACCTTCGGCTGGTCCGCCACCACCGGCACCGTCGAACCCTGGGTCTACCAGCGCCTGACCGAAACCTTCGTCACCGACGAAGCCATGCGTCGCCGCCTCGCCGCCCTCAACCCCGAAGCCTCCTCCCGCATGGCTCAGCGCCTGCTGGAAGCCTCGGACCGCGCCTATTGGACACCCGATCCCGCCACCCTCGCCGCGCTGCAAAACGCCGCCGACGAACTTGAGGATCGCCTGGAAGGGATCGCCGCCGAATGACACCTCACATGAAAGGGGCCACGACATGAGCCCGCGCGACGAAATTCCGAATCTCCGCGGCCTTGACGGCGAAGGCTCCGTCCAGGTCGCACTCGACCCCGCCGTCAAGATCGAAGGCGCGAAGGTCTTCTCGGTCTACGGCAAGGGCGGGATCGGCAAATCCACCACCTCGTCGAACCTCTCCGCCGCCTTCTCGATGATGGGCAAGCGCGTCCTGCAAATCGGCTGCGACCCGAAGCATGACTCGACCTTCACCCTCACGGGCCGCCTGCAACCCACCGTGATCGACATCCTCAAGGAGGTCGACTTCCACTCCGAAGAACTCCGCCCCGAGGATTACGTCGCCACCGGCTTCAACGGCGTGAAATGCGTCGAGGCTGGCGGGCCGCCAGCGGGAACAGGCTGCGGCGGCTATGTCGTCGGCCAGACCGTCAAGCTGTTGAAACAGCACCACCTGCTTGAGGACACCGACGTCGTGATCTTCGACGTCCTCGGCGACGTGGTCTGCGGCGGCTTCGCGGCCCCACTGCAGCACGCCGACCGCGCCGTCATCGTCACCGCCAATGACTTCGACTCGATCTACGCGATGAACCGCATCATCGCCGCCGTGCAGGCCAAGTCCGGCAACTACAAGGTCCGCCTTGCCGGCTGCGTCGCCAACCGCTCCCGCGAGACGGATGAGATCGACCGCTACTGCGCCCGCGTCGGCTTCAACCGCCTTGCCCATATGCCCGACATCGACGCCATCCGCCGCTCGCGCCTGAAAAAGAAGACCCTCTTCGAGATGGATGACGAGCAGGACATTGTCACCGCCCGCGCCGAATACCTGCGCCTGGCCGACACGCTCTGGAAGTCCGTCAACGGCGAAGGCTCCTCGCCCGAACCGCTCCCTGACCGCGAAATCTTCGAACTTCTGGGATTTGATTGATGCCTGCCTACGGCGAAACCCGCGACCGGGTCGAAACCTACTTCGACCGCACCGCGACCCAGACGTGGGAGCGGCTGACTTCGCATGAGAAGGTGAGCCGCATCCGCGAAACCGTCCGCAAGGGCCGGGACCGGATGCGTGCCCTGATGCTGTCGCGCCTGCCCGAAGACCTGCGCGGCGCGCGGGTCCTTGACGCTGGCTGCGGGACCGGCGCGATGGCCACCGAGCTTGCCCAGCGCGGCGCACAGGTCACCGCCGTCGACATCTCGCCCCAGCTCATAGACATCGCCAAGCGCCGCCTGCACCCCGCCCTGACGGATCAAGTCGACTTCCACGCAGGCGACATGTCCGACCCCGCTTTGGGCCGCTTCGACTTCACCCTGGCGATGGACAGCCTGATCTACTACCGCGACGCCGACATCGGCCGCGTCATCGGCAACCTGTCGCAACGCACCGCCCAGGCCATCGTCTTCACCGTCGCCCCGCGCACCACCCTCCTCATGGCGATGTGGCACGCGGGCAAACTCTTCCCGCGCTCCGACCGCTCGCCCACCATGGTCCCGCACGACGCCGCGCGGCTGGCCAAACACTGCCCCGGCCGGCTGACCAGGATCGACCGCGTCACCTCGGGCTTCTACATCTCGGAATGTCTGGAGCATCAATCATGATCCTCCGCCGCAAAGACGTCGCCAAACTGGGTGCAAGCTGGATGCCCTTCGCCGACGCGGCCTCGGCCGACCTGCCCATGGGCCAGCTCTGGCGGCTCGCGCTCTTCCAGGTCTCCGTCGGCATGGCGCAGGTCCTGCTCCTTGGCACACTCAACCGCGTGATGATCGTCGAACTGTCGGTCCCCGCGATGATCGTCGCCCTGATGATCTCGATCCCGGTCCTTGTCGCCCCGTTCCGGGCGCTCCTCGGCCACCGCTCCGACACCTACCGCTCCGCCCTCGGCTGGAAGCGCATCCCCTATCTCTGGTTCGGCTCGCTCTGGCAGATGGGCGGCCTCGCTGTCATGCCCTTCGCGCTCATCGTCCTCTCGGGCGACCAATACAAAGGCCCCGCCTGGGCCGGTGAAGTCCTTGCGGCGCTTGCCTTCCTGATGGCGGGCCTTGGCATGCACATGGTGCAGACCGCAGGCCTCGCCCTCGCCGCCGACCGCGCAACCGAAGAAACCCGCCCGCGCGTCGTCGCCATGCTCTACATCCTCTACCTCGTCGGCATGGGCATCTCGGCCCTGATCGTGGGCTTCCTTCTGCGCAACTACGACCCGATCTGGCTGGTGCAGGTGGTGCAGGGCTGCGGCGCGGCCACCCTGATCCTGAACATCATCGCCTTCTGGAAGCAGGAGCGCGTCCGCCCGATGTCCAAGGCCGAACGTGAGGCCCCCCGCCCCTCGTTTTCCGGCGCCTGGAAGGAACTGATGCAACAGGACGGTGCCCGTCGCCTCCTCGTGGTCGTCTTCCTCGGCACGCTGGCCTTCAACATGCAGGACGTGCTTCTGGAACCCTATGGCGGCCAGGTGCTTGGCCTCTCCGTGTCGGCCACCACGGTCCTAACCGCGCTCTGGGCGCTTGGGGCTCTGGCAGGCTTTCTCTGGGCCACCCGCCGCCTTGGCCTCGGGGCCGACCCGTACCGGCAGGCAGCCACCGGCCTTCTGATCGGCGTCGCTGCCTTCTCGGCCGTGATCTTCGCCAGCCCCTTGGCCAGTTGGCCCCTGTTCTACATGGGCGCCTTCGCCATCGGCCTCGGAAACGGCATCTTCGGCCTCTCGACCCTCAACGCCGCCATGGCCCGCACCCAGGGCACGCTTGGCGCAGGCCTGATCCTTGGCGCCTGGGGCTCGGCCCAGGCCACGGCCGCGGGCCTTGCCATCCTTGCCGGGGGCACGATCCGTGACCTCGTCGGCCACATCGTCGATGCCGGGCTCCTTGGCCCGCTGCACGACATCAGCTTGGGTTACACCGTGGTATACCACGTTGAAATCGCACTTCTCTTCCTCACTCTCGCCGCACTTGGCCCCCTGGTCCGGATCGGCGTTCCCAAATCCAAACCGGACCAAGGCCAGCCAGGCTTGCGGCTGACCGAATTCCCAACCTGACAACGGAGGACCTCTGAATGGTTGGTGTCACTTTCTTCGGAAACTTCGACCTCGCGTCGCTCTCGATCTGGCTCTTCTGGGGCTTCTTCGCGCTGCTGATCTACTATCTCCAGACCGAGAACATGCGCGAAGGCTTCCCCTTCGAGAACGAGGACGGCTCGCAGGCCTCGAACCAGGCGATCTATCCGCTGCCGAAGCCCAAGACCTTCCTCCTGCCGATGGGCAAGGGAACCGTTACCGTGCCCTCGGCCGAGAACGAGGCCGCGCATCGCCGCACCGACCTCGCGCTGGTGCCGTCCGGATCGGAAGGCTTCCCGCTGGTGCCCACCGGCAACCCGATGCTTGACGGCGTCGGTCCCGCCTCCTGGGTCCCGCGTCGGGATGAGCCCGAGGTCGACGCCCACGGCCATGCCAAGATCCAGCCGATGGCCAAGATCGCAGGCATGGAAGTCAGCGCCGGTCGCGACCCGCGCGGTCTGCCGGTGCAGGCCGGGGACCTGGAAGTCGTCGGCCGCATCAAGGAGATGTGGGTCGACGTGCCGGAACAGCTGGTCCGTTACCTTGAAATCGACCTGAACTCCGGCTCGTCGCGGCTTGTCCCGATGACCATGTGCAAGATCTGGGCTGACCGCGTCCGGATCAACGCCCTGACCTCGGACCTCTTCGACGCGATCCCCGCGACGAAAAGCCTGACGAGCGTGACCAAGCTCGAAGAAGAAAAGATCTCCGCCTATGTCGCCTCTGGCTGGATGTACGCCAAGGGCCGCAAGCGCGGGTTCTGACGCATAAGGGAAGCGGCGTGCGCCCGCGCCGCTTCGTCTTACCCTGAACGACGAAAGGGTCTGCCATGTCAGACCATGACAAAGACTTCGACTTCGAACCGCAACCCGGCCTCCCGAAACCCCTGCCCCCCGGAGAAGACCTGCTCTGGCAAGGCTCCCCCGATCCCGCCGCTCTCGCGCGTGAAGCGTTCAAGGCGAACTGGGTCTTCGGCTACCTTCTGGTCCTCGCCGTCTGGCGGGCCTCCGTGGCCTTTTCGGCGGGCGGCTTCGGCCAGTCCGTGGCGGTCTTCATCCCCTACGTCGTGATTGCCCTTGCCGCCTATGCGCTGATCCGGCTTCTCGCCCGCACCGTGGCGCGCGCCGCGATCTACTCGATCACCACGAACCGGGTGATCCTGCGCATCGGGGCCGCGCTCCAGGTCACCTGGACCGTGCCCTTCACCAAGATCGCCGCCGCCACGCTGTCCACCCGCCCGATGACCGGCACCGGCACGATTGCGCTGGAACTGGTGGACGGCCAGCACATCTCCTACCTCGCGCTCTGGCCGCATCTGCGGCCCGGCTTTGCGAAGAAGGTCCAGCCCGCCTTCCGCTGCATCCCCGATGCCGCCCAGGTCGCCCGGATCCTGTCGGACGCCGCCCAGACCCGCGTGAACGAACCCGTCGTCACCTTCACGGCCCCCGCGGCCGTCCCGGCGGAGTGACGGCCATGTCCTACCTCAAGGCCCTCGCCGACCGCCCCAGCCCTGAACGCGAGATGATCCCGCGGACGCTCCTCTGGGCGATGCTCGCGCTCGCCCTCTCGGCGCTTGCGATCACCAGCTTCGCCGTCCTCACCGACCGCCCCCCGACCGGCACTCCGGCCCCGGGCAAGGTCGTGGCCGAGCGCGAACTCATCCTGGAGGGCCGGTCGGCCCAGGCCGTCACCGTCTATGCGGCCGACGGCACCCTCATCGCCGAGATGGACCACGGCGGCTTTGTCACCGTGATCCAGAACGCCATCCAGCGCGCCCGCACTGTCGCGCGCGTCCAGGGCAATCCGCCCATCAAGATCGTCCAGTATGACAACGGCCGCCTCGTGGCCGAAGACCCTGCCTCGGGGGCGTCGATCGAACTCTACGCCTTCGGGAACGACAACAAAGCTGCCGTAGAGCGGCTCCTCGATCAACAATAAGGGAACGAAATCATGGGTATCTTCACCAAAGCGAAGGAAACCGTGCCCTGCACGGTCGAAGTCAGCCACCGCTTCGAAAGCCTGCACGCCCACGTCCGCTTTGACAACGGCGCGGTCGTGCATCCCGGCGACGAAGTCCTCGTCCACGGCGCGCCGATCATGGCCGCCTACGGCGAAGTCATCGTCGAACGCCGCAACGCCACCATCACCCGCGCCACCCCGATCGAGCGCTGGTGGACCCGCGCCACGGGCGACCTTGGCTTCATGGAACTGTGCGAATTCTCGTTCTCAGAGGAGTTGCTGGCATGAAAGACGTGACCCACGACACCACGCATGGCGAACTCCACTCCGAACTCGCGGGCAAATTCGACACCACCGCGATGGCCACGGAAACCACGCTTCTGAACCCGCGCTTCTACACCACCGACTTCGACGAAATGGACAAGATCGACGTGACCCCCGTCCGCAAGGAATGGGACGCGCTTCTCGCTCAGATGAAGTCCGACCCGAACAAGGGCCATTTCAAGAAGACCGAAGCCTGGGATGACGTCGACTGGGAAGGCATGGACCCCGCCCTCCGCGCCGAGTTCATCGACTTCCTGGTCTCCTCCTGCACCGCCGAATTCTCCGGCTGCGTGCTGTACAAAGAGATGAAGCGCCGCGGCACAAACGCCGACATCTGCGAGCTGTTCAACTACATGGCCCGCGATGAAGCCCGCCACGCCGGCTTCATCAACGACGCGCTCCGCGAGGCTGGCGTTGCCGTGAACCTCGGCTTCCTGACCAAGGCCAAGAAGTACACCTACTTCCGGCCGAAGTTCATCTACTACGCCACCTACCTGTCGGAAAAGATCGGCTACGCCCGCTACATCACGATCTTCCGGCACCTCGAGGCGCACCCCGAACACCGCTTTCACCCGATCTTCAAGTGGTTCCGCGAATGGTGCAACGACGAGTTCAGCCACGGCGAGGCCTTCGCGCTCCTCATGCGGACCGACCCGAAGCTGACCCAAAGCTGGAACAACAAGCTCTGGATCAAGTTCTTCCTCGTCGCCGTCTATTCGACGATGTGGGTCCGCGACCACGCCCGCAAGGACTTCCACAACGCCCTCGGCGTCGACATCGACTGGTACGACCAGGAGGTGTTCCGCAAGACCTCGACCATCGCGAAACAGGTCTTCCCGATGGAGATCGACATCGACCACCCGGCCTGGATTCCGTCGCTGAACCGGATGAACGCCGCGATGCTCGACATGGAACGCGGAAAGCGGAAGGGGGGCCTGATGGGCCGCCTGCAGCATGCCACAGCCTCGGCCCGCGCAATGACGGCCTTCGCGCGGATGTATCTGATTCCGGTCAAACGCAGCACTCCGCCCCTCTCGGTGCGGCTGGAGCCGTCGTATTGACCGCACACCATCATACCGTCGCTTCGGCGGCAGGTAGGATGCGGGATGGGCGCGTCCCGGCATCCTGTGCGGCATCCCTTCGGGGGTGCCGCACATGACTAATCCATGGATCATCGCCCTCTCGGCCATCTTCCTCTGGTGGGCCTCCACGGGGCTGATCCTCTGGCGCGTCCGCAAGGCCGATCTGGGCGGACCGGATGACCACCTCTGGTCCGTCCTCCTCGGGCTGCCGCTCCTCGTCGGCGGTGCCATCGGCGCGCATACCTCGGTCAGCCACCTGACTGTGGGCTCGGTCTATACCGGCTTCCTCTCTGCTCTGGCCTTCTGGGGCTGGATCGAGCTTGCCTTCCTGTCGGGCATCGTCACCGGCCCGCACCGTGAACCCTGCCCGCCAGACGCGCGGTTGCCCGAACGCATCTGGCGCGCCGTGGGGTCGATCCTCTGGCACGAATTCGCGTTGATCGCGGGCCTGCTCGCCATTACCCATCTCACGCTGAATGCCCCGAACCCCTTCGCGGCTCTGACCTTCGCCACGCTCTTCTTCGCCCGCGTCTCGGCCAAGCTGAACCTTTTCCTCGGCGCCCCGCGCATCAATACCGAATTCCTCCCCCGCCCGCTGGCCCATATCGCGAGCCACTTCCGCAGGGCGCGCGCCACGGCCCTTCTGCCCCTCTCCATTGCCGCCCTCGCGCTCGCCACCGGCTGGTGGGCCGCCCAGGCCGCCAATTCGGCCGAGGATGCCAGCTTCATCGGCTACCTCCTGCTCGCCGTTCTCACCGCCCTCGCCCTGATCGAGCACCTCTTCATGGTCGTGCCGGTCCCTGACCATAAACTCTGGCACTGGATGCTTCCCGAAGCCCCCACTGCCCAATCCTCCAAACAAGACACCTGACAGGAAGCACGCCATGGACTTCGCCACCTACTTCCAGGACCGCCTCACCGCCCTCAAGTCCGAGGGCAACTACCGCGTCTTCGCGGATCTGGAGAAACGCTGCGGCAGCTTCCCCAAGGCCGAACGCCACCGCGCTGACGGGACCAAGGAAGAGGTGACGATCTGGTGCTCGAACGACTACCTCGGCATGGGTCAACACCCCGAGGTTGTCGCCGCGATGGTGGACGCCGTGCAGACCTGTGGCACCGGCGCAGGCGGCACCCGTAACATCTCGGGTACCAACCACCATCATGTCATGCTGGAACGCGAACTGGCCGACCTGCACGGCAAGGAAGGCGCTTTGCTGTTCACCAGCGGCTACGTCTCGAACTGGGCCGCACTTTCCACTCTCGGATCACAGATCCCGAACGCTGTGATCCTGTCGGACGAAAAGAACCACGCCTCGATGATCGAAGGCATCCGCCATTCCCGCGCCGACAAGGTGTTGTGGAAGCACAACGACTGGCGCGACCTTGACCGCAAGCTGCACGCCGTCGGCGACCGTCCGAAGATCGTGGCCTTCGAATCCGTCTACTCAATGGACGGCGACATCGCCCCGATCCGCGAAATCGTCGAGGTCTGCGAAGCCCACGGCGCGCTGTCCTACATCGACGAGGTCCACGCCGTCGGCATGTACGGCCCCCGCGGCGGTGGCGTGTCGGAAGAGCGCGGCCTCGCCCATCGGATCGACGTGATCGAGGGCACCCTCGGCAAAGCCTTCGGCGTCGTCGGCGGCTACATCACCGCCAAGGCCGAGCTGATCGACTTCGTCCGTAGCTTCGCCAGCGGCTTCATCTTCACCACCGCCCTGCCGCCCGCCTGCGCCGCGGCCGCAGCCTCCTCGATCCGCCACCTCAAGGCCTCGACCGAAGAACGCGCACGCCAGAAGGCCAATGTGGCCCGCGTCCGCGCCCAACTTGACGCCCACGGCATCCCGCACATGCCGAACGAAAGCCACATCATCCCGGTGATGATCGGCGACCCGGTGAAGTGCCGGATGATCTCGGACATGCTGATGGCCGACTGGGGCATCTACGTCCAGCCGATCAACTACCCGACCGTGCCGAAGGGCACCGAACGGCTCCGCATCACCCCCGGCCCGCTCCACTCGGCCGAGGACATCGCCCATCTCATCACCGCCCTCTCCTCCCTTTGGAGCCGCTGCGCCATCGCCCACGCCGTGGCCTGACCAAATCGCGCCGATGTGTGCGATAGCCCCTTGCCTTTTCATCAGGGCGGATCATCTCGTATGGCCGCCAACATCGGGAGGACACCCATGAAGCTGAAACTCACCGCAATCCTTGCCCTTCTCGCCGGCCCCGCGCTGGCGCAGGAAGTGCCCACCGGCGATGCCGCTGCCGGGGAAAAGGTCTTCGCCAAGTGCCAGACCTGCCACATCGTCGCCAACGAAGCGGGCGAGGTCCTGGCTGGCAAGGGCTCCAAGACCGGCCCGAACCTCTTCGGCCTGCCCGGCCGCGTCGCGGGCACCTACCCCGAGTTCAAATATGGTGAGTCCATCGTCGCGCTCGGCGCTTCGGGCTTTGCCTGGAACGAGGCCGACTTCGTCGCTTACGTCGCCGATCCGGCCAAGTTCCTGAAGGACAAGACCGGCGACAAGGCCGCCAAGTCGAAGATGAGCTTCAAGCTCCCGAAGGAAGAAGACGCCAAGAACGTCTACGCCTTCATCGCCTCGCTGTCACCCGCTCCGGCCGCAACAGACGCCGCAGCCGAGCCTGCCTCGAACTGAGGCGTCGGTGGCCTGCCGCTCCCCAGACGGCAGGCCACACATCACCAGTGCCCGGTCGAGGCCATGCTGGCCCAGGGCTCTGCCGGCGCTTTCGCCGCCCCCTTCTGCAACAACTCGATCGACACATTGTCCGGGCTGCGCACGAACGCCATCCGCCCATCCCGCGGCGGCCGGTTGATCAGCACCCCATGCGCCTGCAGATGCGCGCAGGTCGCATAGATGTCGTCCACCTCATAGGCCAGGTGCCCGAAGTGCCGGCTGTCCGACGGCAGCCCGGTATCGCCATCCCAGTTGTAGGTCAGCTCCACCGGGCAATCCTCCTGCCCGGGAGGCGCCATGAACACCAGCGTGAACCGCCCCTGCTCGCTCTCATGCCGCCGCGTCTCCTTCAGGCCCAACAGCCTGTAGAACGCCATCGACTTCTCCAGATCCTTCACGCGCACCATCGTGTGCAGATACTTGATGCCCATCTCAGCCTCCATCTTTCATTCATCTAGCGGTATCACACCGATCAACCGCAAGCTATAGTAACACCCGACTCGAACCACAGGACGCCGCCCATGCCGCTGACCCCCGACCAACTGGCCGAAATCGAGGCCGCCCGGGCCACCCCCCACCCCACCCTTCGCGCCGTATCGGAAGGGATGGAGGCGCATCTCTACCGCGCCCACCCCGTCCTTGACCACGGCTTCATCCGCGTCATCGACTACATGGGCGACGACAGCGCCATCGTCCAGGCCGCCCGCGTGTCATATGGGGCGGGCACCAAGCACGTCCAGAACGACGAGGGCCTGATCCGCTACCTGATGCGCCATTGGCACTCCACCCCGTTCGAGATGTGCGAGATCAAGCTCCACGTCAAACTCCCCGTCTTCGTCGCCCGCCAGTGGATCCGCCACCGCACCGCCAACGTCAACGAATACTCCGCCCGCTACTCGATCCTCGACCGGGAGTTCTACATCCCCGCCCCCGACCAGCTCGCCGCCCAGTCCACCGTCAACAACCAGGGCCGGGGCGAGGTCCTGACCGGCGAGGAAGCCGCCCGCGTCCTCGAATTGCTGAAGAGCGACGCCAACCGCGCCTATGACCATTACGAGGCGATGCTGTCCCAGGACGGCCAGCAGGGCCTCGCGCGAGAGCTTGCCCGCATGAACCTCCCCGCCAACATCTACACCCAGTGGTACTGGAAGGTCGACCTGCACAACCTCTTCCACTTCCTCCGTCTGAGGGCCGACCCCCACGCCCAATACGAAATCCGCGTCTATGCCGAAGCGATTGCGGCCACCGTGAAGGACTGGGTCCCGCTGGCCTACGGGGCCTTCGAGGACTACCGGATGGGGGGAGTGACGCTCTCCTCCAAGGCGATTGCGGTCCTGAAGCGTCGCTTGGCTGGAGAGACGGTCACGCAAGAGGCCTCCGGCATGTCGAAGGGCGAGTGGCGGGAGTTTGTGGAGGTTTGGGGGTGAGGGTATTTTTCGACTATTTTCTTATTGAGCTGCTCCCATTCTGGCAAAATCTCTTCTCATTGATCGCCTCAATATCGTGGCCGCTTGCGCTAATCTTGGTGGCTCGCATTTTCCGCCCTTTGATTTCTCACATTTTCGCAGATAGAGGCATTTCATTTGAAGGATTTGGCGCGCAAATCCGCATAGATGAGCGCAAGATTGCTCAGACGGAAGGCGGCACTATCCCAGAGAATACCCTTTCGAGCACGAAGTTTACTCTACCACGAACGGCAGCAATCGCCGAGCAAGAGAAGGTGCTGAGGGCGGCAATAGAACAATTGCCCAAGGGGGACGTCCTCGACATCACGATAAATGCCCTTGCAATAGAACAACTAGAAAAAGGCTATGCACTTGCTTATGCGGATATATTCGGAAGTCAGATATTGCTTCTTCAGAAGATCAATGAACGTGGCGGGCAAGTTAGTAAATCAGATGGAGAGGAATTCTTCTCTGAAGTAAAGTCCAGATTTTCAGAGCTTTCAGACTGGGATTTTGAAAAGTACACAAACTTTCTTGTTCAAAGAAATCTCTTACGCGTAGATTCTTCAGTGGAGTTGACGCCTCTTGGTAAGGATTTCATCCACTTCATTGTGAGATATGGACTCAGAACCGACAAGGCTTTTTAGCAAGTGTAGGTCGGGGTTTACCCCGACTCTCTACCCGACTCCTGATGGCGGGGCACGCCCCGACCTACCACACCGCCCCGCCCGCATCGCGGTGCCATGACGAAAACGGCCACTCTCGCGGATGCCCGACCAACCCGTGCTTCACCGGGTTGGTCCAGCAATACCGCACATGCACCTCGAAATCCCGGTCATCTCGGATGTGATGCTCCCAAAACCGCTTCTGCCAGATGGGCGCTTCCCCCCGTAGGTCGGGGTTCACCCCGACTCTTTCTTCATACGCCCCACCATGGCGCACACGCCCACCGTTTGCGCCGTATCCGTTCCTTGGGATGGGAGTCGGGGTGAACCCCGACCTACGGACGTCGCGCGTGAACTGCGCCTTGATCGCCGCCATCCGCACTGAATAATCCGCATCCCCCTCCGGCAACGTCCAAACGCAATGCATATGATCCGGCAACACCACCCACGCATCAACCCGGAACGGCCGCTTCGCTTTTGTCACCGCCACCGCCTGCCGCAACACCTCGACATGCCGGACAAGCGTATCCGCCCCCCGGTCCACCAGATTGACCGTGAAGAAGACGCAAGCGCCGGGAACCCTGGGACGGAGATACGCGGACATGGTCGCATGATTGTGCCTTTTCGGTTAACCTCGGGTTACCCGAACCCACGAGGCCACCATGGCGGACTTCACCAAAGCTGTCGTGTCGCTGCCGGGCCACGAGCGCAAGGCGCGCACACCCTTTGGTGCCGAGGTCCACATCCACGCGACAGCAGCCGAGACCAATGGCGCCTTCGGCATGTGGGAAACCTTCACGCCGCCCGGACAGGGACCGGCCCCACACACCCATACCCGGGAAACCGAGGTCTTCCGCGTGGTGCGTGGCACCTATCTTTTCCGCTGCGGCGATGACGAATTCGTCGCAACTCCCGGTGCCGTCGTGACCCTTCCGCCCCATGTGCAGCATGGCTGGCGCAATATCGGCGAAGAACCGGGCCAGATGTTCGCCATTGTGACCCCGGGCGGTTGCGAGGGTCTGTTTCGGGACATCGAAGCAAGCGGGGCCGACACGCCGGAGAAGATTGCGAAAATCGAAGCGCGGTATGGCATCTTCAACGATCTGACCGAGGCTCTGGGCCTGAACCCCGAGAAGCGATCGTAGGTTGCGTGCTCGCACGCACGGCTTTCACCGCAGGATTGCTGCGTGAATTCAATCCCCCTACCCCTCGCCCCATCCCGCCCTACCTCCTGCCAAAGGAGCCCGCCCATGACCCTCACCCTCTACGCCGCCACCGCCGCCGTCTTCCTGATCCTCGACGCGATCATGCTGACCCTGGTGATGAAGCCCCTCTTCACCCGCTACATCGGCCCGCTTCTGGCCGAGCCGATCCGCATCGCCCCCGCCGCCCTTTTCTACCTCGCCTATGTGGGCGGCCTTGTGTACCTCGTCTCCCTCCCCGCCCTGAAAACCGGCGCGCCCGTCATCCTCCCCGCCCTAATCATCGGCCTCATGGCCTATGGCACTTACGAGTTCACCTCCTGGGCCGTGATGAAGGACTGGCACTGGACCATGGTGGTCACCGACACCACCTGGGGCGGCATCCTCACCGCCTTTTCCGCCTGGGCCGGGGTGACCATCACCCGGATGATCCACGGCTAAGCCCCTTTGCGGCCCCCGCCGGGATATGTTACCAACCGGTAAACGCCCACAGGCAAGCGACTGAAACCAAACGATATTCGAAATCCGTCCAGCGTGGACAAGGAGAGCGCATGATCCTCTACGGCATCCCCACCTGCGACACCTGCAAGAAGGCCCTCAAGACCCTTCAGCAGGCCGGCAAGGACGTCACCTTCCGCGACATCCGGGCCACCCCGCTGACGCAAGCAGAGGTCGACCGCATCGTGCAGGAATTCGGATCAAGGGCGGTGAACCAGCAGTCCACCACCTACCGCAGCTTCAATGATTTCCTGAAGGCTTCGGACCCCGAGGCGCAGATCATGGCGCAGCCGACCGTCATGAAACGGCCGGTCATCCAGGACGGGGATCGCTGGTTCCTGGGCTGGGACAGCGCGACCGAAGCCGCGCTGACCAGTTAAAGCAGGCGCAGGTCGCCGGCCGACTGCTTGCCGTCGCGGCCCGACTGCAGTTCGTAGCCGATCTTCTGGTTGTCGCTGAGCCCCTTCAGCCCCGCACGCTCCACCGCCGAGATGTGCACGAACACGTCCTTGCCGCCATCGTCCGGCGCGATGAAGCCATAGCCCTTGGTCGAATTGAACCACTTCACGGTGCCTGTCGGCATTCCGCTTCTCCTCTCAGAACCCCCTGCGGCGCCATTACCGCAAGCCGTGCCACCAGGTCTTCCAGGGCTTCGTTCCGAGAGCCGGTCAGGAAATCTGTCGTCACTAAGGCGATGATGCCAAGGATTCGCCGAAAATCAAGCCGCAAGGCGAGTTGGCTCAACCCCAAGCGCACGATCCGCCGAAAGAGGCCCCGCCCCTTTGCACAATAAAACGGCCAACACGACCAACCACAGCGCCCGCTGGTCCAGGATCAGCGCGTCCGAGGCCCGGTCGAACCAGGCTCCGGCTGCCGCCCCGTGTCCGTAGATGTCGGTCAGGCTCTGGAGCAGCACGAACCCCATCATTCCAGCCGCAGCCAACCGCGTCAGAAGGCCGAGCACGATCAGCAGGGGCAGGACCAACTCGGCCCAGGACCCGACCAGAACGACTGGGCGCTGCCACAGGCCCAGTTGCCCCACATCATAGCCGACGGCCTCGAAGGCCTTCGGGAAGATCTGGGCGAAAGCCCCGGTAGACGGGCTGAACGGCCCGTCCAGCTTGGTCAGGGCCGAGGCCCAGAAATAGCCCAGCAGGACAGCCGCAAACACCAGCCGCGCCAATGTCGGCAGAACCCAGTCGCCCTGCCGGGAGGCAAATGCCCCCACTTCCCGATAGAGACCCAGCAGCCAGTTCATTCCTCAACCCCCGTGATTGCCTGGCCCGCGATCATCACGCCCAGAACCGCCGCCAGGTCCAGCTCCGGCCCGGACAGGTCCACGCAGTCCCCCAGGGTCCGACCCTCGATCAACCCGGCCACAAAGGCCCCGCCACCTGCGGGCAGGACCTGGGGCCTTGGATCGAACTCTGGCCGCAGGATCAGGGCATCTTCGGCAACGGCCTTGGGCGCAGGTCCGCCCTCGTGGTTCGCGGCCCAGATCGACACCACCGGCCAGCGCGACCGCACCACCCGCAGCGAGGGGGCCAGGCGCAGGCGCAAACCCGCGATATCCGCGCCAACCAGCCGCTGGAACTCGGCCTCGGGCAGCGGCCGACTGTCCGATGCGTGATAGCTTTCCCGCACGGCCTGATCCAGCCGTGCCACGTCGGGCAGATAGCCCAGTTGCGCCACCGGTTGGAACCGCGCCAGAAACGCGGGCATCTCTGCCCCATACAGCATCAGCATCCGCGACCTCGGCGGATGGGCCCGCAGGAACTCACCCGCCAGCGCCGCAAAGAAGGCCTCACCCACCAGCTTGCGCACGGTCGGGAAGGACGCCTCTAGCGCGCGGGTCAAAGACAGCGCGACATTGTTGCGGTAGACGGCGAACCGCCGGGGTGCGGCCAGCCCATCCGGGCCGACAATGCCCGCCGGAACCGGGGCCGCGGGGTCCAGCAGGGCGGCGGCGAAGTCTGACTGGTTCATGTCACCGGCTCCAGCACGGCAGCCGCGCGTGCGGCCTCGGCCATCAGGACCGGCCAGTCCGGCACGTCATTGTCCCATTCGATCAGCGTGGGCTTTGGCCCCGCGCACCCGATCACCCGGGCGTACAGCGCCCAGACCGGGTCCACCACCTCGGCCCCATGGCTGTCGATCAGCAGCCTGCGCCCGTGGTCATCGCGGTCCTCGTCATGGCCGCCCAGATGCACTTCGCCCACCAGATGCAGCGGGAAGTCGTCCAGATACCCCACCGGGTCATAATTCTGATTGGTGCCCGAGACATAGACGTTGTTCACATCCAGAAGCAGGCCGCAGCCGGTCCGGCGCGCGATCTCGGTCAGGAACTCGACCTCGCCCATCGCGGTCTCGGCAAAGGCGATGTAGGTTGAGGGATTCTCCAGCAACATCCGGCGACCCAGCACGTCCTGCACCTCGTCGATGTGATCTGCGACGCGGGCCAAGGTTGCCGCCGTGTAGGGCAGCGGCAGAAGATCGTTCAGAAACGCCCCGTCATGCGTCGACCAGGCCAGATGTTCGGAAAAGCTGGCCGGGTTCAGCCAGCCGCACAGCGCCTTCAGCCGTTGCAGATGCTCGGCATCCAGCCGCCCCTCTCCGCCGATCGACAACCCGACACCATGCACCGAAATCGGAAACCGCTCTGCCAGATGGCGCAGCTGCGCCAAAGGCCGGCCGCCCGCCCCCATGTAGTTCTCGGCATGGATTTCCAGCCAGCCGACAGGGCCCGCATCGGCCAGGATCGCGCTGAAATGCTGCGGCTTGTAGCCGACGCCCGGACGGGCAGGCAGGCCGAAGGTCTGGTCAAGCATCGGGTCCCCCATGGAAAACGCCCCGGCCGGAAAGACCGGGGCAAACGGCATCAGGCGGCGGGCAGGTCACGCTCCAGCGCGGTCAGCGAGCCCTTACGCATCATCCCGTCACCACCGGCAGGCAGTTCCATGGTTTCGCAGGTGCCAGCCGGGACCAGCTTCCAGGCGTTGCCCTGATAGTCGACCTTCGAGGTCCCGGCGCAGGTGGTGCCTTCACCCGCCGCGCAGTCGTTCTGACCGGCCAGCGCCACGCCAAAGCACTTTTCGTTTTCCTGGGCCGAGGCCATCCCGGCAACGCCGGACAGGGCAGCGGCAAGGGCGCCAGCGATGGCAAGCGATTTCGATTGATAAGACATGTGAGCAGATCCCTTGAGTTGGTCGTCGCAACCGTTGCGACTGCTCAAGGGTTAGGGGATAGCTACGCTCACAAGCGACCCACGGGGCCGTGAACCACAGCTTCGTGACAGGATGTCGCAGGCGCAGAAATGCAGAAAGCCCCGACGCCGGGCTCGGGACTTTCATTAAATATCAATCGGCTATGCTCAGCTGTTCGCGGGAGGCAGGGCCTCGAACCCGAAGGTGGCAACGGCCTGATCGAGGGTAATCGTTTCAGTCCGCGTCTCGCCCAACCGGCGAACTGAAACAGTTCTCGCCTCGACCTCCTGCATCCCGATGGCCAGGATCACGGGAACTTTGCCGACGGAATGCTCGCGGACCTTGTAGTTGATCTTCTCGTTCCGGACATCTGCCTCCGCCCGAACCCTTGCCTTGCGCAAGGAAGCCACGACCTCATGCACAAACGGGTCCGCATCCGACACGATGGAGGCCACCACCACCTGCCGCGGGGCCAACCAGAAGGGCAGCTTCCCGGCATAGTTCTCCAGAAGAATGCCAATGAACCGCTCGAACGACCCCAGCACCGCGCGGTGCAGCATGACGGCGCGGTGCTTGGCCCCGTCCTCGCCCACATATTCCGCGTCCAGCCGAACCGGCAGGTTGAAGTCCGCCTGGAAGGTGCCGCACTGCCATTCGCGCCCGATGGCGTCGGTCAGCTTGAAGTCGAGCTTCGGCCCGTAGAACGCCCCGTCGCCCGGGTTGATCTCGTAGGGCAGACCCAGCCCTTCGATGGCTTTCTGCAGCGCGTTCTCCGCCTTGTCCCAGATTTCATCACTTCCGACCCGCACCTCGGGCCGCGTCGACAGCTTGATGTCGAACTTGTCGAAGCCGAGGTCGCGATAGACCGAGGACAAGAGCGAGATGAACCCCGCGCATTCCTGTTCGATCTGGTCTTCCGTGCAGAAGATATGCGCATCGTCCTGCGTGAAGCCGCGCACCCGCATCAACCCGTGCATGGACCCCGAGCTTTCATACCGATGGCACGACCCGAACTCCGCCAGCCGCAAGGGCAGGTCGCGGTAGGATTTCAGGCCCTGATTGAACACCTGCACATGGCAGGGGCAGTTCATCGGCTTCAGCGCGTTGATCCGCTTTTCCTTGGCACCCTCTTCGTCGACCTCCACGATGAACATGTTCTCGCGGTAGGCCTCCCAATGGCCCGACTTCTCCCACAAGACGCGGTCCACGACCTGCGGCGTCCTGATTTCCTTGTAGCCCGCCTGACGCAGACGGCCGCGCATGTAATCCTCAAGCTGACGATAGATCGTCCAGCCGTTCGGATGCCAGAACACCATCCCCGGCGCTTCTTCCTGCAGATGGAACAGCTCCATCTCGCGTCCCAGCTTCCGGTGGTCGCGCTTGGCGGCCTCCTCCAGCATCGTCAGATGCGCCTTCAGGTCATCGCGATTCTTGAACGCCACGCCGTAGATGCGCTGCAGCATCGGGCGGCTCGCGTCACCCAGCCAATAGGCCCCCGCCACATGCGTCAGCTTGAACGCGTCCGCCGGGACCTGCCCGGTGTGCTGCAGATGCGGCCCCCGGCACAGGTCCTGCCAGTTGCCATGCCAGTACATCCGCAGGTCCTCGCCCTCGGGGATGCGGTCGATCAGCTCCAGCTTGAAGGGCTCGCCCCGGCCCCGGTAGTACTCCACCGCCCGAGCCCGTTCCCAGACTTCCGTCCGCACCGGGTCCCGCGCGTTGATGATCTGCTTCATCTGCGCCTCGATGGCCCCAAGATCCTCGGGCGTGAACGGCTCCTCCCGGTCGAAATCGTAGAACCAGCCCTGATCCCGGACCGGCCCGATCGTCACCTTCACGTCCGGCCAGATCTCCTGCACCGCCCGCGCCATGATATGCGCCAGGTCATGCCGGATCAGCTCCAGCGCCGCCGCATCGTCCTTCAACGTGTTCAGCGAGATTGTCGCGTCCGACGTGATCGGCCACTGCAGATCCCAATGCTTGCCGTTCACCTGCGCCGAGATCGACGCCTTGGCCAGCGAGGGCGCAATGGACGCCGCCACCTCGGCAGGCGTCACGCCCGCGTCATAGACACGCGTGTTGCCGTCGGGAAATGTCAGGGAAATCTGGGCCATCGGCCGTCTCCTCGTCAGTTTGGCGCCTACGAAACGCCCGGTTGCGGGTTATGTCGGGCCGCTTGATGCCCCCGCGCGGCCCCCAAGTCAAGCCATGCGCGGTTCTTCGCCCGTGGGTTGCGACCACCCTGCCGAAACCGCCCTCCGCTTGCTATCTTCTTGGACATGACAACCTTCCTCACCACCCCGCAGGGCCGCCACATCGCCTACCACCAGACCCAGGGCAAAGGGCCGGGCGTGGTCTTTCTGGGCGGCTTCCGGTCTGATATGACCGGCACCAAGGCGCTTGCCCTGCAGGCCTGGGCCGAGGCGACGGGTCGCGCCTTCCTGCGTTTCGACTATTCCGGCCACGGGGCATCCCACGGTTCCTTCGTCGACGGCGCCATCACCGACTGGCGCGAGGATGCCGCCGCCGTCATCGACGTCCTGACCGAAGGCCCGCAGATCCTCGTCGGCTCCTCGATGGGCGGCTGGATTGCGCTGCTCCTCGCCCGCGACATTCCGCACCGGGTTGCTGGCTTTGTCGGCATCGCCGCCGCCCCCGACTTCACCGAACGGATGTGGGAGGCCGAGTTCACCCTCGCCGAACGCACCACCCTCTTGGAGGAAGGCGTCTTCCTCCGCCCCTCGGACTATTCCGACGACCCCTACCCGATCACCCTGCGGCTGATCGAGGATGGCAGGCAGAATCTGGTGATGAACGGTCCGCTGCACCTGCCCATGCCCGTGCGCCTGTTGCAGGGCAGCGCCGATACCGATGTGCCGCCGACCGTCGCCATCTCGCTTTTCCACCAGATCGCCAGCCCAGACCTGCGGCTGACCCTGGTCAAGGACGCAGACCACCGCTTCTCGACGCTTTCCTGCCTGTCGATGATTACCGAAGCGGTCGAGGACGTGACCCGTTCGCGTGAGGCTTTGCCCTTCGACGAAAGCCCGGACTTGAAGGTATCGAACATCCGCTGATGTGATCTTTTCGCCGATCCGGGGAAAGACGGCCGAAAACTGGATTTGAATCCAGAGCCTTGTGGGTTACGCTTCAAAAAAGACCAAGAACAGCCGCTTGCAGAAACCCTGCGTTGAAGGCCCGCGCCGTGAACATGCTTGTCCTGCGAAACCCGACTCCGCCCGAACCCCTGGTGCTGATCCCCGGCTTCATGGCCGATGCCCGCAGCTTCATGCCGCAACTGGCGCGGTTCGGGGCTGACCGCTCGGTTATCCTGCTTACCCCGGGTCTGGGCGATTCCATCGAGAAGATCACCGCCGAGGTTGCGCCGCACCTGCCGCCCCACTTTGCGCTGATTGCGCACGGCCTTGGCGGCAACATCGCGATCGAGATCCTGCGCAAGCGGCCCGAGGCGGTGACCCGCATCGCCCTTATCTCCACCGACCCGCTGCCCGACACGCCCCAGGTCGCGGTGGACCGCGAAGCCATGCTGATTGCCGCCAAGACCGGCCATCTTCGGGCCTGCATGGAGCAAATGCTGCCGCTGACCGCGCTGCACGACGCCCCCTGGCGGGATGAGGTCATGGCGCTGGCCATGGACATGGCTGAAAACCTCGGGCCCATCCAGTTCCAGCGCCACCTTCGCGTGCTGCAACGCCGTCCGGATCAGCAGAAAACCCTGCGCAAGGTCCATGTGCCCACGATGATTATCGCAGGTGAAAGCGACACCTTGGTCCCCCGCCGCCGGGCCGAGTTCCTTGCCGCTATGATGCCGCAGGGCTGTCTGGAAATCATCGCCGAAGCGGGCCACCTGCCCCAGCTTGAACAGCCCGAAGCGGTGACAAAGGTCTTGGAAACCTTCCTCGCAGGCCGCCTGCCGACGCTGATGCTCAAATAGCGCTACTGCGCCGAAGCCAGCGCGATCTTCGCCTTGGTCTTGCCCGCCGCGCGGTCGATGAAGTTCAGCACCAAGGGGCGGATGTTCAACCGCCAGCTCTTCCCGGCAAAGATGCCATAATGGCCCGCGCCGGGTTCCAGATGCTGGCCCTTCTTGTCATCCGACAGCCCGGTCAGCAAGTTCAGGGCCGCAACGCACTGGCCCGGGGCCGAGATGTCGTCGTTCGCGCCCTCGACCGTCATCACCGACACCTTGGTGATCGCGCCCATGTCAACCTTGCGGCCCGCCACCATGAACTCGTTCTTCGCGATCTCGCGGTTCTTGAAGACGCGTTCCACCGTGGACAGGTAGAACTCGGCCGTCATGTCCATGACCGCCAGATATTCGTCGTAGAATCGGTTGTGAGCGTCGTGGTCGGCCGACTCTCCGCGCGAGGCACGGAAGATCTGCTCGACAAAGGCCTTGCCGTGCCGTTCCGCGTTCATCGTCATGAAGCTTTGCAGCTGCAACAGCCCCGGATAGACCAGCCGCCCCGCACCTTTGTATTTGAACCCGACGCGCTGGATCGCGATGTGCTCCAGCTGCCCCATCGTCACCCGGCGACCAAAGTCCGTTACTTCGGTCGCGGCGGCATCGGGATCGACCGGTCCGCCGATCAGCACCAGCGACTTCGGCTGCGCATCCGGGTCTTCCGCCGCCAGATAGGCTGTCGCCGCAAGGGTCAGCGGTGCGGGCTGGCAGATCGCGATCACATGGGTGTCCGGCCCCATGAATTTCATGAACTCGGCCAGGTACAGCGTGTAATCCTCGACGTCGAACTTGCCCGCCGATACCGGAATGTCACGGGCATTGTGCCAGTCCGTCACGAAAACATCGGCATCCGGCAGCAGGCTGGCCACGGTAGAGCGCAGGAGCGTCGCATAATGCCCCGACATCGGCGCGACCAGCAGCACCTTGCGCGCCATCGGCGACCGGCGACGGACGTAAAACTGCACCAGATCGCCGAAAGGCTTTTCCACCACCGGCTTCACGTCCACCAGATGGTCCTGCCCGTCCGGCCCCACAATCGACCGGATGCCCCAATCGGGCTTGGCGACCATGCGGCTGAAGGTCCGTTCCGTCACCTCGCCCCAGGCGGCCATCAGCGGCAGCATCGGGTTCATCGACATTGCAAACGCCGGGTAGCTGGCAAAAGCCCTGGCAGATGCCCCCAACCACTCATTCGTGTTACGGGCGCTTTCCATCAGGTCATAGGTGTACATATACTTCATCACGTCTCCTTGCCCCCGGCGGGCGTATGTCGCATGGCGGGGCGCAAGGCGCACCGTTATGCTGCATAGCGGCGACGATAGGGGGGAATGGTTAGCATGACAACAGAAGACAGCACCCCCGAGACCAAAGCCGCACTCGAAAAGGCCGAGAGGTTGAATGCTAACCTCGCAAAGGTTGAGGAGTTGTCAAAGCGCCTGACCGCTGCCTTGACACATCGCCGACAGGTCGACCCCGCGCTGCATGGCCCCGCGCCCGACGTCTACATGAAAGCTGCCGCCGCCTATTTCGCCGAGATGGTCTCGAACCCCGCCAAGGTGGTCGAGCATCAGGTGAACTACTGGGGCAAGACCCTGAAGCATTATGTCGAGGCGCAGCAGACCCTTGCGAAGGGCGAATTCAAAGCGCCCCCCGACCCGAACCCCAAGGACCGCCGGTTCGGCAATCCTCTGTGGGAGACGCATCCCTTCTTCAACTACCTCAAGCAGCAGTACCAGATGAACGCCGAAGCGATCAGTACCGCGGTCGGCGACATGGAGACGCTGACCGCCGAAGACCGCCGCCGGGTGGAGTATTTCACGAAACAGATCGTCGACATGTTCTCGCCCACCAACTTCCTCGGCACCAACCCCGAGGCGCTGGAGAAGGCGGTCGAAACCGACGGTGAGTCGCTGGTCCAGGGCCTGGAAAACCTCGTCCGCGACATTGAGGCGAACCAGGGCGATCTTCTGGTGACGCTTGCCGACCGCGAGGCCTTCCACGTCGGCCAGAACATCGCCGCCACGCCGGGCGAGGTCGTCTACCGCAACCGGATGCTCGAACTGATCCAGTACGCGCCGACCACCGAGAAGGTCCACAAGACCCCGCTCCTGATCTTCCCGCCCTGGATCAACAAGTTCTATGTGATGGACCTCAAGCCCGCGAATTCGCTCATCAAGTGGATCGTCGACCAGGGCTTTACCCTGTTCGTCGTCTCCTGGGTCAACCCCGACGCCAGCTACGCCGGGACCGCGATGGACGACTACATCCGCGAAGGCTTCCTTCGCGCCATGGCCGAAACCCGCCGCATCACCGGCGAGAAGCAGATCAACGCGGTCGGCTACTGCATCGCCGGCACCACCCTCGGCCTCACCCTCGCCCACCTGCAGAAGGCCGGCGACGACACCGTCAAGACCGCCACCTTCTTCACCACCCTCACCGATTTCTCCGACCCCGGAGAAGTCGGCGTCTTCCTCAACGACGATTTCGTCGACGGGATTGAACGCCAGACCGAACGCGACGGCATCCTGTCGAAGTTCTTCATGTCCCGAACCTTCTCCTTCCTCCGCTCGAACGACCTGATCTACACCCCCGCCATCAAGTCCTACATGCTGGGCGAGGCGCCACCCGCCTTCGACCTCCTCTACTGGAACGGCGACGGCACCAACCTCCCCGCGAAGATGGCCGTCGAATATCTCCGCGGCCTCTGCCAGGGCGACGGTTTCGCCAAGGGCGAATTCCAGGTATTCGGCAAGCCCGTCAGCCTGTCGGACGTCAAACTCCCCGTCTGCGCCATCGCGTGTGAGACCGACCACATCGCCCACTGGCGCGGGTCGTTCAACGGCATCAAGCAGATGGGATCCAAGGACAAGACCTTCCTTCTGTCCGAATCCGGCCACATCGCCGGGATCATCAACCCGCCGTCGAAGGACAAGTACGGTCACTACACCAACGACGCCCCCGTGGCCGGCGACCCCGAGGTCTGGCTGAAGTCCGCAACCTTCCACAAGGGCAGCTGGTGGCCCCGCTGGGGTGAGTGGCTCGCCAGCCATTCCGGCCCGATGATCCCCGCGCGGAAACCGGCCGATTCGCTGGCCCCTGCACCGGGCACCTACGTCGTGGCCCAGCCGCAGCTCTGACATTTCACCCGCTTTCCGCAGGGTTACCCGGCTCGCCTTCCGGTTTTGCTGCACTGCAGAAAAAGACTTGAAATGCTGCGCTGCAGCGTCTATATGTCTGTCATCAAGGAAACGGGCCGATCCTACCCCTCACCCTCGCAGGCCCCATGGAGAATGACATGACCAAGACCCCCGACTTCACCAAAGTCATGCAGGACATGATGGCTTCGTTCCCGGTTGACGCTTCGGCCTTCCAGAACGCCTTCAAGACCCAGGCTGCCTTCGCCGAGAAGTTCTCGAAAGTCGCGATTGAAGCCGCTGAAAAGTCGACCGAAATCTCGGCCAAGTGGACCAAGGACGCGCTGGCCAAGGTTGGCGACGTTGCCAAGGCCAAGGCTGATCCGGCCGACTACACCAAATCGGTGACCGACTTCGCTTCGGCCGCTGCCGAAATGGCTGCCGAGAACCTGGCCGCCTTCGCTGAAGTGGCGAAGAAAGTGCAGATGGAAACCGTCGAGCTGATGCTGGCTGCTGGCAAGGACATGTCGGAAGACGCGACCGCCGCCGTCAAGAAAGCCACCGCGGACGTGACCTCGGTCGCCAAGAAAGCCGCTGCGGCTGCGAAGTAATTTGCAAGGTATTCTTAACGAGTTTCGTCCCCCAAGGACGTCAAAGGCCCGGAGCATCCCTCCGGGCCTTGTTCTTTTCCGGCCTCCCGCACATCCTCCCGCAGGACAGGAGGCCGCGATGACCCTGACCATCTGGACCTACGATTGGGTGCCGCAAGGCCCTCGCGGCCATGTCCGCGATCTCCGGCTCCGCTGGGCCTGCGAAGAGGCGGGCTTGCCCTACCAGGTCCGCTCGGTCCGGTTCGAGGACCGCACCAGCCCGGATCACCTGTCCCGCCAGCCCTTCGCCCAGGTCCCGGCGCTGCAGGATGGCGACATCACCCTTTTCGAAAGCGGCGCTTGCCTGCTGCACCTCGCCGATAAGTCGGAGGCCCTGATGCCGCGCGAGGCCCAGGGCCGCGCCGACACCCTGCAATGGGTGATGGCCGCGCTGAACTCGGTCGAAATGGTCTCGGTTCCCTGGTGGTTCATCGGCCTGTCAAAACCCCAAGAGAACCCGCTGGAGGGCTGGCTCAACGCACGCCTTGGCCGCCTTGATGCCGTGCTCGCGACCCGCGACCACCTCGCAGCCGACCGCTTCACCGTCGCCGATCTCCTGATGGCAGATATTCTCCGCGTGAAAAAGTTGCACGCCGCCCTCGGCCCCTATCCCGCACTTCAGGCCTATGCCGTCCGCGTCCTTGCACGCCCGGCTTTCGCCAAGGCCCTGCAAGACCAGCTTGACCATTTCGCGGCAGCCGATGCTGCGCGGGCGAACTAGGCTTTCGCAGAGTGCTTTCTTTTTGCTGCAGCCCGGCCTAAGCTTCTCTGCAAGCGCATAATCCCTGGGGGAGGGAACCATGGCCGACACCGACAAGCCGCTTCTGATCAAGCGCTACGCCAGCCGCCGTCTCTACAACACCGAGACCTCGGATTACGTCACGCTGGAAGACATCGCCGGCTTCATCCGCCAGGGGCGCGAGGTGCAGATCGTCGACCTCAAGACCGGCGATGACCTGACCCGGCAATACCTGCTGCAGATCGTCGCCGAACATGAATCCAAGGGCGAAAGCGTCCTGCCGGTCGACGTGCTGACCGACCTCGTCCGCAGCTATGCCACCGGCATGCAGGCGGTGATGCCGCAGTTCCTCGCCTCCAGCTTCGAGATGCTGCGCGACAGCCAGGCAAAGATGGTGGAAAACCTCGCCGCCATCCCGAACCCCCTCGCCGCCGTCCCGGGATTCGAGGCGCTGCGGAAACAGCAGGAAGCCTTCCTGAAGACGATGATGGGCGGAGTGCCCGGCTGGGGCGGCTCGGGTCCGGCGAAAGAAGACGAGGCACCGGCCTCGACCGACGACATCGCCGACATCAAGAAGCAACTGGCCGAGTTGCAGAAGAAACTCTCCAAGCTCTGACCGATGGCCGAAGCCGAAGGCCGCGTCACGCTGTGGGGGATCGAGGTCTTTGTTGCCTCTGCCGAGGAAGGCTCGATTTCCGCCGCCGCCCGCCGTCTGGGCGTCTCGCCTTCGGCTGTCAGCCAGCAGCTTGCCGCGCTTGAGACCGCCCTTGGCGCCTCCCTCCTCGACCGTGCCAGTCGCCCGATCCAGGTCACGCCCGCAGGCGCGATGTTCCGCCGCCACGCCCAGACCATCCTGAACGCCGCCTCCGAGGCCCGTGCGGAACTGGCCATGGCCGACCTCTCCGGCCTCACCACCCTCCGCCTTGGCGTGATCGAGGATTTCGACAGCGACGTCACCCCACGCCTTCTCTCGACACTCGCCCGCGATCTGAAAGGCTGCCGCTTCCTTTTGGAAACCGGGGCAAGCCACCGCCTGATGGACCAGTTGGAGGCCCGCGCACTTGACATCGTCATCGCCGCCGACAGCACGTCCGATGCGGCCCCCGAAGACTGGCGCGAGGTCCATCCGATCCTCTCCGAACCCTTCGTCGCAGTGACGCCGCCGGGTGCGAAGATCGAGGACCTGCCCCTGATCCTCTACACCGCCCGCCACCTGATGGGCCGCCAGATCGCCGCCCACCTCGCCCGCCACGGGTTGAAACCCGCGCACCGCTTCGAACTCGACAGCTACGCCGCCATCCTTGCGATGGTCGCAGGCGGCGAAGGCTGGACCATCCTCACCCCCCTCGCCCTCCATCAGGCCCGCGCTTTCCGCGCATCCGTCGAGGTCCGCCCCCTGCCCCTCCCGGCGCTGACCCGCACGCTCTCGCTTTCCGCCCGCGCAGGCATCCTGCACGACGTGCCCACCCAGATCACCCAGCGCCTGAAGCCGCTCATCGCCGAGGTCGTCATCGCCCCCGCCCTCGCCGCCGCCCCCTGGCTCTCCCCCGCGCTGCGGGTTCTCTAGGCGCTGACGCTCCCCAGGTCTTGCCCATTGCCAAATACTCCCGCCGGAGGCATCCGACAGTCGGGCCAGACGCACGGCCGCCCGTCCGGGACCAACAGAACCGCCAGGCGTCCCCTCTCCCCTTGGGGGAGAGGGCCAGGGTGAGGGGCCGGCCCGCAAAAAAGATTGACGATTCCCTAACGAGAATCGCCAACCATTTGATTTCACTCACCTAAGGCGAATTTGTCCACCGTGGACAGATCAGCCGCGAACCTCTGCCGCCGCGTCCACGATCGCCGCCGCGATATAGTCCAGCTCGGCCTCGGTCAGCCGGGTCGGCAGCCGCACATCGCAGGCCCGCATCAGCATCGCCCGGGTCTGCGGCAGCTCCGGCACCTCGCCCAGGAACTGCCAGTTCCAGAACGCCCGCGCATTGCCCTCGCTCAAGCCAAAGACCTGCACCGAGACCCCGCGCGCCTTGGCTGCCGTCTGGAACGCCACCGCCTCTGCATCCGTCCAGCCGCCCGTCAGGTTGAACTGGATCGAATCCGGTGCCCGCTCCTCCGGCCCCAAAGCCTCGGGCACCGCCAGATGTGCCGACAGGTTCAGCTTCGCCGCCACCCGGTCATGCCCCGCCCGCCCCTTCGCGACCCGCTCGGCCACCATGGGCAGCTGCGGCCGGATCACCGCCGCCGACAGGTTCTGCATCCGCAAATTGTACAGCGGCAGCTTGTTCTGCCAGTGCGCGCAGGAATTCGTCAGGCCCGGATGTTTCTTCCAGTTGGTCTCGTAGGCCCCCGACATGATGATCGCCCGTGCCGCGATTTCCGGATCATCGGTGACCATGATCCCGCCTTCGCCCGCATTCACCAGCTTGTAGGACTGGAAGCTGAAACAGCCGACCTTGCCAATGGTCCCGATGTTCCGCCCGCCCCACACGGTCCCCAGCGAATGCGCCGCATCCTCGATCACCGGCACTCCGGCGGCATCGCACAGCCGCATGATCGCATCCATGTCCGAGGTATGCCCCCGCATGTGGCTGATCATCACCGCCTGCGCCTCGGGCAGCTTCCGCTCGAAGTCCGCCATGTCGACCCGGTAGTTCTCGCCCACCTCGACCAGCACCGGCACACAGTCGGCATGCACGACCGAAGACGGCACCGCCGCGAAGGTGAACGCCGGGATCAGGACCTTGGCACCCTTGGGCAAGTCCAGCGCCTTCAAGGACAGGAACAGGGCCGCCGAACAGGACGACACCGCCAGCGCATAGCGCGACCCCAGAAGCGCGGCGAACTCGGCTTCCAGAAGCGCCACGGGCGCATCCGACGGGGCCGTGTAGCGGAACAGATCGCCCGAGCTCAGAAGCCGGTCGATCTCGGCCCGCGCGGCCTCGGGGATCGGTTCGGCATCATAAACGTTCGGAGCCAGGGTCTGACCATCGGGGGCCATCATGCACCTTTTCTTAATCTCGCATTAAGAAAAGGTTTAAACTCCCGCCCCGTGACACGCCAGTGACAAAATGTTCTCTTCGCGCCTTTCCGCCTAGATTTTCGTCCCAAGGCGGGCCGCCACCATATGCATAGCGGTCTCGACCTCGTGCCAGGCGGTCCGGGCCATGGACCGGAAGACCATCACCTCGAAGGCATGGTCGCCCACTCGCAGGATCACCACGTTCATATGGTTCAACTGCGTCCGGACGGCCCGGCCCACCGGAAAGGCCGCCAGCCGCAGATCGATGGGCACCCACCGAGCAAGAACATCCGCCACGCCGGCCCCGCTGACCGACAGGACAGCCCAGCCGTCCGACTGGTCGGTCACCGCAGCCCCCTCCAGCACCGGAGGCGCGACGCCGATCAGGAACGCCTGATCGCGCCCCGTCCAGACGATCCGCGCGCCCTTCTTCTCAGCAAAGCTGTTGGGCTCCGGCATCGCCAGACCCAGCGTCTTCAACCCCTTAGCCACGGCCTTTGCCCCGCCCGGGAAGACAGCGATCGAGGTGATAGGCCCCACTGCAACTTCGGCCAAAGTCACAGTCCCAGACGTCGAGCTGCGCCCTTCAAGCGCGGATTTTGCAATCAGTTCAGGCACGCAACTTCTCCCCTTCCGGGTCGTGGAACACCGGGTGGCAAACCTCGCAGATCACGTCTAACCCGCGCAGATGGTCGACCAGCCGGATTTTCTCGCCATGGCGCGCCCGGCCGTCCTTCAGGAACCCCAGCCCCAGCCAGGCCCCAACCGTCGGTGACCAGCAGACGCTGGTGACATAGCCCTGATCCGTCTCACGGTGCACTTCCGTCGCTGGCACGAAGAGATGCGCCCCCGCCGAAATCGGCGCATGGGTCTTCAGGCCCACAAGCTGCTCCCGCTCTGGCCCCCACATCCCCGGCCGCGTCGCCGCCGCCTTGCCGATGCAGTCCTTCTTGGCCGAAACCATCTTCTCCATGCCGATGTCATGCGCCGTGACGCGGCCATGAATCTCGGCATGCGTGATGAACCCCTTCTCGATCCGGAGGACGTTCAGCGCCTCCATCCCGTAAGGCCCACCGCCCATCGTTTCGGCCCGCGCCACGAGATCACGGAACAGCGCCTCACCATAGCGGGTCGGAACGGAGAGTTCATACCCCTCTTCGCCCGAAAACGAGATCCGGAACAGCCGCCCGTCCACCCCCCCGATCCGCACTGGTGCGACGCCCATGAAGGGCAGTTCCACTGGCACCTCAAGGAAGGAATTCACCAGTGCCCGCGCCTTCGGCCCCGCCACTGCGAACTGCGCCCAGGACTCGGTGACCGAGATGAACCGCACCTGCCAGTCCGCGCAGAAGGCCTGATGCACGAAATCCAGATGCCGCATCACAAGCCCCGCCGCAGCGGTGGTCGTCGTCATCAGGTAGTGATCCTGCCCGAGGCGCGCCGAGGTGCCGTCATCCAGGACCAGCCCATCCTCTCGCAGCATAAGGCCATAGCGGACCCGGCCCACCGGCAAGGTGCTGAAGGTGTTGGTGTAGACGAAGTCCAGGAACCTTCCCGCGTCCTTGCCCTGAATGTCGATCTTGCCCAGCGTCGACACATCCGCCACCCCGACCGCCTGTCGGACCATGTTGACTTCCCGGTCGCACGCGTCGCGCCAGGTCGTCTCCCCCGGCTTCGGGAAATAGGACGGCCGATACCACAGCCCCGCCTCGATCATCGGCGCGCCCCGGTCGCGGCTGGCCTGATCCGAGGTCAGGAACCGCTGCGGCGCGAAGCCTTCAGCCCGCCCCCCCGCGCCCATGGCGGCAATCGACACAGGAGTAAAGGGCGGCCGGAAGGTCGTCACCCCCGTCTCAGCAATCCCGCGCCCCGTCGCATCCGCCAGCACGGCCAGCGCCGCCACGTTGGAGTTCTTGCCCTGATCCGGCGCCATGCCTTGCGTCGTGTAGCGCTTCATGTGCTCGACCGACCGGAAGCCTTCCTGCGCGGCCAGCTTCACGTCCTTGGTCGTAACGTCATTGGCAAAGTCGAGCCAAGCGCGTCCGGTCCCCTCAACTGCCCACAAGGCCTTGAGGCGATAGGGCATGTCCTCGGCTTCCGGCACCGCAACCGACACCTTCCGCCCCAGAGCCTCAACCGCCTTCAACGCCGCCGCATGGCCAGTGACCAGCGCCCCATGCGTCGACATCGACCCATTCGCCGCGCCCACCGCGACCAGACCGGGCACCGCGCCCTCCATGGGCACAAAGGCCGCCAACTCCTCGCTCCACCGAGGCCGCCCGTTCATGTGGCAGGTCAAGTGGATCGTCGGGTTCCAGCCCCCCGACATCGCCAGACAGTCGGTCTCGATCTCGATGATCTCCGACCCCTTGCGCACCTGAATCCCCGACAGCCCCAGCCGCCCACGGGAGCCAACAACCTCCGCCCCTACATGCACCGGACAATCCTCGACGCTGGAGGCATCGGGCCGCGGGTCGATGATCGCCGCCACCGTCACCCCCGCAGCCATCAGCTCCCGCGCAACGCCGCGCGCCTGGTCGGTGTTGGCGAACAGCGTCACACGCTTCCCCGGCACCACGCCATAGCGGTTGAGGTAAGTCCGCACCGCCGAGGCCATCATGATCCCCGGCCGGTCGTTGTTCTCGAACGCTACAGGCCGCTCCAAGGCACCCGAGGCCAGCACCGCATGCTTCGCCACGATCCGCCAGAAGCACTCCCGTGGCAGGTTCGGGCGCGCGGGCTTGTGCAGCCCCACCCGCTCCAAGGCGCCATAGGTGCCGTGGTCATAGGCCCCGGTCACCGTGGTCCGCGCCATGATCCGCACGTTCGGCAGCGCCTGCAGTTCGGCCACAACCTGCGCAACCCACTCGCCCGCAGGCATCCCGCCAACGGTCTGATTGTCCGACAGAAGCCGCCCGCCCAAAGCATGGCTCTCCTCGCACAGGATCACATCCGCGCCCGACCGCCCCGCCGTCAAAGCCGCCATCAGCCCCGCAGGTCCCGACCCGATCACCAGCACATCGCAGAAGGCAAAGGCCTTCTCGTAAGTCCCCTCGTCATGCTTTCCGGACAGGCTGCCCAGCCCCGCCGCCCGGCGAATGATCGGCTCGTAAAGCCCCTCCCAGAAGGCGCGCGGCCACATGAAGGTCTTGTAGTAGAACCCCGCCGACAGGAACGGCGACAGGTAGTCGTTCACCGCCAGAAGGTCGAAGCGCAAGCTGCCCAGCCGGTTCTGCGACTGCGCCACCAGCCCCTCGAACACCTCCTGCATCGTGGCGCGCACGTTCGGCGTCTGGTTCGACGGCCCCACGACCTCCACGAGCGCATTCGGCTCCTCCGACCCCGCCGTCAGCACGCCCCGAGGCCGGTGATACTTGAACGACCGCCCCACCAGCCGGACATCATTGGCCAGCAAGGCCGAGGCCAAGGTATCCCCCTTGTACCCGGCATAATCCTTCCCGTCGAAGCGGAAGCGGACCGGCTTCGTCCGGTCGATCAGCCCCTTGCCGTCGATCCTCATGCCTTGCGCTCCGCTACCAGTTCGACCGCCGAGATCTCATGCGTCACCGTATTCCGCGTGACCAGCAGCCACTGCGAACACCCCGCCTCGTGATACCAGAGGTCCTTCGTCACCCCCGCCGGATTGTCCCGCAGGTGCAGGTAGTTGTCCCAGTCGGCCACGGGAGCGCCCTCCACCGGCCGGTGCAGATAATCCTCCGCCCCGTAATAGTAGAACTCCCGCCGGTCCCGGTCACCGCAAAGGGGGCATGTCAGGCGCATGGAGACACCCCAGCTTTCTTCTGTTCAAAAATATCCCCGCCGGAGGCATCCGCACGTTCCACGGGACGTAGGTGCAAGGTCATCTCGCGCGCCCTCAATGCAAATTATGCTGGCTGCCGGTGCCTTCTTCGTCCAGAAGATGCCCCGTCGCAAAGCGGTCCAGCCGGAACTTGGCAGCGACCTCGTGGCTCTCGCCGGTCGCCATCAGATGCGCCATGCACCAGCCGGACGCAGGCACCGCCTTGAACCCCCCGTAGTTCCAGCCGCAGTCGATGAACAATCCGTCGACATGCGTCTTGTCGATGATGGGGGAGCCGTCCGGCGACATGTCCATGATCCCGCCCCAAGACCGCAGCACCTTCGCCCGGCCGATCATCGGCATCAGCGTCATGCCCGCTTCCATCACATGCTCTACCATCGGCAGGTTCCCCCGCGCCGCATAAGAAGCGTAGAAGTCGAGGTCGCCGCCGAACACCAGGCCGCCCTTGTCCGACTGGCTGATATAGAAGTGCCCCATACCGAAGCTGATCACATGGTTGATCACCGGCTTCAGCCCCTCGGTCACGAAGGCTTGGAGAACATGCGATTCAATCGGCAACCGCATCCCCGCCATTGCCGCAACCTGAGACGACCGCCCCGCCACCACGATCCCGACCTTCTTCGCCCGGATCGCCCCGCGCGTGGTCTGGACGCCCCGCACGACACCCCCGTCAATGTCGATCCCCGTGACCTCGCAGTTCTGGATCAGATCCACGCCCCGCTTGTCCGCCCCCCGCGCATAGCCCCAGGCTACCGCGTCGTGGCGGGCCGAACCCCCGCGAGGGTGCAAGAGACCTCCATAGATCGGAAACCGGGTGTTGTCGAAATCCAGATAGGGCAGATGCTCCCGCACCCCGTCCCGGTCCAGAAGGATCGCGTCATCCCCCTGATTTATCATCGCATTCCCACGCCGCACGAAGGCATCCCGCTGCCCATCCGAGTGGAACAGGTTGATGAGGCCCCGCTGCGAATGCATGACGTTGTAGTTGAGGTCGGCCTCCAACCCCTCCCACAGCTTCATCGAATGCGAGTAGAACTCTGAATTCCCTGGCAGGAAGTAGTTGGCCCGCACGATGGTCGTGTTCCGCCCGATGTTGCCCGAGCCGAGATAGCCCTTCTCCAGAACTGCAACATTGGTGATGCCGTGGTTCTTCGCCAGGTAATAGGCCGTCGACAGCCCATGCCCGCCGCCCCCGATGATGACCACGTCATACTCCGCCTTCGGCGCCGGATCGCGCCAGGCGGGGGTCCAGCCCTTGTTGCCAAGAAGCCCCTCGGTGATGACCTTCAGGCCGGAATAGCGCATGGATGATGCCTCCTGTCGCCGGCATCAAACCGGGACCAAGGCGGATATTCAAGACCGCGTCACGAATTCCTGCGCCATCGGCGACAGAGCGCGTCGCAAACGGTGATCCGCGCTACTGGACCATGCGGAAGTAGTCGAGCGACAGGTTGTCCTCCATCCCCGTGCCGCACAGCCCCATTTGCATGTTCGACGTCCCCGACACCGTGTCGCCCGAGATGATCGAGGTGCCGCGCAACCCGTCGCCGTTGGCCGCGAAGGCGATCTCGCGCAAGGCAAGCAGCTGCCCGCCATGGATCGAGATGCCCGAGGCGAAGTTCATCCCGCCCAGCGAAACCAGCTGTGCCCCCCCGCCGGCCCCGCAATCGTCGATCCGGCCGATCCGGCTGTCCGATGCCCCGGAAATCGAGGTCCGGCCGGTGTGGAGCGTGGCGATCAAGCCGTTCTCCAGCGCGCCGCCCGATCCAAAGCTGATCTGACAGTTGGTGATGACCACGACATTGGTCAGCACCTGCCGGATCTGCAACTGGGTGCTGGTGCTGGAACAGTAGACGTAGTTGACCGCATTCGACCGCAGCGCCAGGGCGCCGTCCCGGTTCAGAAGATCCCGGCCCGCCTGGACGGAATCGTTGTCGGCACCGGACGGCGCCGGGCGTCCGTTCACGATGGTGATCTGCCGCGGTGCGCCGCTCAGATAGTCCAGTTGCCCATCCTGGGTCGCCAGCTGGATAAAGCTCCACATCGCCTGCGAACCGGTCGAGAACGGTGCTGCGGGAACCTGGCTCAGCGCATTGACCAACCGGATCTGCATGGCCCCGTAGCGCAGGGCCTGGATCAGCCCTTCGTTGCTGGTCTCACCCGAGGGCGGCATGTCCAGCCGGGACGAATCCGGCATCGAAACCACCGTGCCCTGCTCGAAATAGTTGTTGTTGTTCATCGACACCACGTCGTTCGAGTGGATGCAGAACCCGTTCCGGTAGGTGTTGTTGCTCTGGATGTCGACCAGGTTCTCGGCGACAAAACCTTCGCGCAGGCAGTCGGGGACATAGGTCTCGAAGACTGATGATCTGCGGACCTCAAAGGCGTCAAAACCGGCGAACTTCAGCAGGAAGGTTCCGACCGGGTTCTCGCCCGCCTCGTCGCGATGCGTGCGCACCCGGACGGCCGACCGCGAGGTCTCGTCGGGGCTGAAGGTGCGGGTGGCTCGATCCCAGACGCCGAATTCGATGTCCTGCGCGGTCAGCACCTCGCCGAAGAACGACTGCGGCATGTTGACGTCGCCGATTGCCAGCGCCTCGGTCCGCGCCTCGCCCGCTGTTGCGTTCAGCGTGTAGTTCCGCGTGTAAAGCGCGGCATGCGCGGTCGCATCCGCGGCCATCTGCAGCTGCGTCCGCTGGCTGATCGCGTTCGACACGTCCACGGCCAGACCACCGACTGCCAGGAAGATCGTGATGAAGATCAGCCCCCCCGCCGTCATCCCGCCGGCGTCGTCAGCGGCGAACTTTCCCAAGGCTCCGGACCAGCGCACCATGTCAGAACTCCACCTTCTGTTCGGACGTGACCACCATGGTCATGTCGATCATCAGACCCAGGAAGCCAATCTGGGCGATCTCTCGGGTTTCCATGGTTGCCTGCGTCCGCACCACCCGGTTCACTTCCACCGTCGTTGCGGTGGCGCTTGGCGACAGGCCGCTCAGCCGCGCCAGCGCATAATCCTGCGCCTGCTGGATGCGTTCTGCCGGGGTTCCGGTGAACTGGCCGACCGAATACAGCCGGTTGGTGTCCTGCAGCACCCGCATCGCGTGGGTGCGACTCATGAACAGCATGCTCGAATCGACAATCAGCAGAAGTATTGCAATCACGATCGGCAACCAGAGCACGAATTCGATCGTGGCCCCTCCGGTTTCCTGCCTTGAAAATGCCTTTATTTCAGACCACTTGCGACCCGACCCACCGTTCATCGCCCCCACCCCGTAAACAGCCTATGCTTTTGAAAGCAAATGCAAGTTAGGGGTTCAGCATATCGTCTCCGACATTAACGCTGGATAAACGAAGGGTAAGATTGCGTTAACTTCGCGACTAAATTTGGGCAGACCTTTGGGCGTCAAAGGCCCTTCGACCGGTAGGTTTGCGCCACCCGTCCGATGGAAACGATATAGGCCGCGACCCGAAGATCCTCGACATCCTGGCGGCTGTGCCAGACCTCTCGCATCGACTGGTAGGCGGTCCGCATCGTGTCATCCAGACCCGAGCGCACCAGGGCCAACTCGTCCGAGCCCTGCAGGAACTTCTCCTTGAAGCCTTCGGCCAGCGTCCAGCCCAGACCCTGATCGGCCGACAACCGTTCCAGTTCCTCGACCAGAAGCCGCGACCGCGCCTCTTCGGCCCGGCGCTGCATCCGGCCAAAGCGGATATGCGACAGGTTCTTGACCCATTCGAAATAGCTGACCGTGACGCCCCCCGCATTGGCGTACATGTCCGGAATGATGACGCAGCCCTTCCGCCGCAGCACCTCGTCGGCGCCAAAGGTGATCGGGCCATTCGCCGCCTCGATGATCAGGGGCGCCTTGATCCGCTCGGCATTGCCCAGATGGATCACCCCCTCCATCGCCGCCGGGATCAGGATGTCGCAGGCCTCCTCCAGCACCGCCGCCCCGTCCGCCAAATGGGTCGCGTTGGGATAGCCAGCCAGAAACCCGCCGTGCCGGTTCATCCACTGCCGCACATCCTCGACGTCCAGCCCCTTGGGGTCCAGGAGTGCCCCGTCCCGCTCGATCACCGCGATGACCTTTGCCCCGTCCTCCTCGCTCAGGAACTTCGCTGCGTGATAGCCCACGTTGCCCAGGCCCTGCACGATGACCCGCTTGCCCTCCAGACTGCCGGTCAGCCCCGCCTTGCCCAGGTCCTCCTTGTGGCGGAAGAATTCGCGCAAGGCATACTGCACGCCCCGCCCCGTTGCCTCGACCCGCCCCTGGATGCCCCCGGCATGCGGAGGCTTTCCGGTCACGCAAGCCTTGGCGTTGATGTCCGTCGTGTTCATCCGCGCATACTGGTCGGCGATCCAGGCCATCTCGCGCTCACCCGTCCCCATGTCCGGGGCGGGGACGTTCTGCGCCGGATGGATCAGGTCGCGCTTGATCAGCTCATAGGCAAAGCGGCGGGTGATCTGCTCCAGCTCATGTTCATCCCATTGGCGCGGATCAATGCACAATCCGCCCTTGGACCCGCCAAACGGCGTTTCGACCAAAGCGCATTTGTAGGTCATCAGCGCTGCCAGCGCCTCGACCTCGTCCTGGTTGACTGAAAGCGCATAGCGGATGCCGCCCTTGACCGGCTCCATGTGTTCGGAATGGACGCTCCGATATCCGGTGAAGGTTTCGATCTTGCCGCGCAACCGGACCCCGAAGCGCACCGTGTAGGTCGAATTGCAGACCTTGATCTTCTGTTCCAAGCCCGGGCTCAGATCCAGAAGCTTTGCCGCCCGGTTGAACATCAGATCGACAGATTGACGGAAACTCGGCTCACCTGACTGCTGCATCCTGTCCTCCCTGACAGCCCGCGCGACTTGCGGTGCAGGGCAAGGCTACGTCCGGAAAGCGAAGCTGGGAACCCGGAAAACCGTCAACCTTTAAAGCGCGGCAGGCCTGCGTCCTTCACTCTCGGGATGCGAATCGGGCTGTCGGCAAATCCTTTCCAACAGGTGAACGGCGGGAAAAATTTTCACGCTGCCGGATCAACCGGCCCGATAACCCTAGATTGTTTCCGGAATCTGGCATTAACGCCCCATTGGATACGGGTTTGCCTTACTTCTGCCCGAACTTGTGCCTAACTAGCCCCTTGGGGACCCGTCACTTTAGGCGGGCTGCTGTTAGTGATGGATCGAGACATGTTTGAACAAGCTGCCAAGCGTTCAGTTTCCGCGCGCCTCCTCCAGAAGGTCAAGGATTTCCGGTCCGACGAACATGGCGCCATCGCCATCTTTGTCTTGCTCATCTTCGTGATGATGCTGCTTGTCGGCGGCATCGCCGTTGACGTCATGCGCTCCGAGATGCGCCGCGTCACCTATCAGCAGACCTTCGACCGCGCCGTGCTGGCCGCATCGAACATCGCCCTGCCGCCGTCGCAGACGCCGACCACCGTCGGACAAAGCTGGTATGACATCGCTGGCCTCGGCGACCAATTCACTGTCGACTACATCACCCCGACCATCACGGGTGAAGCGACCACCAGTTCGCGCAAGACCGAGATGACCGGCAAGGTGCGGTCCTACAACCATTTCATGCACTTGATGGACATCCCCTACTTCGAGATCCCGGTGAAATCCGCCGCCCAGCAGGGCATCGCGAAAGTCGAGGTCATGATGGTGCTCGACATCACCGGCTCGATGTCCGAATCCTCGGGGTCGACCACCAAAATCGCCGCCCTGCGGCAGGCCGCGACGAACTTTGTGACGATCCTGAAATACGACAAGGACAGCGGCGGCAACTACACAATCCCGAAGGACCCATACAACCTGATGTCAATCGGGATGGTGCCCTATTCGTCGAACGTGAACATCCCGGTCGCCCTGCGCAACCAGTTCACCGTCCAGAACTTGTCGTGGTGGGACGGCGTCGCCGACCAGGGCGTGCCCGATACGAACTGCTTCGAAATCCCGGAAAGCACCTATTCCACGACCTCCCTGTCGCTGACGAACCCGATCCGCATGCAGGCGGTCGCCCAGACCGCTGGAGGCGCGCCAAGCGTGGGCACGATCACGCTTCCCGGCGCAAACAACACCAACGGAAATAACGGCGGCGTCATCGCGCTCAGCAGAGCGAACCCGACAAACCCCGCCGAACCCAGCCGGAACACCAACTCTTACACCTGCAACCACGGCGACAACTTCAACACTGGCGGGAACGAAAAGGGCTCGAACCTGATCGCCCTGCCGACGACGGACATCAACACCCTGAAGACCCAGATCAACCAGCTGAACCCGCGCGGCACGACCTCGATCGCAGTCGGGATGCGCTGGGGGACCGCCCTGATTGATGAAGCTGCACGCCCGATCTACACTAACCTGCTTGGCGGCGTGCCAGGCATGGCTGGTCGTCCGGCAAACAACGACGACATCGGCACCAAGAAGTACATCGTTCTGATGACCGACGGGACCCACGTTGCCAGCAAATACATCCTCGACGCCTACAAGACCGGCCCCTCGCCAATCTGGCGCGGCGCCGATGGCCGCTACGCAATCGAATTCAACGACAGCGGCAGCGGCCTGAACGGTGGCACCCGACCCGGCATCAATCCGAACGGCAACCCGAAGAACAGCTGCTCGGGCTGGTCGCTGGCAGACAAGGTGGTCAACGGCGTCACCGTCAAGCGCAACTTCTTCGTCCCGCATCTGAAGGAGAACGCTGTTACCAGAACAACCGACCCAAACCGCGCGGAAGGCAACGGCAACTCGGGGTCCGCTGTCACTGGCGCCTGCGATCCCCGCGCCTGGGTCGCACCTACCAACGGTGCACCCACCTGGTCCGGCAGCGGTGTCGTCCGTCGCCTCGACTGGAGCGAAGTCTGGCGCTACCTGACGGTCGACTGGGTCGTCGAACAGCTCTACATGCGCTCGAACGTGTCCGGCGCGACGAACTACAACACCGTCTACAACACCTTTGTCGGCAACTACCTCGCCGGCGAAGCGAACATGAACGCGCTGCTGAACACCAACTGCACCGCCGCCAAGCAGGCCGGGGTCGAAGTGTTCGGCATCGTTCTGGGCGACGACGTCACCCCCGGTCCGATCCAGAACTGCTCCTCGCCCGGCAACGGCTATTTCTATTGGGTCAAGAACGCCAATGACCTGAACGCTGCCTTTGAGCAGATCGCCGTGCTGATTTCCGAACTGAAGCTGACGCAATGACCTCGCTCCGCCAATTCCTCAAGGATGACCGTGGAACTGCGACGGTAGAGTTTCTCTTCGTCTTCCCGATCATCTTCCTTGTGTTCACGGCGTCGTTCGAAAGCTCCATGTACATGGCGCGCTACATCATGTTCGACCGCAGCGTCGATATCGTGGTGCGCAATTTGCGGCTGGGCAATCTGAAGAACGTCACGCATCAACAACTCAAGGAACGGATCTGCGAAAGCGGCATGATGGCCAAGTCCAAGGCAGACTGCACGAACAAGATGCGGATCTGGATGCAACCGGTGAACACTGCCGACTTCAATATGCTGGCGCCGCCGCTTGCCTGCGTCGACAAGGCCAGCGAGGTCAACACCGATGAGCCGCCCGCCAACGAATTCGCGGCCGGGACCGACAACGACATCATGCTGATGCGGATTTGCCTGAAGGAATGGCCGATGTTCCCGACCTCGGGGATCAGCGTCAAGATGGCGACCCAACCCGACGGATCGGTCGCCATGATAGTGACCAGCGTCTTCGTGAACGAGCCGGGGTGACAGGATCATGCGTAGACTGAAGCAGCGTTTCGGCACCTTCCTTCGCGATGAAGACGGCCTGATCCTGGCCGAAGGACTGTTGATGCTGCCGCTGGTGATCTGGGCGCTGGTGGCCATGTTCATCTATTGGGACGTGTTCCGCACCATCAACATCACGCAGAAGGCTGCCTATGGCATCGCCGACCTGCTGTCGCGCCAGAAGGCCGACATCACAACGACCTATGCGAACGGCTTGCAGAAGGTGGTGAACTTCCTCACCCCCGGCGGACATCCGGTCAGGGTCCGGATCACCAGCCTGGAATGTGTCGCCCCAACCGGTCCGGGTTGCACGGCTGCCAACGGCAGCTACAAACTGCTGTTCTCCTTCTCGCCCGAGAACAAGATCACGACCCTGACCGAGGCCAACATCCAGAACTGGAAGAACGGCAAGATCCCGGTTCTGAACCATGGCGAAAGCGTCTTCGTCGTGGAAACCGAAGTTGCCTTCAAGGCCCAGCTGCAGACCGCCATTGCCGGTTTCATGGTCGGTGTGGAAGACGCCAAGTACGGCCAGTTCATCGTGACCAAGCCGCGCCATCGCCGTCTGTGCCTGCAGGGCACGACCACCTGCACCTGATCGCCGCAGCACGGTGCTTCCCCCCGCTGGACTGACCGTATAGGCTTGCGGCGGCTCAGCGGGGTATCATGCGAACGTCAGTCCTTCTTGTCCTTGCGCTGTCGGTCGCTTGCGGCTGCGCCCCCTTTCCAGAGCTGGACGCCGTCGGTCCCGACACCGGCCCACCGCCGCGACTTCTGCCGATCGACGACCTGCTCCAGCAGGCACAAGGCGCACCGGCCGATCCTGGCCCGGCGCTTGCCGCCCGCGCCGCCCGCCTGAAAGCCCGTGCCGCCGCGCTCAAGGCCGCCCCGCCTCCGGCCTGACAGCGTTGCACCCCGCGCGGCTTCCGGCTAACAGACGCAAGCCACAAACTGCCAAAGGTTTCCCGATGTCCGCCGCCCCCCTGCGTCTTGGTCTTGCCGGTCTCGGGACCGTCGGCATCGGTGTCGTGAAGATCGTCCAGGCCCATGCCGACCTGATCGCCACCCGTGCCGGACGCCCTGTCACCATCACCGCCGTCTCGGCCCGCGACCCGAAGAAGAACCGCGATGCGGACCTGTCCGCATATGCCTGGGAAACCGACCCCGTCGCCTTGGCGAAACGCGCCGACATCGACGTCTTCGTCGAAGTGATGGGCGGCCATGAAGGCGCAGCGAAAGACGCGACCGAGGCAGCCCTCGCCGCGGGCAAACACGTCGTCACTGCGAACAAGGCGCTTCTCGCCCACCACGGCCAGGCTCTCGCCGAGCAGGCCGAGGCCGCGAACCTTGCCCTGCGGTTCGAGGCTGCCGTCGCCGGGGGCATCCCCGTCATCAAGGCCCTGACCGAAGGCCTTGCGGGCAACCGCATGAAGCGGGTGATGGGCGTGATGAACGGGTCCTGCAACTACATCCTGACCCGGATGCAGAACGAGAACCTGCCCTACGAGACCGTGTTCGAGGAAGCCCGCCAGCTGGGCTATCTGGAAGCTGATCCGAACCTCGACGTCGGCGGCATCGACGCGGGCCACAAGCTGTCGCTCCTTGCCTCCATCGCCTTCGGCACCCGCGTCGCCTTCGACGCCGTCGAACTGGAAGGCATCGGCAATGTCTCGATCGACGACATCCGCCTGGCCGAGGATATGGGCTATCGCATCAAGCTTCTGGGCGTCGCCCAGATGACCGGCCGCGGCCTCGAACAGCGCATGACCCCCTGCCTTGTCCCTGCCGACAGCCCACTGGGCCAATTGCAGGGCGGCACCAACATGGTCGTCCTTGAAGGCGACAGCGTCGGCCAGATCGTCCTGCGCGGCCCCGGCGCCGGGATGGGCCCGACCGCCTCGGCCGTCATGGCCGACGTCATCGACATCGCCCGCGGCTTCCGCCTGCCGACCTTCGGCCAGCCCGCCAGCACGCTGATCGCCGCCCGGCCCGCCCGCGCCGCGACGCCGGCGCCCTATTACCTGCGCATGACGCTCCTCGACAAACCCGGCGCGCTGGCCAAGATCGCCACCTGCCTCGGCGATGCCGGCGTCTCCATCGACCAGATGCGCCAGTACGGCCATCAGGGCACCAACGCCCCGGTCCTGATCGTTACCCACAAGGCCGCCCCCGACGATGTCGCCCACGCCATGACCCGCTTTGGCGCGACCGGCGTTCTGGTCGGTGAACCCGTCGCGATCCGGATCGAGGAAGTCTGACCACCCCCTTTCGCGGTTCCAGCTTGACAGACCCCGCAGTCTGACCCGACCCTTCCGTCATTGGTTCAAGGGTTGGGAGACGGCGATGCGCGCATTCCTTCTGGCACTGGTCCTCGCTTCCCCGACGCTGGCCGAACCCGTTCCAGGTGCCGACGCCCCCGCCTTCCGCGCCCCCTTTGACCGCGCCTTGCAGGGCGACGACCCCACCGCGCTCCTCGATCTTCACGCCGCAGCCGAGGCTGGCAACACCGCAGCCCTCCTCGCTCTTCCCGCCGTCAGCGACTGGCTCCGCGCCACCCTTCCCTTCGCTGAACGCAAGAAGCTGATCCGCATCAACGGACTGCCCATTGCCGAAGCGCTGGCCGCCGCCGATCCCGTGGCCGCCCTCTGGGCCCAGGGCGAACCCGGCAGCGACATGGGCGCACTGCTGCAACGCGCCATCGCGCTTTACGACGCGGGCGAGCCGGACAAGGCGACCCTTCTCTTCATGACCTGGCTTAACCAGACCGGCGGCTACAGCGATCTGCCAAAGGATTTCTTCAACCACCCCGTCCCGCCCTGGGCCATGGCGCAGGTCCTCCGCGGCCGGTTGATCGACAACGGGGTCACCCTGCCTGCCGACGGCGACGCGCTGATCGTCGACCGGCTCAAGGCAGATGACCCGGCGGCCTGGATCGCCCTCGCCGGGTTTGCGGGCCTGGACCGCACGGATGCCGAGCCCCCCGACGCCGCCCGCCTCGCCGCGCTGTTCCAGGCCGCAGGCATCCCGCAGGACGAGGCCGTTCGCCGCATGCAGGCCGCAGTCCCGGCCTTGAAGGTCATGCGGTATGAGCCGGTTGACGCGGTGACCGCCAAGGCCGCCACTGACCTATTCCGCGCTGAACCCGAGTTCCAACCCCTGCTCTCCCTCTGCGCGGCCACCTGCCCGCAGACGCAGGACCAGTGCGCTACCGCCTTCGTCGCGACTTTCGGCCACCCCTACGGCCGCGCCGCCCGAGCACAGCCCCCAGCCTCGGTCATTCCCACCAGCGATTTCTTCGCCACCCCGCGCGGCCGCCTTGTCCTCCTGCGCTCCACCCTCGGCCGACTTGGCGACGATCCGGCCACGTCCCCCGCCCTCGCCGCCACGCGCGAAATCGACGCCTGCCTCGCCGATGCGATCCTCGCCGCCCTGCCCTGACTGTTAGCGCCACCACGCTTGCCGCCCTGCAAACCCCCGGCTACACGGGAAAAAAGCACCCTGGGGGACACATGTCAGAAAAATCGCAATTCCAGGATCGTCTCCTGTCTCTCGGCCTTGGCCGGGTCTCGGAAGCCGCCGCCCTCGCCTCTGCCCGCCTCATCGGCCGCGGCGACGAAAAGGCCGCCGACCAGGCCGCCGTCAACGCGATGCGCGACCAGCTGAACCTTCTCGACATCAAGGGCGTCGTGGTCATCGGCGAAGGCGAACGCGACGAGGCCCCGATGCTTTACATCGGCGAGGAAGTCGGGACCGGCCAGGGCCCCGAGGTCGACATCGCGCTTGACCCGCTGGAAGGCACCACCCTCACCGCCAAGGACATGCCGAACGCGCTGACCGTCATCGCGATGGCCCCGCGCGGAACGCTCCTGCATGCCCCCGACGTCTACATGGACAAACTCGCCATCGGCCCCGGCCACAAGCCCGGCACCGTGACGCTCGCCATGTCTCCCTCCGAACGCGTCTCCGCCCTGGCCGCTGCCAAGGGCTGCTCGACCGAGGACATCACCGTCTGCATCCTCGACCGCCCACGGCATGAGGACCTGATCGCCGAAGTCCGCTCCACCGGTGCCGCGATCCGGCTCATCACCGACGGCGACGTCGCGGGCGTCATGCACTGCGCCGAGCCCGAGCTGACCGGCATCGACATGTACATGGGCTCGGGCGGCGCACCGGAAGGCGTCCTTGCCGCCGCCGCGCTGAAATGCATGGGCGGGCAGTTCTACGGCAAGCTTCTGTTCCGCAACGACGACGAACGCGCCCGCGCCCGCAAGGCCGGCATCACCAACTTCGACCGGGTCTATACCCGCGACGACCTCGTCCGCGCCGACGTGATCTTCGCCGCGACCGGGGTGACGAACGGCTCCTTGCTGGCAGGTATCAAACGCGATCCCGGCTGGGTGACGCTGGAGACGATCCTGATGCGCTCCAAGTCAGGGTCCATCCGCCGGATGACCTACAAGACCCCGGTGCGTTAGGGCCAGCAGGACTGCAAGTCGACCTCGGCTTTCGCCTTCGTCGCAAGAAACGCAACGAAGGCTTTGACCCGTGCAGCGATCAGCTTGTTGTCGGGGTAGACCGCGTGCAGCGGCACCGTGCGCTGCTCCCACTCGGTCAGGACGGGCACAAGCCGTCCCTCGCGCACGTCATGCCCGATGATGAAGGTGGGAAGCTGGATCAGCCCCGCCCCCTGCAACGCCGCCTCGCGCAGGGCGAGTCCCTCGGACAATTCCAGCCGGGGAGTGACCGGCACTTCGATCTCTTCGCTCCCCCGCCGATAGGTCCAGCGGCGACCGCGCCGATAACCCGAGAAATGCATCACGTCATGCCCCAGAAGGTCCATCGGCTCCTGCGGCACGCCCCGCCGCTCCAGATAATCCGCCCGTGCACATGTAATCAGTACCGCCTTGCCCAATGACCGCGTGATCAGGTTTGGCTCCACCTCCAGTGTGCCCCGGATCGCCAGGTCGAACCCGCTTTCAATGAGGTTGCGCGAGGTATTCGACAGGTCCATCTCGATCGAGATCTTCGGGTGCGCCGCCATGAACTCGGTCGCCCATACCACCAGGAACCGCAACGCCAGGTCGGGTGGCGCTGTCATGCGAAGCCGCCCCTCGGGTACGGTCTGCTCTGCTCGCGCCGCCCGCTCGGCCTCTGCCATCCGGGCAGGCAGATCGACGATGCGCTCGCGGTAGGCGGCCCCCGCCGGCGTCATCCGCACACTGCGCGTCGAGCGGTGCAGAAGCCGCACCCCCAATCTGGCCTCAAGTTCGGCCACCTGGGCGCTGACCGTGGCGCGCGTCAACCCCAGCGCCGCTGCACCTGCGGTAAAACTTTCATGCTCGGCCACAGCAAGGAATGCCGCAACGCCGTGCAGGGGGTCCACCGTCTTCATTCGTCAAGCCATCCAGACAATCTTGCAGCATCCACCCGGATTATCATGCCTGATCTTCTCCGCTATAGACCAGTCCCACGACGACTTTAACCGCAATTTTTTCAAACGGAGATATCAGGATGACCACTTTCGACAAGGCTGCCTTTTCCCACTCCGGCGCAGGCATCGAAGCCTTCGCCTTCGGGCGCCACATCATCCGCATTACTGCGGACCAGACCGGCGGGAGCCTCGGCTGTTTTGAAGACGAGGTTCCCGCAGGCGAAGGACCTCCGTACCATGTCCATGAAAAGGAAGACGAATTCTTCCGCGTTCTTGAAGGCCGGTTTGCCTTCTGGTGCAATGGCGCCCGCGTCGACCTTGCCGAAGGAGGCGTGATCTGTGTGCCGCGCGGCTCTGTCCATCGCTTCCAGAACATCGGGGCCTCGATGGGCCGGATCATGGTCGTCGTGACCCCCGGCGGGTTCGAGGGCTTCTTTCACGCCGTCGACGCGGTCCCCGGTGCATCGATGGACCAGATTGGCCAGATCGCCGCACAATTCAACCTGCGCTTCGTGTTCGATGCTGCCGAAGCAGCCTGAACTGAACCCCTGCGCCCGGCTTCTTGACCGGGCGCAGCCAAATCCAGCCGGAGCCCGATGATGCCCTTTCCCAATCTCTCGATTGCTGCCTTCCTTGTGGGTCTTCTGACCCCGCCCGCCTTCGCCGAAACTCCCGTCGAGCGCGGTCAGTATCTCGTCACCGTCATGGGCTGTACCGACTGCCACACGCCCGGACACTTCCTCGGACAGCCTGACATGGCGCGCTTTCTCGGCGGCTCGGACGTGGGCTTCGAGATCCCCGGTCTCGGTACGTTCTACGGTCGGAACCTGACGCCCGACCCTACGGGTCTCGGATCGTGGAGCGAGGACCAGATCGTCGCCGCCATCCGTACCGGCGTCCGCCCTGATGGAAGGCAACTCGCCCCATCAATGCCCTGGATGGGATATGCGGCGCTGACCGACGACGACGCAATGGCCATTGCCAGCTATCTCAAGACCCTCCCTGCAGTCGCCAACGACGTTCCCGGCCCCTTCGGCCCCGGCGAACCGACTGGCGGCTTCGTGATGAAGGTGGTGGCCCCCTGACAGCACTTGCCGGTCCGGCGGGCCACAATGGCGCTGATCCTGCCTTTCGGCTTGCCCATTTCTCAAATACTCCCGCCGGAGGCATCCGCGGCCGCAACTAGATCCGCGGTCCGGACAGGTCACTGCCGTCACAGTTTGCGTCCCCTCTCTCCATGGGGGGGAGAGGGTCAGAGTGAGGGGAGATCGCGTCGGCTCGTGGTAAAGGCCCGGTAAACGCCCACAGCCAACCCCTTGTTTCCAAACGATACGACAACCCTGTCCACCGTGGACACCCCTCTCCCCCCTTGTCAGGCGGCCCCCTTTCCGGCACCCCTGTCCGCATGACCGCCTTCCTCTCCGTTCAGACCTCCCTCACCGGCCGCCGCTGGGTCGGCCCCGACCCCGTTCAGGACCGGCTGGCCGAGGGCATGGCCCAGCAGACCCGCCTCCCCCTCCCCCTTTGCCGCATCCTCGCGGCGCGCGGAGTGACCCCCGAGGACGCCCCCGCTTTCCTCGCCCCCTCGCTCCGCGACCTGATGCCCGACCCCCTCACCCTGAAGGACATGGGCCCCGCCGCCGACCGCCTGATCCGGGCGGTGCAAGGGCGGGAAAGGATCGCCATCTTCGCCGACTACGACGTCGACGGTGGCTCCTCTGCCGCCCTCCTCCTCACCTGGCTGCGCCACTTCGATCTGCAGGCCACCCTCTACATCCCCGACCGCATCGACGAAGGCTACGGCCCCAACATTCCCGCGATGACCCAGCTGGCCGCAGCCCACGACCTGATCCTCTGCGTCGACTGCGGCACGCTCTCGCACGACCCCATCGCCGCCGCGAAAGGGGCGGACGTGGTGATCCTCGACCACCATCTGGCCCTCGAAACCCTGCCCGCGGCTCTCGCCGTCGTGAACCCGAACCGGCAGGACGAGGACGGCGCGCTGGCCCACCTGTGCGCCGCCGGGGTGGTCTTCCTCCTCCTCGTCGAAGCCAACCGCCGCCTCAAGAGCCAAGGACAACAGGCCCCCGACCTCATGGCCCTGCTCGACCTCGTGGCCCTTGCTACCGTCGCCGACGTGGCCCCCCTCACCGGCCTCAACCGCGCCTTTGTCAGGCAGGGGCTGAAGATCATGGCGCGTCGTGAGCGCCCCGGCCTGCGCGCCCTGGCCGATGTCGCGCGGATGGACCAGACCCCAACCCCCTATGCCCTCGGCTTCCTCCTTGGCCCCCGCGTCAACGCGGGTGGACGCATCGGCCAGGCCGACCTCGGCGCGCGCCTTCTCGCCACCGCCGACGAGATGGAGGCCGCCCGCATCGCCGCGCGGCTTGACCAGTTGAACACCGAACGGCGCGAGATCACCGAACGGGTGCGTGAGGAAGCCCTCGCCCAGGCCGAAGCACGGGGCCTTGACGCTCCCCTGGTCTGGGCCGCCGCCGAGGGCTGGCACCCCGGCGTCGTCGGCATCGTCGCGGCACGACTGAAAGAGGCAGCGAACCGTCCTTCGGTCGTCATCGGCTTCGAAGGGGATGAGGGCAAGGGTTCGGCCCGGTCCGTCCCGGGCGTCGACCTTGGCGCGGCGATCCAGCGCCTGGCCGCGGAAGGGATGATCGTGAAGGGCGGGGGTCACAAGATGGCCGCCGGTCTGACCCTGACCCGGTCCCAGCTCGATCCGGCCATGGCGCGCCTTTCCGACCTCCTCGCCCGGCAAGGAGCGGGGTCTGGTGGCCCGCAAGAGCTGCGAATCGACAGCCTCCTCGCCACCAGCGCGGCGACGGTCGCCCTGGTCGAGGACATCGAGAACGCCGGTCCCTTCGGCGCCGCTGCCCCCGCACCGCGCTTTGCCTTCGCCAATGTTCAGGTGAGTGCCCGCCGGATCGGCGACAGTCACCTGAAGCTGTCGGTCAGCGATGGCGCAGGCCCCGCCCTGGATGCAATCGCCTTCGGGGCTTTCGACGGCCCGCTGGGGGCCGCACTGGAAACGCCCGGACACAAGCGGTTTCACCTAGCCGGAAAACTGGAGCTGAACCACTGGAACGGCCGCACCCGCGTCCAGCTGCGTCTGGAAGATGCTGCCGAGGCCTAGGGCGCAATTTTCCTCTTGCAGAACCCCCGCGCAGATTCTAGACACCGCCCACCAATAGCGTGGCCCGTTCGTCTATCGGTTAGGACACCTGGTTTTCAACCAGGTAAGAGGGGTTCGACTCCCCTACGGGCTGCCACCTTCTCATTTCTTTCCTTTCTGTTCAAAGGCTTGCGGGGTCGGCTTGTCCAGCCTCCCCGATAGGCTGGTCAAATTCTGATCAGGTTTCAGGCCGGTAGCGCGCGCCAGCGCCTTGTCGGCCTGCTTGGCCCGGTTCGCCTTCTTGACGTAGGTCCCGCCGTCGTTCGGCGTCGCATGGGCGAGGAAGCTCTTGATCTCGAGCTCCCCGCCCCCGGCATCAGCGATTCTCGTCGCCTGCCCCTGGTGCAGCCTATGGGCCGAACAGTGTGGCATTCCAGCGACGCGGCACTGATCCTTGAACCAGTTGCCGAACGATTCGACCGTACAGGGCCGCCCCAGCTGGCAGGTCAGGAACAGCATCTGTCCCTAGGGCAGCACCTCGATTTCGCGCCCCAATTCCGGCAGGATTTCGTAGTCCCCACCTGCGCCTGTCTTGTGCCACTGATAGCTGATCCTGCCTTTCCGGACTTCTGCGAGCCGAGGCGCACCAGGTCCTGCCGCGCCGCCAAGCCGGCCTTTGTCCCCGGCCCGTGGTGGGCAAGAAGCTGACCGATCTCGGCCTCGGTCCGGGTATGGTATCCGTCTGGGTTTTCCTCTCGCCGATCGGCATCGCGGGCTGGGTTATTCTTCTGCCCGGCCAGGTCGTGCTTGATCGCAATGTTGAACAGCATGGACAGGTCTTTCTTGACCGTGTTCGCCCCAGTCGGCCCGGCCTTCACCCCCCGAGGGGGTAGGCATAAAGCTGAGCTACCGGGGCGAAACCCCGCGTTGGAAGTCAATTTTCGCGCAGGACATTTCGAAGAAAAAAGCCACAGGTAGGAGGGGTTAGCTGTGTGCTGACATCAGCGCTACAAGTGCGAACCATGGCCGCAGCGAACATAGGAATTCCCGTCCTCACCTTCCCCCCGGAAGCTCTCGGCCCATAGCTGGCACTAATAAAATGTGCCAGCGCCAGCTGTTGAGCGGAAAGAAAGACAACATGGTAACGAAACGCGGAGCTAGCTCTAGTAGATTGCCATACTTGTAGCGGCCAGCACGTTGCCCAACTGGCATACTGCTCCCTGCTATCGGTCAGGACGATCCTCAGCAGCCTCGTAGGTCATCCAAAATTTGGCAACCAACAGCGTTGTTGTCGCGGCGAGAGGTCCCAGGATGAAACCCGGCGCTCCGAACAGCAAAAGGCCGCCGATGACCGAAATGAATGCCGGAACAGTATGCAGGCGCAAACGGTTGCCGATGAACATCGGTCGCAGCACGTTATCGATTCCGCCCACCACTATTCCACCCCAAACAGCTAGAATGACCGCGCGCACCCAGCTTCCGTCCAGCATCAGCAGCGCCGCCGCAGGAAGCCAGACGACAAAGGCCCCAAGGACCGGCACGATCGACAAGAGCCCCATGACCAGCCCCCAAAGCAGCGGCGTGTGCAGTCCAAGCACCCAGAACATCAGCCCACCAAGGGTTCCCTGAACGGCGGCGACGGCAAGGGTTCCATAGACAGTCGCCTGCACGGTTTCCGAAACCCGGCGCAAGAGCTGGGCTGCCTCAGGCTTCGACAGCGGAAGCCAGGCCACGATTGCACCCTTGGCCGCCGTCGCATCACGGAGAAAATAGAAGAGCAGGTAGAAGGTAATGAGCACCTCGACCACCTGCAGCATCGACCCACGGACGAATATCGCCCCGATGTTGCTCAGCCACGTCGCGATCGTGGACATCACCGACGGCAGATCGAATTGCTGGTCGATCCAGACCCCGAAAGGAGCCAGTGCCGGATGATCGTCCAACAAGGCCTGCAGTTCGCCGCCCTCGACGCGGGCCTGAAGCGACAAAATGCCCGAGGTGGCTTCCGAGATCAGGCGTTCCACCACGAAGACCGCAGGGACCACCACGACCACACCAACGATCAGGGTTGAAACTGCGGCGGCGATGTTTGGGTGCCGGATCACCTTTTCGAGTCTCTTCTGAAGCGGCGAAAAGAGGATCGCGAGCGTCACCGCCCAGGTGATGGCACCAAGAAAGGGCCATGCGACAAGGGTGCAAAGAGCGACACCGGCGATGCTTGCAACCGCCAATGCCAAGCGCCGCAAACTGGTAGAGTTGTCGGATCGGGGTGGTGATGTCATGCGCTCAACTCATGGCAGGCACCTGAACTGCCTCCGATGACAGCCTCAGTCGGTTATGCTGCATCAATGTTGCGAAGGCTTCCGTCTGCTGCCTTCCTCTATCAGCATTTCAGGCGGCGGTACCTCGGGCAGCCCGTCGGGGACCGTATCAGGGATTTCGGGCACCGTCGATTCAGGCACTTCGGACCCTCCTGGCGGCATTTCCATGGGCGAAGACGGCGGTTCTTCGGTCGGGGCCTCAAGCGGCGGTCTGGCCAATTCGAGAAAGGCAAACCGGCTCGTCACCCGGGGCGAACGGACCGACACGCAGCCTGACCGCGCACTCCGGAACCGCATGTCGCGCGTCGTGCGCACGAGGTCCGCTTCCTGTTGCTTGCTGCGGGCAGGATCGAAGGATCGGGCATCAAGTGCCCGCCAGTGCAGCCTCGTCAGCTGAAAAGATCCAGGTGAGGATCCCGCACCGGCCGGGCGACTACCGCAATCCAAAGTAGCCCAGCACGAAAACGATGATGACAACTGCACCGACAAGCCAGATCAGATTGTTCATGTGTCTTCCCTTCCATCCTTACAGAACGGCAGCCGGTTACCGGCCGCGCCTACTTAATTTGAGTCCACGCTTGCGTGTCCGTCTGTCGCGACAGCCCGCAGCCAGAAGGACAAGCGCGCAAGCGCAAAGGTGTTCGGGCCGCAAGCGGACCTGCCACTGCGATCAGGAGCCGCGCGTCCAGTCATCGACTTCGCGCTCTGCCGCTTCCTTTGCCAGCCCGTACTTCTCCTGGACCTTGCCGATCAGCTGATCACGCTTGCCGGCGATCTGATCCAGATCGTCATTCGTCAGCTTGCCCCACTTTTCGAGCACCTTGCCCTGGACCTGCTTCCATTTGCCTTCAACCTGATCCCAGTTCATCGCGTCTCTCCTTCTCGAAGGTCAGTGTGGCCGAGAACGATCTGGGCCTGCTGCAAGGCTACCTTTTGCGTGCACGGTCACACTTACATGGATCAGTCTTGGCCAGAATGGGGCGGGAACTGCACGACGGACTGCCGCAGATCAGCTTTTGCGCGGGCCAGCCCAGGTATGACTGCGGAATGACCGCTGTCGCCGAACCCAAGCCCACCCCCGGTGTTCGCAAGGGAGGAAAGCGCCTTTTGCGTAGTCTTGTCTTGCTCGCGGTTGGGGCGTTTGTGGCTGCAGGCTGGTGGTTCGGCCCCTGGCGGGCAAACGGACCTGCGGTAACGTTCGAGGTGATGGCCCCCGGCCCGGTCACCCTGGTCCTTGCCGTCAGCGGCAAGGTGGCCCCGCGCGATCAGGTTCAAATCCGGTCGGCCGTCTCGGCCACCCTGCTTGAGGTGCTGGCCGTCGAAGGCCTTGTCGTGCAGCCCGGCGATGTCCTGGCCCGGCTGGACCCCAGCCAGCAAGAGGCGATCGTGCGGCAGGCCGCCTCGGCCCTGGGTCAGGGGCAGGTTCTGCAACAACAGGCCGAACTGGCCTATCTGCGCAATCAGGAACTGGGCAACCTTGTGCCTCGGTCCCGGCTCGAGGATTCCCGGCTGGCGTTGGACGGGGCGGCACAGGACGTTGCACGGCTGACCGCCCTTCTCGATCAAGCGACGATCCAGCTGGGCCGGTTCACCCTGCGCGCGCCGATTGCGGGCACCATCACCGTGCGGTCGGTGGACCCTGGACAACTGGTGGATCCCGCGACCGCCCTCTTCACCCTGGCCGACATGACCGAACTTCTGATCGAGACCGATGTGGACGAGGCCTATGCAACGCGCATCGCGGTCGGGCAGGAGGCGGCAGTGCGTCTTGTCGGCGGTCGCGGGATATTGGAGGGGACGGTGATCTTCGTTTCCCCCCGGGTGGACCCGGCGACCGGGGGGCTGGCGGTCAAGCTTGGTCTGGCCGACCCGCTGCGCGCGCCGATTGGCCTGACGGTGACGGCGAACATCGTCGTGGGGCGCGAGACGGCGCTGACCGTCCCGCGCACCGCCTTGCAGGGGGATGCGGTGTTTCTTCTGGTCGGCAACAGGGCCGTGCTGCGGCCCGTCATGGTGACCGATTGGCCCGCCGCCCGGCTGATCGTGACCGAAGGGCTGGCACCGGGCGACCGGGTCATCACCGACAGCACCGGGCTGAGCGACGGGCTGGCCGTGGATGCGGGCGAACCCTGATGCTTTACGCGCTGAAGATCGCCAGCCGCTACCTGACCGCCTCCAAGGCGCAGACCGCACTTCTGGTGCTGGGCGTGGCGGTCGGCGTCTTCATCTTCATCTTCATGTCCGCCCTGATCGGCGGGCTGGCTGAGTTCATCCTGTCGCGCACCGCCGGAGATATTTCCCACGTCACCATCGAGGCCGAAGAGATCGACCCGGTCCTTCTTCTTGCCCTGCCCGGAGAGGTGCTGCTGGCACAGGAAACCGCCTCTGAAACCGCCGACCTGCGCGAGGCGGCAGGCTTCATCCCCCTAATCGAGGCGCTGCCCGAGGTCAGGGCCGTCTCGCCCCAGATCACCGGCGCGGGCTTCCTGCGGCGGGGCACGAAGGTTGCGCAGGTGACGGTGACCGGGCTGGAGGCGGGGCGGGAATCGGCGATCCTGAATCTGGACAGCTACATGGTCGAGGGCGATGCCCGCCTGCGGTCGGGTGCGGTGCTTCTGGGCCGGACGCTGGTGGATGACATGGGGCTGGCCCTTGGCCAGACGGTCGTCCTGCAATCGGCCGACGGGGTCGAGGTGGCACTGACGCTGACCGGCATCTACCAGATCGGCACGGGCGGTGGGCCGGACCGGCGGATGGCCTATGTCAGCCTGCCCACCGCGCGTACGCTCTTCGCCATGCCCCAGGGCCTGAGCCGGATCGAGATCAAGCTTTTCGACCTTTACGCCGCTGATGCGGTCACCCTGCGCGTCGAAGGGCTGACCGGCCTGCCCGCGACATCCTGGACCGAGGATGGCGCGCAACTCCTTGAGGCGCTGAAGGCGCAGGCGCAGACCGGGTACTTCCTGAAGACCTTCGCGATGATTACGATCATCATCGGCGTCGCCTCGGCGCTTCTCCTGTCCACCTACCGCCGCAGGCCGGAAATCGGGATCATGCGGGCGATGGGCGCCTCGCGGCTGTTTGTTGTCGGGGTCTTCGTCACCCAAGGCGCGCTGATCGGGGTCCTGGGCGGGCTCTCCGGCGCAGTGCTGGGCTATCTGGCGCTGCTGCCCTTTCCCACTCGCGATGCTTTCCGGTCGGGCACCTTGCCGATGGACATCACCCAAGGCTCCTATGGGCTGGCCATCACGCTGACGGTGATCGGGGCGATCCTCGCCTCGATCCTGCCTGCCCGGGCAGCGGCGCGGGTGGATCCGGTCACGGCGATCGGGCAATGAGCCTGTTGACCGTCACCGATCTGGTCAAGACCTTTGGCGAGGGCGACACCGCGACGCGGGTCCTGCGCGGCTTGAACCTGACGCTGGAAAAGGGGCAGATGGCAGCGCTGCTCGGGCCGTCGGGATCTGGAAAAAGCACGCTTCTGACCATCCTCGGCACCCTGATGCAACCCACCTCGGGCGCGCATGTCATGCTGGGGGTGGACCTGACCACCGCCACCGATGCCGAGCAGACGGCCTTTCGCAACCGCCATATCGGCTTTGTCTTCCAGTTCCACAACCTTCTGCCAGACTTCACCGCACTTGAGAACGTGATCTTCCCTACCGCCATCCGTGAAGGCCGCGAGACTGCTGCCGCTCGCAGGCGCGGGGCGGACCTGCTGACGCGGATGGGGTTGGCCGAGCGGATAGACTATCCCTCCACCAACCTCTCCGGCGGGCAGAAGCAGCGGGTGGCCGTCGCCCGCGCGCTGATGAACGCACCCGAACTGGTGCTGGCCGATGAACCCACCGGCAACCTCGACCGCGCCTCGGCGCTGCAAGTGATGGAGCTGATCGGCCAGATCAACCGCGATGAGGGGACGACCTTCCTGATCTCGACCCATGACGAGAAGATCGCGGCGACCTGCACGCGTCAGATCATCGTGGGGGACGGGCAGGTCACGGGCTAGTCGACACAGACCGTCATGTGGTCGACGGCCCGGCCAAGTGGGGCAGTTCCCGGACAAACGCGACGGGCTACATGTCGCAGGCGACAAGTTCAGCCATTTCGGCATCGTTGACCGGGATCATCTCGGTCCGACCGGGAAACTCTGGCCCGCCGCTGACAATCAGGTACCTGGCAACGCGCCGGTAGGCATTGAAGGTCAGCCCCTCCAGGCGCTCTTCTTCGGTCAGAAGGACATAGTCGCCCGGAGGCATCGTCCTGTCTGAAAGCGGAAGGGTGAACGGTTTGCGAAAGGTCAGCGTCGTGCGGGTTGAGCGGATGTCCATTCTTGCCTCCATAGTTCGGTTCGATTGCGCATGACCCGTCAGCGCCGGACGTCCGAACCCGACGGGCCCCGGTTTCACACCGCCCGCCCGGCTTGCACCGGACGGGCGGGCTTCCCACATCGGCAAGGGGATTTCAGCCAATGCGAGTATGGTTTTCAGTCACCGTGATGCGCGGGGAAGCTGTCCCCACGGCGGGGGGCCGGTCGCGCAGGGTTTCGGAAGGACGCCTGGGCCGTGTGGACGTGACCGATGATACCGGCGGCACCAGCATCCAGTCGGTCAGGCTGCCGCGCCAGTACAGATTGCGCTTGCCGTCGATCATCCAGGCAACCTCGGCGGAATAGGGCACGGAACGGCCCTGGCACAGACGGTAGTCCGAGAACTGGCCTTCCCAAGGTGTCGGCAGGGTCGGCGAGGTAGCCGAACGGGGGCGGTCCTCGGCCCAGACGCTGCCGATGTGCCCGTCGGGGTCCAGCGTGAAGATCACCTCGGCCCGCTGTGCGCCACTGCCGGTGGCAACCGCAAGCCGGTTCCGGTCGATCTCGCGCCACTCCAGCGCCGGATTGTGCAGGATGGCATCGGGGGCATAGGGAAGTTCGGCAAGATAGCGCTGCAGCTCGCCCTTGGTCAAAGCGGCCGAGGATCTGGACCGGACCAGTGGAAAGACCCCGAAGGCAGTCACATCCATCCGGCCTTCGCCATCGACCAGAGCGTCGAGCACTGTGAGATAGCCCAAGGGCCAGAAGCGGGCGCGCCAGGAAAAGGCACAACGCGTGACCTCAAGGGTCTGGCTGGCGCGGAAAGGCAGCCAGCCGTCGGTGTCCAGCCGCAGCTTCATGCTGCCTGTCTGGGTCAGATGCACCGGCCCCGCGATGCGTGCCGGACTTGCGCCAAGCCGCAAGGCAAGGTCACGGACGGCGCCGGGAAGGGTCATCGGACAGGCCCCGCGACCGGAGACCCTTCGTCGATCATGTCCTTCCGGCCCTGTTCGGCCGCGCCGGTCTGCTTGCGATCCCTCTCGTGCTGGTCGGCCTCGGCCTTTGTCGGCTCGACGAGGCGGTCGGCATGCTGGGGCGGGGCGTAAAGCGTGTAAAGCCGCAGGCGCCGCTTGCCGGTGTTGACAAGGTTGTGCCGCGCGCCCGCCGGAACAAGGATGGCATCGCCCGCCTGCACATGGCTGCGCTGCCCGTCCAGCACGATCTCGCCACGACCCTTTTCGATCCGGAAGAATTGGTCATGCGTCGCATGGACCTCGGAGCCGATCTCTTCACCGGGTTTCAGCGCCATCAGGACAAGCTGCAGGTGGGTGGCCGTGAACAGCACCCGGCGAAAGTCACGGTTGCCTTCGGTCAAGGCCTCGATCGGTCCGACATAGCCATGCATCTGCGTTCTCCGGGTTCGACTGCCATCACTGTGACAGAGGCAACCAGGCCCGATCCTGCCTGAGGTTAGCGGCGGGGCGATTTCAGCCGGACGGTCAATCTGTCAGCCTGCTGATGCAGATTAGGGCGGTCTCGGCGGATTTGCGCCATCGTTGCACAGGACTGAACCCTATGGCCCCGCGACCCTCTCGCCAGGCCTTGCCACCGAAGGAACACATCATGACCCGCACCTCAGGCCCAATCCTCCTCGCCGCGACACTGGCACTTTCTGCCTGTGTCTACAGCGACGGCACATCCAACAAGCCCGCCACCGGGGCGCTGATCGGTGGCGTGACCGGCGCGGTCGTCGGCAAGGCTGTCGGCGGCGATGACCGCTCGGCCATCATCGGCGGCGTGGCCGGAGCCGTGATCGGCGGTGCCATCGGCGAAAACATGGCCCGGCAAGAGCGCGAGCTGAACCAGCGGCTTGCCGGAACCGGCGCCAGCATCACCAACACCGGCAGCCAGTTGTACGTCATCCTGCCCGAGGGCGTGACCTTCGCGACCGGCTCTGCCGTCGTGGACCCAGGCTTCCTGCCTGCCTTGCGTGACATTGCGCGGTCCTTGCGCGAACACCCGTACTCGACCATCCGCGTGGTCGGCCACACCGACAACGTCGGCGGGGCGGACTACAACCGGACGCTCAGCCGCGAGCGGGCACAGGCCGTGGCGCAGATCCTGGTCCGCTACGGTGTTGCATCCAACCGGATCACCTATTCGGGCCGCGGCTATGCCGATCCGATCGCTTCGAACTCCTCGGCGGCCGGGCGTGCGATGAACCGGCGGGTCGAGATCATCATCACCCCGACGAATTGACGTTCGCAACCTTCCGGAATCCGAAATGCCGCCTGCCGCATCCCGGCGGGCGGTTGCTTTCCGGTCGGCGTCTCGGGAATGGCAGCCTTGCCCGAACCCCGCGCCTCGACCCGCAATCGGCTGATTTTCCCTGCATCGGACCTGTCACCGCAGAAAACCGGCTTCGCGCAACCCTCAGTCAGTATCGGCGGGATTGGCCCGACCTGACGTTGCTGGAAGCCGCGACTGGAGTCCTGGAACAGACCAGTCGTTCCTTCCGGGGCTTGTCATCAAGCCTCGGAAGCACACCCAATGGCCTACAGCAGAAGCGGTCTGTCCTGGTCCAGGTATGTGCGGTCGAACCCTGCCATCTCGACCAGGGCGTCGTAGTCGTCGAACACGACCCGTCCCTTCTGGAAGGTGAGCATGCCTTCCTCGCGCAGTTCCCGCAGGACGCGGTTCACGTGCACGGCGCTGAGGCCCAGGGCATCGGCCAACAGGTACTGCGACATCGGACAGAGGTACCCCGCCCGGGTCCCCAGACCGACCAGCCGCAGCCGCGCGCCAAGCTCCAGCAGGAAATGCGCCATCCGTTCTGTCGCGGACCTGCGTCCGATATCGACCAGATGCTCGACCACCATCGCCTCGTCGCGGGATGCGGCCCACAGGACCGCCGTGGCCAGCCGCGGCGTCTGCGAGAAGGTGTTCAGAAGATCGCGCTGCTTGACCTCGGAGGCCTGGACCAGGGTGATCGGCTCGACATTGTGGTCGGCGGTCCGGAACAGCACCGACCGAAGGCCAAGGAAGTCACCCGGGATCTGGATGTCCACGATCTGCCGCGACCCGCCTGGCAGGATCTTGTAGGAACAGGCCCAGCCGGAAGCCACGACATAGGCGCTTTGGTTGGTCTGGCCCTGGTGGATCATGTCGACGCCAACCGCAAAGCGGCGGCGGCGGCGGTAAAGGTCCGACATGGCTGTCAGGTCCAGGTCCGACAGCTTTACGAAGGCTGCAAGCTTCCGCGCGAAAGGGCTGTCCTGGATGGCAGACAGACTGGCGGTCTCCGGCATTGTTCACCTCACGGGGATCGGCGGGTGATCTGGCCGCCCCAAGGTCCTTGTTCCGCAAAAGATGCGTCCGATTGCTGATCCAGATCAGTCCGGCTGCCGGATATCCTGCCAGGATCGCGCAAGTCATGACATCGCGCGAGCTTGTGTGCGGTAGTATAGCAGAACCCTTCCAGAAAGTCGAAATCCCATGGCCGATATCTCCGATGTGGCCGGAATTGCCGCACTGACCATCTGCGAGTCGCTTCTCCTGGCGTTGAACGACCGCAATGTCCTGCCCGAGCGGGAAATCGTCGGCATCCTGCGCGACGCGGCAAGCGCACATGCACCGGCCCCCGATGGCGGGAACCCGGCGATGCATGCGGCCGTCGCGGCGCTCATCACCAAGATCATCGACGGCGGGAACTCGGTCCGCCGCAGATAGGGCGGTGTGACGGTCTACAGGCGACCCGTCAGCAAAAGCACGACCAGGATGATGACGATCACGCCAAGCGTGCCGCTGGGCAGATAGCCCCATGACGCGCTGTGCCGCCAGGTCGGCAGGGCACCGATCAGCAGCAGGATCAGGATGACGACAAGCATGTTGGTCAGCATGGGACGGACTTTCTTCCAGGGTCAGGACTTCGGCTGCCGATCATGCCGAACCCCTCTGCAACGGCACTAACCTGCGACAGTCCTGCGATGACCTGACGGCAAAGCGGCAGGGATACTGATCCAGGGCAGCTTTGCCTCCGGCCGCCTGTGGCATTCAGGGTCAGGCGTTCATTCAGGGCGTTACCTCATCCAAAAGGCAAATCGCATGACACACGCTGCTCTCGTGGCGGGAACGACCGTCGCCTTCATCGCCCTTGGTGCAACGGGCGGGGTCGCCCAGACCGTCCTGACCGGCATCGACTCGGTCGACGACCGGATCGATGACATCGACCGGGAGGCCCGGCTTGACCTCGACCGCGGCAACGACGCCTTCCGCTACGGGTCGCCCGAGTACCGCGAGGGCCTGTCGGGCAGTGCCTCGCTTGGCTATTCCGGCAAGACCGGGGTCACGGATTCCAGCGAATTCAGCCTGGGCGCGCGGTTGCGCCTGGCCAATGGCCCGATGATCCAGACCCTTGGCCTGGTGCTGGACTTCGCCGAATCCGGGTCCGTGAAGACCAAGGAAGACCTCTTCGCGATCTATGACGCGAACTACTACTTCGACGATGCCTTCTATGCCTTCGCCCTTGGCCGGGTGAAGACCGACGGCCTGGCCGAGACGGCAGACACCGTCAAGACCGACGCCTTCATCGGCGTGGGGCCGGGCTACCGCGTCATCAACACGCCCGACCTCAGCTGGCGGGTCCAGGCGGGAATCGGGGTCAGCTACCTGAAGGACGGCGCGGGCACCTCCGAGACCGAGACCGGCTACATCGCCTCGTCGCGGCTGTTCTGGCGGCTGAACGAAAGCCTCTTTGCCACCAACGACACCGACGTGCTGAAGTCCGACAGCGCGCTGCGCGTGAACAACGACCTTGGGTTCAACGTCAAGATGTCCGACATGTTCGCCACCCGTGTCAGCTACCTGACCGAGTACAACGACTCGCGCGCCGTCAGGACCGAGAACAAACTGGGCGTCTCGCTGGTCTATTCCTTCTGACAGCGATCACCCAGCACCGGAACGGGGCGGGGGAAATCCGCCCCGTTCCAATGTCAGTGGTCAGGGCGACGGCACCTGCCGCACAGCGCGGCGCCAGAGGGGCTTCAGAACCTCCAGCACGACCAATATTCCGGCGCCTGCCAGGGGCGGGACGGCCAACCAGGCCGACGGCAGCGCGGAAAAGTCGAAAAGGTCTCGCGCCGGTTGCCAGAAAAGGCTGACGGCCAGCAGAACCGCTACGACGGGCAGCACCACGGCCAAGGCCCGGTTCGGCCGCCGGATCGCCGTCACGATCGACGCGGAAAGCGACCGATCCACAAGGATCAGCGCCACCACCCCCAGAACCAGCGTCGCGAAGGTCAGCCCGCGGGCCTGATCGGTCGACAGACCGTAGCCGGGTGCCAGCACGAAGACCGCGCCGGTCACGCCAAGAACCAGCGCGCCTTGCACAAGGCTCCACAGGATGGTCGGGCCGGAAAAAAGCGGCTCGCCCGGCGGGCGCGGCGGGCGGTCCATGACGCCGTCTTCCTCTTCCTCGGCCTCGAAGACCAGGCTGCAGACCGGGTCGATGACCATTTCCAGAAAAGCGATGTGGACCGGGCCGAACAGCAGCGGCATCCCGAACAGCAACGGCATAAGCGCCAGCCCGGCAATCGGGACGTGCACAGCAAGTATGAAGCTCATCGCCTTGCGCAGGTTGTCGTAGATGCGGCGGCCAAGGCGCACGGTGGTGACGATGGACCCGAAGTCATCGTCCAGCAGCACGATGGACGCGGCCTCACGCGCGACATCGGTGCCACGCTTGCCCATGGCCACGCCGATATGCGCGGCCTTCAGCGAGGGCGCATCGTTCACCCCGTCGCCTGTCATCGCCACCACCGCGCCGCTTGCCTTCAGGGCGGTCACGATGCGCAGCTTCTGTTCGGGCATGATGCGGGCGAAGATCGTAGTGTCCGCGACGGCAGCCGCAAGGTCGGCGTCCGACATCTGCGCAAGCTTTGCGCCGTCGATCACCTTGTCACCGGCAAGCCCGGCCTGGGCCGCAATGGCCTGCGCGGTTGTCGGGTAATCACCGGTAATCATGATGACCCGGATGCCCGCGCTTCGGCACTGCGCCACCGCCCCGGGCACTGCGGCGCGCAAGGGATCGGCGAGGCCCACAAGCCCCACCAGGCGGAAGGTGAAACCCAGCTGGCTGTCGGGCAGCGTCGCTCCGGCAAAGCCCGCCTCGGCCACGCCCAGCACCCGGAGGCCCGCCCCGGCCATCCGGTCCACCTGCGAGGTCAAAGCGGCGCGGGTGTGGGATGGCAAACGGCAGAGATCGGCAATCGCCTCGGGCGCGCCCTTGGCCGCGACCTGCCAACCGCTGCCGGTCGCCGTCCAGACCTGCGACATTGCCAGGAGGTCAGGCGCAAGCGGATAGCTTCGCACCAGCTTGCGCCCCGCGCCCGGCAAGGTCTCGCCTGCCCGCAGATCCGCTGCCGACAGGGCATGGAACGCCTTCTCCATCGGGTCAAAGGGGTCCGGGGCCGAGGCCATGGTGCCCGCCGCCACCAGTTCGCGAAAGGCCTCGGGCAAGGCCGGGCCAACTGGGGTCTCGGTGCCTTCTGGCAGGCAAAGCCGGGCGACCACCATGCGGTTTTCCGTCAATGTGCCGGTCTTGTCGGTGCACAGGACGCTGGCCGCGCCTAGGGTCTCAATGGCCGCGGCACGGCGCGTCAGCACCCGCACCTTCGATATCCGCCAGGCCCCCATTGCCATGAAGACGGCCAGCACCATAGGAAACTCTTCCGGGAGCATCGCCATGCCGACAGCGATGCCCGCCAGCACGCCCTCCAGCCAGCCGCCGCGCAAAAGGCCATACAGCACGACCACAGCCAGGCTCACCACGGCCCCCACACCAGCAAAGACCAGCACCAGCTTGCGCATTTGACGCTGCAAGTGCGGCGTTTCGGTTTCCAGCTGCCCAAGCGACGTGCCGATGCGCCCGATCTCGCTGCTCGGGCCGGTGGCCGTGACCTCGGCCAGGGCCGTGCCGCGCACGATCAGGCTGCCGGAATAGACCATAGGCTGATCCTCGCCCCCCGGTCTTGCCCCTGGATCGGCCTTGCCCGCCAGCTTGCGCACCGGAACCGCCTCGCCCGTCAGCAGGGACTCGTCCGCCGCAAGACCCGTGGCTTGCAAAAGCCGCGCATCCGCCGGAACCCGGTCGCCCTCGGCCAGCACGATCAGATCGCCCCGCGCCACCTCGCGCCCGGCGATGCGCTGCCGCTCGCCATCGCGGATCACCAGGGCGCGCGGGCTGGTCAGGTCGCGCAGTGCCTCAAGCACCCGTTCCGTCCGGGCTTCCTGCACCACGGTGATGCCGACCGAGAGGCAGGCGAAGGCCAGAAGGATAAGCGCCTCTTCCCGGTTGCCCAGCGCCAGATAGACCACGCCACCGGCCAGAAGCAGTGCCAGCATCGGTTCGCGCAGGACGTCGAGGATGATCCGCAGCGGCGACCGCCGCCGTGTGCGCGGCAGTTCGTTGAACCCCTCGTCCTGAAGCCGGGACTGCGCTTCGGCCCGTGTCAGTCCTTTGGGCAAAACCCTCGCAAGCGGCGCTCCTTTGGCGGATCTGGTCACGTCATTCACCTTTCACTGCAAGGCGCGAGCCTCACACGCCCTCGCTGGTACCGATCCTAACCTGCATCAACCCGGCGCCGCGGGCTTGCGCCTAGGCTCAGGATATCGCGTCAGCGCAGGGAGCCGTGCCATGCCCACCACCCCGAAGCCGGGCTTTCGCTTCCCCTCGGCCTTCACCATCCTCTTTGCGCTGATCGTCCTTGTCGCCGCCCTGACCTGGATCATACCGGCTGGGAAATACACTCGTGTCCCCTCTGAAGCCCTGGGCCGCGACGTGCCCGTGGCTGGCACCTATGCGCCGACCGAGGCCAACCCGCAGGGTCTCTTCGACGTCATCCTGGCCCCCATCGCGGGCTTCTACGACCCGGGCAGCTATGCCGCCAACGCCATCGACGTGTCGCTGTTCGTTCTGATCATCGGCGGGTTCATCGGTGTGGTCACCGCCACCGGGGCAATCGACGCTGGCATCGCACGCGCCATGGTCCGCCTGAAGGGGCGTGAGACCTGGATGATCCCGTTCCTCATGGCGCTGTTTGCCCTGGGCGGCACGACCTATGGCATGGCCGAGGAAACGCTGGCCTTCTATGTCCTCCTGATCCCGGTGATGATCGCCGCAGGCTATGACGCCCTGACCGCCGTCGCCGTGATCTTGCTGGGCGCAGGTGTGGGGGTGCTCGGCTCGACCATCAACGCCTTTTCCACCGTCATCGCGTCGGACGCCGCCGGGGTGACCTTTGCCGACGGGCTGATGCTGCGGCTGGCCATTCTTGCGGTCACCTGGGTCGTGACCGTGGCCTTCGTCATGCGCTATGCCGCAAGGGTGAAGGCCGACCCGTCGAAGTCGCTGGTCCATGATCGCAAGGCCGCGAACGAGGCGCATTTCGGGACCCAGACCACCGCTGGCCCCGCCACCTTTACCGGCCTGCACCAGATCGTCCTGATCCTTTTCGCGCTGACCTTCGGCGTGATGATTTGGGGCGTTTCGCTGGGCGGCTGGTGGATGGCCGAGATGAGCGGGCTGTTCCTGGCAGCCGCCATCGTCATCGGCATCGTCGCGCACCTCGGCGAAGCCAAGCTGGTCGAGGCCTTCGTGAACGGCGCCCGGGACCTTCTGGGGGTCGCCCTCATCATCGGCCTGGCGCGCGGGATCGTCGTGGTGATGGATGCAGGTCTCATCACCGACACGATCCTGCACAGCGCCGAGGTTTCGGTCGCGGGCCTGCCGCCCACCGGCTTTCTTCTTGTCGTCTACTGGATCGAGGTCGGGCTGTCGTTCTTCGTCCCCTCGACCTCGGGCCTTGCGGTGCTGTCGATGCCGATCCTTGCCCCGGTCGCCGATTTCGCCGGGGTGCAGCGCGAGCTTGTCGTCACCGCCTTTGCCACCGCCAGCGGGATCGTCAACCTCATCACCCCCACCTCTGCCGTGGTCATGGGCGGGCTGGCCATCGGGCGGGTCCCCTACGAACACTGGCTGCGCTTTGTCTGGCCGCTTCTCGTGGTCCTGACCCTTGTCATCATGGCCGCGCTGGCGCTGGCCGTCAGCTTCGGAGCCACGCCATGACCCTGACCTATGGCGTCCATTCCGAGGCCGGGACCCTGCGCCGCGTCCTTGTCCACCGCCCGGGGTCGGAAATGGCCCGCCTGACGCCAGCCAATGCCGAGAGCCTGCTCTTCGACGATGTCCTGTGGGTAAAGCAGGCCCGCATCGACCACATGGCCTTCGTCGACATCCTGCGCGAGCGGGGGGTGGAGGTCGTCCTTCTGCGCGAGATGCTGGAGGAGGTGCTGGCAATCCCCGAAGCCCGTCAGTGGCTGCTGGCGGCGCGGATCAACGACAATTCGGTCGGCGTCGGGCTGTCGGCGGACCTTCTTGCCTGCCTGACCGAGATGCCCGCCAAGGCGCTGTCCCACATCCTGATCGGGGGCATGAGCAGGGCCGAACTGCCGATCCCGGAAGCGGGCGTGGTCGTGCCGATGCTGCGGGATGAGGACTTCCTGCTGCCGCCGATGCCGAACACGATCTTCACCCGCGACTCGTCCTGTTGGATCTATGGCGGGGTCACGCTGAACCCGATGTTCTGGCCCGCGCGACGGTTGGAAACCCTGAACCTGACGGCCGTCTACCGCTTTCATCCCGATTTCGCGGAGGCCGGGTTCCCGATCTGGTTCGGCGACCCTCTGGTCGATCACGGTATGGCCACGCTGGAAGGCGGCGATGTCATGCCCATCGGCCACGGCACTGTCCTGATCGGCATGGGCGAACGCACCACGCCGCAAGCCGTTGGGCAAGTCGCGCGGGCACTCTTCGCCGGGGGCGGGGCGGAACGGGTCATCGCCTGTCAGTTCCCCCGCGCGCGGTCTTCGATGCACCTCGACACCGTCTTCACCTTCTGCGACCGGGATCTGGTGACCGTCTTCGCCGAGGTGACCGACGCGATCCGGACCTACTCCCTGCGCCCCGGCGACAGGGGCAAGGTCACCGTGACGGCAGAGAACGCGCCCTTCCTGGACGTCGTCGCCGGCGCCCTTGGCCTCAAGAAACTGCGCACCGTGCCGACAGGTGGGGACGCCTACGAATCCCAGCGCGAACAATGGGATGATGCGAACAATCTCCTCTGCATCTCTCCCGGCGTGGTCGTCGGCTATGAGCGCAACGAACACTCCAACACCCTTTTGCGCAAGGCGGGGGTGGAGGTCATCACCATCTCGGGTGCCGAGCTTGGCCGGGGTCGCGGCGGCTCGCACTGCATGACCTGCCCCCTGATCCGTGACGCGCTGTGATGTGCCCGCCCTTCCCGAAAGGACCCCATGATGGCCCAGAACCTGCACGGTCGCTGCTTCCTGAAACTCCTGGATTTCTCGGGCGAGGAGTTGCGCTTCCTTCTGCGCCTTGGGGCCAGCCTGAAGGAGGCGAAGGCGACGGGGACCGAACGGCAGCTGCTGAAAGGCAAGGAAATCGCGCTGATCTTCGAAAAGGACAGCACCCGCACCCGCAGCGCCTTCGAGGTCGCAGCCTTCGACCAGGGCGCGCATGTCACCTACCTTGGGCCGACCGGCACCCACATCGGCACCAAGGAGACGATGAAGGACACCGCCCGCGTGCTGGGCCGGTTTTGCGATGCCATCGAATACCGCGGCTTTGGCCAGGCCGAGGTGGAAACCCTCGCGGCCTTTGCCGGGGTGCCGGTCTACAATGGCCTGACGGCGGAGTTTCACCCGACGCAGGTCCTCGCCGACCTGATGACGATGCGGGAAAACACCCACAAGCACCTGTCGGACATCGCTTTCTGCTTCGTTGGCGATACCGGCGGCAACATGGGCTCCTCCTTGATGGTGGGTGCCGCGCTGATCGGCATGGACATCCGGCTTTGCGGCCCGCAGGCCCTGTGGCCCGACCCGGCGCTGACCGACCATTGCCGCAAGCTGGCCGAGGTCAGCAGCGCCCGGATCACGCTGACCGAGAAACTGGCCGAAGGCGCCGAGGGCTGCGATTTCCTTTACACTGACGTCTGGGTCTCGATGGGAGAGCCCGATACCGTTTGGGCCGACCGGATCGCCCTTCTGTCACCCTACACCGTCACGCAAGCCGTGATGAACCTGACCGGCAACCCGTACACCAAGTTCCTGCACTGCCTGCCCGCCTTCCACAACCGCGACACCGCGACCGGCGAGAAGGTGTTCCAGACCTACGGGCTGGACTGCATGGAAGTGACCGAGGAGGTCTTCGAAAGCCCGGCCTCCAGGGTCTTTGACCAGGCCGAGAACCGGCTGCATTCGATCAAGGCGCTGCTTGTCGCCACGATCGGGGCCTGACATGCGCATCGTCGTGGCCCTGGGCGGAAATGCCCTTCTGAAACGCGGCGAGCCGATGACGGCCGAGGCGCAGCACACCAATGTCCGCATTGCGGCAGCGGCACTGGCCGACCTTGCCCGCGATCACCAGATCGTCGTGGCCCATGGCAACGGCCCCCAGGTCGGGCTGATGGCGTTGCAGGCGGCCAGCTTCGCGCCCGATACCCCTTGGCCGCTGGATGTGCTGGGGGCGGAAACCGAAGGCATGATCGGCTACCTGATCGAGCAGGAACTGATGAACGCCCTGCCCGCAGGCTCCAACGTCGCCACGCTTCTGACCCGCGTCGAGGTCGACCCGGCGGATCCGGCCTTCGACCAGCCGACCAAGCCCATCGGCCCGGTCTACACTGCCGAGGAAGCCGGGTTGGTCCGGGCCGAGCACCAATGGTCGATGGTGTCGGAAGCCTCGGGCGGGTTGCGCCGCGTCGTGCCCTCGCCCCTGCCGGTCGCAATCCTTGGGATCACCCCGATCCAGCTTCTTGTCGAGGCCGGGGTCAGCGTGATCTGCGCCGGAGGTGGCGGCATCCCCGTGACGCGCGGTTCGGATGGGAAGATGCAGGGTGTCGAGGCGGTGATCGACAAGGACCTGACGGCGGCCCTTTTGGCCAAGGCCTTGAGGGCCGACATCCTGCTGATGCTGACCGATGTCGACGCGGTCTATCGCGATTGGGGCACGTCGGATCAAGCGGCGCTGTCCGAGACAACGCCCGACGAACTCGCCGCGATGACCTTTCCGGCAGGGTCGATGGGCCCGAAGATCATTGCAGCCTGCGACTTCGTTCGGAGTGGTGGCGCCATGGCTGGCATCGGCCGAATGACCGACGCAGGCAAGATCATCAACGGGACCGCCGGCACGCGCGTGCGCAGTGGCGATAGCAGGGCAGTCTGAAAACGGGGTCAGCCTATGGGGATCGTCATCCGATCGGCGTCAACGCCGCGAACATCCCGTCGATTGCTAAACGCGCCCGATCAAGACTGCCGCGCGTCTTTTGGCAAAGCAGCATATTGAACGTCTACTGTCTGCTGCCGCCGAACCGACAAGGTCCTCGACACCTCCTTGTTTGGGACCAGAGCCATCAGCGCGAAGGTCTGCTTTCCGCCCTTTTGCTTCGCCATGTTCACACTCGGCCCCTAGCGGCCAGCCGCTAACCCATGCGGCGTCAACCTTGGACACCATCAAGAAGGCACCTTGCGCACGGCCGAAGCTTTTGCCGACCGAACGCAGATAGTCTTGTCGAGCCCGACAGTGTCGATCCTTGCCAATCGGCACGTTCAAGTAACTCGAGATCTGCCAAACTCAATCGGCCGCCTATCCTGTATGGTTCGGTTCAGGTCATTAGGGTCACCGAGCCTTAGCTCCATTTGGCTTATCCCAGATGCAGCGACTTCTGGTTGGGGCCGTGCAACCAAAAGATACTGTGGTCTATATGCCTGGCACACGACGGGCCCGATCAGTGTGGGCGCGTTTTTCCCCGCATATGCTTGCGTCAGGCCGCCCTTGCATTGTCAAGACGAGCAGCCACACGAAGCAGGTTCGGATCGTAGGACCTCAGCCAGCCGCCAGTCGGACGACGAGGTGGTGGATTCCGTCTTGCAGGGGAACCATAAGACCATCGGGCCCGACCTGCAGGTCCGATCCATCCAGGCTCGCTGATCCTTTCCCATTGCCGGGACCGTCCTCTCTTTGCAGGGAGATGGAATAGCAGGCATCCCCCAAGGTGATCGTCACCCGGACGTCCGTCCAGCCCGACGGCAGGCATGGATTGAGGCAAAGTCGGTCGCCTTTGCGCGTGATGCCAAGGATACCCTCGATCCCCGCGCGATACATCCAGCCGGCAGAGCCGGTATACCAGGTCCAGCCGCCGCGGCCTTCGTGCGGCGGGGTGGAATAGACGTCGGCGGCGACGACGTAGGGCTCGACCTTGTAGCGGTCCGCGGCCTCAGGGGTCAGGGCGTGGTTGATGGGGTTGAGGAGCGCGAAGAGCCGGTGCGCGGCGTCGCCATCGCCGAGCCTGGCCTGCGCCAGAACCGCCCACATTGCCGCGTGGCTGTACTGGCCGCCGTTTTCGCGCAGGCCGGGAGGGTAGCCCTTGATGTAGCCGGGGTCCAAGGGCGTGCGGTCGAAAGGCGGAGTGAAGAGAAGCGCGAGGCCGGGGTCGGGGCGGATGAGGTGCTCCGTCATCGACGCCATTGCCTGCCGCGCACGTTCGGGGTCGGCGGCGCCGGAGAGGACGGCCCAGGACTGGGCGATGCTGTCGATGCGGCATTCCTCGGACGTGGCCGAGCCGAGGTGCGTACCGTCGTCGAAGGTGCCGCGACGATACCATGCGCCGTCCCAGCCGTGGGTCTCGATCGCTTGCAGAACCGTTGCCCGATGCGCCCGCCAGCGGCTGGCCCGGGCCGGGTCGCGGGTGTCGGCCAGGGGGGTCATCAGGTCGATGGTGGCAATCAGAAGCCAGCCGAGCCAGACGCTGGTGCCGCGCCCGCCCTCTCCAACGCGGTTCATCCCGTCGTTCCAGTCGCCGGTGCCGATCAGGGGCATTCCGTTGTCCCCGGTCAGCTCGATGGCCTGATCCAGACCCCGGGCGCAGTGCTCGAACAGCGTGGCGGTGTCATCGGCAACCTGTGGCTGGAAGAAGTCGTCATGCGCCCCGGGCGGGACGGGCGGGCCCTGCAGGAAGGCGACCTGTTCGTCCAGGATCGAAGCGTCACCCGAGACGGCGACATAACGCGCGACGCCGTAGCCAAGCCAGACCCGGTCGTCCGAGATGCGCGTGCGGACGCCCTGGCCGGAGTGCGGCAGCCACCAGTGCTGGACGTCGCCTTCCGGGAACTGCCGCGCGGCGGCGCGCAGAAGGTGGGAACGCGTCATCTCGGGGCGGGAGAAGGTCAGTGCCATCCCGTCCTGCAACTGGTCGCGGAAACCGTAGGCGCCGCTGGCCTGGTAGAACCCCGCCCGCGCCCAGATGCGGCAGGCGAGCGTCTGGTACATGAGCCAGCCATTCAGCAGGATGTCCATCGCGCGGTCGGGGGTCTTGACCTGAACTGTGCCGAGGAGGCTCGACCAGTGCTCCTCGACCTTGGCCAGAAGGGTGTCCGGGTCTTCGGCGCGCAGGCGCTGGATCAGGGCTCTGGCGGCAGTGTCGCTGTCGGTTTGGCCGATCAGGAAGGTAAGAGTGGCGCTTTCACCAGGGCGCAGAGTCACGCGGCGCTGGAGCGCGGCGCAAGGGTCGAACGCGGGCCCGGTCCGGCCGGAGAGGGCTATGCTGCGCAGCCCCGCAGGAAAGGCTAGGCTGCCGCCTGATCCGATGAACTCCACCCGGTCAGCGGTCAGGCTGGTGACCCCCTCCCCGAAATCGGCAAAGGCGATGCGGCCGGGGAAAGCGGTGCTGAATGTGTTTTGCGCGAGGATTGCGCCGGTGACCAGGTCGGTGCGGGTGACGATATGGGGGGCCGTCGCCCCGCGCGCCGTGCCGAGGACCCATTCGGCATAGGCAGTGACCGAAAGCGTCCGGGTCGTCGTGCCCGTGTTGCGCAAGGTGAGGCGGCTAATCTTGGCCGGGGCGTCCAGCGGCACGAACTGGACCATGTCGGCGGCAATGCCCTGCGTCTCATGCTGGAAGCGGGAATAGCCGAAGCCGTGGCGGGTGATATAGGTGCCGGGGCCGCGGACCGGGAGGGCTGTGGGCGTCCAGACCTGGCCGGTATCGACGTCCTGCAGGTAGATCGCCTCGCCCGCGGGGTCGGTGACTGGGTCGTTGGACCAGGGGGTCAGCTGGTTCTCGCGACTGTTCTCCGCCCAGACATGGCCGCTGCCTTCGGCCGAGACCTGGAAACCGAAGCCTGGGTTGGAGATGACGTTGATCCAGGGGGCTGGGGTCGTCTTGCCGTCCTGCAGGATGGTCGCGTATTCGCGCCCGTCGCGGTCGAACCCGCCGGTGCCGTTGAAGAATTCGAGGGCGGGGAGGTCCGGCGCGCGCAGCGGAAGGGACGGCTCGGGAGCAAGCAGGACGAGGGGTTCGGACGCGGGCAAAGACGACAGGCGCGCAAGCTGACTGGCAATGTCCCCCCGACTGGCAACCAGGATGACCCGGGCGATGGATAGGAGCTGCGCACGCGCCCCGGCGTGCAAGAGGTCGGAGCGCAGTACGTGGATCGTCCCTTTGGCCGGTGCGTGGATGCCGGGTGCCTGGGGGCGGGAGCGGGCGGCGCGCACGGCGCCCTCGATTGCGATCTGCAAGTCCTGGACATAGGACGACATCCGGTCGTTCAGCACGACAAGGTCCACGGCCTGCTGGCGCATCTGCCAGTATTCGTGCGCGCTGATCGCCTGCTGCAGGACGGCGATGTCCTCGGCATCGTCGATCTGCAACAGCACGATGGGCAGGTCCCCGGAGATGCCAAGCGCCCAGAGTGCGGATTGCGGGGCGGCCCCGGCGATGATCTGCGACGGGGTGGCGCGCAGCCGGGTGTCGTTCCGCATCACCATGCCGCCCAGCGACTGGAAGTCGGCGGCATCGGCGTGGGTGATCCCCAGATGGCGCAGCTGGACCTGGGCCTGGGTCCAGGCCAGCGTCGCCGCACGGGCGAAGGCCGAGGCGTCGCGGTGGCGGTCGACAAGGTCCAGAAGCGCGTCTGGCGTGTCGGCGACCATGGTCCAGAAGGTGACGCGCGTCGTCCCGCCGGCCGGGATGCGGACGCTGCGGCGGATCGAGAAGATCGGGTCAAGGACTGTTCCACTCGTCCCCGACAGCGGCTGGTCAAGTGCGGTGGCCGTAGCGATGCTGCGCCCCCGCCCGATGAAGCGCGCGCGGTCGGTCTCGATCTGGATGGGCGCGGTGACCTCGCCTTCCACCACGGAGATATGGGCCGCCCAGACTTCGGGATCGTGGGGCGAGCGGCGGCGGCGGGTGGCGATGATGACGCCCAACTCCGGCAGGTAGTCGGTGACGACGAACATCTTGGAGAAGGCGGGATGGGCGAGATCCGCAGACGGCGGGGCCAGCACCAGTTCGGCGTAGGAGGTCACGTCGATCTCACGCGCGCGGCGGCCGCTGTTCGTGAAGGTGATCCGACGCGCCTCAGCATCGTCCTCGGCCGAGACGACGACTTCAGTGGTGGTGGTCAGGCGCGGGCCTTGGTGGGTGAAGGCGGCGTGGTGTTCGCAGAAGACCGCGCGATGGTGTTCGGGCACTCTGCTGGGCTGTACGGCCGAAGACCAGACCGCGCCCGTGTCGCGGTCGCGCAGGAAGACAAAGGCACCAAGGGCAGCCTGCGCGGCCTCGTCCCGCCAGCGGGTGACAGCCATGTCGCGCCAGCGGCTGAAGCCTTCGCCGGTCGGGGTCAGCATCACGCCGTAGTTGCCGTTGGACAGAAGATGCGCGGTTGGAGGCTCTGCCGCGGGGCTGTCGAACGTCCGCACGGCGGGGGCGTCCAGCTGTTCGACGGGTGCAACCAGCACCTCGGTTGCCCGGGGCGGTGCGCTGGCGACATCGCGGGGGATGCGTTCCTGCAACAGAAGCTCGGTCCCCTGGATCATCGGTTCGGCATGGAAGTGGTCGCGCAGGCGGCCGCCCTGCAGGGCGTTCGCGATGGCTGTGATCGTCATGCCCTGGTGGTGCGCCATGAAGCTGCGGACGATGGCGTGGTCCTCGTTCGAGGGCAGGCGCGAGGGCGTGAAATCCACCGCCTCGTAGAAGCCAAAGCGCCCCTCGGCCCCGATGCTGGCAAGATGAGCGTAGTTGTCGACCGCGGCCACCGGATCGACCATCGCCGCGAGGCCCGTCGCATAGGGTGCGATCACCCGGTTCTCGCTGAGGCCACGCTTCAGGCCAAGGCCCGGTACGCCGAAGTTGGAATACTGGTAGGTCATCTCCAGGTCCCGGGCGTTGTAGGAGGATTCCGAGATACCCCAGGGAATCCCCAGCGCCTCCGCATAGGCCCGCTGGCGCGCGACGACGAGGCGGGTGGTCTGTTCGAGGACCGACCCGGCTGGCGCGCGCATGACAAGGGACGGCATCAGGTATTCGAACATGCTGCCCGACCACGAGATCAGCGCCGAGCCCGACCCGATGGGTGTCGCGGGGCGGCCCAAGCGGAACCAGTGCCGGGTCTCGACATCGCCTTTGGCGATGGCGAAGAGGCTTGCAAGACGAGCCTCGGAGGCTAGGAGGTCATAGCAGTTGGTGTCCAGCCGGTTGTGCGCGACCGAGAACCCGATGGACAGGAGCTTCTTGTCAGGATCGAGCAGGAAGCCGAAGTCCATCTCCAGCGCGAGGATTCGGCACAGCGCCTCCACCTCTTGAAGAAGGGCGAAGTCGGGCGGGCTGGCGAGGTCCTCCAGATGGTGGGCCAAGGCAGTCTGCATGGCCAGCGTCCAGACTTTCGCCTCGGACAGGGTATCGCCGGTGAAGGCCAGTGCCCGCTCCATCGGCTCGTTCAGCGCAGCAAGGGGCGTTGCAGGGTTCCCCGCCGCTGCGGCCACCTCGGACAGGGCGCGGATGAGTTCGAGATCCTCGGCATGCGAGCCAAGCGACCGGCGCGCCAGAAGTGCGCAGTCAGCCATGGCTTGCCGGACAACCAAGTCATCCGGCGCAGGCTCGGCTGCCCAGGCGCGACAGGCTTGGGCTATAGCGACCAGATGCCCGGCGAGGTTGCCGCTGTCTACCGATGAGACATAGGCCGGGTCCAGCACCCGCAAGTCGCGGGTGTCGTGCCAGTTGTAAAGGTGGCCGCGAAAGCGGGGCATCCGTTGGATGGTCTGCAGCGTGTCGTGCAGTCGCCGCAGCGCCGCCCGCTGGCCAATCCAGCCCATGTCATGCGCTGCGACGGTGGACAGCAGATAAAGCCCGATGTTGGTGGGAGAGGTGCGGTGCGCGATGGCCGGGCGTGGAATTTCCTGGAAGTTGTCGGGGGGCAGGAAGTTGTCTTCTGGGGTCACAAAGGTCTCGAAATAGCGCCAGGTTCGGCGGCCGACCAAACGCAGCTCTTGCGCCTGGGCCAGGGTCAGGCTGCGGGTCGCAGCGGGCCGCCTGGGCTGGCTTATCGCGCGGGCCAGGGCCGGGGCAGCGCACCAAAGCAGGCCGAACGCAGCGGGGATTGGCCAGACCGCAGGATTGAGAAGGAAGGCTGTGCCGGCGAGGCAAAGGCCAAGCGCCAGCCCCGGCAGCATTGACCGATACTGCCGGAACAGACCGGGGCGCGCGCTGCTGCCGGCTTGTGCCGCCGTCATCCACTCGAGCAGGTGACGGCGGGAGACCCCCAGCCTCCAGCCCGTCCGGATGATGGCATCCAGCATGGTCGCCGCCGTATCGGCAAGAAGCATCAGGCTGGCGGCAATTTGGCCCAGGGCGGTCAGCGCGTCCGACCGAAGTGCCGCGAAATGGCTGCCGAGGCTGACGCCCGCACGGGCGGGGAAAAGGCCGAAGGGCAAAGAAAGAAGGCGCGGAACGGCAAGCATTGCCAGGGTGAGCGACGTCCACATAATGGCCTGCGGCCAGGGCAGAAGCCAGCCAGCGAACAGCGACAGGATGGCCATCGGCGCCAGAAGCGACCGGCGTAGGTTGTCGAGCATCTTCCACCGGCCTAGCGCTGGAAGTCCGCCGCGTTCATGACGCCGGGAGCCGAAGATCCAGGGCAGAAGCTGCCAGTCGCCCCGCGTCCAGCGGTGCTGGCGGCGGATGTCCACGTCGTAGCGGGCGGGGTAATCCTCGACCACTTCGATGTCCGAGGCGAGGCCCGCGCGGGCAAAGGTGCCCTCGAAAAGGTCGTGACTGAGAAGCGCATTCTCGGGCACCCTGCCCTCCAAAGCCGCTTCGAAGGCATCGACGTCATAGATGCCCTTGCCGGTGAAGGTCCCCTCGCCGAAGAGGTCCTGGTAGACGTCCGAGGCCGCAGCGGCATAGGGCTCGATGCCCCCAGGGCTTGAGAAGAGGCTCTGATAGACGGAGCGGTCCTGCCCGGCCGGCAGCGAGGGGCTGACACGGGGTTGCAGGATGCCGTAGCCGGCCGTGACGCGTTGGCTTGCGGCATCGAAGCGGGCGCGGTTCAGCGGGTGGGCAATCTTGCCCACCATCTGCGCCACGGTCCCGCGCAAAAGCCGGGTGTCGGCATCCAGCGTGATGACATAGCGGATGTCGGGGGGCAGCGGGCTGCTGATGACGGCGTAGCTGGTGTCGGTGGACCCGCGCAGAAGTCGGTTAAGTTCGGCCAGCTTGCCCCGCTTGCGTTCCCAACCCATCCAGACGCCCTCGACCCGGTTCCAAAGGCGACGGCGGTGCAGGAAATGGAAGCGGTCGCCAGCCTCGCCCGGATAGCGGGCGTTCAGCCGTGCGATGGCAGCGGTGGCCTCGGCGATCAGCCTCGCGTCCCGGGGATCGGTTTCGGTCGTGGAATCCGGACCGTCGGACAGTAGCGCGTAGTGCACCGCCCCACCGGTGCTGGACAGGTGATGGACCTCCAGCCGCTCGATCTCGTCCGCGATGTCGTCCGGGTTTCGCAAGAGGACCGGGACAGCGACAAGCGTGCGCAGATCGGGCGGGATGCTGCGGGTCAGATCGAGGCCCGGCAGCGGCTTGGGCGGCACCGAGCGGGTAATCACAAGGTTGACGATGGCCGTGGCCAGTTCGGCCGCAGGCCCGGCACCAAGAAGGCCGAGGATCAGAAGCGGGAAGGCCCCAGCCCCCGCCGCCGCCATCAGCGCAAGCGAAACGGTCAGGATGGCAACCCCCAGCGCCAGAAGGGCTGCGATGTAGCCGCCAAGGCCGATCTGCCCGATGCCGCGAACAAGGGCCAAGCGGACGGGGGGGCGAAATCCGATCGCGGCTTCCAACTCTGCCCGCCCCTCGCCGATCAGCCAGTGGCCAGGGTCGCGTCGGAAACCCGTATCGCCTTTCGCCGCCAGAACCAGCGCGGCGTCCGTCACTTCGCCTTCGGTCAGGGGCGCGTGCTGGGCCAGGATCTCGATCTCGGTCCGGTAGCGGTTGCGGGTCGCGAAATCCATCGCGGGATAGGTCGGGTGGCCGCGCAGGCGGGCTTCGACAAGGCTCACCTCCTCGAAGAAATCGGCCCAGTCCATTTCGGACGCCAGCCGCATCGAAGTGACGATATTGCGCATAGTGACGTTCGAAGCGCCAAGCCGGGTCTGCGTGCTGGCCACCACCTCGTCCAGCGTGGTTCCCTGCTGTCGAAGCCGCTCTTCCAGCCAGCCCAAAAGCGGTGTGTGCAGGGGATCGAGACCGCGCAGCCGCTTGGCGATCTGGCTGGCGACGATGTCGGGCAGCGGGTCGATCTCGTAGGGGGCGACCATCCGCTGCATGACCGAAAGCGTCGTCTGCCCGGGCGTCTTCGACGCGGCCAGCACGGCGTCGACGATGGCATCGGCCTTCTGACGCAACGCATGGCCGTCGACGATCTGGATGGCAAGACGGCGCATGTTCTCGACCAGGACGATCCGCAGGGTGATCGCGACGGCCCAAAGCTCACCGATCATCAACGGCTGGACCTGCTGGTAGGCACGCACGAAGCGCGCGAGTACGGGGCCGGACATCAGGCTGTCGGTATGCGCGACATAGGCCCAGGTCAGGCCGAAGACCTGGGGATAGCCCGCGAAGGGCCCTTCGGACAGTTTGGGAAGCTGTCGGTAATAGCCCGGTGGCAGGTCGTCATGGATCTGCCGCAGCTGCTGTTCGACCAGGTGGAAATTGTCCAGAAGCCACTCGGCCGCGGGCGAAATGACCTCACCCGCCTGAACCGCTTGCGCGCAGGTGCGGTAGGCAGAGAGCAGGATGTCGGCGTTTTCCCTTACGCGGCGGCCAAGCGGCTGCACCCGCAGCGGCGGGCCAATGGACACTTGCTGCGCCGCCGCCAGGCTTTGTGCATGGTGCTCCAATCGCTCTGTGCCGAAGAGATCGGACCGGATTGGCGCACTGTCCTGCCAGACCCCCGGGTCGGTTCGTGGGCCAACCAGTGACTTAAGACCCGCTAGGCGGTCAGTCCAACCTCTCACTTGGACGTGGTCTTGGACGCGGGTTGCTCAGCCGAAGCGGTCTTGCTTTCGGCGATGCTTGCCGGAAGGGCGTGACTGCGCGGCAGGTCTCGCGTCGAGCCGCGCGAAGGCTCGATCCGGTCGCACACATAGTCCGCGCGAATACGGCGGGTCATCGCCGCCCACTTTGTCTCGATCTGCTTCCATTCCATGGTGTCGTCCTTTCCGGTCATGGCAGTGCCCAGAACGAAGACGTCCCGGTGCAGGATCCGGCCTGTCCGATCCGTCTGGCTTCGATGTACAAAGGCTGGCTTGAAAAGCGATGCAGGGACCTGGCCAGGCCCCGCACCTTCCGTATCAATTCACTGAATATCGGCCACAGCCGTCGCACGGCCCACCCGTACTGCCGGGCTCGGCATCACAGTCGGCAGCATAGCACGGACCTCGCCGCCAGAGGCATCCGAATTCGTCGGTTTGAGCGGGAGAGCGCCAGAAACCTGTCCGGCCATCGCCTGCCGGGCAAGACCTGCCGCAAGCAGACCTTCGTGGTTGCCACAGTCGTGGCGGGTTCCGCTGAACTTGTAGGCCACGACACTGGTCGCGGCCGACGACAGGGCGATGGCATCGGTCAGCTGCAGTTCACCGCCCTTGCCGGGATGAGTCTTTTCCAGCGCGTCGAAAATCACCGGATCCAGGATGTAGCGCCCGACCGCCGCGATTGAGGACGGGGCTTCGCCGACAGGCGGCTTCTCAACCATGCCCGCGACCGGGAAGCAGTTGTCCCGAGGCAAGCCACCCAACCGGAAGATGCCATATTGCGAGGTTTCCTCGGGTCGGACCTGCATGGCTGCAACCATATGGCCGCCCTGGTAATGCGCTGCCATCTCGGCAAGGCAATTGGGGCCAAGGATGATGTCGTCGGGCAGAAGGACGGCAAAGGGACCGGGCAGCGTCACCTCCTTGCAGCAGAGGACCGCATGGCCCAGTCCGCGTGGCTGGTCCTGGAAGACGAAGATCATCTCTGGTCCGGTGCTGCGGGACAGATCGTTGGCGGACGCGCCCGTCAGGGTGCCGACATGGCCGCTCAGATAGGCCTGGATCGCCACTTTCTCGGTGCTGATGACCACGATGATCCGCTCGGCACCGATGCCGATGGCCTCGTCGATCGCAAAGTCGAGCACGACGCGGTCAAAGACCGGCAGAAGCTCCTTGGCAGTGACCTTGGTCGCGGGAAGCAGGCGGGTTCCCTTCCCAGCGGCCGGAATGATGACGGTTCTGATCGGTGTGTCCGGCAAAGATGTCTCCGCTGTTTGATGGAGGGAGAAGATATTCCCCTTGGGCATTAACTCTCGGCGCGCCCTTCTGTTCCGTCATGCTTCATTTATATGTCGGCCTTGCGGATCGACGGCGGTTTCCGCCCGGGTGCTCGCGGCGCGGGCGCGGCGCCTTTGGGCGATGGCCCACCCGCTCGACTTTCGCCGGACGGGTGGTTTTCCGCACGGGCGAGGGGATCGACCCTTGCGGAAATGTGAGGTTGTGGGGAAAGCCTGCCACTTCATGCCGGGGTCGCCGCTGATCGAGGTTAGGATGGGTCCGTTTTCAGGACGTCAATCCGAAGAACCGCTGACGCAGATCAGCGCGGGCTCTCGGGACCAGGCGCAGGATTGAAGTCGCAACCTTGCTGGTGCAGACCCCTGCCCCGCATCGCGGTTCCCCCTCAGGTCAACCGAGGATCACATGTCAACGATGAACGCTTTCGTCTCCACCGCAGAGGAACTGCAATCGGCACGGCTTGCCAGCGCCCTGGCCCCGGCCGGCCCGAAGAAGGATGCGGCGCTGATCCATTTGCGCGCCGCTGAAAGCGCCGAGGCGGCACATCGGGAGGCCGACTGCCTCAAGTCGCTGTCCGCCGCGATGGCGGCGCTGGACTGACGGCGGAACGGTTACAGCAGAAGCGGTCCGTCCTGGTCCAGGTATGTGCGGTCGAACCCTGCCATCTCGACCAGGGCGTCGTAGTCGTCGAACACGACCCGTCCCTTCTGGAAGGTGAGCATGCCTTCCTCGCGCAGTTCCCGCAGGACGCGGTTCACGTGCACGGCGCTGAGGCCCAGGGCATCGGCCAACAGGTACTGCGACATCGGACAGAGGTACCCCGCCCGGGTCCCCAGACCGACCAGCCGCAGCCGCGCGCCAAGCTCCAGCAGGAAATGCGCCATCCGTTCTGTCGCGGACCTGCGTCCGATATCGACCAGATGCTCGACCACCATCGCCTCGTCGCGGGATGCGGCCCACAGGACCGCCGTGGCCAGCCGCGGCGTCTGCGAGAAGGTGTTCAGAAGATCGCGCTGCTTGACCTCGGAGGCCTGGACCAGGGTGATCGGCTCGACATTGTGGTCGGCGGTCCGGAACAGCACCGACCGAAGGCCAAGGAAGTCACCCGGGATCTGGATGTCCACGATCTGCCGCGACCCGCCTGGCAGGATCTTGTAGGAACAGGCCCAGCCGGAAGCCACGACATAGGCGCTTTGGTTGGTCTGGCCCTGGTGGATCATGTCGACGCCAACCGCAAAGCGGCGGCGGCGGCGGTAAAGGTCCGACATGGCTGTCAGGTCCAGGTCCGACAGCTTTACGAAGGCTGCAAGCTTCCGCGCGAAAGGGCTGTCCTGGATGGCAGACAGACTGGCGGTCTCCGGCATTGTTCACCTCACGGGGATCGGCGGGTGATCTGGCCGCCCCAAGGTCCTTGTTCCGCAAAAGATGCGTCCGATTGCTGATCCAGATCAGTCCGGCTGCCGGATATCCTGCCAGGATCGCGCAAGTCATGACATCGCGCGAGCTTGTGTGCGGTAGTATAGCAGAACCCTTCCAGAAAGTCGAAATCCCATGGCCGATATCTCCGATGTGGCCGGAATTGCCGCACTGACCATCTGCGAGTCGCTTCTCCTGGCGTTGAACGACCGCAATGTCCTGCCCGAGCGGGAAATCGTCGGCATCCTGCGCGACGCGGCAAGCGCACATGCACCGGCCCCCGATGGCGGGAACCCGGCGATGCATGCGGCCGTCGCGGCGCTCATCACCAAGATCATCGACGGCGGGAACTCGGTCCGCCGCAGATAGGGCGGTGTGACGGTCTACAGGCGACCCGTCAGCAAAAGCACGACCAGGATGATGACGATCACGCCAAGCGTGCCGCTGGGCAGATAGCCCCATGACGCGCTGTGCCGCCAGGTCGGCAGGGCACCGATCAGCAGCAGGATCAGGATGACGACAAGCATGTTGGTCAGCATGGGACGGACTTTCTTCCAGGGTCAGGACTTCGGCTGCCGATCATGCCGAACCCCTCTGCAACGGCACTAACCTGCGACAGTCCTGCGATGACCTGACGGCAAAGCGGCAGGGATACTGATCCAGGGCAGCTTTGCCTCCGGCCGCCTGTGGCATTCAGGGTCAGGCGTTCATTCAGGGCGTTACCTCATCCAAAAGGCAAATCGCATGACACACGCTGCTCTCGTGGCGGGAACGACCGTCGCCTTCATCGCCCTTGGTGCAACGGGCGGGGTCGCCCAGACCGTCCTGACCGGCATCGACTCGGTCGACGACCGGATCGATGACATCGACCGGGAGGCCCGGCTTGACCTCGACCGCGGCAACGACGCCTTCCGCTACGGGTCGCCCGAGTACCGCGAGGGCCTGTCGGGCAGTGCCTCGCTTGGCTATTCCGGCAAGACCGGGGTCACGGATTCCAGCGAATTCAGCCTGGGCGCGCGGTTGCGCCTGGCCAATGGCCCGATGATCCAGACCCTTGGCCTGGTGCTGGACTTCGCCGAATCCGGGTCCGTGAAGACCAAGGAAGACCTCTTCGCGATCTATGACGCGAACTACTACTTCGACGATGCCTTCTATGCCTTCGCCCTTGGCCGGGTGAAGACCGACGGCCTGGCCGAGACGGCAGACACCGTCAAGACCGACGCCTTCATCGGCGTGGGGCCGGGCTACCGCGTCATCAACACGCCCGACCTCAGCTGGCGGGTCCAGGCGGGAATCGGGGTCAGCTACCTGAAGGACGGCGCGGGCACCTCCGAGACCGAGACCGGCTACATCGCCTCGTCGCGGCTGTTCTGGCGGCTGAACGAAAGCCTCTTTGCCACCAACGACACCGACGTGCTGAAGTCCGACAGCGCGCTGCGCGTGAACAACGACCTTGGGTTCAACGTCAAGATGTCCGACATGTTCGCCACCCGTGTCAGCTACCTGACCGAGTACAACGACTCGCGCGCCGTCAGGACCGAGAACAAACTGGGCGTCTCGCTGGTCTATTCCTTCTGACAGCGATCACCCAGCACCGGAACGGGGCGGGGGAAATCCGCCCCGTTCCAATGTCAGGCGCCTGCCACCGGATGAGAAACCGTCATGGCATTTGACAGATCGCGACCCGGGAAAGGACCAGAAATCCCGACTGAATCACCCCCCCTGATCTGCATTGGCGCACGTCCCCCGCACCTGCGGCAGTGTGACGTTTGGCATCAAGTTACGCCAGCTGTCGGCCTTTTGACTTTGGGGAAAAACATGACCATCAGCACGCCTGCATACGGTTTCAGGGAACCGTTCCACCCATCGAACCTTGGGACAGCACCATCGGGGCCAGACGCCCGCGACGATATCTTCGCGTACCTCCGACCGCTTCGAGCCTATGCAATCCTGCTGGTCGGCGATCCGGTCCAGGCCGATGACCTCGTCGAAGAGACCCTGCGCAAATCCTGGGCCGAGTTTCCGTCCAGCGGATCGCAACCCAGTCTCCGCGGCAGGCTCTTCTCGCTGCTCCGCCAGGCCTGCCAAGTCCGGCTGTCGCAGCCACAGCACCGGAATGGCAACGGGTCGGATGCGCAGCCCACCGCCTCTGTCGATCTGCGGTTTTTCGGAACTGTCTCGCGGCCCTGCCCGTCCACCAGCGCGATGCGCTGCTCCTGATCGTCGGAGAGGGCTTCTCAACCCTTGATGCGGCAACAATCTGCGGATGTTCAGCCGGAACGATCACGCGCCGTGCCGGACGTGGCCGACGGAAGCTGGCGGAAACTCAGGTCCTGGCGCAGGCGCACCTTGCCCGCGCAGAGCGGATTGCTTTCTGACGGGATCGGGCACGGAACCGGGATTGGCCGGTTGAGTTCTGGCGACAAGCACTGATTGTCCCGCATCAGGCTGCCGAACTCCGGACGCGCTTGCGTCCGATCAGGGACGTCCAAGGCCGTCCAGGAAAGCCCATTTCAGTAGTCTGCTGTGGGCCAGCGTATTCCGGCGCTTTTTCCAGTTCACCTCCGGCCATTCATCCATCGCTTCGACAACGAGGCGGTTTGTGTGGATGGCCGTGTCGACACCAATCTCGGCCAAGGCTGCGCGCCGCCACTTTATCTGCCTCTGGACTGCGCGTTCCTCGTTAGAAAGACGGCGGCTTTCGGCGCGGCTCTGTGTCTCGATCAGCATTTCTTGGACGACCGGATGCGCCCAGCGGACCTCGCCCTCGCAGTCGTCCATGTACCAGCCGTTCAGAGGCGAAATAGCGGCGCGACGTAGATCCTGCCAAACGGCGAGGTCGATCCGTATCAGCCAGGCCAACAGAACGTCGTCCGCGGGGAACGTGCCCATCGGGCTTTGGTTCTGGGCAATGCACTACAGGGCCACCGCCAAGCTTTGAACTTCGTAGCTGCCGGTCAGATGCAACGTGCTGTTGAGCCAGCGGTGGTGCCACCAAGCGATGACGTAATGCGTTGGCATCCGCAGGTTTTGCGGCAGTGGTTGGGTTTCAGCCCTGTCTCGGGATCGGCAAAAGTGGGGCTGGCTCATGCCGACATCACGCCATTGCAGGGCGTCACATTGTTGGACAACGCCGACTTTTTGCCAATGTTCTCAATGGCCGTAGGTTGCAGGGTTGGACAACCCAAGTCCCATAATCTGGCAGGACAGTTTCGGCCCCTTACGCGCCGCCACTTCACATTCTTGTCAGGCGATCGGCGTCACAGGTCTTTGCGACCCGCTTGATTGTTTCCGCATGCTGATTAGACTGGCTAAAATTCCCAAGGAAGGTGTCTGACGTGAAGCTGTTGCCGCGTGCTTCTTTTGTTGCCCTGCTGTTGTCCTTGCCATTTGCCGCCAATGCTGCCTCCTGCAGCGACACCGGTGGCCAGTATGAAAGCTGGAAATCCGAAATGGCCGCCGAGGCGAAGGCGGAAGGGGTAGGCAAGCGTGGGATCGACGCCTTGATGGCGACCTCGTACTCCAAGGCCACCATCGGGGCGGACCGGAACCAGAAAAGCTTCAAATACAGCCTTGAGAAGTTCCTGAACGTCCGCGGGGCCGATACCATCGTTGCCCAAGGCCGCAGCCGCAAGGCCAAGAACGGCGATTTCTACGCCAGTCTCGAAAGGGCCTATGGCGTTCCAGCGGGCGTGCTGCTCGCGATCCACGGAATGGAGACGGGCTTTGGCGGCTTCATGGGCGACACCAATGTCGTCTCGGCCATCGCCACCCTGACCTATGACTGCCGCCGATCCGACTTCTTCCGCCCGCACCTGATCGGGGCTCTGAAGATGGTCGACAAGGGAATGATCTCGGCCAACACCGTCGGCGCCAAGCATGGCGAGCTTGGCCATACGCAGTTCCTGCCCGGCAATGCCTATACCTACGGGGTGGACGGCAATGGCGACGGGGTGGTGGACCTCTACAATCAGGCCGATGCGCTGGCGACCACTGCCAACTACCTGAAGAAGAAGGGCTGGAAACCCGGCAAGGGTTACCAGGAGGGCGAGCCGAACTTTGCCGTGATCCGAGAATGGAACGCGGCCAAGGTCTACCAGCAGGCCATCGCCATCATGGGCGCCAAGATCGACGGCTGACCCCTTGCACCCGCCCGCGCCTGCCGGTAACAGGCGCGGTAGTGGCCCGTTCGTCTATCGGTTAGGACACCTGGTTTTCAACCAGGTAAGAGGGGTTCGACTCCCCTACGGGCTGCCACTCTCCCACTGTTACAGACGGCCAACGGGCATGTGACTGGCAATTGCCGGATCGATGGGTTTGATAAGCCTGCAATTTGTCCGGGAACCATCATGTTTCGCAGCCTCGCCGCCCTTCTTCTTCTGTCCACCGCCGCCCTGGCCGACACCGCCGACGGCGATGCGCTGAAGGCGATGACCTGGGATGAGGTCGTGGAACAGGCGCGCGGCGGCACGGTGAACTGGTTCATGTGGGGCGGGGCCGACAACATCAATTCTTATGTCTCAGACTATGTGGCTGGCCGTCTGAAGGCCGACTACGACATCACGCTGAACCGCGTCCCGATCACCGACGCGGCCGAGATCGTGAACCTGATCCTGTCCGAGAAAGAGGCGGGCGTGACCGATGCCGGGACCGTCGACCTCATCTGGATCAATGGTGAGAATTTCCGGTCGATGAAGCAGGGCGATCTGGCCTTCTGCGGCTATACCGGGCTTCTGCCCAACGATGCCCTCGTGAACTGGGACAACCCTGCCATCGCCAATGACTTCGGTGTCCCAGTGGATGGCTGCGAAGTGCCATGGAACACCGTTCAGTTCGCCTTTGCACATGATACAGCCGCAGTCGCAGAACCGCCCGCCGACATGGCCGGGCTGATCGCCTGGATCAAGGCCAACCCGGGCCGCTTCACCTATCCCGCCCCACCCGACTTTACCGGCAGCGCCTTCCTGCGCCACGTCTTCATCCATGCTGCAGGCGGGCCGGACAGCCTTCTCGGCCCCTTCGATCAGGCGAAGTTCGACAAAACCGCCGCGAAGACCTGGGCGATCCTGAACGAGATCGAGCCCTTCCTCTGGCGCGAGGGTGCCACCTATCCCACCACCGTCACCCAGCTGAACGAGTTGTTCGCCAATGGCGAGGTCGCTTTTACCTTCAACTACGACCCCGCGCAGTTCGGACTGGCCGTCGACGCCGGGACCTATGCCGAAACGACCCGCTCCTTCGGGCTTGCGGACGGCACAATCGGCAACACCAACTACACGCTGATCCCGTTCAATTCGCCGAACAAGGCGGCTGCGATGGTCGTGCAAAACCTGCTTCTGTCGGGCGAAGCACAGCTGGAAAAGGCCAAGACCGAGGTGTGGGGGGCCGCCCCCGCCATCGAGATCGGCCGCACCACGCCCGAGGTGCAGGACGGCTTTGCCGCGATCAAGACGCATCCCTCGGTGATCCCTGCCGCCGAACTGGCGAAAGCCGCGCTGCCCGAGCTGCAGGCCGACTGGCTGACCGCGATCGAGAAGGGCTGGGCCGAGAACGTCGGCAACTGACCGCTCCTCGTTCGACTGCGTCTCCTCGTCGCCGACGAGGAGACGCGGCAGCGACCAAAGGCCTGCGAGGCGGGACGCAGTCCCCGACGAGCCCCCGCTTGCCCGCACCACCGCCTTGACGCAAGCTTGCCGGACCTTGCCGCGAAAGGCCCAGAGCTGACCGACCGCACCCGCCTTGCCCTTCTGCTAGCGCCCGCGCTTCTGCTGCTGGGCGGGCTGTTTCTTGCCGGATTGGGCCTGACGCTGTTGCGGTCGTTCCGCTACATGCCCGCGCTTGGCCTGACCGAGCCTGACCTGGCCGCCTATGTCGCGATCCTGACCACGCCGGATTTCCTGAAGTCGCTCGCCCTCTCGCTCTGGATCGCCGGTGCATCGACCATCCTTGCAGCCTCCCTCGCGATTGGCGCCGCCCTTCTCCTTCGCCAGACCTTCCCCGGCCGCGCCGTCGTGTCGTTCCTGGTCCAGCTGAACCTGACGGTCCCGCACATCGTCGGCGCGATCGGCATCCTCTACCTCGTCTCGCAATCCGGCAGCTTTGCGCGCCTTGCCCACGCTGCGGGCCTGATCGCCACCCCGGCCGAGTTTCCGGTCCTGACCCATGATCCCTACGCCATCGGGATCATCCTCCTCTACGTCTGGAAGGAACTGCCCTTCATCACCCTGATCCTCCTCGCCAACCTGCAGACCCTGGGCGAAGATCACGAAGCCGTCGCCCGCTCGCTGGGTGCTTCGCGCTGGCAGGCCTTCCGCCATGTCCTTCTGCCGATGATCCTGCCCGGTCTGGCCGCGTCCTCGGCCCTGGTCTTCGCCTTTGCCTTCGGCGCCTACGAAGTGCCGCTGGTCCTGGGCCAGCATGCCCCGAAGGCGCTGCCGGTCCTCGCCTGGCAGGCCTGGACCGACACCGACCTTGCAACCCGGCCCGAGGCCATGGCGATGGCCATCGTGATTGCGGTCGTCGGTCTGGCCCTTCTTGCCCTGGTCGCGCGCGGCCTGATCGCAGGGGACCGGGATGCGCCCTGACCGGTTGCGGCTGCTTGCCGCCCTTGCCTTGGCCAGCTTTCTGATCCTGCCGCTTCTGCCGCTGGCGATCTGGTCATTTGCCCATGGCTGGCGCTTTCCCGACCTCTTGCCGCAGGTCTGGTCGCTGAAAGCCTGGTCCTACGCGCTGGGGCCTCGGTCGGGCGTGCTGCAAAGCCTGGGCGTGACGACAGGCATTGCGCTGGCAACCACCATTCTTGCCGCGCTGGTCGGGATTCCGGCCGGGCGGGCGCTGGGGCAGTACCGCTTTCGTGGCAAGGGGCTTGTGACTCTCCTCTTGCTCGCCCCCGCCTTCCTGCCGGGCATCGCCGTGGTCTTCGGCCTGCACGGCATCTTCCTGCGGCTTGGGCTGGTGGGCACGGTGCCGGGCGTGATCCTTGCGCATCTGATCCCGGTCCTGCCCTATATGGTGCTGGTCATGGCGGCCGTCTTCTCGCGCCTCGATCCGGATTTCGAAGCCCAGGCGCGCTGCCTTGGCGCTACCGCGTGGCAGACCTTCCGCAACGTGACCCTGCCCGCAATCCTGCCCGGGCTGATGACCGCCGCGCTTTTCGCTTTCCTCGTGTCCTGGTCACAGTACCTTCTGACCCTCGCCATCGGCGGGGGACGGGTGCAGACGCTGCCGCTCCTCCTGTTCGGCTTTTCCAGTGCCGGACGGAACGACATCACCGGGGCGATCGCCCTTCTCTACATCCTCCCCGGCCTGCTGGTGATCCTCCTGACCGCCCGTCAGATCACCGGGCGCGGCGCCGCATTGGCCATAGGGTTGCGGCCATGACCGCGCTTGTCCTGGACCAGCTGCGCAAGTCCTACGCTGTCGCCGGCCAGGCCGCGCTGCATGGGCTGAGCCTTGCGGTCGAAAGCGGCAGTCTGACCGCCTTGCTTGGGCCGTCCGGATCGGGCAAGACCACGACGATGAAGCTGATCGCCGGACTGATCGCACCCGACTCGGGCGACATCCGGCTTGGGGACCGCAGCATCCGCGACCTACCTCCGGAACGGCGCGGCGTGGCGATGGTGTTCCAGAACCCGCTTCTGTTTCCCCACCTGACCGTCGCGGGCAACGTGGGTTTTGGCCTGCGGATGCGCGGGCTGGCCTCGGACCGGATCGCCGCCAGCGTCGCCGAGATGCTGGAGCGTGTCCGCCTGACCGATCTTGCCCAGCGCAAGCCCGCGCAACTGTCCGGTGGCCAGGCGCAGCGCGCGGCCCTCGCCCGGGCGCTGATCCTGCGCCCCGAGGTCCTCCTGCTGGATGAGCCCCTGTCCAGCCTGGACCCGGGCCTGCGCGACGAGATGCGCCAGTTGATCCGCGCGCTGCAGCGCGAGACGGGGATCACCACCATTGTCGTCACCCATGACCAGACCGAAGCCGTTGCCTTGGCAGACCGGATTGCCCTTCTGCTCGACGGCAGGCTTGCCCAGTACGACTCGCCCCAGGCCTTCTACGGCCGCCCCGCAACGATGGCCGTCGCCCGCTTCTTCGGCGGGGTGAACTTCATACCGGGGACGGCACGGGCGGGGATCTTCGACGGCGCCCTTGGCACGCTGACCCTGCCGCCCGGTCTGCCCGAGGGTCCGGGCGTCCTGACGATCCGACCAGAGGCCCTGCGGTTTGGCGAAGGTCCGAACCCCCGGGCCGCCCAGATCGTCGCACTATCGTTTCTTGGCAGCCTGACACGGGTCGATCTCGACCTCATGGGCGTGCCTCTGCAAGCGCTGGTGACCCCGGACACCGCCCGCACGCTTGGCCCGGGGACAGAGGTGCAGGTTTCCCTGCCGCCCGAGGCGCTTTGGCTTTTGCCGCCCGACGCCTGATACCGGGTCGGTCGCCGCGTCAGTCGTGCAGAATTGCCAGGCCGCGCCCTGCATGCTTTGCGGCGTAAAGCGCCCGGTCGGCCGCAGCGATCATATGCGATGCGTTCGAATCCTTGCAGTTCAGCGACCGCACGATCCCGATACTGGCCGAGACCTGGGCAACCTGGCCCTCGAACATCATCGGCTCGCGGATCTTTGCGATGATGCGGTTGGCGATGGTCATCATCGAGCGCGGATCGCTGCGCCCCGCCACGATCATCACGAATTCATCCCCCCCGATCCGGGCGGCACAATCTTCGGTCCGCAGCTGGTCGCGCAGGATTCGGCCCACGTTTTCCAGAACGAAGTCCCCCGCCGCATGGCCCAGTGTGTCGTTCACCGCCTTGAAGTAGTCCAGGTCCAGATGCATCAACCCAAAGTTCGCCCGCGCCGCGCAAAGCCGTTCCAGCACCAGATCAAAGGCCCGGCGATTGCGCAGCCCGGTCAACGGATCGGTCATCGCCTCTTCCACCGCTGCCACCCGTGCGCCTTCCAGCCGCAGGTTCAGCCCCCGCAACTCGCTGGTGACCGAAGCGTTCGCCTCAGCCAGAAACAGGACCTCGCGCACAAGTTCCGAGGCCGCGAAGTCGGAGTCCGACAAGGCAAGGCTGCGGGTGGCGGCGATCAGGTCGATGAAGGTCATGTTCAGAAGGATGCGCCCGTCTCCCGGAAGGCGCTGGCCATGGCCCCGCAGGCCAGAGACCAAGCCGTTACGCGGCGCGATGCGAAAGCGGTTCCCCGCCCGGGCCAGCACATCGTCGATGGTGACCGCGCCGCCGGGCGCGCGCACCTCGAACATGTCCTCGAACCGGGCCCCCAGCTTTGCATCGCCCTGCAGGACCTGTGCGAGTGTCGGTCCGAAACTCAACGCGCAGCCATCGGCATCCAGCAACAGGTGCATGGGCATGAACCGCGCCAGCGTCATGATGTCCAGCTTCAGGCGGAACCTGGAAAGGTCGGCATGCATGGCTCAGACCTCGGGCATGGCAAGATCGAAGGCCTTCGCCGTGGCGTGACGACTGTCCAGCACCGCGATCGTGATGCAGTCGTCCGCACCCGTATCGATCAGACACAGGGCCCCGTAATCGTCCGCCATCGCGGTCACGACCCCCATCACGACCCGCTGAATCCCCCGGATGTGCGACCGACAGCGCAACTCGAACCGATCCGGCCCGACCTCATCCAGAAGAACCTCGGGTGGATCAAGGTCCGGCAGGGCCAGCTTCGCGCGGGCGGGAAGTTCTTCAAGCGAGTGCAGGAAATCACTGAACGACACGCCGCCAAAGCGCAGCAACCGGCGGATCCCGTCGCGGTCCGGGTTCGTCACCAGATAGGTGCCGACGTCTTCCCAGATCGCTTCGACCGGCCGCCCCAGCACGCGCGAGACGATGTCGCCCACCCGGTCGGCCAGCCCGGGACTATAGTGCAGCATGGGTTCGAACATCTGGCTCGGGTGATCGGCAAGCGAACAGACTTCCTGCCATTTGGCAGACCCGAAGGTCCCAAGCACATAAGTCTGCAAGGATCGCAACAGCAGCGCGTCCATTCCGGACCCCGTCAATGGTTCTGCGGCAAGCCTAACCTGCATTTCTTAACGAACTCTTCATCTGCACCGGGTCACGGCAGGATAATCAGTCCCGTGTCGCCCGTACCCAGCTGGTTCAGCATCGCGGCGGTCACGGGCGGAGGCGTGTCCAGATACGCGCGCATCAGCGCAAGCGCATCCGGGGCCGAGAAGACATTGCCGTCCGGCCGAGTCGTGCCGCGCACGCGCACATAGCCGTCCGGGCCCAGATACAGCCCGGAAATCTCGACATAGTCGACGCTGCGCTGCAGGAAGAGCATCGCCTCCTCGCCTGGCATGGTGGGCATCAGGTCCGCCACCACCATCAGGCAGGACGGCTGGTCGGAAGAGAGCCGCGCTTCACAAACCCGCTTCCAGTCTTCCAGCATGTAGTCGTCGGTCACGTCAAACAGCGTGTCGCGAGTGCCGGTCGCCGTTGCGGGCTGCACTGGCATCGCGGCCCGCAGACCGGCAAGAAGCTCATCCCGATCCACCCCGCTTGCCGGGGCCTCGCCCGCAAGACGCGCCGCCAGCGCCTCTTGCCCCGGCTCTTTGGCAAGGGCCTCCAGCACGGCCATCACCTCTGCACCTGGCTTTCCCCAGTCTCGCAGCGCATAGATGTCCAGTGCCTCAACCGGGGTCGTGCCTGCCGTGAACCGCGCCAGCTGGTCCTGCGCCGAGATGCGTTCCGCATTCAGCACCGGGGTCAGCCACAGCGCCGCCAGCCCGATCACCACCAGCGCCATGATGATGTTGCCCTGCCGGATCCGCTCCATCCAAAGGCCACGACGCAGGACGGCCTGCGCATAGACCACCCCGTAGGCCACCCCGATCCCGGCGATCAGGACGACGAACACCCGGTCGGGCGACCAGCCGCGATCCGCCACCCGCAGCCAGATCGCCCACAGCGCCAGCCCCGCAACCAGGGGCAAAAGCAGCGCCATGCCTTGGGCCGAGCGGCGCAAGAGCGGACTGTCCGTGGCATCCGCATCCGACTGGTCGACCGCGATCGACACCAGCGAAATTCCCCCGGCCACCATGGTCAGAAGAAGAAGCGCCGGTGACAGGCCTCCGGCCAATCCGTCCAGACCCCGGAACGGCAGCGCCACCAGAAAGACGACCATGACGCCAAGAACGACCGGCAGGAACAGCCGGAACAGGCGTAGGACGACATAGGGTGACAACAGGTCCGCAAGGTCGTGGATCACCGCCATCCCCAGGCCCAGCACCGCGCCCGAAAGGACCAAAGGCACCACCTCGTTGTCCAGAAGCCGACGGATCACGTCGATGCCGACGATGTTCAGCACCTCGTCGGACAGGAAGATCACCAGCCAGACCAGCCCGGTGAAGGCCCCGGCGGCCGCAAAGCGCAGCGCGACCGACCAGGCTTCCAGAAACAGCGCCGCATAGTCCCGCCAGCCGGACTTTGCCCCGGCGATCAGGAACGGCACCGGCAAGGTCGCCACCGCCAGGACCGCCAGCACCGGAAGCCCGGCCTGCACAAAGTCATCCGGACTGGCATAGCGCAGCATGGTCAGCGCGATCAGCCCAGCGACCACCACCGCAAGTCCTGCGGCCCGCGGCAGGGCCCGGCCAAGTCCGATTGGCCCGGCCATGCCCAAAAGCGCCCCGAACAGCGTCACAACCGCCCCGCCCAGGATCAGCGCCGGATACTCCCCGATCCAGTCGCGATCCAGCGCCTCGACCAGCGTCCAGACCAGGAATCCGCCCAAGCCCCCCGCGATGGCGAGCTGCGTTCGCGCGGCGATCTGGCCTGTCATCCGATGCTCCCTTGGCTGCCCCGGTCACCGTCCAGCATAGCGGGTCCGGCACCGTCGCCGCATAGTCAGGATTTCCGTCCAGTTGCCAAGTGTTATGCAGCGGTCCAGACTTGGGAGAGCAACGGAAGGAACCCGCATGCCCCCCCAGACTTCCCCGCAGATCCGCCCTCTGCAAGCCTCGGACGAGGCCGGTTGGCGCCAGCTCTGGACCGACTATCTGCGGTTCTACCAGACCGAGGTGCCCGAGGCCGTCTATGCCTCGACCTTCGCGCGGCTTCTCGGGGACGATCCCCGCGACTTCAGCGCCCTGGTGGCCGAGGTCGACGGCAGGCTCTTGGGCCTGACCCATTTCCTCTTTCACCGCCACGCCTGGAAGATCGAAGAGGTCTGCTATCTGCAAGACCTTTATGTCGCCCCCGAGGCCCGTGGCCTTGGTCTGGGGCGCGCCCTGATCGAGGCGGTCTATGCCCGCGCCGATGCGGCGGGTGCCCCTGCGGTCTACTGGCTGACGCAGGATTTCAACACGACGGCCCGGCAGCTCTACGACCGGATCGCCAAGGTCACCCCCTTTATCCGCTACAACCGCACGCTTTAGGCCTCACTACCGCACCCGGTCGCAAAGTGCCCGCAGGTGCGCCGACATGTCCCGCGCACCGATTTCGGCCTCGCGGACCAGAAAGTCGAAGTGCTGGCTGATCGTCTCGATCCGGGCGCTGTCACGGAACGCAAGGTAGTGGCGCCCCAGGTAGATCACCGCCAGGAGGGGGCCAAAAATGGTGACCGGCGCCGAGAAAAGCTTCCGAGCGTCGAACAGGCAGACCCGCAGCGAGGGGTAGAGCTGGTCGCACAGTGCAATCAGGTGGCGCAATTGCTGCAACCGGATCTCGGCCGAGATGCCCTCGTAATAGCCCGAAGCCGTGGCGAAGGCCGTCAGTTCGTGGACCGGCAGCGCGATCTCGTAGTCCGACCCCGCGCCCCGCATCCACTGCAGCCGGTCCTCGAACGCACCGATCGCCTGTTCCGCCGTGCGGCCAAGCTGTGGCTCGTATTCCCATTCAACCACTTCCCGGGTCTTCAGCATGTCGGGCAGTGTCGCCGGAACATGACGGATCTTGTAGCCCGCAGCTTCCTGGTGCCAGCCGAAGATGCGTTCGTCGATCAGCGCGCGCGGTGCCTCGGTCAGGCTAAGCGAGGCCGCCAGCAGATCGGCAATCGATTCCGGACGCCCGGAGAGACCCAGCAGCCAGTCCGCACTGATCCCCAGCGCCCGCGCGCAATCGGCCGCAAGCTGGGCGTTGGGCAGACGTGTGCCATCCTGCAGAAGGGCCGAGATCGTCGAGCGGTCCACCCCGCAGGACCGCGCCAGGGCGGACTGGCTGACCTTGCGGGTGGCCATCGCCTCGGCCAGGCGCTGGCGAAACAACTGGGCACGGTCACGTTTGTCGACTTTATCCAACATGTGATGACCTTCCAGAACATGTGCTGGATCGAGTTTACAATATCCCGAATACACGGCAGAGAGCGGACTTGTTACCGTCACACAAACGTTACTCGAAACGGGACCCATCTTGCAGACCGAAGCCCGGGCCGTCGAATGGCCCACCCTGATCGTCTTCGCGGCAACCTACGGCCTCTGGGCCCTGGCAACCACCGTCCTCTGGACCTTCTCTCCCACCCTCGCCATTCTCGCCGCCGCGTTGGCCATCGGCCAGTACTCCTCACTTACGCACGAGGTCCTGCACGGCCACCCGTTCCGGTCGCAGACCCTGTCTGAGGCGCTGGTCTTTCCCGGCCTTACGGTCTTTGTCCCCTACCTGCGCTTCAAGGACCTGCACCTGCAGCACCATTTCGACCCGGCTCTGACCGATCCCTATGACGACCCGGAATCGAACTATCTCGACCCCGCTGTCTGGGCGCGGCTGTCCGGGCCGGCGAAGGGGCTACTGCGGTTCAACAACACGCTCTTCGGCCGCATGCTGGTTGGCCCCGCAATCTCGATCTGGGCCCTGGCCAAGGGTGACCTCGCCGCGATGCGCAAGGGCGACCGGCGGGTCTGGCTGGCCTGGGCCCTTCACCTCGCAGGACTGGTGCTGGTCTGGGCCTGGCTGCAATGGGTCGGTGCGATGCCCGGCTGGGCCTATCTCCTGGCGGCCTATCTGGGCTGGAGCCTTCTGAAGATCCGCACTTACCTCGAACACCGCGCGCATGAGGCCGCCAGGGCGCGGACCGTGGTGATCGAAAGCCGGGGGCCGCTGTCCTTGCTGTTCCTGAACAACAATTTCCATGTGGTCCACCACATGCATCCCGGCGTCGCCTGGTACAAACTGCCCGCACTCTACTTCGGCAACCGCGACCATTACTTGCGGCGGAACGATGGCTACCAGTACCGCAATTACATCGAGATCTTCCGCCAGCACCTCTTCCGCGCCAAGGACCCGGTGCCGCACCCGGTCTTCCCGGTCGACAAGGGCGGGGCGATGTCAGACCAGCCGGCGGAACTGCGGGGTGGTGCCGGAATTGTCGAAGAACGGCACGCCGGGTTGGTCGTGGCCCGCCACTAGCGCGGCGACCTCGGCCAGCACCACCTCGGTGATGAAGGGCAGGTCCAGCGCCCGCGCCTCGGGCAGGGGAAGCCAGCGCAGGTGCTGAAGCTCGCCCGAAGCAAGGGCGAAATCCTCGCGGTTGTCGTCCAGACTGTCGGCATGCGCGAGAAGGAAGCGCGCATCGAAGCGGCGCGTGCGGCCTGGGGGAGTGATCGCGCGGAAGACGAATCGCAGCGAAGGATGCTCCATCCCCGCCAGGTTCAGCCCGGTTTCCTCAGTGAGTTCGCGCAACGCAGTAGCAACCAGCGTTTCAGGCGCCGGAGCATCGGCCGGGACCGTCAGCATCAGGCGACGGGCGCAGTCCGAGGACAGAAAGCCCGAGCGGCCCGCAGCCGCGTCCTCAGGATCGACACGACCGCCGGGAAACACGAACTTGGAGGGCATGAAGACCGCCCCTTCGCCGCGTTGACCCATCAGAACCTGCGGACCGTCGGGGCTTTCCCGCCAAAGGACAACGGTCGCGGCAGCGCGGATCGGTTCAGTCATGCGGGGTCGAGCCGAAGCCGTGCATGCGGTTTGCCCATTGCAGCGCGACCAGCGCCCCCTTCAACCGGGGCAGAAGGTATAGCGACAGCGCCACGGTTCCGATGGTGAACCCCACCGCCATCACCAAGGGCTCGGGACGGAACTTGGTGAAGGTGAACAGAAGGATCGGCGCCAGCAGGTGGCCGACGATCAGGATCGTCAGATAGGCCGGGCCATCGTCGGCGCGGTGGTGGTGCAACTCCTCGCCGCAGACCGGGCAGGCGTCGCGCACCTTGAGGTAGCCGCGCAGCATCGGCCCCGCCCCGCATTGCGGGCAGCGCCGCCGCCAGCCCCGCATCACGGCAGGCTTCCACGGGCGGTCTTCGGGTTCGGTCGTGTCGGTCATGGTCATCGGGTCGCGTCCTGTGCGCCCGATCCGGGCGTCCGGGCGACACGGACCATAGCGCGGGCCGTCGTGCGATCACAGGGGAAAGACGGCCCTGTGTCCGCGTGTCGCAATTTGCTGCCCATATCCGCGACGGAAACTCGCGGCCCGGTCGTGTGAATGGGCAGAAGGGTCGACAGGCGACCCGAAACCGGAGAGAGAAGATGACTGCTTCGAAGAAGACCGCCGTTGCCGTGCTTGCCCTGATGGGGGCGGCCTTGGGCTCGGCTGCGCTGGCCGAACGCGGGATGGGTGGCATGGGCGGCCATGACGGCCGCGGGCCGATGATGCTGGAAATGTTCGATACCATCGACGCCGACAAGGACGGCAAGATCACGCAGGACGAACTTGCCGCGCACCGGGCCGCCGAGTTTGCCGCCGCCGACACCAACGGCGATGGCGCACTCAGCGCCGAGGAACTGCAAGCGAAGATGCTGGCCGAGATGCTGGCCCGACGCAGTGCCCAGATGATCGAGAACATGGACGACGACGGCAACGGCAGCCTGTCGGTCGAGGAAATGGGCGAAGGCCCGATGGCCGAGCATTTTGCCCGGATCGACACCGACAACGACGGCGCGATCTCGAAAGAGGAAGCCCAGGCCGTCGCCGAAAGGATGGGCAAACGCCGCGAAGGCCGCCGTCACATGATGGGTCACGACGACAACTGACGCTTTGCTCCCGGCTGGTGCCGGGTTAGACCAGACGCAGGATGACGATGGCCTTCGATGCAGGCGGTGATACCTCGGATGAGGCGCTGATGGTGCTCTATGCCAATGGAGACCGTCACGCGGCGCTGGCCTTGACCCAGCGCGTCACCCCACGCGTCCTGGCCTATGCCGCGCGGCTTCTGTCCGGCGACCGGGCCGAGGCCGAGGATGTGGCGCAGGAAACCATGCTGCGACTGTGGAAGGTCGCCCCGCAGTGGCGGCAGGGCGAGACAAAGGTGACGACCTGGGCCTATCGGGTCGCCACCAACCTCTGCATCGACCGGCAGCGCGCCAAGGGCCGCAAGCGGCAGATGGCGCTGGACGACGCCCCCGAGATCGCCGACGGCGCGCAAGGGGCCGAGGACCGGATGCAGGACGCAGGCCGGATGGCCGCGCTTGAGGCGGCGCTGGCCGAACTCCCCGACCGGCAACGGCAGGCAGTGATCCTGCGGCATCTGGAAGGGATGACGAACCCCGAAATCGCCGCGATCATGGAGATCGGGGTCGAAGCGGTGGAAAGCCTGACGGCACGCGGCAAGCGCGCGCTGGCGGCAGTTCTGGCGGGCCGGAAAGCGGCCCTTGGATATGAGGATGACAGTCATGCAGGATGATGACCTCGACCACCTGCTGGCGGCAGCGGCAAAGGCGACCCCCGCCCCGTCCGAAGCCCTGATGCAACGGGTGCTGGCCGATGCGCTGGCGCTGCAACCACAGCCCGCCGCCTTGCACCCTGCCCCGGCCCCCGCCCGCACTGGCCGCCTGACCCGGTTCCTCCAGGCCCTCGGCGGCGGACCCGCCCTAGCCGGGCTTGGGACTGCAGCGGTGTTCGGCGTGGTGCTCGGCTATCTCAGCCCGACGACACTGGACTATCTGACCGGCTCGACCGCCGATGCGGCAGAGTTCTTCCCCGATGCCGATTTCCTGACGACCGAAGGCTGACGACGATGACCGACCAGACCCCTCCCCCCGCGCCCGTTTCACCCGACCCGACCAGATCGCGCTGGCTGAAGCCCGCGCTGATCGTGTCGGTCGCGTTGAACCTTGCCGTCGCAGGCCTTGTCCTTGGCGCCTGGCTTGGGGACGGGCCGCGCAAGGGAATGCCCCGCGATATGTCCTTTGGCCCCTTCAGCGAGGCACTCAGCGATCAGGATCGTCGCGCCCTGCGCAAGGGCCTGATGGAGCGTGCGGGAGAGTTCAGGACCTCACGCGAAGCCGCCCGCGCCGAGTTCGAGACCCTTCTCGCCGCCCTGCGCGCCGACCCCTTCGACCCCGACGCGATGAAATCCGCCCTCGCCGCCATCGAGACTCGCAATGCCGAACGGCTGCAACTCGGCCGCAGCCTGATCGAGACCCGCCTGATCGAGATGTCGCCGGAAGATCGCCAGGCCTTTGCCGACCGCCTGGAACGCGGCCTGCGCCACCGCCCGAAGGACTAGGCCCCGGTCGGTCGGCAAGGCCGCGCCGCGTCAGGCCGCGCTCAGCCGGAAGGTCACCTGATTGCGCCCCGCACCCTTCGATTCCAGCAGCGCAATGTCCGCCTGCTCGACCAGGCCCTCGACGCCAAAGCTCTCCTCCCCCGCCGTGCCCGCCACCGCCACGCCGATGGAGACGGTGACCCGCAGCTCCTCGCCCGACGCCAGCCGGATTGGCTGGTCATCCATCATCTGGCACAGCCGCTCGGCCACCCGCCGGGCCATCGCCATGCCAGTCCGCGGCAGGATGACCAGAAACTCCTCGCCTCCGATCCGGGCCAGAACATCGGTTTCACGCAGGTTGACCGTCAGGCGATGCGCCACCTCGACCAGCACCTGATCCCCGGCCGCATGCCCATGCACGTCGTTCACCTGCTTGAAGCGGTCAAGATCCATCACCATGACCGCAAAGGGTGACCCCTCGGCCCGCGCCCGATCGGCGATCGACGCCAGTTGCGGCACCGCATATCGGCGATTGTAAAGCCCCGTCAGCGGATCGCGCATCGCCAGCCGCAGCCCGTCCTGCATCCGGGCGCGCAACTGGTCGAAGTGCCGCTTGCGGCGCAGAAGCCCGCGGGTGCGCAGCACCAGTTCTTCCGCCGTGACCCCGGGGCCCACCGCGTCATCCGCGCCCAGGTCAAAGGCCATCGCGGCCTCGTCCCCCGCACCCGCCGGACCGACGACACAGACCGCGGCATGCCGGGTCGCCTGATGGCTCTTGAGTTCCGACAGAAGCCGCAAGGTTGACGACGGATTGCGACCGTCGTCCTGCAGCACGAATACTTCCGGAACTGCGGTGCAGCCCTTGCCCGCCGCAAGCTCGGCCAACGCCTCGCGCCGGGACAGGACGACCAGACGGTCGCGCAACTGCCCTGCAAGCGCATCGCGCAAACCCTGGCCGGGCATATGCGGCGGAGTGACCAGCGCAATGGTCCCCTGCGGCTCGAACCCGGCGGGGGCCTCGGCAAGCCCCGGAAAGGCCAGCGCATCAGGCGCCGGAAAATCGCTTTCCGCTTTCAGACGCAACAGGTTGCGCAGCCGCGCCAGCAGCACACGTTCGTTCGCGGGGTGATCCATCACGTCATCGGCCCCGGCGGCAAAGGCCGCAAGCCGCTCCGCCGCTCCCCCGGTCGATGTCAGGGCGATTACCGGAATGTCGCGGCAAGCAGGATTGCGGCGCAAACGCTGCAGCACCTCAAGGCCCGAGATATCGGGCAGGCCCAGATCCAGCAGCACAAGATCGGGACGTTCCCGCTGCGCAATCTTCAGACAGGATGCCCCATCGGCCGCGAGCACAGTCTGATAGAAGGCCGCAGCCAACCGCGCCTGCTGCAGGATCCGGTTCGCTGCAATATCGTCAACGATGAGAATCCGTGCGCTCATCTTCCACTGCCGTCTTGTTCATCGCCCTGATGCAGGACAGTCTGACGCCAAGAAGGTTAACAATTCCTTTCACTGGTTCGCCCGATAGGGAATTCCTGACCGGGTGACACAGAAAGGCACAAGAAACAGACCCAATCAGGGCTGTCAGGATGAATACATTCACAGGGGGAAAGACGATGTCGCCAGAAGCAGCCCAGGTTCTGGCCCTGCAGGCCCTTGGCTGGATCGCTGCCCAGGACGACATCTTTCCGGCCTTCCTCACTGCCACCGGGGCCGGATTGGACGATCTTCGGGCGCGCGCGGCAGAACCCGAGTTCCAGAGCGCCGTGCTGGATTTCCTTCTGCAGGACGACCGATGGGTGGTTGCTTTCTGCGACAGCCACGGTCATCCCTACACTGCTCCACAGGCGGCGCGGATCGCGTTGCCGGGTGGGGCGGACACCTATTGGACCTGACCCCTGTCTCCGGGATGAGCTTGCGATGATCGACGGCCTGTTGTTCGACAAGGATGGAACGCTGTTCGACTTCCGGGTCAGTTGGGGGCGTTGGGCGCAAGGGTTCCTGGCCCAGATCGCACGCGACGCAGCGCACGCAGCGCGGCTGGGGCAGGCAATCGGCTTCGATCCCGTGACCGGCACCTTTGCGCCTGACAGCCCGGTGATCGCCGCAACCGCCGCCGACATTGCGGCCGCGCTCGCCAGCGAGTTGCCGGGGCAAAGCGTTGTCGAACTCACCGACCGGATCGACGCCAGCGCCGCCCAGGCGCCGATGTCTCAGGCGGTGCCGCTCTTGCCGCTCATGTCAGCCCTGCGCGCACGCGGCCTGCGCCTCGGGGTGGCGACCAACGATTCCGAAGTGCCCGCCTGCCAGCATCTGCAGAACCACGGGATCACCGAGTGCTTCGACTTCATCGCGGGCTATGATTCCGGCTATGGTGCCAAACCGGGTCCGGGCATGTGCCTCGCCTTTGCGCGCCAACTGGAGTTGGACCCTGCCCGCGTCGCGATGGTCGGCGACAGCCGCCACGATCTGGAAGCGGGTCGGGCGGCGGGAATGCGGACCGTCGCCGTGCTGACCGGGATCGCCAAACGGGACGAGCTTGCGCCCCATGCCGATGTCGTCTTGGGTGATATTGGCGAGATCCCGGACTGGCTTTCCAGCCTCTCTGGCTGACCTTGCGCAGTCACATGCAAAATGCGACGCATTTTTGTCGCTAACGCGGTAACGCCCGACGCGTCCCTTCCTCATCTTCGGACATGAGTAACGGAGATGCAAAGATGACCGATGAACCAGCCCGCAGAAAGCGCGCCGGAGGACGGGCGGGGATGAAAGTTCGCGCCGGGACGGCGGTGATCGACCAGATGCCCTGGCGGATCCCGGTGAACCCGGATGCTCCCACCGAACCCCTGGACGCGGACGGCGTGCAGCGCGTCCACGAGACCGCTATGCGTATCCTGCGCGACATCGGGATCGAGTTCCTGAACCCCGAGGCGGTGGAGCATCTGCGCAAGGCAGGCTGCACGGTGAACGGCACCAACGTACGGATGGACGAGGATTTCGTGATGGAGATGGTGCGGCGTGCGCCTGAGACCTTCACGATCACCCCCCGGAACCCCGAGCGCGAGCTCATCATGGGCGGCAAGCACATGCTGTTCGTGAACGTCTCCTCCCCCCCGAACGCCTGGGACATGGAGCGGGGCAAACGGTCCGGCGACTTCGAGACGTTCAAGGAATTCATGAAGCTGACGCAGTATTTCAACTGCATCCACATCGCGGGTGGCTATCCGGTGGAGCCGGTGGATATCCATGCCTCGGTCCGGCACCTGGATTGCCTGTATGAAAAGCTGACGCTGACCGACAAGGTCGTCCACGCCTACAGTCTGGGGGCCGAGCGGGTCGAGGATGTGATGGAGATGGTCCGCATTGCGGGCGGTCTGACCGAGGAGGAGTTCCAGGCCAAGCCGCGGATGTACACCAACATCAACTCGGTTTCCCCCCTGAAGCACGACTATCCGATGCTGGACGGGGCGATGCGGATGGCCAAGCGGGGCCAGCCGGTGGTGGTGACGCCCTTCACGCTGGCGGGGGCGATGGCTCCGGTCACGATGTCGGGGGCGGTGGCGCTGTCGATTGCCGAGGCTTTGGCGGCGGTTGCCCTTCTGCAATACATCGCGCCGGGGTGTCCGGTGGCGATCGGGACCTTCACCTCGAACGTCGACATGAAGTCGGGGGCACCCGCGTTCGGCACCCCGGAATACATGCGGGCAACGCAGATGACCGGGCAGCTGGTGCGGTACTACGGCGTGCCGATGCGGGCGTCGGGGGTCTGCGCGGCGAACGTGCCGGATGGGCAGGCAATGTGGGAGACGTCGAACTCGCTGTGGTCGGCGGTGCAGAGCCGGACTAACATGGTCTACCACGCGGCGGGGTGGCTGGAGGGGGGCCTCATTGCATCCCCCGAGAAGTTCGTCATGGACTGCGAGGTCCTGCAGATGATCCAGCGGTACTTCGAGGAGGCGACCTTTGCGACGCGGGACGAGGATCTCGCTTTCGATGCGATCAAGGAGGTGGGTGCGGGCGGGCATTACTTCGGCATCCAGCACACCCAGGACCGGTATCAGCAGGCCTTCTACCAACCCTTTGTCAGTGACTGGCGGAACTATGAAGCGTGGCAGGCGGACGGGTCGGTCTGGACGGTCGAGCGGGCGCACCGGATCTACAAGCAGATCCTGGCCGAGTTCGAGGCGCCGGAGATGCCGGGGGATCATCTGGAAGAGCTGCAGCGGTTCGTGGCGCGGCGGAAGCAGGAGGGCGGGGCGCCCACCGACTTCTGACCCTGTCCACGGTGGACAAGCGCGGATGGTGCTCTGGAAACAAGGGCTTGGTCGCGGGCGTTAGGGGTTTGTTTACTTGTGCGGAGGGTGGGTCAACCTGCGCCGCTCGGCGCAGAACGACCCACCCTACTTGCCCCGGGGCGCAAGTTGGACGGCACCTCTCCGGTTGAGACGGTTGCCAAATCGAGCGCCTGCGGCGCGAAGACTCTTTGTCTCGGCCTTGCGCGTAAAGGACGCGCAAGACCTCGGAGCGCCTCCGGCGGGAGTATTTGGGACATGGGCAAATGAGGTCGGGGTTTGCGCACATCCGGGCGTTCGACATCAGTCGGGAAAGGCTAGACCTTCGATCCGGGCGTAAACCTCGGCGATCCCGTCGGTGAAACCCTGTTCGATGGCGGTCGCGCGGGCGGCGGCGTCGCGGTAGCGCATGACGACGGTCATCCTTGTGCCGGAGCCGTCGGCGACAAGGGTGGTGGTGACGGTGGGTCCTTCTGTCGTGTCGCCGTTGAAATGTTCGACATGGACCATCCGGTTCGGCGGACAGGCTTCGAGGATCGGGCCGGAGAAGAAGAACTCGGGCCAGTCGTAGCGGAATGAGCCGCCCGCGCGGGCGTCCATCCGGCAGTCGGTGATGTCGGGCGCGAGCCATTGCCGGATCAGCGCAGGCACGGTCAGGGCACGCCAGACCTTTTCAGGCGGGTGTGAGAAATTGCGGCGAATGACAATGTCGGTGTCGCCGTCAAGGACGGCCTGGGCCTGGCTGAAAGACATCACGGGGCCCTTTCGGTTGGAGGGTCGTCGGGCAGGCTGTCGAGAACGGCGTCCAGGCGCTGGAACTGCGCCTCCCACAGCGCGCGATACTGGCCGAGCCAGTCCCACAGCCCGGCCATGGTCTCAGGCTTCAGGCGGCGGGGTCGGGCGGTGCCGTGGATGCGCGTCTCGATCAGGCCCGCGTCTTCCAGCACTTTCAGGTGGCGGCTGATCGCGGGCTGGCTGATCGCGAAGGGGCGTGCGAGGTCCTGGACCGTGGCCTCGCCCTCTGCCAGCCGTGCAAGGATGGCACGACGGGTCGGGTCGGCGAGGGCGGCGAAGCTTTGGTCGAGGTCAGGCATTTGCGCGATCCGTTATGTAATGAATCGTTTATATAATGGATCCTCGAAATTGGAAAGCCCGGATCAAGGTCCTGGGTCTTGCGTGTCCATCGAACGGAATGGGGAAATTCTGTTCAGACGCGGTCGGCGCACAAAGGGCAGCACCACCGGATCACGGCGCGGCCGGGGCGCGGCAAGTGGTCCGGGCCTGAGCACGGCCCGGACCAGCGGTGTCACTTCGACAGTTCCGCCATCATCTCGTCCAGCGCCTTGCAGGTCGCGGTCAGGTCATCGCCCCCGGCGGCGGCTTTGGTGGCCAGTTCCTGCACCTTCGGCCCCAGTTCCGCCAGCTTGGCCGGGTCGGAGGCGGCAAGCTCCTGGATCTTGGTGGTCAGATCGGTCGCCTTCTTGGTGGCAACTTCCTGGGTGCAGGCTTCTTCGCTGGTGCAGGCCGCCAGAAAGCCGGTGGCGACAAGCGCCAGCATGGTCGATGCAATACGCATGATATCCCTCGTGTTCTGTTCTGGTTCGCGCGGCCCCTTGGGCCGCAAAGAAAGGCTAGCGCACATTTGGGGCGACTGCCCTGCCCCCTGCCCGACCCGCGCGGAAATCCGCGCTGACGGGAGCGTGCCTTGACCTTTCGGCGCGGCTCACGGATGGTGCCGGGCACTCAAACAGGCCCGGGAATAAGGGCGAAAAGGCAGATGGCACAGAGCACGGCACCCTTCTCGGGCTTCGAATTCATGATCGCGTGGCGCTACCTGCGCGCGCGGCGGGCCGAGGGCGGGGTCAGCGTGATGACCTGGATATCCCTCATCGGGATCACGCTGGCGGTGTTCGCGCTGATCCTGACGCTGGCGGTGCGGGCGGGGTTCCGGGCGGAGTTCGTCGACACGATCCTTGGGGCCAACGCGCATGTGACGGTCTATTCGTCGGGCGTGGTGGGCGAGGACGGCCAGCTGATCCGGGGGTTCACCCAGCCCGATGCGATGGCGGCGGCGATTGCCAAGGTGCCGGGGGTGACGCGGGCGGCGCCGCTGATCAAGGGCAAGCTGATGGTGTCGGACGGCGAGGACACCACGGGGGCCGAGGTCTATGGCATGTTGCCCGAGGATTTCGCGGCGATCCCGCGGATCGGGGCGGGGTCGGAGGCGATCGGCGATCTGGCACGCTATCCCGAGGGGATTGCGCTGGGGTCTGGCGTCGCGCGCGAGCTTGGCGTGACGGTAGGCGACCGGGTGCGGCTGATCGCGCCGGGCGGCGTAAAGACGGCGATGGGGACGACGCCCCGGGTGAACGCCTACGAGGTGGTCTACATCTTCACCGCTGGCCGCTATGACATTGATACGACGCGCATCTACATGCCCTTCGTCGAGGCGCAGAGCTTCTTCAACAAGGAGGGCCGCGCCGACGAGATCGAGGTGATGGTGGAAAGCCCCGATGCCATCGAAAGCTATGGCACCGCGATCCTGCAGGCGGCGGGGCCGGCGGCACTGCTCTGGACCTGGAAGGACAGCAGTGGCGCGTTCCTGCGGGCTTTGGACATCGAGGACAACGTGATGTTCGTGATCCTGTCGGTGCTGGTGCTGATCGCGGCGATGAATATCGTGTCGGGCCTGATCATGCTGGTGAAGAACAAGGGCCGCGACATCGGCATCCTGCGGACGATGGGGCTGACCGAAGGCTCGGTCCTGCGGGTGTTCTTCATCTGCGGGGCGTTTACCGGGGTGATCGGGACGGTGGCGGGGGTGGCCCTGGGCTGCCTGACGGCCTTGAACATCGACCAGATCATGTCCGCCATCAACTGGGTGAACGGTGCCGAGGTCTGGGACCCCTCGATCCGGGGGATCTATTCGCTGCCCGCCAAGCTGCAACTGGGCGACGTGATGTCGGCGGTCGCTTTGTCCTTGGGCCTGTCCTTCATCGTCACGTTCTTCCCGGCCCGGCGCGCGGCGCGGATGAATCCGGTCGAGGCGCTGCGCTATGAGTGAGATGCTGCGTCTGGAGGGGGTCGAGAAGGGCTACAACCGGGGCAAGCCGTCCGAGGTGCTGGTGCTGCGCGGGGCGTCGGTCACCATTGCGCGCGGCGAGGTGGTGGCGCTGGTGGCTCCCAGTGGGGCGGGGAAGTCGACGCTTTTGCACATCGCAGGGCTTCTGGACGTGCCGGATGCGGGCACGGTGCGGCTGGACGGGCGTGAGATGGGCGGGCTGTCGGACCGCGCGCGGACCGAGGCGCGGCGGGCGGAGGTGGGGTTCATCTACCAGTTCCACCATCTTCTCCCTGAGTTTTCGGCGCTGGAGAACGTGGTGATCCCGCAACTGGCCAACGGCGTGGCGAAGGCTGCGGCCGAAGCGCGGGCGATGGAATTGCTGGAAAAGGTGGGCGTGGGCAGCCGCGCGGGGCATCGCCCGGCGGCCCTGTCAGGGGGCGAGCAGCAGCGGGTCGCCTTCTGCCGCGCGCTGGCGAACCAGCCGAAGCTTCTTCTGGCCGACGAGCCGACGGGGAACCTGGACCCGGCGACCTCGGACCAGGTTTTCGGGGTGCTGATGGATCTGGTGCGATCAACCGGGCTGTCCGCGCTGATCGCGACGCACAACCTGGAGCTTGCAGCACGGATGGACCGGGTCGTGCGGCTGTCGGCCGGTCAGGTGACCTAGATCAAGGCCGCGCGGATCGAGAGCGGATCAACTGAACAGACGGAGGACCGAGTGATGCGCCATGCCTGGATGATCCTGCCTATGGCCCTGCTGTTGGGGGCCTGCGTCGAGAAAGCCGAGGAGGCTCCGACCGGGGCCGAGGATTTCGCCAGCTTCTGTTCGGCCTGCCACGGGATGGGCGGCAAGGGCGACGGGGATGCTGCGGCGGTGCTGGACCGCAAGCCCGCCGACCTGACCAGACTTTCGGCCCGCAACAAGGGCGTCTTCCCGGGGACGCGGGTCATGGCCAAGGTCTGGGGCTATACCGGGGTGAAGCCGGGCCATGTTGCCGACGGCTCGCCCATGCCGGAGTTCGGGCCGCTTCTCCAAGGCGACCTCGTGCCCTATGACGGCGGCGACGGGATTGAGACGCCAACCCCGGTCCGGCTGGTCCAGATCGCGGAGTATCTGAAAACGCTGCAGAAATAGGTCCCTTCGGGCCTACAGCGCCGTCAACCCGTCGGTCCGGTAGCCGTTGAAATCGAAGATCTCGCGCGCCGCGTTCAGCCGGTCGCCCGGGATCGCCCCACGGTCCAGGATGAACCCGAACCGGCCCGAGGGCGTGCCGATGGCCATAGTGCGATAGCCGGTATCGACCCAGAGGACCCACCAGTCCTGCCCCGCGACCGACAGGCGGCCCGGGCCAGTCGGCACCGCCAACCCCGACACATCGCGCGCGACCCCGGCAAGGCACAGCGAGCCGTTCAGTCGCAGACCCTGAGCCTCGGGCGTGATCTCGACGCCCCCTGCCCCGCAGCTTGCCCCCGCAGGCTGGAAATCCGCGACCTGACGCCAGGTCCCGGCGGCCTGGGCAGGCAGGAAGGCCGCGGCGGACCAGATCGGCGCATCGGCGGCGCGGAAGGCGGAACCTGCGGGCGGCTTCGCGGCACAGGCGGCCAGCAGCAGGACGGCGGCCAGGATCAGTCGAGACACAGGGTCACCCGTGCACCGTTGTCCTGCAGGATCTCGTTGCAGCCAAAAAGCGGCTTGAACGGTGAACAGGTGCCGGAGCGGGCCAGGCAGACCCCGTCACACTGGCTTTCCCGTTCGCAGCGTTTTCCGGCATCCCGGGTCTGGAAGACACAGGCCCGCTTGTCGCCCTTGCCGACCCTGGCCCACTTTCCGCGCTTCTTTTCGCAGGCCAGCTGCATTTCCGACTTTGGCGTGACCGGCGTTTCGGCCAGATCGGGCTTGGGGGCGGGATTGGCAGCGGCGGCGGCGGGGTCCGCTTCGGACGCGGTCTCGGCTGCGGCCCCGGCGGGGGCGACCTGCGGGGCGGCGGTGTCAGGCCCGGCGGGTTCGGCTGCAGCGTCCGACGCTGCGACGGGAGCCTCACCCGGCACGGCATCCAGCGCGGTGACCTCGATCTCGCTGCCCGCGACAGCGTTGGGGGTCACGCCATCCTGCGGCCCCGCCAGCCCCTTCGGCCCGCCGGTCTGGCAAGCAGAAAGCAGGGTTGCGGCACAGAGGGCCATAACGGCAAGGGACAGGCGGCGCGGCATGGGGCACTCCGGTTCGGGGGCTCTCCGGTTCGCGCACAGCAGTGCCTTGAACGCCTGCGCGCCGCAAGTCCCGTCAATACGGCCAGGGGTGCGCCCGGTGGGTTTCCGCGATATCGGCCATCACCTCTGACGACAAAGTGATTCCCGCCGCGCCGATATTGGTCTTCAGCTGCTCGATCGTCGTCGCCCCGATGATCGGGATCGTGGTGAAGGGCCGGGTTCGGCAGAAGGCGATGGCCATCTGGCAGGGGTCAAGCCCGTGCCGCGCCGCCACCCCCAGATAGGCCGCGACCGCCGGGAAGACCCGCGAGGTGATCCGCCCGCTGAGATCGGGGTTCAGGCTGCGGCGCGAGCCGTCGGGGACCACGTCGCCCGCGTATTTCCCGGACAGCAAGCCGGTGGCCAGGGGCGAGAAGGCCAGAAGCGGCATGTCCTCGACCACCGACAGCTCGGCCCAGTCGGTGTCGAACTGGCGGCACAGAAGGCTGTATTCGTTCTGCACCGTCGCCACGCGCGGCAGGCCCAGCGTATCGGCCAGATGCAGCCAGCGCGCCGCGCCCCAGACGCTTTCGTTCGACAGGCCGATGGCGCGAACCTTGCCTTCCGCGACCAGCGCCTGCGCGGTGGTCAGGATGTCAGTCATGTTCGCCGTCTCGGCCACCTTGTCGATGCCCTTGGGCGCATAGGTCCAGGACTGGCGGAAGTGATAGCTACCGCGGTTCGGCCAGTGCAGCTGATAAAGGTCGATGTAATCGGTCTGCAACCGCTTGAGGCTTGCCTCGCAGGCCGCCCGCAGCGTGGCGCCCGTCGTCACCTCGCCCGGGCGCAGGATCGGCCCCTTGCCCGTCACCTTGGTCGCCAGCACGATCCGGTCGCGCCCGCCCCGCGCGGCAAACCAGCTGCCGATGATCTCCTCGGTCCGGCCAGCCGTCTCGGCCCGCACCGGGTTTACCGGATACATCTCGGCCGTGTCCCAGAAGTTGACCCCGGCGTCCAGGGCCAGGTCCATCTGGGCATGCCCCTCGGCCTCAGAGTTCTGCGTGCCCCAGGTCATCGTGCCAAGGCACAGTTCGGATACGGTCAGGCCGGTCTTGCCAAGGCTCAGCGTCTTCATCGGGGTCTCCTTCTGCTTGGGGGAAGGCTAGGGCGGAAAGGTAACAGGGCAAAGGGTCGGACTTGAGAACATTTCAGGAACAAGCTAGCTTTTCCGCATGAGTCTGCCGATCCAGCATCAGGCTGCCCCGCAGCCCCGCGACCTGCAACCCCTTGCGGGCGACCTGACCCTGCGCCGGGGCCGGGTGCATGAGCTGTGCGGGCCGTCGCGGATCATGCTGGCCGCGCGGATCATGGCCAGAACGCACGGCCCGGTGGTCTGGATCCGCCCCGGCTGGGTGGCCGAGCGGCTGAATGCGGCAGGCCTGCAGCCATTGGCCGATCCCGCGCGGCTGATCCTGGTGCAGGCGCACCGCGACGAAAACCTGCTCTGGGCCGCGGAAGAGGCGCTGCGGTCGGGCGCGGCCCCCCTTGTGGTGGCCGAGCTTCTGGCCCCCCCGGCCCTGACGCCCACCCGCCGCCTGCATCTGGCGGCCGAGACCGGGGCCGAGGCGGCCCGCCGCGATGGACAGACAGCGCCGCTTGGCCTGATCCTTCTGCCCGGGGCGGGTGGCGCGCAAGGCGTGGAAAGCCGCTGGCACATGGCCCCGGCCCCCAGCCGCGCGCTTCTGTGGTCCGGGGAGGACAGCTTCACCCTGACCCGACAGCGCGCGCGGCTTCTGCCGCCCGCCAGCTGGTCTCTGCGCACCACGCCCAGGGGCGAAACGCTTGAGCCGCGACCGATGGCCGACCCCTGACCCCGCACGACAGCTTGATTTTGCCCGACTGCTCCTCGCTGATAGCCTGGCCCAGAAGGGAAAACCCATGCTCAGATCTACCGCCCTTGCCTTTGCCGCCATCCTGCTTGCCCTGCCCGCCCAGGCTGCGACCGTCGCCTACAGGCTGGATGCCGCCCATTCGACCGTGGCCTTCGAGACAGACTTCGGCCCCGACAAGATCACCGGCGCGATCCCGCTGCAAAAGGCTGACCTGAAGCTCGACTTCGCCAACGTGGCGAACTGCACGGTCGAGGTCGCGCTGGATGTGACCGGCGCCACAGCCAGCTTTCCCTTCGCCGCGCAGGCGCTGAAAGGCCCCAAGGTTCTGGCCGCCAAGGATCACCCGCAGATGACGTTCACCAGCACCTCGCTCAGGGGCGCGGGCAATGCGGCCGAAGTGACGGGCAACCTCACCATCCGGGGGGTGACGAGGGAAGTCACGCTGACGGCCCAGCTTTTCCGCCCGCAGGGCAGCGCTCCGGACGATCTTGACCATCTGACCGTCAAGCTGTCGGGCCGCGTCAACCGCAGCGACTTCGGCGCGACCGGCTGGTCCGACATGGTCGGCGATCAGGTCCGCATCCTGATTACCGCGCAGATCGACGCGCAGGACTGAAATGGGCTTGCGCAACGGTCCCGCCGAATTCGGCCTTGTCACCCGTGTCATTCACTGGGGGATGATGCTCCTCATCATCGGGCAGCTTGCGCTTGGCCTGCGCATCGCGGACCTGGAGCCGGGGCTGGCGAACCTCTGGCTGTACGGGTTGCACAAGACCTTGGGCTTCGGCCTCCTGGCGCTGGTCGTGATCCGCATCGCCTGGCACATGGTCAGTCCGCCACCCGTGCCCATGGGACCGCGCAATGCCGCCTTTTGGGCGGCCCGCGCCGCACATTGGGCGATCTATGCGCTGGTCATCGCCATCCCGCTGACCGGCTGGGCCGGCAGTTCCGCCACCGGCCTGGACGTGATGATCGCCGACCGCTGGACCGTTCCGTCGCTGGTCGAGGCGTCGGAGGACGGCGAGGCCTATTGGTTCGGCTTGCACGACATCCTGACCAAGCTTCTGATTGGCCTGGTCACCATCCACATGCTGGGCGCCTTCAAACGCGAGATGGAGGGCGACGGGACCCTGACGCGGATGATCCGGGGCCGGACCTAAAAATCTTCGCCGAAAATTTCTGGGCCCAGCGCCTGCGCTAGCCCTTTCCGTGCGCTTGGGCTAATCAAGCCCGGGACTCACGGAAGGCGCAGACATGGCACGCATCCTCATCACCTCGGCCATCCCCTACATCAACGGCATCAAGCACCTGGGCAACCTCGTCGGCTCGCAACTCCCCGCCGACCTCTTCGCCCGCTTCAACCGCGCCATGGGGCATGAGGTGATGTTCATCTGCGCCACCGACGAACACGGGACGCCTGCCGAGCTAGCCGCCGCCAAGGCCGGAAAGCCGGTGGAGGACTACTGCGCCGAAATGCATCAGGTGCAGGCCGACATCGCCCAGGGCTTCCGACTGTCCTTCGACCATTTCGGCCGCTCGTCGTCGCAGCGGAACCACCGGCTGACCCAGCATTTCGCAGGCAAGCTCGCCGAAAACGGCCTGATCGCGGAAGTGTCGGAGAAACAGGTCTTCTCCATCGACGACAACCGCTTCCTGCCTGACCGCTACATCACCGGCACCTGCCCGAACTGCGGTTATGAATCGGCGCGCGGCGACCAGTGCGAAAACTGCACCAAGCAGCTGGACCCCACGGACCTCATCAACCCGCGCTCCTCGATCTCGGGTTCCACCAACCTTGAAGTCCGCGAGACCAAGCACCTCTACCTCAAGCAGCGCGCGCTGAAGGACAAGCTCGAGGCATGGATCAACTCCAAGACCGACTGGCCGATCCTGACCACGTCCATCGCCAAGAAATGGCTGAACGACGGTGACGGGCTGCAGGACCGCGGCATCACCCGCGACCTGTACTGGGGCATCCCGGTGAAAAAGGGCGACCAGCCCTGGCCGGGGATGGAGGGCAAGGTCTTCTACGTCTGGTTCGACGCGCCCATCGAATACATCGCCGGTACCGCCGAATGGGCCGATGCGAATGGCCATGACGATGCCGCCTGGGAACGCTGGTGGCGCACCGACAAGGGCGCTTCGGACGTGACCTACTACCAGTTCATGGGCAAGGACAACGTCCCCTTCCACACGCTTTCCTTCCCCGCCACGATCCTGGGGTCGGGTGAGCCCTGGAAGCTGGTCGACTACCTCAAGTCCTTCAATTACCTCAACTATGACGGCGGCCAGTTCTCGACCTCCCAGGGTCGCGGCGTTTTCATGGACCAGGCGCTGTCGATCCTGCCTGCCGATTACTGGCGCTGGTGGCTTCTGTCGCACGCGCCCGAATCCAGTGACTCCGAGTTCACCTGGGAAAACTTCCAGACCTCGGTCAACAAGGACCTCGCCGATGTCCTTGGCAACCTCGTCTCCCGCGTGACCAAGTTCGCCGTCTCCAAGTTCGGCAACGAGGTCCCCGCCGGTGGCAGCTTCGGCCCCTTGGAAACCGCCCTGATCGCCGACCTCGGCGCGCGGATCGCGGATTACACCCGCTTCATGCAGGACATGGAGGTCCGCAAGGCCGCGTCCGAGCTTCGCGCAATCTGGGTCATCGGCAATGAATACCTGCAAGCCGCGGCCCCCTGGTCCGTCGTCAAGACTGACCCCGAGCAGGCGCAGGCTATCGTCCGTCTGGCGCTGAACCTGATCCGGGTCTACGCGATCCTGTCCGCACCCTTCATCCCCGATGCGGCGGCCACGATGATGAAGGCCGTGGGCTCGGACGACTGGGCTTGGCCATCGGACATCCACGCCGCGATGCGGACCCTTGCGCCGGGTCACGCTTTCGAGGTTCCCGAGAACCTGTTCCGCAAGATCACCGACGAAGAGCGTGCGGATTGGCAGGCAAAGTTCTCCGGCGTCCGGACCTAGGCAATTTCCCGTCTTTCGCTGCGTCTGCATAAGGGGTGAGAGACGACACCGGGAAGCGCCGTCGAGATAGACGATGCGCAAGGTCGATTTTGACGTCTACACGCCGGGCGGGAAATCCTGCGATCTCAAATGGTTGCGCGGGCCATTCGCGACCCGGCGAATCGTGATTGAGGTTCCGGCCCAATCGCGGAACAAGGTTCATTTTGCAGCCGCAGAAACGGCCTTCCCTCGGGCGGTTTTTTGCCCAAGGGGCACTTCGACGGGAATAAATTCCGCCGATCCCAAAAATTTTGGACATCACGCCACACGTAATAGTGGTAACATCCTGTGATCGGACCCGAGTCGCTGCCCGACTGTCTGCCCAGTCACAGTTCCTCTGCCAAGGAGAGCCCGAGATGACACAAGTTCTGCCGACGCGAAGCCGTCCTGCCAGAAACTATGCCGCCGTTGCCCTGTTCCTTGCCGTGTATGTGGGTGTTCTGGTCTTCGTCTTCGCACCCAAGGACATCTTCGCCGTCCAATCGCCGACGGCGCTTTTGCAGACCGACTGACCCCGCCTAGATGATCGCCGCTTCGACCATGGCCTGACCGGCTGCAATCCGGTCATAATGGAAGGGGCGCATGTCCAGCGTGCGGTAGCCACCGTGGACGATCCATTCGGCTGTCGCGCGTCCCATCGCAGGGGACTGCTGCAGACCGTGGCCTGAAAAGCCGTTCAGGAACAGGAAGTTGCCGATCTCTGGATGCGGCCCGGTGATCGCGTTCTGGTCGAGCAGGTTGTAGTCGTACTGCCCTGCCCATTCATTGACCACCTTCACCGCCTCGAAGGCCGGGATGCGGGTGGCGATGGTGGGCCAGAACTTGTCCAGCCAAATATCGGGGTCCATCGCGAAGTCGTCGAAAGCCACGGCAGGGTCCACATCCGCATGCCCCCCCGCCATGTAGGTCCCGCCGCCGACCTCGCGGACATAGACGCCGGTGGGGTCGATGGTCAGCGGCAAGGGCCGGTCCAGCGGGGTCTCGGCCTGGATCACCCAGTTGTATCGCTTCCTCGGCTCGATCGGGATCGCGATGCCCGCCATTGCTGCGACCTTCGCCCCCCGGGTGCCCGAGGCGTTGACCACCATCCCGCAACCGATCCGCCGACCCGAGGCGAGGCGCACCCCGGTCACCCGCCCAGCCGAGACGTCCAGCCCCGTGACCTCACCCGCCAGATACTCCACCCCCGCCTCACGCGCCTTGCGGCGGAACCAGTCGAACACCGTGAAGCCGTCGAAATAACCTTCGTCCTTGGTGTTCAGGCTGCCCAGGACCAGGTCATCCACGCTGTAGAACGGGTATTCGGCCTTGATCTGGTCGGGCGTCAGCAGCCGCGTCCCCGCCCCTGCCGCCGCCTGCACCGCCTGATTGGCGCGCAGGACAGCGGCGAAGTCCGGGGTATCCGCCATGTAAAGGTAGCCGAAGTTCTGGATCTTCAGCTCGGGCACCCTATCGTCCCCGCCCATCTGCTGGCGGAGGGACTGCACGAAATCCGCGCCGAACTGCGAGATGCGGATGTTCAGCTCGGTCGAGAATTGCTGGCGGATGCAGGAAAAGCTGAGCGCCGTCGCGGCCTTTTCGTAGGACGGGTCGCGTTCGATCACAAGGACCCGGCCCGGGAATTCCATCTGGGTCAGCCACCAGGCGGTCGACGACCCCATGATCGCCCCGCCGATGATGACCACGTCATAGCTGTCCTGTGCCGGTTCCGTCTGAAAGCCTTGCATGTCCGTTCCTCGCTCTGCCGCCCGGTGTAGCGCAGCGCCCGGGGGCGGTAAATGCGCCGCGCTCAGCCTTGGGCGGGCGGGATGTCGACCGAATGCAGCCAGGGCTTGATGTCCAGCAGCGGCGTGCCGTCAAAGGCGTCCAGAGCATCGACGGTCAGCACCCCGGCTTCAGGGTCAACTGCCAGAATCCGCACCACGCCGACCGCAATCGGGTTCGGACGGCTGGGCGCGCGCAGAGCGAAGACGCCGGTCGGCGCCTCGCGGTGGGTCGGGTGCAGGACGATCATGTCGCGCCGGGCCGCGCCGGTCCAGTAGAGCAGGATCACCGGCTGCCCGACCTGCAACCCGGCAAGCCCGGCGCGAAACGGCGGGTCGACCTCGACCCGGAACACCCCGCCCTGTTCGCGCGCCTCGCGCAGGTTCTTCGGACAGTTTCCGCGCGCCCAGGGGCTGCGCAGACGGCCGATGAACCGCAGGTGCGCGTCGTCAGCAATCCGCGCGGGGTCGAAGGCCAGGGCGACCTCACCCTTGCGGGCGGACTTGTCGGCGGGGGCATCGCTCATACCGGCGCGCTTTCGGTCCAGCCCGGCAGAGCTGCGGGCCCGGAAGTCTTGGCAGATGACGTCCCGGCCCGCAATCGTCTTGGGTGACGCGCGCGTCAGCCGCCGCTTGCCCCGTGGTCCATCTTCGAGTGGTCCATCTCGCCCATCCCGGCTGGCGGGTCGATCTGAAACTCGACCTCGACCCGACCAGCGCGTTCGAAGATCAGGGTGGCCTTGTGCAGTTCGCCCTCCATCAGCGGGCCGGTCAGGCCCATGAACATGATGTGATAGCCGCCGTGCTCCAGATTCACCGTCTCGCCAGGCGGGATTTCGATGGCATCGACATGTTCCATCGTCCCCACGCCGTTCGCGTCGACCTTGCTTTCGTGCACTTCGGCCTTGGCGGCGATGTCGGACTCCACGCCGATCAGACGGTCCGCTTCGGCGCCGTTGTTGACGATGGCCATGAAGCCCCCGGCGGCCTTGGCGCTGGCCGCGGGCTGCGGGATATGGGGGTGGATGATCTCCAGATCGCCCACTGTCACCTCATGGGCAAGGGCAGGTGCGGCGAGGAACAGCGCGACGGCGAAGGCGAGGATTTTCATGGGTTTGCTCCGTTTGAAAGGGAAGGACATCAGCTGACCAGCCGCTTCAGCGGCGGGACGGCAGACAGGATCACAAGGTCCAGAAGGATGACGGCCAGAAGGGTCAGGCCAAGCATCGGGAAGGCCAGCGCCAGGGCGAGCGTCACCAGGATCGCACCCTTGGCATAGGGAATGTCGACGGGCCGGGGCGGCGCGCCCAGGCGGGCCCCTGCCGGACGGCGCTTGACCGACATCACCAGGCCCGAGACCGAGACGAGGATGATCGACAGGCAGAACAGCGTGTTCAGCGCCAGGTTCCACGCGCCCAGATCGCCTTCGTGGAAGGCGATGCCCCAAGCCATCAGCTTGGCGTAGAAGGAATAGTCGGCATAGCGCACGTCGGCCAGCACGTTGCCGGTATACTGGTCGATGTGGATCGTCCGGTCCGCCGCAGAGTTCGGACCGTCGTTCGACATGCTGTCATGGCTGATCGTCCAGACGCCCGTCTCACCCGCAGGCAGGTTCAGCTGATAGCGCCGGTCAAAGCCCAGCGTTGCGGCAAGATCCATCACGCTGTCGATGGTGACCGGGCCTGTGACCGCCACGGTTCCGGACAGGGAGCCGGATGCGGGCATCGGCGTCTGTTCCAGGGTCCAGGGCACCTCTTTCCCGGCGCCGTGGTTCATGCTGGCGTGGGTGGCGTCGGACAGCGGCGCCTCCCACTTGTCGGCGGGAAAGGTGTTCCAGGCCTGCACGAACTTTGCGCCCCAGAGCCCGGCCCAGGACAGGCCCGAGATCAGGAAGACGATCAGGATCAGGCTGACCCAAACGCCGACCGCGCCATGCAGCGATTTCCAGAAGGCCCTGCCCTTGCCGCGCTGGACGGTCAGTGCCTTGCCCCAGGTCGCGCCATTGCGGGGCCAGTGCAGGTAAAGGCCCGAGATGACCAGCAACAGCCCAAGGCTCGCCGCCGCCTCGATCAGCCAGTCGCCCAGATCGCCGATCAACAGCGTACCGTGGATGTCGGTGGCGAAATCATACCAGCCGGCGCGCCAGGGGAAGGTCTCGACGACCGCGCCGGTGTAGGGGTCCAGCGTGACGCCCGTGGTGTCCTCGCCGACTGCGACGGCAAAGGCCGCCACCCGGCCCTCGCCCATCGGCGCGATGTACTGCGTGGCGGCTCCGCCGGGGACAGCAGCTTCGGCAGCGGCCTGCAGCGCGCTGACCGGCAGCAGGGTGGTGCCCGGAGTGATATGGGCGCGTTCTCGGTTCAGCTCGGTCACCGAACTGACCCAGAGCATGATGAGGCCGGTCACGGCCAGCATCAAAAGGAAGGGGATGACATAAAGCCCGGCGTAGAAGTGCCAGCGCCAGGCGGCGAAGTAGAGACGGTTCGCGGTTGGGGATGCGCTGTCGTGCGCGGTGACGGTGGACATGGCTTGGCCTGTTTCAATGCGGAACGGGACCACGAGCCCGAAAGGGCACGCGGGCGGCACGGAAAGGCGGCGTCGAATGGAAAAGACGCCGCCGTCAGGCGACGGGCGGGCCCTGCGGCCGGTGCGCAGGTCCCTGCGCGCGGGCCAGCGCAACCGCTTCGCGCGGGGCAATCACGGCGGCGTGGAAGGCAAGGTCCAGGTCGATCAGCGACAGGGCGGCGGAAGGCAGGTCGGCCGCGCCGGTGATCTGGCAGGCGAGGCAATCCGCACTGGCATTGCCGTTGCCCCCCAGATCATCGCCGCAGATATCGGCGAGACTGGCACCCGTGGCCAGCACGAAGGCCAGCGCCTCGTCCTGCTGGCTGGGCATCCGATGCGCAAATCCCGTCGCGACCAGCGCAAGCGTGACCAGCGCAAACAGCGCGGCCCGGTGCAGTCGAAGGATCGCCGTGATCGTCATGCCCTCTCGCATGGCGCAACTTCCACGTCTCGTCAACGTCTTGTCGGTGCCGACACCTGCGGCCAATCGGCCCGGCTTGCGCCCCGCGTCCAGACGCGAAAGACTGCGGCACCTTCATCCCTTGCCCCTGGATTCCCCATGCCCGCCCCAATTCCTGTCTTTGACGGCCACAACGACATCGTCCTGAAGATCGCCGCCGCAGGCGCCGCGCGCGACCGGCTGTGGCTGCAGGGCGAAGCGGCCGGTCACCTCGACCTGCCGCGCATGCAGTCCGCGGGCTTTGCCGGCGGCTTTTTCGCGGTCTACATCCCCTCGCCAGAAACCGGCGATGTCGCCGCCTATCATACCCTGATGGACAACCCGCCCTACGACGTGCCGCTGCCCGCGCTGATCGACCACACCTCCGCCCAGCCCGTCGCGGTCCAGATGCTGGGCCATCTCTTGTGGATGGAGCGCGTGTCGGAAGGCCGGTTCCGCTGGTGCCGCTCTGCCGCCGACATCCGCGCGGCGATGGCCGCCGGTGCGGTTGCCGGGGTGATCCATTTCGAAGGCGCCGAACCCATCGGCCCCGATCTCGACGCGCTGCACCTCTTTCACGCGATGGGCCTGCGGTCCGTCGGCCCGGTCTGGAGCCGCCCGACAATCTTCGGCCACGGTGTCCCCTTTCGGTTTCCATCCACCGGCGACACCGGGCCGGGTCTGACGGACCTGGGCCGCGCCCTCGTCCGCGAATGCAATGCGCTGAAGATCATGCTGGACCTCAGCCACCTGAACGAGGCCGGGTTCTGGGACGTGGCGAAACTCTCCGACGCCCCGCTTGTCGCCACCCATTCGAACGCCCATGCCATCACCCCCTCCAGCCGCAACCTCAGTGACCGCCAGCTGCAGGCCATCGGCGAGAGCGGCGGCATGGTCGGTCTGAACTTCGCCACCTGCTTCCTGCGCCCCGATGGGAAGGAAAGCGCGGACATGACGCTTGATCCGGTCAAGCGGCATATCGAGCACATGCTGAAGCTGGCGGGTGAGGACTGTGTCGGGATCGGCTCGGACTACGACGGTGCGACGACGCCCAAGGACATCGGCGGGGTCGAGGGATTGCCGGTGCTGATCCAGGCGATGCACGAGATGGGCCTGGGCGAGGCGCTGATCCTGAAGATCGCCCACGGCAACTGGCTGCGGCTCTTGGAACGCACCTGGGGCGGGTGATCGCTCCTCGATGACTCCGTCTCCTCGTCGCAAGGCGTCCTTCCGACGAGAAGACGAAGTCGAACGAGGAGGCTACCCCGCCAGCGCGGCGCGCAACCCTTCGGCAAGTTCGCCGTAGCGGTCGGCCAGCGGGTTCGACCGCCGCCAGACAAGGCCGATCGTGCGTTTCGGGCGCGGCTCGGGCAGGCGGTGCAGCACCACCGGGGCCGAGCGCAGCTCGACCTCCGCCGCCATCTCAGGGATCAGCGTGACCCCGATCCCGGCCCCCACCATCTGCACCAGCGTCGTCAGGGACGAGCCTTCCATGATCTCGCCTGCCGGGCTGGGCGGCAGCTTGCAGAAGGCAATCGCCTGATCGCGAAAGCAATGGCCTTCCTCCAAGAGCAGCAGCGGCATTTCGGGCAGATCGACCAGCGCGGGCAGCGGGTGATCGGCCGCATCCTCGTGGCGCACCAGCAGGAATTCCTCGTCGAACAGGGCAACCTCGGTAAACGACGGCTCGGACACCGGCAGCGCCACCAGCGCCAGATCCAGCCGCCCCTCGCCCAGATCGCGGAGCAGTTTCGGCGTCACCGCCTCGCGCGGGCGCAGGTCAAGGTCCGGATGGTTCCGCGCCAGATGCCGCATCACCTGCGGCAACAGATAGGGTGCGACCGTCGGGATGACACCAAGTCGCAAACGCCCCGACAAGGGTCCGCCCGAGGCCCGCGCCAGCGCGCCAAGTTCATCCACCGCGCGCAACACCTCACGCGAACGCAGAGCGAAGTCCTCGCCCAGCGCGGTCAGCCGGATCTGCCGAGCCCCCCGCTCGACCAGCGCCGCGCCAAGGATATCTTCCAGTTCCTTCACCTGCAGCGACAGGGCGGGCTGCGAGATCGACGAGGCTTCGGCCGCCCGGCCAAAGTGGCGGTGCCGCGCCAGCGCGTCGAAATAGCGCAGGTGTTTCATCGTGATCTGTGTCATATGTTTTTCATATCGCGGTGATTGGAAAATGAAAATTCCCTTTATCGCTACTGGGTGCTAGCGATGGTCCCACGACGAAAGGCAGCGACTCGCCTGCCGACCCTTCCGGGTCGGCGCGATTGGTGTTTTTCATCCCCGAATTCAGCCAGACGAGGAGAGCAAGATGGACGGCAATGACACTGGACGCAGCGGCAAATGCCCGATCATGCACGGCGCGATCACCGAGACGGGGTCGTCGGTCATGGATTGGTGGCCAAAGTCGCTGAACCTCGACATCCTGCACCAGCATGACACCAAGGTGAACCCGCTGACCGGGTTCAACTATCGCGAAGAGGTCAAGAAGCTGGACTTCGACGCGGTGAAGCGTGACCTGATCGCCCTGATGACCGACAGTCAGGACTGGTGGCCAGCCGACTGGGGCCATTACGGCGGCCTTTTCATCCGCATGTCATGGCACGCTGCCGGGACCTACCGCATGGCCGATGGCCGGGGCGGCGCCGGCACCGGCAACCACCGCTTTGCGCCCCTGAACTCCTGGCCCGACAACGCCAACCTCGACAAGGCGCGGCGCCTTCTGTGGCCGATCAAGAAGAAATACGGCAACCGCCTGTCCTGGGCTGACCTCATGGTCCTGGCCGGGACAGTGGCCTACGAATCGATGGGTCTCAAGACCTTCGGCTTCGGCTTCGGGCGCGAGGACATCTGGGCACCGGAGAAGGACGTCTACTGGGGGTCGGAAAAGGAATGGCTGACCGACCAGCGCTATCCGACCAAGGAAGACCGCAGCAGCCTTGAAAACCCGCTGGCCGCCGTGGTCATGGGCCTGATCTACGTGAACCCGCAGGGCGTCGACGGCCAGCCCGACCCGGCCCGCACAGCGATGGACGTGCGCGAAACCTTCGCGCGGATGGCAATGGATGACGAGGAAACCGTGGCCCTGACCGCAGGCGGCCACACGGTCGGCAAGGCGCATGGCAACAACAACGCCGCCCTGATCGGGGCCGAGCCGGAAGGTGCCGCGATCGAGGAAGGCGGCCTCGGCTGGATGGTCAACTCCACCCGCTCCATCGGCCGCGACACCATCACCTCGGGGCTTGAAGGCGCCTGGACCACCCACCCGACCAAGTGGGACGGCGGTTATTTCCACCTGCTCCTGAACTACGACTGGGAACTGGTGAAATCCCCCGCCGGGGCCTGGCAGTGGCAGCCCATCGGCATCAAGGAAGAGGACATGCCGGTCGACGTCGAGGACCCGACGATCCGCCGCATGCCGATGATGACCGACGCCGACATGGCGATGAAGGTCGACCCGAAGTACCGCGCCATCTCGGAGCGTTTCGCCAAGGATCAGGCGGCGTTCAGCGATGCCTTCGCCCGCGCCTGGTTCAAGCTGACCCACCGCGACATGGGGCCGAAGGTCCGCTACCTGGGGCCCTGGGTCCCGGCGGAAGAACTGATCTGGCAGGACCCGGTTCCGGCTGGCTCGACTGCGTGGAACGTCGACGCGGTCAAGGCGAAGATCGCCGCCTCGGGCCTCTCCGTCAGCGACATGGTCACCACCGCCTGGGACTCCGCCCGCACCTTCCGCGGCTCGGACAACCGGGGCGGCGCCAACGGCGCCCGCATCCGTCTGGCCCCGCAGAAGGACTGGGAGGGCAATGAACCCTCCCGTCTGGCGCGCGTGCTGTCGGTGCTGGAGCCCATCGCCAAGGAAGCCGGGGCGTCCCTCGCCGATGTCATCGTCCTTGCGGGCAACGTGGGCGTCGAACACGCCGCGAAAGCCGCTGGCGTTGACGTCAAGGTCCCGTTCCATGCAGGCCGGGGCGACGCCACCGACGTGGACACCGATGCCGACAGCTTCTCGGTCCTCGAACCGCTGGCGGACGGCTTCCGCAACTGGATGAAGAAGGACTACGCGGTGTCGGCCGAGGAACTTCTCCTCGACCGCGCGCAACTCATGGGCCTGACCGCGCATGAGATGACCTGCCTGATCGGCGGGATGCGGGTGATCGGCACCAACCACGGCGGGACCAGGCACGGGGTCTTCACCGACCGCGTCGGCGCACTGACCACCGACTTCTTCACCGGCCTCACCGACATGGCCTACAAGTGGGTGCCGAAGGGCAACAACCTGTATGAACTCACCGACCGCAAGACGGGCGCGATGAAGTGGACGGCAACGCGGGCGGACCTGGTGTTCGGCTCGAACTCCATCCTGCGGGCCTATGCCGAGGTCTACGCCCAGGACGACAACCGCGAAAAGTTCGTCTGCGACTTCGTCTCGGCCTGGGTCAAGGTGATGGAAGCCGACCGCTTCGACCTGCGCGCCTGACCGTCGTCATCAGCACGACTGACCGCGGCCCGGAGGCATCCTCCGGGCCGCAGCCATCCCGGCCTATCCCTTTGACGCGAACGGCCGCCGCGCCCTAGTTTCTTTTCCCCATTCCGCAGATCAAGGGTATCCCATGCGTCGCATCGACCTTTCCTCGCTCCCGCAGGTTGGCGAAGACTTCGGCCAGTTCGAGGCCCGGCCCGACGCCCTTGTGATCCATGCCGGCCCCGGCACGGATGCCTTCGTCCCTCCGGACGGCAGCCCCGGCACCGACCGGCTTCCGGGCGTGCGGCTGCCGGTTTCCGCCAGCCCATGGGCCGTCAGCACCTACGTCGAGCCGACTTTCCGCGCGGCCTTCGATGCGGGCGCCCTTGTCCTGCGCACCAAGGGCGCGGCCTGGGCGAAGCTTGCCTTCGAACGCGCACCGGACGGGCGGGTGATGGCGGTCAGCGTGGTGACCCGCGACCGGTCCGACGATGCGAACGGCCCGCTGGTCGAGGGGCGCGGCCTTTGGCTAAGGGCGGCATGGACCGGTCAGGCCCATGCCTTCCACATCTCGACGGACGGCAATCGCTGGGACTTCGTGCGCTTCTTCTCGTTGCCCGATCCGGTCGTGGCCATCGACTTCATCGCCCAGTCACCGACCGGCACGGGATGCAGCGTGATCTTCACCAAGGCACGGATCGCGGACACCGCCCCGCAGGACCTGCGCGACGGCAGCTGAGCATCAGTTCAGCCAGAGATGGTGCCCGCGGCCGGGCTCGAACCGGCACGGCCTTGCGGCCAAGGGATTTTAAGTCCCCAGTGTCTACCATTTCACCACGCGGGCGGCGGGGCTGACCCTAACGCCATCGCGGCGAAAGGGAAATCCGGTTCTGCAGCCCGGCCCTAAACCCCATCCGATGCGGCGGCGGACAACAGCCAGCTGACCAGTTCGAAACTGTTCCTGACCCCGGTCTTGCGGATCATGTTCGCGCGGTGCACCTCGACGGTCCGGGGGGATGACCCCAGGGCCAGCGCGATTTCCTTCGAGGTGAAGCCGTTCACCAGATAGCGCGCGATCCGCTTTTCGGTGGGCGTCAGCTGGCCCGCAACCCCGCCCTCGGTTTCCAGCGGCCGATAGGTCCAGACCGCCAGCCGCAACGGGTTTTCCGCATCCAGCGCCGCGCCCTTGCCCTCGGTCCAGATCACCTGCCCGTCCTTGCGGCGCATGAAGCGTTCGTCGCGGTAGACATCGCTTGCAAGCATCGCCTTCCGCGCCCGTTCGCCGATCAGTTCATAATCCGTCTCGGTCGGATAGAGGAGCCGGATCGACTGCCCCTCCAGCTCGCGCGGGGTCCAGCCGAACACCGCCTCGACGCGCAAGCTTGCGCGCAGGATCACCCGGTCGGCCAGGATCAGCGTGGCATCCGGACCATGCTGGAAGGCCAGCCGTTCATAGTCGCGCATTTCCGCCCTCTACGTAGTCATCTACGTATTCTTACGGATGGCAGCGCGCGGGGCAATCTTTCAGGATCGACGGGTCCGATGTTCCCCGGGCGCGACGTCTCGCGCGGGCGAAGGGAACCGGGAGGAGAACAGGATGAACAAGGTCTATCCAAGCGCCGCCGCGGCTCTTGAGGGGCTGTTGCACGACGGCATGCTGATCGCATCCGGCGGCTTCGGCCTGTGCGGCATCCCCGAACTCTTGATCGCCGCGATCCGCGACGCGGGCACCAAGGGGCTCACTGTCGCCTCGAACAACGCCGGCGTTGACGGTTTCGGGCTGGGGGTCCTTCTGGAGACCCGGCAGGTCAAGAAGATGATCTCGTCCTATGTGGGCGAGAACGCCGAATTCATGCGCCAGTATCTGAGCGGAGAGCTGGAGCTGGAGTTCAACCCGCAAGGCACGCTGGCCGAACGGATGCGGGCGGGTGGCGCGGGCATCCCCGGCTTCTACACCGCTACCGGCGTCGGCACGGTGATCGCCGAGGGCAAGGAACACCACGATTTCGACGGCAAGACCTACATCCTGGAACGCGGGATCGTGGCGGACCTGTCGATCGTGAAGGCCTGGAAGGCGGACCCGTCGGGCAACCTCGTCTTCCGCAAGACCGCGCGGAACTTCAACGTCCCCGCCGCAACCTGCGGCAAAACCTGCGTCGTCGAGGTCGAGGAAATCGTGCCGCTCGGGTCGCTGGACCCCGACGCCATCCACCTGCCGGGGATCTACGTCCACCGCATCATCACCGGCAAACACGAAAAGCGCATCGAACAGCGCACCGTTCGCAAGCGGGAGAACGCATGATGGCCGAGGAAGTCAAAGGCTGGGACCGCCACGGCATGGCCGCCCGCGCGGCGCAGGAACTGCGCGACGGCACATATGTGAACCTTGGCATCGGTATCCCGACGCTGGTGTCGAACTACATCCCCAAAGGGATCAGCGTGACGCTGCAGTCCGAAAACGGAATGCTGGGGATGGGGCCGTTTCCTTACGAGGGCGAGGAAGACCCCGACCTGATCAACGCAGGGAAACAGACGATCACCGAACTGCCGCAGACCGCCTATTTCGACTCGGCACAGTCTTTCGCCATGATCCGCGGCGGCAAGATCGCAATGGCGATCCTGGGCGCGATGGAAGTGGCGGAAAACGGCGACCTTGCGAACTGGATGATCCCGGGCAAGCTGGTCAAGGGCATGGGCGGGGCGATGGACCTGGTGGCGGGCGTTGGCCGGGTGGTCGTCGTGATGGACCACACGTCGAAGCATGGAGAGTCCAAGGTGCTGAAGGCTTGCACCCTGCCCCTGACCGGCAAGGGCGTGGTCGACCGGATCATCACCAACCTCGGCGTGCTCGACGTGGGTCACAAGGGGCTGCACATCGTCGAACTCGCCCCCGGCGTCACGGAAGAAGAACTTCGCGCGGCCACCGAGGCGACGATCGTTGGCTGACCACGTCGTCACCCGCGAACACGGGGCGACCAAGGGTCGCTTCGTGATCCGTCGCGACGGGCAAGAGGCGGAGCTGACCTATTCGGTGACGACGCCCACCCTCATCATCGCCGACCACACTGGCGTCCCGGACAGCTTCCGGGGCACTGGAGCGGGCCTTGCGCTGGTCGAGGCGCTGGTGGCGGCGGCCAGGGCGGACGGCTTCAAGGTCGTCCCGCTGTGCCCCTTCGTGAACGCGACACGGAAGAAGCATCCCGAATGGGCAGACGTCTTCGTCTGACGGCTCAACCGCCCGCCATGGTGGACCGGAACACGCAAGGATCCGTCACCAGAAGTGGCGGGCTGACGCACAGCCCCTGCGCCACCTGCCAGGCCGCCAGCACCTTCGGCACATAGTCCCGCGTCTCGGCATAGGGCGGCACGCCCTGGTTCGCCTCGACTGCACCCTCGCCCGCGTTGTAGGCGGCCAGGACCAGCACCGGGTCGTTGTCGAACCGGTCCATCAGCCAGTCGAGATAGGCCACCCCGCCCTGGATGTTCTGCACCGGATCGGTCGAATCCTTCACGCCAAAGCGTTCCGCCGTGGCCGGGATCAGCTGCATCAGCCCGACGGCGCCTGCATGGCTGACCGCGTCGGATTTCCCTGCACTTTCAATGCCGATCACTGCCAGCACCAGCGCGGGCGAGACATTGGTGTCCAGCGTCGCGCGCAGGATGTCCTTGCCGTATTGCTCGGACACTTCCTGCATGTGCTGCATCCGAGGGGCGCGGACGACAGAGCCCCCCGGCCCCTGCGACAGCGTCGCCAGCGCCAGATCAAAACGGTCGGCCTTGGCATCGATGCTGGCCGGAACCGTGTCCCAGTACCAGTCATACGAAGACGCCGGCGCGGGGCCCGGCTCACCCGAGGCATCGGGCGAGTTCGCGGCCAGCTTCGGCTCTTCCTCCCGCGGTTTCGGATTGGGGTCGATCTTCGGCAGAGCGGCCAGATAGCGCGCCTGCTCCTCGGGGTCGATCTGCACGGTGATCCGCTTGCCGGGCTTGGAATCGCCCACCTTCACCCGCTTGAACGAGGTTTCCTCGGCGTGACCCGAGAACGGCATGACAGCGCAGAGAATCGCTGCGATCCAGGGACTTGTCTTCAGCATTTTCGGGGCCTGCTCGCCTCGTTGTTTTGCCGGGAGAATCGCAGCTTCGAGCGCGGCCCGCCAGAACTTTTCGGGTCCAATAATGGCAATTCTGCCAGAATTGACCGGAAAAGCACGGGTTACCATGAAGGGGTGAAGGGATCCCTATGTTTTTTTCGTTTTTACTTCAGCAGCTTAACCCGTCATCTGCGGATTTTCTCGATATGCCCAGATTCTTCCGCTCTCGTCCAAACTGCTGCCACGTTTGGGGGGCTATATGTGTCCATACCGAACGACGAAGGCAGACGACGAAGCCAGATCGAAGCGGTTGACTGATAAGTTAGCACCTTAGCAAAGGACAAACCAAATGACCAAGTTCTCCGCTTTCCTGAAAGACGAAGCCGGCGCAGTGACCGTTGACTGGGTGGTTCTGACCGCCGCCGTCGTCGGCCTCGGCCTCCTGATCTTCTCGTGGGTCCGCCCGGCCGTTTCGAACCTGGCTGAAGCGATCAACCTCGAACTCGGCGCTGCTCAGACCTGCATGACCTCGAACGGCAGCAACTGCTGATAAGCTCCTACACCGGAGTTTTGGATGGCCGTGCTTCGCAAGAAGCGCGGCCTTTTTCATTTCGCGCGCGGGGACGGCACCGCCCCTTGATAGACCAAAGCGATGCGCTGGTCCGGCCGGAAACCGGGCTTGCGGCCAGCCTGGATGCCAGCTGCGCGGGGCCCGCGTCACAAACTCTGCACCTGAATCACCGTTTCGCCGCAGAGTTGTATTCCAAACCTCTCAATCGACAGGGTTCTTCATTTTCTTTCATTGTATTTCAAATGGTTAGATAACATTCACAGCCTTTCTTGTGTGGACCCAGAAATAGCCAAAGCACTCCAAACTCCTGCCATGATTGACCGTCTATATGGTTGCATACCGATCGGCGGCGGCACCGGAAAAGGCCACTCTCGTAACGGTTGAGCAAACGTGAACACCTTAGAAGGGACAAGACCATGACCAAGTTTTCCGCTTTCCTGAAAGACGAAGCTGGCGCAGTGACCGTTGACTGGGTGGTTCTGACCGCCGCCGTCGTTGGCCTCGGCCTCCTGATCTTCTCGTGGGTTCGCCCGGCCGTTTCGAACCTGGCCGAAGCGATCAACCTCGAACTCGGCGCCGCTCAGGCCTGCATGCAGTCGAACAACGCCGCGACCTGCTGAACCTGACGGATCTTCCGATCCATGGGCCGCGCCTCGATGAGGCGCGGCCTTTCCTTTGCCACCACCGTCAGCTTTGGCCAGGCGGAAACAGTATCGCCCACGACGAAGTATTGGTGCCCGACCTCTGCTAAATTTTCGCCGCATTCGGAAGCCATGGTGCGCGGTAGTACCCCTGGCCAAAAAACGGAATCAGGCAGATGCAAGCCGACCTGCGGGACAAGGCGCACCAGACAGGTGTCATCGACCGGCTTCGTGCCGCTCAGAGCCTTTGCGCCCGGATCGGCACACCGGACTGGCACATGCGGCGGTCCCGCATGACAGGTCCACACACCGATCCATCCGGGATGCCCGCCCATTGTCTTGCCGGGCTTTCCGCACCGCAGTAACAGAACCGCGGGACGCCAAAGCAGTGAATTGGCAGGTCCCTGAAAATAGAGGGTTGAAATGAGAGCAGTATTTGCGTTGGTCCTTATCGTCGGCATGGGCCTTGCCGGCGTCGCAGTCTACATGATCCAGGGTTACATGGCCGACCTCGAAGGTGCCCTGCAGAACGAGCGGGCCTTCAATGCCAAGGCCGGCAAGCTGGTCGAGGTCTTCGTCTTCGCCAAGCCGAAGAAATACGGTGACCCGCTGGCCGAGGACGACGTCGTCGCCATCTACTGGCCAGAGAAGAACCTGCCCGAGACGATCTTCCGCGACAAGGCCGCCCTCTTCCCCGAAAATGCCCCCGGCCCGCGCTATATCATGCGCACGACCGAAGCCTACGAGCCGGTGCTGGCCAGCCGCGTGACCGAACCGGGCGAGCTGTCGAACCTCACGTCGAAGCTGGAAAAGGGCAAGCGCGCCTTCGCGATCAAGGTCGGTACCAACTCGGGCATCTCGAACTTCGTCAAGCCGGATGACTACATCGACATTCTGTGGACCGGCAACGTCTCTGGCATTGAAGGCGGGATCACCCGCCAGATCGAAAGCGCCGTCCTGGTCATCGCGGTCGACAATGCGCTGAACGAGGGACAGGTTGCTTCGGACACTGTTGCGCAGACGGTAACTGTGGCCGCGACGCCGGAACAGGTGGCCCGCCTTGCCCAGGCCCAGGCCACCGGACGACTGACGCTGTCGCTGGCCGCCGACGCCTCGGATATCGTTGAAGGAACTGTGGAAACCGACACCAACGCCATGCTTGGCATCGTCCCGGAGGAAGTGGCTCCCGAGGTCGTCATCGTGGAAAAGAAGAAGTGCTACGCCAAGCAGCGCAGCGGCGGACAGGTGGTTGAAACCGACGTCGAGATCCCCTGCCAGGAATAAACTCCAGGGCTCTAAAAACCGAAGGCGCGGCCACATAATATGGGGTCGCGCCTTATCATTTTTCCAACCCATTGCGACCTGTTGCAGTTTATCCACATCAAGGTCGACGCCCAAATCATTGATTCTTGCAAATAAAGCCGGTCTGGGTCATTGTGCCTTCACAAGGGCGTTCAAGACCCAAACGAGGCGTGGTCGAAAGGGCAGATCACAATGAACATGAAACGACTCCTGGTAGCAGGTTATCTCGGTGCGTGTCTCGCATCGACGGCGATGACCCCGGTCACCGCCGAGGTTCTGCGCGTCATGCAGGGCCAGGCATCCGAAGCACTCAACGTTCCGATGAACCGGGCCGTTGTCGTCGAAAGCGACACTCCCTTCGCGGAGCTGTCGATCGCAAACCCAGGCATCGCCGACATTTCGACGCTGTCTGACCGTTCGATCTACGTCCTTGGCAAGGCACCCGGGCGCACGACGCTCACGCTTTTGTCGCCGGACGGGCAACTGATTTCCAACGTCGACGTGCACGTCACGCCCGACATCGCCGAATTCAAGGAGCGTCTGCAGCAGATCCTTCCGGGCGAACACATCGAAGTTCGCACCGCAAATGATGGGATCGTGCTCTCCGGCCAGGTCTCCTCGACGGCGAAACTCGACAAGGCGCTTGATCTTGCCTTCCGCTACGCCCCCGACCGCGTTTCGAACCTGATGGTTGTGGGTGGCACTCAGCAGGTGATGCTGAAGGTCCGCTTCGCCGAAGTGAACCGGACGATCTCCAAGAGCCTGAATTCCTCGGTGGCCCTTGGCAACAGCGACTTCCTCGCCGGCACTGGCGTTCTCGCCGACGGAGCTGCCGCATCCACGTTCCTTGGCGGCGGCACCGTAGCCACGGGTAACCTCGCAAACGGTCGCCTGGGGATCGGCGGCAGCATCGGCGGCCTTGAATTCGGGGTTCTGCTTGAGGCCCTGGAAGCCAAGGGCATGGTCAGGACGCTGGCGGAACCGAACCTGACTGCGCTTTCCGGCCAAGACGCCAAGTTTCTTGCTGGTGGCGAATATCCCGTCCCGGTCGCGCAAGACGACAGTACGATCTCGGTCGAATGGAAACCCTTCGGTGTGGAGTTGAACTTCACCCCGGTGGTCGTCGACCAGGACATCATCAACCTGACCATCGACGCGGCGGTGTCCTCGCTTGACCCGGCGAACGGCATATCAATTGAGAGAGGCTTCAATATCTCGGCGTTCAAACGTCGCGAAACCTCGACTACCGTCGAAATGCGTGATGGCGACAGCTTTGCCATCGCGGGGCTTCTTCAGGACGACTTCCGGGATCTGAACAACCAAGTTCCGTGGCTTGGCGATCTTCCGATCCTTGGCGCACTGTTCCGGTCCGCGGAATACCAGCGGGCGCAGACCGAACTGGTCATCATCGTCACGCCGCATCTTGTCACCCCGGTGGCGGGCGAAGCGCTGGCCCTGCCGACCGACCGGGTCCGCATCCCGACCGAACGCGAGCTGTTCCTGTTCGGCGACGTGGCAACCAGCCCGAAGAAGGGCGCAGCGGCAGAAGTGGCCCGGCAGGACTTCAGCTCCTCCTACGGCTATGTGATGGAGTAAGGAGATGACCAAGATGCTTCCCAAACTCCTTGCTGCCACCGCCCTTCTGGCACTGACCGCCTGCGGCGAGTCCTCGGTCTCCTGGGACCGGGAACTCGGCTCCGAAGTGGACAAGGGCCAGTTCGGCAACGCCACGATGAACAACACGCTGATCCAGACCGGCGAGTTGTCCTACACCGTGGCCCTGGCAGAACGTTTCGCGGCCGAAGTGCCCGACACGATCAACTTCGCCTTCAACAGCGCCGAACTGTCGGAAGAAGCCCGCTCGATCCTTCAGCAGCAGGCGAACTTCATCAAGCAGTTCCCCGAGGTCCGCTTCCGGGTCTTCGGCCATGCCGACAAGGTTGGCTCGAACGCCTATAACCAGCGCCTCGGCCTGCGCCGGGCCCAGGCAGCGGTGGCTTACCTCACCTCGCTTGGCATCAGCCGCTCGCGGCTTGAGGCGGTCGTCTCCTACGGCGAGACGCGGCCTCTGATCGCCACGAACGAGGCAGAAGTGCGCAACCGCAGGACGGTGACCGAAGTGTCTGGCTTCGTCGGCAACCACCCGCTGGTGCTGAACGGCAAGTACGCCGCGATCATCTGGCGCGACTATGTCCAGAGCGCCGTGCGGCCGCACCAGGGCGAACGCGCCGAAGGTGAAGGCCAAGGCGGCGGCTGATCCCTGCCCCAGACCTGCAAAAGTGGAGGCCGGGCCTTGTGCCCGGCCTCTTCGTTTCCAGAATCGTGATAATCCCAGAAACAGGCATTTTTAGCCCAAATATCGCCACCATTCTTGAACAAGGTCGCCCGATAGGATGAGTACCGGGGTCCTATGTTCCGCGAGTGGACCGCACAAACGACAAACCAGCTAACCACTTGTAATTTTTGTACAAAACGACCCCCACGGAAAGGACCTGACGCGAGATGACGAGCAAAGCCACAGTTCAGAGCGATCCGGCGCCGATCCTCGCCTGCACGATTTCCCGTGACGTGCAGCGATTCGATCTTCTGATCGACGACATGGAGACCGAGCTGGGCGAAGCCTGGGGCGACCTTAACTTCGAGGACGCGCTGGTCTTCCTCAAGCAGCCCGACAGCACCGGGATGCAGTTCGTCGCCATCGCCGTCGACAGCGAGGATGAATCCGAACTGTCGAAGATGAACGATGTGATCAAGGCGGCGAAAGCCAAGAAGATCAAGGTTCTGCTGATCGCGAACCAGGTCAGCCCGTCCGTGCTGCACCAGATGCTCAAGCTTGGGGCCGACGACTTCGTCCCCTACCCGCTGCCCGAAGGCGCACTGCACGACGCGATCGAGCGTCTGCGCAAGCCTGTCCCGGTCATGCCCGATGGCTATGACCCGGAAACCGGCGCGTTCAACCCGGTCTTCAAGGCCAAGGGTGACCGCAACGGCGTCATCCTGCCGGTGCACGGCATGGCAGGCGGCGTCGGTGCCACCACTTTCGCCGCAAACCTGGCGTGGGAGCTGTGCCTGATCCCGGAAACCGAAGGCATGCGCGTCTGCGTCATCGACTTCGACCTGCAGTTCGGCTCGGTCGCCACCTACCTTGACCTGCCCCGCAAAGAGGCCGTGCTGGAGATCCTGACCGACACCGCCGCCGTCGACGCGGATTCGCTGATCAAGTCGATGCTGACCTTCAACGACAAGCTGCATGTCTTCACGGCACCGGCCGACATGCTGCCGCTGGACGTCCTGAGCCCCGAAGACGTGGGCCGCATCCTTGAAACCGCCCAGGCGAACTTCGACTTCGTCATCGTCGACATGCCCTCGACCGTCGTTGCCTGGACCGAGGCGGTGCTGACCCGCTCGCATGTCTACTTTGCCCTGCTGGAGCTTGACCTGCGGTCGGCCCAGAACATCCTGCGCTTTGTCCGCGCGCTGAAGGCCGAGGGCCTGCCGCATGAAAAGGTGCGCTATGTCCTGAACCGGGCACCCAAGTTCACCGACCTTTCCGCCAAGGCCCGCGTCAAGCGTCTGGCGGAGAGCCTCGACATCGCCATCGAGGTTCAGCTACCCGACGGCGGCGAACAGGTGACGCAAGCCAACGACCACGGCCTGCCGATTTCCGAAAGCGCGGGCAAGAACCCGTTGCGTAAGGAACTGCAGAAGCTCGCCAAGTCCCTGTACGACCTGAACAAAGCCACCGAAACCGCCAAAGCCTGATCTAGGGGGAACGTCCCGTGTTTAGCCGCTTCAAGAAAGACTCGCCGGCAGGAACCAGCACGCCCCAGGGGGGGACTGCTCCTGTCACCCAGGCCGTTGACAAGGCCGCCTTCCGCAACAATGCCCCGGTGCAGCCCGCAGCCCAGCAGCGCGTTGCCGCCGAGGCGGTCGCAGCCGACAAGGAAAAGAAGCGCAAGGAACGCCTGACCGAACTGAAGGTCGAGATCCACAAGCGCCTTCTGGAAGACCTGAACCTCTCGGCCCTTGAATCGGCCAGCGAACAGCAGCTGAAAGGCGAAATCGCCGCGCTTGCGTCCGAGGCGCTGGACGACATGTCGGTCGCCCTGAACAAGGAAGACCGCCTGGCCCTGAACCAGGAGCTGTATGACGAGGTCATGGGCCTTGGCCCGCTGGAGCCCTTGCTGAAGGACGAGACGATCAACGATATTCTCGTCAACGGGCCAAAGCGCATCTTCATCGAACGCGCAGGCAAGCTGCAGCTGTCCGACGTGACCTTCCGCGACGAACGCCATCTTCTGCGGATCATCGACAAGATCGTGTCCGCCGTGGGCCGCCGGGTCGACGAATCCAACCCCTATTGCGACGCCCGTCTGCAGGACGGCAGCCGTTTCAACTGCATGATCCCGCCGATCGCGGTGGACGGCTCGCTTGTCTCCATTCGTAAGTTCAAGAAGGACAAGCTGAAGATCGAGGACCTCGTCCGCTTCGGCGCCTTCACCGAGGAAATGGCCGCCTATCTTCAGGCCGCCGTGTCCTGCCGTCTGAACATCATCGTCTCGGGCGGTACGGGTTCCGGTAAAACCACCACGCTCAACGCGCTGTCCTCCTTCATCGACAACCACGAACGCGTGCTGACCATCGAAGACACCGCCGAACTTCAGCTCCAGCAGGTCCATGTGGGCCGGATGGAAAGCCGCCCGGCCAACGTCGAAGGCAAGGGCGCGGTGACGCAAAGGGACTGCCTCCGGAACGCCCTTCGTATGCGTCCCGACCGCATCATCGTGGGGGAAACCCGGGGTGAGGAAGTCATCGACATGCTGCAGGCCATGAACACCGGCCACGACGGCTCGATGACCACGATCCACGCCAACAACCCGCGCGACGCGATCTCGCGTCTTGAAAACATGGTCGCGATGGCCGGGATCGAGATGCCGCTCAAGGCCGTCCGCAGCCAGATCGCCAGCGCCGTCAACCTGATGGTTCAGGCCAGCCGCCTGCAGGACGGGACCCGCCGCATGACCTCGGTGACCGAAATCACCGGCATGGAAGGCGAGGTCATCTCGATGCAGGAAGTCTTCCGCTTTGAACGCCTGGGGGTCGAGCCGTCGGGCAAGATCATCGGCCGCTTCAACGCGACCGGCATCCGGTCCGCCTATTCCGACCGCTTCCGCCAGTGGGGCTTCGACCTCCCGGCTTCCATCTACGAACCGATTGTCTGACACCCATGGAAATCAGCGCCGCACCCCTAATCTACATCATGATCTTCGTGGCGGTCGTCGTGATCGTCAACGGGATCTATTTGATTGTCTTCGGTAAATCCATCAGCCTGAACAGCCGGGTCAGCCGCCGCCTGACGCTGCTGGAAAAGAACGCGAACCGCGAACAGGTCCTGGAACAGCTCCGCAAGGAGATGAACCAGCACCTGAATGCGCGGAACATCCCGCTCTATTCCATGCTGGCCAAGAAGGCACAGCGGGCGAACATCGCCTTCTCGCCGCAGGCTCTGATCGGGATCATGGCCGTCCTGTCGGGCTTTGCCTACATGATGCTGTCGGTCTTCACCTCGGCCGAGTTCGGCCTGAGGCTGGTCCTCGGCATCGTGATGGGCGTCGGCGGCGTGTTCTTCTGGGTGAACAGCACTGCGAAGAAGCGGATGAACCTGCTGGAGGAGCAGCTGCCCGACTCCATCGAACTGATGGTCCGCTCCTTGCGCGTCGGCCACCCCTTCTCGACCGCCATCGGCATCGTCGCCAAGGAAATCCCCGATCCGCTGGGGTCGGAATTCGGGGTAATCTCCGACGAGGCCGCCTATGGCCGCGACGTCGCGGAATCGCTGAAGGCCTTCGCCGAGCGGATGGACAGCCAGGACTTGCGCTTCCTTGCCGTGGCCGTGTCGATCCAACAGCAGTCGGGCGGTAACCTCGCCGAGATCCTGGAAGGCCTGTCCAAGGTGGTCCGCGCCCGCTTCAAGCTGTTCCGCCGCGTCCGCGCCATCACCGCCGAAGCGAAATGGTCCGGCATGTTCCTCTCGGGCTTCCCGATCGTCGCGCTGATCATGATCAACGTGGTCCAGCCCGACTACTATGACGAGGTCAAGGGCACCTCGGCCTATATCCCGGCGGCGCTCTTCGTCGTCACGTTCCTCATCATCAACATCATCTACATGAAGGTGATGACCAACATCAAAGTGTAGGTCGGCTATGGAATTCTTCACGAACCTCATGTCGGGCATGACCGAACGTTTCGGTCCCATGGCGCCGTTGCTTGCGGTCGGCCTTCTGGGCATGCTGCTCATCCTTATGGCGCTGCCCATCGTGATGAAGCGCCAGCGCGACCGTTTCCGCGAACTGAAGGATCAAGGGCCCAAGGCAACGACGGACTCAAAGCGCAAGCTGCGCAAGACCGACCGGGTGGACAAGCTTGAAAAGTTTGCCCATTTCCTGGAACCGCAGAAAAAGGAAGAGCTTTCCGCCGCCAAGCTGAACATGCTGCGGGCGGGCTACACCGGGAAGAACGCGGTCCGGATGTTCCACGCCGTCCAGTTCCTTCTGGCCATCATCTTCCTGATCGGCGGCCTGATCATCGCCTTCGTCAAATCGCTGTCGCAGGAAATGTCGGCGGTCGACCTGCTGCTGCACAGCCTTCTGCCCTGCGCCATCGGCTATTACATCCCGCGCTACTGGGTGAACAAGCGCGTCAAGCAGCGCCAGACTGAGATCATCCAGGGCTTCCCCGATGCGCTTGACCTGATGCTGGTCTGCGTCGAAGCCGGTCAGTCGCTGGACCAGTCGATCATCCGCGTCGGCAAGGAAAGCCGCGCGGGCTACCCCGCCCTCGCCGACGAATTCGACATGGTCGCGCAAGAGGTCAAGGCCGGCAAGGAACGCGTCGCGGTGCTGAAGGACATGGCCGAACGCGTAGGTGTCCCCGACGTGGCCTCGTTCGTGACCACGATCATCCAGTCGGCCACCTTCGGTACTTCGGTCGCCGACGCGCTGAGGGTCTATTCCGCCGACATGCGCGACAAGCGCATCATGCGGGCCGAGGAGAAGGCCAACATGTTGCCGACAAAACTTACGCTAGGCACTATGTTGTTTACAGTTCCACCGCTATTGGTCATCCTTATCGGGCCATCCGTATATGGTATGGTGACAATGCTGACCCAACTCGCGGGCGGCCTCTAGCATCGAACGGGACGAGACTTGCGCGAAGCGGTCCTACTGACACTGTGTTCTGCGCTGCTTCTGGCCGGCTGCGTGCCGGCCGGCGACGTTTCCAGGAACCGCCCCTACGGCGTCGACGCCAATGGCGATGGCGTTGACGGGATGACCGTCGGCCACCGGCTGATGGAGGCGGGCGAGCACGAACTTGCTTTGAAGGCCTATCTGCGTGGGGCCGGGGAAATTGGCATCAATGCCGATGTCCTCTCCTCTATCGGCTCGGCCAACCTGGCGCTCGGGCGGCTGGGCCAGGCCGAAAAGCTGCTTGAACGCGCGCTGGAGCTTGATCCCAACTTCGTTCCGGCCCTGAACAACATCGGCGTGGTGAAGATGGAACAGGGCGACATCGGCGAAGCGCGGGTCTATTTCCAGAAAGCCTTCGCGCTGGATAGTGGCGAAACGGACTCGATCCGCGAAAATCTGATGCTTGCTATCGCGCAAAGCGAGGCGAGCGTGTATGATACCACCCAAGAACAAGAAAGCAGCGGGTTCCGTCTGGTCCGACAGGAAAAGGGCAAATACGTCCTACTTTCCGATCTCTAGGCGGCGACACGTCAAGACTAGATACGGGCAGTCAACAAAAAGGACGCAAACATGCGCCATCCGGCTTTCGTAGTGCTGTGCCTTTCCGGCGCAGTTGCCTTGTCAGCCTGTCAGAAGGATTCTGACGCACAGGTCCAGCGGGCACTGAAGGACGTCAACGTCATCGACGAATCCAACCTGAATGACGTGATGATGACGGTCGCCGACCCCAACGAGGCGGTGGATTACTTCACCCGCACCCTGCAGCAGAACCCCGACCGGATCGACCTGATGCGCGGTCTGGCGCGGTCGCTGATCCGCGCGCAGAAACCGACCGAGGCCGCCCAGGTCTGGCGCCAGGCGGTGGCCCATCCCGAGTCGACCCCGGAAGACCGCGTGATGCTGGCCGATGCGCTGATCCGGTCGAACCAGTGGCCAGAAGCCAAGGCCGAGCTGAACCAGATCCCGCCGACCCACGAAACCTTTGACCGCTACCGGCTTGAGGCGATGGTCGCGGACAGCGACAAGAACTGGAAGAAGGCCGACAGCTTCTACGAAATCGCCGCCGGGCTGACCACGACGCCGGCGGGTGTGCTGAACAACTGGGGCTTCTCCAAGCTGACCCGTGGCGACGCGCCAGGGGCTGAAAAGCTGTTCACCGAAGCCCTGACCTACGACCCGTCGCTCTTCACCGCGAAGAACAACCTCGTCCTCGCCCGCGCGGCCCAGCGCAAGTACGACCTGCCGGTGCTGCGGATGACCCAGACCGAGCGGGCCGAGCTTCTGTATTCCATGGCGCTTGCCGCGATCAAGCAGGGCGACGTGACAGTGGGCAAGGGCCTGCTGAACCAGGCGATCGAGACCCATCCGCAATACTTCGAAGCCGCGGCACGCAGCCTTGAAGCCCTTGATGCGAATGTGAAAAGCTGATGCTTGAGCCGACCGATGCGCTGATCCTTCTGGTCCCGGTGCTGCCCATTGCGATCTGGGCGGCACTCTCGGACCTCAAGCGGATGAAGATCCCCAACACCTCCGTACTTGCGATGGCGGCGGTCTGGCCGCTTCTGGGCTGGTATGTGTCCCCCACGCTGACGGTCTGGGCTTGGGGCTTTGCGCTGATGGCCATCGTCTTTGTCGCAGGCTTCCTGATGTATCTGACCGGCACCTTCGGGGCGGGGGACGCAAAGTTCGCCGCCGCGATGGCCGGGCTGTTCGTCGGTGGCAACATCGGCGAAATCCTTCTGATCATCTTCTTCTCGATGATCGGGTCGCTGGCCGTGCACCGGATCTTGCGCAGCCTGCCGGTGGTGCGGAATGCGACGCCGGACTGGGAAAGCTGGACCAAGCGGCGCTACTTTCCCTTCGGTCTGGCGCTGTCGTCCATCGTGATCTTCTACCTTCTTGCCGCCATCTGGCCACAGGGCTGACACAAGTCACGTTTACGACTCAATGCGCAGTACTGCGCTAGATTGTCCACGGAGCTTGCCCTATGAACGCTGAGGCCCCGGTATCGGGCGTGCAACCGCCGCCCTCGCCCCGCTCGCTGGAAGATACCGGCCTGTCGATCATCATGATGCGCGACATCCTGTTGAAGTCGATGTTCCGCACCAACCAGTCGCAGGTCACGACGCTTTCAAAGATCATCTGCCTGCCAGTCCCGCTGACCCAGGAACTGGTTGACCTCGCGCGGACGCAAAAGCTCTTGACCGCGATGGGCACAATGTCCGCGACGGCGTCGAACGAGATGTCGTACGAGCTGACCGATGCCGGAAAGGCCCGCGCACTCGACGCCCTGTCCCAGTCGGAATACTACGGCGCGATGCCGGTGCCGCTGGACCAGTATTCGGTGCAGATCAAGCGCCAGTCGGTCCGCGACATCCGTCTGAACCGCGAACAGCTTCTCTCCGGCATGGGCCACCTGATCCTGCCGCCCGACCTGATCGACAACCTCGGCCCTGCCGTGACCTCGGGCCGCTCGATCCTGCTTTACGGCCCGCCCGGCAACGGCAAATCCTCGATTTCGCATGGCATCCGCGCTGCCCTTGGCGACAAGGTCTATGTCCCCCGCGCCATCGAATATTCCGGTCAGATCATCAGCGTCTACGACCCGATCGTCCACTCCTCGGCCGAGATGGCGGTGGACGACCCGAACTCCCTGCGCCGCACCTCGAACCGCTTCGACAACCGCTATGTCTACTGCGAGCGTCCCTCGGTCATCACCGGCGGTGAACTCAGCCTCGACATGCTGGACCTGAACTACAACCCCACGGCCCGAACCTATCAGGCCCCCCTGCAGCTGAAGGCCACCGGCGGCATCTTCATCATCGACGACCTTGGCCGCCAGGCCGAACCGCCGCAAAAGATCGTCAACCGCTGGATCGTGCCGCTGGAAGAAAGCCGCGACATCCTGGCGCTGCAGTCGGGCGAAAAGTTCACCGTGCCCTTCGACACGCTGGTCATCTTCTCGACCAACTTCCACCCGAACCAGATCTTCGACGGCGCGGCCCTGCGGCGTATCTTCTTCAAGATCAAGATCGACGGCCCGTCCCAGGAGAACTTCCTTAAGATCTTCGCAATGGTCGCCCGCAAGAAGAAGATGCCGCTGGACGAAACCGCGCTGATGCACCTGATGAAGGTCAAGTTCCCGACGATCCAGAACAACTACGCGAACTATCAGCCGGTCTTCCTGATCGACCAGATGATCGCGGTCTGCGACTTCGAGAACATCCCCTACCAGATGACGCCCGAATTGATCGACCGGGCCTGGGGCAACATGTTCGTCCGCCAGGAAGACATCGCGCACTGAAGGGCGCAAAAGTTTTCGAAAACTTTTGCAAAATCCTTCGAAGGATTTTGGGGCGTCACGCGAAAACCGTGATGCCCTTTTCCGTCACTACCGCATCCAGCCGCTGATCGAACTCGTCAATCGGCACGGCCTCCACCTCCTGCGCCGCGAAGGCGAACCCCACCGCCAGCACCCTCCCCCGCGCCCGCAGCCCCTCCAGCGTCCGGTCGTAGAACCCCCCACCATAGCCTAAGCGGAACCCCCGCCGGTCCCAGGCGAGCAAAGGCACGATCAGCACCTCCGGCTCGACCCAGGCCCCCTCCTCGGGGATCATCGCCTTGAACGCGCCCTCGACCAGCCTGCAGCCCGGCGACCATTCCCGGAACCGCAAGGGCGTGGCCTTCTCCATGATCACCGGCACACCCACCGGCCCCTGATGCGCCGCCATCGCGGGGAGGGGATCAATCTCGGTCCGCATCGGCATGTAGCCTGACAGGACCTTGCCCCGATGCCCCGACAGGTAATCCGCCAGGATCTCTGCCGCCTGGCCCTGCCCCGCCGCAAATGCCTCTGCCCGCCGCGCAAAGGCCTTTGCCCGCGCCTCAGCTTTCACATCCGTCATGTCAGCATCACCGTCGCCAGCCCGAGAAAGGCAAAGAACCCCATCACATCCGTCAGCGTCGTCACGAACGTGCCGCTCGCCAGCGCCGGGTCCAGCCCCATACGCTCCAGCGTCAGGGGCACCAGCACGCCGCCCAAGGCCGCCACGATCTGGTTCACGATCATCGCCAAGCCCAGCACCAGCCCCAGATGCCAGTCGCCGAAGATCAGCACCCCGGCGGCCCCAAGGATCAGTGCCAGCCCGATCCCGTTCATCAGCCCCGCGAGCAGTTCCCGCCGCACCACCCGCCCCGCGTTCGCCCGCGTCAGGTCCCGTGTCGCCAGGGCCCGGACCGCCACCGCCAGCGACTGCGTCCCCGCAATCCCGCCTGTGGACGCCACGATCGGCATGAGCGCCGCCAGCACGACGATCGAGGCAATGGTCGCCTCGAACTGGCTGATGACCAGCGCTGACAAGGACGCCGTGAACAGGTTGATCACCAGCCAGGGCAACCGCTGCTTCACCGTCTCGACCGGCCCGTCGCTGACATCCGCCTCGTCGCCCACACCGGCCAGACGCAGCATGTCCTCCTCATGCTCCTCATCCAGCACGTTCATCGCGTCGTCGATGGTGATGACCCCGACCAGCCGGCCCGAGCCATCGACGACGGGACAGGAAATCAGGTGATACTGGTTGAAGATATAGGCGACATCCGCCTCCTCGTCCGTGGCCGCGACGGTGCGGAAACTCTCCTCGGTGATCGCCTTCAGCGCCACGTCACGGCCCGACGACAACACGCGCCCCAGCGTCACATAGCCCACCGGGGCCATCCGCGGGTCGACCAGAATCACATGGTAGAACTGGTCGGGCAGATGGTCGGCTCCGCGAAGGAAATCAATGGCTTCGCCCACCGTCCAGTGCTCCGGCGCCACCACCAGCTCGCGCTGCATCAACCGGCCTGCGGAATACTCCGGCCAGGCCAGCGCCTGCTCCACCGCCATCCGGTCAGCCGCATCCATCGCGCCCAAAAGGCGGCCCTGATCCTCGGCCTCCAGATCCTCGACGATGTCCACAAGGTCGTCGGAGTCGAGCTCCCGCAGCGCTTCGGCCACCACCTCGTCGGGCAGCGCGCCCAGCACGTCCTCGCGGATAGCATCGCTGATCTCGGACAGCACCTCGCCGTCGATGACGGCCGAACCCATCGCAAGCAGCGCCTCGCGGTCGGACTCCGAAACCTGCTCCAGAAGGTCGGCGACGTCGGCCGGGTGGACCGGCTCCAACAGTGCTTCGACCCGGGCGGAATCCCCGGCGCGGGCGGCATCCAGCGCCGCATCCAGTGTCGCCTCAAGCGTCGCCGCATCCATCGCGTCCGGCGTCGTCTTGACTGTCGTCTCCGCCATGCGACCCTCCGCTCTTCCGCCGACCTTAGGCCGCTTTTCCGGCAACGGCAAAGCCCGCTGCCCATTCGCCCCGCACCCCGGCCTTCGCGCTTTTGCGAAACAGTTTCAAGCCTTGATCTGCAGTGGAAAATTTACCGGGCCCGCGAAACACTCTACCCTGTGCCGGTTCGAAAGGTGCCCCATGACCGATCTTCTTCTGGGCCAGGTGCTCAGCTTCGCCGGCGATCCCTTCACCGAAGGCCTCTCGGCCGCGCGGGTCCTGACCCGGGGCGCGGTCGCCGTCGAACAGGGCCGCATCAGCGCCGTGGGCGAGGCTGACGCCTTGCGCACCCGCTACCCCCAGGCCCGCATCCACGACCATGGGCAGAAGCTCATCTCCGCAGGCTTCATCGACGCCCACGTCCACTACCCCCAGACCGCGATCATCGCCTCCTGGGGCAAGCGCCTGATCGACTGGCTGAACACCTACACCTTCCCCGAAGAAATGCGCTTCAGTGATCCCGCCTATGCGGAGGAGATAGCGAACCGCTACCTCGACCTGATCCTCGCCCGCGGCACCACCACCGTCTGCTCTTACGCCACGATCCACCCGGCCAGCGTTGACGCCATCTTCACCGCTGCCCAGTCGCGCGGCATGCGGATTTTCGCTGGCAAGACCTGCATGGACCGCAACGCCCCCGAGGGCCTCCGCGACACCGCCCAATCGGCCTACGACGACAGCAAGCAGCTGCTTGAGAAATGGCACGGCCAGGACCGCCTGTCCTATGTCATCACCCCACGCTTCTCGCCCACTTCGACGCCGGAACAGCTCGCCGCCCTGGGCCAGCTCTGGCGCGAATACCCCGACTGCCTGATGCAGACCCACCTCAGCGAACAGACCGACGAGATCGCATGGGTGAAGGACCTCTTCCCGCAGTCCCGCGACTACCTCGACACCTATGAGGCGCAAGGGCTGCTCCGCGAAGGTGCTGTCTACGGCCACGCCATCCATCTGACCGACCGCGAAAAATCCCGCCTGATCGAGGCCGGGGCAAGCCTCGTCCATTGCCCGACCTCGAACACCTTCATCGGCTCGGGTCTCTTCGACATGACCCTCGCCACCCGGCTTCGTGTCGGCCTTGCCACCGACACGGGCGGCGGCTCGAACTTCTCGATGCTGCGTACGATGGCCGCCGCCTACGAGGTCGCCCAGCTTCGCGGACAGTCCTTGCACCCCGCGCAGCTCTGGTGGCTTGCCACCCAAGGCTCCGCCCGTGCGCTCCGCTGCGAGGACAAGATTGGCAACCTCGCCCCGGGGATGGAGGCCGACCTCATCGTCATCGACCTCGCCTCCACCCCCGCCATCGAACAGTCGACGCGACGCGCCACGGACCTCTGGCAGCAGCTGTTCCCCACAATCATGATGGGCGACGACCGGGCCATCGCGGAAGTCTGGGTGAACGGCAAACGCCTGGCGACCTGACCCAAAGGGCCTTGCCCATGTCCCAAATACTCCCGCCGGAGGCTCCCGAGGCTTTGCGCGTTCTTCACGCGCAAAGCCGAGACAAAGAGTCTTCGCGCCACAGGCGCTCAATTTGACAACCGCCCCAACCCGCAAATACGCCCGAGGCTGACGTGCGACGCCAGTGCCGCTGGCACCTCCCCTTCCCCTCCGTTGGACGGGGCTTGGGGAGCCCGGTCATTATGGTAAGGACCACCTGAATCGCCAAGCGTAACCGATTGATTCAACTCAATTTGAAAATCTGTCCTGCGTGGACAGCCTACTCCGCCAGCTCCCAGCCGTCCGGGTAGAAGTCATGCTTCAGGGCGATTTCCGTGGCCGCATGTTCCCGTTCCCAGATCGCCTCCGGCGTGACCGGCATCGGCCCGAACGAGGCGATCAGCGTCTCGCCATCCTTCAGCCGCCGCGTCGTGAACCCCGCCAGCCGCAGCGCGCGTTCGAAGGCGGCCCAGCTGGCATCCAGCTCCTCGATGAAGAAGGCAAACTCCACCACCGCCGTCTTCGGCAGGCTCACCCCCTTCGACTGGCGGAAGGTCTGGAACGTGTCGCGCCGCTGGGCAGCATAGTCGTGGGACATGGGGCCTCCTGAAAGGCCGTTCTACCCTACTCGGCCCGCGTGCAGAAGCCCCGGTCGAAGGCCGCACCGAAGGTCCAGTCGCTCGCGTTCAGCGCCTCGAAGCCCACCGGCTCCAGCTGCCGCCGGGTGCCGTTGTCGACCGAGACCATGTTCCAGAGATCGACGTCGCAGTCATAGGAATAGGGCTCGCCGCCGGGGTTGTAGAACGACGACCGATGATAGTAACCGACCACCGTGTACTGGTTGTCGATCCGCTGGATCTGGGTGACCGACCGACCCTCGGCCTCTTCATCGGCGAACTCGACCGTGATCTGCAGGATGCTGCCGTTCGGGCTGTCCAGCACCTCCAGGTCCTGCCGGGTCGCAAAGGCGCCCAGTTCGATTTCGCGGTTGTCGAATTCCGGACTGCCCGACGTGCCGGGCGCGCCATCGTTGCCGTTCCAGATCACCAGGCCAAGACGATCCTTGTTCTGGACCAGCTGCGCCGTGAAGTAGAAACCGGTGTTCGAGGGGCCGGCCCAGTTTCCGCTGACTTCCGAAAGTACCGTCTGTGCCGCAGCAGGCAGTCCAATGGCCAGCGTCAGGGCAAGGGCGGACAGATAGCGCATGCAGGGACTCCTTGGTTGCCATGCGGCGACCTTGCCCAGCTTCTGCAGAGTCCGAAAGGGCGGGAAAACCGGATGTTACCCCGCCAGTCTTGTCGCAAGTCGGCGCTGGCCTTCCAGAAGCCGCGGAAGATCAATGGTCGTCATCTGCCCGTCCCGCACCACCTGCCGACCCTCGACGATCAGATCCTTCACCCGCGTCGGACCGCAAAGAACCAGCGCCGCGACCGGGTCCCAGGACCCCGCCGCCTCGACCCCGGTCATGTCCCAGATTGCCAGGTCGGCCCGCTTGCCCACCTCGATTGATCCCAGGTCGCCGCGCCCCAGAACTCCTGCCCCCCCGAGCGTCGCAATCTCCAGCGCCTCGCGCGCGCTCATCGCATCCGCGCCCTTGGCAACCCGCTGCAACAGCATCGCCATCCGCGCCTCGGTGATCAGGTTGCCCGCGTCGTTCGAGGCCGAACCATCGACCCCAAGCCCGACCTTCACCCCCCGGTCCCGCATCGCGCGCACCGGGGCGATGCCGGACCCAAGTCTACAATTCGAACATGGACAATGGGCAATACCCGTCCTCGACCGGCTGAAAAGTTCAATTTCCGAACTATCCAGCTTGACGCAATGCGCGTGCCAGACATCCGGCCCGGTCCATCCCAGGTCCTCGGCATACTGGCCGGGGCGGCAGCCGAACTGGGCCAGGGAATAGGCGATATCTTCGTCGTTCTCGGCCAGATGAGTGTGCAGCATCACGCCCTTGTCCCGCGCCAGAAGGGCTGCGTCCCGCATCAACTCGCGGCTGACCGAGAAGGGCGAACAGGGCGCCAGTCCGACCCGTACCATTGCCCCCGGCTTCGGATCGTGAAACCGGTCAACGACCCGGATCATGTCGTCCAGGATCGCGGGTTCCTTTTCAACCAGGCTGTCGGGCGGCAGCCCCCCCGCGCTTTCGCCGATCGACATCGCGCCGCGTGTCGGGTGGAACCGCAGACCGACCTCTGTCGCCGCTGCAATCGTGTCATCCAGCCGCGCGCCGTTCGGATAGAGATACAGGTGGTCGGATGTCATCGTGCAGCCCGAAAGCGCCAGTTCTGCCAGTCCGACCTGGGCCGAGGTGAACATCTCTTCGGGCCCGAACCTTGCCCAGATCGGATACAGCGTCTTCAGCCAACCGAAGAGGAGCGCATCCTGCCCGCCCGGCACGGCCCGAGTCAGTGTCTGGTACAGATGGTGATGCGTGTTCACCAGACCCGGGGTGACCACGCAGCCGCGCGCCTCGATCACCTCCGCCCCCTGGGTCGGCAGTCCCTGCCCGACCGAGGCGACACTCCCGTCCCGGATCAGCACATCCGCGCCCGAAAGCTCGGATCGTGCTGCATTCATCGTCACCACGACATCGGCATTGCGGATCAAAAGATCGGTCATGGGTGCACCCGTTGCGCACCCTTCGGTTTCAGGGGAAACCAAAGCCGTCCGTCAGAAGGGCGAAGGACACGTCCGGCTCTCGCACCCTAGCCCGAGGGGGCGCCAGCCGACAAGAGCCAGGCAAATGGCCAAGGCGAGAAGCTGTTTCAGACGGCGACGGATAAAGGGTCTGGCAGCAGCGGCCCGGGCTACTGGTTCAGCAGGGCCAGCGCCTCGGCATGAACCTGTCGGTTGGCGGCCGCTAGGATCTGCCCGCCGTCCAGCGCCGGGCGTCCCTGCCAGTCGGTGACGATGCCGCCCGCCGCCTCGATCACCGCGATCGGCGCCTGCACGTCATAGGCCTGCAACCCCGCCTCGATCACCAGGTCGATCTGGCCGGCGGCGATCAGTGCATAGGCGTAGCAGTCGGTGCCATAGCGCACCAGCTTGACCCCCGCCGCCACGCGCCGAAAGGCGGCACCCTCGGCAGCGGTGCCCACTTCGGGGAAGGTCGTGAACAGGATGGATTGCCCCAGCGGCCGCGCCGGGCGGACGGCCAGATCAGCCTCACCCATCGGGCCGCGCATCCGCGACAGTCCAAGGCCGCCCTCGAACCGCTCACCAATGTAGGGTTGGTCGATGATGCCATACAGCACGCCCTCGGCATCGCGGACCGAGATCAGGACACCCCAGGTGGGCGTGCCCGACAGATAGCCCCGGGTTCCGTCGATGGGATCGAGCACCCAGGTCAGGCCGCTCAACCCGGAGCTGGAGCCATATTCCTCGCCCAGGATCCCGTCCAAGGGCCGCCGACGCTGCAGAACGTCGCGCATGCGCTGTTCCGACAGCCGGTCAGCCGCCGTCACCGGGTCGAACCGATGGGCTTCCTTGGTTTCAGCTTCAAGAGAGCGGGTCCGGAAATGGGACAGGGTCACAACGCGCGCCACATCCGCCAGTTCATGCGCCGTTGCGACAAGATCAGCCGCAAGCGCCGGTGAAACCCGCATGATCCTCTCCCTGACCTGATGGGCCTTTCAGCCCAATCCCCGGGCGCTAACCGCGCACGGGGACAAGGTCAAGGCATTCAGGCAGCTTCTGACAGCACGCGGGCCAGGTCGAACAGCCGACGACGCTGAGCCTCCGGGATCGCATAGTAGGAGCGCACCAGTTCCAGGGCCTCCTTGTCCGACATCATGTCGCCGTGGGCATACGCCGAGTTGACCTGACCTTCGGCGAGACCTTCGAAGAAGAACGAGATCTGAACTCCCAGTGCATCGGCCACGTCCCAGAGGCGCGATGCGCTGACCCGGTTCATGCCGGTCTCGTATTTCTGAATCTGCTGGAACTTGATTCCAACCTTGTCGGCAAGCTGCTGTTGCGTCATGCCCACCATCCAGCGGCGGTGACGGATGCGCTTACCAACATGTGCGTCTACGGGATGCTTCATTCTGTACTCCAAAAACGAGTGTCCGTTCCCCTCGGTAATCTATAAGCAGATTCCGTGCCAAAGCTGGGCGAGCGTTCACTTTCCGTTAAAAAAAAATCTGGGGGGCCAAAACCTATCCTTTTGGACAAGTCCAATTATACACGCGTATAACACACGGTGTGGTTGTCCCTATCGACCCGCGGAACGAGTCGGACCGAATCATGACTCGCCCTATAGTGGTATCGCATTTTGCTTTGCATTTTGCACAACTGCCGCAGACCCGATTGCACATTGCGAATCCCGTGATCATTGCGTTGCAAGAAACTGTAGGTCGATTAAAAACCCTACACCGCAGGTAGTAGAAACAACCACCCAAGGAGGAGCCGCAAATGCAGGCGTGGCAGGTCAACAATCCCAGCTCTACGCCTGTTCTGGCCAATATCAAGAACGATTTTCCCGTTAAAGGCGAAGTCGTTGTTCAGGTGGAAGCAGTCGGGCTCAACTTTGCGGATATGCTTGCGATTCAGGGCAAGTACCAGGTTCGGCACCCGTTTCCGTTCACTCCGGGGATGGAGCTGTCCGGCACCATCCTTGCCCTGGGACCGGACACAGAGGGGCCCGCGCCGGGTACCCGGGTCCTGGCGACCTGTTCTGCGGGGGCTCTGGCCCGACAAATCGTGCTGCCTGCCGGGCGTGTCGTCCCGATCCCGGACGTCATGAGCTTTGACGAAGCGGCCGGTTTTCCCATTGCCTACGGCACATCCCACCTTGCGCTAAGCCACACCGCGCGGTTGCGGGCCGGTGAGACACTGTTCGTGACCGGCGCGGCGGGCGGTGTCGGACTGACCGCGGTCGAGATCGGCAAGCGTCTGGGCGCGCGGGTCATCGCCTCGGCCCGCGGGGTAAAGCGTCTGGCGGTTGCCAAGGCCGCGGGGGCGGATGTCCTGATCGACAGCGACGCGCCAGACCTGAAAGAAGCCTTGCGGGCCGAAGGCGGGGTGGATGTCGTCTACGACGCCGTGGGCGGCCCCGCCTTCGACGCCGCCCTGCGTGCCTGCAAGCCGGAAGGACGACTTCTGGCCATCGGCTTTGCCTCGGGTGAGGTGCCGCAGATCCCGGCGAACCTCCTTCTGGTAAAGAACCTGACGGTGTCGGGTTTCTGGTATGGCGGGATGGAGGCGCACGCGCCCGGTCTCGTCGCCGCGAGCATGGCCGAGCTTCTGCGCTGGCGGGCCGAGGGGCTGATCCGCCCGCATGTCAGCCATATCCTGCCCTTCGAGGCCTTTCCCGAAGGCCTGGCCCTGCTGCGTGACCGCAAGGCCACCGGCAAGGTGGTGATCCGGGTCGGTCAGCAGCAATAGGCCACGCGCAATTCGGCCATCAGCATGTCCACCGCCTCGCTCGTCGCGGTTGGAGACCGGTAAAGCGCCAGCTTCATTTCACCCAGCGCCGGCAGCTGGTTCTGCGCCTCGATGACCTCGGTGTCCGCGGGAATATTGCCCGCCATCCGCGCCGAGATCGCAAGATCCGCCGCCACCATCGCCTCAACCGCCTGCTCGCTTTCGCCGCCGGTGGCCATTTCCCACGGGATTCCGGCACGGTCCAGCGCGCCCGTGGCAGTGGGACGGAAGATGCATCCGTCCTTGAACCCCAGCCGCAGCGGCCGCCGCTGCCAGGCCTTGCCCTCGGGCGCGCCGACCCAGACCAGCGGCCGCGCACCCAGCACCTCAGCGCCGTGGCCCGGCGCATCCTCGGTGGTCACGATCACGTCGAAGCCGCCACGGCCGAACTCATCTTTCATCGCCAGCGTGAAGGACGAGACCAGATTCACCTGCACGCAGGGGTAGGTCTGAGCCATCCGCTTCAAGATGCCGGGGATCGCCGGATAGACAATGTCGTGCGGCACCCCCAGCCGGATCGACCCGGTGCAGGCTGTTGTCGAAAATCGCGACAGCGCCTCGTCGTTCAGGGCCAGCATCCGCCGTCCATAGGACAGAAGTTGTTCCCCCTCGGGCGACAGCGCCAGCTTCCGCGCCGCGCGCAGGAAGAGGGACAGACCAAGCGACTCTTCCAGCCGCTTGATCTGCATCGAGACCGCCGACTGCGTGAGGTTGAGATACCCCGCCGCCTTCGTCACGCCGCCGACATCGGCAACGGTCACGAAGGATCGCAGGGCAGACAGGTCAAGGTTGCGCGGCATATCACAGATCCTGATGGATGAGCTCACAATCATTCGTTTCCATCATGCATCGAAAAGACGCATTGTTCAAGCATCCTGATGCAAACGCATCGCACCATGACAAACCCGAATGATGGAGCCCGCCATGTCCAGCCGTCGCCTTGCCCTGCCGCTCGCCTCTCGCCTGCACCACCTCGCCGCGACCCTGTCGCGTTTTCCCTCCCGCCTGCTTCACATGGCGGCCCTGACCCGGTCGCGCCGCAGCCTGTCCCGGCTGGACGATCACCTCCTGCGCGACATCGGCCTGACCCGCGAAGAGGCCCTGGCCGAGGCAGAGCGCCGGGGCTGGGACGCTCCGTCGCACTGGAAGGGCTGAAAAGTTGACAGTTTTCGCCTCCCTCGCGCGCGCGTAGTGCTTGAAATGACCCCTCGGGTTCCCAATATTCTGTGCACGAGGTCGCGCCGGTCCCCCCGGCGTTGCCCTTAGGGACAACATCGGAGGCTTCCATGGCTCAATACGATACGATCCGCAGCGTTGGCGTTGGCGCCGGCGTCCGGATTGATGAAGGGCTTCGCGCCCATATGAACAAGGTCTACGGGCTGATGTCCGTGGCGATGCTGGTCACGGCCGGCGTTGCCTGGGCTGTCGGCACCTCGGACGCGCTTCTGGGGATCTTCCGCGATCCGATGACGCTGCAGCCGAATATCCTGGGCTGGGTGGTGATGTTCGCCCCCCTCGCCATGGTGTTCGCGTTCGGCGCGCTGATCAACCGGATGTCGGCCGCTGCGGCACAGCTGTTCTTCTACGCCTTCGCGGCGGTGATGGGCCTGTCGCTGGCTTGGATCTTCAAGGTCTTCACCGACACCTCGATCGCGACGACCTTCCTGGCGACCGCCGCCGGTTTCGCCGGTCTGTCGCTGTATGGCTACACCACCAAGCGTGACCTGTCGGGTCTCGGCCGCTTCCTGATGATCGGCCTGATCGGGCTTGTCGTCGCGATGCTGGTGAACATCTTCCTCGGCTCCTCGGGCCTTGCCTTCGCGATCTCGGTGATCGGCGTGCTGATCTTCGCGGGTCTGACCGCGTTCGACACGCAGAACATCAAGAACGACTACCTCGCCCATGCCCAGGCGATGGATCAGGAATGGCTTGCCAAGTCCGCGATCATGGGGGCGCTGAACCTGTACATGAACTTCATCAACCTGTTCATGTTCCTGCTGCAGTTCCTCGGCAACCGCGAATAGGTCGCCTGACACATTGACGAAAGGGCCGGTCGCAGGACCGGCCCTTTTCATTTCAGCGGACCGCATCAGGCCTCGGGCGCGATCACCCGGGCCGTTGCGCCATGGGCCGCCAGAAACTGCCGGACCGCCCGACGCGTCCGCAACCGGATGACCCGCGTGCCCGCCGGAGCACGGGCCGCCAGCGCCGCGAACACCGCCTGTTCCCGAGGAAGCTCGCGGGCAAGATGTCGCCAATAGCGCCGGACATGCACAGGGTGATCCTCGGGGCTGTCCGGCGGCAGGTCGGCCCGGCTCTTCCCCCGGCTGCGGCGGACCCGCGTCAGGATGCGCCACAGACGCAAGGCAGGATTAAGGTCCAGCCAGATCAACGTGTCGCAGTCGGCAAGTCTGGCCGCATAGGTTGCGGGCGAGCAGCCTTCCAGCACATAGCCCGGCAGGGCAAGGACGCGCTCCACGGCCGCCAGCCGCTCGTCTTCGGAAAGCTTGCGCCACTGCGGCCCCCAGTAAATCCGGTCCAGATGGAAGACCGGCAGATCCAGCGCCAGGCCCAGCGCAAGCCCAAGGGTCGATTTGCCAGACCCCGACCCGCCGACAACCATGATCCGTCGCATTCAGGTCCCGGAATGAAAAAGCCCGCGCCCGAAGGTGCGGCCCGATCACGCGAAGATCAAGGGGGCTCAGATTGGCTCGGACCTCCTAGACCACCGCACCGAACAGCTTGCCCACGACCGCCGTCACCGCCATCGCGACCGCCCCCCAGAAGGTGACCCGCAAGACCCCACGCCAGACCGAGGCGCCGCCGGCCCGCGCCCCCACCGCGCCCAGCACCGCCAGGAAGATCAGCGACAGCACCGTCACCCACAGGCTGATCGACGCCTCGGGCACCATCGCTGCCGTGACCAGGGGCAATGCCGCCCCCACGGCGAAGGTCAGGGCCGAGGCACCCGCCGCCACCAGGGGCTTCGCCTCGGTATGCTCGGAAATCCCCAGCTCGTCCCGCACATGCGCGCCAAGCGCATCCTTTTCGTGCAGGGCCGCCGCCACCTCGGCCGCCAGTTCCGGCGACAGCCCGCGCCGCTCATAGATACCCGACAGAGCGCGCAACTCCTCTTGCGGATCGGCCGCGATTTCCGCCGCCTCCCGCGTGATGTCGGCGCGTTCGGTATCGGCCTGGCTGCTGACCGAAACATATTCCCCCGCCGCCATCGACAGGGCCCCCGCCGCCAGCCCCGCTGCCCCCGCGATCAGCACCTCGGCCCGGCCCGACGCCGCCGCGACACCTACGATCAGCGAGGCTGTCGAGACGATGCCGTCATTCGCGCCAAGAACCGCCGCCCTCAGCCAGCCCACGCGTGCGACATAGTGCTCTTCCCGGTGATAGCGTTCCATCGCATGGCTCCTCTGTCCGTCGCCAGAAGGGCCGGTCACCGGGCACGGGTCAATGACATAGGTCAGTTCAGCCGTCAGCGCGCGCTTAACCCCGCAAAGGAAAAGGGCCGCGTCCCAGCGGACACGGCCCCCAAACTTGCGGCAGGCGCGATCTTACTTGATCTTGCCTTCCTTGTACTCGACATGCTCCCGCTTGACGGGATCGTACTTCTTGATGACCATCTTCTCGGTCATCGTACGGGCGTTCTTCTTGGTCACATAGAAGTGGCCGGTGCCCGCGGTCGAGTTCAGGCGGATCTTGATGGTGGCGGGCTTTGCCATGGTCGTTTCCTCTGCATCGGGGAATCCGTATCCCCCGGTGAAATCCTTGAAGCCCGCCTTTTAGCCATGCGCACGGCAGAGTCAACCGCTATCGGCGCCCTTATTGCCACATCGCGGCGCGCAGTTCCCAGGGTGTGACCTTGCCGTCTCCGTCGCTGTCGGCGGCGTCAAACTGCGCCTTCTCGGCGGCCAGGAACTCGGCCATCGTCACCTTGCCATCGCCGTCGCCATCCCTTGCCGCAAAGCGTGCGGCGTGGCGCTCTTCCATGCCCGGCATCATGCCCCACGGGCTCATCATCCCCATGCGACCGGCTCCGAACTCCCCAGCCTCCAATGCACCGTCCGTGTTCGCATCCATCAGCGCGAACATCGCCTCGGCATGGGCGGCCGCCTCTTCGGCCGAGATGTCGCCGTTCTGGTCGGCATCAAGCCCGGACATCATCATTCCGCGACCCATCCCGCCTTGCCCCATTCCCCAGCCCTGACCCGCCCCGGGACCTGAGCCGTATCCCGGCCCCATGCCATACCCCTGGCCCATGCCGTAGCCCTGGCCCATCTGGCCCTGCCCCATGTAGCCTGGCCCCATCGGGCCCTGCCCCATGTAACCGGGTCCCATGTCCCAGCCCCAGCCCTGCCACCATCCCTGTCCTGGCCCACCGCCCCAGCCAGGCTGGCCTTGGGCAAAAGCGCCAGACGCCGTGCCCATGCCCAACACCACAATAAGGGTGAATGCCTTCATCTCCCGGTCCTCCAGTATTGCGGAAACGCACGTTGCATTTCCGTCCTGCGCCACTGAAGACCGATGCACTCCACGGCGCATTGTCCGGGATCAAACGCACGCAAAGTTGATCCCGCCCAAGGATGTGGGAAATGAGAGCCAATGCGCGGAGAGCCTGTAAGCCGGATTTTGTCCAAGAGGTTTCCCCCTCTGGATGACCATTCCTCTGCCAACCGTGTTGCCACGGCGGTCAAGCTGCCAACCCGGGCCTCTCGGGCGTTGGCGTCCCTGCGGGCGGTATCCCCGGCCTTTCGACCACGGACCGGCCCCCGCGCGAGGCCCCTATTTGGCATTGCTCCGGGTGGGGCTTGCCGTGCCGGTCCTGTTGCCAGTCCCGCGGTGGGCTCTTGCCCCACCGTTTCACCTTTACCCCGCAAGCGGGGAAGTCTCTTCTCTGTGGCGCTTTCCCTGGGGTTACCCCCGCCGGGCGTTACCCGGCACCCTTGCCAACGGGAGTCCGGACTTTCCTCGGATCTTGCGACCCGCGGCCATCCAGCCCTCCGCGCGGGGGTCAGTTAGGCATCGGCGGGCTTTACGTCAACTGCAAAGCGCCGCAGTCCCGCCGCCAGCGCACAGTCCGTGGCATCCAGCGGCCCCTTGCCCGCGGGACGAAAGCGCAGCCGGAAGGCGGTCAGCAATGTCTCCGGTGCGGCGTCGGGATAGCCGAAAGCGCGCAGGTCAGCCAGGAAAGCCGCCATGTGCGCTTCTGCACCTCCGTCCCCCCGCGTGGCGAAGGGGGCGGCGGGCACGTCAGGCCAGACCGCCAGCCCCTGCAATGCCAGCCGCCGCCAGTCAAAGCGCGGCCCGGGGTCAGCCTTGCGGTCTGGCGCCATGTCGCTGTGCCCGATGACCGACTGCGAACCCAGGCCATGCCGGTCCAGGATGTCGCGCAGCAGAGCCTCCAGCGCTTTCATCTGCGGCTCGGCAAAGGGTTCGGCCCCGCTGTTCACCAGTTCGATCCCGATGGAACGCGAATTCACATCCCCCGCCCCGCCCCAGGCCCCTGCCCCGGCGTGCCAGGCGCGCGCGGCCTCATCGACCAGCGCATGCAAGGTTCCGTCCCGGTCGATCAGATAATGCGCCGATACCTCGGCCGCAGGATCGCAAAGCCGCTCCAGCGAACCGGCGCAGTCAAGCACCGTGTAATGCAGCACGATCAGGTCGACCGCAGCCCCGTCCCTCCGCTCGCCAAAGTTCGGCGACGGATGCGCCCGCATCACCCTAATCCGCTGTCACTGCAGCGCGGTGCGGAAGGGACGCGGATCCCAGGAACAGGCAAAGCCATCGCCGTCCGGGTCGACGCCCATCCGGTCGCGATCCGGGCCGCCCTTGGCCAGGAAGTCCTGCTGCGCCTGATCGGACGAGGCGTACTTGGCGCAGGCCGCGTTCACGTCGCGGATGCCAAGGCCCGACCGCTTGTACATCTGCACGCCCGGTGCATGCTTGGTGGCCAGCGCGAATTCTACAATGTTGGGCCCGATATCGCCCGGGCGCTGCGGCAAGTCCTTGGGCTGGACGACGACATATTCCGCCCGGTTCCGCTCGATCCGTTCCTTGTCACTTTCAATGGTCTCGCGCGCCGAAACGGCGTTGAAATCCTGTTCGTCGGAAATTCCGGTGTGGCTTTGCACCTCGCCGGATTCTTCCTTGATCCCGGCCGGGGCGCCACCGCGCGGACGGGCCGAGCTGTCGGTCGCCACAGGCAGCGGCGTCACCGCAGGTGGGGTCGTCGCGGGCACACCCGCAACCGGGGCCACACCTTGCGCCCGGTCAATCGCCGCCGCGGCAGCGGCCGGGTCAAAGGCTCCGCCCGGCGGCGGAATCGTCACCGGCGCGCCAACCGGGCCGGGGTTCGCGCCCCGGACATAGCTGCCGTAGTCCTGAAAGCCGACGCCGGGGCCGGTGTCCGTCGTCGTCGGAGTGCAGGCAGCCAGCATCAGCGCAGCAACGGTTGCGCCAGCGGCGGGAAGGAAGGTACGGCTCATCAGTGCCTCGGAAGGGTTCTTTTGCGGCCCATTACCACCATTTTTCCGCTTTGGCCACAAAGCCCGCGCGCGATTCCAACACATGTGCGTAATTCAGCAACTCTGCCTCGTCCCAGGGCCGCCCAATCAGCTGCAGGCCCAGAGGCAGGCCCTGCGCGTCCAGCCCCACCGGAACCGAGATCCCCGGCAGGCCTGCCAGGTTCACCGTCACCGTGAAGACGTCGTTCAGATACATCTGCACCGGATCGGCATCCGCCATCTCGCCAAGGCCGAAAGCGGCCGAAGGGGTCGCCGGGGTCAGGATCGCATCCACCCCATCGGCGAACACCGTTTCGAAGTCCCGCTTGATCAGCGCCCGCACCTTCCGGGCACGGTTGTAATAGGCGTCGTAGAACCCGGCCGACAGCACATAGGTCCCGACCATGATCCTGCGCTGCACTTCCGGCCCGAAACCGTCGGCCCGGGTCTTTTCGTACATCTCAGTGATCCCGTCGCCCTGCGAAAGCTTCGCCCGGTGCCCATAACGCACCCCGTCATAGCGGGCGAGGTTTGAGGACGCTTCCGCCGGAGCGATCACATAGTAAGCTGGCAGCGCGCATCTGGTGTGCGGCAGAGAGATGTCCCGCACCTCCGCGCCCGCGTCCCGTATCATCTCGATGCCACGCGTCCACAGCGCCTCGATCTCCGAAGGCATCCCGTCCATCCGGTATTCCTTCGGAATGCCGATGACCTTGCCCCGGATATCCCCGGTCAGCGCCGCCTCGAAATCCGGCACCGGAATGTCGGCTGACGTGGAATCCTTCGGATCATGCCCCGCCATCGCCTGCAGCATGATCGCCGCATCGCGCACCGACTTGGTCATCGGCCCGGCCTGATCCAGCGAGGACGCAAACGCCACGATCCCCCAACGGCTCACCCGCCCATAAGTCGGCTTGATCCCCACGATCCCGGTAAAGGCCGCCGGCTGCCGGATCGACCCGCCGGTATCCGTCCCCGTCGCCGCGAGGCACAGGTCCGCCGCCACCGCGCTTGCCGACCCACCCGAAGACCCGCCCGGCGTCAGCTGCACGTTCGACCCCTTGCGCTGCCAGGGGTTCACCGCATTGCCGTAACACGAAGTCTCGTTGGACGAACCCATCGCGAACTCGTCCATGTTCAGCTTGCCCAGCATGACCGCGCCCGCCTCGAACAGCTTCGAGGTGACGGTGGACTCATACTCCGGCTTGAAGCCCTTCAGGATGTTCGACGCGGCCTGCGACGGAACCCCCTTGGTGCAGAACAGGTCCTTGATCCCCAAGGGAATCCCGCACATCGCCGGGGCCTCGCCGCCCTTGAGACGAGCATCCGCCGCCCGTGCCTGCTCCAGCGCGATTTCCGGAGTCTTATGGACGAACGCGTTCAGCGCATCGCCCGCGTCGATGGCTGTCAGACACGACATGGTCAGATCGACCGCCGAGATCTCGCCCTTCCGCAGCGCATCCCGTGCTGCCGCGATGGTCCAGCTATTCGCGCTCATTCCACCACCTTCGGCACCGCAAAGAAGCCCTCGCGCGCATCGGGCGCGTTCTTCAGGACCTGGGCCTGGATGTTGCCATCGGTCACCACATCCGCCCGCCGCTTCAAACGCATCGGCGTGACCGAGGTCATCGGCTCCACGCCGGTCACGTCGACCTCGTTCAGCTGCTCCATGAAGCCAAGGATGCCGGACAACTGACCCGCCAGCTTTGGCAGGTCCGCTTCCTCGACCCGGATCCGGGCCAGCTTTGCCACCTTGCGGGCGGTGTCGATGTCGATCGCCATCGGGCTCTCCTTAGGGTTTGGCCCCGTTTAGCCGCCCCCGCCCCGCCCCGCAAGCGGATGCAGGCCGGGGGGTGCCACCTTACCGCAGCAGGTCCCAGCCCGGGCCGCCCTCGTCCAGCGGCTCCAACCCGATGTCGCGCCGCAGATGGGCGTTCAGGCCCAGGGGCGGCACCGGCGGATCGCGCCGGAACGACCGCGCGATCAGCGCGCGCAGCACCGGCCAAAGGCCATGGGTGTCGATGATGTCGTCCAGCCTGCCGCGTAGCGCCGACCGGTCGAAATGGGTCATGGGGGTCATGATTGTTACCGGCGGCGCATGGCCTGGCCGGTCCTCTGTCTTGGATGGAATCGGGATGACCCGCGACGGACGGTATGCCCGGGGGTCAGTGCTCAGCCTGTGGGACGGGACGGACCGCGGGCGCCTTGCGCCTTGATCCGGCAGGATGCGTCAGGGGCGATTGAGCCCGCAAGTTCGCAGTCCTGCGCCAGCGGTCAGTCCAAAGGGAATGCCGTGACGGATGTATTCAGTCATAAGTCCGCCTCCCTTGGTTGATGCGGTTGCAAGGCGGCCTGATTACGCCGCGTCAGTGAGTCGCGCACGCAGAATCGACAGGGCCGCAGACTTCGCGCCTTGCTGTGCCCAGTCCGCCACAACCCGGTCCGCCACAGCCCGGTCGGCGGCAACCCGCCCGCCGGAACCGGCATCACGGCTGCGCGATTGTCATCGATACATTGCGCCAAGAAGTTACAATCCGCTGACTGACACAGAAGGAGAGACCCATGCAGATCACCTGGCTCGGCCATTCCGGCTTTCGGATCGAGATTGAGGAGGCCGTGCTGTTGGTCGATCCCTGGCTGACGGGAAACCCGATGTTCCCGGCCGGACGCGAGGACGAGGCCGTGCAGGGCGCGACCCATATCCTTCTGACCCATGCCCACGGCGACCACGCCTCGGACGCTGCACGGCTGGCAAAGAAGCTGGGGATCAAGGTCCACTGCATCCATGAACTGTCGGAATGGCTGAACGGCCAGGGCTGCGAGACCGTGGGATTCGGCAAGGGCGGCACGCTGATCCTGGGCGGGGCAAAGGTGACGATGGTCCATGCGGTCCACTCGGCCTCCATCGACTTCGGGACCAAGGGCCTGCTTCCGGCCGGAGACGCCGCGGGCTTCATGATCGCGGGCGAAGGCCACACGATCTACCTGTCCGGCGATACCGACATCATGGCCGACATGGCCTGGATGGCGGAATACCACCAGCCCGACATCGGCATCCTGTCCTGCGGCGGGCACTACACGATGGACATGGAGCGCGCCGCCTGGGCCGCGCGGAAGTGGTTCAACTTCCGCTGGGTGATCCCCTGCCACTATCGGACCTTCGGCCTGTTGGCCCAGGATGCGAGCGTGTTGAAGTCAGGCCTCCCGCCGGGGATCGAGGTGATCGAGCCCGAGGTTCTGGAAGCGATCCGGATCTGAGGGGACGGGCCGTCCACGCTGGTCAACTTTGGTGTTCCCTTTGGAATCAACAGGGTAGGCGTGGACGTTTACCGCTGATCAAGCATGATCGTTCATGCGACCCAGCCCTTCATCTGTCCCCAAAACATGCCCGCCGGAGGCTCTGCCCCCTGTCACCCATGACCGCTGCCAAAGTAGCACCACTACCGCCCCAAGCGTCCCCTCTCCCCATGGGGTAGAGCGCCAGGGTGAAAGGGTCGCACCGCCGCATATTCTGCACACCACCAGACCGAGGTGCCTCCCTCCCCCTGCTTCAGGGGGAGGGTCGGGGAGGGGGTTTCCGTGAGGGAAGACGCGAAAAGGCAAACCTTTCCAAATTGCTAACGCCCGCGACCAAGTCACTGAAATCGTTATGTCATCACAAATTGTCCACCGTGGACATCTACCGCCTGCCCGCGAAGAACTCCTTCAGCAGCGCCTCGGCCTCCGCCCCCCCGATCCCGTCATAGACCTCCGGAACGTGGTGGCACTGCGGGTGGCTGAAGACCCGCGCCCCGACCGCGACCCCGCCCGACTTCGGGTCCGCCGCCCCGTAGTACAGCCGCCCGATACGCGCCGCACTGATTGCGGCGGCACACATCGGGCAGGGTTCCAGGGTCACATAGAGATCGCAGCCCACCAGCCTTTCCGACCCCAAGACCGCGCAAGCCTCGCGGATCGCCAGCATCTCGGCATGGGCCGTGGGGTCCGCCAACTCCCGCGTCCGGTTGCCCGCCTGTGCCAGCACCCGGTCACCCTGCACGACAACGGCCCCCACTGGCACCTCACCGCGCGAAGCCGCCGCCCGCGCCTCGTCCAGGGCGAGGCCCATGAACGACCGGAACCCTTCGCGTTGCTCTTTCATGCCCGCATCACTATCCTGCCGACCCCGGCCACCAAGGCCCCGAAGGATGTGCCCCATGGCCGGAAAAGAAAAGCCCCCAGCCCCCAAGACGACGCCAAAGGCGACTGAGACCCCCGAAGGCGACCGCATCGCCAAGGTCCTGTCCCGCGCCGGCATCGCCTCGCGCCGCGAGGCGGAGCGGCTGATCGATCTGGGCGAGGTGAAGGTCAACGGCAAGGTCATCACCTCCCCCGCCCTGAACGTGACCGCAAAGGACAAGATCACCGTCCGGGGCGAACCCGTCGGCCAACCCGAACCGCCCCGCCTCTGGCTGTACTACAAGCCCGAGGGGCTGGTGACCTCGGCGTCTGACGAGAAGGGCCGCGACACGGTGTTCGACCACCTGCCCGAGGACATGCCGCGGGTGATGTCGGTGGGGCGGCTGGACCTGAACTCCGAGGGGCTGCTTTTGCTGACCAACGACGGGGAACTCAAGCGCCGCCTCGAACTCCCCTCGACCGGCTGGCTGCGGAAGTACCGGGTGCGGGTGAAGGGCAACCCGACCGAGCCCGAGATCGAACCGCTGCGCAAGGGCATCACCATCGATGGCGAGCGGTTCCAGCCGATGGAGGTGAAGATCGACCGCCATCAAGGCGCGAATGCCTGGCTGACGGTAGGTCTGCGCGAGGGCAAGAACCGCGAGATCCGCCGGGCGATGAACCACATCGGCCTGACGGTGAACCGGCTGATCCGCATTTCCTACGGGCCCTTCCGCCTGAACGAGTTGCAGCCCGGCGAGGTCGAAGAGTTGAAGCCCCGCGTCCTGCGCGAGCAACTTGGACTGGCCGACCCCGAGGAAGCCCCGAAGCCGGTCCGCAAGCTGGCCCCACGGCAGTCGAAGACTGGCACGCGGTCCACGGGTCCGGGCGAGGACCGCGCCAAGCCTGCGGGAAAACCGCTGAAACCGGGTGAGGGGCTGAAGCAATTGTCCGACACCTGGAAGAAGGCCACCCGCCCGCCTGCCGGGAAATCCGAACGGGGCACGTCCGGCCCCGCTCAAGATCGTCCCGCCAAGGGCCGCCCAGGCGCGGATCGCACCCCCCGCCCCCATGGCACGCCGACCCGTCCCGGCCCGCGCCCTGGTGGGCCGAAGAAGGGCTAGCTGCGGCTTTTCGCCTCCAGCGCCGACAGGCTGTCGGGCAGGAACCGTTCGGAAAACCCGGCGATGAAGCACCAGACGATCAGCTTGGCGAAGTTCGCCGAGGGGCCTTCGTATGGCATCCCCGGGCCATCATGTTTGGTCCAGAGGTCTCCGAATCCACCCGTGGCCCCGTTCGCCGGGGCGGGGAACAGCTCACCTCCGATCAGGTGGCCCGAGATCACGAAATAGAGGATCACCGAGGACAGCCCCCCGACCAACAGCCGCACCATCAGGAAATGCCAGGAATAGCCGTTTTCCAGATCGTCCACGCTGAGGCTGACGGCGGTGTTCTGGAAAGCGATCAGCCGGGACAGGTAAGCGCCCAGAAAGCCGAAGAAGGTCGTCACGATCAGGTTGTATTTTACCAGATCGGTGAAGGGCATCTTTTCAACCGCGACGGCGAACCAGCCGGTGCCAAGGATCAGGAAGACGCCGATGATCACCCCGGTCAGCCCAAAGCCAAGGTAGGTCATCCGCTTGGCCACACGCGCACGTTCGGCCCGTTCCGACCGGCGGGCGGCATAGCGGTTGTGAGTGTCGCGCAAGAGCTTGGCCAAGAGCGCCTGCTTCGCCTCGTCGTTCGCCTGGGCATCGCGGCGCTTGGCCAGCACCGCGAAGGTCGGTACAGCGATTTTTTCTGCGGTCAGGAAGGCGCTGTCGAGCGCGACCTCCAGGTCCGCCCCAAGCTTCATCTGGACCAGCAGAATCTCGATTTCGTTGGGGATTTCCCAATTCCGCCAATTTGCAGGCTGGTCGACGACCTGGGGGTCCAGCAGCGCCTCGATCCGCGAATCCCTTCGGTCAGGATGCTGCGCAAGGTGGCGGTGATAGCTGGCCCGCAGACCGGCCATATGGGCAGCCCAGGCGCGCTCTTCCCCCCGGCGGCCCCTGCTGTCGGTGCTTGCATTGCTGTCGGTATCCTGCATCGGACCCTCCATTCCCAAAACTGGCACGTCATCAAAATTGGCCTTCCAATTCGCGAAGCCTGCGCCCGATGCCGATTCTGTGCAAGGTTCCGGTCGGGGCCGGGTGCGGCATCGGGGAGGAATGCCGCCGATTTCCCCCCTGTGGCGCTGGCAAGGCATCCCCACCTCGGCTAAGGTCGAAGACAACGCACGGTGCAGGAGGTCACGCCATGTCGGGAACCGGATTGAGGAACCTGTCGCTGGCCCTGCTCGTTGCCCTGACGGCCTATGTGGCCTGGTCGGGGGGCGTCTGATGGCGGAACGGTTCGGGGGCAAGTACTCTCCCGGTGGCGGGCAGGCGGGCGCCGGTGTGCCTGTGCTGGCCGAGCCGCGCCCCGCGGGGCTTTGGCGCACGACGGTCCTGTTCCTGACCGCGTTCCTGTTCCTGTTCCCGGCCTTTGGCGACGGCCCGCGCGAGATGCTGTTGGGGCTGGCAGCCGGGGGTCTTATCATCCTGTCGGCCTGGCTGACGCGTGAGGGGCTGCGCGCGGAGGCGGCCTACAACGCCCGCAAGGTCGCCCGTCGCCCTGCCCTGCCGCGCAAAGCCTTGGGCGCGGTCATGACCGGGGCGGCCCTGGCAGTGGGGGGCGTGATCGCGGATCAGGGGCTGGTTTACCCGGCGCTGTATGCCCTAGTCGGTGCGGGCCTGCATCTGGGCACCTTCGGGCTGGACCCCGGCGCGGACAAGGGGATGGAAGGGGTGGATGCTTTCCAGACCGACCGGGTGGCCCGGGTGGTCGAGGAAGGCGAAGCGCATCTGGCCGCGATGAAGGACGCGATCCTGCGGGCGCGCGACCGGGGGCTGGAGCGGCGGGTGGATCAGTTCGCCGCGGTGGCACGCGGCCTTTTCCGCACGATCGAGGGCGATCCGGGCGACCTGACGGCGGCTCGGAAATACATGTCGGTCTACCTGATGGGCGCGCGGGACGCGACGGTGAAGTTCGTCGACCACTATGCCCAGACCCGAGATGCGACGACCCGGAGCGATTACGAAGCCCTGCTGACCGACCTTGAAACGACCTTTGCAGAAAAGACGAAGACCTTCCTTACCAATAGTCGCAGCGATCTGGACGTCGAAATCGCCGTCCTGCGCGACCGACTGAAGCTTGAAAATTGACCTGAAGGAACCCCCCGATGTCCAACACCGTCCAAGCCGATGCCCAGGCCCTTCTGACCGAGGTCGAGAAGGTGACCGCCGTCATTCTTGCCGAACCCATGGCCGAAGTTGTGCCGCTGGAGGCCGCGCCCGCCGACAAGGCCGAAGAGATCAAGAAGCGGATGGCCGAGGTTGACCTGACCAGCACGCAGTCGATCATCTCGTTCGGCTCGTCGGCGCAGGCGGAGTTGCAGGTTATCAGCCAGGCGATGCTGCAGGATGTGAAGAACAAGGACGTGGGTCCGGCGGGCGACAGCTTGCGCAAGATCGTAACGACGATCCGCGGCTTTGCGGCGGAAGAACTGGACCTGCGCCGTGAGGCGGGCTGGTGGGAGCGGCTTCTGGGCCGGGCGGCTCCGTTTGCCGAGTTTGTCGCGCAGTATGAGGACGTGCAGGGCCAGATCGACAAGATCACGGGCGAGCTGTTGACGCATGAGCATACCTTGCTCAAGGATATCAAGAGCTTGGACCTGTTGTATGAAAAGACCCTGACCTTCTACAACGAGCTGGCGCTGTACATCGCGGCCGGTGAGGCCAAGCTGGCCGAGACCGATAGCACAACGATCCCCGCCAAGGAGGCTGAGGTTGCCGCAGTCCCCGAGGCCGACAAGGTGATGAAGGCGCAGGAATTGCGTGATCTGCGCGCCGCGCGCGACGATCTGGAACGCCGGATCCACGACCTGCGGCTGACCCGGCAGGTGACGATGCAATCGCTGCCCTCGATCCGGCTGGTGCAGGAGAATGACAAGTCGCTGGTCACCAAGATCAACTCCACCCTCGTCAACACGGTGCCCTTGTGGGAGACGCAGCTGGCGCAGGCGGTGACGATCCAGCGGTCGAAGGAAGCTGCCGAGGCCGTCCGGGACGCGAACGACCTGACGAACGAGCTTTTGAAGTCCAACGCCGAGAACCTGCAGCAGGCCAACAAGGTGGTGCGGGAGGAGATGGAGCGCGGGGTCTTCGACATCGAGACGGTGAAGGCCGCGAACGCGACGCTGATCGCCACCATCAACGAAAGCCTGGCCATTGCTGACGAAGGCAAGGCGCGCCGCGCTGCGGCCGAAGTCGAACTGGTGAAGATGGAGGCCGAGTTGCGCGACACCCTGGCGTCGGCGAAGGCCCGCCAGACCACGCCCCCGGCCACGGCCTGAGGCGTCGGCGACAGGACATGGCGCGCGGGAAGACAGTCAAGTTTCTGGTGACCGGCATCGCGTGCTTTGGTCTGGCGGGGTGCATCGGCTCGGGGCCGGCGGGGTTGGCCCCGGCCCCTGACCCGATTCCCGTCACCCCGACGCCGCCAACGGCAAAGAGCATCGCCGCGCAGGCCTATTTCGCCCAGGTGCAGCAGGCGCTGTTGTCACAGGGCATGTTGCGGTCGGATGGCGGGGCGGAGATACCGGTCTCGGATCGGATGCTGGCCGAAAACTTCATGCGGATCGCGCTGTTCGACGAATACCGGCGCGGAGCGGGTGGGTTCGTCCGCGAGGAGACGGCATCTACCCTGCGCCGCTGGGAAATCCCGGTACGGATCGGCATCCGCTTTGGCGCAAGCGTGCCGCCCGAAAAGCAGGCCACCGACCGCGCCCGGATCGCCAGCTTTGCCGCTCGCCTGTCGCAGGTCACCGGGCACCCGATTTCAGTGGACGATCGCAATCCGAACTTCTTCATCCATGTCGTCTCTGAAGATGAGCGCGAGGCGCTGGGGCCGGTGATCCGCGCCACCCTGCCGGGCCTGGGAGCCGCCGAAGTCGCCGGGATCACCCAGATGCCGCGCACGACCTATTGCCTGGTCTACGCGCTGGCCGACAGCACCTCGGGCGCCTACACCCGTGCCTTTGCGGTGATCCGGGCCGAGCATCCCGACCTCTTGCGCCTGTCCTGTTTGCACGAGGAACTGACGCAAGGCCTTGGCTTGCCGAACGACAGCCCGCGCGCGCGCCCGTCGATCTTCAACGACGACGAGGAATTCGCGCTGCTGACCGACCAGGACGAGCTTCTCTTGCGCATGCTTTACAGCCGCGAACTGCGTCCGGGCATGACGGCCGCGGAAGCCCGGCCCATCGTCTTCTCGCTTGCGCGCCGATTGACCGGCGGCGAAAGTTGATCCCAAAGGGAGGGTCCCATGGTCTTCGATTTCCTCAAGGGCGAATTCATCGATGTCATCTCGTGGCTGGATGACACGCGCGACACGATGGTCTGGCGGTTCGACCGCCGGGGCCAGGCGATCAAGTACGGCGCGAAGCTTACGGTCCGTGAGGGCCAGGCGGCGGTCTTCATCCATGAGGGGCAGCTGGCGGACGTGTTCCAGCCCGGTCTCTACATGCTTGAGACCAACAACATGCCGATCCTGACCACCTTGCAGCATTGGGACCACGGGCTTCAAAGCCCGTTCAAGTCCGAGGTCTATTTCGTCAATACCACCCGGTTCAACGACCAGAAATGGGGCACGAAGAACCCGATCATGGCCCGCGACCCCGAGTTCGGGCCGGTGCGCCTGCGGGCCTTCGGGACCTATTCGATGCGGGTGACCGATCCCGGCAAGTTCATCCAGGAGGTCGTCGGCACGGATGGCGAGTTCACTTCAGATGAAATCAGCTTTCAGATCCGCAACGTGATCGTGCAATCGGCGTCCCAGGTCCTGGCCAAGTCGGGCATTCCAGTGCTGGACATGGCAGCGAACCTGGCCGACCTTGGCAAGATCATCGCCAATGCAATCGCTCCACAGGTGGGCGAATACGGGCTGTCGATCCCGGAATTCTACATCGAAAACATAAGTCTGCCGGAAGAGGTGGAGAAGGCGCTGGACAAGCGCACCTCGATGGGGGTCGTGGGTGACTTGAACCGCTACATGCAGTTCAATGCGGCGGAAAGCATGTCGCAGCCCGGGTCGGCGATGGGCTCGGCGATGGGGGCCGGGATGGGCATGGGGATGGGCGCCAGCATGGCGCAGAACATGGGGCCCTGGGGCGGGCAGGCGGGTGCGGCAGCCACCCCGCCGCCCCTGCCGCCGCAGCCGCCCGCAGGCAAGGTCTGGCATCTTGCGGTGGACGGTGCGACCACAGGCCCCTTCGGCGAAGGCGATCTGGCGCGCATGGCAGCCGAAGGTCGCCTGACCCGTGCCACGATGGTCTGGACCCCGGGACAGGACGGCTGGAAGATGGCCACCGACACCGATCTGGCCCGGCTTTTGGACAGCGTGCCGCCGCCCCTGCCCAAACCGTAAGCCATGCCGCAGGACGAATACCGCTGGCCCTGCGCCAACTGCGGCGCGCAACTGCGCTATGCGCCGGGCCAGACCAGCCTGACCTGCGACCATTGCGGCCACGTCCAGGCGATTGCGCCGGAAGCCCCCCGCACCCGCGCACGGGCCTTGCAGGAGCTGGACCTGGCGCGCGGGTTGCGCGACGACCTGTCCAGCGCCGACATGGTCGAAGTGCGCACGACCTCGTGCCCCAACTGCGGCGCCAAGGTCGAGATCACCGGCGCGACCCATGCCACCGAATGCCCGTTCTGCGCGACGCCGGTTGTGCTGGACACGGGAACCGAGCGGCACATCAAGCCGCAGGCTCTCGTGCCGTTCGTGCTGACCGAAGTCGAGGCGCGACAGGCGATGATCCGCTGGATGGGGAGCCTCTGGTTCGCGCCCGGCACGCTTCTGGAATACGCTAGGAAAGGCCGAGCGCTGTCCGGTGTCTATGTCCCGTTCTGGACCTTCGATGCCGATACCGACAGCCGGTATTCCGGCGAACGCGGCGAGTATTACTACGAGATCCGCACTGTCAGCGTCCGGGTCAACGGCCGGATGGAACAGCGGCAGGAGCGGGTGCGGCGCACGCGCTGGTATCCCGCCTCGGGTCGGGTGAGCCGCGATTTCGACGATGTACTCGTCATGGCCTCGCGCAGCCTGCCCGCACGGCTGGGCAATGAGCTGACGCCTTGGGACCTGGGGGCGCTGACCGCCTATACCCCGGAATTCCTGGCCGGTTTCCAGGCCGAGGGCTACACGGTGGCTCTGGCGGACGGCTGGCGCGAGGCGCAGGATCGCATGTCGAACGTGATCCGCCAGGACGTGCGCCGCGACATCGGCGGGGACGAGCAGCGCATCCATGACGTGGCGACATCCTGGTCGGATGAGACGTTCAAGCACATCCTGCTGCCGGTCTGGATGGCGGCCTACAAGTACAACGGCAAAAGCTACCGCTTTCTCGTCAATGGCCAGACAGGCGAGGTGCAAGGTGAACGGCCATGGTCGGTCTGGAAGATCGCAACAGTGGTTCTACTGGTCGCTGCAATTGCGCTGGGGGCGCTCTATCTGTCCGACCCTGAGGCAATCGGCCTGCCGCAGCCGGACTGGATGGACTAGCGCCTAGTCCGGGTCGCGCTGGAAGAACAACTGGTAGCCGGCATAAGCCCCGGCGGCCAGGAACATCAGCCCCCAGAACGGCGACTGGAGCCAGAAGAGCTCGAATGCGCCCCAGCCAAGGGGCATGAGAACGGTCAACCAGCGCACCCAGGCGTGGCGGAAGAACGGGTCGTTCGGGTCGAGAAACTTCATGTCTTTGGCCCCCGTTCATGGCATCCTTGCCGCATGAGAGGGAGGCCCGACATGCCGCAGATTGTCAAGGATTTCCAAGGCCAGACCGTGATCACCACCTTCGAGACGACTCCCGCGATGGCCTTCGACCTGATCGAGGCGCTGGAGGCCGCCTATGCGGACTTCATCCGCCTGCAGCCGGGGTTCATCGCGGCGGGACTGCACATGAACGACGCCCGGACGCGGATCTGCAACTACAGCCAATGGGCGCGGCGCGAGGATTATCAGGCGATGCTAAGGACGCCCGAGATGCGGGAGCGGAACCGCCAGATCAACGAGCTGTGCCGCGGGTTCGAGCCGGTGATGTACGAAGTGACGGGGGTCTTCTGAGGCCTCAGGCCGAGGGGACCTCGCCACAGGCCCGAAACGCCTCGACAGCCGGACGCGCGCCGGTCAGGTCGATGGGGATCAGCAGGTCCCCCGCCAGTGCCGCAGCGATGCGGTTCAGCGCCAGCCCGTCCAGCACATTGCCAAATCCGGTATCGGTGACGGTGAGCGTCCGGCCATCGTTTGACAGCTGATGACGATCGGTGCCGATGGTCATCGCCATCGGCCCTTCGAAACGGAGGCCAAAGCTGTCCGTGGCGGGCCAGGGGTCGGGGCGCGTCAGGGTGATGGCATAGGGCTGGGCTTGCGCGGGATCATATGTCACGCGGATCTGAAGCGTCGGGGTGTCCTTGAGAATGGTGCAGATGGGCGTGGGGGTGAAGTCCCAGGCCTGGGCGGGGGTGGCGAGGAGGGCAAGGGCGAGAAGGGCGCGCATCGGGAGGAAGGTGGCGCATGACAGGAAGCTGTCAAGCCACGGGCAAGAATGGCGACGCCCGTTAACCCGGCAGAAACCAGTGCTCGAAGAGACTGGAAGAAACCGAACGGAGGCACCGATGGACCCAGTGGACGAATTCGCCCGGCTCAAGGCCGAGATCAAGCGCTTGCAGGACCGGGCCAATGTGTTGCGCGATGGCTTCCTGCGGCCGGGGGCGCGGCTGCGGTCCAACCGGTTCGAGGTGACCATCAAGCGGCAGCGACGGCGCGTCTTCCAGAAGGACCGCCTGCCCGAGACGGTGCTGGCCGACCCGCGCTACTGGGAGGAGCGGGAAAGCGAGATTGTGACCTGCCACGAAATCGCGACTTTCCGCGCGGGCGATCCGGACATTGTCCTGGTGGAGTGACGGCTAGGTAGGGTGGGCGGTCCGCCCACCTTACTTTCGGGGAAATCCTTCAAGGTCAACGCTATGCCGAATTACCTCCGCTTGCGCGTTCCGGGTGCCACCTACTTCTTCACCGTAAATTTCGTAGAACGCGGCTCGACCGTCCTGTGTGACCGGATCGACCTCCTGCGTGACGCCTACCGGGCCACCGCAGCGGAACATCCGATCCACTGCGACGCGATGGTGGTCTTGCCGGACCACATTCACGCGGTCTGGACTTTGCCCGAAGGGGACGCCGACTTTTCCCGTCGATGGCAGAAGCTCAAGGCACGTTTTACGCAGGCGACAGGCCTCAGGGGCCTGCAGTCGCGCAGCATGGTCCAAAAGCGTGAGGCTGGCCTTTGGCAGCGCCGGTTCTGGGAGCACATGATCCGCGATGAGGCAGAGCGGCGCCGGGCGGTAGAGCATTGCCTGTCCGATCCGGTACGGCATGGTCTGGTCGCGCGGGCAGAAGACTGGCCGTTTTCCACCATTCATCGCGACATAAGGGCGAAGGTGGGCGAATCGCCCACCCTACGACACGTCGCGTCGGGTGGGCAGTTTGCCCACCGCCCTTATCTTCCGCGTCGCGACCGCTTCCCACCACGCTGCCCTGCCCGCCCGGCCGTGCTCCGGCCAGCCATCTTCACCGCCTCGGTCACCGCCTCCTCGATGACCTCCTGCCGGGCAAAGGGGTCGTCGGCGACGGCCAGTTCCACTGCTTCCAACCGCTTGACCTCGTCCCGCAGACGGGCGGCTTCCTCGAACTCCAGGTTCTCTGCCGCCTTGCGCATCTGGGTGCGCAGCGCGTCGAGATGGGCCGCAAGGTTCTGGCCGACCATGGGCTTGTCGACCTTGGTCGTCACGCGAGACAGGTCGGTGTCGCCCTGCCAGAGGCCCGCGAGCACGTCCTCGACGTTCTTCTTCACCGTCTCGGGCGTGATGCCGTGCTTGACGTTGTAGGCCATCTGCTTCTCACGCCGCCGGTTCGTCTCGGCCAGCGCGCGTTCCATCGACCCGGTGATCCGGTCGGCATACATGATGACCCGGCCTTCGGAGTTCCGCGCCGCGCGACCGATGGTCTGGATGAGCGAGGTTTCCGACCGCAGGAAGCCCTCCTTGTCGGCATCGAGGATCGCCACCAGCCCGCATTCCGGGATGTCGAGGCCTTCACGCAGGAGGTTGATCCCGACCAGAGCGTCGAAGGCCCCGAGGCGGAGGTCGCGCAGGATTTCAATGCGTTCGATGGTGTCGATGTCGGAGTGCATGTAGCGCACCCGGATGCCCTGTTCGTGCAGGTAATCCGTCAGGTCCTCGGCCATGCGCTTGGTGAGCACAGTGACGAGGGTGCGCAGGCCCTTTGCCGAGACCTTGCGGATCTCGTCCAGCAGGTCGTCGACCTGCATCTCCACCGGGCGGATTTCGACCTGCGGGTCGAGAAGACCCGTGGGGCGGATGACCTGTTCGGTGAAGACGCCGCCGGTCTGCTCCATCTCCCAGGCCGCCGGCGTCGCGCTTACGAACACCGATTGCGGGCGCATGGCGTCCCATTCCTCGAACTTGAGGGGGCGGTTGTCCATGCAGGACGGCAGACGGAAGCCGTGTTCGGCCAGCGTGAACTTGCGGCGGAAGTCACCTTTGTACATGCCGCCGATCTGGGGGACCGAGACGTGGGATTCATCAGCAAAGACAATGGCGTTGTCGGGGATGAATTCAAACAGCGTCGGCGGCGGCTCGCCCGGCGCGCGACCGGTGAGGTAGCGCGAGTAGTTCTCGATCCCGGCGCAGCTGCCCGTCGCCTCCAGCATCTCCAGGTCGAAATTCGTGCGCTGTTCAAGGCGTTGGGCTTCCAGCAGTTTGCCTTCCTCCTGCAACTGCTTCAGCCGGTGGAAAAGCTCATCCTTGATGCCCTTGATCGCCTGCTGCAGCGTCGGGCGCGGAGTGACGTAGTGGCTGTTCGCGTAGATGCGGATCTGCTTGAAGCTGTCGGTCTTGGCGCCGGTCAGCGGGTCGAATTCGGTGATCGACTCCAACTCCTCGCCAAAGAAGCTGAACCGCCAGGCGCGGTCTTCCAGGTGGGCGGGCCAGACTTCGAGGGAATCGCCCCGCACCCGGAACGCCCCGCGCTGGAAGGCAGTTTCCAGGCGGCGGTACTGCTGGGCAACGAGGTCGGCCATCACCTTGCGCTGGTCGTAAAGCTGGCCGACCACCAGGTCGACCGTCATCGCCGAGTAGGTCTCGACCGAGCCGATGCCGTAGATGCAGGAGACGGAGGCGACGATGATGACGTCGTCACGCTCCAGAAGCGCCCGGGTGGCCGAGTGGCGCATCCGGTCGATCTGTTCGTTGATCTGGGATTCCTTCTCGATATAGGTGTCGGTCCGGGCGACATAGGCCTCGGGCTGGTAGTAGTCGTAGTAGCTGACGAAGTATTCCACCGCGTTTTCGGGGAAGAAGCCCTTGAATTCGCCATACAATTGGGCGGCCAGCGTCTTGTTGGGCGCCAGGATGATGGCGGGGCGCTGGGTTTCCTCGATCACCTTGGCCATGGTGAAGGTCTTGCCGGTGCCGGTCGCGCCCAGAAGGACCTGATCGCGTTCGCCTGCGTTCACCCCGGCGGTCAGCTCCTTGATCGCGGTCGGCTGATCGCCCGCCGGCTGGAAGGGCGTCGACATCACGAAACGGCGGCCGCCTTCCAGCTTGGGCTTGGTCAGGACATCGGGGCGTTCGGTGACGGCATTGGCGTTGTTGTGCGGCATGGGGCACGGCTTTCGCGAGTCGGGGAGGGCAGGACAGATTTGATCTGTTTTTGTTCCAGTTCAAGCGGTGATCCGCGTGGATGGGTGAAACCGTTGCCGTACCGGCGGTAAGCGGCTAAGGCTCGCCCACCAGAGGTGAGATATGGCTGAGAAAATCGATACGCGGGCCGTGGGGCTGGATGTGGGGCTGGCGTTCATCCGCTGGCTGACCGGGGCCGAGAACCTGCACTACGGGCTGTGGACGGGGCTTGAGGTGACGGCGGGCAACCTGCGGGCGGCGCAGGACAACTACTCGTCCAAGCTGTTCGGCTACCTGCCCGAAGGCCCTCTGCGCATCCTGGACATCGGTGGCGGCGCCGGCGAGACCGCGAAGAAGCTGCTGGCGCTGGGACATTCGGTCGACATCGTGGTCCCGTCGGCCTTCCTGGCCGCGCGTTGCCGGGATACGGCAAAGGGCGCGCGGGTGCATGAATGCACGTTCGAGGCCTTCCAGGGCGAGGGACCGTTCGACCTGTGTCTGTTTTCCGAAAGCTTCCAGTACATTCCGCTGACCGAAAGCCTGCCGAAATGCGCCCGACTTCTGGCGCCGGATGGGAAGATCCTGATTGCCGACTGCTTCCGGACCGAGGCCTACCAGGGGCGGCACGTTCATGGCCCGCAGCCGGGCGGCGGCCATCGCGTCACCGTGTTCCGCGAAGCGGTTCCGCCGTCGGGCTTTGCGATCGAGGCGGAAGAGGACATCACCGAGGCCGTCGCGCCCTCGATCGATCTTGAGCAGCGGCTGTTCAACGTGCTGGGCCACGGGGTGACCCGCGTCTCGGACGAGATCCACGCCAAGAAACCGATGGCGCATTGGGCGCTGGCGCGGGTGCTGAGCCTGTTCCTGTCGAAGAAACGGCGCGACAACCTGATGCAGCGGCTGACCGGCACCACCCGGACCTCGGAGGCGTTCAAGACCTACAACAGGTACCAGATCCTGCGCCTGGGTCGGGCGAACGGGTGAACCAGCGACAGTGGTAAACGAAATCTTCATCCGAAAATACAACTTCTGGTTGATTTGAGTGACGGCATCGGCCATGATGATCGAGCAAGCAGCAACTGAACCTGCCGGTCAGCGTCAGATCCACCCCACCCACACTCCATGACACTGGCCGGCAGTCCTTTCATCCCGCAATCTCGCGCTTGCGCTTTCCGCAAAGCTTCGGAATAACGAAGGCCACGTCCGAAGGAGCCTTCCATGCGCGCCCGCATCTACCAGCCAGCCAAGACCGCCATGCAGTCGGGGACCGCCAAGACCCACCAGTGGGTGCTGGAGTTCGCCCCCGCATCCGAACGCGAGGTTGATCCGCTGATGGGCTGGACCTCGTCCACCGACACACAGTCCCAGGTGCGTCTGCGGTTCGAAACCCGCGAGGCGGCCGAGGCCTATGCGGCCGAGAAGGGCATCGCGTTCGACGTGGTGGAGCCGAAGCCGCGCAAGGCGGTGATCCGGCCCCGCGGCTATGGCGAGAACTTCGCCACCGACCGCAAGGGCGCCTGGACGCACTGAATGTCCTGGGCAATTGCCGAAGAACACCCGTTGACCCCCGACCTGGAGCTGCTGTTTCAGCGTCATACCGCCGACATGCATGCCGACACTCCGCCCGAGTCGATCCACATGATGGACAAGGGCGAGTTGGCGGCCCCGGGAATCCGCTTCTTCGTGCTGCGCGAGGACGGTGCACCGCTGGCGATGGGCGCCTACAAGCGGATCGATGCGACGCATGCCGAAATCAAGTCGATGCACGTCCTGACCGAAGCGCGGGGACGCGGGCTGTCGAAGGCGATGCTGGAGCATCTGCTGGCCGAGGCTCGGAAGGACGGGTTCACGCGGCTGTCGCTGGAGACGGGAGTGCAGCCGACCTTCATCGCCGCGCGGGCTCTGTATGACCGGGCGGGCTTCGTGGAATGTCCACCCTTCGAGGGCTATTGGGACGATCCGAACTCGATCTTCATGACGAAGGTGCTTGCCTGACCCGTGCGCTTGGCCCAAAAGGTCCGGGCGCGGGCTCATAGCTCAACTGGATAGAGCAAGGACCTTCTAAGTCCGAGGTTGAGGGTTCGAGTCCTTCTGGGCCCGCCATTTCTTCATACAGCGAGCCGTCCTCGTGGCATCGAGCCACTCGGACGGCGTTGCCACGGATGCGTGGTCAGGTCTTCGCGGAAGGAGCGCCACCTTCGAAGCGGTTGCCGTGGCGGTAGTCACATGGCGCCTCCTGCATCTGCAGGTGCAGACCCGGGCCGGTATAGGGGTGGGCGCGGGCGACGTCCTCATCGAAGTCGATGCCGAGGCCGGGGGCTTCGGGGGGCAGGATGTAGCCATCCTCCCATTTGATCGAGTTCTTGATGAGCTTCTGGTGGAAGGCCCCGCCGGTTTCGATGGTTTCGGCGATGAGGAGGTTCGGGATCGAGGCGGCGAAGTGGACGTTGGCGGCCCATTCGACGGGGCCTGCGTAAAGGTGGGGGGCCATCTCGGCGTTGAAGATCTCGGCCATGGCGGCGATCTTCTTCGCCTCCCAGATTCCCCCCACTCGGCCAAGGGCGGGCTGCAGGATCTTGACGCCCCCGGCGCGCAGGAGGGTGCCGAATTCGGCCTTGGTCGTCATGCGTTCGCCCGTGGCAAGGGGGACGCGGACCGACTTTGCGACCTCGGCAAATTCCAGCAGGTTGTCCGGCGGGATCGGTTCTTCGTACCAGAGCGGGTTGTAGGGTTCCAACTCGCGGCCCATGCGGATCGCGCCGGGGGTGGTGAACTGGCCGTGGGTGCCGAACAGAAGGTCGACGCGGTCACCCACGGCTTCGCGGATCGCCTTGCAGAAGGCGATGGAGCGGGTGATGTCGGACATCGCGGGTTCATGGCCGCCGCGGATGGTGTAGGGGCCGGCGGGGTCGAATTTGACCGCCGTAAAGCCCAGGTTCATGAAGCGCACCGCGGCCTCGGCAGCGGCATCCGGATCGACCCAGAACTCGGCCGATTCGCGGCCCGGTTCGGGGTAGAGGTAGGTGTAGCTGCGGATGCGGTCGTTCATCTTGCCGCCGAGAAGGGCATAGACCGGACGGTTCCGCGCTTTGCCAAGGATATCCCAGCAGGCGATCTCCAGCCCCGCGAAGGCGCCCATGACGGTCGGGTCCGGCCGCTGGGTGAAGCCTGCGGAGTAAGCGCGGCGGAACATCAGCTCGATGTTTTCGGGGTTTTCGCCCGCCATGTGGCGCTCGAAGACGTCTTCAATGACGGCCTGCATTGCCTTGGGGCCGACCGCAGAGGCGTAACATTCGCCGTAACCCACGATCCCGGTGTCGGTGGTCAGCTTCGGGAAGATCCAGTAGCGTCCGCCCCATCCGGGGAACGGGGGGGCAACGACGAAGAGTTCGAGGTCCTTCAGTTTCATGGGCCGTCCCCTCTGGCTGACCGAGGAGTGGGGGTTTCACACCCCCACGCCCCCGCGGAATATTTGTCGAAGAGAAAGCTAGGGAGGTCGGGGGCGCATCAACCCTTCATCTGCGACAGATCATGACGCGGATGGGATAGGGCCAACGACGGGTTTTTGTGCCTTTGGCAGACGTTGATGTTCGATCAGGTCAATTGAGATGACTTTGTTTGACGTAGAGCGAGCTTCTGACATGCCAAAACTTCAAATTCAGACATGCCCCTTCCGGATCAGGAAGCCGTGCAGCGGATCAAAGAAGCCGTCGGGGTCAGTCAGCATCGACAGATGGCTTCCGCCGCGGATCAGATGGAAGGTGGCGTCCGGCACCAGGTCGGCCAGTTCGCGTTGCAGGTCGGGCGGGGTCTTGCGATCTTCGGCACCTGCAAGGACCAGAGTCGGAAGGCGCAGCGTGGCGGTGGTCTGGTAGAAGTCCGCTGTCGAGACGGCTGCACCAAAGCCAGTCCAGCCGTCCAGGCGGGTGGTGGCGAGCATCGTCCGGACGGTGTCGAGCACCGACGACGTCCGCCATCTTGGGCCGCAAAGACCGGCACATTCGGCGTCCAAGTCGGCGCCGTGTTGGCGCAGGCGACCGAGCCGGGTCTCCCAGACCGAAGGATTGGCAAAGCGGGTTGCGGACCCTGTCAGGACCTGGGCACGGACAACGTCAAGGCGTTTGACGGCAAGCCCTTGCGCGATCAACCCGCCCTCGCCTGCCCCAAGCACGACCGCATCCTTCAGAGCGAAATGGTCGATCAGCCGTTCGACATCGCGGATCATCGCGCCTATCGCATAGGGTGGGGCAGGCGTGTCCGAGATGCCGTGGCCGCGCAGGTCAAGGCGCAGGACGCGGTGCCGGGACAGACCGGGCGCGATCCTGTCCCAGACCCGGGCATCAAGGCCGAGGCCGTGGATCAGGACCAGGGGTTGCGCGGTCAGGGGGCCGGTCAGTTCGGCGTTCAGCCGGAGGTCGTCCAGCCAGACCAGGCTCATCCGAACCGTCGCAGGGCTTCGCCGAAGACCTCGGGGGCGACATTGCCGCCCGAGGCGACGGCGATCACGGTGTCGGGCAGGTCGTCGCCAAACAGGGCAGCCGCAAGGGCGACCGCCCCACCAGGTTCCAGCACGATGCGCAGATGGGTGAAGGCCAGTGCCATCGCCTGCAGTGCCTGATCGTCGCTGACCACGGCCCCCGGCCCGGCGAGGCGCGACAGGATCGGAAAGGTCAGCTCGCCCGGAGACGGCGTGAGGATCGCGTCGCAGATCGATCCGGAAGCGGCCGCGTTGCGCTCTCGCTGACCGGAGGCGAGCGAGCGGGCCATGTCGTCGAAGCCCACGGGTTCGCAGGTCCGCACGCGCAGGCCCGGCGCACGGGCCGCAAGCGCAAGGGCGGTGCCGGAGGACAGCCCCCCGCCGCCACAGCAGACCAGCACTTCGGCGGTCGTGATCGCCGCCTCGGCCGCCTGCTCTGCAATTTCCAGCCCGACAGTGCCCTGCCCCGCGATCACCTGGGCATCGTCGTAGGGCTTTATCAAGGTCAGTCCGCGCGCCTGGGAAAGCCTTGCACCGATGGCATCACGATCCTCGGTCGCACGGTCGTAGAGCACCACCTCGGCGCCATAGGCCCTTGTGTTGTCGATCTTCACCTTCGGCGCGTCGGAGGGCATCAGGATCACGCAAGGCGCGCCGTGTTTCGCAGCGGCATAGGCCACGCCTTGCGCATGGTTGCCCGAGGAGAAGGCGATCACGCCCCGTGCGCGGGCGTCTGGCGTCAGCGCCGAAACGGCGGACCAGCCGCCGCGCGCCTTGAAGCTGCCGGTGATCTGGAGGCACTCGGCCTTGACCATGATGCGCCGACCTGCCAGCCGGTCGAGGAGCGGCGCATGGAGGAGCGGTGTGCGCCGGACGTGGCCCTGCATCCGGCGGGCGGCGGCTTCGATCAGCGTGATATCGGTCATGTGCAGCCTGCCAGAAAGCGGTGAATCAGGTCCAGGGCCTGCGGTTCATCAAGGAAAGGGATATGCGCGCGGTCGGGCACTTCGACAAAGGCCATGTCGGGGCGGCGCGCGCGCATCTGCGCTGCAGTAGCTTGGGTGAGGAGGTCGGAATTTGCGCCCCGGATCAGCGCCAGCGGCAGTCCGGCAAGCGCATCGAACAACGGCCAGAGGTCGACGGGTGGGCCGTCGAAGGCGGCAAGAAAGGCCTCGCGCAGGGTTGGGTCATAGTTGATGCGCAGCCCGTCGGGAGTCTCGATCGACAGGTGCCGTGCTTCCTCCAGCCAACGGGTCATCGGCACGCCCGCGAATCCTGGGCTGCGGGACAGGCGCTCGGCATAGTCCTGATGGGTGCGCCCGGCCGGGTTGCGACCGACGTAGTCGCTGATGCGGGACAGGCCCGTGCGGTCGATCTCGGGTCCAACATCGTTAAGGCAAAGGCCGATGAGCTGGTCGCGCGCCGTGGCGCCCAGGACCATGCCGATCAGCCCCCCGCGCGAGGTCCCAAGGATCGCCGCCCGCGCAAGGCCCAGGTGGTCGAGCAGGGCAAGGACGTCGCGCGCCTCTTGCGCGACGGTGTAGGTGGCCGCGCCGGTCCAGTCGCTGGCCCCCCTGCCCCGGTAGTCCATCCGGATCAGGCGGAGCGGCGGCAGGTGCGGCACCAGATAGTCGAAATCGGCCATCGTGCGGGTCAAGCCGGGCAGGCACAGTAGGGGCAGCCCCTGCCCTTCGTCGCGATAGGCAAGTCGGGCGCCGTCTTCGGCGGTGAAACGGTTGATCTCGGTCATGGGCGCACCGTGGCATGTGGCGCAGGCGGGGAAAAGGGGGCCTTGCGCCATTGGTCGCAGCCACGGGGCGCTTGTGGGGCAGGGCCTTGCAGACTACACCCGTGCCGGAATTGGGTGAGGCGGGTCTATGTCGGACAGCTCTGCGGTCGAGGATCGGCCGAAATCGAAACGGGTGGGTGCCCTGCGGGGGCTGGTGCCGTTTCTCTGGCCCTATCGTGCGCTTCTGGGCCTGGCGCTGCTGGCGCTGGTCCTGACCGCTTCGGTCAGCCTGATCCTGCCCCTGGCCGTGCGCCGGGTGGTGGACGGGTTCAATGATGCCAATGCCGCGCTTCTGGATCAGTATTTCGTGGCTGCACTGGTCATTGCCGGGCTTTTGGCCGTGGGGACGGGCCTGCGCTACTATCTGGTAACCCGGTTGGGCGAGCGGGTAGTGGCCGACATCCGCCGGGCGCTGTTCGACCGCGTGTTGGGCATGTCGCCCGCCTTTTTCGAACGCATCCTGACCGGCGAGGTTCTCAGCCGGATCACCACCGACACGACGCTGATCCTGTCTGTGATCGGCTCGTCGGTTTCCGTGGCGCTGCGCAATGTGCTGATCCTGCTGGGCGGGCTGGTGCTGTTGTTCCTGACCTCGGCCAAGCTGACCGGGCTGGTGCTGCTGATCGTGCCTGCGATCATCGTGCCTATCGTGGTGCTGGGTCGCAGGTTGCGGGCGCTGTCGCGGGAAAACCAGGACTGGATCGCGGCCTCTTCGGGCTCGGCCTCCGAGGCGCTGACCTCGGTGCAAACGGTGCAGGCCTTTACCCATGAGGGCGCGACGCGCGGGCAGTTTGCCGAGGTGACGGAGAAGAGTTTCACTTCGGCCAAGGCGCGGATCAAGACGCGCGCGGTGATGACGGTGATCGTGATCTTCCTGACCTTTGCCGGGATTGTCGGCGTGCTCTGGGTCGGCGCGCGGGATGTGCGGGCGGACCAGATGTCCGTGGGCGCGCTGATCCAGTTCGTGATCTATGCGGTAATGGTGGCGGGGGCCGTGGGTGCGCTGTCGGAAATCTGGGGCGAGTTGCAGCGGGCCGCCGGGGCGACCGAGCGTCTGGTGGAACTGCTGGGGACCGAGGATTCGGTGCAGGACCCGCTGCGTCCTGTGCCCCTGCCCCGCCCGGTGCGCGGCGAGATTGCTTTCGAGGAGGTTACCTTCCGCTATCCGGCGCGGCCCGAAGCAAGCGCGCTGAACGGGGTCAGCCTGCATGTGAAACCCGGCGAGACGGTAGCTTTGGTCGGGCCTTCGGGGGCCGGCAAGACCACGATCCTGCAACTGCTGATGCGCTTTTACGACCCGCAGGCGGGGCGGATCACGCTGGACGGGATCGCACTGACGGACCTCGCGCGGGGCGATTTCCGCAAGGCCATCGCGCTGGTGCCGCAGGACCCGGTGATCTTCGCCACCTCAGCGCGCGAGAACATCCGCTTCGGCCGGCTGGACGCCACCGATGCCGAGGTCGAGGCCGCCGCCAAGGCCGCCGCCGCGCATGACTTCCTGACCGCCTTGCCGCAGGGCTATGACAGCTATCTGGGCGAGCGGGGCGTGATGCTGTCGGGCGGGCAAAAGCAGCGGGTGGCGATTGCCCGCGCCATTCTGCGCGACGCGCCGATCCTGCTGCTGGACGAGGCGACCAGTGCGCTCGACGCCGAAAGCGAGCGGCTGGTCCAGGCGGCGGTTGAGAAACTGGCCGAGGGGCGGACAACTCTGGTCGTGGCGCACAGGCTGGCGACTGTGAAACGCGCCGACCGGATCGTGGTCTTCGATCAGGGCCGGATCGTCGCGCAGGGCACGCATGACGCGCTGGTGGCCGAGGGCGGGCTTTATGCGCGGCTGGCGCGGCTGCAGTTCACCGAAGGGGCTCTCTCAAGCTAGTCGTAAAGGGCCGACGATGGTATTCTGTGGCTGACCGTGGAGGTGGCCGAATGAGAACTGTCGGAGCCCTCGTCTATCCCAATTTCGAGCTTCTGGACCTCTTCGGCCCGCTGGAGTTCTTCGGCTGGAACGCCGACGCCTTCAGGATCGCGATTGTCGCACCCGAGAAGGGACCGGTGCCCAGCAACATGGGCCCGGCAACAGTCGCAGACCTCTCGCTGTCGGAAGCGGACCATTTCGACGTTCTGCTTGTGCCTGGTGGCTGGGGACGCAGCATCCCGGTCGACACCGACCGTATTGTCCCTTGGCTTGGACTGGCAGCATCCCGGTCCACGCATGTCCTGTCCGTGTGCACCGGAAGTGCGCTGCTGGCCCTGACCGGCTTTCTTGACGGGCGGCGCGCGACGACGAACAAGGCGCTGTTCTCGTGGGTGGAGGAGAAGCGGCCAGAGGTCGACTGGCAGCCAAAGGCGCGCTGGGTGCGGGATGGCACGCTTTACACTTCGTCCGGGGTCTCGGCCGGTATGGACATGTCGCTTGCCGCCATTGCCGACATGATCGGCCTCGAGGCTGCAAAAGGCATCGCGAGGGGCGCCGAGTATCAGTGGCATCAGGACCCGGACGACGATCCATTTGCGGCGTCCGCGCTGGTGTAACCGAAAGCTCCATGTCGGCGACTTTGCCTGTCGCCACGGAAGGACCCGGGCTCACATCCTGTCTGACGTAGCGTCCTGCGGCCCGGGTCCGGACAATCCGACTTCACAAACCCGTTTCCCACCCCCATGTTCAGGAAAAGCCTGCGGCAACAGCGGGCGGACCAAGGGGAGGAACCGATGACCAATTTCGCCACCGCGGCGGACCTTCGCGCCATTGAAGCAGAAATGCCCTGGGCAGATCGGGGTCAAGCCCGGTCGATCTATGAGTATCTGGGCCGGGCCAAGACTGCCCATGGCGCGCGACCGGCGGTCAGCTATCAGCTCCTCTCCGGCCCCGAAACCAAGCGCATCACCCTGACCTGGGCCGAGTTGCATGCGCAGGTCACGCAGGCGGCGAACCTGTTCCGGTCCCTGGGCGTCGGCGAGAAGGACGTGGTCGCCTTCGTCCTTCCAAACGCGATGGACACGGTCGTGACCCTGCTGGGCGGGATGGTTGCGGGGATCGTCAACCCGATCAACCCGCTTCTGGAACCGGAAAAGATCAGCGCCATCCTGCGCGAGACGAATGCCAAGGTTGTCGTCACGCTGAAGGCCTTCCCCAAGACCGATCTGGCGCAGAAGGTCAGCGAGGCGGTGCAGTTCGCGCCGAACGTCAAGACGTTGCTTGAGGTTGACCTTGTGCCCTACCTTTCGGGGCTGAAGAAGGTCATCGTCCCCTGGATCCGGCCGAAGAACCCGCCCCAGCACACGGCCAACGTCAAGGATTTCCGGGTCGAGCTGTCCCGGATGCCCGCCGACAAGCTGACCTTTGCCGACCGCACCGAAGACCACGTCGCCGCCTATTTCCACACCGGCGGGACCACGGGGATGCCCAAGGTCGCGCAGCACAAGGCCAGCGGCATGATCTACAACGGCTGGCTGGGCACGACGCTGTTGTTCAAGCCCACAGACGTGGTGATGTGCCCCCTGCCTCTGTTCCACGTCTTTGCCTGTTATCCGATCCTGATGTCGATGATCGGCTCGGGCGCGCATGTCGTGTTCCCCACGCCGCAGGGCTATCGCGGCGAGGGCGTGTTCGACAACTTCTGGAAGCTGATCGAACGCTACAAGGTGACCTATATGATCACCGTGCCGACGGCGCTGGCAGCCCTGATGCAGCGCCCGGTCAATGCCGACATCTCCAGCCTGAAGAACGCCTTCTCGGGCTCCTCCCCCCTGCCGGTCGAGCTTTACAACCGGTTCAAGAAGGAAACCGGGATCGAGATCATCGAGGGTTACGGTCTGACCGAAGCCACCTGCCTTGTGTCGATCAACCCGCCGGACGGGGTGAAGAAGATCGGCTCGGTCGGGTTGATGTTCCCCTATACCCAGGTCCGCATCCTGACCAGTCAGGGTGCCATCGGCTTCCGGGAATGCGACGTGGACGAGGTGGGAGAAATCTGCATCTCGAACCCCGGGGTCTATGAAGGCTCGACCTACACCGAGGCCGACAAGAACAAGGAACTGTTCGCTGACGGCCGCTTCCTGCGCACTGGCGACCTGGGACGGATCGACGCGGACGGCTACCTGTTCATCACCGGCCGCGCCAAGGACCTGATCATCCGCGGCGGCCACAACATCGACCCGGCGATCATCGAAGAGGCCCTAATGGGGCACGAGGCGGTGGGCTTCGTCGGCGCCATCGGCCAGCCGGATGCCCATGCGGGCGAATTGCCCTGCGCCTATGTTGAACTGGTGAAAGGTTCGTCGGCGACGGTGGAAGACCTGATGACCTATGTCTCAACGCACATCCACGAACGCGCTGCCGTACCCAAGCACCTGGAAATCCTGCCGGAATTGCCGAAAACGGCCGTGGGCAAGGTCTTCAAGCCTGACCTGCGCTGCCTGGCCATCACCCGCACCTACGATGCAGCCCTGGCCGAAGCGGGCGTGCCCGCGAAGGTTTCTGCCGTCATTGAGGACAAGAAGCGTGGTCTGGTCGCACAGATCTCGAAGTCGGGCGCGGTCGACGATGCCGCGGTGCAGTCGGTGCTTGGCCAGTTCTCGAACCCATGGGAGTGGGCAGCCTGATCCGCAACCGTCCCAAAATCGCCATCTGGATGACAATAATTTTCATTTGATAGCATCGTCGCCATCCGGCGATAAGAATTAAGGAATAGGTGAAGGGACCTGGCGATGAAATCGGGATTGATGGTGGTTGCGGGGCTGATTGCGGCGGCGGCTGGGATGGCGTCTGCGCAGGAATCGGAAGTGCTGTTTGCGCACAAACACTGGCAGGTTTCGATCGTCGGCTGGGATGACGGCTCGGTCGGCTGCGTGGCCGAGGTGAAAGCCCCGGGCGAAAGCTTCTCGATCTGGACCTTCCCGGATGGCGCGGTGCAGTTGCAGTTTTACTCGACCGCCTGGGAGTTCGGCGAAGGCCAGACTGCCGACCTGGGTGTACAGATCGACCGCCGCGCTCCGTGGAGCCTGACCGGGGCCGAGCTGTACCAGAATTCGGTGCTGTTCTACCTGCCCGACAGTAATGCGGGCGTGGACTTCATTGCAGAGGTGGCACGCGGCAATCGGCTGTATCTGCGCGATGACGACGGGTCGGACGTCCAGAACTACTCGCTTGCCGGGTCCAGCGCGTCGATTTCCGCGCTGATCGACTGTGGCGATGTCATCACCAAGAAGACGCCGGGCAACCCGTTCAACTAGGGCTTACAGGTCGTCGGTGTCCATCCAGATGGTCACCGGCCCGTCATTCACCAGGCTGACGGCCATGTCGGCCCCGAACTGGCCGTTGGCAACCGGAACGCTTTCCTTTTCAAGCGCTTGACTGAAGTGGCGATACAGCCGCTCGCCCTCTGCTGGGGGCGCGGCTGTAGAAAAGCCGGGCCGATTGCCGCGCAGGTCGGCGGCAAGGGTGAACTGGCTGACCACAAGCGCACTGCCGCCGATGTCGCGGACCGACAGGTTCATCTTGCCCTGATCGTCCTTGAACACCCGCAACTTGGCGACCTTGGCCGCAAGCTTCTCGGCCTGCGCCTCGGTATCCCCGCCCATCGCGCAGACCAGGATCAGGAAGCCCTTCCCCGTTTCGCCGATCAGGGCGCCATCGACGTGAACGCGGGCCTCGGTGACCCGCTGGAGAACCGCTCTCACAGCTCGTGCGCCCAGGGCGGGTTGGCCCCGGCCCGGCTGACAGTGACCGCTGCCGCCCGGGTGCCGAGGGACAGGGCCGCCGTCAGCGCTGCGTCTGACAGGCTTGCGACCCCCGCCTTGGTCAAAGCCCCCGCCTGATGCAACGCCGCCAGCACTCCGGCATTGAACGTGTCGCCCGCGCCGACAGTGTCGACCACGGCAACCTTTTGCGCGGCCACGAAGATATCCTGGCTGGCCGTCACCGCGCGTGCCCCTTTTGCGCCTTCGGTGATGAAGACGACCTTGGGCCCCTTAGCCAGAATCCCACGTGCCAGCGCCGTGAGATCCCCCTGCCCTTCCAGCCAGTGCAGGTCCTCATCCGACAGCTTGACGATGTCGGCCCGCGCGATCATCCGCTCGATCCGCGCGCGGTATTCTGCCTCTTTTCCGGCGATGAACCCGGGGCGGATGTTGGGGTCGACCATGGTGACCCGCGTGGCGCTCTCGCGGGCCTGCAGCGCCTCATAGGTGCTGGCGGCGGGGTCGTTGACCAGGCTGATTCCGCCCAGGAAGAAAGTGGTGATATCAGCGGGGAGTGCGGGCAGGTCTGCCGTAGAAAGCATCCGTCCCGCAGTCGCCTCGTCGTAGAAGGCATAGGTTGCCTGCCCGTTCACCAGCTTTACGAAGGCAACCGTCGTCGGCCGGTCGGACCGCGCGAGATACTGCGTATCAACCTTTGAAGCGATAAGGGTATCGGCCAGGATTTCCCCAAGCATATCGTTTGACACCCCCGAAAAGAACGCCGACGGCGCGCCGAGTCTTCCCAGGGCAATCGCTGTGTTGAAGACGGCACCTCCGGCATAGGGGGCAAAGCAGGGTTCGCCCAGCGTCGAGGTTCGGGGGAGCATGTCGATCAGGGCTTCGCCGCAGCTGAGAATCATGTCTTGTCCCCCCCTTTTGTCGGAGTACTGTTAGCGCAAACAGGTCAGGCGGTGAAGAACGGCGTTAGTTTGGTTCGGATGCGGTCCAGGGGCGTATCCCCGGAGGTGTCCGGAATGAAGGGCTGGCAGGTGATTTTTTCGAAGGCTTCAATGTAGACCTTCGCGGTTTTTTCGATCATTTCCAAGGGGATCTCTGGGACCGGGTCCTTGTAGGGGTCGCAGCGCGCGACGACCCAGGAGCGGATGACGTCCTTGTCGAAACTGGGGGGTCTCGTGCCGGTTTTCAGGGCGTTTTCATAGCCTTCCGCGATCCAGTAGCGGCTGGAATCGGGGGTGTGGATTTCGTCGGCGAGGAGGATGTTGCCCTCGGCGTCGGTGCCGAACTCGTATTTGGTGTCTACAAGGGTAAGTCCTTGTTTTTGTGCCATTTCCTGGCCTCTGGCGAACAATGCCAGGGCTTTGGCGCTGACTTCGTCCCATTGGGCTCTGGTTAACAGGCCAGTCGAGATGATCTCGGTCGCCGTCAGGGGCTCATCATGGCCGCCGTCAAAGGCCTTCGAGGTGGGGGTGATGATGGCCTGCGGCAGGGCCTGGTTGTCCCGCAGTCCGTCCGGCAGGGTGTGGCCGTACATCGTCCGCGCGCCGGTCTTGTACTGGGTCAGGATCGAGGTCGAGGTCGTGCCCGCAAGGTAGCCACGGACGACGATTTCGACCGGCAGGATGGTGACGCGCTGGCAGTGGACCACGTTCGGATCGGGGTAGCCGAGGACGTGGTTCGCAGCGATGTCGCCGGTGTGGTCGAACCAGTAGCGGGCGAGTTGGGTCAGGACCTGACCCTTCCAGGGGATTACCGCAAGTATCTGATCAAACGCGGAAATCCGGTCCGAGGAGATCAGGAGGCGCGTGCCGTCGGGCAAGTCATAGCAGTCGCGGACCTTGCCGAAATAGGGGTTCGGAAGCTCCGGGATACGGGCATACGGCAGGGTGCGGGAAAGGTCGATCTGGCGCATGGCAGGCCCCCGTTGCGGTGCCTGCTTCTTGGGGGTTTTGCCAGATGAGTCAAGGCTGCTTTGGGCAGTCGAGGCTACCCCGCATCTCGCCACTGTCGCCTTGCAGCGTGCTTTCCCGCAGCTTGCAGCCGGTCACGCGGGGGATGAGTTCGATCATCGTGGCTCGGATTTCCTGATGCTCCCCCCGGCGTGCGTAGCCGAGGCGGATGACCTCTACCCGCTCCCCCTTTTGGAACACCGTATAGTCCCGCCCGTTAAGGTTAACGTCGGTACGGGTCGCGCCCATGAATTCGGGGGCGGGGGAGGCTCCGCAGGCTGTCAGAAAGACGAGTGGGATCAGTGGGATGAGGTGTTTCATGGCCGCAAGGATGGCAGAGGTTGGTTAACTGGGGGTTAAGCGTCTGGCATCCGTCGGGCATATGTCGGCTTTGCGTCGGGCGGGGCGCTGGCGACGGCGGGCGTTAACCTTTGGGTGGTTTGGTGGGGACAAAGGAGCCTTGGACATGCCCGACCTGAAAAAGCAGACGCCCCGGCAGCGGGCGCAGATGAGTTACATGATGGACGTGATGCGACGCCTGGAGTGGGACCTGCATAACTCCATCGAGATGACAGGCCGCATCCCGGCGGAGTGGCACGAGATCGCGCAGAAGCGGCCGGCTAGCGGGAAGGAGAAGGTGACGCTGCGGCTGGAGGCGGATGTGCTGAAGTTCTTCCGGTCGATGGGGCCGGACTATGGGCCGCGGATCAATGACGTGTTGAAAAGCTACATGCACGCCCGGCTGGCGGGGGTGATCCGGGGGGCGGAGACGATCTCCCATTACCGGAACCGTGGGGCCTATGAGGGACCGAAGCCGGGGTTCGAGGGGGAGGAGGGGAAGCCGGTGCAGGCGGAGCGGGTGATGATGCAGGAGGTGCTGCAGCGGAGGTATGCGGAGGAGGGTGCGCCGGAGCCGGAGGCGTTGCAGCCGTGGGTGCGGTGAGGTTGATTTTTGTACGAATATGACGTATGTTACGTTTCGTACAGAATGGGGGGGCGGTGATGATCGAAGTCACGGTATCGGAAGCGCGGGAGCGGCTGGCGGACCTGCTGGGGCAGGTCGAGCATGGGCATGAACAGGTGACGATCACCCGGCACGGCAAAGCAGTGGCGGCGATTGTGACGATGGAGGATCTTGCGTTCATGGAGAGCGCCGAGGATGCGTTCTGGCGCAAGCAGCTGGACGAGGAACGCGCGCGCCCGGATTATGACCCGAACGAGCGGTATTCGGCGGAGGAGGTCTTCGCCGATTTGGCCAAGGGTCACGCCGCCGAATGACGCTCTGGACGGTGGAGTTCGACCGGCGGGGGAAGAAGGACTTCCTCGCCATCAAGGACATGCGCCTGGCGCGGCGGATACAGGCGGCGATCTACGCCTTGGCCGATGACCCGAGGCCGCCGGGGTGCCGCAAGCTGGAAGGCCGGGAGAACGAGTGGCGAATCCGGGTCGGGACCTGGCGGGTGATCTACCAGATCGAGGAGGACCGGGTGGTGGTGCTGATCGTGAGGGTCGCGCCGAGGGGTGAGGTCTATTGGTAGTGGGTGGTGGGTTGGTACCCACCCTACGCTTGCTGCCCTCGATGCCGCATACGAGATTCGGAGAAGATCAGAAACTCTAGTGCTCGCAGTGGGCTAATCTCATAACCAAACTGAATCTTGATCCGACTGATGGTTTGGGAAGTGCTTTCTTCCGACAAAGGAAGCAAGTCACGCATAGCCATCATGTAGGCGATGTATCGCGAAGAAGATTCGTACTGATCACGGCGAGCCCATCCGAATGCCCTCGCAATATGACTATCCCAGATTGGGAAGCAATCAGGATTCAGAAAGTGCAAGAACTTGCTGCTTCCGACCCAGCTATTATTTACTGGGGGTATTGCAAAGTCTCGCACAACCGAAGCGGCCGAGCCGATGTCTTTGGACTGCCGAACTAGTTCCACTTGCTCATTGGAAATTTCCAACGACCGAAGAATCGTTGGCATCCAGCCATATACCGCCAAGGCCAGAGACATTGCCTCGTCGGCATTTGAAATTGACGCCCCCAAAAGCCTAAGTGATCTATATTGCGGAAGATAGTTCTCAGACGAATGAATGAACTTCTCGATTTCAAGCTCAGAGAAGGAGACTTTAGGCAATTCGATCGTCATGAGTTGGCCACCCCTCACCCATCCATCTTCAACGCCGAGATGAAGGCCTCCTGCGGGATCTCCACCTTCCCGAACTGGCGCATCTTCTTCTTGCCGGCCTTTTGCTTCTCCAGAAGCTTCTTCTTCCGGGTCGCGTCGCCGCCGTAGCACTTGGCGGTCACGTCCTTGCGCATGGCGGACAGGGTTTCACGCGCGATCACGCGGCCGCCGATGGCTGCCTGGATCGGGATCTTGAACATGTGGCGGGGGATCAGGTCTTTCAGTTTCTCGACCATCGAACGCCCGCGGGCCTCGGCCCGGTCGCGGTGGACCATCATCGACAGGGCGTCGACGGGTTCGTCGTTCACAAGGATCGACATTTTCACGAGGTTGTCCTCGCGATATTCGCTGATCTGGTAGTCGAAGCTGGCGTAGCCCTTGGTCACCGATTTCAGGCGGTCGTAGAAGTCGAAGACCACTTCGGCGAGCGGCAGGTCGTATTCGACCATCGCCCGTGTCCCCGCGTAGGTGAGGTTCGACTGGATGCCGCGGCGGTCCTGGCAGAGTTTCAGGATGTCACCGAGGTATTCGTCGGGGACCATGATCGTGGCCTTGATCCGCGGCTCCTCGATATGGTCGACGTAGGTGAGGTCGGGCATGTCGGCGGGGTTGTGGAGGTCGCGGACCTCGCCGTCCTTCATGTGGAGCTTGAAGACCACGGACGGCGCGGTGGTGATGAGGTCGAGGTCGTATTCGCGCTCCAGCCGGTCGCGGACGACTTCGAGGTGGAGAAGGCCGAGGAAGCCCATGCGGAAGCCGAAGCCGAGGGCCGCGGAGGTCTCCATCTCATAGGTGAAGGAGGCGTCGTTGAGGGCGAGTTTCTCGATGGCGTCGCGCAGGGCTTCGAAGTCGTTGGCGTCGACGGGGAAGAGGCCGCAGAAGACGACGGGGACCGAGGGTTTGAAGCCGGGGAGAGGGGCGTCGCAGGGTTTCTTTTCGTGGGTGATCGTGTCGCCGACCTTGGTGTCGCGGACCTGCTTGATGGATGCCGTGAAGACGCCGATTTCGCCCGGGCCGAGTTCAGGGATGTCGACCATCTGGGGTTTCAGGACGGCCAGCTTGTCGATGCCGTAGACCGCGCCGGTCTGCATCATCTTGATGCGGTCGCCCTTTTTGACGACGCCGTCGATGATGCGGATCATGACGACGACGCCGAGGTAGGCGTCGTACCAGCTGTCGACGAGCATGGCCTTGAGGGGCGCGTTGCGGTCGCCCTTGGGGGCGGGGAGGCGGTGGACGATGGCCTCGAGCACATCGGGGATGCCGAGGCCGGTCTTCGCGCTGATCGGGATGGCGTCGGAGGCGTCGAGGCCGATCACGTCCTCGATGTTCTGCTTGACGCGCTCGGGTTCGGCAGCGGGGAGGTCGATCTTGTTCAGGACGGGGACGATCTCGTGGCCTGCGTCGAGGGCCTGGTAGACGTTGGCGAGGGTCTGGGCTTCCACGCCTTGGGAGGCGTCGACCACCAGCAGCGAACCCTCGACGGCGCGCATGGAGCGGGAGACCTCGTAGGCGAAGTCGACGTGGCCGGGGGTGTCGATCAGGTTCAGGATATAGGTCTTGCCATCCTTGGCCGGGTATTCGATCCGGACGGTGTTGGCCTTGATGGTGATCCCGCGTTCGCGTTCGATATCCATCGAGTCCAGGAGCTGGGCCTGCATGTCGCGTTCGGCGACCGTGCCCGTCGACTGGATCAGCCGGTCGGCCAGGGTGGATTTGCCGTGGTCGATATGCGCCACGATGGAGAAATTGCGGATGCGGTCGAGCGTGATCATGGGGGCGCATATAGCCTGCCCTGCAAGGCCGCGAAAGGGGGGCTCCTCGTTCGACTTCGTCTCCTCGTCGCGGGGGCGGCACCCGGGCGAGGAGGGACGAAGTCGTCGACGCGCAATGCGGACGGGATCAGCCGATGCGATAGGCCCTTGCGTGGTCGGGCACGGGCAGGCCGGGAGCAAGGTCGGGGGCGGGTTCGGGTGGGCCCACGGCCAGTCGGATGGGCAGGACACCGGCCCAGACCGGCCAGGCCTGGTCCTGCGGCAGGTCGATGGGCGGGCCGGCGGAAACCTTCGCCGAAGCCTCGGTCAGGGGCAGCGAGAGGATGCGGGTGGCCTTGAGTTCCTGATCGGTGATGGGGCGCAGCTGATCCCAGCGGCCGGGAAACATCTGCTCCATCATGCTGCGCAAATGGTCGGTCTTGGCCGCGGCACTCTCGACCAGTTCCGCCTGACCGAACACCATGACCGAGCGGTAGTTGACCGAGTGTTCGAGGCCGGAGCGGGCAAGGACCATGCCGTCGAGAAGCGTGACGGTCACGCAGACTTGCCGATCCGTCGCCCGCTTCTGCATCCGGCTGGCCGAGGAGCCATGCCAGTAGATCCGGTCGCCTTCGCGCCATTGCAGCGTCGGCGTGACCACGGGAAAGCCGTCCACGATATGGCCGACATGGGCGACCGGCATGGCGTCGAGGATTGCGTCGATCACGGCCCGGTCGTAGCTGGCCTTGTCGTGCAGGCGGCGGGCCTTGGTGCGCGGGCTGGGGGGCGGATGGGGCATGCGTTTCACGTTCCTGTGTCCGAGGGCAAGGGACAGCCCGCACGGAAGGTGCTGCCACTGCATCTTGTAGCAGCCTCGACCTCGGGCCGCGAGGGGTTGCGGAAATCCGCCAACCTGGCGCAAGCCCCTGTCATAGCTTGAAAAAATCATTTGGACTTGGCATCATGGCAGGTACAAAATGACCGGCGGCGGTCAGGGGATGACCCGCTCCGTGCCCGGCGAATGAGGCAGAGTGACATGAAATCCATCGCGCTTTTGGCCGCCGCTGCGGCCTTTCTACCGGCACTGTCCAGCATCGCGGCAGCGGGTCCGATCGAGCGGGCCTGCATGGCGTCGGACCGGGGTGGCAACCGCAGCTTGTGCGGCTGCATCCAGCAGGCGGCGGACATGACGCTGTCGGGCGGCGATCAGAAGCGGGCGGCGAAGTTCTTCAAGGACCCGGAGGCCGCCCATTCCACCTGGGTCTCGCAGTCGAAATCCGACGATGCCTTCTGGGAGCGCTACAAGAGCTTTGGCCAGACCGCCGAGGCCTATTGCGCCGGCTGATCCCCTGACCGGGCGGTGGGCGGGTCGCCCACCCTACCCGGATGCTGAGTCTGCACGGCGGGACAGTTCGCAGACAAGAGCGTCGTCAGTGACATTTGGATCGTTCGGCACCGCGCGTTCTTCGAAGAACGCGCACCCGAGCTTGTTAAGGCTCCAGTCCGGACTTTTCGAAAACTCCGGTCGTGTTGCAGAACGATAACGAGAAAGGCCCCGCCTTCAAACCGAAGGCGGGGCCTTTTCACGGCAATCGCGAAGGATCAGGCGGCAGCCTGGGCCTTGGCGATGTCCTTCTTGATCTTCAGCGCGGCGGCCGACAGTTCGTCGTCCTTGGCCTTGGCCAGATAGGCGTCAAGCCCGCCACGGTGGTCGACCGAGCGCAGGGCCGCAGCGGTGACGCGCAGCTTGAACGACTGGCCGAGCACGTCGGAGATCAGCGTGACCTCGTTCAGGTTCGGGAGGAACCGGCGACGGGTCTTGTTGTTGGCGTGGCTGATGTTGTTGCCAGACATCGGCCCCTTGCCGGTGAGTTCGCAGACGCGCGACATTGCGGTGTTCCTTCGATTCGTCAAAAGCGGGGGAAGGCGGGGAATCCCAGCCCTCGAATTCGATTGGGGGCGTGTAAGGGGAATCCCCGGCGGCGTCAAGCACCGACGGGCGGGGGTCGCCACACGGCAAGGTAAGGTGGGCGGATCGCCCACCCTACCATTGCGCGGGATCGGCAAGCGCCTCGGTCCGGTCCATGGCCTGGGCGGCAAGGGCCGTGCGGCCGCATCGCAAAAGCCGGTCTGCCCGTTCGCTCCAGTAGTGGGCAGAGGTGCGGCGCAGACTGCGATGCAGGAGCACCACGTCGCTTGCTGCAAGCCGCGACGACAGGCTGAGCCGTTGCAAGGCGGGGAAGCCGCCTGCCTTGCCGATGGCCGCGGTGCCGGGGTGGCCGCCGAAGGATAGCCTGGCGGGTTGGATGCCGGGCAGAAGGGCCATGATCCGCTCGGCATGCAGCCGGTCGAGCCGGTGGGTCGGGTCGAAGGCCATGACGCCCGTCAGGTCCGGGCGGGCATGGGCTGACAGGTCGCCCGCCACCGGGTCGAAGCGGGCTGCCTGAGGGTAGCGGTCTTCCCCGGGCAGGTGGAGCGAGACCTGCGGCGAGACAATGAGGACCTGATTGAGGCGGAGGGATTTCGAGAAGCGCAGCGCGGCGTAACCGCCCATGGAAAAGCCGAGGGCGCGCGCGGTCAGGAAGCGGGCGCGAAGCGTCCTCAGGGCGGCCTCAAGCGCCGGGGTTTCGGCGTTCAGGAACCAGTCGTTCCAGCGGCTCTGGACGTGCAGATGCGCAAGGCCCGCCGACAGGGCGCGCTGGACCGGCCCCCGGGTGTCGAACTGGCCGGGCTCGGGGTCCCATTGTCGGAAGGTGACGTAAAGCGCGCTGGTGGGGCGGTCCGGCAGCCAGAGACGGGCCCGGAGGAGGTCACCGTCGAAGATGCACTCGCCTTCGGTCACCCGGCGCGGCCGAGGAGGCGCAGCATTTCAGCGGCGGCAGCTTCGGGGGCAAGGTCACCGGCAGCGACGCGGTCGCCGAGGCTGGTCATCAGGCCCTTCTGCGGTTCGCGGGTGAGCGCGGACAGAAGGCCATCGCGGACTTCGGCCTCGAACCAGTGGCGGGCCTGGGCAGCGCGGGTGCGGTCCCAGTGGCCGTGTTCCTTGCGCCAGGCGATCAGGGTCTGCATATCGGCCCAGGCCTGGGTCAGGCCTTCATTGGCCAGCGCCGAAACGGGGAGCGCCCTGGGAAAGCCCTTGGGGTCCTGCGGGCGTCTCCGCAGCAGGTGGAGCGCCCCGGTGTAATCAGCCACGGTGCGCATCGCGGCGGGTTTCAGGTCGCCGTCGGCCTTGTTCACCAGGATCAGGTCGGCCATCTCCATGATGCCACGTTTCACGCCTTGCAGCTCGTCCCCGCCAGCGGGGGCGAGGAGGAGGAGGAAGAGGTCGGAAAGTTCCGCCACCACGGTTTCGGACTGGCCGACGCCCACGGTTTCGATCAGGACGACGTCGAAACCTGCGGCTTCGCAGAGCGCCACGGCCTCGCGGGTGCGGCGTGCGACGCCGCCGAGCTGGGACTGGCTGGGCGAAGGGCGGATGAAGGCGTTCGGATCTCGCGACAGCCGTTCCATCCGCGTCTTGTCGCCAAGGATCGAGCCGCCGGAGCGGGCGGAGGAGGGGTCGACGGCAAGGACGGCGACCTTCAGCCCCTGCCCGGTCAGCATCAGGCCAAAAGCCTCGATGAAGGTGGACTTGCCGACGCCGGGCGTGCCTGACAGGCCGATGCGCAGGGCCTGAGGTCCGTCGCGCAACGCAGTCAGCAGCGCCAGAGCCTCGGCCCGGTGATCGGGACGGGCGCTTTCGACCAGCGTGATGGCGCGGGCCAGCGCGCGGCGGTCGCCCTGGCGGATCAGCTTGGCGCGTTCGGTGGTGTCCATGCCGGTGTTGTGCCGGATCGGGGCAGACTTGGCGAGAGGCGGGGCCCAAGATTTTTCGGCGAAACTTCTTGGGGCTTCCGGAGGCGGCGGCTGCGCGCGATAAGCGGGGCATGATCGAACTGCCCGTCTCCCATGTCCTGCACGAGCTTGCCGCAGCGCTGTCCGCGCGCGGGGTGGCGGTGTTGCAGGCGCCGCCCGGGGCGGGGAAGACGACGCTGGTGCCGTTGGACCTGCTGGCGCGGGGAATGGTCGAGGGCCGCATCCTGATGCTGGAGCCGCGCAGGCTGGCCGCCCGCGCCTCGGCCGAGCGGATGGCGGAGACGCTGGGCGAAGCCGTAGGTCGCACCGTTGGATATCGCATCCGGGGGGAGGCCAAGGTCTCGTCGGCCACGCGGATCGAGGTGGTGACCGAGGGCATCCTGACGCGGATGATCCAGTCGGACCCGGAGCTTTCGGGTGTCGGGCTGGTGATCTTCGACGAATTCCACGAGCGCAGCCTGAATGCCGACCTTGGCTTGGCGCTGTGTCTGGAGGTGCGGGGGGCCCTGCGTGAGGACCTGAAGCTTCTGGTCATGTCGGCGACATTGGATGCGGGGCCGGTGGCGGCACTGATGGGCGATGCTCCGGTGGTGACCTCGGAGGGTCGCGCCTATCCGGTGGAGACGCGGTGGTTGCCGAAGCCGCCGGATGCCTCGATGCGGCTGGAGGCAGTGGTCGCGGGGGCAGTGAAGGCGGCGCTGGAGGAGACTGACGGCGGGATGCTGGTCTTCCTGCCCGGTGAAGGAGAAATCCGGCGGGTGGAGGCTCTCTTGCGCGATCTGCCGGGGGTGGCGGTGCGGCCCCTGTTCGGGGCGATGGATTTTGCGGCGCAGCGGGCGGCGCTGGCCCCGGTGGAGGGGCGGAAGGTGGTGTTGGCGACTTCGATTGCGGAGACCTCGCTGACCTTGCCGGACATCCGGGTGGTGGTGGATGCGGGCCGGTCACGTCGGGCGCGGTTCGATCCGAATTCGGGAATGTCGCGGCTGGTGACGGAACGGGTGACGAAGGCAGAGGCGGAACAGCGGCGGGGCCGGGCGGGGCGGGTCGCGGAAGGGGTCTGCTACCGGCTGTGGACGAAGGGCGAGGAAGGCGGCCTTGCCCCCTACCCGCCCGCCGAGATCGAGGTGGCGGACCTGACGGGGCTGGCGCTGGAACTGGCGCTGTGGGGCGGCGCGGAGCTGCCGTTCCTGACGCAGCCGCCCGCAGGACCGCTGGCCGAGGCGCGCAGCCTGCTTGTGGGGTTGGGCGCGCTGGACGCGCGGGGGCATGTCACCGCGCATGGCCGGGTGCTGGCGGGGCTGCCCTTGCATCCGCGTCTGGGTCACATGCTGGCGGTCGCCGGGCCGGGGGCGGCGACCTTGGCCGCACTTTTGGCAGAACGGGACCCGCTGCGCGGGGCGGGGCCGGATCTGGCTTTGCGGATGCAAGCGATCCAGCGACCGGGGCCGGAGGCGGACCGGGGTGTAGTGGAACGAGTGCGGGCCGAAGCGAAGCGGCTGGAGGCGGCGGCGCCGAAGGGAGAACGGGCGGGGTTGTCGCTGGCCGAAATGGCAGCGTTGGCCTATCCGGACCGGATCGGGCTGCGGCGGAAGGGCGAGGCGCCGCGCTGGGTTCTGTCTGGCGGCAAGGGGGCGGCGATTGCTCCGGGGCTGGCACTGTCGGGGGCGCGGCTGATCGTGGCGACGGACCTCGACGGCGACGCGCGCGAGGCTTTGGTGCGGCAGGCGGTGGCGATTTCCGAGGCGGAGGTGCGGGGGCTTTACGCGGACCGTATCCAATGGGTCGAGGTCTGCGAATGGTCCCGGCGCGAGGGCCGGGTCGTCTCGCGCCGGCAAGAGCGGCTGGGGGCGCTATTGCTGGATGATCGGCATTGGGAAGCGGCCCCGGAGGCTGTCGCAAGGGCGGCACTGGAGGGGGTGCGGCTTCTGGGACTGCCCTGGTCGCCTGCGGCGCGGCGGCTGCGGGCGCGGGCGCGTCTGGCGCGGGGCGAAGGCTGGCCGGGGGTGGATGATGTGGAGCTTCTGGCCAGTGCCGAGGAGTGGCTGTTGCCGCATCTTTCTGGCGTGAAGACCGAAGCGGACATCCGGGGGTTCGATCTGGTGACGGCGCTGCAAGGGCTGATCGGCTGGGACCGGCTGGCCGAGATGGACCGGCTGGTGCCGGGCAGCTTCGAGACGCCATTGGGCCGGAAGATCCCGATCGACTATGACGGCGAGGTCCCGGCGATCGAGGTGCGGCTGCAGGAGATGTTCGGGGTGACGGTGCATCCGGTCGTGGGCGCGGCGCGGATGCCGGTGCGGGTCACGCTTTTGTCCCCGGCGCAGCGGCCGGTGCAGGTGACGACCGACCTGCCACGGTTCTGGGCGACCTCTTATGCCGACGTGCGGAAGGACATGCGGGGGGCCTACCCGCGCCATCCCTGGCCCGAGGACCCGATGCAGGCCGAGCCGACCCTGCGCGCGAAGCCGCGTGGGACCTGAGCAGGATCATTGTGGGCGTCAGCCCCGGTCCACGTCGCCCGGATGCGCTTCAGGCGCCCGAGGACGCCGCCGCCGAAGTCCGCTCGGATCGACGGGGCGAAGCGCATCGGTCGGCGAGAGGTCAAAGCGGACGCGCTATCGCCGGGCTGGAAGGGCTGCATGCGAGGGGCGGGGCATCTGGTCGCGTGGGGCGCGGCGGTCAAGCGCCAGTTCCGGCAGCTGGTCCTGCCCCCAGAAGGCCCCCACGGTCGGGCCGGGGCGGGTGCGGCTGAGGATCGCGTCGCGGATTTCGTGCAGCCAGACCCGGGCACCCATCCGGCTGTACCAGCGCTGGGCATGGCGGAGCGTGGGGTCGGGTTGCATGAGGGCCCGCCACAGTGCCTTGGGCCGAAGTTGCAGGCAGGCCTCGATCAGCTTGACCCAGAGAAACACCCGCCAGGCCGGGACGCGCGGGGTCTCCAACACCTGATGCTTGTAGTCCCAGAAGCGCAGGTCGGTGCGGATCACCCGGCGATGCGCGCTTTGGCCGTGGAAGGGGGTCCAGCGGTGCGGGGTGGCAAAGACCGACATCACCTGATCGGGGTCATAGGCCAGAAGGTGGCGCAGGAGACGCCAGTAGTCGGCATCCGTCTCTTCCTCGAACCCCACGCCGAAGGTGCAGAGACCGATCATCTTGTGCTGGCGGAGTAGCTGGATCGCCTGCCGGTCCTTGGCGCGGGTCCCGCCCTTGCGCACGGTCTGCAAGGTCGCCTCATCGGTGCCTTCCAGCCCCAGAAGGAAGCGCAGGCATCCCGCGCGTTTGTAGAGGTGCAGGATGTCGGCATCGCGGACGATGTCATCGGCCCGGGTGGAGCCGATGATGAGGACGGGGACGTTTTCGGCGATCATCGCGTGCAGGAAAGCCTCCCACGCCTTGCGGGACGAGGTCGGGTTTTCGTCGGCGAGGTTGACCAGTTGCACGCCGTGGTCGCGGTGCAGCCGGGCGATCTCCTTCGCAAAGGCCACCGGGTCGCGGTGCCGCCACTGGGTCCAGAAGCCGCGCTGGCCGCAATAGGTGCAGGGGTGCGGGCAGCCGCGCGAGAACTGCATCACCACCGACCGCAACCCGCCCCAGTAGGAATGGGCAGCGAAGTCGATCAGTTCCCACCCCGTGCGGTGCTGGTCGAGATCGCGGATCATCGGCGCGGGCGGGGTGGCGAAAGGCTGGCCGTCCTTGCGAAAGGCGAGGCCGGTGATTGTGCCCAGCGGCGACCCGGTGGCGAGGGCGGCGGCCAGGGCAACCACTGTGACCTCGCCCTCACCCCGGACGATGACGTCGATCTGCGGGGCCTCGGACAGGATGTCCTGCCAATGGTAGCTGGGATAGACTCCGCCGTAGACGATGGTCACCGCAGGCAAGGCCGCGCGGACGGCGGCGGTGATGGCAAGGCAGGTCGGATGCGCCGAGGTCGAGCCGGAATGGCCGAGCATCAGGATGTCGGGTGGGTCGGCGGCCAGCGCGTCAAGGATCGCAGGCAGACGCATCGGGGCGAGGTCGGCGTTGATAAGGCGGACCTGGTGCCCGGCGTCGATCAGCGGCCCGCCGATCTGCAGAAGACCCAAGGGCGGCAGAAGTTCCCCCGGGACACGGCTGCCGATGGACCGGTGCGGCGGGTTCAGAAGGGCGATGCGCGACATGGGCGGGACCTGGGCTGTTGCAGGCGCAAGGGAAGCACGGCGAAGGGGAGCTTGCACCTGCGGCAATCCCGACTGCGCGGGTCGGAATTCCTTACAACCTTGCAACACGGATTGATCGCCCGCCCCTTTCCCCTGCGTCGCAAGGGGAATATGACATGCGCTAACAATCGTGAGGCAGAAGATGCAGGTGGATGTTCAAGCGCGGCGCGCGCGGTGGGCGGTGGCGGCCATGTTCCTGGCCAACGGCTTTGTCATGGGGGCCTGGGCCCCGCAGATCCCGCTGCTCATGCCGCGCCACGACGTCACGGAATCGGTGCTGGGCCTCTTGATCCTGGTGCTTGGGCTTGGGGCAATCTCGGCCATGCTGTTCGCCGGACGGCTGATCAGCGTCTACGGTGGGCGGCGAGTGCTGTCGCTGTTCTCGCTGGCGCTGATCCCGGTGCTGCCGATGGTGGTCTTCTCGCCCAACCTCTGGCTTCTGGCGCTGTTCATGGCGGTCTTCGGGGCGATGGCGGGCTGCATGGACGTCGCGATGAATTCCCAGGCCGTGGTGATCGAGCGGCGGCTGGACAAGGCGATCATGTCCTCCAGCCACGGGTTCTGGAGTCTTGGCGGCTTCATCGGCGGGTCGGCCGGGGCCTGGGTCATCGCGCATTGGGGGTCCGAAGTGCAGTCGCTGCTGACCGCCGGGGTGGTGGCCGCAATCGTTCTGGCGGCGATGCCGTTCCTCTTGCCCGATGTCCCGGTCGCAGCGGTGGCCGAGGCGGCCCCTGCCCCGAAGACCAAGCTGTTTCCGAAGGATTTCCACGTCTGGCTTCTGGGGTTCCTCGCGCTGGCCTCGATGGTGCCGGAAGGCGCGGTGCTGGATTGGGCGGCGATCTACATGCAGAAGGAACTGGGGTCCGATGTCTTCGTCTCGGGCCTGGGCTTTGCCTTCTTCGCCGGTGCGATGGCGCTGATGCGGTTCCTGGGGGATACGGTGCGCAACCGGCTTGGGGCCGTGCGGACGCTGCGGATTTCCGGCTGGCTGGGCGCGGCGGGCATGATGGGCGGGGCGGTGGCGACGGCGGACTGGATGGTGATCGTCAGCTTCTTCGTCGCCGGCCTTGGAATCGCGAACATGGTGCCGATCCTGTTCTCGGCCGCCGGGAACCACCCGCGCCTTCCTTCGGCCAATGCGATCTCGATCGTGACGATGGTGGGCTATTGCGGCATCCTGGTTGCCCCGTCGAGCATTGGCTTTGTCGCCGAGCACCTGGGCTTCCGCCCGACCTATGCCGGGCTGTCGCTGGTGCTGGTCCTGGTCGCCATGCTGGCTGCCCGCGCGGCGGACGCGGATGGGCGGGCAAAGGTGACGGCGCCGACGGGCGCTCAAGCCGCCTGAGGGACGAGGTCCGCGACCGTCGTCAGCGTGGCGAAATCCGCGCCCAGCAGGGACAGGGTCACGCGGAAGACCGTTTCCGCGTCGATCTGGCCCCCGTCATGTGCGGGCAGGTCGAAGCCAAGGAGCGCGTCCTGCGGCAACAGCACCTTGTAGCCAAGGTCCGAGGCCTGCCGCACGGTCGAGGTGACGCAGAAGGCGGCAACCGCCCCGGCGATGACAAGATCGGTGATGCCCTGCGACTTGAGATAGGCGTCAAGGCCGGTGCCGTGGAAGGCCGAGGAGCCGTGTTTCCAGAACACCGTCTCGCCAGTCCGGGGCACCGCGCAGGGCATCGGCTCGGCCCCCGGCTCCCCCTTGCGGAAGGGCGAGGCCGGGTTGGGGTCGTCGTGCAGGACATGCAGGACCGGCGTGCCGGTGGTCCGGGCATCCGACAGCAGGGCTGCAATGCGGTCGGGCGCGTCCGAGGTCGCGGTCGGTCGGCCCGCGCGGATGCGGTCAGCCATGCCTTCCTGCATGTCGATGACCAGAACCGCGCGGCTCATGGTGCGCCCATGTAGTCGCGCTTGCCCAGTTCCACCCCGTTCGCGCGAAGGATGTCGTAGGCGGTGGTGACGTGGAAGAAGAACTGCGGCAGCGAATAGAAGGACAGGAACTCGTCCCCCTTCAGAACCATGTCGCGGCCGCCTGCCTTGAAATGGACGTCGCGCGTGTCGGCATGGGCGAAGTCGGCGGCCTGGAAACTGCCCATGTAGCCCCGCGCGGCGCTGATGCGGTCTTTCAGCTCGGCGAAGGTCGTCTCGGTGTCGGGGAAGCCCTTCGGCTCGACCCCCGCCAGCCGGGCGGTGCCGCGGGCAGCGAAGTCACAGGCCAGTTGCACCTGACGAGTAAAGGAGAACATGTCGGGGAAGAGGCGGGCCGCAAGGATCACCTCGGGCTTGATGTTTTTCGCACTGCAATGCGCCTCGGCCTTGTCGAGGATGGTGGCGAGGGCAGAGAGGAACCGGTCGAAGACGGCAACGGAACGGCGATGCATGGGGGGGCCTCATGGTGCAGGATGGCGCGATGTTGGCCGGTTTGCGGGCGAAGGTGAAGGGGGAAACGTGTGCGCCCCCTTGGCCGGGACGGTGGCGCTGCCTAGGCTTCGGGGACACAACCGGGAAGGCCGTCGAGATGTCCCTGAAACCCCGCACCCGCGAGCTTGGCCTGCCTTTCCCCGGCACTCCCGGACCCTGGAACGCGATCACCGATGTCGCGGGCGTGTCGGTGGGCTTCACCACCCTGACCGACCCGGCACGCGCGATGCGGACGGGGGTCACGGCGATCCGGCCCCGGCCCGACAAGGGCCGCCCGATGCCGGTCTGGGCGGGGGTCCATGCGCTGAACGGCAACGGCGAGATGACGGGGACGCACTGGGTGAACGACGCGGGCTATTTCCTGGGGCCGATCCTGGTCACCAACACCCACGGCATCGGCGCCTGCCACCATGGCGCGACCGAGTGGATGATCCGCCACTATGATACCCATTTCCGCGAGGAACATGCCTGGGCCATGCCCATCGTGGCCGAAACCTATGACGGCACGCTGAACGACATCAACGCGCTACATGTGCGGCCGGAACATGCCGTGGCGGCGCTGGATGCGGCGGTCTCGGGGCCGGTGGCCGAGGGATCCACGGGCGGCGGGAACGGGATGATCGCCTATGGCTTCAAGGGCGGCACGGGGACCTCGTCGCGCCGGGTGACGGTGGGCGGGCAGGTCTACACGGTGGGGGCACTGGTGCAGGCGAATTATGGGCGGCGCGAATGGTTCACCGTTCTGGGCGTGCCGGTCGGCCGGGCGATGCCGCTGGCGGTGCCTGAGGACGCGGAACGGGGGTCGATCATCGTGATCCTCGCGACCGACGCGCCTCTGTCGGATGCGCTGCTCCGGGGCCTGGCAAAACGGGCGGCCCTGGGGATCGGGCGGTCGGGGACCGTGGGCGGCAATTCCTCGGGCGACATCTTCCTGGCGTTCTCGACCGCCGACCCGATGCCCGAACCGATTCACGCGGGGCCGGTCATCACCCGACACAGCCTGAACTGGAACGGGATGGACCCGGTCTACGAGGCCGCCGTGCAGGCGGTGGACGAGGCGGTCATCAACGCCATCGTGCAGGGCGAGGATGTGCCTTGCATCAAGCCAGCGGGCGCGGTCTGCCCGGGGATCGACACCGATGCGTTGTGTCGGCTGGTCCTGGGGCGCGGGACTGACCCGGGCAGACCGGGGCCAGTACCTGACCGCTAGGCTGCGGCTTCCGTCAGCAGCGTGGCAAGCCGCTCCAGGATCCGCGCCCAGCCGTCGCGATGCCCGTCCCGCGCGCCTTCGGACAGGAACTTCACCTGGGACAGCGTGACTTCGGTCCCCTCGGCCACCGGGGCAAGGCGGATCGTCACCTCGCTGTCGGCGGGGGAGTAGGGCGAGGACCAGGTGAAGCGGATCAGCGAATGGGGCACGATGTCCTTGTAGACACCTTCATGCGGGATCGGCTTGTCGGCGGTCATCACGATGCGGAAGCTGCTGCCGACGCGGGGGTCGGTGTGCGCCCCGGTCACCGTCTGGTCGGCCCCGCCCGCCATGAAACGGGCGATGGTGGCGGGGTCGAGCCACGCGGCATAGAGCGCCTGCGGCGTGGCCTTGATCGTGCGGCGGATGGAAAGGGTCAGGTCAGTCATCGGTTTGGTCCTTCTCGAAATGGGCTTGCAACGCATCCTGCCGGAGATCCCAGATCGACCGCAGGTCGGTGAACCAGCGGAAGGCCTGGTGCAGGGGGGCGAGGTTCACCTCGATCAGGTGTTCGCGCCACTTGGTCCGGCGGCTGACCAGACCGGCTTTCTCCAGTACCATGATGTGCTTCGACACCGCATTGAGGCTGATGTCGAAGCGCGCGGCGATGTCCGTCACGCGGGCCGGGCCTTCCTGCGCCAGATGCGTCAGGATCGCCCGCCGGGTGGGATCGCCCGCGGCCTTGAGCGGAAGGGAGAGCGGGTCGCCCTGGGGGTCGGGTGCGGGGTCGGAGTCGATTCGTTCAACCATATGGTGGAATTATCACGCATATGCCGATCATTCAACCGTTTTTGTGATTGATGCCAAGGGAACACGATGCCACGACAAAGCAAAGGCCGACTTCCGCCCGGAAATCGGCCTTGGGTCTGTCGGTCGGGATTGGTCCGAGGGGTCAGACCCCCAGACACCAGCGCATGACGGCCTTTTGGGCGTGCAGGCGGTTTTCGGCCTCGTCGAAGATCACGGAATGGGGGCCGTCCATCACCGCGCTCGTCGCCTCGTCGTTCCGGTGCGCGGGCAGGCAGTGCATGAAGAGGCTGTCGGGCTTGGCGCGGGACATGAGCTGTTCGTTCACCTGATAGGGGCGCAGCTGGTTGTGGCGGCGTTCCTTGGCGGATTCGGGGTCGTGCATCGAGACCCAGGTGTCGGTGACGACCAGATCGGCGCCCTCGATGGCGGTGAAGGGGTCGCGCTGGATCGTGACCTTCGAGCCCTTTTCGCGGGCGAAGGCGACGAACTTGTCTTCGGGGTCAAGCGTTTCCGGCCCGGTGAAGGTGAAGTCAAAGCCGAACTGTCCCGCGGCATGCAGGAAGGAGGCGCAGACGTTGTTGCCGTCGCCGCACCAGACGACCTTCTTGCCCGCGATGGGGCCGCGGTGTTCCTCATAGGTCATGACGTCGGCCATGATCTGGCAGGGATGGGTGCGATTCGTCAGGCCGTTGATGACCGGGACGGTGGCGTGTTCGGCCATCTCCAGAAGCGTTGCTTCCTCGAAGGTGCGGATCATGATGAGGTCGACGTAGCGCGACAACACGCGGGCGGTGTCAGCGATCGTCTCGCCATGGCCGAGCTGCATTTCCTTGCCCGACAGTACCATCGTCTCGCCGCCCATCTGGCGGACGCCAACGTCGAACGAGACGCGCGTGCGGGTCGAGGGCTTTTCGAAGATCAGCGCGACCATGTGGCCCTTAAGGGGCTGCTCGTCATCGGGCGAGCCCTTCGGACGGCCGTTGCGGGCGGTCTTCATGGCTTGCGCCGAGTCGATCATGGCCCGCAGGTGCGCGGGGTCGGTCTTGTGGATATCGAGGAAGTGGTTCATGTCGTTTCGCTTTTTGGACCCGTGAAGCCGGGGGTTTCACACCCCCGGACCCCCGTGGGATACTTGTGGACAGAAAATGCCTAGGCAGCCTTTTCCAGATGGGTGGCGGCCTGGTCGAGGCGGGTGAGGGCCTCGGCGATGTCGGTGTCAGGGATGTTCAGCGCGGGGAGAAGGCGCAGGACATTGTCGGCGGCGGCGACGGTCAGGACACCGGCCTCATAGCCGGCCTTGACCACATCGGCCGGGGCCGGCTTGCATTTCAGGCCCAGCATCAGGCCTTCGCCACGGACTGCTTCGAACACCGTGGGGTGGCGGGCGACGAGGGATTCGAGGCCCTGGCGCATCAGCGCGCCCTTGCGGGCGACCTCGGCCAGGAAGGCAGGGTCGGAGATGATTTCGGTAACCTTCGCGCCCACGGCGCAGCCCAGGGGGTTGCCGCCGTAGGTGGACCCGTGGGTCCCGGCGGTCATGCCGGAAGCCGCGCGTTCGGTGGCAAGGACCGCCCCCAGGGGGAAGCCGCCGCCGATGCCCTTGGCGACCATCATGATGTCGGGGGTGACGCCTGCCCATTCATGCGCGAAAAGGCGGCCGGTGCGGCCCATGCCGCATTGCACCTCGTCGAAGATGAGGAGCGTGCCGGTCTGGTCGCAGAGGTCGCGCAGGCCCTTCAGGCACTGGTCGGGGACGGGCCGGATGCCGCCCTCGCCCTGGATCGGCTCGATGATGACGGCACAGGTCTTGTCGGTGATGGCCGCGCGGATGGCGGCGTGATCTTCGTCGGACGTCGGCCATTTCAGATGGACGAAGCCCGGCATCAGCGGGCCGAAACCCTTGACCATCTTTTCCGACCCAGCTGCCGCGATGGCACCGGTGGAGCGGCCGTGGAACGCGCCCTCGAAGGCGACGATCTCCACCCGTTCCGGGTGGCCCGCGTCATAATGGTGCTTGCGCGCCATCTTGATCGCAAGTTCGGCGGTCTCGGTGCCCGAGTTGGTGAAGAAGACAGTGTCGGCGAAGGTGTTTTCGGTCAGAAGCTTCGCCAGCCGTTCCTGTTCGGGGATCGTGTAGACGTTCGAGACATGCCACAGCTTCTGCGCCTGTTCGGTCAGTGTCGCGACCAGCGCGGGATGGGCGTGGCCCAGCGAGTTCACCGCGATCCCCGAGCCAAGGTCGAGGTATCGGCGCCCGTCCTCGGCGATCAGCCAGCTGCCTTCGCCCTTGACGAAGGCAATGGGCGCGCGGTTGTAAGTCGGCAGGACGGACGGGATCATGGAACGGGGTCCTCGCAGGATGAAAGCCAATGGGTGCCCGAGGGCTGGCTGTGAGTCAACTTGGGGAAGGAATGGCGCAGGGGCGCCGATGACAGCGGGACAGGCGTCAGACGCGACGGCGTCGGCGCAGGTCAGCAGCAAGATGGGGTCCAGCGGTCATGCCTTGGGGCATAGCGGGATTGCCCGCCCCGGTAAAGCGGATTCCTGCGGGTCCGGCCCGTGGCCCGGGTCACAACCGCTTTTCGCTGGAAATGACCTGTAAACGCTGGCAAGGCAGAGTGGGAAACGCGAAGGGCGCCAAGGCCCCATCGGGCACAACAAGGGACCGGGTTTCGGGACAGGCATGGCTGCAGACTGCATCACTGTCGGCGTCTTCGCGCTGGACCAGGTGATCCTGCCCAAACCGTCGGCCGCAAAGGGCTGGACGGCGCGTCTGGCCGAGGCTGCGCCAAGCCTGGTCATGGGGGCCACGACCTGCCCCTTCCAGCTGGTCCTGAGCGCCGAAGGCTGGGCGCTGGGCGAGACGGTGACGCTGTCGGGCGTGCGGCTGCATGCGGGGCGGCGGGTCCAGGTCGATGCGGTCGAGGGGCGGCCCGGACTGTTCCTCGTCCGGGTCGACGGCAAGGCCACGGGGCTGGCAAGCGCCACGCCCTGGGAAGCTGGCGCGCATCAGCGTGACGGGGCCAAGGAGCCGGAGGCACTGGCGGGCTATGCGCTGGGCACCCGGATCGACACGCCGGACGGACCGCGCGCGGTCGAAAGCCTTGCCCCCGGCGATGTGGTCACGACGCTGGCCAACGGCTCGCGCCCGCTGCGCTGGGTCGGGCGACGCCGGGTCGAGCCGGTGGAGATGCTGGCCCATCCCGGCCTTTGTCCGGTGGAATTCGCCCCGGGTGCTGCGGCCAACGACCGGGCGCTTCTGGTGTCGCAGCGCCAGCGGATGCTGATCGACGACTGGCGGGCTGCCGTCTATTTCGGCGAGGATCGCGTGCTGGTCGCGGCGCAGGCGCTGGTCGACGACCAGACGGCACGGGTCGTGCTGCCGGTCGATGGCTTCGACTATGTCATTCTTCTTTGTGACCGGCACGAGGTGCTTCTGGCCGAAGGCGCGCTGTCGGAAAGCTTTCATCCCGGCGATGCCGGGCTTGCAGGCCTATCCGCGCAGGCGCGGGCAGAGATTGCCGCGCTGATCCCCGAGGCCGAGCTGACCCGGCGCCGGGCGGCCTTTCCCATCGTCCGCAACTCGGAAGCGCGGGCCTTGCGCCTGCAGCCCTAGGTCCCGGCGCAGATCTCGGCAAGCATGGTGATGATCGGCGGATACCAGGCCGGGTCGAAGCCATGCGCGTCCTGCAGGACCGACAGGAAGCAGGCCACGCGGCCGGTCTGCGGGTTTGCGACCAGATATTGTCCGCCATAGCCGCCATGCCCTACCCAGGTGCCATCGGTATTGGTCTGGTTGGAATAGCGCAGATGCGCGCGGGGGGCGGGCATCGGCACGCCGCCAGTCAGGGTCCGCTCCAGAAACGCCGCCGATCCGAAGGCGCGCCCGTCCACCCCCTTCCCCATCCGCGCGAACAATGCGCCATAGCGGCAGAGGTCGCGGGCGGTCAGGCAAAGACCCCCGCTGAAGATCGGCGTGCCCGCGCGGTCGGTCCCCATGTGCAGCGCGCCCTCGACCCCCGCCGCATCGGCCAGATCGGCCAGCCAGGCGCGCAAGGGACGGCCACCCCGCGCCTCGGCCGCCAGCATCAGGACATCTGTGTTGGCGCTTTTGTAGAGGCTCATGCCGCTGCGGTTAACCGTGTCTGGTGCCCCCGGGGCCAGCCCGATGCCGGCCAGAAGATCGGCCATCAAAGGCTCCCGCCCCTGGGGCAGCCGCATGCCCATCGCCACCTCGTGCTGGAAGACCGTGGTGTGCGGGTCGGTGTAATCCTCGTTGAATGCGTTGTGGACGTTCATGTCCAGGATGTCCTGCACCCGGGCGTCGCGGTATCCGGGGCCGATCCAGGGCAGGCTGTAGCCAAGGGGCGCATCAAGGTCAAGGTGGCCCTCCTCCCACAAGCGGCCCAGGATCAGGTTCGCCGCCATCTTGGAAATCGACATGATCGCATGCGGCTGGTCGGGCCGGAAATCCGGGGCATAGGCCTCATGGAGGAGCCGGTTGCCTTCGATCACCGCCATGGCGGAAAACCAAGGGCTGGCGGTCAGTCGGCGCACATCGTCACGCGCGGGTATCGACAGGTCGGCGGCCAGGCGCAGGTCCAGAACCTGGGCCGAGCGAAAGGTCTGTGTATAGCGCGCGATCCGGTGCAGGCTGTGGAACCCTTGCCGACGGTGCGGGGCCGAATTCCACCGCGGGTGCAGGTCGGGGCCGACCGACAGATCGGGATTGGGATGGGTGCGCAGCGGCATGGCGGCCTCCTGATGGGCGAAGGATAGGTCCGGTCGGGTGGGGCACAAGTAAGGCAATCCTTTGTGGCAACCGCGAAACCGGGCTAGACTTGTCACGGACGGTTTCAGACTGATGACAGAAGCGGCGCAGGCGGGATGGCAGAGTGGCGGATACGGAAGCTCGACCCTGGGGATGCTGATCAGGTGCTGCGGGCGGATGTCTTCGACGGCCCGGCCTTGCAAGACAGCGTTACCCGGTTCCTTGGCCGTCCGGGCGCTCCCGATACGCGCAACCTGATGCTGGTGGCCGAGGTTCGGGGTCGGATCGAGGGTTTCGTCACGGCGGTCCTGCTCGATCACCCCGACAAGCCGCTGACGCTGTTCATCAACGAGCTTGGCGTGAACGAAGCCTTTCAGCGGCAGGGGATCGGTCTGGCCTTGCTGGACGCAATCCGGGCCGAGGGGCGGGCGCGGGGGTGCGGCACCACCTGGGTCGCGACCGAGGGTGACAACCATCCCGCCCTTGCGCTTTACCGCGCGGCAAAGGGAGAGGAGACCCCCGACATCGTCATGTTCACCTGGGAGGAGTCCCCGCCCGGCTGACCGTTCCCGGGGATTCTGCGGCCCGCCCTTGCGGCCCCCCGCTCCGGACGGATAGTATGCACCGGTAATCAGACAGGCGGAGAACGGGATGTCCTGGACGGACGAGCGGGTCGAGACGCTCAAGCGCATGTGGAACGAGGGCCAGTCGGCCAGCCAGATCGCCAAGGAGCTGGGCGGGGTGACCCGCAACGCGGTGATCGGCAAGGTGCACAGGCTGGGCCTGTCAAACCGGGTCGGCGGCAAGGACGACGAGGACGAGGCCGCACCTGCGGCGGCTCCGGTCGCGGCGGCAAAGCCCGAACCAGCGCCGCGTCCCGACCCTGCGCCGCGCACCGAAGCGCCGCGCCCGGCAGCCCAGCCAACCCCGGCTGCGGCTCCGGCGTCGAACGTGACCCCCCTGCCGGTGCGCAAGGCGATCATCCCGGCGGGCCAGCCCCTGCCACCGCAGCCCAGCCTGAACGAGATCAGCCCCGAGGCGCTGGCCTCGGTTCGCGAGGTGGAAAAGCGCGCCCGCAAGCTCACGCTGATGGAACTGACCGAGCGCACCTGCAAATGGCCGATCGGCGACCCGGCGACCGAGGATTTCTGGTTCTGCGGCCTGCCGTCCTTGCCCGGAAAGCCCTATTGCGAGGCGCATGTCGGCGTGGCCTTCCAGCCGATGAGCGCCCGGCGCGACCGGCGCCGCTGAGGCCGCCGTCCACGCCTTGGGAACGCAGGCCGGGCCGACGGGGTTGTGACCGTAGCCCGGTCTGTTGTCCGGTTCCCCTCGGACCCTGCCGCCGGAGTGCCCGCCGATGCCGACACCCAACGCCGATACCCTTGCCGCCGCCGCCAAGGCCGCAAACGCCAAGGGCGCGCCTCCGGTGCATCTGTGGAATCCGCCGTTCTGTGGCGACATCGACATGCGCATCGCCCGTGACGGGACCTGGTTCTACCTCGGCACGCCCATCGGCAGGGCGCCCCTGGTCAAGCTCTTCTCCTCGATCCTCAAGCGCGAGGGGGACGGCTACTTTCTTGTCACCCCGGTCGAGAAGGTCGGAATCAAGGTCGACGATGCCCCTCTGCTCGCGCAGGATTTCGAGGTGCAGGGCCAAGGCCGCCACCAGACCCTGACCTTTGTCACCAGGACCGAGGACGAGGCCGTGCTTGGCCCCGACCACCCCCTGCGGGTCGAGCGCGACCCCGCCAGCGGAGAGCCCGCTCCCTATATCCTGATTCGCAGCAATCTCTGGGCGCTGATCGACCGGAAATCCTTCTACCGGCTGATCGATCTGGGTTGCCATGAGGACCACGACGGGCATAAGTGGTTCGGAATATGGTCCTCGGGGCAGTTCTTCCCGGTCATCCCTTCTTCGGAATTGCCCTGATCGAAATGCCCCGCTTCGCCGCCAACCTGACCTACCTCTTCACCGAAGTCCCGATGCTCGACCGCCCCGACTGGGCGGCGCGCTGCGGGTTTGACGGGGTCGAGGTGCTGTTCCCCTACGACCAGCCAATGGCCGACTGGGAACGCGCGCTGAACGGCATCCCTCTGGCACTCATCAACACGCCGCCCGGCGACTGGGCCAGCGGCGACCGGGGCTTTGCCGCCGTCCCGGGGATGGAGCTGCGTTTTCGCGACAGTTTCCTGCGCGCCGCGGAATACGCGACCCGGCTGAACGCGGGCCGGGTGCATGTGATGGCGGGCGTGGCCAAGGGCCCGCAGGCCGAACAGGCCTATGTCGAGAACCTGACCTGGGCCCTGGATCAGGCGCCGGACCTGTCGCTGACGCTGGAACCTCTGAACCCCGACGACATGCCGGGCTACTTCCTGAACGACTACGATCAGGCGGCCCGGATCGTCGACGACCTTGCCAATCCCCGGATCGGGCTGCAATTCGACCTCTGGCACGCCGCGCGGCTGCATGGCGATGCCGGGCAGGTCTGGCAGGACCACCGGAGCCGCATCAGCCATATCCAGATTTCCGGCTTTCCCGGCCGCAACGAACCGGGCGGCGGGGGGTTCTCGCTGCCCGACCTCTGCGATGCGGTCGATGAACATTGCAGCCATGTCTGGATCTCGGGTGAATACCGGCCCGCCCGCGGCACCGCGCAGGGGCTGGGCTGGCTGACCGCATTGAAATCTCGCGGGACCCTGATCGGGGGGTAAGGGCCACGCCCGTAGGGTGGGTCGTTCCGGCCGGCGAGGCCGGGTTGACCCACCGCCCCGCCGATCAACCCTGCGCATTCCCCTTGTATCCCCGCCCCCTCGCCCGCTAAATGGCGGCGCGGACCGAACAGGATACTGACCCATGCCCACCCCAGCCCCGGAAACCCAAGTCGTCACCACCTGGAAAGTGGCCTGCGATGGCGGCGAAGGCGCCCTGGGGCACCCCCGGGTCTGGCTAACGATCCCTGCGGACACCGGCTGGGTCGAGTGCGGCTATTGCGACAAGCGCTACGTCATCGACCGCGACCACGCCCACGACGACCACTGACTTCGGGGCACTGACGCCGGGGCGGCCGGGCGCAGGGCCCGGACTGCCGGTCACTCCGCCGCAAAGCGCGGCTCGGCTGCGTCCATGTCCAGCCCCAGTGCCCGGTAGCCCAGCGCAGACCCGTCCATCACCGGCCGCGAGCTGACCGTCACGCCTTCGCAACCCATGCGCCCCGCCTCGGCCCGGACCTCGGCCAGAAGCGCCCGCCCGATGCCGCGCCCTCGGTCGGGCTGTTGCACATAGAGCTGTTCGACGAACCCCCAACCCGTCCCCGTCACCATGTTTCGCCCGACCAGCATCAGCGCATAGCCCACCGGATGGCGCTGCGGGCTGTCAGGCCGGTGCGCCACCAGAAGCCGCGTGGCTGGTCCGTCGAGCGCGATCCGGGCCAGGATGCGAGGGGTGATCGCCACCCGCTCGCCCGCCTGCGCGCCAAGCGCGATCAGCATGCGGTGGACTTCCGGCAGGTCATCGGCGCAGGCGAGCCGGACGGTGACTGGCGGAGTATTCTGGAGAGGTTTGAGGTCTGGCATCGTGTGTTTCCTTCGCTGGGGGCCCTGCGAGGGAAACTTGAACCGGTTGGCCGAACCCTCGCGGGCGGCTTTCTCGGGGTTTGTCTCAGTCGTGAAACGCTGCCCTGCCGCCTATGTGGCGCAGGTCCAATAAAACGATACGGGGATCATCAGGGTCAGCATGGGTGGCACACTGCGTCGGGTTGGTGTCCGCGTCAAGCCCCGACATGCGCCCGCCAGAAGCGCCCGAACCGGGTAGCCCTTCGCCCCGCCTTCTGCCAATCTCTCTGCCAGACTCGGGAGACGACGCATGACTTTCGGCAAAGGCCACCACCTCCACCTCATCGACGGCTCGGCCTACATCTTCCGCGCCTATCACGCCCTGCCGCCCCTGACCCGCAAGTCCGACGGCCTACCGGTCGGTGCTGTCGCGGGCTTCTGCAACATCCTGTGGAACGAACTTTCGCGCGCCACCTCGAACGGCAAGGCCGCGACGCATCTGGCCGTTGTCTTCGACTATTCCGCCGACACGTTCCGCAACACGATCTACCCGGAATACAAGGCGAACCGCCCCGAACTCCCCGAGGACCTGCGCCCGCAGTTCCCGCTGACCCGCGAGGCCACCCGTGCCTTCAACGTCGCTTGTCTTGAAACGGAAGGCTATGAGGCCGACGACATCATCGCCACCCTCGCCTGCCGCGCGGTCGAGGCCGGGGGGACCTGCACAATCATCTCCTCGGACAAGGACCTGATGCAGCTGATCCGCCCCGGCGTCGACATGTTCGACCCGATGAAATCCCGCGCCATCGGCCCGGACGAGGTGATGGAGAAATTCGGCGTCCCGCCCGAACGGGTGATTGACGTGCAGTCGCTGGCCGGCGACAGCGTCGACAACGTCCCCGGCGCGCCCGGCATAGGCCTCAAGACCGCAGCACTTCTCATCAACGAATATGGCGACCTCGACACGCTTCTGGCCCGCGCCCATGAGATCAAGCAGCCGAAACGCCGCGAGGCGCTGATCGACAACGCCGAGAAGATCCGCATCTCGCGCCAGCTGGTGACGCTGACCTGCGACATGCCGCTGGACACCTCGCTCGACGAGTTGGAGATCCGCCTGCCGGAAGCAGACACCATCATGGATTTCCTGACGAAGATGGAATTCCGGACGCTCACCAAGCGCGTCGCCGACAAGCTAGGCATCGCTGCCCCGTCCCTGCCGGAGGTCTCGCAACTGCAGGTCGCCCCCAGCGATGAGAAGCCGAAGGCGCACGAAGACCCGCAGCTTCCCTTCGACCATTCCGCCTACGAATGTGTCAGGACTCGCGACGCGCTCGATCGCTGGATCGCCCGGATCACCGAGGTCGGCCAGGTCGCCGTCGACACCGAAACCACCAGCCTGGACGAGATGCAGGCCGACCTCGTCGGCATCTCGCTGTCGGTCGATGCCGGAAAGGCGGCTTACATCCCCGTCGGCCACACCACCGGCGGGGGCGACCTGTTCGGCGCGACGGCCCTTGCCCCGGACCAGCTGCCCCTGACCGAGGTCATCGCCGCCCTGAAGCCGCTCCTGGAGGACCCGGTGATCCTCAAGATCGGTCAGAACATGAAATACGACTGGAAGATCTTCGCCCGCCTCGGCATCCGCATCACGCCCTTCGACGACACGCTGCTGATGAGCTACGCGATGCACGCAGGGCTCCATAACCACGGCATGGATGAGCTTTCCGACCGCTATCTCGGCTACCAGCCGATCTCGATCAAGACACTCCTCGGCAGCGGCAAAAGCCAGATCACCTTTGACAAGGTTGCCATCGACGACGCGGTGAAATACGCGGCCGAAGACGCCGACGTGACGCTCCGCCTCTGGCAGACCTTCAAGCCGCGCCTGCACCGCGCGAAGGTCACCACCGTCTACGAAACCCTGGAACGCCCGCTGGTCCCGGTCCTTGCCGACATGGAAATGGCCGGGATCAAGGTCGACCGCGAGGTCTTGCGCGGCATGTCCAACGTCTTCGCGCAAAAGCTTGTTCAGCTGGAAGAGGAGATTCAGGACATCGCCGGCGAGAAGTTCAACGTCGGCTCGCCGAAGCAGCTGGGCGAAATTCTCTTCGACCGGCTACAAATCCCCGGTGGCGAGAAGGGCAAGACCGGGGCCTATGGCACTGGCGCCGACATCCTGGAAGACATCACCACGCTGGAGGACAGCCATCCGCAAGGCGCGAAACTGGCGGCCCGCATCCTCGACTGGCGCCAGATCGCCAAGCTGAAATCCACCTACACCGACGCCCTGCAGACGGCGATCAACCCCGATACGGGCCGCGTCCACACTTCCTACTCCATTGCCGGGGCCAACACCGGCCGCCTTGCCTCCACCGACCCCAACCTGCAGAACATCCCCGTCCGCACCGAAGAAGGCCGCCGCATCCGCGAGGCTTTCGTGGCCCCCGAAGGCCGGGTTCTGGTTAGCCTCGACTACTCCCAGATCGAGTTGCGAATCCTCGCCCACATCGCCGATATCCCGGAACTACGCCGCGCCTTTGAGGATGGGATCGACATCCACGCCCTGACCGCGTCCGAGATGTTCAACGTGCCGCTCGATCAGATGACCAGCGACATCCGCCGCAAGGCCAAGGCGATCAACTTTGGCGTCATCTACGGGATTTCCGGCTTCGGCCTCGCCCGCAACCTGCGCATCCCGCGCGCTGAGGCGCAGGGCTTCATCGACCGCTATTTCGAGCGTTTCCCCGGCATCAAGGGCTACATGTCCGATACTGTCAAATTTGCGCAAGCAAACGGCTATGTTCAGACGCTTTTCGGTCGGAAAATCAACACTCCCGAAATCAACGCCAAGGGACCCGGCGCAGGCTTCGCCAAACGCGCCGCGATCAACGCCCCGATCCAGGGCACCGCCGCCGACGTCATCCGCCGCGCGATGATCCGGATGCCTGCCGCGATCAAGGACCTCGACGCAAGGATGCTTCTCCAGGTCCACGACGAACTTCTGTTTGAAGTGTCAGAGGCGGACGCGTCGAAACTGATCCCCATCGCCAAAGAGGTCATGGAAACCGCCTCCGCCCCCGCCGTCAGCCTGAAGGTCCACCTTGCCGTAGAGGCTGGAACGGGGAAGAATTGGGCCGAGGCGCACTGACCGAAAGGACAAGCCATGCCGAAGACCTTGACCATCCTGCTCGCCCTGTCAGCCTTCGCCACGCCCGCCTTTGCCGACACCGAACTTGCCGACAAGGGCACTGGCGCGATCTACATCCTTGGCAACGCCAACGCAGACGGTGAACTGCCGCTTGCAAACAAGCTGGACGGCGAGATCGACACCTATCTCTTGACGCAGGACTGCTACGCCAAGCACCCGCTCTACGGCCTTGGCGCCTGGCAAGCAGTTGATAGCGGCTGGCGCATCATCGTCTCGGGCACCCAGACGGTCAGCTTTGATGGTGCCACGCCCTTCGACAACCCGGCCTGCGTCCCGCAGTGATCTCGACCTGGCCCGAACTCAAATCCCTCGCCCTCGGCCTTAACCTCCCCGAGGTCATCATCGACCACCCCTGGGGCAACGAATGCCTGAAGGCCCACGGCAAGATGTGGTGCTGGTGGTCGCCCTACGTCGATGCCGCCGTCTTCAAGGCAAGCCACGACGAACGCGAGATGCTGCTGCAGGCCGACCCCGACACCTTCACCCTTCACCCCCACTACGAACCGCACAACCTGATCCTGGTCCGCGCCGGGCGGATCGACGAAGGCTGGGCCACTGCCCGCCTCATCCAGCAGTGGCGCGATGCGGCCCCGAAGCGCTGGCTCAAGGCCTGGGATGCGGCCAATCAGCCCCTGTGACCCAGGCCTTTTCTCCTCCGCAAATATCCCGGGGTGGCCCAATGGGATCGCCACCGGTTCAAGAGGCCATTGGGCCGGAGGGGCAGCGCCCCTCGTCTGGCCCGAGGAGGAGGCGAAGGCCGACGACGAGACAACAGCCTCGCGCGTCAGCGCTCAATCTGAAAACCGCCCCGGCCTAGCGGTCGATCCGGACCTGATAGCAGTTGTTCCGCGCCGAGCGGACATGCAGATAGGCCACCCGAGCATCGTCGAACAGCGCCGCGGCCCGCGACGGGATCGACCCGGTCGCGACGACCCCGCCGGTGCCATAGACGATCCGGTCATCCGCCCCATAGCCGCGGACGATGTAGTCGGGCGAAGCCAGAACTTCCGGCAGCGCCTCGCCTCCCCCCGCTTCACAGGGATCCGCGCACAGGAAGATCGGCCCCACCTCGGCATAGGGCTGCAGGCTTGGGAAAGGGCGGTGCGCAAGGACTAGCATCCCGGCCCCTTGCGGGATCATCTTCAGACAATGCCGGCATGGATTGCCGCCGCCATCCGAAACCGAACGCTCGGGCACCTGCCCGTTCGCATCCGGCCCCCCGGCCTGATAGGCCCGCACCACATCTGTCGGTATCGCCACAAATCGCATGTCATCCTCCATCTTTCCCCGGAAGATGCCCGCGACCAGCACCCAAGACGACCCGATCCTTGCGGGTTCAGTCCCTCTCGACCAGGCGGCCCAGCACCCGGCCCCCCAGGATGTGCAAGTGGTAATGCGGCACCTCCTGCATCCCGTGCGCCCCGGCATTGGTGATCGCGCGGAACCCGTCCTCACCGGTCAACCCGAGGATCGCACAGACCTTGGCCACGGTGCGGTGGAAATCGACCAGTTCTTCGGCCGAGGCTTCGGCCGCGAAATGGTCAAAGCTGACATAGGCCCCCTTCGGCACCGCCAGCACATGTACTGGAGCCTGCGGGTGGATGTCGTGGAACACCAGCGTATGCGGCGTGTCCATCACCGTCTTGTTCGGAATCTCCCCGCGCAGGATGCGGGCGAAGATGTTGGTCGGGTCGTAAGTCCAGCTCATGTCACTCAATCCACGAATAGGTAATCGGTTGTGGCAATCTCTCGCGCGGTCTCGGCCGGGATATCCAGGAACTCGGCGAGGGCCATCGTGTTTTCCTCGATTGTTCCACTTTGGCGCATCCGGTAATGCGCCGCCAGATCAAGATCGCGCAGCCGGTCGCTTTCGAACTTCACATCATAGCGGATCGTCGGCAACAGCTGGTCCATCGCGGTCACCGGCGTGTGCGGCCCGGCAAGGCCAACCCGGCGGGCATGGCCGATCAGGTAGTCGTCGGTGAACTGGCAGTCGATTTCCAGAAGCCGCAGCTGCGCCCGGTCGTTGCCGAAATCCTGGATCAGCTCGATGCTGCCGGGATCGACGCAAACCACCAGCCGGTCGGTCTGCCAGTGCTCGAACAGCATCCGCACCAGTGCCCGGCGGTGGCGCATCCGCTTGTCCAGCCGGGATTCGATCCCGCCAAGGTCCGGCAGCGCCGTCGCCTCTTCGTTGAACAGATAGTCCACCGCCGGCACCTGGGTCAGCCCGCGCAGCCGGCCCACCAGCCGCTTGGCGACATGCCATTTCTTGCAGGCCACCATCAGCAGCGTCCGGTTGCGGCCAAGGCTCGTCTCCGCCTCCCAGAACCTTTGCGCAAAGCGCCGACCCTCCCGCCCCCGCGAGGTGAGATAGGCGAACTGCCGCCGCCCCTCGTCCGAGATGGCAAAATCGCGCCCGGTCTCGGAATAGAGCGCCCCAAGGCGATCCTTCAGAGCCTTCGCCTCGGGGCTGATCTTGCGGGCAAACAGAAACCCCTGCGCCAGAAGCAGGTCGTAGTGATCGTCATAGAAGGTCACCGGCATGCCATAGTCGGTGAACATGAGGAACGTCAGCGTGCGCGACCGGATTTCCCGGTCAGGCACCAGATGGGCGACCAGCGTCTGGAAGAAGGTTTCGTCCGGGATCCAGGTCGTCGCGAAAAAGCGCGGGATGTCGCGGCGCTTGGCCACGAAGTCCAGCACCGCCTCGACCGTGCGGCGGCGCAGGCACCACCACTGGCTGCCGATCCGCATCTTCAGGTCTTCGGGAATCCTCCGCGACAGTCCGAACTTCTTCTGCAATTCCATCGAGGTGTAGAACAGCCACTTCCGTTGCCGTTCGTTGAACCAGTGCCGGTAGATCAGCCGCTCTTCCTTGATCCCGGTCTTGATCCAGCCCGAGCCGAAGAAGTCGAAGCTTTCGATATAGTCGACGTCCTCTTCCTCCAGCCGGGCATGGATGAACTCGGCCGTCTTGATCGGCATGCAGTCGCCCGACAGCATGTAGAAATGCGTGGCCCCAGGAAAATCCGTCACCGCCGCCTTCAGCGCGGACAGGGTGGCGGCGACCAGGCTCCATTCCCCCCAGCCGCATTTGATGCGGCGACGGGCAAAGGTGACCTGGGGATTTCCGGCCAGCGCCTCGCGGATGCGGGCATAGTCGGCCTGGGCGGCCCGGGCGTCGAAATGGATCGCCACACAGTCGCCAGCCGCTGTCAGCCGCAGGGTCTGCGCAATGATGCCTTCGGGGTCCTTGTGGCAAAGAAGGATGAAGGCGATCTGCGTCATCGGTCCTGGGTCTGTCGGGAAATGCGTGCTTGTGACTGGTTAGACCGCCCGGGTGTTCCTTGAAAAGCCCGAATATGTCTGCTTGATTGCCGCAATCGTGGATCAGATGTCGGGTTCACGTCTTTGGGCTGCAGAAGGACCTTTGGTAATGGGTTTTCCCGGAACATGGATGACGGAAAGCGAAAGCGTCGTCTACCGGGTGGTGCCGAAATGTGCCTGCTCGACCATCGGGCAGATCATGTTCTACTCCGACCACGGTCGGTTCTTCGACGGCGACATCCACGACGCGACAAGCGGCCTACACAAATGGGCGATTGAAGGCAGCCAGCAGAAGATCGAACGCGCCGTTCGCGGCCAGCAGGTCTACGCCTTCACCTGCGTGCGGAACCCCTACACCCGCATCCTGTCGTCGTTCTTCGACAAGATCTGCGGCATCCAAAGGAACGGCAAACGCTATCGTGGCAACCTCGTACCGCTTCTGGTGCAGAAATACGGGATCGACGTCGGGGGCGACGACGGCAAGCAGGACTTCGACCAGATCGCCAGCTTCCGCCGCTTTCTCCTCTTCGCCCGCGACACCATCCGCTGGAAAAAGCCGATGGAGCCGGACATCCACTGGTCGGCGATGGCGGGCCATGTCTCGACCTTCATCGTCAACGGCGGGCGCTACAACCACATCTTCTTCACCGAGGATTTCAATCCCGGCATGCAGGTGGTGCTGGACAATATCCAGACGAAGCACCCGGTTGATCTGGCCGCAATTCCCCGCTTCAACGAAAGCGAAGGTCACGGGCCGAAACGCGCCCACCCGGTCGAGGCCTATTTCGACGATCTCTCGATGCATTTGATGTGGGAGATCTACAAACGCGACTTCCAGCTCTTCCGCTATGACTTCGACAACCCGGGGAACAAGATGCCCAAGGGTCCGGTTGACCTGGACGAGGTTCACGCCAAGCTGGGGGACTAGCATGGACGAGGTGACGGGCGGTTGTCTCTGCGGGGCGCTGCGTTTCACGGCGACCGGCGCACCCTACCGCGTCGGCATCTGCCACTGCATGGACTGCCGCAAGAACCATGGCGCGTTGTTCCATGCCTCGGCGATCTTCCCCGAGACCGCCGTGACCATCGCCGGCGAGGCGCGGCACTACCGCGATCGCAGCTTCTGCCCGACCTGCGGCTCGCCGGTCTATGCCCATATCGGGGACGAGATCGGCATCAACCTTGGCTGCCTGGACGAGCCGTCGGTCTTCCGGCCGACTTATGAGCTGTGGACCATCCGGCGCGAGGATTGGCTGCCAGAGTTTCCGTGGATGCGGCACTACGAAAGGGATCGCGAGAACGACAGCCGGACCGAGGGCTGACCCAAACTCCTTCGAAGGAACTTGCAAAATTCTTCGAAGAGTTTTGCCCCCCCGCCTAAACCGGGTCCTCCGACCCCGCCTTGCGGAACCACTTCACTATCGCCGCCCGTTCTTCGGGCTCCATGTAGCTCAGGTTGCCGGGCGGCATGGCATGGGTCACCCCCGCCTGCAGATAGATCCGCCGCGCCTCATGCGCGATCTGGGCTTCGGTTTCCAGCACCACGCCCTTCGGCGGCCAGTGCAGGCCCTCCCAGCCCGGCTCGGCCGCATGGCACATCGAACAGCGGCCCTGCACGATGCCGACCACATCCTCGAACCCGTCCGCCGAGGCATAGACCAGCGCTGCACCGTGCAGCTTGGCTTCGCCCTCCACCACCCGCATCGGCGCGGTGGACAGCCAGGCGATGACCAGGAACAGCAGCACCGTCACAAACCATGTCCAGTGCGGGTTGCCCTTCCGGGCGTGATTGGTGTTGAACCAGTGCCGGATCGTCACGCCCATCAGGAACACCAACGACGCGATCACCCAGTTCCACTCGGTCGCAAAGACCAGCGGGTAATGGTTCGACAACATCAGGAACACGACCGGCAGCGTCAGGTAGTTGTTGTGGGTCGACCGCTGCTTGGCGATCTTGCCATACTTCGGGTCCGGCTTCCGCCCGGCCTTCAGGTCCGCCACCACGATCCGCTGGTTCGGCATGATGACGAAGAACACGTTCCCCGACATGATGCTGGCCGTGAAGGCCCCCAGATGCAGCATCGCCGCCCGTCCGCTGAACACCTGAGTGTAGAACCAGCTCATCCCGACCAGCACGACGAACAGCGCCAGCATCAGCACGTTCTGATCCGCGTTCACGAAGACCTTGCAGATCGTGTTGTAGGCCACCCAGCCGAAGGCCAGTGACGCCAGGGAAATCGCTACCGCCTGCCAGACCGACAGCTCCATCACCGTCGGGTCGATCAGGAACATCTCGGCGCCCAGGTAGTAGACCAGCACCAGCATGGCGAAACCGCTCAGCCAAGTCGCATAGCTTTCCCACTTGAACCAGACCAGGTGATCCGGCATCGAGGCGGGCGCCACGAGATATTTCTGGATGTGGTAGAACCCCCCGCCGTGGACCTGCCATTCCTCGCCATCCGCGCCGCTGGCCAGGTTCCGGTCCCGGTGCAGCCCAAGGTCCAGCGCGATGAAATAGAAGCTCGACCCGATCCAGGCGATGGCGGTGATCACATGCAGCCAGCGCGCCGCGATCTCGACCCATTCCCACAAGACGACCCAGTCGTACATCGCGGCCTCCCCTTTGGCATTTTCGAAACGCTATACCGCGCGCCACCTTTCTGTTAATCCATCGAAACGCCGCATCACTTTCAAGCACGGACGTAAAATGTCCTATGTGAACAACATCCGCATGTTCGTCCGTGTCTACGAATTGGGCAGCATGTCCGCCGCCGCCCGCGATCAGCGCACCTCGCCCGCCGTCGCCTCGGCCCGGATATCCGAGCTGGAGAAACACCTCGGCGTGCGCCTGTTCAGCCGCACCACCCGCAGCCTGCAGCCGACCGAGAACGGCCGCATCTTCTATGACGGCGCCCGCCGCGTTCTGGAAGCCATCGACGATGCCGAAGCGGCCGTGATGGACGTGACGCAGAACCCGCGCGGGACGATCTTCGTCGCGGCCCCCCTTGGCATCGGCCGCCGCCTGATCGCGCCCCGGGTTCCGGCCTTCAAGGACCTCTACCCCCAGATCGACGTCCGCCTGCGCCTGTCGGACCGCGGCATCGACGTGGTCGCCGAAGGCATCGACGTGGCCTTCCACCTTGGGCTTCTGGAGGATTCCACCCTGAAGGTCCGCACCATCGCCGACTGCCCCCGCCTGCTCTGCGCGGCGCCTGCATACATCGCGCGCCGAGGCATGCCCGAGGACGGGCCCGCACTGGTGAACGACCGGCACGACTGCCTGAACCTGCGCTTCCCCGGCGCCAAGGAATTTCAGTGGACGCTGCAGACCCCCGAAGGCCCTCGGCGGTTCGAGATCACCGGGCCATTCGAGTCCGACGACGGCGATGTCCTGACCGGCTGGGCGCTGGATGGGCGCGGGATCGTGCTGAAACCCCTGTTCGAGGTCGCCGACTACTTGCGCGACGGCCGCCTTGTCCCGGTCGCCACCGCGACCCCGCCGCTGCCGATCCAGCTCTCTGCCCTCAGCCAGCACCGCAGGCTGAAGGACCCGAAGGTCCAGCTTTTCACCGACTACATGGCGGCCCAGATCCGCGACGACCTTCGGCGCATCGCGCAATCGTAAGGTGGGCGATCCGCCCACCCTACGAACAGGAAAGGGCGGGACCAAAGCCCCGCCCCCTTTTCCAGACCCGAAGGTCAGGATCACATCGGCAGCGGCTGGCCGTTCACCAGGATCTGCATGCCTTCCTTGGCCTCGATCTTCGAGGTCAGCTCGTCCGCGTTCGCGCCGGGCACCATGAACATGCCCATCATCATCCGCGCGCCCATGGCGTCTTCCTCGGCCATCAGGCCCGTCGCGATCAGCCCGTCGATCAGCGCGTTCGCGCCGGTCACGGTCACGTTCGCCTCGCCCAGCGGCATCGGCATGCCCATCGAGTTGTCGAAGGTGAACGCCCCGGTCCCGGCCAGCGCCGCGCCCGCGACCTTCAGGCCCAGTTCGGTGATGTTCAGGCTTTCCAGCGCCGGGACATAGGGCACCCCGGTCTCTTCCGCCGCGACCAGTGCGGGCAGATCCATCTTGGTCTTGCCAGAGATGTCGATGGCGATCTGCGCCGCATCGCGCGGCAGGGCGGCGTTCGGGTCGAACATCGCCCAGGCTTCCTCGTTGATGCTGAAATCGGCCAGCTTCAGGACAAAGCCATAGTCGCCCGCCGCTTCGGTCGCGATCACCGGCGAGGTCAGGCCAAACTCCAGCGGTCCGCTGGTCACCTTCACCGGCACCGGCAACGCACCCGCCGCGGATTCGATTTCCAGCCCGGCCGCCATCGACTTGATCGAGAAGGTGTCCTTGTTGAACACCGCCGTGCCTTCGCCGCCACCTGCCTTCATCACCAGGTCCATCGGCATGAAGGCGCTTTCCTGCTTCATGGTGCCCGAAGATTCACCCTGCTTGGTCGACATGGTGACAGCCAGCCCCTCGTTCAGCGCCGTGGTGAAATCGGCGGGCGAGGCGATGGCGGTCAGTGCGATGGTCGTGGGCAGCGCAAAGCTCAGCGCCAGGTCGATGCCCTGGGTGGTGCTGGTCGAGGTCTGCTTCAGCTCCATCCCCGGATCGTCGGAATTGGTCGTATAGGCCAGAGTGTCGGCCTTCAGCGACCAGCCGAAGGTGCGGTTGGTGCCGGGGGTGTCGGAATAGGTGCCCGACAGGTTGGCAAAGCTGACATCGCCCGAGGACGAGACCTTGGGCGCTTCCGATCCGTCGAAGGACATGCCCGGATAGGTGCTGTCGTAGACCACGTCCAGCTTGGCCGCGGCATAGTCATAGGCCACGCCGCCATCGGCTTCCCGCGCGGTGATGGTCAGCCCGTCATGCGTCAGCTTGACCGAGCCTTCGGTATCGCCGGTCATCGCCACGCCGATGTCCGCACCCGGGACAATCGCCACCGACCCGTCCGACTGTTCGGTCAGGGTCATGTCCGAAATCGTCAGGCCCGCCACGCCTTCCGGGGCGATCGACACGCCATTCAGCGTCAACACACCACCGGAATTGTTCTCGGTCGCGGCCGAGATGGTCAGACCCACCATCGCGCCAGCATCCTTCCAGGACTGCCAGACCTGATCCGCGGTCAGCGCGGCATGGGCGGTGCCGCTGAGCAACAAAGCAATTGCAGGGGCTGCTATGAAACTATTCATCCGAAACATGCGGTTCTCCTTGAGCCGAATAAATTTTACGCCGCCACATAATGCCGGTCGGGCGGAAATCGCAAGTGACGCTTTCAAGACCTTTTTGGGGAAAACCTAACCGGTCAGGACCCCCGGTAGGTCGAATAGCCGAAGGGCGAGATGAGAAGCGGCACATGATAATGCTGGCTGGCGTCCGGCACTCCAAAGCGGATCGGGATTTCATCAAGGAAAAGAATACCTTCGCCCGCCTGCCCACTGACCCGCAGATAGTCGCCCGCGCAGAAGACCAGCTCGTACGTCCCCGCCTCCAGCGTGTCGCCTTCCAGAAGCGGCCCGTCGGTGCGCCCGTCCGCGTTGGTCACGACCTCCTTCACCTTCCGGTGACTCTGCCCGGAAATCCGGTACAGCATGATCTTCACCCCCGCCGCGGGCTTGCCCTTCGCGGTGTCCAGCACATGCGTCGACAGCCGTCCCATGCCACATCCTCCATCGTTTGCCCGGTATCTGACCACGAAACCGGCGCCACTGCGACCCGGCGTTGTGCGCATATGACCTTTCGTGAAATCCTGAAAATATCTTCCGCGATCTTCCCCTAGTCTCGCCACAAAGGAGAGCACCCCGTGAACCGCTACCCCCGAGATTTCCGTGGCCACGGCCCCAATCCCCCCGACGCCCGCTGGCCCGGGGCTGCGAAGATCGCCGTGTCCATCGTCCTGAACTATGAAGAGGGCGGCGAGAACAACCTCCTGCACGGTGACGCCCAGTCCGAGGCGTTCCTGTCCGACATCGCAGGGGCCGCCCCCTGGCCGGGGCAACGCCACTGGAACATGGAATCGATCTACGACTACGGCGCCCGCGCCGGGTTCTGGCGGCTGCACCGGCTGTTCACCGGGATGGACATCCCCGTCACGATCTACGGTGTGACCTCTGCCCTTGCCCGCAACCCCGAACAGGTCGCCGCGATGAAGGCTGCCGGGTGGGAGATCGCCTCCCACGGCCTGAAATGGGTCGATCACCGCGACATGACCCCCGAAGAGGAAGCCCGCCAGATCGCAGAAAGCTTCCGCCTGCATGAGGAAGTCGTCGGGACCCCGCCGCAAGGCTGGTACACCGGTCGCTGCAGCATGAACACAGTGCGCCTCACCGCCGAGACCCGGAAACTGGCCTGGATCTCCGACACCTACGACGACGACCTGCCCTACTGGCGCGAATATGGCGACTATGACCAGCTGGTGATCCCCTACACGCTGGAAGCAAACGACATGCGCTTTGCCACCGCCCCGGGCTACATCACCGGGGAACAGTTCTTCCAATATCTCAAGGACAGCTTCGACACGCTTTATGCCGAGGGCGAGGCAGGCGCAGCCAAGATGTTTTCGATCGGCCTCCACTGCCGCCTGATCGGCCGCCCCGGCAAGATCGCAGGGCTGAAGCGCTTCCTCGACTATGCAAAATCCCACACCGGCGTCTGGTTCCCGCGCCGGATCGACATTGCGCGGCACTGGGAAAAAACCCACCCTCACAAGAGGTTCGAGCGACCCAGCCAGATGCCGCGCACCCGCTTCGTCGAGAAGTACGGTTCCATTTTCGAACATTCCCCCTGGATCGCCGAACGCGCCTTCGACCTGGAACTCGGCCCCGCCCACGACAGCGCCACGGGCCTTCACAATGCCCTGACCCGCATGTTCCGCAGCGCCAGCGCGGAGGAACGTCTCAACGTCCTAAAGGCCCACCCAGACCTCGCCGGGAAACTCGCCACCGCGAAACGCCTGACGCCTGAATCCACCGCCGAACAGGCCTCCGCTGCCCTCGACGCACTTACAGACGAGGAGCGAAGCCGCTTCCAGCGGCTGAACGAGGAGTATGTGGCAAAGCACGGTTTCCCCTTCATCATCGCCGTCCGCGACAACAGCAAGGCCTCGATCCTGCAGGCCTTTGAAACCCGGATATCCAACGACACCCCGACCGAATTCGCCACCGCCTGCAAACAGGTGGAGCGCATCGCCGAACTGCGTCTCAAGGACCAATTGCCATGACCGGCTACTACACGCCCCCCGGCGGCCTGCCCCCGCAGACCGCGCTGATGACCCAGCGTGCGGTCTTCACCACCGCCTATGCCTTCATCCCGAAAGGCTGCTTTTCCGACATCGTCACCAGCTACCTGCCCGGCTGGACGAAGACCCGCCTCTGGCTGATCGCGCGGCCCATGTCGGGCTTTGCCGAGACCTTCTCCCAATACGTCATGGAGGTCCAACCCGGCGGTGGCTCGGACGCGCCCGACCCGGACACAGGTGCCGAACATTGGCTTTTCTTCACTTGCGGCCTCGCCACCCTGACCATCGACGGAACGGGGTATGAGATGGAGGAAGGCTCCTACGCCTATCTCCCCGCAGGCACCCGCTGGACGCTTCTCGCCGAAGGCAGCCGGCCCGCCCGCTTCCACTGGCTGCGCAAGATCTACGAACCCGCCCCCGGGGTCGCCGCCCCCGCAGCCTTCGTCATCAACGAACGCGACGTGCCGATCCGCTGGATGCCGGACACCCACGACCGTTGGGGCACCACCCGCTTTGTCGAACCCGACGACATCCGCCACGACGCGCATGTCAATATCGTCACCTTCCAGCCCGGCGGCGTGATCCCGTTCGAGGAAACCCATGTCATGGAGCACGGGCTTTATGTGCTGGAGGGCAAGGCTGTCTACAAGCTGAACCAGGACTGGGTCGAGGTCGAGGCGGGCGATTTCATGTGGCTGCGCGCCTACTGCCCGCAGGCCTGCTATGCCGCCGGTCCGGGCCGCTTCCGCTATCTCCTCTACAAGGACGTCAACCGCCACGCCAAACTCCGCGGCCCAGGCGCATTTGGACCGGTCCGCTGATGGCTTGCTCATGTCCAGAATACTCCACGGGGGGTCCGGGGGGCGTGAAGCCCCATGATGGCCAGCCACAGGGCGCAGCACCATGAGAACCCTGCGCCCCCTTCCCCTCACCGCCGAAGCCTTCGCCCCCTTCGGCGATGTGCTGGAGGCCACCGGCGACCACCGCCTGATCAACGAAGGGATGTGCAAACGCCATCACGACCGGGCAAGGCTCGACTTCGGCGATGCCCGCGCAGGCATCTCGATCTTCAATGCAAGGCCCCGGTCGCTCCCCTACAGCTTCGACCTGATCGAACGTCACCCTGAAGGCTCGCAAGCCTTCCTGCCGATGACGGACGCCCCCTTCCTTGTCATCGTGGCGCCTGATCCGCAGGCAGAGCCGCGCGCTTTCCTGACAAACGGGTCGCAGGGCATCAACCTCCATCGCGGCACCTGGCACGGCGTGCTGACACCGCTCTCCGCCCCCGGCATCTTTGCCGTGGTCGACCGTATCGGGCCGACCCCGAACCTGGAAGAACACCGTTACACCGAACCGTGGACGGTCCTCGCCCCGTAAGGGGGCGCCTAACCGGAGCGCAGGCAGGGGCCTTGTGCAGACGGCGCGAATACAAACAAGCCCCAAGGGAAAAGGAAACCGAATGTCCACCACGCACCCCGTGGACGAGATGCTGCCCCCGCCAAAGCTGTTCACGCTTGGCCTGCAGCACGTTCTCGTCATGTATGCCGGCGCCGTCGCCGTCCCCCTGATCGTCGGCCGCGCGCTGAAACTGGAACCGGCCGACGTGGCCTTCCTGATCTCGGCCGACCTCTTCGTCTGCGGCCTTGTCACCCTGATCCAGTCCATGGGCGCGACCCAGTGGTTCGGGATCAAACTGCCGGTGATGATGGGCGTGACCTTCGCCGCCGTCGGCCCGATGGTCGCGATGGCCAACGCCAACCCCGGCCCGGAAGGCGCCCGCGCGATCTTCGGCGCGATCATCGCCGCCGGGATCATCTCGATCATCATCGCGCCGCTGGTCAGCCGGATGCTGCGCTTCTTCCCGCCCGTGGTGACCGGCACGATCATCCTCGTCATCGGCGTCAGCCTGATGCGGATCGGAATCAACTGGATCTTCGGCAACCCCGTCGGCCCGACCGCCCCATCGATCATCGACCCGGCCCATGCCGATTGGCTGAAAGCCGTGACCGAAGGCGCCGCCGCAGGCACCGTGACCGGCTTGCCTGAGCTTCCCGCGAAGTTCGCCCCGGCCCCGACGATGATGAACCCGGCCTACGCGCCCTTGGGCAATGTGGCTATCTCGGCCATCGTGCTGGTGTCCATCCTCATGATCGCCCGTTTCGCCAAGGGCTTCGTCGCCAACATCTCGGTCCTTCTCGGCATCATCATCGGCGCCGTCATCGCCGTGGCGCTGGGCAAGATGACCTTCGACAAGGTCGCCGATGCCTCGTGGTTCGGCCTGATCACACCCTTCCATTTCGGAACGCCGACCTTTGACCTGGTGATGATCGTGACCATGACCCTCGTCATGATCGTGGTGATGATCGAATCCACCGGCATGTTCCTGGCCTTGGGCGACATGACCGGCAAGCCCGTCACGCAACCGATGCTCTCCTCGGGCCTGCGGACCGACGGCCTTGGCACCCTGATTGGCGGGATCTTCAACACCTTCCCCTACACGTCCTTCAGCCAGAACGTCGGCCTCGTCGGGGTGACCGGAGTCCGCTCGCGCTTTGTCTGCGTCGCGGGGGGCATCATCCTGATCGTCCTCGGCCTCGTCCCCAAGATGGGCGCACTGGTTGAATCCGTACCCACCATGGTCCTCGGCGGCGCGGGCCTCGTGATGTTCGGCATGGTTGCCGCCACCGGCATCCGCATCCTTGCGGGCGTCGACTTTGCCAGGAACCGCAACAACCTGTTCATCGTCGCGGTCTCGGTCGGAATGGGGATGATCCCGCTGGTGGCCCCCAACTTCAAGCAGTGGATGCCGCACGACATCCACCCGCTGATCGAAAGCGGCATCCTCCTCGCCTCGATCACCGCCGTGATCCTGAACGCCTTCTTCAACGGCACCGAAGATCAGACCGACGCGATCAAGGCCGCCGCTGCGCAGGCCGACCATTGACACAAGGCGCGGCCCTTCCATGACCGGTAGGGCCGCCCCCGCTTTCCCCCCTGACAGCCTGCCCCGGCCCGGCTACTCTCGGCCCAAGCGCCCCAGGCAGGACCCGCATGACCGACACAACCCTCCGCTCCCGCCTCCGCGCGCTGTACGAAGGCGCTGGCCCGACCGGAGACCGCTTCCGCTATGGCCTCCTCGCCTTTGACCTGCTGACCGTCGCCTGGCTTGTCGCTTCCTCTTTCCTCGAACGCGGGCCGCACCACATCCGGATCGACATTGGTATCGGTCTCGTCTTCCTGGCCGATTTCATGGCGCGGCTCTGGATCTCGCGCCGCCCGCTGAAGGACTTTCTCAGCTTCTGGGGCATCGCGGACATTCTGGTCATCGTCTCGCTCCTCGTCCCGATCTGGGGCGAGGGGCTCGCGTTCCTGCGCGTCCTGCGGCTTTACCGGGTGGTCCACTCGCCGCAGACGCTGGCCCAACTGCGCGACGACATTCCCGGATTCCGCCGCAACGAAACCACGATCCGCGCCGCGCTTAATCTTGTGATCTTCATCTTCGCGATGACCTCGCTGGTCTACCAGACGCAAGGCCAGGTGAATGACAAGATCACCAACTACGTCGATGCGCTGTATTTCACCGTGACCACCCTGACCACGACCGGCTTCGGGGATATCACGCTGGTCGGCACCAGCGGCAAGCTGATTGCCGTCACCATCATGATCTTCGGCATCAGCCTGTTCCTGCGGCTGGTTCAGGTCGTCCTGCGCCCGCCCAAGGCGCATTTCCCCTGCCCGACCTGCGGGTTGCGCCGGCATGACCACGACGCCGTCCACTGCAAGGCCTGCGGGACCGTGCTGAACATCCCCGACGACGGGCTGGATTGAGACCGAAGCGCAGCAGGCTCACGCCCCGGCCAAATGCGAAGCGTCAGCCCTCGCGCAGATAGCGCCCGTTGACCCAGCCGGTGACCTGGACGCCGCCCGTTGTCTGGATCTTGCACCACCGCGTCTGCCCCGAGGTCTCGCACCCCAGGTTCCGCACCCTGGCCCCCTGCGCCAGACGGGCAATCACTTCGCCCTGCGTCGATGGCCGGGTCCGCACGTTCAGCGTGTCGCCTGCCGTCAGGCCCCGCACGACATAGAAATCGGGGCCCCCGTCATCCGGGATTGGTGGCGGCGTGACCGGAGGTCTCGCGGATTCCGTCAGATAGCGCCCCGCCACCCAGCCGGTCACGTCCATCCCCGTGGTCGACCGGATCCGGCACCACCGGGTCGATCCGGTCATCCGGCAACCCAGATTGCGGACGATCTCGCCATTGCGCAGCGTCGCCAGAACCGCGGATCCGGATTTAGGCTCCAGGCGCACGCCCAGCCGTTCGTTCGACGCCAGACCACGCACCTTCCAGTAATCCGGTCCGCCGGTCAGGCCATCGTCGGGCGGCGGGGCCGCACCCTCGACCAGAAAGCGACCCGAGACATAGCCGGAAATCCTGCCGTCCATCGTGGTGACTTCGCACCACCGCGCACTGCCGCCACCGACACACACGCCCTTGTTCACCCGGGTTCCGAATGACAGCGTCCCAACCACGGGAAACAGCGCCGTCGGACCGGCCCGGACGTTGACCCGGGTGTTTGCGGCGATGTTGCCGATCGTCACCACCCCCGGTCCCGTGACCGGCTCGGCCCGCTCGGTGGCCTGCGCGGCCACAGGCGGTGCCGCAAGCGCTTGAAAGGCGATCAGGATTACAGCGACCAGCAGACCGCGCAGAGAAACTGAAGGGGCAGAGCGTGACAGCATGTCGGTCCCTCGACTCATCCGTGACTGATGGGACCTACATAGCATGCTTCGCACCAGCGCGGGCCTTGTTTTGCAGTGACTTCAGCAGGCTATGCCTGCCCCCACCGGGATCGGGCAGTTCCTTCCTGCAAACGGTCACCTTCCCCGACAGCAGGTCCGCAAGGCCTACTTCAGCTTGATGCAGAAATGCTTCCGGACCGGAGCCTCGATCTTCCAGGTCCCCTTGAAGGTCGGCTCCACCACGAAGGCATCGCCCGGTCGCAGGGTCACCGGGCTGCCACCGTCCGGGGTGATGGTGATCTGGCCGTCGATCAGGTGGACGAATTCGTAGAACTTGTAGGATGCGTGCCACGACCCCACAGTCGCCTCCCAGGTCCCGCTGATGACGCTGCCATCTGCACTGGTATGCTGGACCCAGGTCTTCATCGAGGGTGTGCCTTCGGTCTTCACCCAGCCTTCAAGGTCGGTCACCATCGGCTCGGGGCCGGGGGCGGGAAAGCGGAAAACGGTGTCGGTCATGGCGGTTCTCCCTGTCATCGGCCTTTGGTAGGTTCCCGCTCCCGATCACGCAAGGCCGGTACGCGCCATTTCCCGTCGGTTTCCGCCTTGCAAGGCGATGCCCGGTCTGGTTCACCCTTGGCCTGACAGGAGGTGCAACCGATGCTGATCCGTGACGCCAAACCCAGTGACGCTGACCATCTGGTCCGTTTCATCAACATGGCCGCCGACGACCTGCCGCTGCATTTCTGGAAGAAGTCGGTCGGTCCTGACGGCGACCCGATGGCGCTTGGTCGCGAAAGGGCCGCGCGCGAGACGGGGAATTTCTCCTACCGCAACGCCTGGCTGGCCGAAGTCGACGGCCAGGTCGCCGCCTGCCTGCTGGGCTACCCCGCTGCGCTGGAGCCCGAACCCATCGAGCCCGACACCCAACCCCTGTTCGTGCCGCTGATCGAGTTGGAGAACCTTGCGCCGGGTGCGTGGTATCTGAACGTGCTGGCGACCTATCCCCAGTATCGCGGCAAGGGGCTTGGGTCCGCGCTATTGGCAAAGGCCGAGGAGGTGACTCGTCACATGGGCCGCACCACCATCAGCCTGATCGCCGAGGACACCCATCAGGACGCGCTGCGCCTGTACCGCGCAAAGGGGTTTACCGAGATCGCCCGCCGCCCCGTCGTCAAGGAAGACTGGCAGGTTGACGCGCGGGAGTGGATCCTGTTCACTAAGCCCATCTGACGCCTCCTCGTTCGACTTCGTCTCCTCGTTGGAGGATGCCTGCGAGGAGGGCGAAGTCCCCGACGAGCCGTCCGGAAGCCCCGGAAGGCAAACCTTTCCAAATCCCTAACGCCCGCGCCCAACCTGTTGAAATCACAGGAATCCCGGCGTTTGTCCACCGTTGACACTCACCCCATCAGCAGCGCCATGTCGAGCATCCGGTTGGAAAACCCCCACTCGTTGTCGTACCACCCGAAGACCCGCAGCATCCCGCCTGCCGAGACCTTCGTCTCCGGGCAGGCCATCACCACCGACTCCGCCCGCGCCCGCAGGTCTGTCGAGACAAGCGGCCGGTCCGTCGCCCCGATCACCCCCCCGGCCGCCCGGAAGGCTGCATTGACCTCCTCCACCGAGGGCCGTTTTTCCGTCACCAGATGGAAATCCACACAGGACACGCTGGCGACCGGCACCCGCACCGCCTGCGCCACGATCCGCCCCGCGATCTCGGGCAGCACCCCGTCCAATAGCCGCGCCGCCGAGGTCGTCGTGGGCACCATCGACAAAGCCGCCGCCCGGCTGCGCGGGTAGTCGGCGGCAGGCGCATCCACCGTCGGCTGGCTGCCGGTGTAGCAGTGGACCGTCGTCATTGACCCCGTCACGATCCCCCAGTTCTGATGAATCAGCTTCGCCAGCGGGGCCAGCGCATTCGTCGTGCAGGAGGCGTTCGAGACGATCCTCTGCCCGTCCAGCACCCCGTCATTCGCCCCCAGCACCACTGTCGCTTCCGCCGCCCCGGACGGCCCTGAGATCAGCACCCGTCCCGCCCCGGCCCGCAGCCCCCGCCCTGCCACCTCCGGCGCCTCGGCCCGGCCGGTGCATTCCATCACCAGATCGACACCCTGCAAGTCCAGCGTCGACAAGTCGGGCGTCCGATGCAGCGGCAGACACCGGCCATCCACCACCAGCCCGCTGTCCTGCAAGCCGACCGTCCCCCGCCACGGCCCGAAGACCGAGTCGTATTCGAACAGATAGGCGCACATCTCGGGTGCCGCGATGTCGTTGATCCCGACGATCTCCAGCCCCGGCCATTTTTCGGGGGTCAGCAGGTAGGCCCGGAGAACCGACCTGCCGATCCGCCCGAACCCGTTGATGAAGACCCGCATCGGTCCGCCTCCTGTGCCAAGACTGAAGCAGTCTCAACACGGGTTGGCCGAACCATCAACAAGCTTTTGATCAAAACTTGTGCCCATCACAATGCCGGGCCGGGCCTCAGTTCCCACCGAGGATTTCGTCCAGCGCCTTGCGCGCCTCGTCCTCCAGTGCCTCGCGTGCGCCGCGTTCGGCCGCTTCGCCGAGCGACTCGTCGGGGGCGACCTCGACGCCAAGCTCCTCCCTCAGCCGCTGCTCCAGTTCCGCCTTCGCGGCAGCTTCGGCGGCCTTGGCTTCGGCCTCCAACCGCTCTGCCACCGCCTTCGCCTCGGCTTCCATCTTTTCCCGCGCGATGGATTCAAGGTCCAGACGGAACCGCGGCTTGGCCCAGGGCCCGGTGATCAACAGCGGCACCATCACCCCTCCGGTCCCGTCTTCTGCCGCAAGGGCCGTCGGGCGGATGCGATAGTCGAGCGTTCGTGCCCCAAGACCGATCTCGCCCGCGCCCGAAGCGGTCAGATAGGGTGCCACCAGTTTCAGATCGCTGTTCGACAGGACCCCGTCGGCAATCGAGAATGTCCCGGCCAGTCCGTCGAAGATCGTCTTCTGCCCCTCACCGACATAGCCCGGGTCCAGCGTCCGCAGCATGCCACCGATGTCGAGCCCCCGAAGCTCCCCCTTGCCAAGTTCAAGGTTTCCCTGACCTTTCAGGCTTTGCATGATCGCCGCGACCGAATTGCCGACGCCCAGAAACTCCAGCTCGAAATCGCCGGTCGACACCAGACGGTCCCAGCCGGCAAGATCGGTGAACAGCGGTTCGGTCTGCAGGCCCGCGAACGACAGACGTCCGCCGACCGACAGGCCACCCCGCCCGTTGGTCACGAAGTCACCGCTGATCTGGCCACCATAGGCCTGCATCTCGCGGATTTCGGTCACCGCCCGCGCGCGGTCGACGGTGATCAGCACCCGGGTCTGACCCAGTTTCAGGACCCCAAGGTCGACCGAGGGCGCCGCCAGTGCGATCTCGGCATCCATCACGCCAAGGGCCGAGACGTCGATCTCGCCCTCGGGCCAGCCTTCGGCCTGCATCCCCCCGGCCTCGCCACCGCCCATCTCGCCGGCAGGTCCGGTCCCGATGGAGATCGGACCGGCGGCCAGCTGGGCCTTCAGCCGGGGGCGCGCCTCGCCGGGGGTTAGGTCGAGGTCCCCCTTGATCTGGTTGGTGTCCGCAACGATCTCGGCCCCGCGGAGGAAGGCGGCACCCGTTCCGTCCAGCGTCAGCTGCCCGCTGATCTGCAGCCGGTCATGCCCAAGTCCAGGGTTGGGCCGGGCAAGATCGCTGCCGATGAGCGACCCCAGCGCGGGCAGGTCGGACAGGTCGGCCACAAGCGCCCCCTCGGCGGCAAAGGGCGCATAGCCGCCGCGACCCTCAAAGCCCAGCTTGCTGCTACCCGCCACCAGACTGGCCTTGACCGGCACGACGCGACCCATGGCGAAGGCCGAGAACACCTCGCCCGACAGGTCGACCGCTACCTGCTGCCCGCTGGACAGGGCCGTCGCAGCCAGGGTGAAGGGGCCCGAGAAATCGGGGATCGACAGGCTGGCGTTCACCTCATCCAGCGCGATGCTGCGTCCGGTCTGGCGGTCGATGAACTGGATTCGACCACCAGTGATCGAGCCTTCGTCCAGGGTGAAGCCGGTGGCGGGGGGAGGAACGGCGCCTGCGCCGCCAGCCTCACCCGTGCTGCCTGCCGCGAAGACCCAGTTCGCCTGGCCATCGGCGGCGCGTTCAAGATTGATTTCGGGCCGGTCGGCAGTCAGGCCAAGGATCTTCACCTCGCCGCCCAGAAGCGCCCCCAGATTGACGTCGATCGACAGGCCTTCGGCGCGGAACAGGGGTTGGTCGCTCTCTGCCCAGTCGGCATTCTCGATGCTGACCGGGCCAGTGGTTACCCCAAGGCTCGGCCAGAGCCGGGGCTTGATCTCGCCCAGCACGTCCAGCTTGCGGCCAGTCATCGCCTCGAACTGGCCCGAGACCGCCTGCGCGATGCGTTCGGACGGAACGGTGGCCAGCAGTCCGAAGGCCAGCACGACCACCACCGCCAAAGCAATCCCGACCCGGATGATCCAGCGCATGCTCAACTCCTCGGATTTTCTTGTTTTGCCGAAGTTTACGTCCCACGGCGCCGGATTGCCAAGTCAGGGCCGCCCGACTGGCATCAAATGGCCGAGAGGCCCTTGCCGCGTTGGGCTTTCCAGACGGAACGGCGCGGAGTATAGGGCGCCCATGTCCGAGAACCCGCCGATCCTTCGCCCCGACCTTGCCCGCGCCCTTGTCCCCGACACCCGGAGAGAGGGGCAACCGACCATCGGCATGGTCTCGCTGGGCTGCCCCAAGGCGCTGGTGGACAGCGAACGCATCCTGACCCGCCTTCGCGCAGAGGGCTATGCGATCAGCCCGGACTACAAGGGCGCGGATGCGGTGATCGTGAACACCTGCGGGTTTCTGGATTCGGCCAAGGCGGAAAGCCTGGAAGCGATTGGCGAGGCCTTGCAGGAAAACGGCCGGGTGATTGTAACCGGCTGCCTTGGGGCGGAACCGGAGTACATCACCGGCGCGCATCCGAAGGTGCTGGCGGTGACCGGCCCGCACCAATACGAGGCTGTGCTGGATGCGGTCCATGGTGCCGTGCCGCCCGCGCCCGACCCGTTCATCGACCTTTTGCCCGCGACAGGGGTTTCCCTGACGCCGCGGCACTACAGCTATCTGAAGATTTCCGAAGGCTGCAATCACAAGTGCAAGTTCTGCATCATCCCCGACATGCGCGGGCGACTGGTGTCCCGCCCCGCCCATGCCGTCCTGCGTGAGGCGGAAAAGCTGGTCGAGGCGGGGGTGAAGGAGCTTCTGGTCATCAGCCAGGACACTTCGGCCTATGGGGTCGACCGCAAGCATGACCTGTCACCCTGGAAGGGTGGCGAGGTGCGCGCCCATATCACCGACCTGGCGCGCGAGATGGGCAAGCTGGGGGCCTGGGTGCGGCTGCACTACGTCTACCCCTACCCCCATGTCCGCGACCTGATCCCGCTGATGGCCGAAGGGCTGGTGCTGCCCTACCTCGACATCCCCTTCCAGCACGCCCACCCCGAGGTGCTGAAGCGGATGGCCCGGCCCGCCGCCGCCGCGCGCACCCTGGACGAGATCGCCGCCTGGCGCGCCATTGCCCCCGACCTGACCCTGCGGTCCACCTTCATCGTCGGCTACCCGGGCGAGACGGAGGCCGAGTTCCAGACCCTGCTCGACTGGCTGGACGAAGCGCAGCTGGATCGGGTCGGCTGCTTCCAGTACGAAAATGTTGCCGGGGCCCGGTCGAACGACCTGCCCGACCATGTGCCCGCAGAGGTGAAGCAGGACCGGTTCGATCGCTTTATGGAAAAAGCCCAGGCGATTTCCGAGGCGAAACTGGCCGCAAAGGTTGGAAAAGTGCTGGAAGTCATCGTCGACGAGGTTGACGAGGACGGCGCGACCTGCCGCACCAAGGCCGATGCGCCCGAGATCGACGGCAACCTGTTCATTGACGAGGGCTTCGAGGCGCTGAAGCCGGGGGACATCGTGACGGTCGAGGTGGACGAGGCTGGTGAGTATGATCTGTGGGGGCGGCTGGTCTAAGACCGGACAAGGATGACGTGACGCGCCACCTGTGGTAGGCTTGCGCATTGCCTGAAGTCATTCAATCCCATGCGAGGTCGCCATGCGCCGCCCGTTTGTCATTGCCGCCCTTCTGGCTGCGGCCCACGTCGCTCCTGCAACATCCGACATCCTGCGCAGTTGCAGGGCGAGCATCGAAGTGCAGACCTCCGGCAAGCCTGCGGTCGTGCTGGCTTACCTGACCGGTCAAGGACCGTGCAAGAACAAGGCCAACGCCGACAAGTGCCGCGAACGTGCGCGCGCCGAGTTGGATGAATGCCTGGACATCGTCTGGGCCGACCATCGTTTTGACGGAGCCCTGCCGTTGCAATGCGCCGACATGACTTCGGCCCGACGTGGGGCAAGAATGGCGTGGGAGGGTATCCGGCTGTATGAGCCGCCCCGCTCGCTTTTTCGCGAAGCGATCCACGAGGTCTGCTGCGTCCAGGCGCCGAACAAGAGCTCGGTCACATTTCATCTGGGCGGGTCGATCTGGGGCGGGCCGGGCTGCGCGAAAAGCATTGGCAATGACATGACGCAGTCGGATTTCACCTTCGTCTCGGGCTTTGGCGTCGACTGCAATCATTGGCGCGACGACGAAGGAATCTGCGACCGGCCTTAGGCCACCAGAACAACCCGGGCGAGCAATCCCTGGCCCGTCGAGGGAGGAGCCATAGCGGCCCCAAGCGCCCGCTTGCGACTGATCCAACGGAAATCCGCTATACTTCCGGTTGACTGTGGACAACACTGGCGGTGCGCAATTTTGACTTTGCACCTGCGGAGAGGCCCGTTTTGTTCCGGCATATCTTTCTGATCATCGCGTTGCTTTCCCCCGTCCGTTTGGCCCAGGCCGATCCCATCGAGACCCTGCTCAAGGCAGCCCATGCAGGTGACTTTGCGGCCGTAGAAGCCCAGATCAAGGACGCACCGGACCGGACAGCCCAGCGCGATCTTGTCTGGGCACTGGCCGCGACAGACCCGGACACTGTGAACTTTACCCGGTCCTGGGTCGCCGCAGCGCCGGACAATGCGACCGCGCTCACTGCGCGAGCCTGGTCTCTGTACTGGGGGGCCTCAAAGATCAGGGGAGAACGCGTCCGGCGTCACACTTGGCAGCCGCTTCTGGAAGAAGCAGATCGGATGTATGGGGAGGGCCTGTCACTGGCCGAACGGGCGACCCGTATCGATCCCCGTTTTCTGCCCGCATCGGATGCCGTTATTCTGCTTAGCGTCGTGACCGGCAGGGGCGAGGCTTCGCTTGTCGAGCTTGAGCGGATCATGGCAGTGGACCCGAACCGCCACAGCCTTGTCCTGGCCGCCAGCAATCTGACACCTGCCTGGGGTGGCTCGGTGGAACTGATGCAGGCGCTTTGCAGCTACTTTGCCGGTCAGGTCGCGGATGTGTCTGACTATAGTCCTGACATCTGCCTTGCTCAGGCAATCCTGCGCGGCCGGGTCTGGGGGGAAATGAAGGACAAGGCCATTCTGGTCGTGGAGCCCCTGGCCGACAAGAAATACCTCGAACGTGAGCTCATGGGCCTGGCCCGCGAACACCTGCTTCCCCAGAACGCCGTGGCCCTGCTTAGCGACCGTCTGAAGGCAGAGGGCAGGATGTCGGTCTACCCGATCCTTGCGCCGAACAAGGACCTGCTTCGCATGGGTGACATGCCGGACAAGGCAGGGTTTGCGACGGCCCTGGATCAGGACATAGCCGCTGCCACCCTTGCTGCGGATCGCGACCCGGGCGATCCCAAGACCCTGGTCGAGTTGGCCGAACTTTACGAAATCGAAGACCTGTTCGTCGAAGGGCAAGTGCTGCACATTCCCGACCCGACGGAAGCCGAGCGCAAGGAAATCGCAAGCCAATTGGCCGACCTGCGGAAGTGGCGCATGACAGACCTGGATGTCCGCTCCAGAAGGCTGGTCGAGCTTGCGCCCCGCAGTGCCGCGGCGCTCGACTTTGCGGCCAAACATGTTCTAGGCCCCAGCACCGACCCAATGCAGACAGACCGCTGGGCACTGTCCGCTCTGACAAATGCCGCGATCTACGCCAACTATCAGGAAATCCAGGTGGGCCAGATCGTGCTTGAGGCCAAGGCCCGGTACGCCGCCCTGCGCGAACGGATGGCAGCAGGGACGGCCCCGGCCTACCGTGACGAAAAGCTGGATGAGGTCTATCTCTGCCCCTATGTCCGCGCCGTCCGGATTGTGGACGCAATATGTGCCGAACACGAGTGGGGCGTGAACACCTGCCTGGTGGATTCGGTCTGGGTTGCTCCGTCGGAAAGCGGGCTCAAGAACACGCTCTTTTCCGAGGTCTCGGATCGCGGGGCCTGCAAGGTGGAACGCGAGGCGCCGGTGGAGGACTTGTTATACGAAATCGTCGAGTTGCAGCCGCTGCCCTGATTACCCCACCAGCACCACAATCCAGGCCACCCCCGCCGCAATCGCCGCCAGCGCCACGCAGGCCGAGCCACAGTCCTTAGCCTTCTTCGCCCGCGGATCGGGATTGGGAGAGATGTGGTCCACCACTTCCTCGATCGCGGTGTTGATCAGCTCGGCCGCCAGGACCAGCAGGCCCAGCGCCAGGATCAGCGCCCGTTCCCCTGGTGCAAGGTCCAGCCAGAACGCCAGCGCGGCTGACAGGACGTTCGCCAGGGTCCATTGCCGCAGCGTCTTTTCCGTGGCCCAGGCGGCGCGGAAGCCGTCCCAGGACCAGATCACCGTATTGGCCAGCCGCCGTGCCTCGGCCTGCAGCGCGTGAAGCATGTGTCCCCCCGTTTTCCGGAAGGTTAGCCCCGGAGGCCGCTTGCGCCAAGTCTCCGGGGCCGGGTCGTCAGGCGCGGCGGACGACGCCCACCAGCCAGAGGACCGCCCCCAGCAGGATCGCGCCCTCCAGCACCGGGAAGATCGGGCCGATGGTTGTATCGGCCACCCGGCCGGACATCATCAGGAACAGCCCAAGCAACAGCCCGAATGCACCGATCTGGTGCAGCCAGAAGTGCACCTTGGGCAAGGTGCCGTCGCCAAGCCCCGGGATCATCCGGTAGCCGAAGCCGAAGACGGTCATCAGCGTGAAGCCCAGAAGGTTGATATGCGCATGGACGGGCGCAAGAGAATGATCGCCGCTGCCGCCCATGTAAGACCCAAAAACGATACCAACGACCAGATAGACCGCACCCATCACTATGAAACCGCGTGAGATATTCATGTCCGTTCCCTCGTTCGCCGGGCTCTGACGGCCCGTGACCGAAGGCTAGCAGGTCTGCCAATCGCAGACCAACATTTTCATTCAACTTCACGAATACGACCTAGGGGCCAGAGGCGCGCAGGGCAGCCAGCGCCGCACGGGTGCAGGTGACGATATGGGCAAACCGGTCGCCGCCAAGATGCGTGCCGCCATACCAGCGGGTGACCACGACGATCGTGTCCGGTCGGGCTTCCCGCTCCAGCATCTTCAGGATGACAGCTCCCGCCCCGGCTTCGCCGTCGTCGTTCTTCAGCGGCCCGCCGTCCGCCAGAAGCGCCGCCCAGCTGTGATGCGTCGCCTTGTCGAACTTGCGGCGCTGGCGCAGGCTGGCAAGGAAAGCGTCGATCTCGGCCTTGCTGCGCACCGTCCCCACGGCGGCGGCATAGCGCGAGCCGCGGTCGCGCAGGATGTCTTCCAGGACGATCATGGCGCCGTGGTAAAGAAAGACGGGGCGGCAAGCCAGAGGGGATGGGCCGCCGCCCCGGTGCCCGAAGGACGGGCAGCATTCAGCCGAGAGCTTCGATCCCCGGCTTGTTCGGACAGAAGTCCGGCATCGCCAGCGCTGTGCCAGACTGGACCAGCCAGGTCTCGCACACCTCGCTTTGTCGACAGGCCGCGCAGCGGGCGATCAGTTCTTCCAACTCACCCCGCTGCAGCCAGCCCTCGACCACCGCGCGTGGCAGGTTGACCCCGGAAATCCGCGCCATCCCGCGCGTAAGCCACCAGGCCTTCGGCGCCTCTGGATATCCGATCATGTCATTCCCTCCGGTCTTGCGCCCATGCTGCGCAAGGCGCGACCGGGATGCCTTGACGCAGATCAAAACCCGCGCAGGCGACGCATCGTGGCGGCGACAAGCGCCTTGCGTTCGGCGTTCGGGGGATGGCTGCCCAGGAACCTGTCGCCCGGGTCCGGCAAACGGTCGAAGAAACCACTGCCCCGCACCGGATCATAGCCAGCCCGGAAGGCAATCTCGGCCCCCAGGGCATCCGCCTCCAGCTCGAACTCGCGCGAGTAGCTACGCGCCGCGACTTCCGCCCCGATGTTCTGCGCGGCGCGGACCTCCTCGGGGGAAAGGCCGCTTGCCTGGGCCAGCACCCCGGCCAGGAGTGCGCCCGACAGCGCCTGGTCCTGCCGTTTCGGGATGTGACCGGAAATGTGGTGCGCGGCCTCATGGCCCAGGACGAAGGCCAGTTCATCGGCGTTGCGGGCGTCCGCGATCAGGGCCAGCGTGAAACCGATCACCGGACGGTTGAACCGGTCGAGCGTCTGGAACGCATTCGGCGGCTGGCCGGGGCGGTCATCGACGACGATGCGGAAATCGCAGTTCTTCGCAACAGCCCGGCTGCGGCAATAGCTTTCCGCCACCGGCTCGACCCTGGCCACGACCGAAAGGAAGGTCTCGGCGGCGACCCGGGCAGGCTGGACCCGCCCATCCGGGGCCGGCGGGGCGACCGGCGGCGGGGCGGGAGAGGGCGCGACGCAGCCGCCCAGCGCAAGGGCCAGGACGAAGGTCCGGACAAGGATCAGGGGATGGCGCATCAGGGACCTCGATGGGATGCGCGAAGGGTAGCAAATCGCAGGGGAAGGGAAAGGGCGGCTCACCAAGCTGTCATCCCGCCTTTGACATTGCCGAACCGGACCCGCGCGGGTAGCCTGCCCCCATGTTCACCATCGAGCACGAATTCGACGCCACCGTAATCACCCTTGTCGACGAGGGCGGTGACCTGCCCTTGATGGAAGACATCGTGATCAACGCCTTCGAGGATTGCGTGACGGTCGAACAGGCCGATCCGCAAACGGATGAGGTGCTGCGGATCACCCTGTCCCTGACCCAGCTGCGCGACCTGGCGGCTGCGCTGAACCTGCCCGAGGGCAGCTACCGGCTGGAGCGCAAGGGCTGAGGCCGCGGGGTTGGGACAGGCCCGCGAAGTCTCAGAATTGATCGGCAGGCCCTGCCGTCGCGGGCGAAACTGCTTGACCTTTGCCAAGGGCTGTCGTTGAAGCACCGCTGATCCGATGATCGGCATGGTGGCGGGCAGATGGAAGAGCAGAACAACAAGAACCTGATCCTGGCGATGGTTCTAAGCGCGGCGGTGATGATCGTCTGGTTCGTGCTGTTCCCACCGCCCGAACCGCCGGTGACCCCGGCGACCGAGACCGTCACAGGGGCGACCACCGATGCCACCGTCACTCCGGCCGAACCCACAGCGGCCACGGCTCAGACCGAGGCAACCCCGGTGCCCGAAGCGCCGAGACTGACCATCGACACGCCAAAGCTACTGGGGTCGATTTCGCTGCTTGGCGGCCGGATCGACGACCTGTCGCTGAAGGGCTACCGCGAGACCATCGAACCGCAGTCGCAGGTTGTCCGCCTGCTGTCGCCCGCCGGTGAGGCGCTGCCCTACTTCGCGCTGTTCGGCTGGTCCCATGGCACCGGTCTTGAGGCCGCAGACGTCCCTGGACCGATGACGGAATGGCAGCTTGCAAGTGGCACCACCCTTGCGCCCGACCAGCCGGTCACACTGCGCTGGACCAATACCAAGGGCCTGACCTTCACCCGCGAAATCGCGGTGGACGAAGACTTCATGTTCACGGTCACCGACCGCGTCCAGAACGGCTCGGCCACGGCGGTGACGCTGCAGCCCTATGGCCTGATCGCCCGCCAGGGCCTGCCCCAGTTGCAGAACATCTTCGTCGTCCACGAGGGCGCGATCCAGCGCGCTGATGGCGAGTTGACCGAGACCGACTATGCCGACCTGACCGAATTCGAGGTTGTGCCCACCGAAGGCATGCCCGCCGAGGTGATCGAGGCGACGACGGACGGATGGGTGGGGTTCACCGACCACTACTGGATGACCACCCTGATTCCCCAGCAGGGCCAGCCCTACAAGCAGGTCCTGAAATACGACCCGGCCCGGAATGAATATCTTGCCGACGTGCGCCCCGCCGCCGTCAGCCTTGCCGCCGGGGCCGAGACGGTCTCGACCATCCGCCTTTTCGCCGGCGCCAAGGAATGGGCCACGATCCGCGCCTATGAAAACGAAGGCGGCATCCCGGGCTTCATCGATTCCATCGACTGGGGCTGGTTCTACTTCCTGACGAAGCCGATCTTTGCCGTCCTGCACTGGCTGAACGCCCAAATCGGCAACATGGGCTGGGCGATCATCGGTTTGACCTTCTTCCTGAAATTCCTGGTGCTGCCACTGGCCTACAAATCCTACGTCTCGATGGCGCGGATGAAGGAGCTGCAGCCCGAGATGGAGGCGCTGAAGGAACGCGCGGGTGAGGACAAGCAGAAGCTGCAACGCGAGATGATGCAGCTTTACCGCGACAAGAAGGTGAACCCGGCCGCGGGCTGCCTGCCGATCCTGATCCAGATCCCGATCTTCTTCGCGCTCTACAAGGTGATCTTCGTCACCATCGAATTGCGCCACGCGCCGTTCTTCGGCTGGCTCAAGGACCTGTCCGCGCCCGATCCGTCCTCGCTGTTCAACGCCTTCGGCCTGCTGCCCTGGGATGCGCCGATGCCGGGGACCGTGCTGCACCTGATCTTCATCGGGGTGCTGCCGATCCTTCTGGGCATCACCATGTGGGCACAGCAAAAGCTGAACCCGGCGCCCACCGATCCGGTCCAGCAGCAGATCTTCGCCTGGATGCCCTGGGTCTTCATGTTCATGCTGGGCGGTTTCGCCAGCGGGCTGGTGGTCTACTGGATCACCAACAACACGATCACCTTCATCCAGCAATATCTCATCATGTGGAGCCACGGCAAACGCCCCGACATCTTCGGCAACATCCGCGCGGCCAAGGCCGCGAAGGCCGAAGCCAAGACCAAGGCTGTGACACCCCCTGCCCCGGCACCGAAGAAGGGCAAGAAGTGACACGGCTTGTCGGGGGGCACATCGCGCAACTGGTGCGCCACCCGATCAAGTCCGCGGGCTATGAGACCGTGGCGGAGGCTGTGCTGACCGAAGGCGCGGCCTTTCCCTTCGACCGGGTCTGGGCCGTGGCCCATGCCGCCGCCCGTCTGACCGAGCCGCCGACCTGGGCACCGAAACTGCAGTTCCTGCGCGGCTGGGGCTCGGCCGACCTGATGGCGATTTCCTGCGCTTCGGATACAGCGGCGGGTCAGGTCACGCTAAGCCACCCGCGCCGCCCGAGCGAAACCTTCCGCCCCGACGACCCGGCGGATGCCGCACGGCTGATCGACTGGCTGCGCCCCCTCTGGCCGGAAAACCGCCCCGAACCCGCACGGGTGATCCGCGTGCCGGGACAGGCGCTGACCGACCAGGACCAGCCGCTGGTCTCGATCAACTCGGTCACCTCGCTGGGCGAGCTCTCGGCCCAGATGGGCACCCGCCTGTCGCCGCACCGCTTCCGCGGCAACATCTGGGTCGACGGCTGGGCCCCGTGGGCCGAACTTGACCTGATCGGCGAGGAGCTCACGATCGGCCCGGTCCGACTGCGGGTCGAGGAACCGATCGGCCGCTGCCGCGCGACAGGAGCGAACCCCGAGACCGGCCTGCAGGATGCCGACACGATGGGGGCGCTGGAAACTGCCTACGGCCATACCGATTTCGGCGTCTTCGCCCGCGTCCTGACGGGCGGCCGGATCGCGGTCAACGACGAGGTGCGCTGATGGCCATGACCTTCTCTCTGACCCCCGAGCCCGAGGACGAGGCGCGTGAGGCCGGCCGGCTGCTGTTTGCCGGGCCGGTCACCTTCGTCAAGGGCGTGGTCGCGATGTCCGGCCTGCCCCCGGCCGACCGGCTGGAGGTCTGCTTTGCCGGACGATCGAACGTCGGCAAATCCAGCCTGATCAACGCGCTCACGGGGCGCAAGACGCTGGCGCGGGCGTCGAACACCCCGGGCCGGACGCAGGAAATCAACTACTTCGCTTTGGGCGAGGAACGCTATCTCGTCGATCTGCCCGGCTATGGCTATGCCGAGGCGCCGGTGGCCATCGTCGCCAAATGGCAGGCGCTCTTGAAGCAGTACCTGTCAGGCCGCGTCACCTTGCGTCGCGCCTTCGTTCTGATCGACGCGCGGCATGGCGTGAAGGCGGTGGACGAGGAGATTCTGACCCTTCTCGACCGCAGCGCGGTGACCTTCCAGGCGGTGCTGACCAAGGTCGACAAGATCAACCGCGTCGAACGCGAGGCGGTGATCGAACAGGTGAAGGGCGCGCTGGGGAAGCATCCGGCGGCGTACCCGGAAATCGTGGTGACCAGTTCCGAGAAGGGCGAGGGGATCGAAACCCTGCGCGCGCTGATCGCGACGATGGAGTGACCCAAAATCCTTAAGCAAGGATTTTGACAAATTTCTTGCCCAAGAAATTTGGCCCCCGGCCCTACCGCTCCGCGTCATGCTCAGGGTCGGCCCCCGGCACCGGGTCATAGCCATGCCCGCCCCAGGGATGGCAGCGGCAGATGCGATGCGCGGCCAGGTAGCTCCCCTTCACCGCGCCATGCCGCTCCAAAGCCTCCAGGGCATAGGCCGAGCAGGTGGGCTGGAAGCGGCAACCGTGGCCGACCCAGGGCGACAGGAGCAGCCGGTAGGCCCGCACCGGCAGGGCCACGATCTGCGCCAAGGGCGTCACGACCGCCCCCGGTGCACAGTGGCCAGCGCCTGCTTCAGGTCGGCGCAAAGGTCGGCATAGGGCCGGGACACCGTGGCTTCGGGCCGCGCGACCAGCACATAGTCCCAGCCGGGACGCGCCTCGGGCGCCAGAATCTCGCGCGCAAGGGCGCGCAGGCGGCGCTTGGCCCGGTTGCGCAAGACGGCATTGCCGATCTTCTTCGACGCGGTGAACCCCACGCGCGCCTCGACCGTTCCGTCCGCCCGGTCGCGCGCCTGCAGAAGGAACCCTCCGGTCCCCTGCCGCCGTGCCGAGGCAGCCTTCAGGTAATCGGCCCGCTTGGCCATCACGCAAAGCGAAACCGCCGGAGGCCTCGCGGGCGCTTCGGCGGCATTGCCTTGGCCCTGGGTCTCCGGCGGTGTCATTCGCAAACCGACGCCCCGTGGGGCGCTAGGTCAGGCGGTCAGCTTGTGACGGCCCTTGGCGCGGCGGGCTGCCAGGACCAGACGGCCGTTCTTGGTGGCCATGCGCGCACGGAAGCCGTGGCGGCGCTTGCGAACCAGGTTCGACGGTTGAAAGGTGCGCTTCATCGCGGCTCTCCATTAGACTTGACCCGAACCCATAGGATTCGAGGGCCCGTAACTTGAAGCCAGTCCTTTACGGGCGGTCGGGACCCAAGTCAACGTCGCCCGCGCGGATTTCCTGCAACAATTCTGCCCCGGGCCGCGGGAAATGTTTCAGCGGACGCAGGATGAGGTCCCGTCCGATCAAGGCCGCGTGAAACCCCTGTCCCCGCACGCCGTCCTGCGCCATGTTCGACCCCCAAGCCAGGATCCATGATGACGCCCGCCGACCCACCCCTGCCCCCAAGCCGACCCTGGCTCCGGCGCCTGCCGATCCTGGTGATTCTGGCGGCGGCCCTGATTGGGGCCATCGCGTTGCGCGACGAGCTGAGCTTTCAGACCCTGGCCCGGCACCGGGAAGAGCTTCTGGCCTTCCGCGACACGCATTATGTCTGGGCCGTGGTGCTGTTCCTGTCGGCCTATGTCGCGATTGTCGCCCTCAGCCTGCCGGGCGGGACGGTGGCGACACTGGCGGGGGGGTTCCTCTTCGGGCTGTTCCCGGGGGTGCTGTACAATGTCCTTGGCGCGGGGACCGGGGCCGTTCTGGTATTCCTGGCCGCGCGGACCGGATTTGGCGATGCGCTGGCGCGCAAGCTGGACGCCGCGGACGGCAAGGCCGCGCGGCTGCAATCTGCCCTGCGCGAAAACGAATGGTCGGTCCTGTTCCTGATGCGCCTTGTGCCCCTGGTTCCCTTCTTCATCGCCAACCTGTTACCGGCCTTCGTCGGCACCAGCCTGTTCCGCTTTGCCGTCTCGACCTTTGTCGGGATCATCCCCGGGGCGCTGGTCTTCACCTCGGTCGGCTCGGGCCTGGGCGAGGTCTTCGCCCGGGGCGAGGCGCCCGATCTCGGAATCATCTTCACCCCGCCCGTCCTGCTGCCGCTTCTGGGCCTCGCCGCGCTGGCCGCGCTGCCCATGCTGCTGCGGGCCTTCAGGAAAGCGCGCTGAATGCAACGGATCGAAACGGACATCTGCGTGATCGGGGCCGGGTCGGGCGGCCTGTCCGTCGCGGCCGGAGCGGTGCAGATGGGCGCGCGCGTGGCGCTGATCGAGGCCGGAGAGATGGGCGGCGACTGTCTGAACGCGGGCTGCGTGCCCTCGAAGGCGCTGATCGCCGCCGCGAAGGCGGCCGAGGCACAGCGGCGCGGCTTCCGCGGCGTGGCCCCCGTCGCGCCACAGGTCGACTTCGGCGCGGTCAAGGATCATGTCGCCGCCGTCATCGCCCAGATCGCCCCGGTCGACAGCCAAGAGCGATTCGAAGGTCTGGGCTGCACGGTGATCCGCGCCTTCGCCCGCTTCACCGGCCCGCGTGAGGTTCTGGCCGGGGACACCATGGTCCGCGCCCGCCGCTTCGTGATTGCCACCGGGTCCCGCCCCTTTGTCCCGCCGATCGAGGGCGTCGATACTGTCCCCTACTTCACCAACGAGACGATCTTCGACCTGCGCGACCGGCCCGGGCATCTGGTCATCATCGGCGGTGGCCCCATCGGGATCGAAATGGCGCAGGCTCACCGACGCCTTGGCTGCGACGTCACGGTGATCGAAGCCGCGAAAGCCTTGGGCCGTGACGACCCCGAGCTTGCCGCCGTGATCCTGCAGGCCCTGGCCGACGAAGGGATCCGGCTGATCGAAGGCCAGCCCGTGGTGCGGCTCTCCGGCCAGCCGGGCGCGGTCGAGGTCACGCTCGGCGACGGCACGCAGGTCCGGGGAACGCATCTTCTCATGGCCGTCGGTCGCAAGGTGGCGCTTGACGGCATGGGGCTGGAGGCCGCAGGCATCGCCCACACCCCGAAGGGCGTGACGGTGGATGCCCGGCTCCGCTCGTCCAATCGTCGGGTCTATGCGGTGGGCGATGCGGCGGCCGGCCTGCAGTTCACCCATGTCGCGGGATGGCACGCGGGCATCGTCATCCGCCAGATCGTCCTGGGCCTGCCTGCCAAGGCAGACACCCGCGCGGTCCCGCGCGTGACCTATACCGACCCTGAACTGGCGCAGGTCGGCCTGACCGAAGCTGAAGCCCGAGCCGCCCATGGCACCGCTCTGACAGTGGTGCGGGCCGAGTTTGCCCACAACGACCGCGCCCAGGCCGAGGGCAAGGCAAAGGGCCTCATCAAAGTGATGGTGGTCAAGGGCCGCCCCGTCGGCGCCGGCATCGCAGGTCCGCAGGCGGGCGAGTTGATCGGCCTCTGGGCGCTGGCAATATCGGCACGGCTGAAACTGTCCGCAGTTGCAGGCATGGTTGCGCCCTATCCCACACTGGGAGAGGTTTCCAAACGCGCCGCGGGCGCTTACTTTGGCCCCAAGCTGTTCGAGAATTCCGCGCTGAAGCGGCTGGTGCGCCTTGTACAGCGCTGGCTTCCCTGAAGCGGGGCACAAGGAAGGTTCGGGTGACCGAAAGACGCAAAGGCTTTCTCAACACGCTTTCGGGGCGGTTTCTCATTCTGACAGTCATCTTCGTGATGCTGGCGGAAGTGCTGATCTTCGTGCCCTCCATCGCCCGCTACCGGGCCGATTTCCTGCTGACCCGGCTGAAGCAGGCCCAGATCGCCGCCCTGACCCAGCTTGCCGCCGACGACATGGTCTCGCCCGAGCTGGAGGCCGAGCTTCTGAAGAACGCCGAAGTCTACAACGTGGTCCTGCGCCGCGACGAGGTGCGGCAACTCGTGCTGTCCTCGCCGGTGCCAGGAGAAATCCACGATTCCTTCGACTTGCGTATGGCCGGCCCGTGGGAACTGATCCGCGACGCCTTTGCCTGCCTGCTCGACCCCGAAAACCGGATCATCCGGGTGATCGGCTATCCGGTCCAGGATGCGGGCACGCTGATCGAAGTGACGATGGAGACCCGCGCCCTGCGTGCGTCGATGGTCGACTACGGCCTGCGGATCCTGATCCTGTCCGCGCTGATCTCGGTCGTGACGGCCTTCCTTCTGTTCCTGGCCGTGCGGCGCCTTCTGGTCCTGCCGATCCGCCGGGTGGTCCAGCACATGCAGGCCTACGCCGAGGCACCCGAGGACGCCCGCCGCGTGATCGCCCCGCAAGCCAATGTCGAGGAGCTGCGGATGGCCGAAGAGGCGCTGCAGATGATGCAGACCCAGCTGACGGGCGCCCTGCGACAGAAGGAGCGTCTTGCCCAGCTTGGCGGGGCGGTCGCGAAGATCAGCCACGACCTGCGCAACATCCTCACCACGGCACAGCTCTTTGCCGACCGGATCGAAGGCAGCGCCGACCCCGCCGTAGCACGGTCCGCCCCGAAACTCGTCAACTCTATCAGCCGGGCCGTCAGCCTGTGCGAAGCGACGCTGGCCTTCGGCAAGGCCGAAGAACCGCCGCCGCAGCTCCGCCGTCTCAACCTCGCACAGCTGGTGGGCGAGGTGGCCGAAGGCGAGGGCCTGGGCGCCGACACCGCCATCACCTGCCTGATCGACGTGCCGCCCGGCATGATGATCCGGGCGGATGGCGAGCAGCTGCACCGCGTCCTGTCGAACCTGATGCGCAACGCCCGCCAGGCGATCGAGGCAACCGGGCAACCCGGCACCATCGAGGTCTCGGCCGGCGAGGACGAGGGCGAATGGTGGATCCGGGTCGGAGATACCGGCCCGGGCCTGCCCCCCAAGGCGCGTGAGCATCTGTTCTCGGCCTTCCAGGGCGGGGCTCGCAAGGGGGGCACCGGCCTCGGCCTTGCCATCGCCGCCGAACTTGTCCGCGGCCACGGCGGCCGGCTGGAGCTTGCCCGCAGCGACGCCGACGGCACCGAATTCGCCATCCATCTGCCGAAAGGCACAACCGACATCGCTGCGTGATTTCGCCCTTGCATTGCCCGCCACGCAAGGCTACATCGCCCGGCATTGCGGACCCGTAGCTCAGCTGGATAGAGCATCAGACTACGAATCTGAGGGTCGGGCGTTCGAATCGCTCCGGGTCCGCCACTCCCCCTTGAAATCATTGATTATTTGGTCACTTTGGCTTTCATACCCATCAATGAACCCACTATCTCGAAAACGCTTGCGCGCCTTTTCCCTGATTTCCGCGTGAGGCCAACTTGCCATCATATTGCCCAAGTGATCCGGCATCGTTCTGGGGCGAGCAAACAGGGTCCCCACCCCGCTCGCGAAGTTGAGCAGCACTAATTCCCCAGATCTCGATTCTGACTGCCCGGCCTAGATGGTCGGGCAGCTTTTCAGGTTTTCACGACATGGCCAGACGGCATCCCCTGCCAACTTCGCCAATGCCGCAGGACGCTCGCCTGCTAGCCTGTGCGAGGAGATGCAGCGCTGTTGGGGCAAACTAACGTCAGCCACCTTTTGCCGAAATCCTTAGGGGCGGTCGGGCCTGTAGGACTCGCTCACCCAAAAGTTGTATGCTCTCACTTTCCCAGCCAGTAGGAGGCAGAAATGTCCACAGTGACATTCATGCACTGGTATCGGCCGCAAGTTCTGGGCGGTGAGACTGTCTACATAGTGGTTGCGGAGTGCTCACGGTGCGGCCTTCGGGTCAGTGCGCCAAGCCCAGATGATGACGGGAAGAAGCTCTGCGCAAATATGCTCAAGCGCAGGTGCCGACGTGATGAGCAGAACACTTACGTGACATCGATTCTGGACGCGCTTGCAGACGCCTAGGGCCGTTGCGCACTTCTCGATGTCGAGAGCCAATCAGCGGAGTCTTCTTGCACGGAAGCCCGGGAAGGGAGGGACTCACCTTCCCGGAGCGTGGCGCATCCCTGAACCTGCTGGCCGTCCCAGTCGGCCGCTCCCGTGCCCGGGTTAATTGGGCAATCAGTATGGTAGGCCGCTAGGTCTTTGCGTCAATGCAACCAAGGTCGAACCTCTATGCCTACTCCTCCACCTCCAGCGACCCATCCGGAAGCGGCCGCTGCATCACTTTCGCCTCGGACCAGGGTGCTGACAGCCACGCCGCCCACTCCGCCGGTTCAGTGAGGATAACGGGCATAGCCTTCGGGTGGATCGCCCCAACCTCGGCATTAGGTGTGCAGGTCAGAAACGCGTAGAGGTCGTCCTTCGTCTCTCCGTCCTTCAGCTTACGAATCGAGGTCCATTCCGGCACCCAAAACCCCGCAAAGAACATCGGCTTGTCCTCACGCAGTTTGAACCAGGCATTGCCCGAGTCCCTGCCACCCGGCCTAGGTTCGGCGAATTTGGCTACCGGCACCAAGCAGCGATTATCGGGGCCGAGCCATCGCCGCCAGTGTGGCGAGCTCGTGTTGCGCACGTTGGTCACGCCCCGGTCGATCCCAGACGGGCTGTGGAACTGAGGTGGTGACGGCAGGCCCCACCGGGCGCTGCGCAGGACATGTGCTTGACCACTGCCCGTTACGATTGGGGCCATTCGGTCAGGATAGACGTCACCGGTCTCGACGTTGCCTGCCTTGTTCTCCATCCCGTCGAAAAGCTGGCGTATAGCCTCGGCCGCAGTCGTGTGGATGTAGCGATTGCACATCCCATCACCATGCGGAGGGTTGGGGCCTGCGTCAACATTCTCGCAGGCGGAGAACCACAGAGCTATCGCCGCACCCATGTTCCTGATACGTTCTCCGGCATGCCCTGGCCCAAGACAGTCCCCGACGATCTGCGACGCAAGCTTGACGCGGTGCTAGGCTACAGGAATCGCCCTACTTCTCAGGACGTTTGGGGAGCAGTGCTGGAATGGTTGGAAGCGGAAAGGGTAGAGCCATCTCAGAGAGCGGAAGATTCGAACCCGTAGCCAAACAGTTCCCGTCCATGGCGCTTACCTGCAATCAGCCAAAAAGGTCGATTCTTTGTTATTTCTGGGCATCCCTCTCCGACCAAAGCTCTGACAGTGACTTCCCCTTGCGTCCCCAGTTGTCAGTATCAACCTCGTCTATGAGCACGAACACATACTCGGGGTCGCGGCCAAGTTCCTCGACCAGAACGTCTGTCATGCGCCGGATGACCGCCCGCTTCTGCTCTATCGTGGCAACCCCTCTGGCAATCTCGACCCTTACGATTGGCATGGCACGCTCCAAGTTCGCTACGGGAACCATACTGGCATGAGTGAGGGCGAAGGCTATGAGAAAAGCACCCGCCTGAGGGGCGGGGCTTTCCATCATGTGGAAAAGGCTATGGGTCTAACTCTGACCCGGCGTCACGTCGCGGGCATTTGCCTCTGCCCGCATAGCTCCATACGTCTCATACATCGCCGCCTTCTCAGTTTCGGGCAGCCCCCGCGTGGCCCATTCCATATGTTCCTCCCACGTTTCGTGATTGGCGTAGCCAAAGAAGGGAATGGATAGCCAACCCGGAGCTTGCAGAGGCCATCGGCCTGCCCTGGAACACGCTCAACAAACTCGACAAGGGCGAGTGGAAAGCGTCTACTACGTAGCTTCTGCGGCTGACCCTGGAGGCACGGGGATCCAATCTCTCGAAAGCGGCGAGGTGGCGACGGGGCCGTGAAGACGACTTCAAGCAAGAAATGGCCAAGCTGCGGAAGTTTCGGAATGAAACAGAATGGCTCCCCAACCTAGTGATTACCCATGTGATTACCATTTTCTGGGGTGGCCTTTGGTGGCGCGGCGTCAACCCGGAGCCACAAATCAACGTTCTCTTGGGGGCCGTCGCGGTTGTCGGCTACCTCGTCTCCCCGGAAGTGCGGGCTATGCATGCCACAATTCTGCATGCGCAGATTCTTGCAGCGAAGGGCCAACACATTCGGCCCTGAGCATCCTGAGAAAGAACTGAGATTGACCGGTTTCAACCTGTAACACCAGGCGCGGGTTTGACCCTGATCCGGCTCTGTTCTCAGGCTTTGCAGGCCCCTGTTAGCAGGGCATAAGAAGCGGCCCGTGGCAGCTGTTCTGGTGCTGTTTTCAGCGCAGATCTGGGCGCACTTCCGGTTGATCCGGCTTTGTTTTGAACGGGCGTCCAGCCGACCCCTGGAGAACCTTCACGGCCCAAGACCCATGCGCGCCGGTCCGACCTTTGGGTTATACTAGGTTCCGGGCGGCGAACTTGCAGCATCTGATATGGGTCTGCTTTCAGTCTTGGCCTTCACTTCTTCATGGTGAATGCTAAGCCAACACTCGCAGTTAGAAATTGTCGCGCTGTGCTACGGGCGCCGGCACCCCTAAATCTCAGCTGTCTACTGGACGAGCGAGAAGTTCTCGTGCTCTATCGGTAAGGCCGTACTTGCTAGCGTACAGCGCCAACTCCTCTTCCAGCGCCTTGATGTGTGCCCGCAGACGAGCAAGGGACACATCGATCGATGTGCTTTCTGAGCCTGTGTCGGAGGCTTGATCATCGTTAGTTGAAGTCAATCTTATCCCCTGCCAGCTATTCGTACGAAGTGCGTCACGAGCTTTCCGTTGCTACATGGTGACGACTGCTGCCATCATCCATGCAGACGATACTGGGCAAACCATTGTTGACCATTCAAGGTATCCATTTGGACAATAGTCGCCTACCTGTGGATGTAGAGCGTCAAGCCTTCTGCAACTAGCAGGAGCAATTTCATCGCCACGCCATGCGCCAACGAGAATCATAGCGCTCCATCACGGGGTGGAGTTGCCACCAGAAGCTGAAAGGCCACCACGTAAAAGCGGATCTGCGTCTGGCCAGTTGAAAGCTACTCCGCCGTTGCAGAGGAGAGTCTCACATGACTGTGCCAAGCCTAGATCGTTCAACGCCAGTGGATTGGTCCACCACTCCCCCTTGCCCGTTCGCGCTTCTGGAGCATCGACGGCATCTAAAGGCGCGCGAAACGCCATACTGGCATTCTGTGGCCTTGTGTAGACACATCGGGATTTACAGGCCGAACGCTCGAGTGAGCACTTGGGTGGCACGCGTCATGACGGTTGAAGGGCGCTACATCCAACACAGACTGGCCTCAGCACGCATGGGCGACCCCGACGCCGCCGACTACGACGAAGCGTTGAGGAGAGCAATCGCCTGGTTCGAGAGTGAAGCAGTTCTCAGCAAAGCGCAAAGCACCCGACCCGTGGGCCGAGCAGAAGGTCTCAACTTTTGCCCGTACGGAAGTGTCTACACTGTCGGCTCTGCGCTGACCGAGTATTTAGAGTGGTCACGCATCGCCCGCTCTCCAGGTAGCCACTACAACAACGTCGTGTTGATCAACTTTCATCTCTGCGGCCCCCTCTTGATGGAAGCGTTGGAGGACTTCAACGCACGTCATCTGCGAGAGATTGCGCAACGTGTTCTTGGAGCGCACACCAAACGTGCAAGATGTAGAGGATCGAAGCTCGACCCGGCCGCCGATGTGGTCAGACGCGCAAAGAGGGTGTTCAACAGCATTATCACTGTGCTGCGTATGGCGTTCGGGCTAGCATGGGACAGCGGACGACTATCTTCTGATCGACCTCTCCGTTGCCTTCACCGAATTGCAGTTCCACCTGCTGCTCGAACCCTTTTTCTAAACCGCGAAGAGTGTCGGAAACTAGTAAGTAACTGCACACCTGCGCTCGCCCGTCTGGTCTTGGCCGGCCTTTACACGGGCTGCCGTGTTGGCGAACTGGCAAACCTTCGCGTCAGCGACGTAGGCCGAGAAGTCTTCGGGCTTCATGTTGCTGCGTTCAAACTGGCGCCTGCTCGCTTCGTTTTTCTGCCAGATGAGGCGATGGCATTCTTCCTCTCGTGTTGCGAAGGAAAGGAGCTTGGCGAACGCATTCTGCTTTCGGACAAGGGCAAAGTTTGGGCACGGCAACATCCAAATCTGTTTCGGCGTGCAGTTCGGCTGTCAGATCTTCCGACTGAGTTCGTCTTCCATGGCCTTCGGCATACCTATGCGAGTGACTTGGTACGAAACGGGGTACCGCTGAGCCTAGTGGCGAGGCAACTTGGACATTCCGATACGCGGTCCGTTTCTGCCACATATGGACACTTGGCTGAACAATATAGAGAGGACCAGATCAGAGGTAAGTTCTCACCGCTGTCAAAGGAATTTGAAGCAAGAGCAAAGCGAGAGGCTTCAAAACTTGACGCGTTGTGGGCAGACGTCCATCAAGGCGATTGGCGGAGCTATGCGAGTGGACTTGAACCTCCATCAAGGCAGTCTCGCAGCTCTGTGCGGACTCCCTTTGAAATTCTTGAGACATTCGGATTCAATGCCTAGCGTCGCCGCAGCGGGAATGTAGCACTAACTAAATCGCGCAATCATTGAAGGTCACTATGGGAATTGAATGGTCATCCTGCCAGTTTCGAAGCTTTGATGGGTGCGCCGTCCAAAGTTTCGAGTGAAACGGATCATCAGTATTTACGTCAATAGTTTCGGCGCAGGCCGATGCGGCAGAAGGAGAGATTCCACGGAACGATGAGGACCTCAATGAGCACATTGCGCGGATCTGAAGTTTAAGCAGGGTCCCGCCCCGGATCCAAAACCTCGTTCCGACCGTCGCTATTCCAAGGTGGCTGGTCAAGCCAGGGCTGCGACCTGAGCGTCTCGATTATGAGGCTTCGCGCCATTCCTCGGAACACGGCTGCCGTAGCGTGGAAGCCCTGTAAATCTGCTGCACTAGCTGCAGCCAGCATGTCGCGGTAGGTAGTGAAAGCTGATTGCATAGGTTCCTCGTTTCACATCAATGCAACAGTGATAATCCACGAAGCTTAAGGCAGTGTTAACCGCGTCGGGCCGGAGCATTCAGGGCAAGGTTCCTGGTCGTCGCAAGCTGCGCACCTGTCGGAGTTCCGGCAGTTTGGAAGCGTCGGGCCATCCGGTCCCCTGCCTGTATCGGCCTATATTAGCCCAACTGCCGCCTTCCGCCGTCGCCTCCGGGCTTACTTGCGAAAGCCTTCCCAGCGGAACACCGCATCCACGCGGCGGCTGAACAGCACTGGTTCCCCACACTCCAAGCAAGGCCACTCCCCCCACCTTGCATCATTCAGGATGCGCTGGGCACGGGCTTTCCGGTGTCGCGGGTTCCCGCAGGGCCACAGATAGACCTAAAGGTTACGGTGCACCTTGGCTGCGAAGCGGCCTAACGTCTAGCGGCACCAATCGAAGTCACCGCCGGGACGCCACTCCACTGCCAAACCCTCGGCAAGCATCACACTCCCGATGGTGCGTCCGTCAGGAAGCCTCAGAACCACAAGAGGGCGGTCGTAACGGTCAATTTCGCCGCTGTCTTCGATCAAAAGCCCAGGGGTCATGAGAAGCTCGGCCATTCGCTTCTTTGCCTCCTTTCCCAGTGCATTCTCTCGGTCACAGTTGGCGTTCCTGCCTAACTCGGGAGTGTCATATCCCGAGACAAACGGCGCTCCATCGCCCATGTCGCGCAGGTTCTGTCCGTCGCACTTCACAGTGTCGCCATCGACAGCCGTCAGGCTAGCGCAGACCATCAAGGCAAACAACGCAGTTCCTTCCCATTCAGACCGTCGGCCGCGTGACAGCATCGCATAGTTTACTCGTGCACAACACATAAACGCCACAACCCAGAGGGAGTGTGTGCCCGATTGTAGGGAGATTTAGCCATGCACTTTCGCCTCATGATTTTGCACGCCGCCGTCGCGGTTATGGCGGCGCTTTCCATGCCCACACCCGTTCTTGCTCACGGCGGTGGGCTCAACTCAGACGGATGCCACAATAACCGAAAGACCGGTGACTATCATTGCCATCGCGCTCCTACTCCCAAAGCGCAAACACTTTTCACGCAGCCAACCGGGTCGACCGGAGCCTTCCGCAACTGCGCTGCTGCGCGTGCTGCTGGGGCAGCGCCCGTTCGCATTGGCGATCCAGGGTATGGCGCGCATCTAGACAGGGACGGTGATGGCATCGGTTGCGAGTAGGCAACCAGTGGGCTGCCCCATAGAAGAACCGTGAATGAAAGCTCTTGCGGCTCCGCTCAGTGGTCGTTCAAACTGCCTCAGTCTTCGGAGCGGTTAGGGTAGTGCAGATGATGCTGACGACAGTCACAGTATGCGAGCGTTCATTTAAGGTTGAACACGGACCGCACCATCGCTTTTGGAAGCGCGTCAATCGTGGCGGGCGGGCACCAAAGACAGTCGCAATCCGCGTCCTTCAGAATGGACGCTAGGTTTACCACACTGCTGCAACTAAGCCGCTCGAATGGAGAAAAATGAAATGCAGAATGAGCTTGTTGGGCTGTGCGTTGCAAAGAACGAAGCCGACATTATCGAGCCAATGGTCCGCCACAACCTGTGCTTTCTAGACAGACTAAGAATAGTCAACAACGACAGCGCTGACTCAACGATGTCCATTCTACGAAAACTTCAACAAGAATTCGGAGACCGTGTCGACCTAACATCTGATATGAGGTCAGGCCATCCGCAAACAAGCATCATTAACGAGTGTTTGTTGGATCCTGCCTTTACGGACCGAGTAGGTCAAGTGGTCTTGCTTGACGCCGATGAGTTCATCAACGCCGATCGGGACTTCTTCCGCTATATTCTGACTCATTCGAGGTTCCCCATCCGACTCCCGTGGGTCACATACATACCTTCTAGCGAAGACGACAAGACCGAGATAAATCCCATTGTTCGTGTCGTCCATCGCAGAGTTAAAGAGAAGCCACAGTTTTACAAGGTGACGGTGCCAAGAGAACTATTCGGACATTCTTGGGTTCGCCCAGGAAGTCACTCAATTAGGTCAAAGATCTCTGGCTATGAACCCCGCCAGATCGCTGGACTGTCCATTGCTCACTTCCCCATTCGGTCTCGTGAACAAGTCATTTCAAAGCTACTGATTGGATCTTGGAACATGCGACTTCGAAGCAGAAACAGCAAGGGCGAAGCACTGCAGTGGAGAATCACAGCAGACCGCATTCTATCCGGCTGGCTACCAACAGAGGCTGACTTGCAGGAGTTGGCTCTCAATTATGCTTCGACTAAGCCAAGCGCCATGCTTCGAGAAGCTCTCGTAACGCCGACGTCGTTCGAGCTCAAATACACCACGAGCGAGCGCGATGAGCTACTAAGACGACTAATCGCATTTACTGAAGGTGCAATGCGTATGCTTGAAAAGTCTAATCAGGCAGAAGGTGAGACTTTAGCTGGTCGAGAAGATCTGTAGAGATTCCGCCCCGACCTACTAGGATTTGGCCGAGCCGCAGACACGCGCTGGCTGCACGGAAACTTAGCAATAGGATCAAAAATAGACGCCTTAGCTCTGACGTTTCTAAGTTTTCCCAGCTTGTAAAGTCTCGGAGGTAGATTGCGTCGGCGTCGACCCACTGCAACAAGTCAGTTCGGGAAAGACGCCTCTGATACCTTCTCGGAGTCCCCTCATATGCGAAACGATGCACAGATGCGAACGCAAAAAATTGCAGGCCCATCGACTGAAGAAATCTATCCTGATCCGCAAAGAGCGGCTGACCTTCATAAATGGGGACAAAGGCAGTCTCAGTTTGCACACAAAGACAATTGCGAAGTTTTTCTCGCGCTCCCGCGAATGCTTCAAGCTCCCCTCCCTGAATGTCGATCTTCAGAAAATCGATTCTGCTAATTTCTTGTAGGTCGTCCAGTCGGTGCGTTTCCAATTCAATTCTTGAGGTTACCTTCGATAGTTTTGAGAAACCGATAATCTGTGAGGTAACCTTCTCGTTCGGGCTCAGTGTCGAGCAAAATCCTGGGCTTCGAGTTATGCTTAGGGCAGCTCTTCCACCACTGCCAATCGCATATGGAAGATACCTTCGAGTTTCGTTGCTCTCCAATTTCTGGTATTCGGCCTTGTTTGGCTCAAATGCGGTTAATCTCCCGATTCCACTTGTCAAAAGATTGGTATAGGACGGCAACTCTCTTTTCGAGACGTTTGACGCGCCAACGTCTACAATTTCGACCGCTCCGTCCGCAGATTGAAGTGCGAGCAGTTGCTCAAGCAAATGTTGTGGTAGATCCATCTAACGCAGTCTCCACATTACGAGTTTTTGGCGCTGTCAGTATTTGGTAAGCTATCTGCGCCCAATGAGGCTAGCTCAGCTTGAGTCTTAGCTGTTGCATCCTGGACGACTTGTGCCATCCCAGGCAACCGATACAATTCGTTGATCATTGAGGTTGTTCTTGATTGCCAACGAAGAATTGATGTATCATCCACGTCGTTCTTATCATAGCGCTTGAAGAAGTTGTCCCGGTATCGCTCATTCTGTTGAGTCTTTCCAATGCGAACTGATGCCCGACCTCTCGCTCTCTTTAATTTGAACATCTCTGGGGTTCTAACTGCATAGTGATTTACTTGCGCAAGTTTCCAGCCAAACTCTGCTTCCTCCACGAGGTGAAAAGACTTTTCTCCTCCACCTGTGATCCATTCGATATTCCTGTCGGAAGTGTAAAGTGCTGGTTTACCACTTCCGGTCAGAAAGCACTCAGGATGAAGTTCTGTCCCAAAGTTGATTAATGGGCGGTGGCTAAATTTCGGAGAGAAGCCTCTAAAGTCGGCTCCATACCTGAAGAAGCTCTTTACTTCAAGGTTCGCAACACGCCCGCTGGCAGCTGCCTTTGTGAATGCGGGATCTATGAATCTTCCTGGGAATGTAGTATTTCCACTCGAACCAAATATCCTCCAATTAATCAGAATTCCGGAGTATCCTGCGAGCGCAGCTTGTAGATCAGATACGGTGCCGGTCCCTACATGCACATTTAGAAATTCATCGGCATCCAGCCACATATACCAATGCCCTAGCTTGTAGCCACATGATCGATTGAATTCCGCTACAGCAGCCTCATGCGGAGATTGTCCAGTTCTGACTGTGGTCCTTAGATGCTTGATGCGGCCAGCTTTGGAAAGAATTTCCAGAATCTCTTCTGTTCCGTCTGTCGACGGGTTTGAGCAGATGACGATTTCATCAAATCCTATCGCGAGGTGATACGCAATCCATTCTAGCATAAAGGGTGCTTCGTTCTTTACGTGGCAGAACAGTACAGTTCGCTCGCTCCCAAGGTCGCTGTCGATGCTTCTTCTGTTTGCCATTCAAATTCACCCAGCCTTGCTCAGGTTGCCACGTCGTGCAGAAGGAGAAGAAGCTACATGCTGGACGCGTCGGGCTCAAGTGCAATAGACGATGGGCACGACTGCATTCTGTGGGGAGTCTTGGGTGGCCTTTCTTCCGGCAGAAGGTCTGCCTTCCTTGGGTCCAGACTCAGTTCCTCTTAGGCAGATCAATACGGTTGACAGGCGGCTACTCTACTCATTCAGCGTTGCCGCAAAGGGTTTGCGCTGCGTCCTTGCCTTCCCTGCTTAGCTCAGAAACCCACCGGCGAAGCTCTTGGACCTCTCTTGTCCGCCCCCCGTGCCGATATGCGGGATTTAGCTTCCCAGGCCCAGCGCCACCGCGTGCTCCGTGCATCCGGCAGACTGCCCAGCCTCTGACTGCCGGATTGCTGCATGGAAGCCCTGTGCGCTTGCTATGGGCTGTGCAGCGTGGGGCTCTTTGCATGGGGTAGGTGTCAGGTTTCATCTTCGGCCCTCCCCCCGTGGGTCACGTTGCCTACGATTGCCTGCGCCCCATTCTCGACCGTCACACGCTCCACCCGGACAACCTGTTGCCCCTTCGATCTGTAGCGCTTTAGAGTATCCATCTGGACGGAATAGCTTCGCGCCAGCTTGTTTAAGGCGCGCTCGGCAGAGTCCTGTTGAGGAAGGTTCTCAATGTGGTTCAACCGCCGCGCCAGCATCATCGTTGCCAGGTGAACCGACGCCATTTGGGTTAGTAGTAGCGCCTCAGCCGCATCGCGCGGCTGCATGGCATCAACGAAGGCAATCGCGAAGTTGGTCGCTTCCTCGTCTGTGCGCCTCTTGTGCGAGCCTAGGCAGGCCAGGTGCGCAAGCAATCCGTTTGCCACAGTGGGGTTACCCGAGCCTTTGTATAGCCTGCCCCATCGGCCCTTGGCTTTGATCTGCAACACCCCGTCATCCGACCAGGAAAGTTCGGTTCTGGGCAGATCGCGGTGAAGGTTCTCGGCAGCCCATTTGAGTAATGCTTGATCTTCTTCCGGAGTTTCCCCTTGCGGAAGGCGAGCGATTTCATTTGCGAGACTTTCAGCCGCTGTGACGAGCCTCGGCTCCTTTTGCGTTGGTTTTCTGGGCATGTAGTTTCAGTTCCGCCTAGTTGAGGGAGGTTTAGTGTAGATCGGGGAGTCGCGCGACAACGAGTGACCGGCGTTCCATACGTTCCCTCCCAAAGGGAGAGGGAACGCACGGAACGGAAATGCCCCGCGTTCCAAATGTTCCATGGAACGGTTGGGAACGGCGGGAACGGTCATCCCTCGACCCTCCAAGCATATCCGTCCAATATTCGTATGATCCCCTTCTTGTGCAGGATGTTCTTGGCTTTGTGGAATGCGGTTCGCCAAGTGGTCGGGTTCTCGCTTCCCGATATACCGTGTCGGTCGCAATACTCGCGCCACCTCTCCAATGAGACGCACTGCCGGTTCTGTGGGAAGCTCTCCCCCACTTTCTTCTCACCGTGATCGGCAAGCGCGTCGCCAAAAGCCTGAAGGGCAATTTCAGCCTGACCGGAAACCTTGGAAGCACGCTTTTGAACCTCAGTTTCGCGCAATGCAAGGCTAGTCATGCCCTGCCCCAGTTGCATCTCGACCATATCAAAAGCCATCGGCGCGGGCGTCGGCGCATCCTTCATTTTGGTATTGATAACGGTCATGACCATGCCGTCTTTCTCCACCCTGAATTCCGCGTCCACTGCCCCAGTCAGTGCGAAGGAACCGCGTGACCGCGTTTTGTTGCCATGCCCAGTGTGGTGAACAATCAGGGCACTGCAGCCCGTCCACTGATCCTTTACGCGATCAACCGCAGCGATAAAGCGGTTCATGTCTGAAGTGCTGTTTTCGTCGCCCCCTCCGAAGTTCCGCGCCAATGTGTCCACAACGATAAGCACGGGCGGCCCTTCGCTCTCCACGGTCGCCTTGATCTCGGAAATCACCGCCTCTGTGGTCACGGTATCCAGGAAGTTCCCAGCTACCGTGCTGACAAAGAGCGGGGCTTGCCGATCCGCCAACGCAAAGCCCTTGTCGGCCTCCCAAGCCATCCGACGACGGGCGAGGCCTGAGTGCCCCTCTCCGGCGATGTAGATCACCGCCCCTGCTTTGGTTGGCCGCCCGTGGAAGTTGGTGCCAGTGGCAACACACGCGCCTAGGTCGATGGTCAGGAATGACTTGCCCGCCGCAGGATCGCCGAAGATCAGCACCATGTTCCCGCGCTCGATCAGGCCCTCCACAAGGTAGTCGGGTTCGGTCGCCTGCAGGTCGGCAAACCGAACCAGCTTGAAGGCGCGGCCCGTCCTTCCCGGCTTCCGTCCGCCGGGATCGGCGTAATTCATCCATTCGCTTTCATACTCGTTTTCTAAGTCGGTGAAGTCATGGTCCGGCCTCATGGCTTGCCCTCACCGTCGCTGGGATGGGTCTGCATCACGCTACGCCCCCCAGATAGACCAGGAAGGCCGCTCGCGTCGCAGGGGGCATGCGCCTCGCGGCTGCCACCGCATAGGCCTTCAGCTCACTCTCCGTCGCCCACCCTGCCCATTCGGTCGCATGGGTCATAAGGTTTGTCAGAGGGGCACCAGGAAGGCCTCTACGGTGGAAGTCGTCCAGCGCCTCCCAGAGGATCGGTGCGGCGTCCTCCGGCTCACACTCGGCAATCGCAAGGCACAGGGTCGTTGCCCGCTCAGCTCTTAGGCGGTATTCTTTGGACTTGAACGCATGTTCAGACTGCCCAGCGCCGGTAGCGCCCGCCAGCGCGCCGGGGTTTTCCATGCGACCCAATCAGGCCACCTTGTCAGTCTTGGGTTCTGGAGCCTTTTCCCACGCTTGCACGTCCGCCCAGCGCCACCGTGTGATCTGTGGCGAGAGTTTCACGGGGGCGGGAAATTGCCGCTCATTGGCCCAGCGCCAGATTGTGGCCCGGCTAACTCGGAAATGGGCGGCTAGGTCGGTGTCCGCTGCATAGGCATTGCGGATCGGATCGGGCGTTACGGGTTTAGCCATCATGTGCATCCCTTTTGCGTGTTGCATTGGGATGAACATGCCAACCGAATTTCGGCAGAAAAATCGAAAAGCGTTTCGAATGATTTACCGATTTCCACCCTTTGACTTTCGCCCAGGCGTTGAAGCGGCTGGGCGAGCTATGCCTAGCTCGCGCCAGAGGGCGAGCCATTCGGCTGTCTTCCTTCCTCGCCCGAAACGCATCCTCCCGATAGCTTTGTTTGTGATTTCGCCACGGTCCCAAGCCTCAACCATCTGCAACACTATGTCCTTAAACTCGCTTCCACTTTTGAAAGCGATGGCTTCCTCCGCTTCAATGCTCGCTCGCTCCAGAACCTTATCAACGAGCGCTTCTGCCTGCATAGGTATTGCGGAAAGGGAAATACAAAGGGGAAAGTTCACAATGGGGCGGAAAACTTGGTCGAATGTGCCCGCTAAATTCTCGGTAATCTTCATGCCTTCGAAGTCTATCCAGACAGTGCGAACGCTCCCTGCCCTAAGGCGACCGTCCCGCGACTCAGGAAACTGCCTGTAGTCATTGTAGTCAAAAGGGTCGTCAGTTTCGACCATCAGCAGGCTGGGTGCAATGTGCAGAACGGAGCCGCTGGGGGAAGCAACTCGGATCTCGTTTGCATACTGATCGAGAAAGCGGCCCATCAGCCAATTGGCAAATGCCTTGCATTCGTCATGTGGTGGGCCGGTGTCGATTTGAAAGCGGGGTTCTGGGGCGTCCGTTGTTCCCCGCTCAAGCTCACCAGACCAGAGCCTTTCATCGGCAACCGTGTAGAAAGCATTCAGCAACTCGGCCAAGCTGATGTAACCCTCGGGGCACCACATCAACCAATCCTCACCACGTTGCCGCCCAGTGCCCGGTCAGACAGGAAGTTGGCCCAGTCTGCCATCATCCGCCGCCGCTTTTCGATCATATCGCCTCGCCGGTAGGCCGCCTCCACCGCATTGCTGATCCGGTGGGCAAGTGCAACTTCGGCCATTTCGCCCGGATATTGCGTCCGCTCTGCCACCCAATCCCTGAAGGTGCTGCGCAAGCCATGAGGCACGGCAGGACGCTTGCTCACGCGGTCTAGATAGCCCTCAGCCCCGCGATCAACTGCCGCCGTGTGCTGGCGCTTCATAAGCATGGAGAGAGCCATGTCAGAAAGCTGCCCACCCTTGGCCCCCGGAAACACCAGAGGGTTGCGGTCCAGCCGGGGCAGAGCCTTCAACAGGTCAACCGCTTCCGCAGTTAGGGGCACGCGGTGCTCACGCTGCATTTTCATTCGGTGGGCAGGCACAATCCAAAGGGCCTTAGCAAGGTCGATTTCATCCCACCTTGCGCCCCGCACCTCGCCCGATCTGGCGGCAGTGAGGGCAAGAAACTCCAATGCTCTCGCCGGGAAGCCCTCGCGCGCCCGCAAGTCCGCAAACCACGGGGCGGCATCGTCCAGTTGCAATGCAGGGTGGTTGCTTTCCTTTGCTACCTTGCTGGCCGCTGGCAGTAGTTCCTTAAGGTTACCAGACCAGCGCGCCGGGTTGTCGCCGCTTCTGTGCCCGGCCACCGTAGCCCACGATAGAACCGCCTCGATCCGCCCGCGAAGGCGGGTAGCGGTCTCTGTCTTTGTCGCCCAGATGGGCTGAAGGCAGCGCAGAACGGCGGCTGTATCAATCGCTCCGACAGGCATCGCGCCAATTTCAGGAATGGCATAGTTGTCCAGAGTGCTGCGCCACTGGGCGCGGTGCTTCTCATTGCGGAACGCGTCCAGCTTTGCAGCAAGCGCCTTGTCCACCGCTTCGCTAAACAGCATGCCCTTTCGGCGCGCCTCGATCAGCCGCGCCCTAGCTGCTTTCCGCTCCTCAACCGGATCAACTCCCCGCTCCACCTTGTCGCGCGCCTCTCTCGCCTTCTCGCGGGCTTGTGAGAGCGTGACGGTCGGAAACCCGCCCAGTCCGATATCCCTGCGGCGGCCGCCGATCAGCATCCGCAGAATCCATGACTTCGCCCCGGTCGGGGTGAGCTGCATATAGAGGCCAGTAACTCCGCCGACCGGCACCATGAGGTTACCCTTCCCACCGGGGTGGGCTAGGCGCTTTACGTCCAGAGGGCCAAGTTCGGCAGCTATTTTCGGCATCTTCTTATTTTCCCGCAATCATACCCATCAAAGAGAATGACACAGGACAGGGTGGCATGCAACGGCATGAAACACGACACACCGACAAACGCCTGCGTTTATTGGATATATTTGCACTCCGTCGTTCAGGGATGCAACGGGAGCAAACGCAAGAATGGCGGCCTCCGGGTCCGCCACCCATTCCCATCTCTCCAGTCGCATCCCTGTGCGTGCGGGATTTCTCCCACAAGTTCCGCGGCTTGTGCAGTGGCAAGCTGGCGCGAGACGCGCAGCCTTCGGACACCACACGCTGATCGCCCCTACGAAAGTGGCGAGCATCAGGTTGCTGGTCCGGTTTCTTCTGAAACGGGGAACTGTCAGGGAATTTTCATTCTATGGGCCCTCAAAGCAGCACTTTCGCCAGTTCGGTCGAAAGATCTTCGTTCAGTGGCAGAGGCTTACACCTGATTTCCCTGTTTCACTCGCAACAGGGAACCAGGGTCAGGACCTATTGAACTGCTTGAGGCTGCTGTCGCAGCGTGATTCAAGCCTTCGAGCTGACGGGGGTGATGATTAGCAATCTTCTCTGGCTGACGGACGAGCACATGGCACGATTGAAGCCGTTCTATCCGAAGAGCCATGGCAAGCCGCGGGTCGGTGACCGGCGGGTGTTGAGCGGCATAATCTTCTTCAACCGCAATGGCTTACGTTGTAGCGATGGTGCGATGATGAGGGGTGAGCCCACCATCGGTTCGAGCGAGCCGGCGAGAGCCGACTGATTCCGAGAAGCGTTGAAGGACAAGGGGATGCGTCCCTGAGTCCCTGGTCGGACATCGCACGGGAAAGTCGTCCGCTACCACAAGCGCCGCTATCGCCGCCGCAACCGGACCGAGATCATGCTCGGTCGCCTGAAAGACTGGCGCCGTGTCGCAACCTGCTACGACAGATGCGCCAAGACCATCCTGTCCGCCGTCGCTCTCGCCGCAACGGTCATGTTCTGGCTTTGACGATCAATCCGTCTGGACCCTAGTGGTCAGGCCAAAGGCGTGCGGCGTCCGCTGGGCTGTATCGTCCCAGCCGCACGTCCTCGGCCACGAGCGCGGGGTCGCGGGCGGCAGGCGGGCCATAACCGCCGCCACCAGGGGTGCGCACCCGGACCCGGTCGCCGGGTTTAAGCGCGATGTCCTGCGCCTTGGACAAGTGCTCGGGGACAAGCGTGACACCATCGCGGATCACCTCGACCCGGTTCACGGCGCCATCCTGACCGCCCAAAGCACCCTGCGGCCCGACCCGGCCATGATCCATCACGAAACTTGCCCTGGCCTCGCCTCGCAGGAGCTCAATCTCGTAGTCCAGCCCGAACCCGCCGCGATGCTGTCCTGCGCCGCCCGAGCCTTCGTGGAGCGCGTATCGGCGGTAGAGGACGGGATAGGTCTGCTCCATGATCTCAACGGGTGGCGCCTTGGAGATGCCAATCGTCGAGCAACCGTTGGAGATCCCGTCGCCCTCAGCAAAGCCGCCATAGCCACCGCCCGAGATCTGGTACATCACATAGTCGCGGCCCCTTTCCGGGTCATGCCCGCCAAGGCCAAAGTTGCCGGAGGTGCCCGCGGGGGCTGCTGTCACCCGGTCAGGCACCGCTTGGACTAATGCGGCAAAGACCGCCTCGGCGATGCGCTGGCTGACCTCGGCCGCGCAGCCGCTGACCGGGCGGGGATACTGAGCATCGAGGAACGTGCCTTCGATGCCAGTCACGGCCAGCGGCTCGAAAGCGCCTGCCGAAATCGGCACGTCCGGGAAGATATGCCGCATCGCAAGATAGACCGCCGAGAGGGTCGTCGCTCGGACCGAGTTCATCGGACCCATGCAGGGCGTCGACGATCCGGCAAAGTCGAAGGTCAGATCGCCTGCACCTTTGGTAACGGCCAGGGCAATCGTCAGCGGTTCGTTCACGACCCCATCGCTGTCCACGATGGCCCACGACAGGTAGGTCCCGTCCGGAATGAGGCCGATCATCGCCCGCATCTGCCGCGCTGCCAGCTTCCGCATCTCGGCAATCGCTTCGGTCACAGTCGCGTCGCCGTAGCGATCGAGAACGAGGCCCAGCCGCTCGGCCCCGACCAAGAGCGCCGAGGCCTGGGCCTTGACGTCGCCGATCCGTTGTTCCGACACGCGGATGTTCGAGCAGATGATCTGGTAGATCTCCTGATCCAGCTCGCCTTTCTTGAACAGCTTGACCGGCGGGATCCGAAGCCCCTCTTGTTCAGAGCTGATGGCACTGGCGGAGAAACCCCCGGGGACCGCGCCCCCGGTGTCGGGCCAATGTCCGGTGTTCGATAGCCAGCAGTAGATCCGGCCGTCGCGCCAGACCGGCATCGCAAAGCGCACATCCATCAGATGGGTGCCGCCCAGATAGGGATCATTGACGATGTAGATGTCGCCGGGTTCGGGTGCGGCGGTCAGGCCCGCGGCGATCCGCTCCAGTATCGTGCGGGTCGAAAATTGCATGACGCCCACAAAGACCGGCAAGCCTTTGGACCCCTGCGCGATCAGACTGCCATCGGTGGCGGAATAGATGCCGTCCGACCGATCGTTCGCTTCGGCGATGACCGGCGAAAAGGCAGCGCGCGAGAAGGTCAAGTCCATCTCGTCGCAGATCTGCTGCAGGGCCGCCTGGATGACCGCAAGGGTGACGGGGTCGATCATGCCGCGACCTCCACAATCAGATTGCCTTCGCCATCCGAGGTGACGCGCGCGCCAGGGTCCACCACGACGGTCGTGTCCATCTGTTCGATTATGACGGGCCCCTTCAGGTCAATCTCCAAAGGCAAGTGATCGCGCCAGTAGACCGGCGTTTCGTGCCAGCTTTCGAACCAGACCTTGCGGTGCGAGGCGGGTTCAGCCTTGTCCAGTCTGCCCTTGGGGTCGATCAACCGCGACAGGTCCAGGGCCGGGCGCTCGCCGATGACCGAGACGTTCAGGTTCACCAGATTGGCCCGGATCGTCGGAAGATCGACGCGGAATCTTGTGCGGTAGGCGGCCTCGAAAAGCCGCTGGAGCTGTTCGCGGTCCGGTGTGGCCGAGGGCAGTTGGACCCGCAAGAGATGCGTTTGACCGACGAACTGCATGTCGGCGGAGACCTCTGTCCGAACCGAGGTCAGCGCAATCTTTTCATGGCCGATCAGGCGGCGACCTTCGGCTTCCTGTTCTGCCAGAACGCGATGAACATGGGCGAAGTCGGCTGCATCAAGCGGACGGTTCAGCGTGCGCACGAAGTCATGCCGAAGGTCTGCCAACACACATCCCAAGGCATTGGTTATGCCTGGACGCGCCGGGATCAGGACCTTGGGAACGTTCAGCTCTTTTGCCAGAGCCACGGCATGCAAGGGACCCGCGCCGCCGAAGGCGAACAGGGCAAAGTCGCGCGGATCAGCGCCCATGGAGATCGAGACCATCCGGATTGCGCCAGCCATATGGGTGTTGGCGATGCGGATGACGGCCTCGGCGGCGGCCTCGACGGACAGGTCGAGGGGTGCGGCTATCTGCGCTTGCATCGCCGAGAAGGCTGCCTCTGCGGCCTGACCGAAACGGCTTGCCGGCAAGCGGCCAAGGATCAGGTTCGCGTCGGAAATCGTGACCCTGGTGCCGCCGCGCCCATAGCAGACTGGTCCGGGGGTGGAACCCGCGCTTTCCGGCCCAACCCGCAACATGCCGCCCGCATCAATCCGCGCGATGGACCCCCCACCCGCCCCCACGGTGCGGACGTCGACCATCGGCACATGGATCGGCATGGCATATTCGACCTCGATCTCGTTCGAGACCGGCGCAACCCCGCCTTTGATCATCGCGACATCAGTCGAGGTCCCGCCCATGTCATAGGTCAAGAGGTTGGGCATCCCGGCCCGCCGCCCCGTCGCTACTGCCGCCATCACGCCTGAGGCCGGGCCCGACATCACGGTTTTCACGGCCTCTTTCGCCACGTCCTTGGCAGAAATCATCCCGCCATTGCCATTCATCACCAGAAGGTCGCGCGCATAGCCCTTTTCGGCCAGTTGATCGGCCAGTCGGACCACATAGCGTTCAAGCAAGGGCTGGACCGAGGCATTCACCGCGGCGGTGACGCCCCGCTCATACTCGCGGGCTTCCGACAGAAGCTTGTGCCCCAGCGTGATGTACGCATTCGGCCAGATCCCCTTTGCGATCTCGCCCGCCCGCACTTCATGGGCCGGGTTGGCATAAGCGTGCAGGAAGTGGATCACCAGCGCCTCGCAACCTGCGTCGCGAAGCTCGGTCACAGCCTTTCGAAGCGCAGCTTCGTCCAACGGGGTCAGCACCCGGCCGCGTGCGTCCATCCGTTCCGGCACTTCCAGGCGCAAATCGCGGGGGATGACCGGGACGAAATGCCCCTTCATGCCGTAGGCTTGCGGGCGTGTACGGCGACCAAGCTCCAGCACGTCGCGAAAGCCCATTGTCGTGATGAGGCCGGTCTTCGAAAGCTGCCGCTCCAGCACGGCGTTGGTCGTGGTCGTCGTGCCGTGAACGATCAGGTCAATGCTGGACAGGTCCGCCTCCGCCTCGGCGAAGGCATTCAGCACGCCGCCAGACTGGTTCGGTAGCGTGGTCGGTACCTTGGCCAGCCGCACCGCACCGGTCGCGGGATCAAAGATCACCAAATCGGTGAAGGTTCCGCCCACATCAACGCCTGCGACAAGCCCGGTCATTCAGACACCCACATAGGTTCGAAACACTTCGGCACCTGGCTGCAACTCCATGGCTGGGACGGTCTTCTCGATCCGCCCGCCCGTCATGAAAGCGACGCTGTCCGCCAGTTTCAGCACCGCATCGACCCGCTGTTCGACCAACACGACCGCGACACCCTGCGCCTTCAGCGTCAGGACCGCCTCCTGGATGAGCGTGATCATCGACGGCTGCAGGCCTTCGGTCGGCTCGTCGAGGAGCAGGACCTTCGGCGCAAGGCAAAGTGCCCGGGCGATCGCCAGCATCTGCTGCTCGCCGCCGGACAAGGTCTGGGCGGTCTGGGTCAGGCGCTCGCGGAGCCGGGGGAAAAGGGTCAGGACACGGTGCAGGGAGGCCTCGTCGTTGCCCTGCACCAGACCGCCAATCGCCAGGTTTTCCGCCACGGTCAGCGGGCCGAACAGGCGACGGCCTTGCGGAACATAGGCCAGGCCGCGCTTGGGCACCTCATGGGCAGGAAGGCTTTCAAGGGCCATGCCGTTCAGGTGGATGGTGCCAGATGCCGCAGGGACAAGGCCCATTAGGCATTTGAGCAGGGTGGACTTCCCCACTCCGTTCCGGCCCATAAGGCAGGTGACCTGACCAGGTTCCGCACGGAAATCAACACCGCGCAGGACGGTGACGGGGCCGTAGCCTGCGATGATGCCCTGCACGTCAAGCGCCAAGATAAGCCTCCTGCACAGCGGGGTTGGCACGGATTTCGGCTGGCGTGCCCGTGGCCAGAACCTGGCCAAAGTTCAGGACGGTGATCCGAGTGGCGAGATCCATGACCACCTCGATGTTGTGCTCGATCAGCAGGACGGTGGTTTCCGGGACCAGGCCTTGGACCAGCGACTTGAAGCCCGCGATTTCGCTGGCGGCAAGGCCCTGCGTCGGCTCGTCCAGGATCAGGAGGCGGGGGTTGAGGGCAAGCCCCATCGCAAGCTCGAGAAGGCGTTGGTGTCCGTAGGAAAGGGTCTGGGCCTCCTGTGCCTCAAGGTCCTGCAGACCGACGCGGGCCAGCGCGGCGCGGGTTTTCGCGGGCAAGTCTTTCGCGCCATGTGACTGGACGGCCAGAGCCACGTTGTCGAAGACAGTCAGGCGCGGGAAGATCGAGGTGACCTGGAAGGTGTAGGCGATGCCCTTTCTGACCCGCGCATGGGCAGGAAGTCGGCTGATGTCTTCTCCATCCAGCAAGATGGCACCGGATTGGGGCAGCCGGCGCCCCGAAAGCAGGCTGACGAAGGTTGTCTTGCCCGCGCCATTCGGGCCGATGAGGGCGTGGATTTCCCCCGGGCGCAACGTGAAATCGACCCCGTCCACGGCCTTCAGGCCGCCGAAATGGAGGGTAAGTCCGTGCGTCTCGATCAGGGGAGCCATTTGACCCACCTTTCGCGGATCGTGCCAAGGATCCCTTTCGGAGCGAAGAGGACAAGCGCCACCAGGGCCAGCCCGACGAAGAACAGATAGGCGGTGGTAAGGCCTGACGCGACCTCGATCAACGCAAACATCAAGGCCGCGCCAAGGAAGGGGCCGAGCGTCGTGCCCGCCCCGCCGAGGAGAACATAAAGCATCGGCAGGATCGAATACTGGATCGTCGCGAAGCTTGCGCCGACATAGCCAAAGAGCAGCGCGTAAGCCGCACCGGCTGCCCCCGCATAAAGACCCGATATCGTCAGCGCGGCGAGTTTCACGGCAAAGGGATTGTAGCCAAGCATCCGTGACCGCTCTTCATTCTCGCGCATCGCCACGAGGGTCCGACCGAAGGGTGAGCGTACAAGCGCAAGGCTGACAAGAAGGCCAACGGCAAAAAGGGCAAGGGCCGATAGGAAGCGAGGCGTGTCCGTGGCAAGGTCGAACCCTGCAAATGTCCGGCCGGCGGCGGCGACGGTAAATCCCTCGTCCCCGCCGGTCGTGGGCGCGAAGTAGAGGATCGTCAGATACCCGGCTTGGGCAAACATGAGCGTCACGATCATGAAGCTGACCCCGGCCGTCCGCAGCGCTAACAATCCCACTGCAGCGGCCATCGTGCCGCCTGCCAATGTTCCGACAAGCAACGCGGGTCCCGCAGCAAGACCCCAAAGCTGCGCAGAAAGCCCAGCCGCATACATCCCCGCGCCTAAGAGGAGCGCGTGACCAAGCGACAGCAGCCCCGTGTAGCCGAAGGCGAGATTGTACCCCATGGCAAAGATGGCCAGCACCATAATCCGGGCGAGGTTGGTGGTATGATAGGGCGACAGCACGAACTGCGCCGTGAACAGCGCCGCGATCAGGGCAAGGTGGAGCGCCCAGACCTTCACGATCTTGCTCCGAACAGGCCCTGCGGGCGGAAGACGAGGACCATGGCGACCAAGAGCGTGGCGAGAATTTTCGCCAGCGTCGGCGCAAAGAACATCGAGATCACGCCGTCACACAATCCGATGACAATAGCGGCGATCAGGGTGCCGCGCAGACTGCCCAGCCCGCCGATGATGACGACGATGAACGACAGAAGAAGCGTGTCGCCGCCCATCAGGTAATGCGCCTGCTGGATTGGCACGATCAGCACCCCGGCAAGGGCGGCAAGGCCAGCACCCAGGGCGAAGGTGCCCATGTAGACCCGGTCGACATTGATCCCGAAGCTGCGGGCGGTGGTACGGTCAACTTGCGTCGCACGCATGATGAGCCCCGCCTTGGTGCGCGTGATGAAGGCCCAAAGGGTGAGAAGCACCACACAGGCGGCGAGGACGACGAAAAGCTTGTAGCCGGAATAGCCGAACCACGGCAGCTGGATGCGCCATTCGAACGGGGCCTGAACCGGGTTGGCGTTGGGGCCGTACAGGCTGAGCGTGGCCTGCTCGATCATGTACAGAAGCCCGATGGTGGCGACGATGGTCGCCTCGGGGTCGTAGTTCAGACGCTTCAGGATCAGCCCGTCCGTCGCGGCCGCCAGCGCACCGACGACAAGGGGCGCGACGATGATGGCGGCGGCAAATGCGATCGCGGCAGGGCCTGGCACATGCTGCGCTACTGCCCAGGCGAGGACGGCACCCAGCATGTAGAACGCCCCATGCGCGACGTTGACGACGCGCATGACTCCGAAGACCAGCGACAGCCCGCTTGCGGCCAACGCAAGGACAGCAGCCGTCACGAGGCCTTCCATCAGGGCAAGAAGCAAGAATGGTCCGAAGGTCATCTGGGTCCAGGCATTCGGGGGGCGGCCAGACGGCCACCCCGTATCGTGCGGAAAACTGGGCGGGCCTTGCCCGCCCTTTCGGCCCTAGAAGGACATTGTCGTATAGTCGACGGCATCCTTATAGGCGCCATCGGCCATGCTGGTCTGGTGGACGCGGATCAGCTTGCCCCCCTGGACCTGGGAGATGTTCTGCGTGCCGAAGACCTGGTGGGTCTTGCCGTTGAACACCTTGGCACCCTGCGGCCGCTCGATGCCGTATGGCAGGTCCGCCATCGCTTCCATCGCTTCGACGAATTTCTGCCGGTCAGTGGGACCGGTGTACCCAGAGGCCTCCATGCCAGCCTTGATCGCGAAAAGCGTCTCCCAAGTGGAAAACATGTGGGAATAGGTCGCAACATCTGCCGTATCGCTGACCGAGGCGCCGTTGTCATCGACGCCCACGGCGGCCCGGTAGGCGGCCTCATGCTCGCCCGCGTCGGCCGGTTTCACCCGGTTGTGGCCTTCCCAGAAATAGCTACCTTCCAGGAATTCCAGACCCGGAGTGGCAGTATCAACCGCTTCCAAGGAGTCGATGAACCCGAAGAACGGCGGCTTCGCGCCCGAGCCGTAGAACTCGCCCAGTTCCTTGACGAAGGTCAGAACGGCGGGGCCGACCATGACGTGGTAAAGGACTTCGGTTTCGGCAGGTATCTGCGGGAAGTATCGAGTGAAGCTGGTCTCGGTCGGAGGGATCGCGATCTGCGCGATGACTTCACCGCCCTGGGCCGCCATCGCGGCGGTAAAGAAATCGCGGTGGTCGTGACCGAAGGCGAAGTCCGGGAAGATCATCGTGACCTTCTTTCCAAGGTTGGCCGAAACCCACGGCGCCATCGATGCAATCTGGCTGCGCACGTCGGTGATGCCGGGCTGCAGCGTCCAGCGGTTCAGCATGCCGCTTGCGACATGATAGCCTTCCGAGCAGACGAGATAAGGCACTTTCAGTTCGCCCGCCCGCGGGGCAGACCCGATGACCACATGGGAGAAGAGCGTTCCCATCACCACGTCACAGCCATCGGACTGGGTAAGCTTGTCAACGACTTCCGAGCCGCGCTTGGGATCGGTTGCGTCATCCTCAAACAGGATTTCGACCGGGCGGCCGCCAATGCCGCCGCCATCATTGATCAGTTTGATGGCAGCCTGTGCGGTGCGCTCGTACCAGCGGCCGTAGCTGGCCCCGATGCCGGTCCGGTGCAGTTGAAAGCCGATCTTGATCGGTGCCGCTTGCGCGCCGACATGCCCGGGCAGCGCCGCTGCCAGAAGTCCCGCACCGCTTGTAAGCAGCAAGTTGCGGCGGGTCGGATGAAGAAGTGTGTTTCTCGTCATGTTCGTCGCTCCACTGTTGCGGCCTCGTATCGGGCCCTTGATTGTCATGAGGCCCGCCGGCCTCGGAGAAGTCCCGTCATTCAGCCGGTCCTGGCGGTAGACAGCAGCCAAAGGCCCAGAACGGTATAGGCGACCATCAACACGGTCATCGGCAAGTGTGCGACGGGCCTTGCGTCGCGGCCTGCCAGTTTCAGCACCAGCACCACGGCCAACAGATGCGCGCCGAGGATCGCCGCAAACTGTGTTCCGTAGATCATCGGCATCACCCGGGGGTCGGTCAGGAAGCCGAACGAGACGTAGTAGGGCGGCAGACCCAGGAAGCTTTCGCCGGTGAACAGCGGGTCGTTCAAGGCAGCCAGCGTGTACTGGCCCGCCGTCAGCAACATCACCAGGTAATGCGCGGCATGGTAGCCGGCTGCAATCGCAAGAAACGACAGCATGACCGGCCCGGAGGCAAACCCGCCCCCGATGCCACGTCCCAGCACGATCGCACCCAAGATCAAGGCCAGCGTCAGCACCCAGACCGCCAGCAACCCCACCGTGTTGATCCCCATCACCGCACTGCGTCCCGTCGGCTCCAACGGGTTTTGTCCGATCAGCGCCTGCCACCAGAACGTCTCCATCAGCCCGTCAAAGGTCAGGCTGGCCAGTGCAAGGCTGACAAAGACCATCGCGGACACCGTCAGTGGTGGCATCCGAAGCACCTGGGTGCCTGGCCATCCGCCCATCAGCCGGGCACGGCGACCGCTGACCTGAAGCCAGAGCGGAGAGACTTTGGCGATGAGGGAAAAGAGCAGCGTCAGGAACTCGCCCTTCTCCAGCCACTCCTCACCCTCCAGCGTAGCCAGCACAAAGATCACCAGCCAATAGCCCAGAGCCACCGAGGCAAGAACTGCCGGGTCGTCGGGATAGAGCGAGACGAGTTGAAACCAGGCGAACCCGGCATAGCCGATGACCGCAGGCCAGTGACCAAGACGCGACAGCCCGATGGGACCGGTTCGACCCAACAGCGACCGGGCAATCCGGACCGGCGCAATCCACGGATTTATTGACCGCCAGACATTGCCGATGAGCATTGAGGCCAACGGCACCGCGATCCACACGCCGGTCCAGAAGACCAGCGTCATCAGGTTGTGCATCGGGTCCCGCTCGCCGAAGAAACCGACGAAGATCAGGCCGAGGAAGACGAGAAAGGCCAGATAGGAGGTCACGGTATCGGGCAGGATGACCGGTCTTTCCCAGACAAGCCGCTCCTCCATTGCAGGCATCAGGTGGACCATGGCCCCAAGGACTGCCGTCAGCGCAACGGTCAGTGCGGCGGCGGTGATGTAATGACCCGTGGGCAGCGTCAGGATCACCGATGGCGGCAGGGCGCAGGCAAAGCCCACCCCCGGAACTAGAACTGCCGCGACGCCCGCAAGACCAAGACGCCTGCCGAATCCCCGGCAGAAGCCCCCCTTGCGGTCTGCGCCCGGTCTGACCCTCACCGCAACCCATCCTCCCCCTTCACCTGGTCGATCTCCAGACCGCCCATGCGCGAATGGACGCGTCCCCCGCGCGCCATTGCAAGCGCAAAGAGAACCTCATGACTGCGCGGGCCATCAGGGCAGGTGACCGTGATAACGTCAAAACGCGACCGGACATAGGCCGCGTTCAGATGCCCCAGCGGAATGTCCAGCGTCGCGCCCATGCCCGCGACTTTCATCGCACTAGGCACGATCGCGCGACACTCGCCAAGCCGCTCGCGCATGCCGTAGCCGCCCGCGACGTGCCAGAGCGCCCCGTGTTCGCTTTCACCGGCTTCGCCAACGATCGCACCCTTGCCGTAGGCATCGATGCCCGTCCGCCCGCCCAATGCGGCCACGAGCCGATCGGTCAGGTCCAGCGCAAGCGGCTTCAGCGTTTCCATTGCGAACTGCAGGTCGGGCACATAGCGTCCCGCAAACGGGTTGGCGCAGATCGCATAAATCGCGCCCCGAACCGGCGGAGGCTCTGCGACCGGCCCGCCCTCGTGCCGGATCTCCTCGATCTGCAGCAATATCTTGCGCACCGCGAATTCAGCCACCCGTCACCTCCAAAGAGGAAATCCCACTCACCCTGGTTTCACCCTGCAAGAAAAGTGCGGCCCCTTCAATCAAGCCGCGCGCCCGGAACGCTTCCGCGGCGGCAAGTCCCGCATCAAGCGCCCGCGCCCTGTCCTGAGCAGAGAACGCCGGTACTTCGACTGTCACCAGCCGGTCGCCAAGATCGCTGTCCAATTGCAGGTCCCGCGCCGGACGCCGCACGATTCCCGGATGGTCAAGATCCACCGCATTCGCGATCATCGTCGCGGCGGCGTCGGCCATCGCCGCCGTCCGCGCGAGCACCGTCACCGCATCGGCGACGCCAAGCGAAAAACTCCGCCCACGCCAACCCGAGGTCGCAATGCCCCGAACCGGATCTCTGCCGCGCAGCGTCACCCGGTCTATCCCGCCGGTCACCGCCAGCGCGCAGGTCAGGCTTTCATCTCGGTCAAGCCAGACCGCGATGTCGCCGCCGTTGTTCGCATAGGCCCGCGTGATCCCCGTTCCGACAAGTGCGGCCAGGACATGCTCGGCCACAGCCCCCGCGACTGCAGCCATCGGGGTGATGAATGCGGGCCGGAACGGGGCAACCGCAGCGGTCATGCTCCGGGCGATCGCGCCTTCGACCCCGGCGCCATCGGTGCGCAAGGCGGGAAGCTCGGCCACCAGTTCCTCAAGCACGGTCGCAAAGCGCGCGGCGGCCCGTGCGTATCCCGCCCGCACGGCAGACACCTCGCCAAAGGCTTCGGCCACGATGTCGATCGGACCGTGCTGCAAATGCAGCCGACCCCCGGGAAGGAGGGCCGCAATTGCGGTACTTCCGGGATAGGCGCCGCCGCCTTTCCCCGGCAAAGGCTCTTTGGCCAAAGCGGTACGCGGCAAATTGGCAGGCGGTTGTGGGCGCCAGTCGGGCCGCCCGCTTTCACGGACGCTGCTCATTCGGGCCATGGTTCGACCCTTGCACTAGTCGGGTACTCGCCACCCTCGATCACTGACTGGACGAGCGTGCGGATGCTGTCTTCGTGCCCGCCCATCGCCAGGTAGGCATCACGCGGCAAGGTGAACTCCAGGGGCGCAACAAGCGCCGGGGTCGGCACATAGCCGAAGGCACCTTTCGGCAGGCGCGTCACGTCCACCATGAAGGTGATGCCGCCACCGGGCCAGACGTACGTCTCGGCCCCGCCGCTGGTCAGGCGTGTAACCCGTCCCTGCACCGACTGTGTGAGACGCACCGGGTTCTTGGTCACCCCAGCCCGCAGACTGCCCCCCGCACCCCCCATGAAGAGGACCGTGCAAAGCGATGGCTCGCAATTCTCCGCAATGAGATCGACCGACTTCCGCAGGCTGTCGGGCAAGGGTTGCCGCACCGGATGCAAGCCCGCGTCCAGCACATAGTAAGCAAACTCCTCGCCCGTCGTGGACACCATCAGCAAACGCAAGCCCGGCCGCGCGCCCTTCTTGGGGTTCCAGTCGCCAAGGATCTCCAGCGGGTCTGTCAGCCGGGTTCCGCCCCAACCCTGCCCAGGCTCCGAGACCCGGAAGTAGCGGCCCGGTGTGGACCGGTGACCCTTGATCTTGATCCCGGTCGGCTCCCAGCCGATGACCTTTCCGGCCTGATGCTCGCTGACCACGCCGGTGATGTGGTCATCGACCACCACCACTTCGTCCACCAGCCCCTGCCACTGCACGGCGAACATGCCGATCGTGGCCGAGCCGCAGCCGACCCGCATCCGGCGTTCCTGCACCCCATCCACGATGGGCGCCCTGCCCGCCTGGACCGTGACGCGGCTTCCGCCTTCGATCTCCATCTCGACCGCTTCGCCGTTGCAAAGCGCCAGCATGGCGGCGCAAGTGATCCTGCCTTCCGCCTTGCCACCGCCAGTCAGGTGATGGACCCCGCCAAGCGACAGCATTTGCGAGCCGTACTCTGCGGTGGTCACATGGCCGACCGGCTCTCCTTCAACCCGGACCACCGCGCCTTCGGGACCCAGGAAGCGGTCGGTGTCGATCTTCACCTTGACCCCGCAGTAGGAAAAGATCGCCTCTGTCACGACCGTGACCATATCCGCGCCATCTACATGTGAAGACACGATGAAGGGCGCAGGCTTGTAGTCTGGATAGGTTGTACCGGAGCCGATCCCGGTCACAAAGGCATCGGCGGGCACGGGCGATCCGTCCCAGTCCCGCACGGCAAAGGGGACTACCCACCCCCCGGCCTCGACCGCATGCGACAGCATCACAACCGGATCGGTTCGCACGATCCGCCCGCCCTCGTTGGCATAGCGGTCGCATGCCCCGGTCTGTCCGGGCGCGATGTAGCACATCACCGGGCAGGCATCGCATCGGATCTTTTCCTGCGCCTCGGTCATCGGGCCACCTTTTGGGGATCACCCTCAAGACCCCGAGTATAGTTGGGGACAGAGGATTGCGCATCAATTGCCGCGCGCAGTCGGTGCGGTAGCGCGGGGACTTGGGTGATCTCCACGCCCGTCGCATGGCGGATCGCATTCAGGATCGCGGGGGCGGTCGGGATCAGCACATGCTCACCCAGGCCCTTGGCGCCGAACGGACCTTCGGGATCGGGCACTTCGACCAGAATGCTTTCGATGGGTGGCACATCGCCGAAGGTCGGGATCAGGTAGTCGTGCAGGTTCTCTGTCCGGTGAGGCAGATATTCTTCCATCAAGGCAAGGCCGATGCCCTGCGCGATGCCGCCCTCGATCTGGCCACGAGCCAGCATCGGATTGATCGCCCGGCCCAGGTCATGCACAGCGGTGATCTTCAACAGGCGGACGGTTCCCAGTGCCTGATCGACTTCCAGTTCGACCATCTGCGCGCCATAGCCGTAGACCGCGTAGGGCGCGCCCTGACCGTTGGCGTCAAGCGGTGTGGTCGGCGGATCGTAGGTTGCCTCGGCCGACAGGGCGAGGCCGTGGGGATTAGGCGGCAGGGTGGCAAGGTCAAGCCGGTTGGACGTCGCGCCCGTGCGAACAAGCAGCGAGGACCCTTCTAGCGACAACACGGCCCCCTGACCTGCATTCGCCCGGCGCAGGATCGCGGCGCGCAAGCCTTCTGCTGCGGCCTTGGCTGCCCGGCCTGTGACATAGGTCTGCCGACTGGCCGATGACTTTCCCGCATCGGGGGTCAGCGCGGTATCGGGCCCGACCAGGCGAAAATTCGACAGCGGCAGCCCCAGGGCTTCGGCGGCAATCTGGGCGATGACGGTGTTTGACCCCTGTCCGATATCCGTCGCGCCCTGATGCAGGACCACCTCGCCCTGATGCGAAATCCCGATGCGGATCGTCGAGGGGTTGGGCAGCGCCGTGTTGCCGCAGCCATACCAGCACGATGCGACGCCGACCCCGCGCCCCGGACCGGCCTCGGCCAAGGCGCGTGTCCAGTGCGGGCGCAGCGCCGTCAGGCAGTCGTGAATCCCGGTCGCCCGCAAGCTCTGTCCGGTTGCCGTGACATCGCCATCGCGCAGTGCGTTCAGGATGCGGAACTCAAGCCGATCCAGACCGGCCTTCTCGGCCAGACGATCATACAGCGTCTCTTGCCAGAGCGCCCCTTGCGGAACGCCAAACCCCCGGAAGGCCCCCGATACAGGTCCATGGGTATGGATCGCCCGCGCCCTGGCTGTGATGTTCGGTGTCAGATAGGGACCCGACACATGGACGGGCACACGGTTTGCGACCGTCGGCCCCCAGCTGGAATAGGCCCCGGTGTTGAAACGGCCTTCGAACTCAACACCTGTGATCCGCCCCCTGCTGTCGCAGCCAATACGCCCGCGCATTTCCGCAGGATGCCGCTTGGTGGTCGAGGTCATGCTCTCCTGGCGCGAATAGACCATGCGGCAGGGTCGGCCGGTCTTCAGTGTCACGAGCCCAATCAGCGGCTGCAGGGAAATGTCGAGCTTGGACCCGAACCCGCCACCGACCGCCGAAGGGATGATCCTGACCCGTTCCATCGGCAGGCCAAGGATTGCGGCCGTGTCTTCGCGGTCCATTGCGGGCGCTTGCGTGCAGGCCCGGATGACAAGCGTGTCGCCCTCCATCCATGCAGAACCTGCTTCGGGTTCGATATAGGCGTGTTCGACGAAGGCCGTGGTCATCTGCCCTTCGACGACATGCGCGCTGGTTTCAAGCGCGGCGGCCGCGTCCCCCTTTGTCACTCGCCCTTCGATCAGAAGGTTGCCGGGGCGACCCGGATGCAGCGGTTTCGCCCGTTCAGCTTCTTCCGGCGTTGTCACTTCTGGCAGAGGGTCCCAACGGATCGGAAATCCCGACAGGTCAGGATCGGCGCCAGGCTCGAACGCGACCAAAGCCACGCACTCCCCGCGGAACCGCGCGGGGGATGCCGCAATCGCGGGCTGGTCGGCAAAGGGCGGGATGACGGAAAACGCATTGCGGCCCGGGATGTCGTCCACAGTGAAGATCCCCGCGACGCCGGGGCGGCTGCGAAACGCCTCAAGCGCGCCGATCTGGAAGGCCGCGTGAGCATGCGGAGAGCGCACGGCTTTCACGACCAGCACGCCCACGGGCCAGTCGTCGGCGCCAAAACTGTCACCGGCAACCTTGGCGGCGCCATCCAGACGCTGGACAGACGCCCCAACTCCGCCATCCGACACCGCAGTGTCCGCGGCTTGTCCTGCTGCAACGACCGCGGCGATGATGCTGCGATACCCCGTGCAGCGGCAAAGAACGCCGCCAAGCGCGGTCTCGACCTCTGACGCCGAAGGCTGTGGGCTCCGCTTAAGCAATTCGGCCGCCGTCATCAGCATTCCGGGCGTGCATATTCCGCATTGCGCCGCTCCGTGCGCCAGAAAACTGGAGCGCAAGCGATCAAGGTCAGGTGTCGCCGCCTCGACGGTCGTCACATTCCGTCCCGCGACGCGGGCGGCCGGGGTCAGGCAAGCGCAGACCGCTTCGCCGTCCAAGAGCACGGTACAGGCCCCGCAATCCCCCGCGTCGCAGCCGACTTTCGTGCCGGTCTTGCCCAGTCGCTCGCGCAGGGTTTCCGACAAGCGTTCGGTCGGTGGGGCGTCCACCGTCACGCGTACATCATTCAGCGTAAAGGCAATCATGCCAGCGCCTCGGCCACAGCACGGCGGACCAGTTCCACGGCGGCTTCGCGTCGGTAAGCCGAGGTCGCGCGGACGTCGTCGATTGGGGCAAGCGCTTCCTGCACGTCGGGCGCGGAAACCTTGCCAACCGCTTCAGCCACGGCGCTTCCGCGCAGCGCTGTTTCGACCAATGGCAACCTGACCGCAACCGCCGAACAGGACCCAACCGCAACCGCGGCCTCGGACACGTATCCGCGTTCGATCTCCAACCGCGCCGCGACCATCGCAATCGATATGACAAGATGTGTTCGCGCGCCAAGCTTCAGAAACGCCGACCGCCCGCGTAAGGCACTGTCGGGGATCAGGATGGCGGCCAGGATCTCGCCAGGTTCAAGCGCGATCTTGCGCGGTCCCAACAGAAAATCCTTCAAGTCGATCCGTCGGGTTCCGCCTGCCGAAAGCAATTCCACTTCGGCATCCAGGGCCAGAAGCGGCGGCACCCCATCGGCAGCGGGCGAAGCGTTGCAAAGGTTGCCGCCAACTGTGCCGGCATTCTGGATCTGCCGTCCGCCAACCTGAAGGGCAGCCTGCTGCAGCGCATCGCAGGCACGGGGCAAATCAGCTGCAGCAATCACCGACCAGGGTGTGGCGGCACCGATCCGCAGGCCACCGCCCTGCGAGATCCCGGAGAAACCGGGAATTGCCGTCACATCCAGCAGAGGCCCCGCAAGTCTGGAGCCCGCTCCGGGGTAAAGATCCGTGCCGCCCGCCAACACGCGCCAGTTGCCCCCGGCCATCAGGCGCAGTGCTTCCGTCATCGTCTCGGGGCGGGCATAGTCAGTCATCACTGGCCCTGAATTCATTTGTATAGAAACAAGATTGCGACCAAGTCTTGCGCCAGTCAACAATCTTGCTTAGCCGGATCACAGCGCGTATCGAACTTGGATGAATAGGGCAGAGCCTTATATCCTTGATGACCAGATCGGCTTTGTCCTGCGACGGGTGACGCAGCGACATCTGGCGATCTTCGCCGCCGCGATCCCCGAGGTGACCACAACGCAGTTCGCGGTTCTTGCCAGGCTGATGGAATCCGGGCCGCAGTCGCAAAATCACCTTGGCAGAGCCACGGCAATGGATGCAGCGACGATCAAGGGCGTCGTGGACAGACTGGCAAGGCTGGGGTTTGTCGCCACCGCGGCCGACCCGGACGACCGCCGCCGCCTGACCGTCAGCCTGACCGATGCCGGAGCGACGCTTTTTGCGGCGCGCTCGTCGACCGCGCTGAAGGTGTCTGCGGACACTCTGGACCCCCTGTCGCCCGAGGAACAGGCCATTCTGAAGGCGTTGCTGGCCCGCTTGACCTGAGCGCAGGGGGTGTTGGCGGAAGAACTTGCCGTGCTGCCACCCAGGGCGGTCGACGCGAATGGGCGATATTGCGGTTCCTGCGCAGGAGAACGTTAGGGAAGGTCGCCTCAGTAAATGCCTCGGTCCACAACCACTTTCCGACAGAGCGCCACCTCTCCGGGTCAGGACCCATCAATCGGCTTGAGACCGCCCGGCCTGCCAAGACCTTCCTGTCCGCGGTCGCACTCGCGGTGTGTCAGCTGGAGAAACAGCCCCGCAACACCTCCGACAGGAACCATTACGCTAATCCTGTCCCCTGAGTGGACAAGCCGTTTCAAATCAAGCGGTCCAAGTTCTGCCGCGATCCTCGGCGTTCCCCCAATACCACCCACCAATAACTGTGCGTCAGCTTGCCATGCCTTGCGACGGAGCGAAGCACGTCCTTGGAAAAATCACGCGGATGCATTGAGTATTCTGCGCCTGAAGGCGATCAACCGCGATTGATCGCAGGAGAAAAATGGCGGCCAACGGGTCCGCCATTTCCGCGTCAAGCACACTGCTGCGCCACCACCAAGGTACTGACATCAGCCCCAGACGACTGCGTTCTCGTGCCGCTTGATCAGATGCTTCAGGTCCTCGAAGGCCGAGCAGACAAAACTTGCCAGCCTGTCCGCCGCTTGCGGGCGGTTCGGGGTCACCCGGCGCAGGATGCCCAGGCTGCGGTTCGGCTGCGGAATATCCAGCGGCAGGACCGTGATCCGCTGTTCCCTCCGCTGGGCGAAGACCACTGAAAACGGCAGCACCGCCAGGGCGTTGGTCTCGGACATGTAGTTGATGACGCTCATCAGGCTGCCGCCCGAATAGCGGATGCTGATCTCGGACATCCCGTTCGCCAGCAGGATCGAATGCAGGTCCGACATCAGCGGCGATCCCGGCAGCGGCGCGACCCAAGGGTAATCCCCAAGATCCGAGATCTGCAGCCGCAGCTTGCGCAGCAGCGGATGCCCCGTGCGGCAGGACACGACGTTCCGCCCCGGCAGGATTTCGGTGAATTCGAAACCGGCGGGGGCCTCCAGCGCCCCCATCGGCACTATGGCCAGGTCGATCAGGTCGTCCTCCAGCGCCGCGGTCAGGTCGGGCAGGTTGCCATAGCTTTGCTGCACGGTCACATCCGGCTCGACATTCTGGAACTCGGCGATCATCCGGCTGATCATCGCGTCCATAAAGAACGGGACGCCCCCGACGCGGACCAACCCCTTCGTCCCCGACAGAAACCCCTTCACCGTATCCGTCGCCCGGCGCGAGGCGGTCAGGATCGCCCGGCCATGCGCCGCCAGTTGTGCAGCCAAAGGTGTCGGCTGCAAAGGCCGCTTGCCCTTGACGAACAGGGGCTGGCCGACGCGCGCCTCCAGCATGGCCAGCGACCGGCTGACCGCGGGCTGCGTCTGACCCAGCGCCTGCGCGCCGCCACTGATCGTGCCCGCGTCCAGTACGGCAGCAAGTTGCATGAGATGGGATTCGTTCAGCTTCATACCAACATGGTATAATAGACTGCGCAATTTTCATTAAACTTTCCGCATCCCGGTCGCATCTTTCTGTCTGCGGGAGGGGAGGCCCGCTGAGGCATGGACGGATCGACCCCCGAAAAGCGGCAGACCGACGTGCTGGACGAACTCAGCTTGCGCCTTGCCGCGGCCGAGACGGAAAGGCTGGGCCTGTCGCTTCTGGCCATCGTGCGGCGCATCCATGACCTGGTGGTCGAGTTGAAACCCTCGCCGGCCGAAATGCGCCATGTCGTCGAATTCCTGACCGAGGTCGGGCACGCCTCGGACGACCGGAGGCAGGAATGGGTGCTTCTGGCCGATGTGATCGGCGTCTCGACCCGGGTGGAGGAACTGCATGCGGATTGCCCGTCAGGTGCGACGCCGATGACCTTGGCCGGCCCGTTCTACCGTGCCGACGTCCCGGAAATGCCTCCCGGGTCAAACCTGTCGCGCGACGGGGTGGGCGAGGCGATGGAGGTCTCCCTCCGCGTCACCGAACTGCAGGGCGCCCCGGTTCCCGATGCGCTGGTGGACGTTTGGCAGGCCAACGCCCATGGCCGCTATGAAAACCAGGACCCGGACCTGCAGCCCGAATTCAACCTGCGCGGCCGGATGCGGGCCGACGCGCAAGGCCGCCTCACCTTCCGCACCATCAAGCCGCGCGGCTATTTCCTGCCCGAGGACGGCCCGGTGGGTCGCCTTGTAAACCGCCTTGGCCTGCGGCTGGAGCGTCCCGCGCATGTCCATTTCAAGGTGACGGCCCCCGGCTTCCGGACACTCGTCACCCATGTCTTCGACAGGGACGACCCGGCCATCGGCCGCGATGCGCTGTTCGGCGTGCGGCCCGAACTTCTGGCCGAGTTTCGCAGCCTGCCCCCGGGCGGGACTGCGAAACACGCACTGGACCTCACTCTCGTTCTTGTCCGCGATGGCCACGCGGGCGGGGCAAACCCCGAAACCACGATGTGAAAGGACACGATCATGGCCAATGCCCTTGTCAGCGGCTACCACCACCTGACCCTGTCGACCGACGGCGCGCAGGAGGACTATGACTTCTACGCCAAGACCCTTGGCCTCTACTCGGTCAAGCGCACTGTTCTGTTCGACGGCACGATCCCGGTATATCACCTGTACTACGGGTCAAAGAACGGCGACGCCTCGACCATCGTCACCACCTTCCCGTTCCGCAAACCCGGCATCTACGGCCGTCGCGGCACCAACCAAAGCCGCACGATCATGCTGTCGATCCCGGTTGGCAGCGCGGACTTCTGGGTCGACCGGCTGAACCAGCGCGGCATCAAGGCGACTAAGGGCAGCCGTTTCGGCCTGACCCGCGTCTTGCTGGAGCACCCCTGCGGCATCCCGCATGAGTTGGTGGAAAACCCCGGCGACACCCGTGCGCCCATCGTGAACCCGGCCCAGGGCACCACCGCCCAGACCGGCATCCGCGGCATCTACGGCGGCGGCATCGCGGTCTTCGATCTGGACAGCATGGACGAATTCATCACCGGCGGCATGGGGCTGACGCTTGAGGCGAAGACCGGCGAAGGCCTGATGTTCTCGGTCCCCGACAACCTTGGTCCGCATTCGGTGGTCGAAGTTATCGAGGACCGCGTGTCCAAGCAGGGCACCTGGATGCTGGCGGGCGGCACGATCCACCACCTCGCCTTGAACACCGGGACCGAGGAGAACCAGATCGCCCTGAAGGCGCGGCTGGAAGGGATGGGTTTCACCGACGTCTCGGAACAGAAGGACCGCAACTACTTCAAGTCGATGTATGTCCGCTCTCCCGGCGGCGCGCTGTTCGAGATCGCATGGACCGTCCCGGAAGGCTGGGCCAAGGACGAGCCTGCGGACGCCATCGGCCAGTCGCTCGTGTTCCCGCCGTGGTTCGAAGACCGCCGTGCCGAGCTGATGCAAGGCCTTGAGGAGGCGTCGTTCCAGTGACGCTTGACGTGCTGCATACCGGAACGGCCCTGCAGAAGGCGCGCGTCGCATGCGTCTTCCTGCATGGCCGGGGCCAGTCGCCCGAGGCGATGCTGGACCATGTGGTCCAGCATCTGCCGGGCGACGTCGCCTGGATCCTGCCCCGCGCCAAAGGGGGCAGCTGGTATGCGGCACGCGCCATCGACCCGTTGACCGACACGACGCGGACAGAGTTGGCCGCATCGTTGACGGGATTGGCGGCGGTGATGACCGATGTCCGGTCGCAGACCTTCCGCCCCGTGGTGCTGGCAGGCTTCTCGCAAGGGGCCTGCCTGTCCCTTGAACACACCTTCACCGGGGCATCGCCCGCCGATGCGGTCCTCGCCTTCACCGGCTGCCGGGTGGGAACCACCGCTGACCAACGCCCCGCAGCCCTGTTGCGGGAACTGCCAGTCTACCTCTCCGGCGCCGATGCCGATCCCTGGATTCCTGTCGCGGCCTTCGCCGAGGCCGCAGCCGAGCTTGCGCTCGCGGGGGCCTCCCTGCGCTCCGACATCTTTCCCTGCCGCGCGCATGAAGTCTCCCCCGCCGAACGCGCCATGTTGGCGACGGTCCTTGCCGCGCTCGCCGAGGACCGCCCCGTGACGATGGAGGCCCCGCGATGACCCGCGCCTTCACCTTCCCCGGCATCACCACCCGCGTCCTTTTCGGCTCCGGCACCTTGGCCCAGACCGGTGAAGAACTCGCCCGCCTCGGCCACTCCCGCGCGCTCGTCCTGTCGACGCCAAACCAGAAAGACGACGCGCAGGCGCTGGCCGACCGCTTGGGCACCTCCGCTGCAGGCGTCTTCGCAGGTGCCGCGATGCACACGCCGGTCGAGGTCACCGAACAGGCAATATCCGCCTTCGCCGAGGCAAAAGCCGATTGCGTCATCTCTCTTGGCGGCGGGTCCACCACCGGCCTCGGCAAGGCCATCGCCGTCCGCACCGGGGCGGACCAGATCGTGATCCCCACGACCTATGCCGGGTCCGAGATGACCGACATCCTGGGCGAAACCTCTGGCGGCGAAAAGACCACCCGCCGCGATCCCGCGATCCGGCCGGAAGTGGTGATCTACGACGTCGACCTGACGCTTACGCTTCCCGTCGGCCTGACCGTCACCTCGGCCCTCAACGCCATCGCCCATGCGATGGAGGCCTTCTACGCCCCCGACCGCAACCCGGTGATCGAGGCGATGTGCCGCGACGCCATGCGCGCCTTCAAGACCTCGATCCCGGTTCTGGTCGCCGACCCGACCAACCGCGACGCAAGGGCCGAGGCGCTGTATGCCGCCTGGTGCTGCTCCACCGCGCTTGGCCAGGTCTCCATGGCGCTCCACCACAAGCTGGCCCATGTCCTCGGCGGCAGCTTCGGGATGCCCCATGCCGAAACCCATGCCGTCCTTCTGCCCCACACCACCGCCTACAACGCGGCCGTGGTGCCGGATCTCCTGAAACCGATCTCCGACGTCTTCGGCGCCCCCGCCGGGGCTGGCCTCTGGGACTTCGCCAAATCCGTGAACGCCCCCCTGAGCCTTGCCGATCTTGGCCTCGCCCAGGCCGACCTCGACCGCGCCGCGACCATCGCCCTGAAGAACGCCTACTGGAACCCAAGACCCTTCACCGAAACCGACATCCGCAACCTCTTGCAGGCCGCCTGGGAGGGCACACGGCCCGCAAGCTGACCAAATGGGAGGACTATCCATGCTGACCAGACGGAAATTCCTGCGCTCCACTGCCGCGACCGGCCTGACCTTCGCCGCATCCGGCCTTGCCGCGCCTGCCATCGCGCAAGGTGCCAAGATCAAGCTCGGCTACGTCAGCCCACAATCCGGGCCGCTGGCGGGCTTTGCCGAAAGCGACGACTACAACATCAAGGCCTTCCTAGGCACGGAAGCCGGGGCCAACTTCGAAGTCATCGTCAAGGACAGCCAGTCGAACCCGAACCGCGCCGCAGAAGTCGCAAAAGAGCTGATCGTCGATGACGAGATCGACTTGATGCTCGTCGCCTCGACGCCCGAGAACACCAACCCCGTCGCCACCACCTGCGAGGCGGAAGGGATGCCCGTCATCTCGACCAAGGCGCCTTGGCAGCCCTGGTTCATCGGCCAGCAAGGCAACCCCGGCGACCCGGCCTCGTGGAAGCCCTTCGACTTTGCCTTCCACTACTTCTGGGGGCTGGAAGACGTCATCGCCGTCTTCCTGAACATGTGGAACCAGATCGAGACCAACAAAGCCGTGGGCGGTCTTTTCCCCAACGACGGCGACGGCAACGCCTGGGGCGATCCGAACGTGGGCGTCGGCCCCGGCTTTGCGGCGCAGGGCTACACGCTCACCGATCCGGGCCGCTACCAGAACCTGACCGACGATTTCAGCGCCCAGATCAACGCGTTCAAGACCGCGAACTGCGAGATCGTCACTGGTGTGGTGATCCCGCCCGACTTCACCACCTTCCGCAACCAGGCGATCCAGCAGGGCTACAACCCGAAGATCATCACCGTGGCCAAGGCCATCCTCTTCCCGCAGTCGGTCGAGGCCTTGGGCGAAGCCGGCCACAACCTGTCGTCCGAGGTCTGGTGGTCGAGCACCCACCCGTTCAAATCCTCGCTGACCGGCCAGTCGGCGGCGGACCTTGCGGCTGACTTCACCGCCCAGACTTCGCGGCCCTGGACCCAGCCCATTGGCTTCATCCACTCGCTGTTCGAAGTCGCGACCAACGTCATGGGCCGCGTCTCGGACACCAAGGATGCCGAGGGCGTGGCCGCAGCGATCGCTGCGACCAGCATGGACACGATGGTCGGCAAGATCGCCTGGGACGGCGCGGGCCTGCCGCCCTTCGCGGCCACCAACGTCTGCAAGACCCAGCTTGTCGGCGGCCAGTGGCGGCGCAATGCGGACGGGACCTTCAACCTCGTCGTGGTCGACAACCAGACCGCGCCGAACATCCCCACCGGCGGCACGATGGAGGCACTGGCCTGACCCCCCTGCCCGGCCTTCGGGCCGGGCATCCCTTGAAAGCTGACGATGACTGAAATCCTGTCCCTCTCCGGCGTCTCGAAAAGCTTCGGTGCCCTCAAGGTCACCGATGACGTTTCGTTTTCCGTCCCCAAGGGACAGGCCTTGGGCATCATCGGCCCGAACGGGGCGGGGAAATCCACCCTGTTCAACCTCATCACCGGCAACTTCGCCCCCGACGCCGGGACCATCACCCTGATGGGCCGCGACGTCACCCGCGCCCCAGCGATGGAGCGGGTCCGCATGGGCGTCGGCCGCAGCTTCCAGATCCCGCAGCCCTTCGAAGGCATGACCGTCTACGAAAACCTCGCCGTCGCCGCCAGCTTTGGCCGGGGCCAACCCGAAGCCGCCGGGGTCGAAGATTGCGCCCGCATCCTGCACGACTGCGAGCTCTTCCACCGCGCTAACACCCCCGCCGGGGCCTTGTCACTCCTCGACCGCAAACGGCTGGAGCTTGCCCGGGCGATGGCCACGGGACCCGAACTCCTCCTCCTCGACGAAATCGCCGGCGGGTTGACCGAAGGCGAATGCCAGGCCCTGATCGCCACGATCAAGGGCCTGCACGCCCGCGGCGTCACGATCATCTGGATCGAACACGTCCTGCACGCGCTGACCGCCGTCGTGGAACGGCTGCTCGTCCTCGACTTCGGGCGGGTGATCGGGTTGGGTGAGCCAGACCAGATCATGGCCTCGAAAGAGGTGCGCGAAATCTACCTGGGGATCGAGATCTGATGCTTCTGGAAACCCGCGCCCTCACCGCCAACTACGGCCAGTTCCGCGCCCTCTTCGGCGTCGAGATCACCCTGGACAAGGGCGAAACCGTCGCCGTGATCGGCGCGAACGGGGCGGGCAAATCCACCCTCCTCCGTTCGATTTCCGGCGTCCTCCGCAATGCCCGCGACATGGTCCAGCATCGCGGCGACGGCATCGGCGCCATGCCCGCGCATCAGGTCATGCAGCGCGGCATCGCGATGGTGCCCGAAGGCCGCAAGCTCTTCCCCTCGCTCAGCGTCGAGGAGAACCTCCTGATCGGCGGGCAGGTCCGCAAGACCCACGGCCCATGGTCCCTGACCACGATCTACGACCTGTTCCCGATCCTGCGCGAGAAACGCAACGCCCCCGGCACCGCGCTTTCGGGCGGCCAGCAGCAGATGGTCGCCATCGGCCGCGCCCTCATGTCGAACCCCGAGGTCCTCCTCTGCGACGAAATCAGCCTCGGCCTCGCCCCCGTGGTGATCCGCGACATCTACGCCGCCATGCCCCGGATCAAGGCTGAAGGCACCGCGATCATCGTCGTCGAACAGGACATCGGCCGCGCCCTGTCCGTGTCAGACCGGGTCTACTGCATGATGGAGGGCCGCGTGACCCTGCAAGCGAAAGCCGCCGAAGTCAGCCGCACCGCCATCCACGCCGCCTATTTCGGAGCCGCCGCATGAACTGGCTCGACATCATCGTGCAAGGTGTGCTCCTCGGCGGCCTCTACGCCCTCTTTGCCACCGGGCTGAGCCTCGTCTTCGGGATCATGCGCCTGGTCAACCTCGCGCACGGCGACCTGATCGTCTTCGCCGCCTTCGGCATCCTCCTCGCCGTCTCGACCCTCGGCCTCAACCCCTTTCTTGCCGCCCTCCTCGCAGCACCGGTGATGTTCGCCCTGGGCTGGGCCTTGCAGCGCTACGTCCTGAACCGCGTGTTAGGAAAGGACATCCTCCCGCCCCTCCTCGTCACCTTCGGCCTCTCGGTGGCCCTGCAGAACGGCCTCCTGCAAGCCTTCTCTGCCGACACCCGCCGCATCCCCGCCGGCGCGCTGGAGGGCGGCTCGCTGAACCTTGGCGTGGTCACCGTTGGCTGGATGCCGCTCCTGACCTTCGCCTCCGCGGTCCTCGTCATCCTCGCCCTAAACCGGATCTTCTACGCCACCGCCCTCGGCCGCGCCTTCCGCGCCACCAGCGACGATCCGGTCACCGCAAGCCTCATGGGCCTTGACCCCAAGGGCGTCTTCGCCATGGCCACCGGCATTGCCATGGTCGTGGTCACCGTCGCCGCCCTTTACCTTGGCATGCGCGCGAACTTCGACCCCTCCATCGGTCCCGCCCGCCTGATCTACGCCTTCGAGGCGGTCATCATCGGCGGCCTTGGCAGCCTCTGGGGCACGCTGGCAGGGGGCATCATCATCGGCGTCGCCCAGACGCTTGGCGCGGCGATCAATCCGGAATGGCAGATCCTGGCCGGGCATCTGGCCTTCCTGCTGGTCCTTCTGATCCGCCCGCGCGGCCTCTTCCCAAGGGCGGTGGACTGACATGACCGTCACCGCCACCACCCGCACCCGCGCAGGCACGATCACCGGCATCCTTGCCCTGATCCTGATCGCAGGCGCCATGGCACTTCCCGCCGTCGCCTCACGCAGCCTGATCCAGGACCTGTTCTTCATCCTGACCATGCTGACCCTCGCCCAGCTGTGGAACCTCCTCGCCGGTTACGGCGGAATGGTCAGCGTCGGCCAGCAGGCCTTTGTCGGCATCGGCGCCTATGCCATGTTCGCGGGCGTCATCCTCTGGGGCATCGACCCCGTCCTCGCCATCCCCTTGGGCGGGATCGCGGCCCTCGCCCTCGCCATCCCGACCGCCTTCTTCGCCTTCCGTCTGCAGGGCGCCTATTTCGCCATCGGCACCTGGGTCATCGCCGAGGTCACCCGCCTGCTGATCGCGCAATGGAAGGCCCTCGGCGGCGGCACCGGCACCAGCCTTCCGCGTGAAGCGACGTCGGACATCATCGGCGTCGAAACCATCCGCACCATTTTCGAGGTGCGCGAGGCTGCCGCCCGCGACATCCTCGCCTACTGGCTTGCCCTCGCCCTTGCCGTCCTGACCATCGCCGCGATCTACACGCTTCTGCGCAGCCGGCTCGGCCTTGCCCTCGCCGCCGTCCGCGACAACATCGAGGCCGCGAAATCCGTCGGCGTCGACGCCCGCCGCGTCCGCTGGGCGGTCTTCCTGGTGGCCGCCGTGATGACCGGCCTTACCGGCGCACTGATCTACGTCCAGACCGCCCGCATCTCGCCCGACGCTGCATTCAGCGTCACCGACTGGACCGCCTATGTCATCTTCATCGTCGTCATCGGCGGCATCGGCCGGATCGAGGGCCCGATCCTTGGCGTCCTCGTCTTCTGGGGCCTGCAAACCGCACTGGCCGACTACGGCGCCTGGTATCTTCTGACACTCGGCCTGATCGCTATCGCGGTCATGCTTTTTGCGCCCAGGGGCCTTTGGGGCCTGATTTCCGACCGGACCGGGCTGCAGCTTTTTCCAGTTCAACGCCGTCTAACCGGCACAGCAACCAAGGGAGGAATGCATGACTGACACAATCGATCTGACCCGCCGCGGCGCGCTTGTCGGGACGGCTGTGGGGCTTGCCGCCATGGCCGCAGCCCCTGCCGCCGCGCAGGACGATGATGCCGCCCGCAAGGCCGTCGCGGAAAGCTATCTGAAGTCGCTGGATGCGGGCGGCGTCTCGCCCACCACAGGGCTTGGCCTCTTTGACCACTTCTCGGACGATGCCGAGGTCTTCTTCCCGAAATGGGGCGTGGCCAAGGGCAAGGAAGAGGTCATCAAGATGTTCTCCGACGTCGGCGGCACGCTGAAGTCGATCAAGCATCACTATGACGGCTTCACCTGGTACATGAACGGCACCGACAGCTTTGCCGTCGAAGGCACCTCGGAAGGCGAACACCGCGACGGACCCTGGATGGCCGATCAGCCCAAATGGGGCGCGGGCCGCTGGTGCGACTGCTTTACGGTGAAGGACGGCAAGATCACCCGGCTCTTCATCTATCTCGACCCCGACTATGCCGGGAAGGACACTGCCCGCTACGGCTGGATTCCGGCCTGAAGACTGACCAACGAGGAGGACCCCTATGACCGCCGATATTACCACCGACGTCCTTGTCATCGGCACCGGCCCTGCCGGGTCGGCAACAGCGGCCCTCCTCGCCCGCTACGGGGTCGAGGTGCTGGTCGTGAACCGCTACCGCTGGCTGGCCAACACCCCCCGCGCCCACATCACCAACCAGCGCACGATGGAGGTCCTGCGCGACCTTGGCCCCGAAGTCGAGGCCGAGGCGATGCTGCATGCGACGCATCAAGAACTGATGGGCAACAACGTCTTCTGCGAAAGCCTGGCGGGTGAGGAACTGGGCCGGATGCAGTCCTGGGGCACCAGCCCCGAATCCAAGGCCCGCCACCTGCGCGCCTCTCCGTGTGAGATGAACGACCTGCCGCAGACCTTCATGGAGCCGATCCTTTTCAAGACCGCCTGCGCCAGCGGCGCGCAAAGCCGGATGAGCACGGAATACCTCAGCCATGTGCAGGACGCTGACGGCGTGACCACCACCTGCCGCGACCGGCTGACCGGCAAAGACGTCGTGATCCGGTCGAAATACCTTGTCGGCGCAGATGGCGGCAACAGTCTGGTGGCCGAACACCTTGGCCTGCCGTTCGAAGGCAAGATGGGTGTCGGCGGGTCGATGAACATCCTCTTCCGTGCCGACCTGTCGCGCTATGTCGCCCACCGGCCCTCGGTTCTCTACTGGGTCATGCAGCCCGGCGCAGATGTCGGCGGCATCGGCATGGGCCTCGTCCGCATGGTGCGGCCCTGGAACGAATGGCTGATCGTCTGGGGCTATGACATCAACCAGCCCGCCCCCACCGTCGATGCCGCCATGGCCACCCAGGTCGCCCGGCAGCTGGTCGGCGTGCCCGACCTGGAGATCGAACTCATCAGCGCCAACACCTGGACGGTGAACAACTGCTTTGCCACCCACATGCAAAAGGGCCGCGCCTTCATCATGGGCGACGCCGCCCACCGGCATCCGCCGTCTAACGGCCTTGGGTCCAACACCTCGATCCAGGACGCCTTCAACCTCGCCTGGAAGCTGGCCGCCGTCATCAAGGGTCACGCGACGCTCAAGCTGCTGGACAGCTACAGCGCCGAACGCGCCCCCATCGCGCGCCAGATCGTAACCCGCGCCAACCAGTCGATCGCCGAATTCGGTCCGATCTTCGAAGCCCTCGGCATGGACGGCGGCGTCGACCACGAAAAGATCCAGCGCAACATGGCCGCCCGCTGCGACGCCACTCCCGCCGCCGAAGCCCAGCGCGCCGCACTCCGCAAAGCCATCGAGTTCAAGAAGTACGAATTCGACTGCCACGGGGTCGAGATGAACCAGCGCTACGCCTCCTCAGCCGTGGTGAGCGATGGTCAGACCCCGCCCGCGCCCAACGCAGACATGGAACTGTACTATCAGGCCACCACCTACCCCGGCGCGCGTCTGCCCCATGCCTGGGTCTACGACCGTCACGGCGGGCGGCACTCCACGCTGGACCTGACCGGCCACGGGCAGTTCACGCTTCTGACCGGCATCGGCGGCGAAGCTTGGATCGCTGCGGCAGAGGCGGCGACAAAGACGCTCGGCCTCCCCATCCGCTGCGTGAAGATCGGCCCGCGCTGCGACTACGAAGACCACGTCGGCGACTGGGCGCAAGCGCGCGAGATTGGCGATGCGGGTTGTATCCTTGTCCGCCCCGACCACCACGTCGCCTGGCGGGCCGCCGGGCCCTCGGCCAGTTCTGAGGCCGACCTGACCCGCGTCCTCAAACAGATTCTGGGGCACTGACATGACCGAACAGGGATTTTTCACCGAAGCCGACAGCGCCGATGTCGTCATCAGCCGCAACGCCGCCGCCAAGGACGCCCGTTTGGCCGAGGTCATGGCGGTCCTGATCCGGCACCTCCACGCCGCCGTCAAGGAAATCGAACCGACCGAGGAGGAATGGTTCAAGGCCATCATGTTCCTCACCGACACCGGCCACATGTGCAACGACTGGCGGCAGGAGTTCATCCTCTTGTCCGACGTCCTCGGCTTGTCGATGCTGGTCGACGCGATTAACAACCGCAAACCCTCGGGCGCTTCGGAGTCGACTGTGCTCGGTCCGTTCCACGTCGCCGACGCCCCGGACCTGCCGATGGGCGCCAACATCTGTCTGGACCAGAAGGGCGAGCCGATGCGCGTCCACGGCCGCATCCTCGACACCGAGGGCAACCCCATCGCGGGCGCGAAGATCGACGTCTGGCAGGCCAATGACGAAGGCTTCTACGACGTCCAGCAAAAGGGCATCCAGCCCGACTTCAACCTGCGCGGCGTGTTCCGGACTGGGGCGGACGGCAGCTATCACTTCCGCGGCGTGAAGCCCAAATTCTACCCGATCCCCGACGACGGCCCGGTCGGGAAACTCCTGCGCCAACTCGGCCGCCACCCCTATCGCCCCGCGCACCTGCACTACATCGTCGAGGCCCCGGGCTATGACCGCCTCGTCACCCACATCTTCGACCCTGACGATCCCTACATCCGCTCGGACGCGGTCTTCGGGGTGAAGGAAAGCCTGATGGCCAAGTTCCAGCCGGTCCCCGCCGACCCGGCCGCAGGCTTCGACACCCCGTTCCTGGACGTGGCCTTCGACTTCGTCCTGTCGCGGACTGCGACCTGACAGCCTCCAAAAATGCAAAAGCCCCGGCGGTGCTCGACGGGGCTTTTGATTTCTGCTCAATCAGACCGAGCGCGCAAAAGGCTCAGTGCCCCAGAATCTGGCTCAGGAACAGCTTGGTCCGCTCGCTCTTCGGGTTATTGAAGAACTCCTTCGGCTCGTTCTGCTCCACGATCTGGCCCTGGTCCATGAAGATCACCCGGTTCGCTACCGCCTGGGCGAACCCCATCTCGTGCGTCACGCACAGCATGGTCATGCCTTCCTGCGCCAGCTGGATCATCGTATCCAGCACTTCCTTGATCATCTCGGGGTCAAGGGCCGAGGTCGGCTCGTCGAACAGCATGATCCGCGGCTTCATGCACAGCGACCGCGCGATGGCCACCCGCTGCTGCTGACCGCCGGACAGCTGACCCGGATACTTGTGCGCCTGTTCCGGGATCTTCACCTTGGACAGGAAGTACATCGCGGTCTCTTCCGCCTCGCGCTTCGGCACCTTGCGCACCCAGATCGGCGCCAGCGTCAGGTTCTCCAGGATAGTGAGGTGCGGGAACAGGTTGAAGTGCTGGAACACCATCCCGACCTCGGACCGGACCTTGTCGATGTTCTTCAGGTCGTTGGTCAGCTCGGTCCCGTCCACGACGATCTGGCCCTGCTGGTGTTCCTCCAGCCGGTTGATGCAGCGGATCAGCGTCGATTTCCCCGACCCCGACGGCCCGCAGATCACGATCCGCTCGCCCCGCTGCACCGTCATGTTGATGTCGCGCAAGACGTGGAACTGACCGTACCACTTGTTCATGCCGGTGATCTGGATCGCAATCTCGTCCGAGACCTGCATTTTAGCTGCTTCTGCCATGATGTGCCCTTAGCGATGATCGGTCTTCAGCTTGCGTTCCAGGTACATCGAGTACCGGGACATGCCGAAGCAGATGACAAAAAAGATGACGCCCACGAAGATATAGGGCTCCCAGTAGATGCCCTTCCAGTTGGTGTCGGCGCGAACCAGTTGGGTAATACCCTTGAGCGGTTCGTACAGCCCGATCAGGCCCACCAGCGTGGTGTCCTTGAACAGGCCGATGAAGGTAGAGACGATCGCCGGAATCGAGATCTTCAGCGCTTGCGGCAGGATGATCAGCCGCTGCGCACGCCAGTAGTCCAGGCCCAGCGCATCCGCCGCCTCGTACTGGCCACGCGGCAGCGCAGCCAGACCGCCCCGGATCACCTCGGCCAGATAGGCGGCCGCAAAGAACGTCACCAGGATGATGACGCGCAGGATGATGTCGAAGTTCGTCCCCGGCGGCAGGAAGTATTGCAGCAGAAGCGAGGCGGTGAAGAGAAGCGTGATCAGGGGCACGCCCCGGATGAACTCGATGAACCCGACCGACAGTGTCTTGACGATCAGCATGTCCGACTGTCGGCCCAGCGCCAGCAGGATGCCGATAGGCAAAGAGAAGGTGATCGCGGTCACGCCGATGACGGTGGCAAGAAGGAAGCCGCCAAACTCATCAGAATCGATCGACGGGATGCCGAAGGGCAACAGGCCCTGCAGCTGGTTGACGACCGGAACGTCGATGTAAAGCCACCACAGCGCCGCCGCAACCACGCCGAGCCCCGCCGCTGGTGCCAGGCCAATGAAGGGCGAGGCGAGGCGGAAGACGAAGTAAAGGACGCCAAAGCCCGCCATGCCCACGATGGGCAACCAGACCGATCCGCCCCACAGAAGCCACAACATCAGCGCGGGGTAGATCAGTGTGAACCAAAGAAGCTTGGCCGGTGCCACTTGCGCCAAGGCCAGAAGGCCAAGGATCAGCACCATGCTAAGGACAAAGGCGGTCGCCGGAGTTTCGGCAAGGTAAAGCGCGACGACGAGGAACAGCGCCGCCCCAGCGATCACGATTGTCAGGTTGCGCTTCTGCCCAGCAAACAGGGCGGGCGACAACGCGGCAAACAACAGGCCAAGTGACAGGATTGGGCGCCACCATTCCGCGCTCGGGTAGAAGCCGAAGATGAAGCCGCTCCACCAAACCCGAAGCATGGCCCAGCAGGCCCCGGTCGCGCCTGCGCCTGCCGAAGCTTCGACGATGGCACGGCACTCGGACAGCGAGGACGCGTTCCAGACCGAGTTGAGCCACCAGGGCAACGCGGATTTGACCAGCCACAAGATGACCAGCACGCCCAGAACGGTCAACGCGATGTTCAGGGGCGTCGAGAACAGGTTCTCGCGCGCCCATTTCACGGCCCCCCGTTCGCTGACCGGCGGCGGCAGCGGCGGAAGCATGTCTTTGCGGGAAAACTCGATGGCCATCTTACCGCGCCTTCAGCTGGACTGACTTGTTGTAGATGTTCATCAGCGTCGAGATGGTCAGGCTGATGGTCAGGTAGATCAGCATCATCAGAAGCATGCACTCCAGCTCGCGACCCGTCTGGTTCAGCGTGATGCCGCCCAGCGTGCCGCGCAGGTCCAGATAGCTGACCGCGATCCCCAGCGAGGTGTTCTTGGTCAGGTTCAGGTATTGGCTGATCAGCGGTGGGATGATGACCCGCAGCGCCTGCGGCAGGATGATCAGGTTCATCGTCCGCCCCGGGCGCAGGCCCAGCGCAAAGGCCGCCTCGGACTGCCCCCGGCTGACCGCCATGATCCCCGCCCGCACGATCTCGGCGATGAATGCGGCGGTGTACAGGGTCAGTGCGATTAGAAGCGCCGTGAAGGAATGCGCCACCAGGATGCCGCCCGCGAAGTTGAAGCCTTTCAGCTCCGGGATCTCCAGATGGAAGCCCAGCGCGATCAGAAGCGCGATCAACGGCGCGAACAGGACCAAGATCGACTTCCACCAGGTCACCGGCCGGACGCCCGTCGCCTCTTGCGTGGCGCGCGCGCTGGCCAGGATGCGACGGTTGACCCAGACCGACCCCGCAATCACCGCAACAATGGCCCAGAAGGTCAGGTTCAGGCTCAGGAAGCCCAGATCCAACGTGCCCAGCCCGCGCTCGAACAGCGGCGACGGGATGTTGGTGCCCCGGTTCGTGACGGCAACCGTGTCGAACAGCATCATCGCTGCCGCAGGTTCCTTCCCAGCTGCGGCCATCTCATCGGTCACGCGGAAATCGCGCGGCTGCGGCGTCGTCTCGGACAGGATCACATAGGACAGCAGGATCCACAGAAGCAGCGGCACGTTCCGGAACATCTCGACGTAGATCGTCATCAACCGGCTGACCAGCCAGTTCTTCGACAGCCGCAGGACGCCGATCAGCACGCCCAGGATCGTCGCGAAGATGCAGCCGAAGAAGGCCACCACCAGCGTGTTGATCAGACCCACCAGAAGCGCGCGGAAATGCGTGCTGTCGTTGGTGTAGGGGATCAGCTGCTGGCCAATGTCATAGCCCGCGCGCTGCCAGAGAAAGCCGAAGTTGAACTCTTTCCCGCGCGCTGCCAGATTCTGCACCGTGTTGCTCAGCAGCCAGGCAACCGCCAGCGCAAACAGCACCAGCACGACCAGCTGGATCGTGTAGGATCGGTACCGCGTATCGTAGATAAGCATCGAGAGCCGAAAGCCGTCTTTCGGCACGTCCGTTGCCATTGCCATGGCTACCCCCTGTTTCCCGCTGGCAGTCCCGAGTTTCCGGTGACGGCGAGGTCAAGCCTCAGGCCAGGCGGGGTCTATTGTCTTGAAGAAGGAACGGGGGCGCCCGAAGGCACCCCCAAAGACCTGTGGATCAACGGAAGGGCGGAGCGTACTGCAGACCGCCCTGGGTCCACAGCGCGTTCAGGCCGCGGGCCAGGTTGATCGAGGTGCCTTCGCCGATGTTGCGGGCGAAGATCTCACCGTAGTTGCCGACGGCCGCAATGGAGCGCTTGAAGGCATCGTTGTCGAGGCCGATCTTCGCACCCATGTCGCCCGAAGCGCCGAGGAGACGCTTGACTTCCTCGTCGGCGGTCGAAGCCAGCACTTCCTCGACATTGGCCGCGGTCACGCCTTTTTCTTCAGCGACAAGCAGTGCGAAGTAGGTCCAGCGCACGATGTCGCCCCACTGGTTGTCGCCATGGCGGACGACCGGGCCCAGCGGTTCCTTCGAGATGATTTCCGGAAGGATGACGTGGTTTTCCGCATCCGGCATGGTCGCGCGGCTGGCGGCCAGGCCCGAGGCGTCCGTGGTGTAGGCGTCGCAAGCCCCGGCCAGATACTGGCGCTGCGCTTCCGAGTCGTCGGCCACGGTGACCGGCTGGTAGCTGATGTTGTTCTGCTTGAAGAAGTCAGCGAGGTTCAGTTCCGTGGTGGTGCCGGTCTGGATGCAGACGGTGGCGCCATCAAGCTCCTTGGCCGAGGAAACGCCGAGGTCCTTCTTCACCATGAAGCCCTGGCCGTCGTAGTAGTTCACCGCGACGAAATCCAGCGCCAGTTCGGTATCGCGCGAGAAGGTCCAGGTCGAGTTGCGGACCAGCAGGTCGACTTCGCCCGACTGCAGCGCGGTAAAGCGGGTTTCGCCGGTCGTCGGCACGAACTTCACCTTGTTCGCATCGCCCAGAACCGCTGCCGCAACTGCGCGGCACAGATCGACGTCAAAGCCGGACCAGTTGCCGCTGGCATCGGGCGAACCGAAGCCGGTCAGACCGGTGTTCGACCCGCACAGAAGCTCGCCGCGCGCCTTGACGTCGTCAAGGGTGGCAGCCAGCGCCATTCCCGAGACGAGAGTGGTGGCCGCGAGCGCGCCGAAGAATACGGATTTTTTCATTCTTACCTCTTCCTGAGTAAGTGGCCTTCTAGGGCCAGTTCTTTTTGTGGCGCGAGCGGATCGCGCCCCGATGTTGCAGAAGGTTTGCCTCCCACTGCGCGACAGTTTCGGCGAAAGCGCTTTTGTTGGTCAAGCGGGCACTGAAGGATTCAGGAAAAAGGCTTGTTTTCGCAAGGTTGTGGCAGGCAAACCGCCTTCGCACCCCGCCTTGCACAGTCTTTGGGCAAAGTTGTTACCCGCACAATCCATAGAATCGGTCGGCCTGCAGGAACGCCTGGCGCTTCAGCGCGGCGATTTCAGCCGCCTCCTCGTCCTCGCCCCACAGCGAAATCTGCCAGTCCTCGTCGATCCGCGACAGGCTCCAGGCCTCCTCGGCCGACAGCCGTCCATGCGTCACCGCCAGTGCCAGCACCAGCGAGCCAGAGATCGCGACCAGATCATGAAAGGCCGACAGCTGGAACGGCGTCAGGGCGCTGACCTGCGCCTCCAGGGCCGCAAGGCTTTGGCCCGGCTGGTCGATGTGGATCACCCCTGCCGTCGCGGTCAGTGGCGCCCCCAGCGTAACTGCCGCCCACTCCAGCAGCGGGTCCCAGGCCGCCGCATGTCGCGCCACCAGCTCCGGCGGTCCCTCGGCGCGGTAGCACAAGAGATCGCTGTCGCCATAGGCCGTCAGCATCTCCACAACCTCGGCCTGTTGCGCCGCAACCTTGTCGATGGCCGAATTCGCCGTCCGGGTGAACGGCATCGTCTCGGGCCTGACCGTCCCCTCCTGCGCCTGCCATTCCGCCGCCACCGCCTCGGCCAGCCCTGGCGTCGGCAGGACCAGCGGCGCCTTCAGGGGCGTCCGCACCGGGCGGCCGTCCAGATGCACGGTAAAGCCCCCGTCCGCCGGAACCGCAGTCGCCGTGGTCCAGAACCGGCGCGCAACCCAGACGCTCACCGGATCACCTCGAACGGATCTGCCGGCACGTCATCTTCCTTCCAGTCCAAAAGCTTCCAGGTCCGCGCCATGTGTTCCGGCAAGGGCGCGGTGAAGGTCAGCAGAACCTTGGTGATCGGATGCTCGATTGTCAGCGACCGCGCATGCAGGTGCAGCTTTTTCGACAGATCGCCCCCGGCCCCGGCCCCCCAGCCATCGCCCAGGTTCTCGGTCTCGGACCCGCCATACTTGCCGTCCCCGATGATCGGATGCCCGATCTCGGCCATATGCGCGCGCAGCTGGTGGGTGCGGCCAGTAATGGGCTCCAGCGCCATCCACGACAGTCGCGTGCCCAGGAACCACAGCGTGAAGTAATCGGTCTGCGCACGCTTGGCGTCCGGATGCTCGGCCATCTTCGCCGGGTGGACGCAGATCATCTTCTCGCCCTCGCCCCCCCTGCCCCGACCCGGAGCCTTCTCCAGCGCGAACTTGATCGACCCCTTGCGCGGATGGGGCACGCCCGCCACCACGGCCCAATAGATCTTGCGCGCATTGCGGTGCCGCAGCGCCTCGGACAGCGCCCGCGCCACCCGGTCGGTCCGCGCCAGCATCAGGACGCCCGAGGTGTCCTTGTCCAGCCGGTGCACCAGCTTGGGCTTTTCCTTGTAGCCGAACTTCAGCGCCTCGGCCAAACCATCGACATGCCGGTCGCCCTGGCCACTGCCGCCCTGCGACGGCAGCCCCGCGGGCTTGTTGAGCACAATCATGTGCTCGTCCTTCCACAGGACCGCCGCCTGGATCATCCGCGCATCCGCCGCCGACACGCCCTGCACCCGCGCCTCGGTCCGCGGTGCCGCATCAGGCAGTGGAGGCACCCGCACGGTCTGGCCCGGCAGCACCCGGTCGGACGCCTTCACGCGACCCGAGTCCACCCGGATCTGCCCCGTGCGGCACAGCTTTTCCACCGCCACCTGGTTCAGGTGCGGGAACCTCCGGCGCAGCCACTTGTCCAGGCGCTGTTCGCCTTCGTCCTCGGTCACGGTCAGCATCTGGACAGTCATGTCATGCCTCGGGCTAGCGCCACGCCAAGCGCGACAGCGATCAGGGACAGGGCCACCGACCCCAGGACATAGGCAGCGGCCTGCACGGACTGCCCCGCCTCGACCAGCTTCAGCGTGTCCAGCGAGAAGGCGGAAAAGGTGGTGAACCCGCCCAGGACGCCGGTCATCAGCAGGAAATGCCAGCTTTCCCGGCTGCCAAGGACAACGAACAGCACGCCGATCGCAAAGGACCCCAACACGTTCACCGCCGCCGTGCCCAAGGGCGCTCCGATGGCCGAAACCATCAGGTAGCGCAGGACGGAACCCGCAGCGCCGCCAAGCGCGATCAGTGGAAGGGTCAGGGACATGGGCGTCCTTTGCGGCGGGCGGGACGGATTGTCAATGTCGGGACCTTGCCGCCCTTCCCGCCGATTCGCCAAGCTTGGTTAACCGCTTCCCGGACATACGCGCGTATGCATGCGATGTAGATGGAAAGAAGACGCCTTGTAGACGCCAGGATTGTTCGGAATCTGCAAGGATTAACTCAACGATTCAAGGGGTTTGAGCGATCTCGCACCGGGGTGTTGCGGGGCCGTCCTCCCGGTCGCATTCACTTCTGATTAACCTCGGCTTAGCCGTCCTGCCGCTTGGCCCGCAGCTTGGCGAAATACTCCACCCGCTTCTTCAATTCGCGCTCGAACCCGCGTTCGGGGGGCAGGTACCAGACCGGCCGCTTCATGCCCTCCGGGAAGTAGTTCTGCCCCGAAAACCCGTCCTCGGCATCATGGTCATAGGCATAGCCCGACCCATAGCCCTGCTCTTTCATCATCTTGGTCGGGGCGTTCAGGATATGCTTCGGCGGCATCAGGCTCCCCGTCTCCCGCGCCGCGGCGCGGGCCGCCTTGTAGGCCGTGTAGACGGCGTTCGATTTGGGGGCGAGTGCAAGATAAACAACGGCTTGCGCGAGGGCGAGCTCGCCTTCCGGCGACCCCAGCCGCTCGTACGTCTGCCAGCCATCCAGACAAACCGCCTCGGCCTGCGGGTCGGCCAGACCGATGTCCTCCACCGCCATCCGGGTGATCCGCCGCGCCAGGAACCGCGGGTCCTCGCCGCCTTCCAGCATCCGGGCGAACCAGTACAGCGCGGCGTCCGGGTCTGACCCCCGCACCGATTTGTGCAAGGCCGAGATCAGGTTGTAATGCTCATCCCCCGACTTGTCGTACTTCGCCGCCCGCCGCATCAATCTTTGGGAAAGCTGGTCACGGGTAAGGTTGCCATCGACCTTCCAGGCCGCCACCTGCTCGATGAGGTTCAGCAAGGCCCGCCCATCCCCATCCGCCATCTCCAGCATCGCCTCGCGCGCCTCGCCCTTCAGCGGAAGGGCCCGGCCCAGGTCCTGCTCGGCCCTTTGCGCAAGCCGCTCCAGATCGGTCAGGGAAAGTCTTTCCAGAACAATGATTTGGCTGCGCGACAACAGCGCGGCGTTCAGTTCAAAGCTGGGGTTCTCGGTCGTGGCCCCCACCAGCAGGATCGTCCCATCTTCCATATGCGGCAGGAACCCGTCCTGCTGCGCCTTGTTGAAGCGGTGGATCTCGTCAACGAACAGCAGCGTCCCTTTCCCGTTCGTCCGCCGCAACTTGGCCGCTTCGAACACCTTCCGCAGGTCCGGCACCCCGGTGAAGATCGCGGAAATCTGCACGAAATGCAGGTCCGTCTCATCTGCCAGCAGCCGGGCGATCGTGGTCTTCCCCACCCCCGGCGGGCCCCAGAGGATCAGCGAAGACAAGGACCCCGCCGCCAGCATCGCCCCCAGTGGGCCTTCGCGTGACAAGACCTTTTCCTGCCCGATCACCTCGGCCAGCGACTTCGGCCGCAGCCGGTCAGCCAGCGGGCGCGGGCCGCTGTCGGGCTGGGCGGGCATGTCGAAAAGGTCGGCCATACCGCTATTCTAGGCGGCCTTCCCCGCAAGTGAAAGTCGACTGGCTACCGCCCCTCCGGCAAGAGGGGCAGCGCCCGACGGGATCAATGCTTCGTGCCCGAAAAGTCCATTTCGACCACCTGGTTCTCGATCCCGTCGATCACCAGAACCGGCCCCATCGCCCGCATCTTGACCCCGACCCGATCCGCCCAGCGCGGCCAGGTCGCCGAGAGAAGCGTCAGGCAATGCGTGGCATCCAGGCTGCGCACCGTCTCGCCCAACTGCATGATCAACTGGGTGTGGACCCGGCGGCGGATGGCAGCGGGCGTGTCATGCGCCACGAACAGACGCGAGCTTTCCCAGATGTGCCCCGCAGTTGGCGCGGCATCGTAAAGGAGGTTCGCCGGGATCGTCTCAAGCAGACCGCGCTGCGCGTCGCGGATCATGTAGCTGTAGATGCCGCAGCCATGCGTCGTGGGCGTCAGCCGGTTGCCTGCCAGCACTTTCCCGGTTTCGTCATGGACCACCACCCAGCGGCTGGCGGGAGTGTCGTACTGGTCGTACTCCATGCCCATCGCTTCGGGCAGGTTCCACTTGTTGTGGCCGATGAAAAGCTCGCGCCGGGCGCGCAGCATGTTGGCAAAAAGCTCGCCGTGGTTGTGCATGTTGGCAAAGGAAAGCGTCGTGGTCTGCATAGTTCTCTCCTGCAGGTTGGGTTAAGTCGTAACCTTGCAGGAGACGCCGTCAGATCAGACGATTGTCCTTTGCACGCTGAATGGCCTCGGCTGTCGTCCGCGCCATCAAGCGGTCGCGGGCAGAACTGATCCGGGCTTTTAGCGCACTTTCCGAGATTCCCAGCTTTTCTGCTGCTGCAGCAAACCGGTCGCCCCCTGCAATGCATCTCAAGGCCTCGATCTGGGCCTCGGTCAAGGCTTCGGGCGGTTCACTCAGCTCGTGCAGGCGCTTCACCGCCCGTTCAAGCTTCACGATCTCTTCGTCCCGAAACTCCCGGTCATCCCGGGCAAAACTTGCAATGGTGCGCGACTTGATCGGACCGAAGGCGACAGTGGCGCCGAAGTTCAGCCCATATCCAGCGGCTTCCTTGAAAAGTCCAAAGGGATCAAGCAGGGCCGGATCGCTCCATCGGATCCAGCCTGTCCGCGAAAACCCCCAGGCGGTCATCGGGTCTCGCAGCACATATCCATTCTCGGTGTAATGATCGATCCACCGCTGATCGTAGGTCTGAAACGTCAGCAGGGGCGAAGTAAAGCGAATGTGCAGGCCGATGAAATACCCTGCATTCGCCATCCTGGCCACATTTCGAAGCTCGACGTCGATACTCGTCCGGTTACTCATTCCAACTCTTCAAGCCTTCAGAGGCCGCACAACTATAGCGTGTCGACCTCGCAAATCCAATCTCTCTTTGCCGCATCCGGGCCATGTGTCGGGCGGGTCGATCAATGCATCTTGGGCGCCATGTTGATGGTCACGCAGACGCAATCCAGACCGTCAAAATTCAAAAGCGGCCCGACCGGCTCACATTCCAGTCCGACCCGGCGCCCGATCCGGCGCGACGCTTCCGGAATGAGGCCCAGAACCGACGTCGCCCCAAGGTCTCGCGCGGCGTTGACCATTTCCTGGCGCAATTGCAGCTGGACCCGAAGCCGCATCGCTGCGGGCACGGATTCGGATACGAAGACGCGGCTGCTTTCCCAGATGGTCTCGGACACCGGGGCCGGGAAATTCAGCAGGTTGGACGGAATCGATTCCAGCAACCCGCGTTGAGCGTCCCGGATCATGTAGCTGTAGATCCCGCAGCGGTGCGTCGTCGGTGTCAGCCGGATGCCGGCCAGAACCTCGCCGCCCTCGTGCACCGCGACCCAGCGGCTGGCAGGCGTGTCGTACTGGTCGAACTCCATGCCGTTCGATTGCGGCAGGTCCCACTTGTTGTGCTGGATGAACGCCCGATGGCGCGCCCTGAACATGTTGGCGAACAGCTCGCCATGATTGTGCAGGTTGTCATATGACAGCGTCGTAACTTCCATTTCCGTCTCCTTCTGCTTTGTCGTCGCACAGTCAGAGGGAAACATCACAAACCTACAGCAGTCGATACTCGCGCGCTTTCCGGAGTGCTTCGGTCGCGGTTCTGGCCTCCAGTCTGATCCGAGCCGAATTCAGTCTCGCCTTGAAGGCACTTTCAGAAATCCCGAGCTTTGCTGCAGCAGCTGTGTGACGGTCCCCATTCGCAATACATTGCAGCGCTTCGATTTGCGCTTTCGTAAGTTCAGAGGGCGGCTTCGCAGCGATATGCAGGCGCGCGGTAATATCGGCGAGTCGCTCCAACTCTGCATCGGTGAACTCACGGTCCGACCGGGTGATCCCCGCCATCGAACGGGAGGTAATCGGCCCATAGGACGACACCGCACCGAACTTCATACCGTAGGTCGCCGCCTTCTTCAGCAATTCGAATGGGTCCGGCAGCGGAATCTCGCTCCATCGGCGTGTTCCAGCGGTTCCGATTCCCCAGAAGATCACAGGGTCTCGCAGATAGTAGGAGTGTGAATTGTAGTATTCGACCCATTCCGCAGGGTATCGGCTGTGATAGATAAGCGGGCTGGCAAACCTGATGTGAAGACCAACGGCATACCCTTCGGGTGCCAGGTCGTGCAATTCCTCGTACAGTTCGGTCAACTTCTTACTCTGCGACATCAGCCTTTGTTCCCCCGCAAGGCTTCTCTCAACCTTAAGTGTAAAGTTCAGGGTATACCAGTATCTTGCTGACAGAACATGGCGTCAGTCAGGCCACGATCTGGCCAGACAGTGCCCGCAAAGCCGAAGGCCCGCCAAGATTGACGGGCCTTCAGAAATCTTCAGGAGGAAGCCTCGATCAGGCTTCGGCAGCCTCGGTGCGCGCGTGGTCGGCGGCGCCTTTTGCCGAAGTGTCACGGTCGACGAACTCGATGATCGCCATCGGCGCCATGTCGCCATAGCGGAAGCCGGCCTTCAGGATCCGGACATAGCCGCCCTGACGGTCCTTGTAGCGGGCCGCGATCACGTCGAACAGGCGCGCGACATGCATGTCCTGCTTCAGCTGCGCCGCGGCCTGGCGGCGGGCGTGCAGGTCGCCGCGCTTGGCCAGAGTGACCAGCTTCTCGACGATCGGGCGCAGTTCCTTGGCCTTGGGCAGAGTGGTCTTGATCTGCTCGTGCTCGATCAGCGAGCCGGCCATGTTGGCGAACAGCGCCTTGCGGTGTTCGTGGGTACGGTTCAGGCGGCGGTAGCCGCGGGCGTGACGCATGATGGTCTCCTATCGTCTCGTTTTGCTTTGTGTTGCTGCTCGTGCGTGCGGACAGCGTCGTTGGGGCGGGATTGCCCAGGGTTCCCCGGATGGCCGGGCATTGGTAGGGTGGGCAATACTGCCCACCCTACGATTGTCAGAACTGGTCCTCGAAGCGCTTGGCCAGGTCCTCGATGTTCTCCGGCGGCCAGCTTTCGACATCCATGCCAAGATGCAGACCCATGCCCGAAAGCACTTCCTTGATCTCGTTCAGCGACTTGCGGCCGAAGTTCGGGGTGCGGAGCATTTCCGCCTCGGTCTTCTGGATCAGGTCGCCGATGTAGACGATGTTGTCGTTCTTCAGGCAGTTCGCGGACCGGACCGAAAGCTCCAGCTCGTCCACTTTCTTCAGCAGCAGCGGGTTGAACTCGAGGCCCGAGTCGATCTCGCCGACCTTGGCCGATTCCGGCTCTTCGAAGTTCACGAAGATCGACAGCTGGTCCTGCAGGATGCGCGCGGCATAGGCCACGGCGTCGTCCGGCGTCAGGCTGCCGTCGGTTTCGATCTTCATCGTCAGCTTGTCATAGTCCAGCACCTGGCCCTCGCGGGTCGGCTGCACTTCGTAGCTGACCTTCTTGACCGGCGAATAGATCGCGTCGATCGGGATCAGGCCGATCGGAGCGTCCTCAGGGCGGTTCTTGTCCGCCGAGACATAGCCCTTGCCGGTGTTCACCGTCAGCTCCATGAACACGTCCGCGCCCTCGTCCAGGTGACAGATGACGTGGTCCTTGTTCAGGACTTCGATGCCGCTGGATTCGGAAATGTCGCCTGCAGTGACAACGCCCGGGCCCTTGGCCGAGATCGACAGCCGCTTCGGGCCGTCCACGTCCATCTTGATCGACACGCCCTTCAGGTTCAGGACGATGTCGGTCACGTCTTCACGGACCCCGGCCACCGACGAAAACTCGTGCAGCACGTTGTCGATCTGGACCGAGGTGATGGCCCCGCCCTGCAGCGAAGACATCAGCACACGGCGCAGCGCGTTGCCCAGCGTGAGGCCGAAGCCACGCTCCAAGGGCTCGGCGATGACGGTCGCGACGCGGGCGGCATCTGCCCCCGGCTTCACGACCAGCTGCGTCGGCTTGATGAGTTCCTGCCAGTTCTTATGGATCATTCTGAAGCCCCTATTCTTGTCCGCTGCCGATGTCCGAAAGCCGGCGGACGCCCGAGGATCGTAAACGACGAAAACCGGGCCGCGAGGGAACACCCTCACGGCCCGGTCGAAATCAAAACCTTAAACGCGGCGGCGCTTCGGCGGACGGCAGCCGTTGTGGGCCAACGGCGTCACGTCGCGGATCGACGTGATCTGGAAGCCCACGGCAGCCAGAGCGCGCAGCGCCGATTCACGGCCCGAACCCGGCCCCTGAACTTCGACTTCCAGCGTGCGGACGCCGTGTTCCTGCGCCTTGCGGCCAGCATCTTCGGCGGCCATCTGGGCAGCATAGGGCGTCGACTTGCGCGAGCCCTTGAAGCCCATGGTCCCCGAGGACGACCACGAGATCGCGTTGCCCTGAACGTCCGAGATCAGGATCTTGGTGTTGTTGAACGACGAGTTCACATGCGCCACACCAGCGGCGATGTTCTTGCGTTCTTTTTTCTTGGTGCGGGCGGTTTTGGTATCGCGTGCCATATCTCAGCGCCCCTTATTTCTTCTTGCCGGCAATGGCCTTCGCGGGGCCTTTGCGGGTACGAGCGTTGGTGTGCGTGCGCTGGCCGCGGACCGGCAGGCCCTTGCGGTGACGCAGGCCGCGGTAGCAGCCCAGGTCCATCAGACGCTTGATGTTCATCGTGACTTCGCGGCGCAGGTCGCCTTCGACAGTCAGGTTCGCGTCGATGTATTCGCGGATCGCCAGCACTTCGCTGTCGGTCAGCTGGTTGACCCGGCGGGCGGTGTCGATCTTCAGCGCTTCGCAGATGGTCTGGGCGGTGTGGGGGCCGATCCCGGTGATGTAGGTGAGCGCGATCGGAACCCGTTTCGCGGTCGGAATGTTGACGCCAGCAATACGTGCCAAACGTGTCGTCCTTCTTCGTTGCGGTTCCGTAACGCCAGAACCTTTTTTCACAACACCGCACGGGCAGTTAACCCGGCGATACGATCTTCCAATATGGAAGGCCCGCAAGGTGATTCCACCGCGGGACGCCGTGCCATATGGGGTTTTCCTGGTGCCGTCAAGTGGATCGGGCAGCCTGTTGGCTCGCAGGACCTGACGGGCGTATCTGATCGCTCACGCCCATCCTGAAAAACGAAGAACCGCGCCAGTCGAATGGCGCGGTTCCCGATACAGGCCGCCTTCGGTATGGAGCCTACTTCTTCGGAAGATCGTCGAATGCGGGCGAGTAGCCACCCCTCTCGTACAGCTCGCGGGTCAGCCCGAGCGGGTTCTTCGTCCCCTTGTCGACGTAGGCTACCTCCATGCCGTTCGGCAGGGTTGTACGGTACAATGGTTTGGCATCAGACATGCAGTTGGCTCCGCTAACGTTAACAATGTGTGGCGAAATGATCCGGAAATTGTGGCAGAAATAATCTGTCGCGATGTGCCACGCCTGATCTTTTCCGGGCCAATTTATGGCCGAAAATCAAGGGGTGCCGCATTTGCTACGGCACCCCCGGAATGCTTCTCATCATTGCCACAATTGGCGGTCGTTGCGGCCCGCCGCACCGGTCGGGCGACGCGCTCAGTCCAGAACGGACGAGATCTCGGATGAAACCGAATCCACATCCGCCAGGCCATCAACCGAGGCCAGCAGACCCTTGGCATAGTAGTAGCCAATCAGCGGCGACGTCTTCTTGTAGTATTCCATCAGCCTGGTTTTCAGCGTCTCGGCGTTGTCGTCAGCCCGCCGCTTGAGGTTCGTGCTGCCGCAAACGTCGCAGGTGCCTGCGACCTTCGTCGGGTGGGTCTTGTCGTGATAGACCGCGCCGCAGTTGCCGCAGGTGTACCGACCGGTGATCCGGTCGACCAACGCTGCGTCGTCCACCTGCATCTCGACCACACGGTCAAGTGTCGACCCGGTCCGTGTCAACAACTCGCCAAGCGCATCAGCCTGTTTCAGCGTGCGCGGGAAGCCGTCGAAGATGAAGCCACCTTTTGCGCCATCCTGCATCTTCGCCTCGATCAGGCCGATCACGATCTCATCCGTGACCAGCTCGCCCCGGGCCATGATGCCTTCGACCTGCTTGCCCAGCGCAGTGCCCTTGGCGATCGCTTCCTTAAGCATGTCGCCAGTCGACAGCTGAACCATGCCGCGGCTCTCTTCCAGCCGCTTGGCCTGCGTTCCCTTGCCCGCCCCCGGCGGCCCCAGAAGGATGATGTTCGTCATCGGATCAGCGCCGCGCCGGGGCCTTGGATGCCGACTTCGCACCCGGCTTCTTGCGGCCGCGCAGTTGCGACTTCTCGATCAGCGCCTCGTACTGGTGCGCCAGAAGATGCGACTGGACCTGCTGGATCGTATCCATGGTGACCGACACCACAATCAGAACCGAGGTGCCCCCGAAGTAGAACGGGATCCCCAGTTCGGCGATCAGAACCTCGGGCAGCAGACAGACCGCCGCAAGGTAGGCCGAGCCAAGGACAAGGATGCGGTTCACCACGTATTCCAGGTACTCTTCAGTCTTCTTGCCCGGACGGATACCCGGAACCGAGGCATTCTGGTTCTTCAGGTTCTCGGCCACTTCGTCGACCTTGAACGACACGTTCAGGGTATAGAAGTAGGCAAAGAACACGATCATCGCGGCCAGGAACGCCAGGTGCAGCGGCTGGCCATAGCCAAGGTTTGCAGCCAACCAGGACAGGACCGGGTTGGTGGTCGAACCCGAAAACGTGCTGATGGTCGTCGGCAGAAGCAGAATGGACGAGGCGAAGATCGCCGGGATAACGCCCGCCGGGTTGACCTTGATCGGCAGGTGCGACGAGCCGCCCTCATAGACCTTCATCCCCACCTGACGGCGCGGGTAGAGGATGCTGATCTTGCGCAGCGCGCGTTCCATGAACACGACGAAGGCGATGACGGCCACGACCATCACGATCACGCCCAGGATCACCGGGGTCGACAAGGCGCCGGACCGGCCCTGCGCAAAGAACTGCGCGATGGCCGCCGGGATCTCGGCCACGATGCCGACGAAGATGATAAGAGAGATGCCGTTGCCGATGCCGCGCGCAGTGATCTGTTCGCCGAGCCACATCAGGAACATCGTGCCGCCGACCAGCGTGATGACGCAGGAGGCGATGAAGAACGGACCAGGGGTATGCGCGAGCCCCCCACCCTGGATCGACATGGCGATGCCGTAGCCCTGCAGGATCGCCAGCGCCACCGTGCCGTACCGGGTATACTGGTTCAGCTTCTTGCGGCCCTGCTCGCCCTCTTTCTTCAGCTGTTGCCAGGGGCCGTACATCGTGCCCAGAAGCTGCACGATGATCGAGGCGCTGATGTAGGGCATGATGCCAAGCGCGAAGATCCCCATCCGGGCCAGGGCGCCGCCGGTGAACATGTTCAGCATGCCGCCGACGGTCTGCGTCGCATCCGCCATGAACTCACGCAGCGCCGTGCCGTCGATGCCCGGGACCGGGATATAGGTGCCCAGACGGTAGACGATCAGCAGGCCGATCGTGAAGAAGATGCGCTGGCGCAGGTCGGTCGCCTTGCCAAGCATGCCCCAGCTAAGGTTCGCGGCCATTTGTTCGGCAGCTGATGCCATGTCAGGTCTCTTTCAAGCCAAGCGCCGCCGGACCGTTCTCCGGTTCGGCGGCGCGGGAAAACTGGGTGTTGATGTAAGCGACCTTTGGGCCGCTCACAATGGTTATTCAGCCGCAGCCGCCACAGGTGCCAGGAGAGTGACCTTGCCGCCGGCCTTTTCCACGGCTTCGACAGCCGAGGCCGAGGCGCCGGTGACGGTCAGGTTGACCTTGGACTTCAGTTCGCCCTTGGCCAGCACGCGGATGCCGTCGCGCTTGGTCGAGGTGACACCGGCCGCGACCAGCGCGTCTTCGGTGATCTCGGCCTTCACGTCCAGCTTGCCCGCGGCGATGAACTTCTCGATCATCCCGAGGTTGACCACCGCGTAGTGCAGCTTGTTCGGCTTGGTGAAGCCGCGCTTGGGCAGGCGGCGATACAGCGGCATCTGGCCGCCTTCGTAGCCACCCAGCGCCACGCCCGAGCGGGACTTCTGACCCTTGATACCACGGCCAGCGGTCTTACCCTTGCCCGAACCCGGGCCGCGCGCCACGCGCTTCTTCTTCTTCGCCGCGCCTTCGTTGTCGGCGAGTTCATGCAGTTTCATGTCGCTTCTCCTTGCCGGATGTGCCCCCGAAGCGAGAACGGGACACCCACGGCTCTTCTTGATTCTCGTGGCCGGACTTGGCCACCGGGGGGCGATACAGCACGGGACCCCGAAAAGCAAGGGCGAGGCTGTCCACGGTGGACACCCTTGCCTTTTCCCTTTTTTCCCAACGGGATACCAGATTCCGTTAGGGTGGTGTTAACCCTCTGGGAGCCGTCGGATCATTGCCCCTGCGGCCAGACGAAACTGGGCTGCAGTCCCGAATAGACCGGGCGGCCGTCGGTGGGGGCCGGGTAGCCCTTCGTCTCGTCCCAGAAGGCGTGGTAGGTGGCCTTGGGGAACTTGGCGTCGTCGTAGCCCATGACATTCGGCACCGCCACGCGGATGCGGCCCTGCTTGTCGTCCAGCATCAGCGCCGCCCCGCATTCCTTGCAGACGCAGATCTCCAGCGGGCCGTTCGGGTTGTCCTTGTTGAAGGGCACCCGGTTCATCAGTTCGGGGTGGTCGACCTGGATGTCCCCGTGGTTGAAGAAGGCGACATGGGTCGTGTGCTGGCCGGTCACGCCCTTGCAGACGTTGCAGTGGCACTCGTGGTTGTCGATGGGTTCGGCGGTGGCAGTGACATGGACGTGCTGGCAGCCGCCAGCGTAGTGGGTGGTCATTGGCAGTCCTCCCTGTGCGCGGCCCCCTGCCCCCTCCCGGGGTGGTTCGAGTCGCAGGCGCAGGTTAGCACCGCGCCACGACGCCAAGTAGAGATTTGCGACACCGGCGGGGCAGTCCTCGCCAACCGGACATTGACAGAAGCGGATGCGGTCCCGACCCTCGCCTTAGGGGAGGGACAACCATGGACACACTCACCATCGAGAACCCGGCCTTTGTCACATACCTGATCGCCACGGCGCTGACCGTGCTGAAGGTGATGGGCCAGGGCTGGATGACCGTCTACCGGATGATGAAGGTTGGCGGTGGCTATGCCGCGCCCGAGGACCTGCGGCCCGGCCTGATCAACAAGGCGCCGGATCCGAAGCAGCTGGAGGTCAACGACTATGTCGACCGATCCCGTCGGATGCACCGCAACGACCTGGAGAACATCCCGGCCTTCTGGGCGGCAGGGCTGGTTTTCGTGGCGGTCGCCCCGCCCCTGTGGCTGGCGCAGATGCTGATGTACGGCTTCGTCGCAGCCCGGGCGGCGCATGCGGTGGCCTATGGCACGGCGCAGTCGCATGAGGTGCGGGCGACGTTCTACACCATCGGGTCCCTGATCGTGATGGCGATGGCAGTTTATGCGCTGGTGGCAGTCATGTGAGCATGATGGGATATGAGGCCGAAGATCAGTGTCCCACGCTATTGGGGAAGTGGCTGTCCCAAGCTTAAGGCGTCAAAGATATCATCGACCTCGTCATCCGACAGCAGGCGTACCAAACCGCTGCGCCTGAGCCAGATGGCGCGCATCGCGTTCAGATGTGAGTTATCGCTCGCCGTTCCGTTCAGAACGTCCCTTACGAACGTCTTTTCCAACGGATCAGAAGACTTACCGATCAGTCCAAGCAGATACTGTCCGCTGCCGACATCTGCCGCTGCCACCAGAGCATCAAGCTGATCAAGCACGTCGATTTGCCCAGACTCGAATCCAAATAGCGCTTCATTGTCGTCCGGATTCTGCTCAACCCATTTCAGAATAGTTCGAAAGCAATCCGTCAACGCGGGGGGATACATCTTCTGCGCCGCCTCCACACACGCTGAAAGAACCCAGGGCCGATTCCTTGTCTTGAGGTTAGCCAGAAACTGGGCATGCCCTCCATTCATGACTTCGCCCCAATGCAAGCCAAGCGCGTAGAACAAGGGAAGTTCTTCTGGCAACTCGTCGAGAGTGCAAAGATCCAATAGATAATCTGCACGCTCCCAAGCCTCCATTTCGGTATCGGCTGGCTTATGCCAGTCTGCCTCGTCCGCCGTCATAGGAATGAAGTCTAGGCGTCCCACTCAGGTCTCCCTTGGCCCATCGACTATTTTTCACAAAATCATTGCGAACCGGGTAGGGAAAGGCAAATGAATAACGCCCCCGCGTTTCCGCGAGGGCGTTCGTTGTCGATGCGGTGGGGTAGAACCCCACCCTACGGGCTTAGCCGCGCTCTTCGATGATCTCGACGAGGTGGCTGATCGAGTTCACCATGCCGCGGACGGAAGGGGTATCTTCCAGCTCGCGGGTGCGGTTCAGCTTGTTCAGGCCGAGGCCCTTCAGGGTCGCGGTCTGCACGGCCGGACGGCGGGCGGCCGAACGGATCTGCTTCACGACGATGGTTTTCTTCTTGTCAGCCATGATCAGGCCTCCACGGTTTCAGCTTCGGGCTTCCGAAGAATTTCGGCGACCTTCTTGCCACGACGCGCGGCGACCGAACGGGGCGAGGCTTCGTGCTTCAGCCCGTCGATGGTGGCGCGGATCATGTTGTAGGGGTTTTGCGAGCCGATCGATTTGGCGACGACGTCCTGGATCCCCAGCATCTCGAACACGGCGCGCATCGGGCCGCCGGCGATGATGCCGGTACCGGCCACGGCGGTCCGCATCACGACGCGGCCGGCGCCATGGCGGCCTTCCATGTCGTGGTGCAGCGTGCGGCTGTCTTTCAGAGCGACGCGGATCATCGAGCGCTTGGCCTGTTCGGTGGCCTTGCGGATCGCTTCCGGCACTTCCTTGGCCTTGCCCTTGCCGAAGCCGACGCGACCGCGCTGGTCACCGACGACGACGAGAGCCGCAAAGCCGAAGCGCTTGCCACCCTTGACGGTTTTCGAGACACGGTTGATCGCGACCAGACGGTCGGCGAATTCCGGGGTTTCTTCCGGGCGGTTGTCGCGACGGTCGTCACGACGCTCCCGGCGGTTCTCACGTTCTGCCATATGGCAATTCCTTCGTGGTGGCACGCTGTGCCGTTAAAGCCAATCCTGGTGGGCGCCGCAGGGGCGCCCCCGGATCATCGGGGCGGCATCACTGCCGCCCGCCTGATTTAGAACTTCAGACCGCCTTCGCGGGCTGCATCGGCAAGCGCCTTGATCTTGCCGTGGAACAGGAAGCCGCCGCGGTCGAAGTAGCACTCTTCGACGCCCGCCTTCTTGGCCCGCTCGGCAATCGCCGCGCCCACCTTGGCCGAAGCCTCGATGTTGTTCTTGCCGACCACGCCGAGGTCTTTCTCGAGCGAGGAGGCCGAAGCCACCGTCACACCCTTCACGTCGTCGATCAGCTGGACGCTGATGTTCTTCGACGAGCGGTGCACCGACAGCCGCAGGCGGCCATGCGAGGTCGCCTTGATCTTGTTCCGGACGCGCAGGCGGCGCTTGAGGAACAACTCTCTCTTGTTGTTTGCCATTTTCGCCACCCTTACTTCTTCTTGCCTTCCTTGCGGAAGATGTACTCATCCTTGTAGCGGATGCCTTTGCCCTTGTAGGGCTCGGGCGCGCGCCATTCGCGGATGTTCGCTGCCACCTGGCCGACCTGCTGCTGGTCGATGCCTTCCACGGTGATTTCGGTCTGCTTCGGGACGGTGATGGTCACCCCCTTCGGCACGTCGAAGTTCACTTCGTGGGAATAGCCCAGAGACAGTTTCAGCACGTTGCCAGCCATCGCGGCGCGGTAGCCGACGCCCTGGATTTCCAGATCCTGCTTGAAGCCGGTGGAAACGCCGGTGACGAGGTTCGCGATCATCGATCGGGTCATCCCCCACTGCTGGCGCGCACGCTTCGACAGGCCACGCGGGGTCACCTTGACGGTATCGCCCTCGATGGTCAGCGTGACGTCGTCGCCCGCGGTGAAGGAACGGGTCCCTTTCGGGCCCTTCACTTCGATGGTCTGGCCGCTGATCGAGGCAGAGGTGCCTTTGACGAGCGCGACGGGTTTCTTGCCGATACGAGACATTCCACCCTCCTCAGAACACGGTGCAAAGCACTTCGCCGCCGACATTGGCAGCGCGTGCATTTGCATCAGACAGAACGCCCTTGGGGGTCGAGACGATGGCGACGCCCAGGCCGTTGCGGACCGAGGGAAGCTCGCTCACACCCATGTACACGCGACGGCCGGGCTTCGAGACACGCTTCACTTCGCGGATCACGGGCTCGCCTTCGTAGTACTTCAGGCTGATGGTGAATTCGCCCTGCTTGTTGGCGGTCTCCGACTTCTCGTAGCCACGGATGTAGCCTTCCGAGAGGAGCACGTCGAGCACGCGGGCGCGCAGCGTCGAGGCGGGGGTCGTCACGGTGGACTTGCCGCGCATCTGGGCGTTGCGGATACGGGTCAGCATATCGCCGAGAGGATCGTTCATGGACATGTGATGCCTCCCTTTACCAGCTGGACTTGACCATGCCCGGGATCTGGCCGAACGAGGCCAGGTCACGCAGCATGATGCGCGAGAGTTTGAGCTTGCGGTAGAACGCATGCGGACGGCCCGTCAGCTGGCAGCGGTTGTGCAGCCGGACGGCGGACGAGTTGCGGGGCATCTCGGCCAGTTTCAGAGTCGCCTTGAAGCGCTCTTCCATCGGCTTCGACTGGTCGTTGATCACCGCCTTGAGGCCGGCGCGCTTGGAAGCATGCTGCTTCACCAGCTTCGCCCGCTTCACTTCGCGGTTCACCATGGATTTCTTTGCCATATCTCAGGTTCCTCGCGCTTACGACGTGAAGGGCATGTTGAAATGCTTCAACAGCGCCTTGGCTTCCGCGTCGGTTTTCGCGGTGGTGCAGATGATGATGTCCATCCCCAGAACCTCGTCGACCTTGTCGAAGTTGATTTCGGGGAACACGATGTGCTCTTTCAGGCCCATGGCATAGTTGCCGCGACCATCGAAGCTGGTGCCTTTCACGCCGCGGAAGTCGCGGACGCGGGGCAGAGCCACGTTGATGAGCCGGTCGAGGAATTCGTACATCCGGTCGCCGCGCAGCGTGACCTTGCAGCCCAGCGGCATCTCTTCACGGACGCGGAAGCCGGCGATCGACTTCTTGGCCTTGGTGATGACGGCCTTCTGACCGGCGATCTGGCCAAGTTCCTCGGCGGCCTGCTTCACCTTCTTGGTGTCCTTGACCGCTTCGCCGACGCCCATGTTCAGGACGATCTTGTCCAGACGCGGGATCTGCATGTCGTTCTTGTAGCCGAATTCCGACTTCATGCCCGCGCGGATCTTGCCCTTGTATTCGGCCTTCAGGCGCGGCGTGTAGGTGGCTTGGTCGAGCATCAGATGACCTCCCCGGTGGTCTTGGCGAAACGGACCTTCTTGTCGCCTTCCATGCGGAAGCCCACGCGGGTCGCCTTGCCGTTCTTGTCCACGATGGCGAGGTTCGACAGGTCGATCGGCATCGCCTTCGGCACCCGGCCGCCCTGCGAGGACGCCGACTGCTTGGTGTGGCGGATCGCGACGTTCACGCCGTCGACGATGGCCTTGTTCTCGGACGGCATGACGGCGGAAATCTCGCCCTTCTTGCCCTTGTCCTTGCCGGTGAGCACGACGACCGTGTCACCCTTCTTCAGCTTGGCAGCCATCAGAGCACCTCCGGAGCCAGCGAGATGATCTTCATGAAGTTCTTGGCACGCAACTCGCGCACGACCGGCCCGAAGATACGGGTGCCGACCGGTTCGCCCTGGTTGTTCAGGATGACGGCGGCGTTGCGGTCGAAACGGATGGTGGTGCCGTCTTCACGGCGAACTTCCTTGGCGGTGCGAACGACGACGGCTTTACGCACGTCCCCCTTCTTCACGCGGCCTTTAGGAATGGCTTCCTTGACCGACACCACGATGATGTCGCCGACGGAAGCATAACGGCGGTGCGAACCGCCAAGAACCTTGATGCACTGAACCCGGCGAGCGCCGGAGTTGTCAGCCACATCCAGATTCGTCTGCATCTGGATCATTTGAAAGTCTCCCGACCTTCGGGGCTAGGCCCCGGGGTTTCGTTCGGGACGAAGGGGTTCTGGCTTACGCCTCGACCACCACCGTCCAGCGTTTCGTCTTCGAGATCGGCGCGCACTCTTCGATACGGACAGTATCGCCGACCTTGAACTTGTTCTCCGCGTCATGGGCGCGGTATTTCTTCGACTTGCGGACGGTCTTCTGCAGCAGCGGGTGCTTGAAGCGACGTTCCACGAGAACGGTGATCGTCTGCTCGTTCTTGTCCGAGGTGACGACGCCTTGCAGGATGCGTTTCGGCATTGGTTTTCCCCTTACTTCGCAGCTTCAGCGGCTTTTTGGCCGAGAACGGTCTTGATGCGGGCGACGTCGCGGCGGACGGCACGCATGCGGGCGGTGTTCTCAAGCTGGTTGGTCGCTTGCTGGAAGCGCAGGTTGAAGGCTTCCTTCTTCAGCTGAACCAGGCTGTCACGCAGCTGGTCCGGCGTCTTCGAACGCAGTTCTTCGGCTTTCATGCCGGTCTTTCCTTTTCACAATCGCCAGTCGGCCCCTACGGGAGGGTCACCGAGGACCTGGCGGATCAATGACAAACCGCCGACTCCGAGTCACCCCGGAATCGCGGATGCGCCCGTATAGGGGGGAAGGCGGCGGGGGGCAAGGGGGAAGTTGGGGGGCAGGTCTAGTGATTGTCGCTGATGACCATCTGCATGACCTTGAACTGTTTCAGCCACTGCTCGGTCCACACGATGTAATGCTCGCCCGTGTCATCGAAATTCTGGTAAAACTCCCGTAGCCATTCCCTGCCCCACCGAAACGGATATTCAAGAAATGGCTCGACTTCCTGCAAGCATTTCTCCCCAACGTCTGCATCAGATAGGAGGCTGATGCCCCGTTCCTTCCACTTAGCTCGAAGCAGCTTAGCGAACTCAATGGGCAGTGGATGCGGCTGGCCGAACAGCTCTGCGAGTTTCTTGCCTGCCTCGGCAGTGCAAGTCAGGCACGCAATGAAGCACAGCGCTTCAAGGGTTATGAGTCTCTTTTCTTGGAATTTGCCCAGATCACTGAGCCTAATAGCGATCTTGCTTGCCGTTAGGAACTCAGGCGTGTCGCTGCCTGGTCCATCATCCAAAACCAAAGCGTCATAAAGGTTCTTTGCGAGAACCTCATGCCTATTCGGCTTCGTCCCTTTGATCTTACTCAGCCACTTCAACTGCTGCTACCTAATGTCCGCTCAAGCAGCCTACCCCAACTTCTCCGCAATCCACATCTTGATCAGCGACTGCCGCGTGACGCCGAGCACAGGGCGAAAATGTAGGGTGCGCTACAGCGCACCAGCGGACGGTGCGCTATAGCGCACCCTACGATGCCGCCCTAAGCCCACCCATAGTTGAAGCTGACCGAGATCCGCTCTTCCTCGGACATGTTCATCGGGACTTCGTGGCGCAGCCAGCTTTCCCAGAGGAGGACCTCCCCCACTGCCGGTTTGACGTAGACGAAGCGCTGTAGCTCTTGCGGGGCGGTTTTCAGGGGGACGGGGGCCAGCATCATCATCGGCAGGCGGGGGTCTTCCAGCTTTAGCGCCGAGGTCCCCTCCGGCATCGCGACATAGGTCGTGCCCGAGATCACCGAATGCGGGTGGATGTGGCTGGCGTGGGTGCCGCCTTCGGGCAGGATGTTGATCCAGAGCGAGTTGCACTTGAGCTTCCTGTCGCCCAGGTCGAAGCCCAGATCCTGGCAGAAGGCCGCGACGTGGCGGTCCAGCGCCTTTTCCAGATCGCCGAAGATCGGCATCCGCCAGGGCAGGTCGTTCAGCGAGGCATAGGAGGTGTAGCCCGGGTAGCCATTCGCCTCGCACCACTCATGCCCGGCGTCGTCATCCTCGGCGACGGTTTCGCAGGTGACGCGCAACTCGTCGTAGTCCACCTTCTTCTTGGCGAGTTCATTCAGCTTCGCGCGATACAGGCGGGTGACGAAGAGAGAGGTGATGTCTGGCATGGGCCGGGCTCCGCTGAAAGGGACCACCGGCTTCTGCCACCTCGACAGGTCTTAGGCAACGCCCTCAACAATGCGGATGTCACGTACAACAGCATCGCCAAGGAGTTTCAACGATGCCTGATAGGCTGGGCTGTCATGCGCGGCGATTGCCGCGTCAACACTGTCGAACTCCAGGACCACGGTCCGCTCGTTCAGACCGTTGTCATAAGTCATGGCGGGCAAGCCGCGTACCATGATCCGCCCACCGGCGGCCTGCAGGGCTGGTCCTGACACCTTGGCGTAAGCCTCCAGTGCCTCCGGGTTCTTCACTTCATGGTACATCGCAATCCAGTAGGCTTTCGGCATGGGGCTCTCCTCGACTGGAATCGGAGAGAGCTTAGCACAACCGCCTCACCTCGCTGAAAAGCAAAAAAGCCCCCGCCGTTTCCAGCGGGGGCCGATGTCGTAGGTCGGGGTTCACCCCGACTCTTACCAGTCTTCCTTCGCGACGATGCGCGTGGTGACCGGAAGCTTCATCGCGCCGAGGCGCAGGGCCTCACGCGCAATCTCGTCGTTCACGCCGTCGATCTCGAACATGATCCGGCCGGGCTTGACCTTGGCCGCCCAGTAGTCGGTCGACCCCTTGCCCGAGCCCATGCGGACTTCGACGGGCTTCGCCGAAACCGGAACGTCCGGGAAAATCCGGATCCAGACCCGGCCCTGGCGCTTCATGTGGCGGGTGATCGCGCGGCGGGCCGCTTCGATCTGCCGCGCAGTGACGCGCTCGGGCTCGGTCGCCTTGAGGGCGTAGGAGCCGAAGTTGATCAGGAACCCACCCTTGGCTTCGCCATGGATGCGGCCCTTGTGCATCTTGCGGAATTTCGTGCGCTTTGGTTGCAGCATCTAGGTTACTCCTTACGCGCGTTCACGGTCGCGGCGCGGACCACGGGGGGCCGGGCCGTCAGCCGCTTCGGCAAGACGACGATCATGGGCCTGCGGATCATGCTCAAGGATTTCGCCTTTGAAGATCCAGACCTTCACACCGATGATCCCGTAGGGGGTCTCGGCTTCCGACAGCGCATAGTCGATGTCGGCGCGCAACGTGTGCAGCGGCACGCGGCCTTCGCGGTACCATTCGGTCCGGGCGATTTCGGCACCGCCAAGACGGCCGGCGACGTTCACACGGATACCAAGCGCACCCATCCGCATCGCGTTCTGCACGCCACGCTTCATCGCGCGACGGAAGGAAACGCGACGTTCCATCTGCTGGGCGATCGACTCGGCCACCAGCTGGGCGTCAAGCTCCGGCTTGCGGACCTCGACGATGTTCAGGTGCAGTTCGGACTTGGTGAACACGGTCAGCTTCTTGCGAAGCGTCTCGATGTCCGCGCCCTTCTTGCCGATGATCACGCCCGGACGTGCGGTGTGAATGGTCACACGGCACTTCTTGTGCGGACGCTCGATGATCACGCGGCTGATGCCGGCGGCCTTCAGTTCCTTGTGGATGAACTCGCGCATGCGGAGGTCTTCCAGCAGGAGGTTGCCGTAGTCTTTCGACTCCGCGAACCAGCGGCTGTCCCAGGTGCGGTTGACCTGGAGGCGCATACCGATCGGATTGACCTTCTGACCCATTATGCGGTCTCCCCGGCTTGACGGACCTTGATGGTGATTTCAGAGAACGGCTTCATGATCTTGCCGAACCGGCCGCGAGCCCGCGGACGGCCCCGCTTCATCACCAGGTTCTTGCCGACCCAGGCCTCGGCCACGACAAGGCTGTCGACGTCGAGGTTGTGGTTGTTTTCCGCGTTGGCGATGGCCGACTGCAGGCACTTCTTCACGTCACCGGCGATGCGGCGCTTGGAGAAGGTCAGGTCGGCAAGCGCCTTGTCCACCTTCTTGCCGCGGATCATGCCCGCGACCAGGTTCAGCTTCTGCGGGGACGTGCGCAGCATGCGCAGCACGGCCATCGCTTCGTTGTCCGCCACGCGGCGGGGGTTCTTTTCCGCACCCATGGCTTATTTCCTCTTCGCTTTCTTGTCGGCAGCGTGACCGTAGTAGGTCCGCGTCGGCGAGTATTCACCGAACTTCTGGCCGATCATTTCTTCCGTCACCGCAACGGGGACGTGCTTCTTGCCGTTGTAGACGCCGAAGGTCAGGCCCACGAACTGCGGCAGGATGGTGGAACGGCGCGACCAGATCTTGATCACTTCCGACTTGCCGCCAGCCTTGGCTTTCTCGGCCTTCTTCAGGACGTAGCCGTCGACGAACGGGCCTTTCCAGATGGAACGTGCCATGGATTAACGCCCTTTCTTCTTGGCGTGGCGCGAGCGGACGATCAGGCTGTCAGAAGCCTTCGGCTTGCGCGTCTTGTTGCCCTTGGTGCCCTTGCCCCACGGGGTAACCGGGTGACGGCCGCCCGAGGTGCGGCCTTCGCCGCCGCCATGCGGGTGGTCGATCGGGTTCATCGCGACGCCGCGGACCGTCGGGCGGATGCCCTTGTGGCGCATACGTCCGGCTTTACCGAAGTTCTGGTTCGAGTTGTCGGGGTTCGACACGGCACCGATGGTGGCCATGCATTCCTGACGAACCATGCGAAGCTCGCCCGAGGACAGGCGGATCTGCGCGTAAGAGCCGTCACGGCCGACGAACTGGGCATAGGTGCCCGCCGCACGGGCCAGCTGGCCGCCCTTGCCGGGCTTCAGCTCGACGTTGTGGACGATCGCGCCGATCGGCATGCCGCTGAAGGGCATCGCGTTCCCCGGCTTCACGTCGGTTTTCGCGCCAGCGATGACGCTGTCACCCACGGCCAGGCGCTGCGGCGCAAGGATGTAGGCCAGTTCACCGTCCTGATACTTGATCAGCGCGATGAAGGCGGTGCGGTTCGGGTCATATTCGATCCGCTCGACGACCGCCGGGATATCATATTTGCGACGCTTGAAATCGACCACCCGGTAGAGACGCTTTGCGCCCCCGCCCTGGTGCCACATCGTGATACGTCCGGTGTTGTTCCGGCCACCAGAACGGTTCAATCCCTCGGTGAGGTGCTTGACCGGGCGGCCTTTCCACAGCTCCGAACGGTCGATCAGAACCAGCCCGCGCTGGCCAGGCGTCGTCGGCTTATACGACTTGAGTGCCATGTTCTCTGTCTTCCGTTTGCTTCGCGACCCTTGCGGGCCTCGGGTGAAGGGCTCCGAAGATCCCCGATTTAGTGTCCTTTCCTCCTGCGGCTGCATCGGGAACGAACAAACCAAGAGCCCCGGACGAATCCGGGGCTTCTGGCGTGGCGCGGGATTAGCAGACGGGGGTGGGGGTGGCAAGGGGTAGACTAGGAAATTCTTTGGACGCCAGCAGTTGGAAAATTTGAGCAGTGTGGAGGCATCACGTCCCACGCCGTCCGAAGAACTCCTGTCTGTTAGGCGTTGCTACTACGCGAGAGAAAAGTATCGAACTCCAAACGCATCTGAGAATATCTCGATGATTTGGATCGCGTCATACAAGGAACCTGGATCAAGCGTTTCCAGTTCCCGCGCCGTCTGTACCTGTCGGAAAATCGGTGTGACAAGATCACTGCCACTGGTGGCCTCCACTATAGCTGCCGCCGTCTTCTTCAGATGCTGATTGAGCGGGAGTGGATTATTTCTATCAAGGCCCAGTGAGATTATCTCCTTAAGCGGCTGACTTTCAATATCAACTGTCTCGGAGTGACCTTTGCCAAAGCACCCAGCCTCGATGTAGCTGTAGTGCCCGTGCCCCTTTAGTTTGCCGACACTGGCAATGTTACTATGATCGACAACGGTCGAACCCCTGACATACGACCAAAGATCGGAAGCCTGCCAGAATGCTGGACTAGCATAGATCGTCGCAGCGCGCCCGAAGCTCTGCGCATCTATTCTTTCCAGCGCTTCTTGCTGGTGTGGCATAGTTTGGTAGCGATAGTAGCTCTGGTTCCAGTCAGACCATTCCTTTGCGCCACGTGAGCGGAGGAACGTCGGTCGTTTGAATTGCACGAACAGATTAAGCTTGAAATCCGGCAAGTGGCTGGCAATCGTTTTGCCAGTCATATTGAACTCATCAATTTCGACGCCGGTAAGACGGCGCTGGCGGTGGCGCCTGACATACGGCCCAAAACGGAAGAACCACTCCATTGGAAGAAAAAATGCCTCATCGAACCCAAGCCACGACTCATCACACTGATCCGGCGAAAACGTAGCATTGGTTAAGCGGGCCAACTCGTGCCCAAAGCTTTTCTCAAAGGTCTTTTCTTTGAACTCAATGTCCATATTCGTTCAGCCCAGAAGTGACACCTGCACCCTAGACGTATCTAACTTGCTGAGACGGCGCTATCGAAATTCTAATGGCATAGCGGGCTTTCAGACCACTCACCCCTTAGCAAAAAGCCCCCACCTTCCGGCAGGGGCTCTCTCATTTCACTCAAGCCTAAGGCTCAGAGGCCGGTCGTCACGTCGATCGTCTGACCGTCTTCCAGCATCACATAGGCCTTCTTCTTGTCCGAACGCTCGCCTGCGCGACCGCGGAAACGTTTGGCCTTGCCCTTGGTAATGGTGGTGTTCACCGCCTTCACCTTCACACCAAAGATCGCCTCGACGGCTTCCTTGATCTGCGGCTTGGTCGAGTCCATCGCGACCTGGAACACGACGGCACCCGCCTCGGAGGCCATGGTGGCCTTTTCGGTGATGACCGGCTTCTTGATCAGGTCGTAGTGCTCCGGCTTGACGGCCGCAGCGGTTTTCGGTGCTTTGCTCATTTCAGGCGAGCCTCCAGGGCTTCGATACCGGCCTTGGTGATGACCAGGGTATCACGCTTCAGGATGTCGTAGACGTTGGCGCCCATGGTGGGCAGAACGTCGACGCCGTCCAGGTTGCGGGCGGCCAGGGCGAAGTTGGCATCAACCGAAGCGCCGTCGATGATCAGGACGCGCTTCCAGCCGAGTTCCGACTTCATCTTCGCGAGGTTGGCGGTCTTGGCTTCGGCGAGGGTCGCCGCGTCCAGGATCACCAGCTCACCCGCCTTGGCCTTGGCCGACAGAGCGTGCCGCAGCCCGAGGGCGCGGAACTTCTTCGGCAGGTCATGGGCGTGGCTGCGCGGGATCGGGCCTTTGACAACGCCACCGTGACGGAAGATCGGGGCCTTCTTGGAACCGTGGCGTGCGCCGCCGGTGCCTTTCTGGCGATAGATCTTCTTGGTCGAGTAGCTCACCTCGGCACGCGTCAGCACCGAGTGGGTGCCAGCCTGGGCGCGGGCACGCTGCCAGCGCACAACGCGGTGCAGGATGTCGGCACGCGGCTCAAGGCCGAACAGCGCTTCGTCCAGGTCGATGGAGCCGGCCTTCTTGCCGTCCAGCTTGATCACATCGAGTTTCATGCTTCACCCCCTTCGGCGGCGACTTCTGCTGCCGGAGCAGCCGCAGTGCGGATACCAGCCGGACGCGGTGCGTCCTTGGCTTCCGGCTTCTTCACGGCGTCCTTGACGGTGACCCAGCCACCCTTCGATCCGGGGACAGCGCCCTTGATCATGATCAGGCCGCGGTCGGCGTCGGTGCGGACGACCTGCAGGTTCTGCGTGGTCACCCGGACGGCGCCCATGTGGCCAGCCATCTTCTTGCCCTTGAACACCTTGCCGGGGTCCTGGCACTGGCCGGTCGAGCCGTGCGAACGGTGCGAAACCGACACACCGTGCGAGGCGCGGAGGCCGCCGAAGTTGTGCCGCTTCATCGCACCGGCAAAGCCTTTACCGATCGAGGTGCCCGCCACGTCAACGAACTGGCCTGCGAGGTAGTGGTCGGCCGTGATTTCCGCGCCCACGTCGATCAGGCAGTCCGGGGTGACCCGGAATTCCGCGATCTTGCGCTTCGGGGCCACGTTCGCCTTGGCGAAGTGACCGCGCTGCGCGGCGGTGGTCCGCTTGGCCTTGGCCACGCCCGCACCCAGCTGGACGGCGGTGTAGCCATCCTTGTCAGCGGTGCGCTGTGCCACGACCTGAAGGCTGTCCAGCTGCAGAACCGTGACCGGAACCTGCTTGCCGTCTGCCAGGAACAGCCGGGTCATGCCCAGCTTCTTTGCAATAACTCCAGAGCGCATCTGTTTCATGCCCCCTTAAACTTTGATCTCGACGTCCACGCCGGCAGCGAGGTCGAGCTTCATCAGCGCGTCCACGGTCTGCGGGGTGGGGTCGACGATGTCGAGAAGACGCTTGTGCGTGCGAATCTCCCACTGGTCGCGCGACTTCTTGTCGATGTGCGGACCACGGAGAACCGTGAACTTCTCGATCTTGTTGGGCAGCGGGATCGGCCCGCGGACGGTGGCACCGGTACGCTTCGCGGTGTTCACGATTTCCTGGGTGCTGGCGTCCAGCACACGGTAATCGAACGCGCGGAGCCGGATGCGGATGGTCTGACCTTGCATCGGTTTTTTCCCTTTAGAACATCGGCGCAGGACGCGCTGCCCCACCCGAGAGGTTCTGTTTCGTTGGTCGAAGGGCGGGCAGATACAACCCGCCCCTCGGAAGTGCAATACGCTTTACGCGATGATTTTCGAGACGACGCCTGCGCCGACGGTGCGGCCGCCTTCACGGATGGCGAAGCGCAGCTTCTCTTCCATCGCGATCGGGGCGATCAGTTCCACGACGAACTTCAGGTTGTCGCCCGGCATCACCATCTCGGTGCCTTCCGGCAGCTGCACGGTCCCGGTCACGTCGGTCGTGCGGAAGTAGAACTGCGGACGGTAGTTCGCGAAGAACGGGGTGTGGCGGCCGCCTTCTTCCTTGGTCAGGATGTAGGCCTCGGCTTCGAACTTGGTGTGCGGCTTGACCGAGCCGGGCTTGCACAGCACCTGGCCACGTTCCACGCCGTCACGGTCCACGCCGCGCAGGAGCGCGCCGATGTTGTCGCCCGCCTCACCGCGATCCAGGAGCTTGCGGAACATCTCGACGCCGGTGCAGACCGACTTCTTGGTGTCGCGGATGCCGACGATCTCGACTTCGTCACCGACGTTGATCACGCCACGCTCGACCCGGCCGGTCACGACGGTGCCGCGGCCCGAGATCGAGAACACGTCTTCGATCGGCATCAGGAAGGGCTGGTCCACGGCACGGGCCGGGGTCGGGATGTATTCGTCGACGGCCTTCATCAGCGCGCGGATCGAGTCCTCGCCGATCTCCTTCGACTCGCCGATCATCGCCTGGTGGGCCGAGCCCTTGATGATCGGGATGTCGTCGCCCGGGTATTCGTAGGACGACAGCAGTTCGCGGACTTCCATCTCGACGAGCTCCAGGAGCTCCTCGTCATCCACCAGGTCGACCTTGTTCATGTAGACGACCATGTAGGGGATGCCCACCTGGCGGCCGAGCAGGATGTGCTCGCGCGTCTGCGGCATCGGGCCGTCCGAAGCGGCCACGACCAGGATCGCGCCGTCCATCTGGGCGGCACCGGTGATCATGTTCTTCACATAGTCGGCGTGGCCGGGGCAGTCGACGTGGGCGTAGTGACGGTTCGCGGTCTCGTATTCCACGTGCGCGGTCGAGATCGTGATCCCGCGAGCCCGCTCTTCCGGCGCGCCGTCGATCTGGTCATAGGCCCGGAATTCGCCAAAGTACTTCGTGATCGCCGCCGTCAGCGTCGTCTTGCCGTGGTCAACGTGGCCGATCGTGCCAATGTTGACGTGCGGTTTGTTCCGTTCAAACTTTGCCTTGCCCATCAGGGTCTCTCCTCATTCGGTTGTCGGTGGCGGTGGGGTCGAACCCCACCCTACGGGGTGGTAGGGCGGGGCAATCCCCGCCGCACCGTCATGCGTATTTCTTCTGTATTTCCGCGCTCAGGTTCTCTGGAACCGTGTCGTAATGGTCGAACTCCATCGAGAACACCGCGCGGCCCGAGGTCATCGAGCGGAGCTGGTTGATGTAGCCGAACATGTTGGCCAGCGGGACCATCGCCGAGATGACGTTCGCGTTGCCGCGGCTGTCCTGCCCGGTGATCATGCCCCGACGCGAGGTCAGGTCGCCGATGACGCCGCCGGTGAACTCTTCCGGGGTGACAACTTCGACCTTCATGATCGGTTCGAGAAGCTTCGCACCGGCCTTCTTCAGGCCGTCACGCATCGCCGCACGAGTCGCGATTTCAAAGGCCAGAACCGAGGAGTCGACGTCGTGGAACGCGCCGTCAACCAGCTGGACCTTGAAGTCGATGACCGGGAAGCCCGCGAGCGGACCCGAGTCCATGACCGACTTGATGCCCTTTTCGACGCCGGGGATATATTCCTTCGGCACCGCGCCACCGACGATCTTCGATTCGAACGAATAGCCCTCGCCGGGTTCGGTCGGGTCGATGATCAGCTTGACGCGGGCGAACTGGCCCGTGCCGCCGGTCTGCTTCTTGTGGGTGTAGTCGATCTCGGTCGAGCGCGAGATGGTCTCACGATAAGCCACCTGCGGGGCGCCGATATTCGCCTCGACCTTGAACTCGCGACGCATGCGGTCGACGAGGATGTCGAGGTGAAGTTCGCCCATGCCCTTCATGATGGTCTGACCCGATTCCAGGTCGGTTTCCACGCGGAAGGACGGGTCTTCGGCAGCCAGACGGGCCAGAGCAATGCCCATCTTTTCCTGGTCGGCCTTGGTCTTCGGTTCCACCGCGATCTCGATCACCGGGACCGGGAAGGTCATGGTTTCAAGAACGACGGGGGCGTTCGGATCACACAGGGTGTCCCCGGTGGTGGTTTCCTTCAGACCGCCCAGCGCGATGATGTCGCCCGCGAAGGCTTCGGTGATTTCCTCACGCTCGATGGCGTGCATCATCATCATGCGGCCCACACGCTCACGGCGCTGCTTGGTCGCGTTCATCATCGGGTCGCCCTTGGCCAGCTTGCCCGAATAGATCCGGGTGAAGGTCAGGGAGCCGACGAAGGGGTCGTTCATGATCTTGAACGCGAGGCCCGAGAAGGGCTGATCGTCATCGGCCGACCGCGCGATGTTGCGGGTTTCCGACTCGTCGCCCGGCGCGAAGCCCATGTAGGGCGGCACGTCGAGAGGCGAAGGCAGATAGTCGATGACGGCGTTCAAAAGCGGCTGGACGCCCTTGTTCTTGAAGGCCGAACCGGCAAGAACCGGGATGAAGTCGATGGCGAGCGTGCCCTTGCGGATCAGCGCGCGGAGTTCCTCCGGCGACGGCTCGTTGCCTTCGAGATAGGCTTCCATCGCGGCGTCGTCCTGACCCACTGCCGTTTCCAGCAGGTTCAGGCGCCATTCGTCGGCCTGGTCCTTGAGTTCCGGGCGGATCGGCTTGCGCTTCCAGGACGCGCCCAGGTCTTCGCCCTCGTAGACCCATTCTTCCATGGTCACGAGGTCGATGATGCCTTCCAGCTTGTCTTCCGCGCCGATCGGCAGGGCCACCGGCATCGCGTTCGCCCCGGTGCGGTCCTTGATCATGCGGACGCACTTGAAGAAGTCGGCGCCGGTCTTGTCCATCTTGTTGACGAAGACGATGCGCGGAACCTTGTAGCGGTCAGCCTGACGCCAGACGGTTTCGGTCTGCGGTTCCACACCGGCGTTGCCGTCCAGCAGAACGACAGCGCCGTCAAGCACGGCCAGCGAGCGTTCAACTTCGATGGTGAAGTCGACGTGGCCGGGGGTGTCGATGATGTTGAAGCGGAACTTCGTGGCCTTGTCGCCGACGCCCGAGGTGGGGTCGACCTGACGGTTCCAGAAGGTGGTCGTGGCAGCCGAGGTGATCGTGATGCCGCGTTCCTGCTCCTGCTCCATCCAGTCCATCGTGGCGGCGCCGTCATGGACTTCGCCGATCTTGTGGGACTTGCCGGTGTAGTAGAGGATGCGTTCCGAGGTCGTGGTCTTGCCCGCGTCGATGTGGGCAATGATCCCGAAGTTGCGGTAGCGTTCCAGCGGGTAATCGCGTGCCATTGTGCCCTCTTACCAGCGGTAATGGCTGAACGCTTTGTTCGCGTCGGCCATCTTGTGGGTGTCTTCGCGCTTCTTCACGGCGGTGCCGCGGTTCTGCACGGCGTCGGCCAGTTCGGCGGCCAGACGCTCTTCCATGGTGTTCTCGTTGCGCTTGCGGGCGGCGGTGATCAGCCAGCGGATTGCCAGAGCCTCACGACGCTCGGTCCGAACTTCGACGGGGACCTGGTAGGTCGCACCGCCGACGCGGCGCGAGCGGACTTCGACCGAGGGCTTCACGTTGTCGAGTGCTTCGTGGAAAGCCTCAACCGCGGGGCGCTTCAGGCGGGTCTGGACGCGGTCAAGCGCGCCATAGACGATGCCTTCGGCGACGGACTTCTTGCCGTCCAGCATCAGGTTGTTCATGAACTTGGTGACCACCCGGTCGCCAAACTTGGCATCGGGCAGGATTTCGCGCTTTTCGGCGGCGTGACGACGGGACATCTGTTATCTCCTCACTTCGGACGCTTGGCGCCGTATTTCGAACGACGCTGACGACGCTCTTTCACGCCCTGGGTGTCCAGAACGCCGCGGAGGATGTGGTAACGCACACCCGGAAGGTCCTTGACCCGGCCGCCACGGATCAGGACGACAGAGTGTTCCTGAAGGTTGTGCTTTTCGCCGGGGATGTAGGAGATGACCTCGAAGCCGTTGGTCAGGCGCACCTTGGCGACTTTCCGCATGGCCGAGTTCGGCTTCTTCGGGGTGGTGGTATAGACGCGGGTGCAGACCCCACGCTTTTGCGGGCAGGATTCCAGGTGCTGCGACTTGGACTTCCGGACCACTGCTTCCCGGGGCTTCCGGATCAGCTGTTGAATCGTCGGCATTCACGTTCCTCGTTTCGATACTCGCCCCCCTAGCCGTTGGGGGCGCCGCTTCTCGACCGTGCCTTGCGCGAATCGCAAAACACTAACACCGCAGCCACCCCCGGCCGGGGATGTCGCGGTGGACTTTCAGAGGATCGGGGCATGTTCGGCCCGGATCATGACCACTTCAAGCGCTCTGAGCCCTGAACCAGAGGCGGACCTCGGGCGTCGGGTTGGCGGGCGTATAGGGGGAATCGGCAGGGGTGTCAATGGAAGGCCCCGGCCTAGAGCGGCGCAGGTCTGTCAGTCCCGCACCCGGCGCAGCTGGCGTTCGCGCCAGAGCGTAAAGAGACCCGCCGCGACCACGATGGCGGCACCAAGAAGGGTCCAGCCGTCGGGGAAATCGCCGAAGACGACAAGGCCCAGGACGATGGCCCAGAGGAGCGAGGTATAGCGGAACGGCGCGACAAGTCCTATGTCGCCGTGGCGCATGGCGGCGACCGATGTTAGGTATCCGACGATCAGGAAAAGCCCCGCGCCCAGGATGCGGGCCAGTTCCCATCCGGTGGGGCTTTGCCAGCCCTGGATCGCGGTGCCGGTCCAGCCCATCACGCTGACTGCGACGGCCGCGCCAAGGGCGACGATGGCCGAGGGGACCTGGCCCTGCAGCGGCCGCACCGCCAGGTCACGGACCACCACGCAAAGCGCCGAGCCGACACCAAGGAGTGCCCAGCGGTCAAACCCCTCGGTCCCCGGGCGGATGATGATGAGGACGCCGATCAGGCCGACGAGGATCGCGGTCATCCGCCGCCAGCCGATCTTGTCCCCGAAGACGAGGGCAGCGGCGAGAGTGATGAGAAGCGGCAGCGATTGCAGGATGGCCGAGAGGTTGGCGAGTGGCATCCGGAGCAGCGCTTCGAGAAACAGGATCGTGGCGGCGACATCGGCGAGGGACCGCAGCGCGATCAGGCCGGAATCGCGGCGGTTGGGTCGGAAAGTGAAGGCGCGTGTCGCCAGCGCGAGGATCGTCAGCCCCAGGATCGCGATCAGACCGCGGAGCGAGATGGACTGATAGAGCGGCAAGGTGGCGGTCACCGATTTCATGAAGGTGTCGTTGATCGTGAAGGCGGCCATTGACGCGCACATCAGCAGGATGCCGCGGAGGTTCTCGGAGATCGGCACGACGGGGTCCTTCCCTTGCCCGGCATGGGTATCAGGCGGCAAGGGGAAGGGAAAGCGCCCTGCGTGGACAGATTTGCGGGTCTTTTGGACTCAAGGGCTTAGGCGCGGGCGTTAACCGGGTGACAAGGATTGGCATCCCTGCGCGGGTGGGTGCGGTTTTCGAATTGAGCGCTGACGCGCAAGCCTTTTGTCTCGTCGTCGGCCTTCGCCTCCTCCTCGGGCGTCGGGGGCGCTTCGCCCCCCGAACCCCCAGAGGATATTTGGCGAAGGGAAAGTACGGCGGCGGGGCCAAGCCGCCCCGGCCGCCCGGCTTATGCCGAGAGCAAGACCGGGAGCGGGCAGTCGCCGTCGAGGACCCGGCCGGTGACGCTGCCGAAGATCAGCTCGTGGATCGGCGAGTGGCGGACTGCGCCGGTGACGATGAGGTCACACTGGGCCTCGTGCGCGGCGGTGAGAAGGGCGTCGTAGACATCGCGGCCCGAACGGGGGATCTCGCGGAATTCGGCCTTGATCCCGTGGCGGGCAAGGTGATGCGCGGCCTCGATCCCGGACTGGTCCATCCGCAGCGCCTTGTCATCGGTGACGCGGGCGACCACCGCCTCGGCCCCGGGGGGCAGCAGCGCGATGGCGTCCTGCATCGCGCGGGCGGCGGCATGGGTGCCGTCCCAGGCGATCAGTGTCCGGCGCGGCAGCGTGCGGCTGCCGGTCCGGGGGGCGATAACGAGGGGGCGGCCAGAGTCGAAGATCGCGGCCTGCGCCAGCAGCCGTTCGCCCACCAACGGCCCGCGTCGCCCGGTGAGGATGCCGAAATCGGCGACTTTCAGGTGGTCTGCGAAGACCTCGCCGATGCCGTAGGCATAGCTGGAGCGGTCGACGACCGAGACCGGAACCCCTGCCCTTTCGGCCTGCGCGACAATGGTGGCACGCACCTTCGCCAGGTCCGTGTCATCAGACGCGCTGCTGGTGACATCCGCCGGGAAGGCCAGCACGACCACGCGGGCATCAAGTCCGCCAGCCCAGCCCAAGGCTAGCGCCAAGTCCGTGGCGTCTTCGACACCTCGGGACGGTTCGACAAAGGTGATAATCGAGCGTGCGGGCATGGCCTGGGCCTCCTCTCCTGCGGTCCTGAAAGGGGAGGTATGCATGGCCCTGCCCGGTCACAAGGGCATGGGGACGCCAGCGCAAAAGGAAAGCCCCGCCAACCGGATGGCTGGCGGGGCTGTTAGCCTGAAAGGCGCGCGACTTAGTCGCGGCTTTCGATCGTGTCGACGAGGCCAGAGTCGAAGATCGACTCCGCGTCCGGTTCCATCACGGCCATCGGCGCTGCCAGAGCGGCGGCTTCTTCAGCCTCCGACCGGCGGGCTTCGATGACGGTCTGGTCGCGGTCGGCTGCGATCTTCTTGACGCGGCTGGTGGCGCCACCGGTGCCCGCCGGGATCAGGCGGCCGACGATGACGTTTTCCTTGAGCCCCAGAAGCTTGTCGCGCTTGCCCTGCACCGAAGCTTCGGTGAGGACACGCGTGGTTTCCTGGAACGAGGCCGCCGAGATGAAGCTGCGGGTCTGCAGCGACGCCTTGGTGATGCCGAGGAGGACCGGCTCGGCTTTCGCCTCGCGCCCGCCGCGGTTGACCGCCTTGGTGTTCTCTTCGTCCAGCTCGATCTTCTCGACCTGTTCGCCTTTCAGAAGCGTGGTGTCGCCCGAGTCCAGGATCTCGAACTTCTGCAGCATCTGACGGACGATGACCTCGATGTGCTTGTCGTTGATCTTCACGCCCTGCAGGCGATAGACGTCCTGCACTTCGTCGATCATGTAGTTGGCAAGCGCCTCGATCCCCATGATCCGCAGGATGTCGTGCGGAGCCGGGTTGCCGTCCATGATGTAGTCGCCCTTCTGGACGAAGTCGCCTTCCTGAACCGGAATGTGCTTGCCCTTGGGGATCATGTATTCGACGGCGGTCAGCGTCTCATCGACCGGTTCAACGGTGATGCGGCGCTTGTTCTTGTAGTCCTTGCCAAAGCGGACATAGCCATCGGTTTCAGCGATGATCGCGTGATCCTTCGGACGACGGGCTTCGAACAATTCGGCCACGCGGGGAAGACCCCCGGTGATGTCCTTGGTCTTGGCACCTTCGCGCGGGATACGCGCCACCACGTCGCCGGGCCGCAGTTCCTGGCCGTCTTCGACCGACAGGATCGCGTCCACCGACATGGAGTAGCTGATCGGTGCGCCCTGGTCGTTGCGGACCGGGTCGCCCGTCGCCGGGTCCATCACGATGATCTCGGGCTTGAGGTCGCCGCCCTTGGGCACCGAACGCCAGTCCGAAACGATCTTCTGGGTCATGCCCGTCGCATCGTCGGTTTCCTCGCGGACCGAGATCCCCGCAACGAGATCCTTGAACCGTGCCACGCCGGTCTTTTCGGCGATGATCGGCAGGGTGAAGGGGTCCCATTCGAAGAGCTTGGTGCCACGCTTGACCGTCTCGCCTTCCTTGACGTGCAGTTTCGCGCCGTAGGTCAGCTTGTGGGCGGCCCGTTCCTGGCCCGCCTCGTCGATGATCGCGATCTGCATGTTCCGGCCGATGACGATCTGCTCGCCATTGACGTTCTTCAACAGGTTCGCGTTGCGGAACTCGATCTTGCCTTCCTGGCTGGCTTCCAGGAAAGACTGCTGGCCACCCTGGGCCACGCCGCCGATGTGGAAGGTGCGCATGGTCAGCTGCGTGCCGGGTTCACCGATGGACTGGGCGGCGATGATGCCGACCGCTTCGCCGATGTTCACCAGCGTGCCGCGCGCCAGGTCGCGACCGTAGCAGAGCGCGCAGACGCCCTCTTCGGCCTCGCAGGTGAGCGGGCTGCGGATGCGGATCTGGGCGATGCCCGAGCCGTTGATCAGGTCGGCGCGACGTTCGTCGATCAGCTCGCCCCGGGCGACGATCACGTCGTCCGAGCCGGGCGCGATCACGTCTTCGGCCGCGACGCGACCAAGGACACGCTCGCCCATCGGCACGATCACCTCACCGTCGTTGACCGCGGCCTGCGCCGTGATCGACTGTTCGGTGCCGCAATCGTGGACGCGGATGATGCAGTCCTGTGCCACGTCGACCAGACGGCGCGTCAGGTAGCCCGAGTTCGCGGTCTTCAGCGCGGTGTCCGACAGACCCTTCCGGGCGCCGTGGGTCGAGTTGAAGTATTCAAGAACGGTCAGACCTTCCTTGAAGTTCGAGATGATCGGCGTCTCGATGATCTCGCCCGAGGGCTTGGCCATCAGGCCGCGCATCCCGCCAAGCTGCTTCATCTGGATGACCGAGCCCCGGGCACCGGAGTGGGCCATCATATAGACCGAGTTCGGTTCCATTTCGGCACCGTTCTTGTCGGTGCGCGACGCGGAGATCGTGGCCATCATGGCCTCGGTCACCTTGTCGTTGCACTTGGTCCAGGCGTCGACGACCTTGTTGTACTTCTCGCCCTGAGTAATCAGGCCGTCGAGGTACTGCTGTTCGAAGCCGGCGACCTGCTCCTTCACCTCGTTCACGATGGTCCACTTGTTGTCGGGGATCACCATGTCGTCCTTGCCGAACGAGATGCCGGCGCGGAAGGCTTCGCGGAAGCCAAGGGTCATGATCTGGTCGCAGAAGATCACCGATTCCTTCTGGCCGCAGTAGCGGTAGACGGTGTCGATGACGGTCTGCACGTCCTTCTTCCGCAGAAGGCGGTTCACCAGATCGAACGGCGCCTTCGCGTTCAGCGGCAGCAGGTTGCCAAGCCGCAGACGGCCCGGGGTGGTGTCGAACCGCTTCCAGACGATGTTGCCGGTCTCGTCGACCTGACGGAGACGCGCCTTGATCTTGGCGTGCAGATGCACCGCACCGGCGGCCAGCGCATGTTCGACTTCCTCGATGTCGGCGAAGGCCATGCCTTCACCCTGCATGCCTTTACGCTCCATGGTCACATAGTAGAGACCAAGGACCATGTCCTGCGACGGAACAATGATCGGTGCGCCGTTGGCGGGCGACAGAACGTTATTCGTCGACATCATCAGGACGCGCGCTTCCAGCTGGGCTTCGAGGCTCAGCGGAACGTGGACGGCCATCTGGTCCCCGTCGAAGTCGGCGTTGAAGGCCGAGCAGACGAGCGGGTGCAGCTGGATCGCCTTGCCTTCGATCAGGATCGGCTCGAACGCCTGGATGCCCAGACGGTGCAGCGTCGGCGCGCGGTTCAGCAGGACCGGGTGTTCACGGATGACTTCATCCAGGATGTCCCAGACCTCCGGACGCTCCTTCTCGACCAGCTTCTTCGCCTGCTTGACGGTCGAGGACAGACCCTTGGCCTCCAGCCGCGAGTAGATGAACGGCTTGAAGAGTTCCAAGGCCATCTTCTTCGGCAGGCCGCACTGGTGCAGCTTCAGTTCCGGGCCGGTCACGATGACCGAACGGCCCGAGAAGTCGACGCGCTTGCCCAGAAGGTTCTGGCGGAAGCGGCCCTGCTTGCCTTTAAGCATGTCCGACAGCGACTTCAGCGGGCGCTTGTTGGTGCCCGTGATGACGCGGCCGCGGCGGCCGTTGTCGAAGAGCGCATCGACGGCTTCCTGCAGCATCCGCTTTTCGTTCCGGACGATGATGTCCGGCGCGCGCAGCTCGATCAGGCGCTTCAGGCGGTTGTTGCGGTTGATGACGCGACGGTAGAGGTCGTTCAGGTCGGAGGTCGCAAAGCGGCCGCCATCCAGCGGGACCAGCGGGCGCAGTTCCGGCGGGATCACCGGAAGCACGGTCAGGATCATCCATTCCGGGCGGTTGCCCGATTCCAGGAAGGATTCGACGATCTTCAGCCGCTTGATGATCTTCTTCGGCTTCAGCTCGCCAGTGGCTTCCTTCAGCTCCTCACGGAGTTGTTCGGCAGTGGCGTCGAGGTCGATCGCCGCCAGCATCTCGCGGATCGCTTCCGCGCCGATGTTCGCGGTGAAGGCGTCGGTGCCGTACTGGTCCTGCGCGTCGAGGAATTCCTCTTCGGTCATCAGCTGGCCGTAGGTGAGGTCGGTCAGGCCCGGCTCGATGACGACGTAGTTCTCGAAGTAGAGGATGCGTTCCAGGTCCCGCAGCGTCATGTCGAGCATGAGGCCGATCCGGGAGGGCAGCGACTTCAGGAACCAGATGTGCGCGACGGGGGCGGCGAGCTCGATATGGCCCATCCGCTCACGCCGCACCTTCTGGAGCGTGACTTCAACGCCGCACTTTTCGCAGACGACGCCGCGATACTTCATGCGCTTGTATTTGCCGCAGAGGCATTCGTAGTCCTTGATCGGCCCGAAGATACGGGCGCAGAACAGGCCGTCACGTTCCGGCTTGAAGGTCCGGTAGTTGATGGTTTCCGGCTTCTTGATCTCGCCATAGGACCAGCTCAGGATCCGCTCTGGCGAGGCCAGAGAGATCTTGATCTCGTCGAAGGTCTTGACCGGAGCAACCGGGTTGAACGGATTGGTCGAGAGTTCCTGGTTCATTTCAATTCCTCACTTGAGGGAGGGAAGTCGGGTCTCGGCGAACGATTACGCCAAGCGTTTTTTCAATCTCGGACATGCGAAGCACATAGGTGTGCGGCCATTCCGGCGTAGGGTCAGGCGCGGTTTGCCAAGTCAGATGCACCACATGAGCCTCATCCGCATTGTCTGGGTCGATGGCCAGAACGTCGTCACTTGCGTCGTCGATGGCTACCACGTCGATACGGTTGAGTATGGGGAACAGTGCGTGTCCGCTACTGACTTCGCGCATGAGCTGGGTCTTGAAGATCGCGGCACGATCACCCGTAACTGCTTCCCAGCTCATTCTTTCCACCTTGCCTCTGCCCTAACTATGGACTGACCTCACTCCTCCTCCGCATCCAGGAGTTCCATGTTGAGGCCGAGGCCCCGCACTTCCTTGACGAGAACGTTGAATGATTCCGGCACGCCGGCTTCGAAGTTGTCCTCGCCCTTGACGATCGACTCGTAGACCTTGGTCCGGCCTGCCACGTCGTCCGACTTCACCGTCAGCATTTCCTGCAGGGTGTAGGCGGCGCCGTAGGCTTCCAGGGCCCAGACCTCCATCTCGCCGAGACGCTGGCCACCGAACTGGGCTTTACCACCCAGAGGCTGCTGCGTGACCAGCGAGTACGGGCCGGTGGACCGGGCGTGCAGCTTGTCGTCGACCAGGTGGTGCAGCTTGAGCATGTACTTCACGCCCACCGTCACCTTGCGCTGGAACTGCTCACCCGTGCGGCCGTCGAAGACCACCGACTGGCCCGATGTGTCAAAGCCCGCGCGGGTCAGCGCGTCGTTGACATCGGCTTCCTTGGCGCCGTCGAAGACCGGGGTTGCAATCGGCACGCCCTTGGTCACGTTGCCCGCCAGTTCCAGGAACTCGTCCTCGTCGCGGCCCGCAAAGGCCTCTTCGTAGGTCTCGTCGCCGTAGGCCAGACGGACAGCCTCACGCACCGGGGTCATGTCGCCGGACCGGCGGTATTCCTTCAGCGCGTCGTCGATCTTCAGGCCCAGGCCGCGCGCGGCCCAGCCCATGTGGGTTTCCAGAATCTGACCGACGTTCATCCGCGACGGCACGCCGAGCGGGTTCAGAACGAGGTCGACCGGAGTGCCATCGGCCAGGAAGGGCATGTCTTCCATCGGCACGACCTTGGAGATGACGCCCTTGTTGCCGTGACGGCCGGCCATCTTGTCGCCCGGCTGCAGCTTGCGCTTCACCGCGACGAAGACCTTGACCATCTTCATCACGCCCGGAGGCAGGTCGTCGCCACGGCGCACCTTTTCGACCTTGTCGTCGAAGCGGTGATCGAGAGCACGCTTCTGCGCTTCGTACTGGTCGTGCAGCGCTTCGACTTCCTTGGCGTCGTTCTCTTCGCCCAGGGCCAGCTGCCACCACTGGCCGCGCGAAAGCGTGCCCAGAAGTTCGTCGTCGATGGTCGACCCGGCCTTGATGCCCTTCGGCCCCTTCACGGCGGTCTTGCCCATGATCAGGGTCTTGAGGCGCGCGTAGATGTTGCGTTCCAGGATCGCGAGTTCGTCGTCGCGGTCGCGGGCGAGGCGTTCGACTTCCTCACGCTCGATCTGCAGGGCGCGTTCGTCCTTGTCGACGCCGTGGCGGTTGAAGACGCGGACTTCCACGATGGTGCCATAGGCGCCCGGGGGCAGCCGCAGCGAGGTGTCGCGGACGTCCGAGGCCTTTTCCCCGAAGATGGCGCGGAGGAGTTTCTCTTCCGGCGTCATCGGGCTTTCGCCCTTCGGGGTGATCTTGCCGACCAGGATGTCGCCCGGCTGAACCTCGGCCCCGATGTAGACGATGCCCGCTTCGTCGAGGTTGCGCAGGGCTTCCTCGCCGACGTTCGGGATGTCGCGGGTGATTTCTTCCGGCCCGAGTTTCGTATCCCGGGCGGCGACTTCATATTCCTCGATGTGGATCGAGGTGAAGACGTCGTCGCGCAGGATGCGTTCCGAGATCAGGATCGAGTCTTCGTAGTTGTAGCCGTTCCACGGCATGAAGGCGACGACCACGTTCCGGCCAAGGGCCAGTTCGCCCATGTCGGTGCAGGGGCCGTCGGCCACCACTTCGCCGCGCTTCACCACGTCGCCCACCTTCACCAGCGGGCGCTGGTTGATGCAGGACGACTGGTTCGACCGCTTGAACTTGCGCAAACGGTAGATGTCGACGCCCGGCTCACCGGGTTCCAGCATCTCGGTTGCGCGCACGACGATACGGGTCGCGTCGACCTGGTCAATCACGCCAGCCCGGCGGGCCATGATGGCGGCGCCGGAGTCACGGGCAACCACGGCCTCGATCCCGGTGCCCACGAACGGGGCATCGGATTGCAGCAAGGGAACCGCCTGACGCTGCATGTTCGAGCCCATGAGGGCGCGGTTGGCGTCGTCGTTTTCGAGGAACGGGATCAAGGAGGCCGCAACAGACACCAGCTGTTTCGGCGACACGTCGATGAGGTCCACCGAATCCGGCGGGTTCAGCATGAATTCCCCGGCCTTCCGGCTGGAGATGAGCTCTTCGGTGAAACGACCCTCGGCATCCTGGCCAGCGTTGGCCTGGGCGACGGTGTGGCGCATCTCTTCCGTGGCCGACATGTAGACGACCTCGTCGGTCACCTTGCCGTCGATCACCTTGCGGTACGGGGTTTCGATGAAGCCGTACTTGTTCACGCGGGCGAAGGTCGCCAGCGAGTTGATCAGGCCGATGTTCTGGCCTTCCGGCGTTTCGATCGGGCACATCCGGCCATAGTGGGTCGGGTGGACGTCGCGGACTTCAAAGCCTGCACGCTCACGGGTCAGACCGCCCGGCCCAAGGGCCGACAGGCGGCGCTTGTGCGTCACTTCGGACAGCGGGTTGGTCTGGTCCATGAACTGCGACAGCTGCGAAGAGCCGAAGAATTCACGCACCGCAGCGGCGGCGGGTTTCGCGTTGATCAGGTCCTGCGGCATGATCGTGTCGATTTCGACCGACGACATGCGTTCCTTGATCGCGCGCTCCATCCGCAGAAGGCCGACGCGGTACTGGTTTTCCATCAGCTCGCCGACCGACCGGACGCGGCGGTTGCCGAGGTGGTCGATGTCGTCGATCTCGCCCTTGCCGTCGCGCAGTTCGGTCAGCGCCTTGACGCAGGCGATGATGTCCTCGCGATCCAGCGTGCGCTGGGTGTCCGGCTTGTCGAGGTCGAGGCGCATGTTCATCTTGACCCGGCCGACGGCCGAGAGGTCATAGCGTTCCTTGTCGAAGAACAGCGTGTCGAACAGCTGCGACGCGGCTTCCACGGTCGGCGGCTCGCCCGGGCGCATCACGCGGTAGATGTCCATGAGCGCGGTGTCGCGGCCCATGTTCTTGTCCACCGCCATCGTGTTGCGGATGTAGGGGCCGACATTGACGTTGTCGATGTCGAGAACCGGGATGTCGGTGATGCCCTGGTCCAGAAGGACCTTCACCGTGCCGCCCTTGACTTCGCCGTCGCGGTCCAGTTCCCAGGTCAGCTCGTCACCGGCTTCGACCCAGATCTCGCCGGTTTCCTCGTTGATGATGTCCTTGGCGACATAGCGCCCGAGGATGTGGTCGAAGGGGACCAGAAGCTCGGTGACCGTGCCCTCGTCCTTCCACTTCTTGACCATCCGCGGCGTGGCCTTTTCGCCCGCTTTCAGGATGACTTCCCCGGTGGCCGCATCGACCAGGTCATAGGTCGGGCGGGTGCCCGAAACGCGCTGCGGGAAGAACTTGGTGACCCAGCCCTTGTTCTTCACATAGCGGAAGTTGATGGTTTCGTAGTAGGCATCCATGATGCCTTCCTGGTCCATGCCCAGCGCATAAAGCAGCGTCGTCACCGGCAGCTTCCGGCGGCGGTCGATGCGGGCGAAGACGACGTCCTTGGCGTCGAATTCAAAGTCCAGCCACGAGCCGCGGTACGGGATGATGCGGCAGGCGAAGAGAAGCTTGCCCGAGGAATGGGTCTTGCCCTTGTCGTGGTCGAAGAACACGCCGGGCGAACGGTGCATCTGGCTGACGATGACCCGCTCGGTCCCGTTCACAACGAAGGTGCCGTTCGACGTCATCAGGGGCATGTCGCCCATGTAGACGTCCTGTTCCTTGATGTCCTTGACCGACCGGGCCCCGGTGGTTTCATCGACATCGAACACGATCAGGCGCAGCGTCACCTTCAGGGGTGCCGCATAGGTCATGTCGCGCTGCTGGCATTCGTCCACGTCGTACTTGGGCTTTTCCAGCTCGTACTTGACGAACTCCAGGACCGAGGTCTCGTTGAAGTCCTTGATCGGGAACACCGACTGGAATGTGCCCTGGATGCCTTCGCCGTCCAGCGGCTTGTCGCTGTCGCCGGACCGCAGGAACAGGTCGTAGGAGGATTTCTGAACCTCGATCAGGTTCGGCATCTCCAGAACTTCGCGGATTTTGCCGAAGTAGCGGCGGACACGTTTCTGGCCAACATAAGCTTGCGCCATGTTTGTCTCATACCTTTCATTTTTCGCTGGCACACCACCCGTCGGGCCACGGGCGCGCACCGCTTGCGAAGAGACCGTCAGGGTTCCATTCGTGCCGCCCGTCCCGAAGGGTGGCTCCCGAACCCGACGCGTCTTGGAAGAGGCTTATCGCCCAAGCCCCTTCCAAGACGCGCATGGCTGGGACCGAATTCCTCGGCCCCAGCCCTGCTGTTCTACGGGGTTGCCCCCGAAGTCCGATTACTTCAGCTCGGCCTTGGCGCCAGCTTCTTCGAACTTCTTCTTCATCGCCTCGGCGTCGGCTTTCGAGACGCCTTCCTTGATCTTGCCGCCAGCTTCGGTCAGGTCCTTGGCTTCCTTGAGGCCAAGGCCCGTCAGTTCGCGGACGACCTTGATCACGTTGATCTTGTTCGCACCGGCGTCGGTCAGGACGACGTCGAACTCGGTCTTTTCTTCTTCAGCTGCAGCAGCCGGGCCAGCAGCCGGACCAGCCATCATCACAGCGCCGCCAGCGGCGGGCTCGATGCCGTACTTGTCCTTCAGGATGGTCTTCAGTTCCTGAGCTTGCAGGAGGGTCAGACCGACGATCTCTTCGGCGAGTTTGTTCAGATCAGCCATTTTTCAGTTCCGTTTGTTAAGATGGGTTCCAACGGTGCGGTATCAACCACGACCGGGATGAAAGGATCAGGCCGCAGCCTTTTCCTCGATGGTCGACAGGATGCTCGCGATGTTCGAAGCAGGCGCACCAATGGCCCCGGCGATGTTCGAAGCGGGCGCACCGATGCACGACACGATCTGAGCGATAAGCTCTTCACGCGACGGCATGGAAGCGACAGCCTTGACACCGGCCTGGTCCAGAACCGTTTCGCCCATTGCCCCGCCAATGATGACGAACTTGTCGTTCGTCTTGGCGTAGGCGTCGCAGACCTTGGCCGCAGCCACGGGGTCTTCCGAGAAGGACAGAACGGTCATGCCCGTGAGCAGGTCACCCATCTTTGCAGCGGGCTTCCCTTCAAGGGCGATCTTGGCGAGCGTGTTCTTGGCAACGCGAACGGACCCACCCACGTCGCGAAGCTTCGCGCGCAGGTCCTGCATCTGTGCAACCGTCATCCCGGTGTAGTGGGCAACCACCACAACGCCAGAGCTTTCGAAGATCTGGCCGAGTTCCTCGACCACTTTCTCTTTCTGGGCTCTATCCACAGTTTCACTCCAAGGTTGGGGTTTCCCCCGGCTCATGTTTGCCCCCTTGCAGGGGCGTCGGGTCCGTAACGGTTCCCGAAACCAAGACCGCCCGAAGGCGCCTTCAATCTCGTTCCCCATCTCGGGCAGGATTTATGGTGTTTGCGCACCACCCACCGTCTCGGACAGAACCGGGCCGAGAGACATGTCTCATGGCCCGGGTAGTCTCCCGGTCACCCGGGAATTCTGGCTTACGCCTGGGTCGCCGAAGCGATGTCGACCGACACGCCCGGGCCCATGGTCGAGGACAGCGACACCTTCTTCAGGTAGGTGCCCTTGGCGCCCGACGGGCGGGCCTTGGACACCGCGTCCACGAAGGCGCGGATGTTCTGGGCCAGCTTCGCCTCGTCGAACGAGACCTTGCCGACACCCGCGTGCACCACGCCGGCCTTTTCGACCTTGAACTGGACCTCACCGCCCTTGGCGCCTTCGACGGCCGTTTTCACGTCCATCGTCACGGTGCCGACCTTCGGGTTCGGCATCAGGTTGCGCGGCCCGAGGATCTTGCCCAGACGGCCGACGAGCGGCATCAGGTCCGGGGTCGCGATGCAACGGTCGAAGTTGATGTTGCCCTGCTGGATCGATTCCATCAGGTCTTCCGCACCGACGATGTCCGCACCGGCGGCCTTGGCTTCGTCAGCCTTGGCGCCACGGGCGAAGACGGCGACGCGGACGGTCTTGCCGGTACCGTTCGGCAGGGCGACCACACCACGGACCATCTGGTCGGCGTGACGCGGGTCAACACCCAGGTTCATCGCGATTTCAACCGTCTCGTCGAACTTGGCCGAAGCCGCGCCCTTGATCAGCTTCACCGCGTCTTCGACGGTGATGTTCGCCTTGCCAGCGAAGGCTTCGTTCGCCTTGGCGACGCGCTTTGCAATCTTTGCCATGGTGCTCAGCCCTTCACTTCGATGCCGCAGGACTTGGCCGAGCCGAGGATGATCTGCATCGCAGCTTCCACGGAATTGGCGTTCAGGTCCTTCATCTTGGTCTCGGCGATCTTGCGCAGCTGGGCCGCGGTGATCGTGCCAGCGACTTCACGGCCCGGCTTGGTCGAACCCTTGGCGCGCGAACGCTTCCCGACAGCCGGAAGGCCAGCAGCCTGCTTGATCAGGAACGAGGCCGGAGCCGTCTTCAGCTCGAGGCTGAAGGACTTGTCCTGGTAGTAGGTGATGATGACGGGCGTCGGGGTACCCGGCGGGATGTCGGCGGTCTTCGCGTTGAATTCCTTCACGAAGGCCATGATGTTCAGGCCGCGCTGACCCAAGGCCGGACCGACCGGGGGCGACGGGTTGGCCTGCTGGGCCTTCACTTGCAGCTTGAGGCTGCCGATAATCTTCTTGGCCATCTGGCCTTCTCCTTTGTCACTGCACCCTGGGGTGCGGTTTAGTGGTTCGGTCCGTCACCCTTGCGGGCGCTCGCCTCCCACGCGATGCACTCAGGCCCCTTTCGAGACCTGGGTGAATTCCAGTTCGACGGGCGTCGCCCGGCCGAAGATCGACACGGTGACCTTCAGGCGGCTGTGCGCCTCGTCCACATCCTCGACCATGCCCGAGAAGCCCTCGAACGGGCCGTCGGTAACCTGCACCGTTTCGCCGATGTCGAAGCGGATCAGGTTGCGCGGTGCTTCGAGGCCTTCCTCGACGCGGTTCAGGATCGCGTTCACTTCGCCGTCGCGCATCGGCATCGGCTTGCCCTGCGGGCCCAGAAAGCCGGTGACGCGGTTGATCGACGAGATCAGGTGGTAGCCGCGGTTCGACATTTCCATGTGGACCAGCACATAGCCCGGCATGAAGCGGCGTTCCGAAGTGACCTTCTTGCCGCGCCGGACCTCGATGACCTCTTCGGTCGGGACCAACACTTCGTCGATCTCTTCCTCAAGCCCCGCATCGGCGACGGCGGTCTTGATCTGCTCGGCCACCTTCTTCTCGAAGTTCGAGAGAACGCTTACCGAATACCAGCGCTTCGCCATAATGCCTGCTTCCTTGCTGCCCGGGCCATTCGGCCCATCTTCATCTTCGCCCGGAACAAAAAACAGCGCGCACCCCGAATCGATGCGCGCCGGTGTCCCTTTGGTTGGCGCGGGGTCTACCCCCTGCACGGTCCCAATTCAAGAGGGAAAGGCGATCAGGCGCCGATGATGTAGGTCAGCACCGTGCGGATACCAAGATCGACAAGGCTGAAGAAGGTCGCAGCCAGCGCCGACAGGATGAAGACCATCAGCGTGGTCAACAGCACCTCGCGCCGGGTGGGCCAGACCACCTTGGCGACTTCGGCGCGGACCTGCTGGAGGAACTGAAGGGGGTTCGTGGTCGACATGGGGATTCCGGGCTTGGGTTCGCAGGGGGAGATACGGGGTTCGGCCGGGGATTTCAAGCCGCGCCGGGAAATCGGGCGATCAAACGCGCGATCCGACCCCTGAAAATGGCGGCGCCCCCCATGCGGGACGGGCATGGGGGGCGCACAGGACAGGCGGCGGGGGGCCGCCGGTCTTTACTTCAGGCGGCTGACGACGCCTTCGGCAAACACGTCAACCAGACGGGTGTAGGCTTCGTTGGTGTCGGTCGACAGGACCACGGTCATGCCCTCGGGCACCACGACCTTCGCGTTTTCCAGCGAGGTGGTCAGCTCGTAGCCGTCGGCGTTCGAGTTGTCGGTGTCGTCCTTGACGGTGACCTGACCGACCAGGACCGCATCGCCCAGGTTCAGCTCGCGCTGGAGCGCATTGGCGAGTTCGACTTCGCGGATGTCGACGATGATCTGCGCACCATCGACCCTTCCGTTCTCGTCCGGCGTCACTTCCTCGGTCACCAGCCGGTCAACCAGACGCGCAGCGAGCGCGTTTTCCAGGTCGGCTTCCAGGTTCGCCCAGTAGGCTGCGGCTTCCTCGTTCTGAACGGCGCTCAGGTCGACCTGCACGTCGATCTTGGCAACCTTTTCCACGCCCGCGAAGGCGGGGATGGACAGCAGCGAGACAAGGGCACCGGCGGCCGCACCAGCGGCAAGGTTACGGGATTTCAGCATGATCTTCTCCGTTTCAAAGCAATCGTGTTGCTGAATACGGAACGCCCGAACCGTTGATCCGGTTCCCGCGCGGGCTGTGCAACGGCGCTGCCAAGCCGGGACGGGAGGGACGGGGGGGATGGCAGGGGCAGCAGGGCTCGAACCCGCGACCTACGGTTTTGGAGACCGTCGCTCTACCAGCTGAGCTATACCCCTACGCGAGCGACGGGTTACGGCAGGCCGCGCGGGAGGTCAAGGGATTCTCTCGCGCTGTCTGCCAGGTCGCCCGTCGCTGCGGTCAGTCCCCGGGCCGCAGGGCCTCAAGGGCCGCAATGTCGGGCTGCAACAGCGCGGGAACGGCAGCCCGGATGCGGTCAGGTGGCCAGTCCCACCAGGCCAGCGCCAGCAGCCTTTCCGCGATCCCGGCAGCAAACCGCGGGCGGATCAGGCGGGCCGGGTTGCCCGCGACGATGCTGTAAGGCGCGACATCACGCGTCACGACCGATCCCGCGCCGATGATCGCGCCGCTGCCGATGCGGACACCGGGCAGGATCAGCGCGCCATGGCCGATCCAGACGTCATGGCCGATCACCGTGTCGGGCAGGCCGGTGAAGCCCGCCTTGTAACCCTCGATGGTAGCGGGGTCGAAGACCGGGAAGGGAAAGGTGGTCAGCCCGTCCATCGCATGATTGGCCGAGGCGGTGATGAACCGCACGCCATGCGCGATCTGGCAGAACCGGCCGATGACCAGCGTCTCGGGCGCGCCGGGGTAAAGGTAGGGCGCCAGCCGCGCCGCCCAATTCTTGGGCGGGTCAAAGTCGTTGGCGTAGGTGAAGTCGCCGATGCGGATGTTCGGGTGGTCGATCACCTGGTTCAGGTGGACCATATCCGGCAGCACGGTGCCATCGGACAGCACCAGGGGATGCGTTTGGTTGGGATCAAGCGGCATGTCAGGACCTTTCATGAACGGTTCGCGGAACGGTTCAGGCAGTCAGGTCCATGTCAGCCTCCTGTTGCGGGTCCTTGCTTTTAGCACAGTGCAGTGACGGGCAAAAGACACGCTTGTCTTGCGCTGTGACCGATCCAGCTTGGTCCTTGGCCGGAAGAGGAGCCAACATGCCAAAGATGCGCAAGAAATCGGACCTGCCTGTCAAGCTCTGCGCCGCTTGTGGCCTGCCTTTCACCTGGCGCAAGAAATGGGAACGGGACTGGGAGACAGTCCGGTTCTGTTCGGATCGCTGCCGGAAGGCGGGTCCGAAGCGGGAGGCGGAGGCTCCTCGTGCGACGTCGTCCTCTCCTCGCGCCAGTTGAGACTGCGGCGCGTGACAAGGTCATCGAGGAGCGCACTGGAAAGCTGCGGCGCGGTTGCCTAGTCTCGCGGCAGGAGGTCGCCGTGCAGACAGGGACAGACATCGTCGCCGAGTTCGCAGCACGGCCCTGGGCGGCTGTGACACTGGCCGATCTCGGCCCCGCCGCGCGCGTCCCCACGATGCTGACGCCCGAGGAATCGCAGCTTTATCACTGGCTGGGTCGCCGGGTGCAGGGCGACGGCGCGGTGGTGGACCTTGGCGCCTACGCCGGCGGATCGGCGGCGCGGCTTCTGTCGGGGCTTGCCGCCGCCGGGCGGGCGAACCCGGTCCACAGCTACGACCGCTTCCGCTCCTCGCGCGCGTTCTGGGCCAGGTTCATGCCCGACGAACCCCTGCCCGAGGCCGATGACGCCGACCTTCTGCCGGTGGTGCGGCGGCATCTGGCACCCTGGGGCGATCAGGTGGTGCTGCATGTCGGTGACATCGGCGACAAGCAGTGGGCGGGCGGGCCGATCGAGATCCTGTCGGTCGACGCCGCCAAGGGCTCGGGCATGGCTGACCATATTGCCGCAGAGTTCTTTCCGATGCTGGTGCCGGGCCGGTCTGTCGTGGTGCAGCAGGATTACCTGATGGCGGTGCAGCCCTGGCTTTGCGCCCAGATGGTCGGGATGCGGGACCAGTTCCAGCCCCTGGCGCATGTGCCGAAAGTGGGGCTGGTGTTCCTGTGCGTGGCCCCGGTGACCAGGGCGGCGCTGGCGGGAGGTCGGGTGCATGACCTGACCGATGGCAAGCTGATGCAGCGCGTCCGCGCGGCGGCGGACTGGCACGAGGGGATGGTGCCACGCGGCCGGTTCAAGGCGATGCTGGAACAGATCAAGGCCCATCCGGGGGTGCGGCTGGGCTGGCAGATGAAACAAGCGGCTGCGCAGCCGAAGGGCTAGGACGACTTCTTCACATATTGGCACAGGATCACGATCTGCTGCCCGTTGACCCGGCCCTCGATCTGATCGGCATTGTCCGGCACCAGCCGGATGCCTCGTACCGCCGTGCCACGCTTGGCGACCATGGAACTGCCCTTGACGGGCAGGTCCTTGATCAGCGTCACCGTATCGCCCGCGGCAAGGCGCACACCGTTTACATCGCGATGCTCCACCGCGGGGACGACACTTTCACCCGCCATGGCGCGCGCCAGAACCTCGGGATCAAGATAGACCGTTTCCAGAAGATCGGCGGCCCAGGCCTCGCCCGGCAAGGCCTGCAAGAGGCGCCAGGCCGCGATCTGGGTGCCCGGGTCCTCGGACCAGACCGCATCGCCCAGGCAGCGCCAGCGCGGGCCGGGGATGATGTCACCGGACAGGGCCGCAGCACAGACCGGGCAAAGCAGCGCGACATCCGCCCCGGGGGAAAGGGTGACGGGTTGGGCGTCGGGGGCAGCGCAGAGAACGCAGGCGGACATGAGGATGGCCTTTCAAACGAAAAAGGCGCGCGGGGTGCCGCGCGCCTTCTGGATGCCTTGATCCGATCGCGCCCTACGCGATGATTTTCGAGACGACGCCTGCGCCGACGGTGCGGCCGCCTTCGCGGATGGCGAAGCGCAGCTTCTCTTCCATCGCGATCGGGGCGATCAGTTCCACGACGAACTTCAGGTTGTCGCCCGGCATCACCATCTCGGTGCCTTCCGGCAGCTGCACGGTCCCGGTCACGTCCGTCGTCCGGAAGTAGAACTGCGGACGGTAGTTCGCGAAGAACGGGGTGTGGCGGCCGCCTTCTTCCTTGGTCAGGATGTAGGCCTCGGCTTCGAACTTGGTGTGCGGCTTGACCGAGCCGGGCTTGCACAGCACCTGGCCACGTTCCACGCCGTCACGGTCCACGCCGCGCAGGAGCGCGCCGATGTTGTCGCCCGCCTCACCGCGATCCAGGAGCTTGCGGAACATCTCGACGCCGGTGCAGACCGACTTCTTGGTGTCGCGGATGCCGACGATCTCGACTTCGTCACCGACGTTGATCACGCCACGCTCGACCCGGCCGGTCACGACGGTGCCGCGGCCCGAGATCGAGAACACGTCTTCGATCGGCATCAGGAAGGGCTGGTCCACGGCACGCGCCGGGGTCGGGATGTATTCGTCCACGGCCTTCATCAGCGCGCGGATCGAATCCTCGCCGATTTCCTTCGACTCGCCGATCATCGCCTGGTGGGCCGAGCCCTTGATGATCGGGATGTCGTCGCCCGGGTATTCGTAGGACGACAGCAGTTCGCGCACTTCCATCTCGACCAGTTCGAGAAGTTCGGCGTCATCCACCAGGTCGACCTTGTTCATGTAGACGACCATGTAGGGGATGCCGACCTGACGGCCGAGCAGGATGTGCTCACGCGTCTGCGGCATCGGGCCGTCGGACGCAGCCACGACCAGGATCGCGCCGTCCATCTGGGCGGCACCGGTGATCATGTTCTTGACGTAGTCGGCGTGGCCGGGGCAGTCGACGTGGGCGTAGTGACGGTTCTCGGTCTCGTACTCGACGTGGGCGGTCGAGATCGTGATGCCACGAGCCCGCTCTTCCGGAGCGCCGTCGATCTGGTCATAGGCGCGGAATTCGCCGAAATACTTGGTGATCGCCGCGGTCAGCGTCGTCTTGCCATGGTCAACGTGACCGATGGTCCCGATGTTAACGTGCGGTTTATTCCGTTCAAACTTTGCCTTCGCCATCGCGTTATCCGCCCTTGTCCAGATCGGGCCCGTCGGGGACCCGAGATTACACGGGCGGCGACTTAGCCCGTGGGACGGGGAAATTCAAGCCTGATTGGCCGGAAGGCCGGGGGTGCGGCATGCCTGCGCTTTGCCGCCGCGCAAGGCTGCCCTATCTTCATCACATCATGCTCGACGCCCCCGCCCCCCTGCCCGCCCGCGTGGCGCTTCACACCGAACCCATGGGGGTCTGGGCCAGCTTCCGCGCCGCACAGCGCAACGTGCTGGAACTGATCCCGGAAGTGGCGACGCGGGTGCCGATCCTGTCGGGCCGGACGGGCAAGCGCTGGCACATGCTGATGGACCCGGACGGGCTGAAGCAGGTCCTGCGCGACCGCGTGGAAAGCTATCCGAAGTCAGTTGTCACCAAGCTGATCCTGGAACCCGCCATCGGCGACAGCCTGTTCGTGGCCGAGGGCGCGCAGTGGATGTGGCAGCGCCGGACGGCGGCGCCGGTCTTCTCGCACCGCAATGTGTCCGCCTTGGGCCCAGTGATGACGGCTGCGGCGGAACGGTCGGTCGCGCGGTTGGACAAGGCGGTGGGCCGGGCGGCGGATCTTTTTGAGGAGATGGTGACGGCGACCTTCGAGGTGATAGCGGATGTCACCTTCTCGGACGGCACCGGCTTTGACCGGGGCGCAGTGCATGCCGCCATCGAACAGTATATCGCCGAAACCGCGAAGGTGTCGCTGTTGGACGTCCTCGGCGCCCCGCCCTGGGTGCCGCGCCCGAACCGGCTGTTCACCGGGTCCGCCATGCGCGAGACGAAGCGGCTTGCCGACCGTGCCATCGAGGCGCGCAAGGCCGAGGGTGGGAAGACCCCGCCGGACCTTCTTGACCTCCTGATGGCCGGGTCGGACCCGGAAAGCGGGCGGCAGATGACGACGTCCGAACTCCGCGATAACCTCCTCACTTTCATCGTTGCGGGGCACGAGACGACGGCGCTGACCCTGTCCTGGGCGCTTTACCTTTCCGCCTTCGATCAGGGGGTGCAAGCCGCCGCGCGGGCCGAGGCGCAGGCCGCCCTTGGCGACCGGGCGGCGACCGTGGCTGACCTGCCCCGACTGCCGCTGACCCGCCGGATCGTGGACGAGGCGCTGCGGATGTATCCCCCGGCGGCCTTCCTGTCGCGCACCGCAATGGCCGCCGACACCCTTTGCGGCCGCGAGGTCCGGCCCGGCGATACGGTGATCCTGCCGATCTATGCGCTGCACCGGCATCGCCTCTTGTGGGAGGACCCCGACGCCTTCCGCCCAGACCGCTTCGCCGACCCGAAGGCCGTCCCACGCTTCCAGTACCTGCCCTTCGGCGACGGCCCCCGCATCTGCATCGGGGCGTCGTTTGCGTTGCAAGAGGCCGTGATCGTGCTGGCCACCCTGCTGGCGCACTTCCGGTTCACCCCGATCCCGGGGAAGGAACCGAAACCGGTGATGATCCTGACGCTGCGGCCGCAGGGTGGGGTCTGGCTGAAGGTGGAGCGGGCCTGACTATCCATGTTATGGCGCGACGCACCGGCGAGTGGTAGACTGGTCACCTGATTGACTTGGAGAAGTGCCATGAAAGTCGATGGCCGGTGTCATTGCGGCCACATCACGTTCGAGGCCGAAGTCGACCACGACAGGGTCCTGCTCTGTCATTGCAGCGATTGCCAGACCTTGTCGGGGACAGCGTTCCGGGTCGTCGCCCAGTCGGTACCGCGCACCTTCAGATTGCTTTCAGGCAGCCCTCGCATCTATCGCAAGACCGCAGACAGCGGACAGCAGCGCGAACAGGCGTTCTGTCCGGACTGCGGCACGCCGATCTACTCGGCGCCAGTTGCGCCCGAGCCCCGCGCCCTCGGACTGCGGGTCGGCGCCCTTCGGCAGCGCGCCGAGCTGGTTCCCCGCATGCAGCTTTGGGTCCGGTCGGCGCCGGGCTGGCTTTCAGACATTGGGGCAATCCCCAGCCACGAAACGCAACCTGCATTCGGGGCAGACGGCAGCTTCCGCAAGTGACCAGGGTCAGGTGAACCGATTGTCCCTCGGGAACCCGCGCGGGGCCATCTTGCCGGCGCTGGCGCGCGCGCCGGTCCATTCCAGAAGGTCAGTCTCGGTCCGGGTGCGCCCGGCGGGGTCCTTCCACGACAGACCCTCGGCCTTCACGAAGGTGATCGCATCCGATAGCCCGCCGTCCTTGTACTTCTGCAACCGGACGCCCTTGCCCTTGGCCATCTCCGGCAGCTCGTCCAGCGGAAAGACCAGCATTTTCCGGTTGTCGCCCACCACCGCGACCATGTCCCCCGCCACCGCGACGCAAACGGCGGTCTTGACCCCGTCCCGCACCGTCAGCACGGCCTTCCCGGCCTTGGTCTGGGCGAGAAGCTCCTCGGACGGCACGATGAACCCGTCGCCGGCGCTGGAGGCCAGCAGGTACTTCTGGCCAGGCCGGTAAATCAAAAGATCGGTGATCCCGGTGTCGTTCGGCAGGTCCACCATCAGGCGCACCGGTTCACCCATTCCGCGCCCGCCCGGCAGGTTCGCGCCCAGCAGCGTGAAGAACCGCCCATTCTCGGCCACCAGCAGGATCTTGTCCGTCGTCTCGGCATGGAAGGCAAAGCGCGGGCCGTCGCCGTCCTTGAACTTCTGTTCCGCCGCCAGATCGACATGGCCCTTCATCGCCCGGATCCAGCCCATCTTCGAGCAGATGACGGTGATCGGCTCGCGGTCGATCATCGCCTCGTAGGGGATCTCCTCGATTTCAGTGGCATCGGCAAACTGGGTGCGCCGAGCACCAAGGGCGGTGCCCTTCCCGTAGAGCTTCCGGACCTCGTCCAGTTCCTTGCCGATGCGCTTCCACTGACGGCGCTCGCTGTCCAGCAGGTCGGCGAGGTCGGCGCGTTCCTTGGCCAGAGCGTCACGCTCGGCGTTCAGCTCCATCTCCTCCAGCCGCCGCAAGCTGCGCAGCCGCATGTTCAGGATCGCTTCGGCCTGCACCTCGGTCAGCACACCCTGCCCCTTGGCAGGCGGCCGGTAGTCCTTTTCCGACGTCGCGCGGATGTGCGATTTCGACCAGTCCTCGGCCATCAGTGCGGCTTTGGGGTCGTTGTCATATCGGATAATGTCAATCACGCGGTCGAGGTTCAGGAAGGCGATCAGAAGCCCTTCCAGCACCTCCAGCCGCGCGTCGATCTTCTCAATCCGGTGGAGCGAGCGCCGCCGCAGCACGTCCCGCCGATGGTCAAGGAAGGCGCGCAGCACTTCTTTCAGCGAACAGACCTTCGGCACCTTGCCGTCGATCAGCACGTTCATGTTCAGCGAGAAGCGCACCTCAAGGTCCGAGTTCTTGAACAGGCTTCCCATCAGCACGTCCGGATCGACGTTGCGGGCACGGGGTTCCAGGATCAGGCGGATGTCCTCGGCGCTTTCGTCCCGGACATCGGCCAGGAGGGGAACCTTCTTGATCTGGATAAGCTCGGCCAGCTTTTCGATCAGCTTGGATTTCTGGACCTGAAACGGGATCTCGGTGACGACGATCTGCCACGTCCCGCGGCCCAGATCCTCGACCTCCCACTTCGCGCGGGTGCGGAAGGCGCCGCGCCCCGTGCGATAGGCCTCAAGGATACTGTCGCGCGGTTCCACGATCACCCCGCCCGTCGGAAAATCCGGGCCGGGGATCAGCTGGACCAGCGCCTCGTCCGTCAATGAAGGATCGGCGAGCAGCGCCTGACAGCCGTCGATCAGCTCATCCAGGTTATGCGGAGGGATGTTCGTCGCCATCCCGACCGCGATACCACTGGAACCATTGGCCAGAAGGTTCGGGAAGGCGGCGGGCAGCACCACCGGTTCTTCCAGACGGCCATCGTAGTTCGGGCGGAAATCGACGGCGGTTTCGTCGATGCCTTCCATCAGCGCCTCGGCAGCAGCCGTGACGCGGGCCTCCGTATAGCGGGACGCCGCCGGGTTATCCCCGTCGATGTTGCCGAAGTTGCCCTGCCCGTCGACCAGCGGGTAGCGCATGTTGAAATCCTGCGCCAAACGCGCCATCGCGTCGTAGATCGCGGCATCCCCGTGCGGGTGGAAATCCCCCATCGTGTCGCCAGAAATCTTGGCCGATTTCAGGAAGCCCCCCGTCGGCGTCAGCCGCAGCCGCCGCATCGCCCAGAGGATTCGCCGGTGCACCGGCTTCAGCCCGTCGCGCGCGTCCGGCAAGGCGCGGTGCATGATGGTCGACAGCGCATAGGTCAGATACCGCTCACCGATCGCGCGGGACAGCGGTTCGGCGGTTGTCAGGCCCTCTGGGCCCTCGATCTTGGGCTCGTCATCATCTGCGCTCATGCATGTTGTGTAGGGAAAACATGGTCACGGGTCCAGATGGCAAACTCGCCCTCTGGAACCATCTCTATGCTTGTGCATTTTTCCTGCACTCCCACCCGGCGCCTGTGCTAAGAGGGCCGAAAGAGAAAGACGGATTCCAGATGCTGCGCTTGACGCTTATTTTGTGTGCCGGCCTGTTTGCCGCCCTAATGATTGCTGGGGAGGACCGCGGCCAGATGCGGCCGGGCCTGGCCGAAGCTGCCGCACGGAAGGCCGCCGATGGTCCTGATTCGGCTGTGCCGACCGCAGAGACCGAGGCAGTGACCGTCGTCGCAGCAGCTCCGGCCGCCAAACCCGAGGTTGCAGAACCCGTGGCCAATCCCGCAGTCGCTGACCCCGCCCCGGTGGTCGCGCGTGCCGAGCCCGAACCCTATGTCGAACCGGAACGCACGCTGGTCACAGAGATCGAGGAGCCGGTCTTTTCGCTGTCCTCGGTCGGCAACGAAACCGTTCCCGAAGCGCCCGCCCCGCAAGCAGCCCCCGAAGTCGTCGACGGTGGGACGGGGACAATCTGGTACGTCGTGGCCAATTCGGTGAACGTCCGCGCCGAACCTTCGACCGACGCGGAAGTGCTGGGCAAGCTTGGGTCCGGCGAGGCAACTCTTCTGGTGCAGGCGGTCAATGACGAATGGGCGCGGATCGTGATCCAGGGCGACGGGGTGGAAGGCTTCGTCGCGATGCGCTACCTGAGCCCCGAGGCCCCCTGAGGGGCTCTTGCCGCTCGGGAGCCCCTGATGACCCAACGTTCGATCCTGATCACCGGATGCTCTTCGGGCATCGGTCTGGATGCGGCACGCACGCTTCATGCGCGGGGCTGGCGGGTCTTTGCGACCTGTCGGCAAGAGGCGGATTGTGACCGGCTGCGTGCCGAGGGGCTGGAAAGCTTCCGCCTGGACTATGCCGATGAAGACAGCATCGCCGCCGCCGTGGCCGAGGTCGTCGCGCGGACCGGGGGCACACTGGATGCGCTGTACAACAACGGTGCCTTCGCCTGCCCCGGCGCGGTCGAGGACCTGCCACGCGGCGCCTTGCGGGCAATCTTCGAAACCAACCTTTTCGGCTACCACGACCTGACCCGCCGGGTGATCCCGCTGATGCGGGCGCAGGGCCACGGGCGGATCATCAACTGTTCCTCGGTCCTCGGCCTTGTCGGCATGACCTGGCGCGGGGCCTATGTCGCGACCAAGTTCGCGATGGAAGGCCTGACCGACGTGTTGCGGATCGAGATGCGCGGGACGGGGATAGAGGTGATCCTTATCGAACCCGGCCCCATCGCCACCAGGATCCGTGAAAATGCGGTGCCGCATTTCGAGAAGTGGGTGGACTGGGAAAACTCCGCCCGGCGCGAGCAGTATGTCTCCTTGCGCGGTCGGCTTTACGACAAGAAGGTCAAGAAGGACACGTTCGAGCTTGGCCCCGAGGCGGTCACGCAGAAGCTGATCCATGCGCTGGAAGCCAGCCGCCCGAAGGCGCGCTACTATGTGACGACACCCACCTATCTGATGGGCGTTGCCCGCCGCATCCTGCCGACCCGCGCGCTGGACTGGCTGATCGCCAAGGGCTAAGCGCCAGATTCTGCGCCGGGAAATCGCTATCCGCTACAGACGCGCGGCCTCGGCATGCAGATTGTCGACCAGCGCCTGATCCAGGTTCATCCGCGCCGCCAGCATCGCGAGATACCCTTTCTCCGCCGGGTTCGCCTCATCCACCACCAGAAGCGAGGCCGTGTACAGCTGAGCCGCCTCCGCCTCTGACCCGGCCAGCGCGGCGATCCGCCCCACGTCCAGCGGTGCGTCAAGTTCCGCCCGGATCAGGTCGTTGGCATCGGCCCCAAGGCCAAGAACGTCCAGCTGCTGGTCAATCGCGGCCCGCTCGGCCTCTGACACCTCGCCATCGGCCTTGGCCGCCGCGATCATCGCCTGCAGCATGTGCGTCGCGAGATCGTCCGCCTCTGCGCCCTCCACGGGGTTGAAGGCGCTTCCCTCCGGCGCAGGCAGGGCCGTCGCCTCGGTGCCGCCCGACCGGCCCGCCTTCCAGTCCTCATAGGCCTTGTAGGCCAGCCCACCGATGGCCGCCATGCCGCCGATCTTGAGCCCGGTCCCCAGCATGCGCCGCCCGCCCCGCGTCAGAAGCACGCCCAGAAGCCCCCCGGCAATCGCACCCTTGCCCAGGGTCGACTGGTTGTTCCAGGCCGCTTTCGCCTTGTCGGTCAGGCCGTTGGCGCCCTGCCCCCCGGTCATCTGGTTGAGACCGCCCACGAGGTTGTCCAACAGGGATTTCGCGTTCAGCATCCTGACCTCCTACCTTTGACGCGCGGAGTATGCGGCCCGTCCTGCAACGCCGCAATGACAGCGCGGGGGTCCGGCCAACTGCCGCCTACGCCACCCCCCAGCCCCCGCCGCCGGGGGTCCGCATCTCGAACACCGCACCCTCAGGCAGATCGCGTTCGTCGTTACCGTCCAGCTTTTCGACCCGTCCGTCCGGCCAGTGCACCAGGTTTTCACCCACCGCCCCCGGCCCACCGCCGGCACCTCCGAAAGGCGCAATCTTGCGGCTGCCGCACAGCGTCGTAACCGTTACCGACGCCAGGAACCGGAGCTTCCGCACCGCCCCGTCGCCACCCCGCCACTGCCCCGCCCCGCCCGAGCCCTTGCGAATCCCGAACGCCTCCAGCCGCACCGGGAACCGCTTTTCCAGCACCTCGGGGTCGGTCATCCGGGTGTTGGTCATGTGGCTTTGCACCGCGTCACATCCGGCAAAGCCCGGCCCCGCCCCGGTGCCCCCGGCGATGGTCTCATAGTTCTGGAACCAGTCATTGCCCCAGATGAAGTTGTTCATCGTCCCCTGTGCCGCCGCGACCACCCCCAGCGCACCATACAGCGCGTTGCAGGCCGACTGGCTGACCTCAGTATTCCCCGCGATCACCGCCGCCGGGGCGCGCGGGTTCAAAAGCGTCCCCTCCGGCACGATGATATCCAAGGGCTTAAGGCAGCCCTCGTTCAGCGGAATGGCCTTCCCGACCAAAGTGCGGAACACATACAGCACCACCGCCCGCGTCACCGCCTGCGGGGCATTGTAGTTCCCGGAATGCTGCGCACTCGTCTCAGTGAAATCGATTTTCGCTGATCGAGCGCTGCGGTCCACGGTGACCCGCACCACAATCTCCGCCCCGATATCCATCGGATAGCGGAAGGCCCCATCCGACAGCCGGTCGATCACCGCGCGCACGCATTCCTCGGCGTTTCGCTGCACATGGCCCATGTAGGCCGCGACCACCTCGGCCCCGTGCAGGGCCACAACCCGCAACAGCTCGCGCCGCCCGGTTTCGTTCGCCGCAATCTGCGCCTTCAGGTCGGCCATGTTCTGGTCCGGCGACCGGCAGGGCCAACGGCCTGACCCCAGCAGAGCCCGCGTCTCCACCTCTTGCAGCACACCGGCCCGGACCAGCGGGAAAAGGTCGATCAGCACGCCCTCCTCCTCGATCGTCGTGCTGTCCGGCGGGCCGGAGCCTGGCGTGCGACCGCCAATGTCGGCGTGGTGACCGCGCGAGCCCAGCCAGAAGGCGGGCCTGCCGTCCACAAAGACCGGGGTGATGACCGTCACGTCGGGAAGATGCGTCCCACCGTTCCAGGGCGAGTTCAGCATCCAGGCATCACCCTCGCGCGCTGTCGCGCCGACCGCCGCGATAACCGTCTTCACCGCGTGGGACATCGACCCCAGATGCACGGGCACATGCGGAGCGTTGGCGACCAGATCGCCCGCCGCATCGAAGATCGCGCAGGAAAAATCCAAGCGTTCCTTGATGTTGACCGACCAGGCCGTGTTGGCCAGCGTCGCGCCCATCTGGTCGGCCACCGACATGAACAGGTTGTTGAACACCTCCAGCAGAACCGGATCTGCCTCGGTTCCCGCTGCCGGGGGGCGGGCAATGGCGGTCACCCGGCCCAGGATCAGGTTGGCCTGCGCATCGACGGTCGCCTCCCAACCTGGCTCGACGATCACGGTTCCCGTCGCCTCCGAGATCACGGCGGGACCACTGATCCGGGTAGCTGTGCCGCAGGCGTCGCGCCGGTAAAGCGGCACGTCCTGCCATTGGCCGCCTGCCCAGACGGGCAGTTGCCCTTCCGGCGTTCCGGCCCCCAATGCCGGTGCCATGTCGGGAAGGTCAGCCCCGCCGCCCTCGGCCTCGACCGCCAGTATCTCGAACAGAAGTGCGCGCTCGGGCGAGGTAAATCCAAACCGCGCCTGATGCGCTGCGGCAAAGGCATCCGCCATGGCAGCGGCTTCGTCAAATGGAACCGGCAGTGACTGGTGCTGGCCCTCATAGCGCAGATGCGCGGTCCGGGTCACGGCAGGCGCGGCCACCCCTTGCGCCGCGAGTTCGGCGACCGCCTCCGCGGCAAGGGCCTCGATCCGTTTGCGGGCCTCAACCAACGCGGAAAGCGGGGCATCGAACTGGGCCTCCCGCAGCACCCGCAGTTGCGCCAGACCCATTCCGAAGGCCGACAGGACGCCCGCCTGTGGATGGATGAAAACGGTTTTCATTCCCAAAGCATCGGCGACGCCGCAGGCATGTTGCCCCCCGGCGCCACCAAAGCACTGCAGCGCGTAGCCCGTCACATCATGCCCGCGCTGGACACTGATCTTCTTTATCGCATTCGCCATGTTGTCGATGGCGATGCGCAGGAAGCCTTCGGCGATCACTTCGGGCGGGTCGCGTCGTCCCGTTATGGTCTCCACCTCTGCCGCAAGCGTCTGGAATCCCCTCCGCACCGCCTCGACATCCAGCGGCTGGTCGCCACCCGGGCCGAAGACCGCAGGGAAATGGGCAGGCGACAGCCGCCCCAGCATGACATTGCAATCGGTGATCGTCAGCGGCCCGCCCCGGCGATAGCTGGCCGGTCCCGGATTGGCCCCGGCACTTTCCGGTCCCACCTGGAAACGTCCGTCCCGGAAACTGCAGATCGACCCACCGCCCGCCGCGACGGTGTGGATGTCCATCATTGGCGCGCGCATCCGCACGCCTGCGACCTCGGTCTCGAACGATCGTTCATATTGGCCGGCATAATGGCTGACATCGGTCGAGGTCCCGCCCATGTCAAAGCCGATCAGCCGGTCAAATCCCGCAACCTGCGCGGTCCGCACCATGCCCACGATGCCCCCGGCCGGACCGGACAGGATGGCATCCTTGCCCTGGAACCGGCCCGCCTCAGTCAGCCCGCCGTTCGACTGCATGAACAGAAGCCGACCCGTTGCCCGGCCCATGTCCAGCGCGCCTTCGACTTGCGCCACATAGCGCCGCAGGATCGGCGACAGATAGGCATCAACCGCCGTCGTATCCCCCCGCGCGACCAGCTTGGCCAGACGAGAGACTTGATATGACAGGGAAATCTGGGTGAACCCCGCCGCACGGGCCAGCTCACCCACCCGTGCTTCATGCACCGGGTTCACATGGCCATGCATCAGCGCCACCGCCACTGCCGCGATGCCATCGGCGCGCGCCTTGGTCAAAGCATCAAGCACTGCGGCCTCATCCAGCGGGCGCACCTCCATCCCGTCGGCATCCAGCCGCCCAGGGATTTCGAACACCTGTTCGTAAATTAGATCCGGCCGTCTGATGTTCAGCGCAAAGAGATCCGGCCGCGCCTGCGTTCCGATCCGCAAGAGGTCACCGAAACCTTCGGTGATCAGAAGGGCAACACGCTCTCCCTTGCGCTCCAGCAGTGCATTTGTCGCAACGGTCGTGCCCATCTTCACCGCCGCAATTGCCCCGTCCGGGATCGGCTCACCTGGGCCGAGACCGAGACAGTCGCGGATGCCCTGCACCGCGGCGTCCGGATAGCGTTCGGGGTTTTCCGACAAGAGCTTTGCGGTGACCAGCCGACCGTCCGGAGACCGTCCCACCACATCGGTGAAGGTGCCGCCCCGGTCGATCCAGAATTCCCACGCCATGCCCTGTCCTCCTGCCACCCTTGGTGACGCCAGCCCCAGCAAGTTGCAAGCCGCTACCGCGCGCATTGGCCACAGGGCGACCGCTTGCCTTCCTGCGCGCCGCGACCGAACATCGGCCCATGCGCCCCTGGTCCTACCGCGACGACCCGGCCGTCCCGGCCTTCGACGACAGTGCCCTCGTCGCCGTGATGGACGCTGAATGCGCAATCTGCAGCTGGGGCGCGCGGATGATCCACCGGCTGGACCGCGCCGGAACCACCAGGATCTGCCCGATCCAGTCGCCGCTGGGCACGGCGCTCTTGCGCCACTACGGCCTTGACCCGCAGGACCCGGCGAGTTGGATGTTTCTTGACGAAGGCACCGCCCACAAGGATTTCGAGGCGGTCCTGCATGCCGGTCGCCGCTATGGCGGCTTCGGTCACCTGACCCTCGCCCTTCGCCTGATCCCGAGACCCCTGCGAGACTGGCTCTACCGCCGCCTCGCCCGCAACCGCTATCGCCTGTTCGGCCGCGCCGACCTCTGCGCCCTGCCTGACCCCGCCCTGCAGCGCCGCATCCTGCGATGAAGGTCCTGATCCTTGGCGGCACAGGAGTTTTCGGCGAACGCCTGGCCCGGCTTCTCGCCCGCGACGGCCACCAGATCACCATCGCCGCCCGTGGCCTGCCCGCCGCTCAGTCCCTTGCCGCCGAGTTGAACGCCACCGCCCTGCAGCTTGACCGAAAGGGAGACCTCTCCGCACTCCACGGCTATCAGGTCATCATCGACGCAGCCGGGCCCTTCCACGCCTACGGAGCCGACCCCTACCGCCTCGCCAAGGCCGCTCTCGCGGCTGGGAGCCACTACCTCGACCTTGCCGACAACGCCGCCTTCTGCGCCGGGATCACTGCGCTGGATGCCGAGGCCCGCACCGCGAACAAGGCCGCCATCTCCGGCCTCTCTTCGGTCCCCGCGATCTCCAGTGCCGCCGTCCGGGCGCTGGCCGGAACGGACTGCCCGCTTCACATCGACAGCGCGATCCTGCCCGGCAACCGCAGCCCCCGTGGCCTGTCGGTCATGGCCTCGATTCTTGCTCAGGCAGGCCGCCCATACCCGCTTTACAATGCGGGCCGATGGACCACCGTCCCCGGCTGGTCCGCCCCGCAGGACTACGCCCTCCTTGGTGGCCTGTCCCGGCAAGGCTGGCGGATCGAGGTGCCCGACACCCGCCTGTTCCCCGCCCATTTCGGCGCCGAGACCGTCGAATTCCGCGCAGGGTTGGAACTCGGCATCATGCGCTACGGCCTTGCCGCCTTCGCCACACTCCGCCGTGTGCTCCCCTTCCCCGTCACCGCCCCCCTGGTCCGCGCCTTCCGACTGGCTGCCGACCTTCTCGCCCCCTTCGGCACCGGGACCGGCGGCATGTCCGTCACCGTCACCACCGCCACCCACCGCCTCCGCTGGTCGCTTCTGGCCACGCATGGCGACGGCCCCTTCGTCCCCGCCATCGCAATCCGCGCCCTCCTGCGCCGACCGGACCTGCCCGTCGGCGCCACTCCCGCACTGGAGACCGTCACCCTCGACGAGATCGAGGCGGCACTTTCCGACCTGTCCATCCGCTGCGAACGCCAGTCCGAGACCCTGGACCCGATCTTCCCGCGCGTCCTTGGCCCGGCCTTCACCGCTTTGCCCAAGGCGATCCGCGCCACCCACCTGACCGCCGCAACCACTCGCTGGACCGGTCGGGCTTCGGTCACCCGGGGCACGCAGGCCTGGAGTCGACTGATAGCCACACTGTTCCGCTTCCCGGCAGCGTCCGAAGAGACCGAGGTTGAGGTCACCAAGACCGTCACGGCCCAGGGCGAAACCTGGACCCGCCGCTTTGGCACCCGAAGCTTCCAGTCCCACCTGAAGGCCACTCCGCAAGGCATGACCGAACGCTTCGGCCCCTTCACCTTCACGCTGGGCCTGACGGTCAAGGACGGCGCCTTGCATTACCCCGTTCTTGCAGGGCGCGTCGGCCCGATCCCGCTGCCCCGCTGGGCGCTTCCCGGGTCCGACACGCGCGAGCATGCCGAAAACGGCCGCTTCCATTTCGACGTCTGCCTGACGGCACCCCTGACTGGCGGGCTGATGGTCCACTACCGGGGAACGCTGTCCCCAAGCGCGCCCGAAGACCCATCACCACCAGGCTGAAGGTCCACCCAGGAATTTTCGTCGAAATTCTTGGGCTTGCCTCGTCAGGACCCGGCTTCCTTCAGCAACTCCTCCACCTTCGGCCCCAGCCCCTCGACAATCAGCTTCACCCCCTCGGGGTTCGGATGCAGCCCGTCCGCCTGCATGAACGCCGCCATCGACGCCGGATCGGTCGGGTCCGCTCCTGCCGCGCGCAGGCCACCGAAGAAGTCGTCCGCCAGGAAGGTCCCATAGGCCCCTGCCAACTCGCCATACATCCCGTCGAAGGCCGCCTTGTACTCTGGCCCGAAATTCCCCGGCGCCTTCATCGACACCAGGAGGACCGGCAACTGCCGGGCCGCTGCTTCCTTTAGGATGCCCTCCAGGTTCGCCTTCGACGCCACCGGGTCCAGCCCGCGCAACAGGTCGTTGCCGCCGAGGGTCACGATCAGCGCATCCGCCTCCGGCCCCAGCGCCCAACCGATCCGGGCAAGTCCCCCCGCCGTCGTATCGCCTGACACGCCCGCGTTCTGCACCGCAACATCATGCCCCCGGGCCTTCAGCCAGCCCTCCAGCACCGGGACAAAGCCCTGCGACTGGTCCGCCAGCCCATAGCCCGCCGTCAGGCTGTCGCCCAATGCCACGATCGTGACCGGCTCAGCCATTGCGAATGTTGACAGTGCCAAGACTGCAATTGCAGCATTGCGCATTCGCCGCAGCGCGCCATATCCCCTTGAAAGCCCAACCCGAAGGACCCTTTGCATGACCGATCCCGTCCTCGCGCTATCCGATGCGCGGCTGACCCTTGCCGGCAACGCGGGCCCGGTCGAGATCCTGAAGGGCATTTCCCTGTCCATCCACAAGGGCGAAACGGTCGGGCTGATCGGGCCATCGGGGTCGGGCAAGTCGTCGCTCCTCATGCTCATGGGCGGGTTGGAGCGTGCCACCGGCGGCAAGGTTCTGGCGCTGGGGCAGGACCTGACCGCGATGAACGAAGATGCGCTCGCCCGCTTTCGTCGGGGGAATATGGGGGTTGTCTTCCAATCCTTCCACCTCATTCCGACAATGACCGCGCTGGAGAACGTGGCACTGCCGCTGGAACTTGCCGGGGCGACGGATGCCTTCGACCGGGCGCAGGCGGAATTGACCTCCGTGGGTCTGGGCAAACGGATGCACCACTACCCAAGCCAGATGTCGGGGGGCGAACAGCAGCGCGTGGCCCTGGCCCGCGCCGCCGTCCCGCGCCCGGCGATCCTTCTGGCCGATGAGCCGACGGGCAATCTCGACGGCGTCAATGGCCAGGCGATCATGGACCTCCTCTTCGGCCTGCGGGACCGGCACGGCGCGACGCTGGTGCTTGTCACCCACGCGCCCGAGCTTGCGTCCCGTTGCGACAGGGTGATCCGTCTCGCCGACGGCCTTCTCGCGCCCGAAGCGCTCGCCAAGGCCGCCGAATGAGCCTCGCCCTCACCATCGCCCGGCGCGAGCTTCGTGGCGGCCTGCGCGGTTTCCGCGTGTTCCTTGCCTGCCTGGCCCTTGGCGTCGCCGCCATCGCTGCCGTTGGCACCCTGCGGACCGGCATCCAGCAAGGCCTGACCGATCAGGGTTCCGTGATCCTCGGCGGCGATGCCGAAATGCGCTTCACCTACCGTCAGGCCGACGCAGACGAACGCGCCTACATGGACCGCATCGCCACCAAGGTGTCCGAGGTCTACGATTTCCGCTCAATGGCGCTGGTGCAGGACGACCAGGCGCTGACCCAGATCAAGGCCGTCGACGATGCCTGGCCCCTGACCGGCGCGGCCCAGCTTGACCCGCCGATCCCGGTGGCCGAGGCACTGGCCGACCAGAACGGGCTGCCCGGCGCGATCATGGACCCCGTCCTGATCGAGCGTCTGTCTCTTGCGGTCGGCGACACCTTCCGCCTCGGCACACAGGAGTTCCGCCTATCGGCAGCCCTCACACGAGAACCCGACTCCGCATCCACCGGCTTCACCCTTGGCCCCCGCACCATCGTTCATTCCGACGCTCTGGCCAACTCAGGCCTTCTGGCCTCGGGCTCGATGTACGAGACCCGCTACCGCCTGATCCTGCCCCCAGGCGCGGACCTGCAAGCCCTTGAGGAACAGTCCGAAACCACTTTCCGCGACAAGGGCATGCGCTGGACCGACAGCCGCCGCGCCGCGCCGGGGATTGAAAGCTTCGTCGACCGCATCGGCAGCTTCCTCGTCCTTGTTGGCCTTGCCGGTCTGGCCGTCGGGGGCGTCGGCATTTCCGCCGCGATCCGCAGCTATCTGGATGGCAAGGTGGAAACCATCGCCACGCTGAAGACCCTCGGCGCGGAAGGTGGCCTGATCTTCCGCAGCTACCTCTGGCAGACCGCGATCCTGTCGGCCCTCGGCATCGCCCTCGGCCTTGCCCTTGGGGCTATCGTCCCCCTCCTCGCCGCCCCCCTGATCGAAGCCTCGCTCCCCTTCCCGGCCGAAATCCGCCTCTCCCCCATGGCGCTGGTGGAGGCCGCCTTCTACGGCACCCTATCCGCCCTGATCTTCACCCTCCTCCCCCTCGCCCGGACCGAGCGTATCCGCCCCGCCGCCCTGTACCGTGGCGGCTCCGGCACCCGCGCCTGGCCGAGGAAACGCTACCTCACCGCCCTCGCACTCGCGGCACTGGCGCTCATCGGCAGCGCCACTTGGCTCTCCGGCATCCCCGAGCTTGCCCTTGGCGCGGCAGGTGGCGTCCTCGGCGCGCTTCTCATCCTGGCGCTGGCCGCCGCGGGCCTGAGATGGGCCACCAAACGACTCGCCCGCACCAAACTCACCCACGGCCGCCCCGCAACCCGTGCCGCCCTGTCCGCCATCGGGGCACCCAGGTCCGACGCCACCTCCGTCGTCCTCTCCCTCGGCCTCGGCCTCTCGGTCCTTGCTGCCGTGGGCCAGATCGACTGGAACCTGCGCCAAGCCATCGCCACCGACCTGCCCACCCGCGCGCCCGCCTTCTTCTTCGTCGACATCCAGCCCGACCAGATCGACCCCTTCCTCGCGATGATGGACGCGAACCCCGCCGTGACCGACATGGAAACCGCCCCCATGCTGCGCGGCGTCATCACCCAGATCAACGGCAAGCCCGCCCGCGAAGTGGCAGGCGACCACTGGGTCGTGCGCGGCGACCGCGGCATCACCTACGCCGCCACCCCCGGCGCCAAGACCCGGATCACCGACGGGACCTTCTGGCCCGAGGATTACCAGGGCGACCCGCAGATCAGCTTCGCCACCGAGGAAGCCGAGGAAATCGGCCTGAAGCTCGGCGACACGATGACCGTCAACATCCTGGGCCGCGACCTGACCGCAACCGTGACGTCCTTCCGCGAGGTGGACTTTTCCAACGCCGGGATGGGCTTCGTCATGACCCTGAACCCCGCAGCGCTGGCCGGGGCCCCCCACACCCACATCGCCACCGTCTACGCCCCGCCCGAGGCTGAGGCCCAGATCCTGAAGGACGTCACCAAGACCTGGCCCAACATCACCGCCATCGGCATCCGTGAGGCCGTGGACCGCGTGGCCGAAGCCCTGTCCGCCATCGCCACCGCCACCGCCTGGGCCGCCGCAGGCACGCTGATCACCGGCTTCGTCGTCCTGATCGGGGCGGCGGCGGCAGGCGAGCGCGCCCGGATCTACGAATCCGCGATCCTGAAGACCCTTGGCGCCACGCGCGGCAAGATCCTGTCCAGCTTTGCCCTCCGCTCTGCCCTGATGGGGGCCGCCGCAGGCGTGGTCGCGGTGATCGCCGGGGGCCTTTCCGGCTGGGCGGTGATGACCTTCGTGATGGACTCCAGCTACCGCTTCGAACCCGTCTCGGCCATCGGCATCGTCGCGGGCGGCGTTCTGGCCACGCTTCTCGCCGGCCTCTTCTTCGCGATCCGCCCGCTCAACGCGCGCCCGGCCGGGACGCTCCGCGCACAGGACTAGGGCGTGATCTGCTGCGGCACCAACGCCGTCTCCTCGGGCAAGGCAACGGGGCGGAACATCTGGAACACCTTGCGGGCCACCAGCCGCGCGCCGGTGTATTCGAAGGACGCGAAAAACCGTTCGACCCCGAACTGCTTGATGTCCATGTCAGTGAAATCCGCGACGATCCGGTCGTAGTTGTCCGCCAGCACCCGGTTCTTCGGGTCCAATCCGCTGACCGCGACCAAACCCGTCGGCTGGCAATCCAGCACTGTGATCGTCAGCTCCGGCCGCCACTGCTGCAGGATCGGGATCAGCTTCCAGACATCCCCCGTCCAGGCCCCCTCCGGCAGGTTGTCCAGATCACGCCGGGTCATTTTCAGCCCGTAGGGCACGCAGTCGTGCAAGAGGATCACCCCCTTCGGGTCCATCGCCGCCTCGGTGTTCAGGAAGTCGCGCAGCAGGAACTCGAACAGGTGCATCCCGTCAAGGAAGGCGAGGCTCAGCCGGATGTCGTTCCGCGCCAGAAAGCCATTCGCAAAGAAGTCATCGCTCGTCGCCTGGAACACATGCAACGCGGGCTTTGACCCGATGATGTTGATCTCGGCCCGGAAGAACGGGTCGACCGCGATAGTCTTCGACCGGACGGGGGCGAAACTTTCCCCCGACCGGCAGCCAACCTCCAGATACCAGTCGAACAAAAGCTGGGAATGCAGCGTGGCCAGGAACCGGCGGTACTGCATTCCAAGCGGCTTGTTGTACATGTGGGCTCTCTCGGGCTGACCTGCGCGACGTTCGCCGCACCATGCCGAGAGCCTTGGCCGGTTGCAACCCGTGGCAGCGCCCAAGAATTTTCGGCGAAAATTCTTGGGCTGCCCGATCAATGCGCCGGGCGGATGAAAGTCCCGTTGCGCAGTTCGGTGAAGGCCTGGCGCAGTTCGGCCTCGGTGTTCATCACGATCGGCCCGGCCCAGGCCACCGGCTCCTCGATCGGCGCGCCGCTGACCAGCAGGAACCGCACCCCGTCCGGCCCCGCCGTCACCGTCACCTCATCACCCGCGCCAAAGCGGACCAGCGTGCGGTTGCCGGACAGGTCGCGAATGTTAACCTCTTGGCCCTTCACTTCCTTCTCCAGCAGCACGCCTTCCGGCCGCGCCGCATCGCGGAAGCTGGCCGAGCCCTCGAACACATAGGCAAAGGCGCGGCGGCGGGTATCGACCTTGAAGGTCTTCCGCTTCCCCGCCGGGACATAGACATCCAGATACTGCGGGTCCGCGGCGATGCCATCCACCGGGCTTTTGACCCCGCGATAGTCGCCGATGACCACGCGAATGCTGGTGCCATCATCCTCATGCCGTTCCGGCAGCGCCTCGGCCGGCATGTCCTGATAGCGTGGAGCGGTCATCTTGAGCCGCCCGGGAAGGTTGCCCCACAGCTGGAAGCCATGCATCCGGCCCTGCGCATCACCCTTCGGCATCTCCTGATGCAGGATGCCCCGCCCGGCGGTCATCAGCTGCAGCGACCCCGGCCCGAGGATCCCCCGGTTGCCCAGCGAGTCGCCATGCTCCACGGTCCCGGCCAGCACATAGGTGATCGTCTCGATCCCCCGATGCGGATGCCACGGGAACCCCGCCGAATAGTCGCGCGGGTGGTCCCCCCGGAAGTCGTCGAACAGCAAGAACGGGTCCGCCTCGGTCGGGTCCTGGAACCCGAAGGCGCGGTGCAGATGGACGCCAGCGCCCTCGATATGGGGCTGGGCGCGGCGGGTCTCGATGACGGGACGGATGGACATGGGTCTCTCCTGAATTGCGTTGCGCTGAAGATGGGGCCAGGCGGCCCATAGGCCAAGGCGCAAATGCGGGGGGCATCTGTGCAGGGATGCACCGAAGAACCCTAGACGAGCCGCTCCAGCCTGCCCTTGCGCATCAGGTTCTGGTAATCCCATTGCACATGCCGGGCCTTATCCAGCCAGCGCTGCAGATCGGTGGGGTCGATCTGATCTGCCGAAATGTAGAAGACGGAAGCGTCCTTGAACTTTCCCGTCCCCGGAAGCAGCCCGGGCTCATCGAACCCCATACCGCTCCAGAACATCAGCCGGATGCCGCGCTTCTGCTTGCTGTAACCCACGGTCGGATTCCCGGCCAGAAACCAGACCGGATGCCGGTGCCAGATCTTGCCCTCGGCCTCCGGCAGCCCGGCCTTGATCTCGGCGCGCAGTCGGTCGCAGATCGCCCGGTCATCGGGATTCTGAAGCGCGTGGTAGGCGTCGATGGTCTCGGGTTTCATCCAGACACCCTACCCATGGCGCGGGCACCACACAACTTTAGGCACCGCCATAAGGAAGCGGATTGTCCCAGAGCCCCCGGCCCCCTATCGTCTGCGCATGATGTTCATGTCTACCTTCTTCCCGCTGGTCTGAGGCGCCCCCGTCGCCCGGCACCGTTGCGTGCCGATCCAGATCGCATCCGGCCCGCGTGGCCGAAGGACCTTTCATCATGCCTGTATCTCCTCAGATCGACCTGACACCGGGTCAGGTGACCCACTTCATCAATCAGGGCTTCGTCCGGTTGGACGATGCCTTCCCAGCCGATCTTGCCGCCGAATGCCGGTCCGCCCTATGGGAGCAGATCGGTCTTTCGCCGGATAGGCACGAAACCTGGACCGCGCCGGTGGTCCGTGTCCCCTTCATGGGCACTCCGCCCTTCGTGGCCGCCGCGAACACGCCGCGGCTGCACCGGGCATATGATCAGCTTGTCGGCGCGGGCCGCTGGGTCGCACCAACGGGTCTCGGCTCCTTCCCGATCCGCTTCCCCTCGCCCACCAGCCCCGGCGACGACGGCTGGCATGTCGATGTCAGCTTCGGCACCGATCATCCCGACTTCATGGAATGGCGGGTGAACGTTAAAAGCTCCGGGCGGGCGCTTCTCATGCTGTTCCTCTTTTCGGACGTCGGGCCAGAGGACGCACCGACCCGCATCCGTGGGGGATCACACAGCGTTATCGCCCGTCAGCTTCTGCCGCATGGCGAGGCAGGCCTGACCCTGCGTCAGCTTGCCGCCGACGGCTTTGCCTCGACGGCGCACTGCCCCGAGGCGCTGGCAATCGGGCCTGCGGGCACCGTCTATCTATGCCATCCGTTCCTCGTCCACGCCGCCCAGGCGCATCGCGGAACGCAGCCGCGCTTCATGGCGCAACCGCCGCTATTTCCGGTGGGCGAGTTCAATCCGGCCCTGCCACCGTCCCCGGTCCAGATCGCAATCCGTCAGGCCTGCAGTCTGACGTTCTGAGCGTTCCCCGGGCGGTGGGGAGACCTGCCGCCCGGAATGTGCAGACCTTAACTTTCGGTAAATGCCCGCAGCCAACCTATTGTTTTCTTTCAAGCATCCACGACTGTCCACCGTGGACACTCACCCCGCCAGATGCCGCAGCCCTTGCGTCACGTCGGTCCGCACCGCCAGCCGCAACCCCGGCTCATCCCCCGCCTTCAGGGCCGCCAGGATCATCCGGTGGTGATGGGGCGGCTCCCTCCGCTTGACCCGCGCATAGACCGCCCGCATCGTCGGCCCCAGCTGCAGCCAGACCGTCTCGCACATCGCCAGCATCGCCGGGGTCTGGGCGCGCAGGTAGAGCGTCCGGTGGAACTCCAGGTTGGTGCGGACATAGGTGACCGCATCCCCCCGGACCGCCGCCTCACCATTCATCAGGTTGATCGCCGTCAGCCTCTCGATCAGCGCGAAGTGGGCCCTCGGGAGCGCCCGGGCCGCCATCTCCGGCTCCAGCAGCGCCCGGATCGCCGCCAGTTCCTCGATCCGTTCCGGGGTCAGTTCCGGCGTCGAGATCCGACCCGAAGACGACAGCGTCAGCGCCCCCTCGGCCACCAGACGCCGCACCGCCTCCCGCGCGGGGGTCATCGAGACTCCGAACTGTTTGCCCAGGCCACGCAGCGTCAGCGACTGGCCGGGGTCCAGCTCGCCATGCATCACCTGCTGGCGCAGCGACCGGTAAAGCCGTTCATGCGCGGCGGCGTTGGGATCGGTGGGACGCGGGGTCAGCATGGGCCGCAGGGGAACACCCGCCGGGCCGGACGGTCAATCCTGAAAGCGCAGGCGGTGCAGGGTCTGGCCATTGTCATGCAGCCAGGCCCGCCGGGCCTGCCAGCCGGGATAGATCCCGTCCACCACCGCCCAATAGGCCGGGGAATGGTTCAGCTCGACCAGATGCGCGACCTCGTGCGCGGCGACGTAGTCAAGGACGGCAGGCGGCGCCATGATCAGCCGCCAGGAATACATCAGCCGCCCGTCCGGCGAACAGGAGCCCCAGCGCGACCGGGTGTCCCGCAGGGCGAGCGAGGAATAGGGCCGCCCGACTAGTCCTGCATAATGGGTCGAGGCCCGCGCCAGCCGGTCCCGCGCCAGAACCTTCAGCCAGGCCGCGACCCGCGCGCCCGCAGTGGCCGAATCGCCCGGCACCAGCAGGCGGTCATCCTCGACCCGCACGCCACGCCCGGTTCCGGCGGCAATCATCAACTCGCGCCCCTCGACCGGGATCACCGACCCGAGGCCCACCGGACGCCGCGCCGCATCCGGCATGGCCTCCAGCGTCTCGCGCAGCCAGCCCTCGTGGCCGCGCAGGAAGGCCAGCGCCTCCCCCTCCCGCGCCCGCAGCGGCATCGACAGGGTGACCTTGCCATCCAGTCGCGACACCCGCAGCGAAAAGCGCCGCGCCCGGGGCGAGCGCTTGAGATGGACCTCGACAGGAGGAGAGCCGGGCAGGACGGCCATGAAAACCCCTTGAAACCTTCGCGGACGATAGCCATTTCCCGCAGCACACAAAAGGCTTTGACAGTCGCGCAGCCTTGTGGCAAGCGGCAGCTTTCCTGCTGACCCACCATCCAAAGGGATCACTATGCCCAAAGCAGAATGGGGCACGAAGCGCATCTGCCCGACGACCGGCAAGCGCTTCTACGACCTGAACAAAACCCCGATCGTCAGCCCCTACACGGGCGAGGTCGTGGACATCGAATCCGTTCGTCGCAAGATGGCCGCCTCGGTCATTTCGCGCGCGGTGCCTGAGAAGGATGACGACGTTCTGGTCGAGGATCTGGAAACCGAAGACGCGCTGCTGGACGGCGCCGTCGCGGATGATTCCGAACTGGACGACGATCTTCTGGAAGACGACGCAGACGACAACGTCTCGCTCGACGACCTCGCCGACGTGCCGGGCGACGAGGAAGAAGTCTGAGGGCAACCGCCGGGCGACAAGGGCGATTTTCCCCCTTGCAGCCCCCGGCGACCTGTCCTAGATAGCCGGCATCGCGACGGCAGCGCCGCGATGCTTCTCTCCGGTGGGGTCATAGCTCAGATGGGAGAGCGCTTGAATGGCATTCAAGAGGTCGGGAGTTCGATCCTCCCTGGCTCCACCAAAGAGAACCTTCGGGTTCACACCTAAAGCGGCCTGCTTCTGACGAAGCGGGCCGTTTTGGTTTTGCGCTTGCCGCAGCGCAGAAACTTCAGAGCCTGAAACAAATCAGCCTAGTCGTTGACCCATAGCGCCGAGGATTCTAGCTTGCCTCACGCGCAACTGGGTGAGATTGGACAACGCTATCACACCAACTTGCCCCGAGCGGGCGTCTTCTACCGGCTCCGCCCGCTTTCAGGCTCATATATATATTTTTCCTTCTGAACTATTTCTTGCGTTTTTGTCCGCTTCCGCTTTGATGGCCCCGCTTCCCGTTTCGACCGGCACGACCGCCCCACCCAATTTCGCAGGACATCCCATGCCAGCCACAAGTCCGAACCCCGAACTCTTCGTCCAGGATGAAACGGCCCTGCGGGCGCTCTTCCCGGCGACCCACGCGCTGGCCGCCTTGAAATCGCTGGGGATTCTGGACCCCCACGCGCGGGAGTTCATCCGCCGCTCGCCCTTCCTGACCATCGGCACGCAAAACAGCGAGGGCCGCGCCGATGTCAGCCCGCGCGGCGATCCGACAGGATTCGTGCAGGTGCTGGACGACCGGACGCTCGCGATTCCGGACCGGCCCGGCAACAACCGGCTGGACACGCTGTCGAACATCCTTGCCAACCCGAATGTCGGTCTTCTGTTCATGGTGCCCGGCTTTGACGACACACTGCGTGTGAACGGCACGGCGCGGCTGTCGACCGACCCCGAACTCTTGCGCGCCATGGCGGTCAATGATCGCACGCCGACGCTGGCCATCGTCGTCTCGGTGTCCGAGGTCTTCCTGCACTGCGCCAAGGCCTTCCGCCGCTCGCGCCTGTGGGACCCGGAGGCGCGGCAGGACCGCAAGGAAATGCCCAGCCTGCTGAAGATGATTCTCGACCAGACCAACGGCGCACCGCAGGACCCGGCCGAGATGCGGAAGATCGACGAGGGGTTGGAGGCCGACTACCGCAAGTCGATGTACTGACCTATTCGGCGGGCTGGGCGCCCCTGCGACCGCCGGTCCGCAGCTTTTCCGGCCGGTACTTCGCATACCACTCGCGCCGCTTCTGCCGCTGCCAGAACCAGGGCTTCGGATTGTCGGCCCGGGTGACCAGCATCAGCATCGACGGGATGATGACCAGGGTCAGGACCGTGGCAAAGGCCAGCCCGTAGACGATGGCGCTGGACAGCGCGATCCACCACTGCGTCGAGGGCGCGCCGATCGTGACCTCATGGCTAAGTAGCTCCATGTTCAGGCCGAAGGCGATGGGCAGCACGCCCAAGATTGCGGTCAGCGCGGTCAGGACCACGGGGCGGGCGCGTTCGCGGCAGGTCTGCAGGATCGCCTCGATCTTCGGCCGCCCCTCGCGGCGCAGGGTGTCGTAGGTGTCGATCAGCACGATGTTGTTGTTCACAACCACGCCCGCCAACGCGATGATCCCGATGCCGGTCATCACCATGGTGAAGGGCTGCCCCATGATCATCAGGCCCAGAAGGACGCCGATCGTGGACATGACGACCGCCGACAGCACCAGCCAGACCGAGGTGAAGTTGTTGAACTGCGCCAGAAGCACAATGAAGATCAGGAAGATCGCCGCGGCGAATGCCTTGGACAGGAAGGCCCCGGCCTCGGCCTGCTCGGCGTCCTCACCGGCCAGTTTCCAGCGGATGCCGTACTGGTCAAGCTTCGCCTCCTCCAGCGCCGCAGTCACCTGGGCATAGATCGCGTCGGCTTGCACGCCTTCACGGATGCCGGCCTGCACCGTCACGGTCCGCGCGCCGTCCAGCCGGGTCAGCGTGCCCGTCGTCGGCGCGGCTTTGCGGGTCACGAAGTTCGAAATCGGAACCGATCCTTCCGCCGTCTGGATGCGCAGCTGGTCAAGGGCGGAGATCGTCCGCTGGTCGGCAGGCAGGCGCAAGACGATGTCCACCGCGTCGTCGGCCCCGGCAGGGCGATAGTCCGACAGCTTCAGCCCGCCGGTCACCAGTTGCACCATTGCCCCCACGGTCGAGGGCGCGATGCCGTAACGCGAGGCGGCGGCGCGGTCGACCTGCAGCTCCCAGTCGACGCCGGGCGGCGGCAGGCCGTTCGAGATGTCGATGACGTCGGGAACGCTGGCCAGCCGGGTCGCGACCTGCTGGGCGACCTCGTTCAGATAGGTCGGGTCGTCGGCGGACAGCTGGATCTGGATCGCCTTCCCTGTGGGCGGCCCGGCCTGCGGAACAGAAACCTGGATGTCCACGCCCGGGATGCCCACCATCGCATGCCGCAGGTCGGCGAGGATGGCGTTCGCGTTCTTCCGTTCGCGCCAGTCGACGAATTCGTACTGGATGGTGCCGATCACGTCGGCATCGACCTCTTGCCCCATGCCGCCCCCGCCCTGGCCGGTCCGGGTGTAGACCGTCTCCACCCCCGGCCAGCCAAGGATACGCGCCTCGGCCTGGGCAACCAGCGCATCCTTCTCGGCGATGGACAGGTTGCCGCGTGCCTTGACGTAGAGAAGGCCGAACTCGGGTTCGACATCGGGGAAGAAGATCATGCCCTTGCCGTATTTGGCGTAGGCGAAGGGCACCGAGACCAGGAGGCCGATGGCCAGAAACAGCATGATGACCGGGTGCCGCACCGCCTTGCCGACAACCCACATGTAAGGGCCGTCCTTGTGTTCCGGCGGGTGCTTGAAGGGCTTCGCGATCAGGGCACCCAGGGTCGGCACGAAGATCAGTGCGTAGACCAGCGAGGCCGACAGCGTGACGATCAGCGTGATCGGCAGGTACTTCATGAACTCGCCAACGATCCCCGGCCAGAAGAGCAGCGGAGAGAAGGCCGCCACCCGCGTCATCGTCGCGGCGACCACCGGCCCAGTCATCTTGTGCGAGGCCATTGCGAAGGCCTCACGCTTTTCCATCCCTTCGGACATCCGGCGTTCGGCATATTCGGTGACGATGATCGCGTCGTCGACCAGCATCCCCACAGCCAGGATCAGGCTGAACAGCACCACGATATTGACCGTGTAGCCCCACAGCGACAGCGCCAGCATCCCCATCAGGAAGGATGCGGGAATGGCAAGGCCGATCAGCAGTGAGGCACGGACCGACAGGGCGTAGAGAATGACGATGAAGACCAGGATCACCGCCGTCAGGACCGAGTTCTGCAGGTCGAACAGCAGCTGCCTGATGTCCTTGGACTTGTCCTGGCTGAAGGTGACCTCGGTGCCCTCGGGCAGCAGCGACTTGAACTCCTCGGTCACCGCCTTCACCTGGTCGACCGTCTCGATCAGGTTCGCGCCCGACCGCTTGGACACCTCGATCGCGACGGCCGGAACACCGTTCAGGCGGGTCACCGTTTCGGGCTCTTTCAGCGTCGGCAGAATGTCGGCGATATCGCGCACGCGGACCGTCGCGGTGCCCGTCGACACCACCGGCAGGTTCGCCACATCCTCGATCGTTTCCAGAAGCGACGGCACCTTGATCGCATAGCGCCCCTCGGCCCCCTGCAGGGCCCCGGCGGCCACAAGCTGGTTCCCGGCGGCGAAACCGGCGATCAGGATGTCGGGCCGCAGACCATAGGTCGCAAGCTTGCCGGGGTCGATCACCACCTCGACCAGATCGTCGCGCACCCCCTGCAGATCGGCGTTCAGGACCGGGGGCAGTTCCTCGATCCTGTCCCGCAATGCGCGCGCCGATTTGGCCAGTACCCGCTCTGGCACGTCCCCCGACAACGTGATCACCAGGATCGGGAATTCCGACAGGTTGACCTCGTTCACCGTCGGCTCGTCGGTCCCGTCCGGCAGTTCCGGACGCGCCTGGTCGACCTTGGTCTTCACATCGTCCAGCGCCTTCTTCAGGTCGGCCCCGGCCTGGAACTCGATCAGGACGTTGCCGCCGTTCTGATAGGCGGTCGCGGTCATCTTCTTGATGCCGGTGATCGACTTCAGCGCCGTCTCCATCGGGCGAAGCAGCAGCCGCTCGCTGTCCTCGGGCGAGATGCCGTCATAATGCATGCTGACGTAGAGGATCGGGATCTGGATGTCCGGCTCGGCCTCTTTCGGGATCGAGATATAGGCCATCGTCCCGGCCAGCATCAGGAACAGCAGGACCGAGATCGTCAGCCGCGCGTTGGCGATGGCGGTTTCGACAAGCTTCATTGGCCGACCCCAGAAGCAACTTCGACCGTGTCGCCATTGCGGACCAGGTCCTGCCCGGCGGTGATGATGCGGACGCCTTCGGGCACGCCAGTCACCACCAACCCCTCGGGCGTGTCGTCAATGATCTGCACCACCGCGAACTGGGCCACGTTGTCGGTGCCGACCACGCGCAAACCAAGCTCGCCCTTGTCCGACAGCGTGATGACCGAGCGCGGCACGACGACGGCGCGGACCGGCTGGGCATACAGAGAAACCTGGGCCGTCATCCCCGAGGGCAGCGTCATCCGCGGGTTCGGCAGCGCGATTTCCACCGGGAAGGTCCGGGTCTGGGCCGAGGCCTCGCGCGCGACCAGCCGCACGGTCCCGTCCATCTCGGTCCCGTTCACCAGCCGCACCTTTGCGGTCGAGCCAACGGAGACCGCGCCAAGGTCAACCTCGCTGACTTCGGCCTTAACCAGGATCGGGTCCAGCGACAGGATGGTGGCGACCGGCGCCCCGGTCTGCACCCATTCGCCCAGTTCCACCAAGACGGTATCGACCACGCCTCCGAACGGCGCCTTGAGGCGCAGCCGGTCGGCCGCCGCACGGGCGCGGTTCAACTCGGCCTGCGCAGCATCGCGGGCGGACCGGGCATTGGTGAGGTTCGATTCCGAGGTGCTGCCGCCTTCGAACAGCTTTTGCGCCACGGCGAGGTCACGCTCTTTCTGCTCCAGCGCGATGCGGGCGATCTCTTCCTGGGCCAGCGTCTCGGGCCCCTCCAACTCCATCACCACGGCCCCGGCTTCGACCATGCCGCCTTTCGTCATCGACAAGGACGCGATGACCCCCTCGGCCCGCGCGGCCAGTTCCACGCGCTTGTCGGCCTCGGTAATGCCCGACAGCCGGATGGCGCGGGCATGGTCGACAAAGACCGGCTCCACCGCCGAAACGGTACGGACCAGCGGCGCATTCTCGACCGGCGCCACCTCGGACGTAGGGGATTCCTGACCCTCGGAGGTCTGCGCACTGCCCACCGACGAAAACTCTCCGGTGGCGATCCATGCCGTAGCGGCAGCCATCACGCAAAGGGCGGCAATTCGATGAAATTTCGGCATGATCGGCAGCACCCGGGGCAAGTCGTTGATAGGAAGGTGTTTTCTAATTGGTCTGGCGGCAGATCCATCGCCCTGAAGGGGGCGCGGATGACTGTCAGGCTTGACGCGGCAAGTGATACGCGCGTGCAGGCAAGAGGTCCAGCCCTTGCGTACCGGACGGTTTGTCTTGACTTGGCCCGCCAAAGCGCCCATTTGCCCCCTGTCCGATGCCCGTGCCGCGTGAGCACCGAAAGGCCCGGACATTCTGGTTCCCACAGTCACGCAGGGGCGCCGCTTGCGGCACGGTCACGGGCAAAGGTCCGGGGCGAGGGTCGCAGGCCCTCTGTAGATTGGGAACACCCATGACCACTTTTGCCGACCTCGGCCTGTCGCCGAAAATCCTGAAAGCGCTGGAAAAGACCACGCTGAAGACCCCCACGCCGATCCAGGCGCAAGCGATCCCGCACATCATGGAAGGCCGCGACCTGATGGGCCTGGCCCAGACCGGCACCGGCAAGACCGCCGCTTTCGGGCTTCCGCTACTCCACCGTCTTCTCGACGTCGGCCACCCGCCGGGACCGAAGAACGTCCGCGCGCTGATCCTTGCGCCCACGCGCGAGCTGATCGGCCAGATCAAGGACAACTTCGAGGTCTTCACCAAGGGCACCGCAGTCAAGATCACCATGGTCGTCGGCGGCGCATCGCTGTTCAAGCAGGCCCAGGCCCTGTCCAAGGGCACCGACGTGCTGGTCGCAACCCCGGGCCGCCTGATCGACCTGCTGGAACGCGGCGACGTGAGCCTGGAGAAATGCGGCTACCTCGTCCTGGACGAAGCCGACCACATGCTGGACATGGGCTTCATCCATTCCCTGCGGAAGATCGCCAAGCACATCCCGCTGAAGCGCCAGACGCTGCTGTTCAGCGCGACGATGCCCAAGGACATCGAGGAAATCGCCGACACCTACCTGCGCAACCCGATCCGCGTCCAAGTGGCACCCCCCGGCAAGCCGGTGGAGCGGATCAGCCAGGGTGTCCATTACATCCCGAACGGCGACAAGGCGAAGCTGCTGGAAGAGTATCTGAAGAAGCACCCGGGCGAGCAGGCTCTGGTCTTCGGTCGCACCAAACACGGGTCGGAAAAGCTGATGAAGCTGCTGGCGACCTGGGGCTTCAAGGTCGGCTCGATCCACGGCAACAAGAGCCAGAACCAGCGCGACCGGACGCTGGGCGAGTTCAAGGCCGGCGAACTGGACGTGCTGGTCGCGACCGACGTTGCCGCGCGGGGGATCGACATCCCGACTGTGCGCCACGTCTACAACTTCGACATGCCGAACGTGCCGGAAAACTATGTCCACCGCATCGGCCGCACTGCACGGGCGGGGGCCGAGGGGTCCTCGATCAGCTTCTGCGCTCCGGCGGAAATGGGCGAGCTGCAGGCCATCGAGAAGATGCTGAAAAAGCCGCTGCCGGTCGTGGGCGGTGCGCCCTGGGCCGCTGACGTGGTGGCAGCTGCGCCAAAGCCCGGCCAGAACCGGGGCCAGCGGCAAGGCAACGGCGGACGCCAGGGCCAGAAGCTGACGGCCAAGCCGCAAGGCGCCCGCGGTCCGGCCAAGCCGGGCCAGGGACGCCCGCAGGGTCAAGGCAAGCCCGGCGGCCAACGGCAGGCCCAGGGTCAGGGCAAACCGCAGGGCGGCAGCTTCGCCCCGCGGCGCGACGCGCGCTAGAACCTGACGGCGGGCTGATCCCTCAGCCCGCTTCCTCTTCCAGGTTCAGCTTCATCTCCAGCAGCACCTGCTGGATTGCCAGCGTCTCGCGCAGCAGGCGCTTCGCCTCGTTGATCGAGATCTTCCCGTCGCCGATGGCCTGGTTGTACTCGGCCATCAGCATCCCGAACCGCTGCGCCAGCGCGACCACGTCCTGATTGACCCCCGACGAAGTCGCGTTGCGCTTCTCGCCGTCATAGGACAGCGTGATCCCCCGCAGATCGGCCAGCGCCGCCGTGACATGGGGAAACCGGCTTGCTTCCTCCAGTGCGGCAACGACGTCGATCGGCATGAACCGGTCGTCATGTTCGCCGCTGTCCGAATAATAGCGTCCCAGCGTCGCCTTGGACTTGCCGGTAATCTCGCAAGCGGCTTCGATTCCCACATCCTTGACCAGCGCCTCGGTGTGCTTCTTGAGGTAGGACTCGACCGACATGCACTCTCTCCACTCGCCTGACCCCGGGTCACTGCCGGGGAAACCCGCCGTTTTTTTCCCATTAATCGGATGGGAACCCTTTGTCATTTATAAAGATGTTCCGGTCATGCCGGAACGTGTAGCGAGTGGCCGGCGTCCCCAGCGCCGGTAGGGGTGGGGCCCGCCGCATCAGCCTGACACAGGCTGACGGCGGCGCCGAAACGCGGCGGGCCCGTGTTCCGTAACAAGTGTGCGGCAGTATCCGCAGGTGACAGTAACGGGCCCGCATGGCCTACCCGGTGCCAGTATCCGTCGTCGTCGGGCAGTGTCTGCAGGTCCATGACTTGCAGCGCGGCCCGGTGATCGGCTAGGGCTTCGCCCCATGGCAAAGCTTTACTTCCACTACTCGACGATGAACGCGGGGAAATCGACCTCGCTTCTGCAGGCCTCGCACAACTACCGCGAGGGCGGCATGCAGACCTATCTCATCACCGCGCAATTCGACAACCGCGCCGGACAGGGCCGGATCGCCAGCCGCATCGGCATCGGCGAGGATGCGGATACTTTCGGCCCCGATGAGGACATGTTCGAAAAGCTGAAGGCGCGCTTCGCCAAGGGCCCCGTGGCCTGCGTCTTCATCGACGAATCACAATTCCTGTCCAAACCGCAAGTCTGGCAACTGGCCCGCGCCGTCGATGACCTTGGCGTCCCGGTCATGTGCTATGGCCTGCGTGTCGACTTTCAGGGCAACCTGTTTCCCGGCTCGGCCGCCCTCCTCGCCTGGGCCGACGAGATGCGCGAGGTCCGCACGATCTGCCACTGCGGCAAAAAGGCCACCATGGTCATCCGCCGTGGCCCGGACGGGCGCGCGCTGAAGGATGGCGAGCAGGTGGTGATCGGCGGGAACGAGACCTACGTCAGCCTCTGCCGCCGTCACTGGCGCGAGGCGGTGGGCGACTGATCCAGCGACGGTTCGCGGGCCGGGCGGGCGATCAGCACCCCGGCCACGACGATCAGCCCCATGCCCGCGATGGCGATCCAGGTAAGCCGCTCGCCCCACAGGATCAGGCCCCAGGCGGCCGAGGCGGGGAGAATGACATACTCGAAGACCGAAACCCGGGACGCCTCGGCAATCTGGTAGGCCTTCACGATCATCCCGACCCCCAGAAGCGACCCGGCTGCCTGCACGAAGGTCCACCACAGGAACTCCCCCGTCGGCCAAACGGGCCCGCGTTGCAGGAACCCTTCCGGGCCCTCGGGCACCGGCAGCGGAAAGGCCCAGAGGACCGCCATCCCGACCAGTCCGATCACGCCCAGCATCCCGAAGAAACCCGCCACCACCGTCTCGGCGCTTTCCCCCGCGCACCAGCGCTGGGTGGCGATGTTGCCCATCGCGTACAAGGCCCCGGCAATGATCGGCAGCAGGGCCGCGAGCGTCGCGCCCGACATCGCCTCTGGCCCAAGCACAAGGACGACGCCGACAAAGCCGACAAAGACCGCCAGCACCTGCACGCCGCTGATGGCCTGACCGTAAAGAGACCGCTGGATCAGCAGCACGAAAATCGGTGCCGTGAACAGACCCGCCGCGACCTGCGCCACCGGCAGAAACGCAAGTGCGCCGAAGTAGATCACCATGGCCGCGCCGTGGATCGCGGACCGCGCCAGCACCGCGCGGGGCCGCTTGGGGCGCAGCTGCAAGCCAAGGGGTACCGCAACCAGCGCGAGGATCACGAAGGCCATCAAGGTCCGCGTGGCATGGAACTGCCAAAGCCCGGCATCCCGCGCGATCACCCGGACGTAGTTGTCGGTGAACGCAATGACACAGGCATAGATCAGCACCGCGCCAAAGGCGGCCAGGGTTCGGTTCTGCGCTGTGCTCATCGCCCGGTCCAGAGTCTCATCGGCCCTAGATGCCGGGCTTGCCCGCCCGTCGCCAGTCCGAACGCGACGCAAAGCGACAAATCCCGGTCGCGGATGCACCTTCGGGGCGACGGGCAGCCCGGGGGTCATTGTCGGCGCCCGCCGGGCCGGATAGAGTTGCGGGCAAACAGGCAGAGACACTCCGGCCAATGACGGCGTTGAAGAAGTATCAAAGGCTGGAATGCGGCGGGCTGTGGCGTGAGACGCCGCAAGATCAGCGCCGCGATGTCCTGGTGCGCTTTGGCGATGCAACCCTGGTCCTGTCCGATCCGAAAAGCGGCACTGCGATCAGTCACTGGTCGCTTCCTGCGATTGAACGCATCAACAAGGGCGAAGAGCCTCCGATCTTTGCACCGGGGGTGGATGCCAGCGAAAGCCTGGAATTGACCGACCCCGAAATGATCGCGGCGCTTGGCGCGGTGCGTCACGCGGTGCAGGCCGCAACCGCCCGCCCCGGCCGGCTGCGCGGCGTGCTGCTGACCGGGACGACGCTTGCAGTGCTGGCCATCGGCGTCTTCTGGCTGCCCGGAGCCCTGGTCCGGCACACCGCTTCGGTCGTGCCCCCTGCGCAGCGCGCCGATCTTGGCCAGCGCGCGCTGGACGATCTGGCCCGGGTCACCGGCGCCAACTGCAGCAACCAGTTCGGCCTGCAGGCGCTGGCCAGCGTGTCCGAACGGGTCTTCGGACCCGTCGACACGCCCATTCTCTACGTCATGCCGGAAGGGGTCGAGCAGCCGCTCCACCTTCCCGGCGATGTGATCGTCCTGCCGCGCCGAATGATCGAGCAGGCCAATGGCCCCGAGGCCGTGGCCGGTGCGGCGCTGGTCGAACGGCTGCGGGCGCGGGCCGAGGACCCGATCATCCCGATGCTGGAACATGCAGGCCTGCGCGCGACGCTGCAGCTCTTGACGACCGCCGCCTTGCCGGACGAGGCCATCGCGGGCTATGGCGAGGCGCTGCTGCGGACCGCCCCCCTCGCCCTGCCCGACGCTTCGGTGCTTGCCGCGTTCGAGGCGGCGCAGATCCCCGTGACGCCCTACGCCCTTGCGATTGATCCGGACGGGAAAACGACCGCCGGTCTTGCGGCGGGCGATCCCTACAAGGGGCTTTCCCCTTCGCCGCTGATCCCGGACGAATCCTGGGTCGCGCTGCAGGGCATCTGCGGCGGCTAGAGTCAGACAGGCTCGGCCAAAGCTCGGGCCGCGTCAGGGGCCCATCACGATGGCATCGGGATAGCCGTTCCCGCGCAGGGCCATGCGTGCCTCGCTCGCCGCCGAGGCATCGGCAAACGGTCCGGCAAAGACCGTGATCAAGGTCGAGCTGCCACCCTGCAACTGGCCACGGACAGCCTGATACCCCAGCGCGCGCAAGGTCTTTTCCGCCCGGTCCGCATTCGCCGCCACGCCAAAGCTGCCGACCGCCACGAAATAGCCGCCGGGCGCGGCGGGTGCTGACGGGTCGGCCGATGCGGCAGCTGGTTGGTCGTCTGGGGCATAGGTCGTGGCGCCCGTCTCCTCTGCCACCGGCACCCGCCTGCCCGAAGGCGGGTTGCTGCAGATCGGCGAGCCTTCCCGCGATACCCGTGGCACCCAGACGACTTCTCCGCCGCTCCCGGCCCGCACGAACATGCAGCCCTTCGAATCGACATATTGCTGCCCAGCGTATCCCGGCGGCGGCAGTTCCGCCGGACGCAACGGTTCCCGGGCCGGGGCCGGTCCGACAAGACCAAGGATCAGGCCCGCAGCCAGGACCGCGCGCATCACTTGGTCCCGAACATCCGGTCCCCGGCATCGCCAAGGCCCGGCACGATATAGCCGTGGTCGTTCAGGTGGCTGTCGACCGCCGCCGTGACGATCGGCACATCCGGATGCGCCTCTTTCATCCGGGCAATCCCTTCCGGAGCCGCAAGCAGGCAGAGGAACCGGATCTGCTTTGCCCCCGCCTTCTTCAGCAGCGACACCGCTGCCGCAGACGAGTTCCCCGTGGCCAGCATTGGATCGACGACAATGGCGATCCGGTCCTCCATGTGCTCGGGCAGCTTGCAGTAGTATTGCACCGGCTGCAGCGTCTCGGGGTCGCGGTAAAGCCCGACGAACCCCACCCGCGCCGCCGGGATCAGCTCTAGGATTCCGTCCAGAAGCCCGTTCCCCGCCCGCAGGATGCTGACGAGCGCCAGCTTTTTGCCCTCGATCATGGGCGCGTCCATCTCCTCCAGCGGCGTCTCGATCCGCTTGGTGGTCATCGGCAGTTCCCGCGTGACCTCATAGGCCAGAAGCAGGCTGATCTCGCGCAGCAGCTTGCGGAACGACGCGGTCGAGGTGTCCTTCTCGCGCATCAGGGTCAGCTTGTGCTGGACCAGCGGGTGCGACACGACGGTCAGGTGATCCAGCATTTCAGGCCTCCAAGCGCTTTCCGATCCTCGCCTTGGTATCCGCGTCACAAAAGGCCGCGTCAAGCGACTGGCGCGCAATCCGCCGGAATTGCCCCTCGTCCCAGTCGAAGGCCCGGTGCAGCTCCTCATATTCCCGCGCCATCGTGGTGTGAAAGAAGGGCGGATCGTCGGTGCTGACGGTGACCTTCACCCCCCGCCGGTCGAGTTCATGGATCGGATGATCGCGGAAGCTCTTGTAGACCCCCAGCGTCACGTTCGACCCCGGACAGACCTCCAGCACGATCCCCTTCTCGGCCAGCTCATCCACCAGCGCGAGGTCCTCGATTGCCCGCACCCCATGCCCGATCCGCTCCACTTCCAGGTCGCGCACTGCATCGCGCACAGACTCCGGCCCACCCCATTCCCCCGCGTGCGCCGTAAGCCGCAACCCCGCCTCCCGCGCGCAGTCGAAGGCCCAGCGGAAATCCTTGGGCGCCCCCACCTTCTCGTCCCCCGCGATGCCGAAGCCGACGATCCAGTCCCCTGCCGTTTCCGCGGCACAGCGCGCCGTCTCCCGCGCCTTCTCGGGTCCGAAATGCCGGATGCAGGTGATGATCCCCCGCAGCGTGATCCCCAGATCGCGCTCCGCCTGATCCGCCGCCTCCCGCATCGCATGCAGGTATTCCCGCCAGGCCCCGACATCGCGCCCGCCGCAGAAATCGGGCGACAGGAAGGTCTCGGAATAGACCACGCCCGAGGCTGCGGATTCCTCCAGCACCGCGAGGGTCAGCCGCTGATAGTCGCGCGGAGACTGCAGCGCCGAGGTCGCCGCCTCGTAGACCTTCAGGAAATCCCAGAAGTCTTTGTAGCGGTAGTTTCCAGCGGCATCGAACACGCCGGATATATCCAGATGCTTCTCCTTCGCCAGCCCCGCGATGAAGGCCGGCGGGGCCGCCCCCTCCAGGTGCAGATGCAGCTCGACCTTCGGCAATCCGCTCATGCCATCCCCATTTTCTGTCTACAAATATCCTCTGGGGGTCCGGGGGGCGAAGCGCCCCCGGGGGTGGTCACAGGAAACTCCGTCCGGGCCCCTTGGCCATCACCCCCAGATGCGCCGCCACCGATGCCCCCACATCCACGAATCCGCACAAACCGACCTCGCGCAGACCCGCACCCCAGCCCACCACCGGCACCCGTTCCCGCGTATGCTCCGTCCCCCGGAAGGTCGGGTCATTGCCGTGATCTGCCGTGAAGATCGCCAGGTCCCCCGGTCGCAGATTTGCGAAAAACCGGGGCAGGCCCGCGTCGAACCACTCCAGCGCGCGGGCATAGCCCGCCACGTCGCGCGGGTGACCATACAGCGTGTCGAACTCCACGAAGTTCGCAAAGGTCAAGCTGCCCTCCTCCGCCTCGGCCCCAAGCCGGACGAGATGTTCGAAAAGATCAGCATCAGACTTGCCCTTGTGCAGCTGTCCGATCCCCCGCATCGAAAAGATGTCGCCGATCTTGCCGATCCCGTGCGTCGCCCGCCCAGCCCCCGCCACCCAGTCCAGAAGCGTCGGCGACGGCGGCTCGATGGCAAAATCCTTGCGGTTCGAGGTCCGCTTGAAGTTGCCCGGCGTGCCCGTGAACGGCCGCGCGATGACCCGCCCGACCTTCCTGGCATGCAGCATCGGCGCCAGGTCCTTGCACAGCTTCAGAAGACGCTCCAGCCCGAAGGCCTCTTCATGGCAGGCGATCTGAAACACGCTGTCCGCGCTCGTGTAGCAGATCGGCCACCCTGTCCGCAGATGCTCCTCGCAATGCTCGGCGATGATCGGCACACCCGACGCATGACAGTTCCCAAGAATGCCGTCGGTCCCGGCCAAGCGGCAGACCTCGGCCACGATGTCCTCAGGAAAAGCAGGCACCGTGTCGGGAAAATAGGTCCAGTCCCAGGGCACCGGCACCCCTGCCAGCTCCCAATGTCCGGACGGAGTATCCTTGCCGCGCGACACCTCGGTCGCGGCTCCCCACAGCCCCTCCGGCACCGCCGCCAGCCCCGGCGTCGCCGCCCCGGAGGCCAGCCGGATCGCCGCGCCCAGCCCCAGCCGGTCGAGGTTCGGCATCTTCAACAGCCCCGACCGCCCGACCTCCGCCCGACCTTCCGCACAGGCCGCCGCGATATGGCCCAGCGTGTTCGAGCCTTCATCCCCGAAAGCCGCCGCATCGGGCGCGCCGCCGCAGCCGACGGAATCCATCACCACCAGGAAAGCGCGCGCCATCAGCCGATCCTTTTCTGTATCAGCGCGGGCTCGTCGGGCAAGTCCGGCACGATCCCATAGGCCGCCTGCACGGCCGCAACCGCCGCGCGGCCAGCGTCTTCAGTCACTGCATGGACCATCGCCAAGGGCACACCCTCGCCCGTCTCCTCACCGATCCCGGCCAGATCCGACAGCCCGACCGAGGGGTTGACCCGGTCGCCTTCGCGCAACCGTCCGCCGCCCAGATGCACCACGGCCAGCCCCAGCGCCTCGCCGTCGATCCGCGCGACAAACCCGTCGTGCAGCGACGGCACTTCCATCATCACGGGGGCCGAGGGCAACCGGTCCGGCCAGCGTTCCACGAAATCCGCAGGTCCGCCCTGCGCCACGACCATCCGCCCGAAACACTCCGCTGCGGCACCCGATTCCAGCGCTTGGGCGATCCGCCCCTCGCCATCGCTGGCGTCCGAGGCAAGCCCCGCCAGCGCCAGCACCTCGCCACCCAGCGCCACGGTCACGTCCCACAAGGCCGCGTTGACCGAAGTCCCGGTCAGCGTCTCCATCACCTCGATCACCTCCAGCGCATTGCCCGCCGCCGTCGCCAGGGGCTGCGACATGTCGGTGATGAGCGCCGAGGTCATGCACCCCGCCCCCTGCGCGGTCTTGACCAGCGACCGCGCCAGCGCCTCGGCCTGCTCGGCCGTCTTCATGAACGCGCCGCTGCCGCACTTGACGTCCAGCACCAGCGCCTCCAGCCCCGCCGCCAGCTTCTTCGACAGGATCGACGCCGTGATGAGATCGATCGACTCCACCGTCGCCGACACATCGCGGATCGCATAAAGCCGCCGGTCCGCCGGGGCCAGGTCGCTGGAGGCCGCCACGATTGCGCATTTCACCTCTGCCATCTGCTTCCGCAGGGCCGCTTCCGTCAGCCCGGTCCGGAACCCCGGGATCGCCTCCAGCTTGTCCAGCGTGCCGCCGGTATGGCCGAGCCCCCGGCCCGAGATCATCGGCACATAGGCCCCGCACACCGCCAGAGCGGGGGCCAGAAGCAAGGACGTGCAATCCCCGATCCCGCCCGTCGAATGCTTGTCCACCACCGGGCCGGGCAGGTCCCACTCCAGCACCTTCCCGCTGTCGCGCATGCCCCGCGTCAGGGCCACCCGGCCCTCCTCGGACAGGCCTTTCAGCAGCACCGCCATTGCGAAAGCCCCAGCCTGCGCATCCGTCACCGCGCCCGAGGCCAACCCCATGGCGAACCAGCGCAACTCCTCGACCGAGGGTTTCCCGCCATCCCGCACCCGCGCGATGATGCTGCGGGCGTCGCTCATGTCCGTTCCATATGGGCCGCCGTGAAGACGCCCGGCAAAAGCTCGGCCACCGTCATCACCTTCTCCTTGCCGTCCGTCGTGCACAGCGTGACCTTCACCTCCTGCCCGGCAAACTCCGCGATCTTCTGGCGGCATCCGCCGCAGGGCGGCACCGGGTCCGGGCTGTCGGCGATCACGCAGACCTCGGCGATCCGGGTATCCCCCGCTGCGATCATCGCCGCGATGGCCCCGGCCTCGGCACATGTGCCTTCCGGATAGGCCACGTTCTCGACATTGCAGCCGACATGCACCGCGCCAGAGGTTGACCGCAGGGCCGCGCCCACCTTGAACCGCGAATAGGGCGCATACGCCCGTTCCCTGACCGCCGTCGCCGCCTGAAGAAGCGTCATCGCCACCCCCTGTTTGACCATTTGGTCAGAGTGTGAAGCCGCCCGCCGATTTCCGCAAGCCGGGTGTGCTCGTCGTTCGCCTCCGTCTCCTCCTCGCGCGCGCCCCCGACGAGAAGCCGAAGGCGCACGAGGAGGCGTCACACCACCCGCGTCGCCGGATTGCCGGGCAGCGTCACCTCCAGCAGCTCCAGGTCCTCCGTCGCCTCGGAATACCGCGTCGCCATCCCGGGCGGGATCACGAAGGCATCCCCCGGCGACAGGCGGAACGGGTCCTTTCCCTCGCCCTCCAGCGTCATCCCGCCCTGCATCACGAAGGTGAAGAGGATATCCCCCTCATGCACCGTCCACGGCGCCACGCCCTTGGACCGCGCCACCATGACCGAGGCGACACCCTTCGTCGCCGCCATGATCCCGGTATCCCGCGCCTCGAAACCGGGGATACGGAAGGGTTTGAAGACGCCATCCTTCCCGATGTCATGGACGAACCGCTGCCCCTCCCACTCCCGCTCGGGCCGGAAGTGCGGGGTGGGCAGCTGCATCTCGTGGTCAATCTCGGTCACATGTTCGGCGGGCACACCGATCTCCACCACCTGCACGCCCTCGGAATGCAACACCTTGTGGCGGATGCCCGGCGGCTGGATGAAGCAGTCCCCGGCGTGGATGCGGCGGATACCGCCTTGATCTTCATAAAGAACATCCACCCAGCCCGCAACGCAGAAGATCAGCTGGAAGCCCACCTTGTGGAAATGCACCATGTCCGGCACCGGCCCGTCGGGCACCCGGATGTGGCTGGCGATCATCGCGCCGCCCAGCCGCGTGGGCACCAGGTCGCGATACTCCATCCCTGCCCGCCCGATCACCCAGGGCGCCTGATCCGCCAGCCGCCGCACGACGAAGGCATGTTCTGTCACCGGCGTCACGACCGGGGGATTCAGCTCGTCGATCTCCACCTTCGTCCCGTTCGGCGCTGTCAGAGACTTCGCGCCCCCCGCAAACCCCGGATCATCGGTCAGGATGCGCAGCGTTCCGGGGGCCTCCGCCGCCCCTTTCTCGATCCGCAGCCGCACCCCATGGCCCGACAGCACCGCCACCGAGGGATTGTCGGCCGGAAAGATCATGTCCAGCCGAAAGCCCAGCGTGTTCGTGTAGAACGGCAGGTCGTCCCGCAGCTCCTGCGTCGGCAGCCGGATCTCGGCGCGGATGTCCTGAGTCATGATCTCTCCTCAATGCGATGATAGGCAGTTTCGGCGTCGTAGATGAAGCGCAGCATCAGATCGGCGGCGCGAGGACCGTCCTGTGCCTCGAAGGCATGAAGCAGCGCCTGCAGGCCGCCGATGATCGTGAGCCGCGCCGCAGGGTCCGGCAGGGTCGCAAAGCGCACCGACTGCACCTGACCGGAATAGCGCTGGATCGCATGGCGAAGCTCACCGTTCCGGACCGCCCCCAGCCAGGCATTCCGAAACGCCTCGGACCCCCGGTGAAACGACGCGACGTCCGCCCCCGCGCGCTCGGCCACTTCCAAGCTCGCGCGCATCCCAGCAAGGTCATCCCCCGTCCTGTCCCGCGCCACGCAGGTCACCGCATGGGGTTCAAGCAGCCGCCGCAAGGTGAAGACCTCGGCAATCCGGTCCGGCGAAAGGTTCGGCAGGGCGAATCCCCGACTGGTGCTTTCCAGATACCCTTCCGAGACCAGTTGCATCAGCGCCTCGCGCACCGGCATTCGGCTGACCCCCAGTTCGGCGGCGATGGCATGGTCGACCAGGCGCGCATCCGGCCCCACCTCGCCGCGCAACAGGCGCAGGCGGAGGGCCTCATGAATGCGGGTGCGATGACTGGTGCGCGACATGACGCATAAAAGTATACTGTTTATGGCAATCGTCTAGAAAAAACGGCAGAAATGGCAAGTTATCGTCGAGAACAGTATACTCCTTATCCCAACCAGCGCCATCACTCGCTTGCAAAGCCGAAAAGCGCTTGCGGGTTTTCCACGATTTCCATAACCCGCAAATGCAGGCATTGTGGGACCGCAAGGTCGGGCCAAACCCGGCCAGGGATAAGATGGTTCAACGTTAAACCATCTTGAGGAGGGGACAGATGGACGATCGGCTGGACGAGGCGAAACAGGCAGCACGGCAGGCAGCGCTGGACTACCATGAGTTTCCGAAGCCCGGGAAACTGGAGATTCGCGCCACAAAGCCCCTCGCGAACGGCCGCGACCTCGCCCGCGCCTATTCCCCCGGCGTCGCCGAAGCCTGTTTGGAGATCAAGGCCGACCCGTCAACTGCCTCGCGCTACACCTCCAAGGGCAACCTCGTCGCGGTCATCTCGAACGGCACAGCCGTCCTTGGCCTTGGCAACATCGGCGCGCTCGCCTCCAAGCCGGTGATGGAAGGCAAGGCCGTCCTTTTCAAGAAATTCGCCAACATCGACTGCTTCGACATCGAGGTGAACGAACCCGACCCGGTCAAGCTGGCTGAAATCGTCTGCGCGCTGGAACCCTCCTTCGGCGCGGTGAACCTTGAGGACATCAAGGCCCCTGACTGCTTCATCGTCGAAAAGCTGTGCCGCGAGCGGATGAACATTCCCGTCTTCCACGACGACCAGCACGGAACGGCAATCGTCGTCGGCGCCGCGGCAACCAACGCGATGATCGTTGCGGGCAAGACCTTCGGCGACATCAAGGTCGTCTCCACCGGCGGCGGGGCCGCGGGCATCGCATGCCTGGAGATGCTGGTGAAGCTGGGCGTGAAGCGCGAGAACGTCTGGCTCTGCGACCTTGAGGGCCTCGTCTACCACGGCCGGGCCGAGCAGATGACTCAGCAGAAGGCCGCCTTCGCCCAAGGCGACAAACCCGCGACGCTGGCCGATGTCATCAAGGGGGCCGACCTCTTCCTCGGGCTCTCGGGTCCCGGAGTCCTGACCCCGGAGATGGTCCAGACCATGGCCCCGAACCCGATCATCTTCGCTTTGGCGAACCCCACGCCCGAGATTCTGCCCGATGAGGCGCGCAAGGTCGCCCCCGGCGCGATCATCGCCACGGGCCGCAGTGACTTCCCGAACCAAGTCAACAACGTCCTCTGCTTCCCCTTCATCTTCCGCGGCGCGCTGGATGTAGGTGCCACCACCATCAACGATGCGATGGAACTGGCCTGCATTGAAGGCATCGCTGCACTGGCCCGCGCCACCACCAGCGCCGAGGCCGCCGCAGCCTATCGGGGCGAGACGCTCAGCTTCGGCCCCGACTACCTGATCCCCAAACCCTTCGACCCGCGCCTGATCGGCGTCGTCGCCAGCGCCGTCGCCAGGGCCGCGATGGAGACGGGCGTCGCGACCCGCCCGCTCGCCGACATTGACGCCTACAAGCGCAACCTCGACGGGTCGGTCTTCAAGTCCGCCCTCCTGATGCGCCCGGTGTTCGAGGCCTCGAAGATGGCCGCCCGCCGCATCGTCTTTGCGGAAGGTGAAGATGAGCGCGTCCTCCGCGCGGCGAACGCGATGCTGGAGGAAACCAACGACCAGCCCATCCTGATCGGCCGCCCCGAAGTGGTCGAGGCGCGCTGCGAACGCTTCGGCCTGCCGATCCGCCCGGGCCGCGATTTCCATCTGGTGAACCCCGAAAACGACCACCGCTACCGCGACTACTGGGGCACCTACCACGAGCTGATGGCGCGGCGCGGGGTGACGCCCGACACCGCCCGCGCCGTGATGCGGACGAACACCACCGCCATCGGCGCCATCATGGTTCACCGCGACGAAGCCGACAGCCTGATCTGCGGCACCTTCGGCCAGTTCAACTGGCACCTGGGTTATGTCCGCCAGATCCTGGCTCGAAACGGCCTCCACCCTGTCGCGGCTTTGTCGCTGATGATCCTCGAAGACGGCCCCCTCTTCATCGCCGACACCCATGTCCACCCCGAACCGACCCCGCAACAGATCATGGAGACGGTGATCGGCGCCGCCCGCCACGTCCGCCGCTTTGGCCTGGCCCCCAAGATCGCGCTCTGCACCCAAAGCCAGTTCGGCAACATGGACACCGCCTCTGCCCGCCGGATGCGCGACGCTTTGGAGATGCTCGACCAACGGGAGCCCGACTTTGCCTACGAAGGCGAGATGAACATCGACGCCGCCCTGGACCAGTCGATCCGCGACAGGCTTCTTCCCGGCTCGCGCTACGAAGGCGCGGCGAACGTCCTTGTGTTTGCGTCCTCCGAAGTCGCCTCGGGCGTTCGCAACATCCTGAAGGTCAAGGCGGGGGGCCTTGAGGTCGGCCCGATCCTGATGGGCATGGGCAACAAGGCCCACGTCGTCACCCCCGCCATCACCGCGCGCGGCCTGCTGAACATGTCAGCCATCGCCGGAACCCCGGTCGCGCATTACGGCTGACCGCTCCTCGTTCGACTTCGTCTTCTCGTCGCAGAAGCCAGGCGACGAGTGACGAGGTCGCAGGCGGGCGAATCGTCCGAGCGCAGGTTTTGCAAACTCGGCGGATCAGGCCATCCGCTCCTTGCTTGTTGGCGTTATTTGCAAATTTTGGCGTCCGCTAACCGCAAATTCTGCAAATCTGTCGCACCCTGCTACCGGTAACACCGTTGCGCGACCGGCATCCCATCGCATACGAACCCTTCAGTGCATCAGCGGGGGGAGATCGCGATGAGCTACGCACAGGTCTATCAGCAGTGGCAGAACGACCCGGAAGGCTTCTGGCTGACCGCGGCGAACGGCATCGACTGGGTGAAACGGCCCAGCAAGGCGCTCGATGACAGCCGCGCCCCCCTCTACGAATGGTTCACCGACGCGGAAGTGAACACCTGCTGGAACGCCGTCGACCGCCACGTCATCGCCGGGCGCGGCAAGCAGCCCGCGATCATTCACGACAGTCCCGTCACCGGCACGAAACACGTCATCACCTACGCCGAACTGCAGGACCGCGTCTCCCGCCTGGCCGGGGCGCTGAAAGCCAAAGGCGTCGAAAAAGGCGACCGCGTCATCATCTACATGCCAATGGTCCCCGAGGCGTTGGAGGCGATGCTCGCCTGCGCCCGCCTGGGTGCCATCCATTCGGTCGTGTTCGGCGGCTTCGCGGCCCATGAACTTGCCGTCCGCATCGACGACTGCGCCCCCAAGGCGATCATCGCGGCCTCCTGCGGCATCGAACCCTCCCGCGTCGTCCACTACAAACCCCTCCTCGACGCCGCAATCGACCAAGCCAGCCACAAGCCCGACTTCTGCGTGATCTTCCAGCGCGAACAAGAGGTTGCCAAACTCACCGAAGGCCGCGACGTCGCCTGGCACGAATTTCAGTACGGCGTCACCCCCGCCGACTGCACCCCCGTCGCCGGCAACCACCCGGCCTATATCCTCTACACCTCCGGCACGACCGGCGCGCCCAAGGGCGTCGTCCGCCCCACCGCCGGGCATCTTGTCGCGCTGAACTGGACCATGCGCGCGATCTACAACTGCGGCGCGGGCGACGTGTTCTGGGCCGCCAGTGACGTGGGCTGGGTCGTCGGTCACAGCTACATCTGCTACGCCCCCCTCATCGCCGGCTGCACCACCGTCGTCTACGAAGGCAAACCCGTCGGCACCCCCGACGCCGCCGCCTTCTGGCGCGTCATCAACGAACACAAGGTCCACGCCTTCTTCACCGCCCCCACCGCGCTCCGCGCCATCAAGCGCGACGACCCCGAGGGCAAACTCGTCCCGAAACTCCCCACCCTCCAGGCCCTCTACCTCGCCGGAGAACGCGCCGATCCCGACACGATCCACTGGGCGCAGAACCACCTGAAGGTCCCGGTCATTGACCACTGGTGGCAGACCGAAACCGGCTATGCCATCGCCGCCAACCCGCTCGGCATCGAACACCTGCCGGTCAAGATCGGCTCGCCGTCCGTCGCCATGCCCGGCTTCGACGTCCAGGTCCTGGACGAAGGCGGCCACCCGGTCAGCCCCGGCACCCTTGGCGCCATCGCGATCAAGCTGCCCCTGCCCCCCGGCACCCTTCCCACGCTCTGGAACGCCGAGGACCGCTTCCGCAAGTCCTACCTCAACCACTTCCCCGGCTATTACGAGACGGGGGACGCAGGCTATATCGACGCCGACGGCTACCTCTACATCATGGCCCGCACCGATGACGTCATCAACGTCGCGGGCCACCGCCTGTCCACCGGCGCGATGGAGGAGGTCCTCGCCTCGCACAAGGACGTCGCCGAATGTGCCGTCATCGGGGTCGCGGACGACCTGAAAGGCCAGTCCCCACTGGGCTTCCTGTGCCTGAACAAAGGATCGAACCGCCCGCATGACGAGATCGTCAAGGAATGCGTGAAACTGGTCCGCGACCAGATCGGCCCGGTCGCTGACTTTAAGCGGGCCGTCGTGGTTGACCGCCTGCCCAAGACGCGGTCTGGCAAGATCCTGCGCGGGACGATGGTCAAGATCGCCGACAGCCAGCCCTGGAAGATGCCCGCCACAATCGACGACCCCGCGATCCTGGACGAAATTGCCCTTGCGTTGCAAACACTGGGCCTCGCTCGCCAATAAAGCGAAGATTACTGGACAGAAGCTGCCATCTGCGGCAATCTTTGCATTATGCAAAGACATCTTTCGCATTTCGGGACGATTCGGGCGTGACACTGGCGGGTGGAAAGACCCAGGCGCTGGCCAATCTCCGCCAGGCGGTTGAGGGGTTGCGCCCCTATCTCTCCTCGACCGACGAACAGGCTGCCCTGCTCCTGATCGAGGAAACTGCCGCCCGACTGGCCGAACCGCAGGCCGTCGGGGTGACTGGCCTCATGGATTTCGACCCCACCCGGCTAAGCCACCTGATGGAAATCACCGGCCCCGAGCTTGCAGTCGAGCTCCTTGCTCGCCTGACGGAAGACCTGACGGCTACCGAAACCAGCCTTTTGTCGGGGGCAGGTGGGCGGAACTGGAAGGCGCTGCGCGAGGGCAGCCATGTGCTGATCTCGCTCTCGGGCTCGGTCGGTGCCATATCCCTGCAGACGATGGCCGAAAACCTGAACGCCATCGCGCACAGCCAGGACCAGGACGCGCTGGACCGGCTGATGCCCCCGCTTGCATCTGAACTGGCCAGCCTGATCCGGCTGATCCGCGGCACCCGACCCGCTGGCGGTGCCACCCGATGAAAGGTGCAACCCCCCTCACGCGGCCTTCGGTGCTTCTGGTTGAAGACACGCTGTCCTTGCAGATGGTCTACCGGTCGATCCTTGCCACCGCCGGTCACCGCGTCGCCGTGGCCGGCACGGCCGAGGACGGTTTGCAGCAATTCCGCGCGCATCGGCCGATGGTCGTGCTGCTGGACCTGATCCTGCCCGACCGCGACGGGCTGGAACTGATGCGCGAAATCCAGGCGCTGCAACCGGAAACCCGGGTCATCGCAATCACCGCCAACGGCTCGGTCAACCGCGCGGTCGAGGCGATGCGGGCCGGGGCCCATGATTTCCTGGTCAAGCCGTTCGACGAAGGCAGGTTCCTGTCGGCCGTCCAGAACGCCTTGGCCGAGGCCACGCCGCGCGAAACAGCAAAGCCCGACAACGGCTCGACCACCCAGACCCGGGATCCGGCGGAAGTCTCGGAAAGCTCGGGCTTCATCGGCACCTCCGACGCGATGCGGCGCATCCATTCCACCATCGGCTCGGTCGCCCGTTCGATGGCAACCGTGTTCATCACCGGCGAAAGCGGCACCGGGAAAGAACTGTGCGCCCTGGCGGTTCATGCCAATTCCAACCGCGCCTCTGGCCCTTTCATCGCCCTGAACTGCGGCGCGATTCCGCAGGACCTGCTGGAGTCCGAGGTCTTCGGCCACATGAAGGGCAGCTTCACCGGCGCGATTTCTGACAAGCAGGGCGCCGCCACCGCCGCCGATGGGGGCACCCTGTTCCTCGACGAGATCTGCGAAATGGCCCCGGCCTTGCAGACCAAGCTTCTTCGCTTCCTGCAGACCTCGACTGTCCAGCCCGTCGGCGCCACGCGCCCGCGCAAGGTCAACGTCCGCATCGTCTGCGCCACGAACCGCGATCCCTTGGACGCCGTTCGCCGCGGTCATTTCCGCGAGGACCTTTACTACCGTCTCTACGTCGTCCCGATCCACATGCCCCCCTTGCGCGAACGCGGGCAGGACGTGATCGAAATCGCCGAAGCCGCACTGGCCCGCTTTGCCCAGGAAGAGGGTCGGGATTTTCACGGCCTTGACCACGCGACACGGTCGCTGATGCAGTCCCTGCCCTGGCCCGGCAACGTCCGTCAGCTTCTGAACGTGATGCGCAACGTCGTGGTGCTGAACGAAGGCGGCTGGGTCACGCCCGACATGCTCCCGCCCGGTCTGGCGGACGAAGGCAGCGCTGGCACTGAACCGGTGGCCGTCATGGCCTCACCGGACGCCCTGACCGCCGACAGCCTACTGGGCCTGCCCTTGGCCGAAGCCGAACGCCGGTTGATCGAGGCGACACTCTCCCTGCACGGCGGCTCAATCCCCAAGGCCGCCCGGGTGCTGGACGTGTCGCCCTCCACCCTCTACCGCAAGATCGAAGCCTGGAACGCCAAGGCCTCCTGACCGCTCCTCGATGACTTTGTCACGCGTCGCTGCCCCCTGCGAGGAGAAGTCGAAGACGAACGACGAGCTGACCCTCAGACGAACTGCTCGCCGATCAGCCGTTCCTCCAGCCCATGACCGGGATCGAACAGCAGCCGATGCCGCACTGTGGGTTCCGACCGCACCTCGACGCTGACCACATCCCGCACCGAGGACCGGCTGTCCGCATCCGCCATCACCGGCCGTTTCTCCGCCTCGACCACCTCGAACCGCACCACCGCATTGGACGGCAACAGCGCCCCCCGCCAGCGCCGGGGCCGGAAGGCCGACATCGCGGTCAGCGCCAGCACATCCGACCCGATGGGCAGGATCGGCCCGTGGGCCGAATAGTTGTAGGCCGTCGACCCCGCAGGCGTCGCCACCAGCGCCCCGTCGCAGACCAGCTCCTCCAGCCGCACCCGCCCGTCGATGGAAACCCGCAGCTTCGCCGCCTGCGGCCCCTGCCGCAGCAAGGACACCTCGTTGATCGCCAGCGCCTCGGTGACCTTTCCCCGCGCGTTCTCGGCCCGCATCGCCAGCGGATGGATCACCGTCTCTTCGGCTGCCGCCAGCCGGTCCGGCAGGTCCTCGACCGCATAGGCGTTCATCAGGAACCCGATGGTCCCGCAGTTCATCCCGTAGACCGGCAACCGCTGCCCATGCGCCGCATGCAGCGTCTGCAGCATGAACCCGTCGCCCCCCAGGGCCACGATCACCTCGGCCACCCGCACATCCGCCTGGCCATAGCGCGCCGTCAGCGCCGCATGCGCCGCCACCGCCGCCGGGGCCTTCGATGCCGTGAACCTGATCCGCACTGCCCGTGCCTCCTGCCTGTCCCGTACTCTTGCCGCCCCTGCCCCGGAACTCAAGCCCGATACGCGCGCCCGTTTCCGATCCACGCCCCCGGTTTCCGCTGCGTAAGATTATTTCGCCCCCACCATGGGACATGTCGCTTTCTTGCCTTTCCCGACCGCGCCCCATGCTCTAAATAGCCCCGCACACCCTGGCCCGGAGGACCTCATGAACGCCCCGCACCGCGACACCGGCTTCTTTACCGAACCCCTGTCCTCCCGCGACCCCGAACTGTTCGGCGCCGTGACCCAGGAACTCGGACGCCAGCGGCATGAGATCGAGCTGATCGCCTCCGAAAACATCGTCTCCCGCGCCGTGATGGAGGCGCAGGGCTCCGTCATGACCAACAAGTATGCCGAGGGCTACCCGGGCAAGCGCTACTACGGCGGCTGCCAGTTCGTCGACGTGGCGGAAAACCTCGCCATCGACCGTGCCAAGCAGCTGTTCAACTGCGGCTTTGCGAACGTCCAGCCGAACTCCGGCTCGCAGGCCAACCAGGGCGTCTTCCAGGCGCTGCTGAAGCCCGGCGACACCATCCTTGGCATGTCGCTGGACGCCGGCGGCCACCTCACCCACGGCGCCGCCCCGAACCAGTCCGGCAAATGGTTCCACGCCGTGCAATACGGCGTCCGCAAGCAGGACCTGGAACTGAACTACGACCAGGTCCAGGAACTGGCGACCGAGCACAAGCCCAAGCTCATCATCGCCGGCGGCTCGGCCATCCCGCGCATCATCGACTTCAAGCGCATGCGCGAAATCGCGGATTCGGTCGGTGCCTACCTCCTCGTCGACATGGCGCACTTCGCGGGTCTCGTGGCCGCGGGCCTCTACCCCTCGCCCTTCCCGCACGCCCATGTCGCCACCACGACGACGCACAAGACCCTGCGCGGCCCGCGCGGCGGCATGATCCTCACGAACGACGAAGAGATCGCCAAGAAGGTCAATTCGGCCATTTTCCCGGGCATCCAGGGCGGCCCCCTGATGCACGTCATCGCCGCCAAGGCCGTTGCCTTCGCCGAGGCGCTGCGCCCCGGCTTCAAGGACTACCAGGCCCAGGTCGTCAAGAACGCCCAGGCCCTCGCGGATGAGCTGATGAAGGGCGGCCTCGACATCGTCACCGGCGGCACCGACACCCACCTGATGCTCGTGGACCTGCGCCCCAAGGGCGTGAAAGGGAACGCGACCGAGAAGGCCCTCGGCCGTGCCCACATCACCTGCAACAAGAACGGCATCCCCTTCGACACCGAAAAGCCAACGATCACGAGCGGAGTCCGCCTCGGCACCCCCGCCGGCACCACACGCGGCTTCGGTGAACCCGAATTCCGCCAGATCGCCCGCTGGATCATCGAGGTCGTCGACGGCCTTGCCGCCAACGGCGAAGACGGCAACGCGGCGGTCGAGGCCAAGGTGAAAGCCGAGGTCGAGGCGCTTTGCCAGCGCTTCCCGATCTATCCGGAGCTTTAAGCGAAAGTAGGGTGCGCTTCAGCGCACCCTACCGGACACTATTCGAAAGAAATCGTAAGGTGGGCAATCTGCCCACCACCCTTCTTATGATCATCGTCTCGCAGACGGAAATGCCGCCGACGAATGCCGTTCCTCTCCAGGATACAGAGGTCGAATTCGCCAGATTGATGCACCACCTGACGCATGCTTACGCATCCGTATTTCTCAGGTGTCTGATCGGGAAAGTGCTCTGCGATCCAACGCGCAGCCGCCGAAATCTCTGCCCATCCATCGACGTCCAACGCCTGCGCAGCCTGCCGTAGCGCCAAGACGAGGCCAGCTCCGGGCCAGAATACTGTGCCGTCCGGTAGGATACCGTTGACCACAGTCTCTTGTAACGCCTCTGACCGGACTGTCTGCGAAGCCTCCTGCAGGACACGCTCAAGATCAGTGGCCGATTCCCTCAGGCGCGCGACATGGGTCCCTATCCGGTCGCAGACAGCCATCAGATCTTCCTGCGCGGTCCGGCAACCTTCCATGGTCCACAGATCATGCTTTTCCATGAAATGGTGGATCAACTCGTTCCTTAGCTGGACCAACTCCCGCAACTCCGCTTTAGTCTGGGCAAAGTCCTCATCGGACATGCCAAGACGCACGACCATTCGAAATCGCGGCGGGCCTTGGTCCTCGTCGTCCTCACCCTCGTCGATTGCGGCTGGTTCTCCGTTGACAAGGACAGAACCGACGAATGCCTTGACCAGGCTTCCCAGGGTCTGGCGCGACACTTCGGCCAATCTGGCCGCACGCACCACGGACTTGGACCGCAACTCTCCAGAAACATCTTGGTACGCGAGGATGGCTTTCAGCTGCACCTCGTACTGCTGAAGGCGCAGCACACAGCGCCCCATTAGGCGTTTCACTTCCTGCTGCGCCTCGTTCAAACGTTCATCCATCAAAAAATTCCGAATAGCTCGCAGCCATCCCAGCACATCCGGGACCATCCTCCAAGACAGAAGCAGGTCGAGATCCAGACCTTGACGTGCAGCCCTCCCCCCGCTCACATCCCCCGACGTAACCGTCAGGACCCGCATGACCACGCCCGAGACCCGTTCCCTTGAGCACCGCATGGGCGACTGGGCTAGGGCCCGCCTGCCCTTCGCCATCGCCGAACTGGTGATGTTCGTCCTCAAGCAAGGTTGGGCCTGCCTGTTCGGCGGCCTCCTCCTTGCAGCCATCCTCCTCACCAAGCTGATCTGGCAACCCGACTGGCCGCTCCACCGGTATGACGCCCTCTTCCTCTTCGCCATCGCCACGCAAGTGATCTTCCTTGCGACGAAACTCGAAACCTGGGAAGAAGCCCGCGTCATCCTCCTCTTCCACCTCACCGGCACAGCGATGGAATGGTTCAAGGTCCATGCCGGGTCCTGGGCCTACCCCGAGCCAGGGATCTTCAAGCTGATGGGCGTGCCGCTCTTCTCCGGCTTCATGTATGCCGCCGTCGGCAGCTACATGGCCCGCGTCATCCGCGTCTTCGACATGAAATTCGCCCCCTACCCCAGCATGTCCCTGACCGTCCTTCTTGCCGTGGCGATCTACGTCAACTTCTTCGCCCACCACTTCCTGCCCGACATCCGCTACGCGCTCTTCGCGGCCACCATCGCGCTCTACTGGCGCACGCGGATCTGGTTCCGCATCCACGACCGGCACTGGTGGATGCCCCTGCCGGTCGCGGCAGTCCTGTCGGCCTTCGCGCTTTGGGTGGCCGAGAACGTGGGCACAGCCACCGGAACCTGGATCTACTCGGGCCAGCTCAAGGGGGAAATGGTCAGCTTTGCCAAGCTGGGGTCGTGGTATCTGCTGTTGTATGTGGCCTTCGTCACAGTGACCCTTGTCAGCCGCAGCGCCCTGTCGGCGACCCCGCATGACCCCGGTCGGGCGGGCGCGATGGCAAACCTTGCCAAATCGTAAACGCCCGCGAGCAAACTTTTGATATCAAAAGGCTATCCGGAAATATCCACCGTGGACAGGGTCAGAAATAGCCCCGCCAGGCCAGCAAGGCCGCAATCGCGATGACCAGCGCCAGCACACCGAAGCCGACCGATCCGACCATCCCGGCAAACAGGTCCCGCTTGCGGTCGACCGGGTCGATGGCGATCAGGTGTTTCAGGCAGACATCATAGGCCTCGGTCACCTCGCCCATGTCGATCTGACCCAGAAGCTTCGGATTCTGCGCCTTCTGCGCCGAGGCCGCCAAGAGCTTGCCCGAATCCCGCACCTTGCGCGGCAGGCTCCGTCCGGCACGCTTCAGCTTGGCCGCAAGCCCCTTGCCCCCAAGACCAAGCCGTTCCTCCAGAAGCTGGGCCACCCGATCCGCCATCTGCTGGATCGTCACCGCACTCATATCGCCACCCCTTCCCACACCCAGACCCGAACCTAGTGGCGAATTCCGGGACGTTCAACTGCCCAGGGCCGACAGGACTGGCCTGAAGCGCCGGGTTTCGCTAAGGAAACCCATGCTTGCCACGATCCGCCACCCGGCCTCGTCCTCCCCGGACGCCCCGACCCTGGTCATCGCCCATGGCCTCTACGGCTCGGGCCGGAACTGGGGCGTCATCGCCCGCCGCCTTGCCGACCGGCGCGACGTGGTGGCCGTGGACATGAGAAACCACGGCGACAGCCCCCGGTTCCCGACCCAGGGCTACCCCGACATGGCCGCGGACCTTGCCGAGGTGATCGAGGCCCTTGGCCCGCATCCGGTCGACCTCATGGGACATTCGATGGGCGGGAAAGCCGCGATGCAACTGGCGCTGACCCGTCCGGACCTCCTCCGCCGCCTGATCGTCGCCGACATCGCTCCGGTCCCCTACAGCCACGACCAGACTCGGAATGCACGGGCGATGGCGGACCTCGACCTGACGCAGATCACCACCCGGGCCGAGGCGGATGCCGCGCTGGCCGGAAAGATCGACGATCCCGCCTTGCGCGCCTTCTTCCTGCAGTCCCTCGACCTGCGCCAGCATCCCCCGCGCTGGCGCCTGAACCTGCCGGTCCTTGAAGCCGAGATGCCGAAGATCGTCGGCTGGCCGGGCACCGCAGGCCAGTTCGACCATCCGACACTGTTCCTGACCGGCGCCGAAAGCCAGTATGTGCGCCCCGAACACCGCGAGACGATCCGAGCACTGTTCCCCAAGTCACGGTTCGCGAAGATTCCCGGCGCAGGCCACTGGCTCCATGCCGAGAAACCGCGCGAGTTCGAAGAGACGGTGCGCGTCTTCCTGGAAGCCTAGCTGATCTGGCGGGCGACGACCCAGGCCACCGGCACCGCCAGCACCGCCCCCGCAGCTGCCGCGATGACGATGGGCCACAGTGTGCCGTAGCCCGCTGTCAGCACGGCCACCACAGCCGATCCTGCCAGAGCTGTCGCGATTATCGAGTAAAGAACCATCATCAGGCGCATCGGGACACCTCCACTGCTGCCAAGTTGAAGCATCGCACGGCATGGAAGATTCCGCCTTGATTCCGGTCAATCCGGATGCCCCGGCTCAGGATTTTTCCAGCACGTCGCGCAGGATGGCTTCGCTCAACGCAACCGGGTTGCCCTTCATCGAAGACGACTCCAGCGCGGCCTGCGCGATGCGGGCGTGGTCCTCGGCTTTGACCCCAAGCGCGGCGAGGTCGGGAAGTCCCGACACGCGCGCCCATGCCTGCAGGTCATGTGGGGCGTCCTCCGCCCGGCAGCCGAGTTGCTCGGCAAGCTCAAAGCAGACCCGGTCAAGCCTGCCGCGAGCAGCCGAAGTCGCGGCGTCGCGGTTGGCTTGCAACACCGGCCCCAGAAGCGCGCCGCAGATCGCACCGTGCGCCGCGCCGGTCAGCCCGCCGATCACTCCGGCAAGACCGTGCACCGCCCCAAGCCCCGCATTGGCCAGTGCGAGCCCGCCGCACAGGCTGATCCAGGCCATGCGGTCGCGCGCGTCCGGATCTTCGGCCGCCATCAGCCGGGACAGGGCGTCGACCGCACCGATCATCGCAGGCAAGGTCAACGCATCGGTGTAGGGCGTCGCCTTGATCGAGACATAGGGTTCGATGACCTGGGTGATCGCGTCGAGGCCCGAGGCCAGCGTCACCGGTTTCGGGCAGCCGTCGGTCAGGGCCGGATCGACGATGGCCAGGCGCGCGACCATCCGGTCATCCCTTAGGCTGACCTTGCGGCCAAGATCCGGCAGGCCGATGACGGCGTTCTTGGTGACTTCCGCTCCGGTCCCCGCCGTCGTCGGGACCGCGATGAAAGGCAAGGGCTCGGCCTTAAGGGGCAGGCCCTTGCCCACCACCTCCAGATGCTCCATCGGCCCATCGGGCGCCGGGATCAGGGCGGCAAGCGCCTTGCCCAAGTCGATCGCCGCGCCGCCGCCCAGACTGGCGACCCAGGCGGGGCGATGGGGGCGTACGGTGGCGAGGGCGGCTTCGAGGTCGGTCAGGCTTGGCTCGCCCTGACAGGATAGGGGGAGGGTTTCGGTCCCCAAAGCATCGACCAGCCAGGCTGCACGGGCAGGGTTGGACCCATGCACCACGATCCCGCGCGGACCGAAGGCGCGGATCAGGGCGGGGGCCTTGGCGGCCTCGCCGCGGCCAAACAGGATGCGTCCGGGACTGGTGATCCCGAACGGGGTCATACTGACATCGTCGCGGCGATGGCCTTGCCCCAGCGGGCGTACTTCGCGTCGCGGGTGGCAGTGTCCATCTGCGGCGTGAAGCGGCGGTCGAGTGCCCAGGACTTGGCGAACTCCTCTGGCCCGCCGATCACACCTGCCTGCATCGCCGCAAGATAGGCGGCCCCCAGCGCGGTGGTTTCCGTCACTTTCGGCCGGTCCACGGGTGCGCCCAGGATGTCGGACAGGAACTGCATGGTCCAGTCGCTGGCCGTCATCCCCCCATCGACGCGCAGGACACCGTCCGCCGCCGCGCCCCAGTCGGCGCGCATCGCCTCCAGAAGGTCGCGGGTCTGGTAGCCGACGCTTTCCAGCGCGGCGCGGGCGAACTCGGCGGGGCCAGAGTTGCGGGTCAGCCCGAAGACCGCCCCCCGGCAATCCGGCCGCCAATAGGGCGCGCCAAGACCGGTGAAGGCGGGGACGAGGATCACGCCCTGCGCTTCTTCTGCCGCCTCGGCGAGAGGGTGGGTCTCCTTCGCCTCGCGGATGATCTTGAGGCCGTCGCGCAGCCACTGAACCACGGCGCCCGCGATGAAGATGGAGCCTTCAAGCGCGTAGGTGGGCTTCCCCTGCAGCTGGTAGGCGATGGTCGTCAAGAGGCGGCTCTTCGACGGAACCCTGTCTCGCCCGGTGTTCAGCAGCGCAAAGCAGCCCGTCCCGTAGGTCGATTTCATCATTCCGGGCGAGAAACAGGCCTGCCCCACGGTCGCCGCCTGCTGGTCGCCCGCAACGCCGAGGATCGGGATCTCGCGGCCGAATAGATCGGCGCGGGTGGTGCCGAAGTAGGCGGCGCAGTCCTTTACCTCGGGGAGGAGGGACATCGGCACGTCGAGGAGGGCGCAGATCTCCGCGTCCCACTCTCCCTTGGCGATGTTGTAAAGAAGGGTGCGGGAGGCGTTGGTGGCGTCGGTGGCGTGGACCGTCCCGCCGGTGAGGTTCCAGATCAGCCAGGTATCGACGGTGCCGAAGGCGAGCTCGCCGCGCTTGGCCTTCTCTCGCGCTCCCTCGACGTGGTCGAGGAGCCACTTGACCTTGGTGCCGGAGAAGTAGGGGTCGAGGAGGAGTCCGGTCTTCGCGGTGATCGCGGGTTCGTGGCCCCCGGCCTTCAGGGCGGCGCAGGTGTCCGCCGTCCGCCGATCCTGCCAGACGATGGCGGGGTGGATCGGCTGGCCGGTCTTGCGGTCCCAGATCAGCGTCGTCTCGCGCTGGTTTGTGATGCCGATGGCGGCGATTTCGGTGGCCTTGATGCCCGCCTTTTCAATCGCGGCCCGGGCGGTTCCGGCCACGGTGGACCAGAGATCTGCGGGGTTGTGTTCTACCCAGCCAGGATGGGGGTAATGTTGGGGAAACTCTTCCTGGGCGGTCGCGACAGGTCTCAGAGAGGCGTCGAACAGGATCGCGCGGGAGGAGGTGGTGCCCTGGTCGATGGCGAGGATATGGGTCATTTATGGGGCCTGCCGGAAGAAGTGTCCACGGTGGACAAACGCGAGAGGGTGAAGGATTTCAACAGGTTGGTCGCGGGCGTTAGGGAAATCTTAACCTCTGGTCAGAGCCGGACGCCAGCACCCGGAGACAAGAATTTTGAGTAAAATTCTTGCCAAATTTCTTCCTCAAGAAATTTGAGCCCGGGCGGAACTGGTGCGCTCCGCCCGGACCCGTGTCAGCTTACTGCTGCCAGGACTTGATCAGCTCGTCATAAGCGATGGTCTTCGGCTCTTCATCCTCGTTTTCGAGTTTGGCCACCGGAGCACCGGGGGCGTCCAGCCAGACCTGGGCGTCCTGCGGCTCGTTCATCTTCGGGCCGATGTCGCCCTGCACGCCGGACTTCTCGATCCGCTCCAGCACTTTCTCCTGCTCTTCGCAGAGGGCATCGAGCGCTTCCTGCGGGGTCTTCGCCCCCGACATGGCGTCGCCGATGTTCTGCCACCACAGCTGCGCCATCTTCGGATAATCCGGGATGTTGGTGCCGGTGGGCGACCACTGAACGCGGGCGGGCGAGCGGTAGAATTCGATCAGGCCGCCGAGTTTCGGTGCGCGTTCGGTGAAGCTTTCGTGCTGGATCGTCGATTCACGCACGAAGGTCAGACCAACATGCGCCTTCTTCACGTCCACGGTCTTGGAGGTGACGAACTGGGCATAGAGCCAGGCCGCCTGAGCGCGGTCCACCGGGGTGGACTTCATCAGGGTCCACGACCCCACGTCCTGGTAGCCGATCTTCTGGCCTTCCTGCCAGTAGACGCCGTGCGGCGAGGGGGCCATGCGCCACTTGGGCGTGCCGTCCTCGTTCATCACCGGGGTGCCTTCGACGACCGATGCCGCGGTGAAGGCGGTGTACCAGAACATCTGCTGGGCAATCGCACCCTGGGCCGGGACGGGACCCGCTTCACCGAAGGTCATGCCCTGAGCTTCCGGGGGCGTGTACTTCTGCAGCCACTCGATCGCCTTGGTCACGGCATAGACGGCTGCCGCGTCGTTGGTGGCACCGCCACGCGTGACGCAAGAGCCGACCGGACGCGAGTTTTCGTCCACGCGGACGCCCCATTCGTCAACCGGCAGGCCGTTCGGTTCGCCCACGTCGCCCATACCGGCCATCGACATCCACGCGTCGGTGTAGCGCCAGCCCAGCGAGGGGTCCTTCTTGCCGTAGTCCATGTTGCCCCAGGCCGAGGCCGGCCCGCCCATGTAGGACATGTCTCGGCCGGTGAAGAACTCGGCGATGTCCTCGTAGGCCGACCAGTTGACCGGAACGCCAAGGTCATAGCCATACTTGGCCTTGAAGTCGTCCTTGGTCTTCTGGTCGTTGAACCAGTCATAGCGGAACCAATAGAGGTTCGCGAACTGCTGGTCGGGAAGCTGGTACAGCTCTCCGTCCGGCGCGGTGGTGAACTGGGTGCCGATGAAGTCGGCCAGGTCCAAGTTCGGGTTGGTGACGGCGGCGCCTTCGCCGGCCATCCAGTCGGTCAGGCTGCGGGCCTGCTGATAGCGCCAGTGGGTGCCGATCAGGTCGCTATCGTTGACGTAGGCGTCATAGATGTTCTCGCCGGTCTGCATCTGCGTCTGCAGCTTTTCGACCACGTCGCCTTCGCCGATCAGGTCATGGGTGACCTTGATGCCGGTGATCGCCGTGAAGGCCGGGGCAAGGACGCTGGCCTCGTAGCTGTGGGTGTCGATGGTTTCCGAGACGACCTTGATCTCCATGCCTGCATAGGGCTTGGCCGCGTCGATGAACCACTGCATCTCCGCCTCTTGTGCGGCGCGGTCCAGGGTCGAAAGCTCGCCGACTTCGGCATCAAGGAAGGCTTTCGCCGCCTCGATGTCGGCCCAGGCGGGGGCGTGCGTGGCCATAAGCGCAAGCGCCATGGCTGTTGCGGTTGTACGAAGTCTCATGTGATTCCTCCCAGAATGTTGAGACGTTTAAGTCACTGTGCCCCGGGCGGTCCTACTCCCCCGCCCGGAGGTCTTTGTTGCCCGCACCTCAGACCCAGCGGAAAACCGCGAAGGCATAGGCGAGGGAGAGGATGAGCGCGCCCCAGAGTGCGTCGGGGCCCGCAAAGAAGAGCCAGCCCAGATGGATGAAGGCCGAGCCCAGAAGGGTGATGAACAGCCGGTCGCCGCGCGTCGTCTCGATCCGCAGGATGCCGACGCGGGGGGTTTCGGGGAACCGGATGGCGAGAAGCGTCATGATGATGAGAAGCGCCGCGATGCACCAGAAGAAAAGCGCCACCGGGAAGGTCCAGGCCATCCAGAAGCCCGGGATAAGCTGCCCGGTCCATTCGCGGACGCCGTCTTCGTCCACAGGGACCGCGAGGACCAGCAGCGCAAGGATTGCGCCCATGATTGCTGCGAGGGTGAGATAGATCGGGGTCCAGCGGGTCTGGGACATCACACCCTCCCCAGGGCGAAGCCCTTGGCGATGTAGTTGCGGACGAAGTAGATCACGAGCGCCCCCGGCACGAGGGTCAGGACCCCGGCGGCGGCGAGGACGCCCCAGTCCATGCCCGAAGCGCTGACTGTGCGGGTCATCGTGGCGGCAATGGGTTTGGCGTCGGTTGTCGTCAGGGTGCGGCTGAGAAGGAGTTCCACCCAGCTGAACATGAAGCAGAAGAAGGCAGCGACGCCGATGCCCGAGGCGATGAGCGGCATGAAGATCTTGATGAAGAACTTCGGGAAGGAGTAGCCGTCTATATAGGCGGTTTCGTCGATTTCCTTCGGGACACCGCGCATGAAGCCTTCGAGGATCCAGACGGCGAGGGGGACGTTGAAGAGGCAGTGCGCCAGAGCCACCGCGATGTGGGTGTCGATCAGGTTCATCGCGGAATAAAGCTGGAAGAACGGCAGCGCAAAGACGGCGGGCGGCGCCATGCGGTTCGTCAGCAGCCAGAAGAACAGGTGCTTGTCGCCCATGAAGCTGTAGCGGCTGAAGGCGTAGGCCGCGGGCAGCGCCACGGTGATCGTGATGACCACGTTCATCGTCACGTAGATCATCGAATTGACGTAGCCCATGTACCAGCTGGGGTCGGTCAGGATCGTCACGTAGTTCTGCACGGTGAAAGCCTGCGGAAACAGCGTGAAGGTCGAGGTGATCTCGGTGTTGGTCTTGAAGCTCATGTTGATCAGCCAGTAGATCGGGATCAGCAGGAACAAGAGGTAGATCGTCATCACGACGGCGTTGGAGCGGATGCGCATCAGCGGTTCTCCTCACGGTCGAGGTTGGTCATGACGGTGTAGAAGACCCATGAGATCAACAGGATGACCAGGAAGTACATGATCGAGAAGGCGGCGGCGGGGCCAAGGTCGAACTGGCCGGTCGCCATCTTGGCCAGGTCGATCGAGAGGAAGGTGGTGGAGTTCCCCGGGCCGCCGCCGGTGACGACGAAGGGCTCGGTATAGATCATGAAGCTGTCCATGAAGCGGAGGAGGACGGCGATCAGGAGGACGCCCTTCATCTTCGGGAGTTCGATGTAGCGGAAGACGGACCAGCGGGTCGCCTGGTCGATCTTGGCGGCCTGGTAATAGGCCTGCGGGATCGACTGGAGGCCCGCGTAGCAGAGGAGTGCCACCAGCGAGGTCCAGTGCCAGACGTCCATCACGATGACGGTGATCCAGGCGTCCAGCGGGTCGTTGGTATAGTTGTAGTCGATCCCCATGGCGGCGAGGGTGTGGCCGAGGAGGCCAATGTCCACCCGGCCGAAGATCTGCCAGATGGTGCCGACGACGTTGAAGGGGATGAGCAGCGGCAGCGCCATCAGGACGAGGCAGAACGAGGCCCAGAATCCGGATTTCGGCATGTTCAGAGCGATGAAGATTCCGAGGGGGACCTCGATGGCGAGAATGATGAGCGAGAACAGGACCTGCCGACCAAGGGCTTCGTGCAGGCGGTCGGAGGTGACCATCTCCTCGAACCAGTCGATGCCGGCCCAGAAGAATTCGTTCTGCCCGAAGGTGTCGTTGAAGGCGTAGTTGACGACGGTCATCAGGGGAAGGATGGCCGAGAAGGCCACCAGCACGAGGACCGGAAGGACGAGGAACCAGGCCTTGTTGTTCTGGGTCTTTTCCATGGCTCAGGCCCCCATCGGCGACACGCGCCAGTCGTTGTCGTAGACGTTGATCTTCGCGGGCGGGAAGGCCGCGCGGGGGTCGGCGGGGACGGTCTGCCCCTCGGCCAGGATCGCGTTCAGGGGCTGACCGGCGAGTTCGGCCCGGACGATGCGGTGGCGGCCCACGTCCTCGACCCGTTTGACGGTTACCGGAAGGCCTTCGTCCGAGATCGTGACGTAGTCGGGCCGGATGCCGATCTGGGTGCGGCCTGTGGTGGCCCCATAAGTCGCACCCAGAGGCAGCGAGACGCCCCCCAACCGCGCCTCACTTCCCGAAACTTCGGCGTCCAGAAGGTTCATCCCCGGCGAGCCGATGAAGTAGCCGACGAAGGTGTGGGCGGGCGTCTCGAACAGTTCCTCGGGCGTGCCCATCTGCACCACGCGGCCGTCGTACATGACCACGACCTTCTGCGCGAAGGTCAGCGCCTCGGTCTGGTCGTGGGTCACGTAGATCATCGTGTGCCCGAACTCGCGGTGCAGGTCCTTGAGCTGGGTGCGCAGCTCCCACTTCATGTGGGGGTCGATGACGGTCAGCGGCTCGTCGAAAAGGATTGCGTTCACGTCCTCGCGCACCATGCCGCGACCAAGGCTGATCTTCTGCTTGGCGTCCGCGGTCAGGCCACGGGCCTTGCGGTTCAGGTCGGCTTCCATCCCGATCATCTGGGCGATCTGGCCCACGCGCTTGGCGATGTAGGCGGCATCCATGCCCCGGTTCCGCAAGGGGAACGCCAGGTTGTCGCGCACGGTCATCGTGTCGTAGACGACCGGGAACTGGAACACTTGGGCGATGTTGCGTTCTGTCGTCGCCGCATCGGTCACGTCGCGGTCGCCGAACAGGACGCGACCCTGCGACGGGCGCACCAACCCCGAGATGATGTTCAGAAGCGTGGTCTTGCCGCAGCCCGAGGCGCCAAGCAGCGCATAGGCCCCGCCGTCCTGCCAGACGTGGTCCATCTCCTTCAGCGCATAATCCGCATCCGAGGTCGGGTTCGGGTTGTAGCTGTGGGCGAGTTTTGAAAGCGTGATCCGGGACATGTCAGGCCGCCATCGCGTAGGGGGCGGGTGCTGCAAGGCGGCCCGTGCTGTCGAACAGGTAGACGTGGGCAGGGTCTACAAAGATCGAGGTCTGTGTCCCCGCCGTCAGCGGATGCACCCCGTGGATCAGGCCCACCCAGCGGTCGTCACCATGCGTGAGGTGCACAAAGGTCTCCGATCCGGTGATTTCGGTCGCGCCGAGGGTGCAGCGGAATTCGACGGCGTCACCGGAGTGGCGGTTCAGCGTGACGTGGTTCGCGCGGAAGCCTGCGGTGTAGGTGCCATCGACCAGATCGCGGGTCGGGCCTTCGGCGGCAGCATGGGCGCTGTCGCCGAATGTCAGGCGCCCGGCTTCCTTGCGGACGGCAACAAAGTTCATCGGTGGGTCCGAGAAGACGCGGGCCGTGGTCGCATCCTCGGGCAGCCGGTAGACACTGGGCGTCGGGCCGAACTGGGTGACGCGGCCTTCCCAAAGTGTCGCCGTGTTGCCACCCAGAAGCAGCGCCTCCTCCGGCTCGGTGGTCGCATAGACGAAGATCGCGCCCGAGGCCTCGAAGATACGGGGGATTTCGATGCGCAACTCCTCGCGCAGCTTGTAGTCGAGGTTGGCAAGGGGTTCGTCCAGAAGCACCAGCCCCGCGCCTTTGACCAGCGCGCGGGCCAGGGCGCAGCGCTGCTGCTGGCCGCCCGAAAGCTCCAGCGGCTTGCGGGTCAGCATCGGGGTCAGGCGCAACATTTCGGCGGTCTGGCGGACGGCGCGGTCGATCTCGGCGCTGGCCTTGCCCATCAGGCGCAAGGGAGAGGCGATGTTTTCATAGACCGTCAGGCCCGGGTAGTTGATGAACTGCTGGTAGACCATGGCGACCTTGCGGTCCTGCACCTTGACGCCGGTCACGTCCTGGCTTTCCCACAGGATGCGACCCGCCTGCGGCTTGTCGAGCCCCGCCATCAGGCGCATCAGGCTGGTCTTGCCCGACAGGGTGGGGCCCAGAAGCACGTTCATCGTGCCATTCTGCAGCGTCAGGTTGGTAGGATGGATATGCACCCTGCCCCCGACCGACCGCGAGACCCCCTGAAGTTCCAGCGTCATTCCGTTCCCCCTATTCCGCCGCCGGGCGCGTGGCCCGGGCGGCGTCCGCCATGAAGCGGTCGAGCGTTTCGATCTGATTGGCCGTCATCCGCAGACCAAGCTTGGACCGCCGCCAGACGACATCGGCCGCCGATCCGGCGAACTCATGTGACATGAGCCAGCGCACCTCGGCCTCGGTCAAAGTGGCCCCGAAATCCTGGCCCAGGGCATCGGGCGTTGTGGCATTGCCCAGAATCCGCTCCGCTTCGGTCCCGTAGGCCCGGATCAGGCGGGCGGCCCAGTAGTCGGTCAGGAACGGATGATTGGACTTGAGCCTTGCCGTCAGTGCAGCCACCCCGTCATGCGGGAAATCGCCGCCTGGAAGCGCCACGCGGGCGGTCCAGGCGGCAGTCGCCTTCGGGAAGAAAGGCATCAGTCTGGCCAGCGCCGATTCCGCAAGACGGCGGTAGGTGGTGATCTTGCCGCCGAAGACGTTCAGCAGCGGCGCGCCGTTCTGGTCGAGGCTGAGGACATAGTCGCGCGTGGCCGCCGTGGCCGACTTGGCACCATCGTTATACAAGGGCCGGACCCCGGAATAGGTCCAGACCACATCGTCCCTGGTCACGGGCTTGGCGAAATACTGCGACGCGAAGGAAAGGAGGTAGTCCCGCTCTTCATCCGTGCAGTGCGCATCCTTCGGCGCACCCTTGTGGTCCTTGTCGGTGGTGCCGATCAGGGTGAAGTCCTGTTCATACGGAATGGCAAAGATGATGCGGCCGTCAGACCCTTGAAAGAAATAGCAGCGGTCGTGGTCGAAGAGCCGTTTCGTCACGATGTGGCTGCCGCGGACAAGGCGGACACCCTCGGACGAATTGATGCGGGCGACGTTGCGGATCACGTCCTCGACCCAGGGCCCGCCAGCGTTCACCAGCGCCCGGGCCATGTGCTGTGCGGTCCCGTGCGGGCCTTCGGTGGTGACGTGCCACAACCCGTCGCGGCGTTCGGCGGATGTGACACGGGTCCGGGTCAGGATCCGCGCGCCCCGCTGGGCGGCGTCCCGCGCGTTCAGCGCAACAAGGCGCGAATCCTCGACCCAGCAGTCGGAATATTCGAAGGCCTTGCGGAATTTCGGTTGCAGGGGCTTGCCGGCCGGATCGCGGGTCAGGTCCAGCGTGCGCGTCGCGGGCAGGATCTTGCGGCCGCCCATCGTGTCATACAGGAACAGGCCCAGCCGGATCAGCCAGTCGGGCCGCCGCCCCTTGGCCCAGGGCATGACCCAACCCAGCAGCCTCGCCGTTGGCGTATCGTTGTCAAAGCGCATGTCGGGCGACAACGGCAGCACGAAGCGCATCGGCCAGCTGATATGCGGCATGGCGACAAGCAGTGTCTCGCGCTCCTCCAGAGCCTCGCGGACCAGGCGGAACTCGAAATACTCCAGATAGCGCAGGCCGCCGTGGAACAGCTTGGTGGACGCCGAGGAGGTGCCTTGCGCCAGGTCGCCCTGTTCGGCAAGCGTGACGGACAGGCCACGCCCGGTGGCGTCGCGGGCAATGCCGCAACCGTTGATGCCACCACCGATGATGAAGAGGTCACTGACCCCTGCGTTGCCGTCCGTCACGTCGGGTTCCTCCCCCGGCGCAAAGCTGCGACGATTGTCACCGCCTCGTCAACGGGATTTTTTCGTTTGCGCGCGCTTTTTGGCAAAGCGAACATACTCGCGCAATGCCCTAAGGTCATTTCTGCAGGTGCGCAATGATCTTGCTGCATTCGCAAACAAACGAAACCGAACGCGTGATTGCAGAAATCCGCTGACAGAGGGGGATCAGCATGGCAGAAGACGCGGGAAGGCAGGGCGAAGGGGGCCGCAGGTGGCGCTGAATTTCCGGCAGACCGAGATCCTGGAACTGGCCCGGGCCGAGGGCCGGGTGATGGTCGAGGACCTGGCGCAGCGGTTCGACGTGACGCTGCAGACGATTCGCCGGGACCTGGCCGACCTGGCCGACGCGGGGCATCTGGACCGGGTGCACGGTGGGGCGATGCTGCGCACCGGGGTGGCCAATATCGGCTATGAAGCGCGGCGCAAGATGAACGAGGGCGCGAAGGCTGCCATCGCCCGGGCCTGCGCGGCCTCGATCCCGGACAACTGCAGCCTGATCATGAACCTTGGCACCACGACCGAGGCGGTGGCGCGGGAACTGCTGACTCATCGCAACATCACGGTCATTACCAACAATATGAACGTGGCAAATATCCTGGTCGCGAACCCCGGCTGCGAAATCGTCGTCGCGGGGGGTGCGCTGCGGCGGACGGACGGGGGGCTGGTGGGGGAGCTGACCACCCAGTTCTTCGAGCAGTTCAAGGTCGATTACGCGGTGATCGGCGTGTCGGCGCTGGACCGGGACGGCGACCTTCTCGACTTCGACCTGGCCGAAGTGCGGGTGTCGAAGGCGATCATCCACCAGTCGCGCAAAGTGCATCTGGTGGCCGACCATTCCAAGATCGACCGCTCAGCCCCCGCGCGGCTGGCGTCCTTGTCCGAGATCACCGCCCTGTTCACCGACCAGCCCCTGCCCGAAGAGCTGATGCGCAAGTGCCAGGACTGGGGGACGGAAGTGCAGGTGGCGGGGTAAGGGGACTAGGTGGCCAGCAGCGGCGCCATCCTTCGGGCGAAGCGGTCGGAGGCGAGCCAGGTCCGCAGCGTCTCGAAGGCCCGCCGGGCCAGGCGTTCGCGCAGGGGCGCGTCTGCCAGCAGGCGGTGCAGGATCTCGGGGAAATCGGACAGGTCCCAGGCCACCGGGGCATAGGTTTCCCAGGGGATGAAGATGTCGGGGTCGGTCACGATATGGCTCATGTCCGGCTTGACCAGGACCGCGCCGGTCAGCACGGCTTCGTAGTCGCGCCAGCAGACCTCACCATAGCCGAAGGGGCTGAGACAGACTTTGGAATTGCACAGCTCGGCCAGGAACTGCGCAGGATGCACGCCAGCCCCGCGCAGGACGCGAACGCCTTTCAGAGCGCCGACGGCGGCATCCGCCTCGGCCCGCATGGCGCGATACCAGGGAGTTCCGCTCAGTTCGAACCGCGCATGCAGGTCGAGTTCGCGCGGACCGGCCGGGGGCGGCTTGCCCAGAAGCCGTGGCAGCACCGTGGGCGCCGTCGCGAAGGAGGGGCCGACGACCAGCTTGTCCAGAAACCCGGAGGGGATGTCGAACTGCCGCTGCGGCTCATCCAGGTTCAGCCTGCGGGCATAATGGTCGCTGAGGTTCGTATCCCCCAGCGTGGGCTTGCCGTAGCGGTCCAGGTCGCGCAGGACGTGCTTTTTTATGTAAAGGTCGATCCTGTCATTCATCCGGCTCGCATTGCGCAGGTCGGTGGGCGCGAACCAGTCAAGGCAGGCAACCCGCGCCCCCGGATGGTCAGAGGCGATCCGGGCGAACAGCCGGTCCAGATCGTGGTCCGACACATCATAATGGGTCTGGAACGCCACCACTGTCGCGCCTTTCGCCACGACGGGACGGCCAGAGAGAAAGTCGCCCAGATCTGCCTCGCGCAGTTCGGCGCCATAGAGACGACGCAGGTCGGCGGCATAGTGGTGGAAGGGATAGATCTGGCTTTGCGGCAGGCGCTCGCCTTGCGTGACCAGGAGAAGCCGGGAGGCGGCACCCCGCGAAAACGGCCTGGACATCGCCCGCATACGCAGCCACTCCGCCCGGCGGCGGTGCAGGTATTTGCGGACCCAGATGATCTGCGCTTCAAGCGGTAAAGACATCACTCACTACTCCTTGGCCCTTGGGCGCCGCGCCGCTGAGCCGTTCCTCCAGGGCAAGCAGACGACGCGCCTCGGAGGCGGACATGGATGCGACGAACGCGGCGTGCAGCCGGTAGATATCGGCCGGCGCCCGGCGCAGGGGCTGGCTGGTCACCGCCTGTTTCATGGCAGCGATGGCGCGGTCCGGTTGGGCCATCGCTGACACGCGCAGACCGTCCAGAAGGTTCGCCACCCGCGCCCAGCGCAGGCGCGGCAGGGGCTGGCTGCGGAAGCCCGATTCATAGGGGATGTCGGCGAAGTCCGGGTAGGCCTGCGCGATGGCGTCGTCGTGCAGTCTTTGGTCCCGGGTGACAGAGAAGGGTAGCGACAGGCCAAGTTCGACAAACTCGGGCGACAGGAACGGGCAGGCGACCATCGCGGCGCCGCCGAGAATGCCGGTGGAGACGAACGAGATTTCGCGCCGGGTGCGGTTCCAGAACCAGAAGGCCTGATAGGGGTCGGGGGCGGCCTCGAAGGCGCGGATGGCATCGGAGATGCGGGCGATGGCGGCCTCTTCAAGGTCGGGCGAATAGATCGCCCCTGCCCCGCCGGTATGGCCCGAGCCGCTGATGACGCGGCCATGCCCGGCTGCCAGGTTGCGGGCGATGCCGTCGAAATCCCCCTTGCGGGCGCGGGTGAAGAAATCCGCGGCATCATCGTCCGGGTTGGTCAGGATGTCCCCGCCGATCCCGTCCAGCGTGGCCATGCCGTGGGTGCCGCCCAGGAAATCGTGCATCGGCATCATCTGGGCATGTTCGTCGGCGCAAAGCTGGGTCAAGAGAAGCGCGCGCAAGGCGTTCCGCAGCCGGGGTCGGGGATGTCCCAGGAGAGCGTGGCGCACCCCGGCCCGGGACGCCAGCGCCCGCGCGGCCTGCACTTCGCGGTCAAGGTAGCGGCCGCCCTGATGGAAGGTCGCCACGGTGTCGGGCTTGCGGCCCTGATGGCAAAGCTCGAGCAGGATGTGCCGCGAATCCCGTCCGCCGGACAGGGGCAGGGCAATCGGCCCATCCCAGGACGCAAGGAACCGGCGGATCGCCATGCGCGGAAGTTCGATGAAGCCTTCGACCGCCTGTGCCCGGCTGAGGCTTTGTTCGCGCGGGACAGGCAGGCTGCCGGTCACCGTGGCCATGCCGTCCTTCCAGACCAGCCGTCCCGCCGGAGGCAGGACCTTGATGTGGCGAAACGGGGTGCCCTCGCCCAGGAAATGGCCGATCCGGTGGAAGACGGCGAGCGCCACGGGATCGGGTTCCGGGTCGGTGCCCAGGGCCAGAAGCTGCAGGATCGACGGCGACACCGCGATCTCGGGTCCCTTGCAGTAGACGAACAGGCTGAAGTAGCCCAAGGGGTCGACTTCGGCCTGCAGGGTGGTCCCATCCCAGGACCAGCTGCCGTAAAGGCCAAGCGATGAATCCGGTGGATCGCTGCGATGCCCGATGAAGGCTTGCGCAGCGCCGGTCGCGGTGACCTGGCCACCCTGAAAGCGCAGATGCAGGACAGGCGCATTTGCGGCCAAGGGAGGGACCGGGGAATGGCGCAAGGCAGCGCGCTCCGCAGGGATGCGGTCAAGAGGGACGAAACTGTGCGTCAATGTTGTGTCCCTGGCGAGGGGCGGTAAAAACCGGAAGCGCGTGCGACAGCGGGCATGGCTTTTGAACTTCCCTTGCAAAATCAATAGCAAACGTGTCGCCAAAATCGGCGGTTCGGCAGGTTCCTGAATTTTCCGTCAGTAGGGGTGGAAAAGTTTCACCCGAGACCGCCAGTGGATCAAGCGTTTTGTGCACAACCGAACGCTGAAAGTCAGAGCCTTCGCCCAGCATCCGGCAACCGCAAGTCGAACACGTTGCCTTCGCACTCTGGACGATTCGGTTCAGCCCTGCCCCAGCCGTCTGGCCGCAAGCCAGCTGGCCAGCGCCATGACCCCGGCGGTGGCGAGGCAAAGCGGCAGGCCCCCGGTCTGATAGCTGAGGCCGGAGAGCAGCGTTCCGACAAGCCGCCCGGCAGCATTGGCCATGTAGTAGAAACCGACATCGCGGGTGATCCGGTCTGCCGATCCGAAGGCGAGGATCAGGTAGGAATGGACCGAGGAATTGACCGCGAAGACAAGGCCGAAGACGAGAAGGCCCGCGATCAGCGTGGCCGTCAGCCAGGGGGCGGGTCCGCCAGCCGCCCAGGCCGCGCCCGCCAGCAGGAAGGGGATCGGCACCAATAGCCCGGCCCAGAGGATTGCCTTGCGGACGGTTTCGGCCTCGGGTTGATCCTTGGCCCCCAGCAGGCGTGGGGCGATGGCCTGCACCGCGCCATAGGCGATGATCCACAGCGCCAGAAAGCCGCCGATCAGGAAGAAGGCCTCGCGGCGGCCCTCGGCTGTGCCGTCGGAAAGGACCGCCTGGAAATAGACCGGGATGCCGACGACGAACCAGACGTCGCGCGCACCAAAGAGGAACAGGCGGGCCAGGCTGAGCCGGTTGACGCGCGGGTCCTGCGACCGCCAGCCGCCCCAAGCCTCATCCGCCTTCATCCGCCCGGGCAGGCCTGCGGGCAGGAACAGGGCCACGGCGAGCAGGATCACGGCAAGCACGGCCGCCATACCCCAGACCGCCGCCTGAAACCCCGCCACAGCCAGAAGCGCCGCGCCGAGGAAGAAGCCCAGGCCCTTAACGGCATTCTTCGACCCCGTCAGCAGCGCGACCCAGCGGAAGAGCCCCCCGGTCTCGGTCGGGGCCAGAAGCTTGACCGCGGATTTGGAGGACATCTTGGCCAGATCCTTGGCCACGCCCGAGACACCCTGCACCACCATCACGAAGGCGACAGAGGCGGCGATGCTCCACGCCGGATCAAGCTGGGCAAGCGCCAGCAGGGCTGCGATCTGCAACGCAAGCCCGCCATAAAGCGTTGCCGCCAGGCCAAAGCGCGCGGCCAGCCAGCCGGCAGCGAGGTTGGTCACGATCCCGGCGACCTCATACAGCAGGAACAGCCAGGCCAGTTGCACCGGCGTGAAGCCCAGCGCGTTGAAGTGCAAAAGCACCAGCATCCGCAGCGCGCCGTCGGACAGCATGAAGGCCCAGTAGGCCGCCGTCACTGCCGCATAGGCCCGCAGCGGATTGGGCGGTGGGGCGGCTGGGCTCGCGGCGTTCGTCACAGCGATCCTGCGACCATCCGCGCAATGTCGGCAAGGCGGCAGGAATAGCCCCACTCGTTGTCATACCAGGCGTAGACCTTCACCTGCGTGCCGTTGATAACCATGGTGGACTGTGCGTCGATGATCGCCGAGCGCGGATCGTTGGTGAAGTCGCAGGACACCAGCGGACGCGCCTCGTACCCCAGGATCCCCTTCAGCGGGCTCTCTGCCGCGGCCTTGAAGAGGGCATTCACCTCCTCGGCCGTCGTCGCCCTTTCCACCTCGAACACGCAATCGGTCAGCGAGGCATTCAGAAGCGGCACCCGCACGGCATGGCCGTTCAGCCGACCCTTCAGCTCGGGGTAGATCAGCGTGATGGCCGTGGCCGAGCCGGTCGTGGTCGGGATCAGGTTCATCAGGGCTGACCGGGCGCGGCGCATGTCCTTGGCCGGGCGGTCCACGATGGTCTGGGTGTTGGTCACATCATGGATCGTGGTGATCGACCCATGCCGGATGCCCAGGCTTTCGTGGATCACCTTCACCACGGGGGCGAGGCAGTTCGTGGTGCAGGAGGCAGCGGTGACCAGGGTCTGCGAGCCGTCGTAAAGCTGGTGGTTCACCCCGTAGACCAGGTTCAATGCCCCGCCATCCTTGACCGGCGCGCTGACCACGACCTTCTTCACCCCGGCGGCGTAGTAGGGTGCCACTTTCGCCGCCGTCTTGAAGACGCCCGTGCAGTCGATGACCAGATCGACGCCAAGCTCTGCCAGTGGCAGGGCCTCGATGGTCTTCTCATGCGTCAGGCGGATAGTCTGGCCGTTCAACACCAGCTTGCCCGGCTCATGTGCAACCGGCGTGCGCCAGCGACCGTGGACCGAGTCGAACTCCATCAACAGGGCGTGCTGTTCGGCATCGCCTTGCGCGTCGTTCAACAGCACGATCTCGCCCCCGGCGCCGCTGTCGATCAGGTCGCGCAGGACAAGCTTTCCGATGCGGCCAAGGCCGTTCAGGGCAATGCGGGTCATCTGGTCAGGCCTTTGCCTTGGAGTCGGCGCCGATGGCATCGACACGGGATTGCAGGGAAAGGCGGTTCAGGCTTTCGAACGGCAGCTCGACAAAGGCCGCGATCCGGCGACGCAAGGCCGCGTAGGTCTGGGCGAAGACCAGCGCCTTTTCCGCATCGGTGCCCGAGGCCTTGACCGGGTCGGGCAGGCCCCAGTGGCCGGTGATCGGCTGGCCGGGCCAGGGCGGGCAGTCCTCGGCCGCGGCGGTGTCGCAGACGGTGAAGACGAAATCCATCACGATGGCGCCGGGCCTCTGGAACTCCGAGATATGCTTGGAGCGCAGGCCGGATGTGTCGTGGCCGTTCCGCTTCAGGATTTCCAGCGCGAAGGGGTTCAGCTGGCTGCCGGGGTTGTAGCCGGCCGAAAAGGCCTGGAACTTGCCGCGGCCCAGATCGCGCAACAGTGCCTCGGCAAAGATCGACCGGGCCGAGTTGCCCGAGCAGATGAAGAGCACGTCGAAGTCGGTGTCGGGGATGGTCCGGTCCATGTGGGGGATGTCCTTCGGGGCGGAGAGGAGGGAGGCAAGGAGGTCGGGCCGGGCCCGGCCAACGTCGAGGGCGAGGTAGCCGATCAATCCTTCGGTCCTGTCGAGATCGACGGCGTAATAGAGCGACCTGCCTGCCCGCGTGACCTGGACGAGGCCAGACGCGGTAAGGTCAGCCAGATGATGTGACAGGGTGTTCGGTTTCAGGCCCAAAGCCTCGGCGATCTCGGTCGGGCGCACGCCTTGGGGCGCAAACCGCATCAGCAGGCGGAAGACCGCCAGCCGGTCAGGGTGGCCGAGGGTGGCAAAGGCATGGGTAGCGTGATTAATTTCCATATTTCCTGAATAATGGAAATATGCCTGGGCGTCCAATGAAGGTTTTATGACAGACTGGCGACGGAACGCGACCGCCAACGGGCGCTGTCCGGTCGTTGATGTTCAGTAAGGAGGGTTGGTGGAGCAGAGGACCGCCATTCCGCTTTTGCATCCCGCAACAGACCGCTGCACCACGCCAACCAAAAGCCACGATAATTCAGATACTTCATGCATCAACTTGTTTCAGTGCGTTGCATCCCGGCGCTTCAAGTGATAATCTTTTAGGTGGGTAAGATGGAGGCTATCGCTTGCCGCGCGTTGCGAAGGAACTCGGGCCGCTGGACGTGAAGCGGGCGACTCATGCAGGGGGCAAGGGTAACACCATGCTCCCGGTCGGGGGCGTTGCCGGTCTCTACCTGCAAATCACCCCCAAGGGGGGAAAGACATGGATCCTTCGGGCCGCGATGGCTGGACGGCGGGCCGAGATTGGCCTTGGCGGCTTTCCGACCGTGACACTGGCCCAGGCCCGCGACAAGGCGAGGGAAGCCCGCGACAAAATTGAGCGCGGCGTTGACCCGATGGCAGAGCGGAAGGCGGCTAGAGAAGCTCTGGCCGCCGCGACAAGCAAGGGGCTGACCTTTGCCGAGGCGGCGAACAAATACCTCGAAGCAAAGCTGGACGCCTACCGGAACGAAAAGCACCGCAACCAGTGGCGCGCGACTCTTGAGCAACTCGCTTTCCCGGTTCTCGGAAAGCTGGCCGTCTCGCAGATAACTGTTCAAGACGTGCTGCTAGTTCTGCACCCGATCTGGACCGACCGCACAGAGACCGCTTCCCGCCTTCGGGGGCGGATCGAAAGCGTCTTGTCCTGGGCAACTGTCGCCGGGCACCGGACGGGCGACAACCCCGCCCGCTGGGCGGGCAATCTCAAGGAACTGTTGCCCGCACCGTCGAAGGTGAAAGCGAAGGGCAATCAACCGGCGCTCAGCCTAGACGACGCCCCTCGATGGTTTAGCGCCATTCGGCAGCGGGAAGGCTTCGGGCCGAGAGCTTTGGAGTTTGCCGCCCTGACTGCCGCCCGCTCCGGGGAAGTGCGCGGCGCGATCTGGTCAGAAATCGACCTGGACCGCACCCTTTGGATTGTTCCAGCTGAGCGCATGAAAATGGGTAAGGAACATCGCGTCCCGCTGACCGACCCTGCGCTGGCGCTTCTGAAGGCCCTGCCGAAACTGGACGGGACCGATCTGGTCTTTCCGTCCAGTAGAGGCGGGCAACTGTCTGACATGACCCTTTCCGCGACTATGCGGCGCTTACATGAGGCCGACATTTTAGCGGATGGGCCGGGATTTTTGGACCGCGTGAGCAAGCGCCCTGCCGTGCCACATGGCCTCCGCAGCACGTTCCGCGACTGGGTTGCCGAGCGAACCGACTTTCCCGGCGATTTGGCCGAGGTTGCACTGGCCCACAAAGTTGGAAATGCCGTGGAAGCTGCCTATCGGCGGGGAGACATGGTTGAGAAGCGCCGCACAATGATGTCAGCTTGGGCGAATTTCTTGAAGGGCAACGATGCCAAGTCTGCAACAGTGTTTAGCCAGAAGAGTGGGTCGTGAACAGCTTCGAAATCGTCCGCGAACTGTTACTTCGATTTGCCGAGGTGGATCGAAGTACTGCTGATGCGAAGACACTTCTGCTAGTAAACCGGTTCTCTCTCGTGATTTTTTCCTCGGGCATTCACAAGGATCGACGCAGCCTTCGACCAGATTTACTTGAAGCTGACCTGGAAGCGATCCGAAAACAGATCCAGGAACTCGTTAACGCTATCTCCGATCTTGATCCATGGGTGGTGCAGATCGTTCGGCTAGAAGGTCACGTGGCAAGACGTGTAGCAGCCGGTGTTTCCGAAGATGTGGCACGACGCGAACTCCTGGATATTGATACAACCAAGGACGAGTGGATCGATAGCGCGGCTATCTCACTGCTGACGGGTCTGAAGGATGCTCTGAAAGAACCGATCCAGAGGCTTATCCACGAGGGCCGCTCGTTTCCGTCCGGCAAAGGGAGAAAGCCTGATCTAGTCGCTCGGAAAGTTGCTTACTATGCTGGCTTGGCCATCTGTAGGATTGGCCAATCCAGACCAACCTATCGCAAAGGTAGCACTAAGTTCGCGAAGTTCTGCGAAGCTCTTTTCGACGAGTTTTCAATATCTTCTGACTGCAGAAGAGCCTGTGAGTGGGCGTTGTCAGAAATGCAGAAAAGCGGCGAATTTTGACACTTAGACAAGTTGCCTAGAGGTCAGCATTTTGCGCCCCATCGTAACCGATGGGGCGCACGACAATGACAGTACTCTACGTCTCGGACATTCAGCTTGCTTCCCGCTACGGCGTGCACCGTGCCACGATCTGGCGCTGGACAAGAACTGACTCCGACTTCCCTAAACCGATGAAGCTCTCGCAACAGTGCTCGCGTTGGAAGCTGAGCGAGATTGAGGCTTGGGAAGCCGGCCGTCCGGTGTCCAAATGATGATGGATATTTCCAGGATCCGCCTCGACGGCGGGACTCAATCCCGAGTGAAGATCAATGAGATAACGGTGTCTGAGTACGTCGAAGCCATGTCTGATGAAAACAACGTCTTCCCTCCCGTTGTCGTCTACCACGACGGAACAGACTACTGGCTGGCCGACGGGTTCCATCGCCTCGCTGCATGGGCACGGATCGGCAAAAGCAAAATCCCGGCTGATTTCCGCAAAGGGGACCAGCGTCGCGCGATCCTGCATTCCTTGAAGGCGAATACGACGCACGGCCTCCGCCGTAGCAACGAAGACAAGCGCCACTCGGTGATGATGCTTCTCGAGGACCCTGAATGGTCCCAATGGCCGCAAGCCAAGATCGCTGAAGCCTGCGTGGTCAGCCGTGAGTTCGTCAACCGCGTGAGCAAAGAGATGTCCGCATCTTGTGATCGGTCACAAGATGCGATCCGGACCGTCGATCGGTCTGGCAAAACCTATCAGCAGAATACGACGAAGATAGGGAAAGCCAGATCGGAGGTCAGTGCAGACGCGCTGCCTGAGCAGCAGGACATCCTTGAAGAAGCTTCTGCGCCGCGCGCCGATCAAGGCTCTGACCCATTCGGATCCGCGGTGGAAGATGCCCGCAACGCGCTGGCGCAAATGACCCGCGATATGCTGATTGATACAGTGATTGGGCTAAGGGTCGACCTTGCCGAGGCAAGGGCCACCATCGAGGGCCTGCGGAGCAAGAACGTCAACCTCGCTACTCAGCTCGAGGCAGCACTCGCAGGCGATGCCGTTACCGTGTTGGCGGGGCTACATGCTCAACTGGAGCCAGCTGACGTCCCGAAATCCCACGAGCCCGAGGAACACGAAAGCTTCGGGAACCAGGACTGCGTGCCGAACGAGCAGGTCGAGGACATCTGGAATACGGAGGCCCCTTTTTGACGATGATCGACGACCTTCGCGCTCAGATTTGCGAATTCATTCCACTCGGCCTGGAACGCAAGCTCATCCGGGGCGGGATAGCATGCGCCCATTTCGCTTGGGCGCGGGCGAACAACAACGCGCTTCTTCAAAAGGCACGGGCGGAGTTCTCCTGGTCTGAGCGAATGGCGATAACCGCCCTCGCCGCTGACAGTATCCGTCGCGTCGATACAAAGCTATGTGGGTCAATCAGCGCCATCGCCATCAATGCGCCAGGTCAGCTTTTGCGCGACTTGAACGCTGGGGCATCCTGCGCCCGGCGGTCGGGTAGGGTCGGAGCTATGCCGTCCCTCGGCGAGCAATTCAACGACTGGCACCAACATGAGGGCCTGCGGGCTGCCGCGGTGCATTTACGGGAGGCGACACGCCGCTGAGGATAGGCCGTCCCCGTAGGCCTGCAAAACACGGGGTTGTCTGCGGAATGGGCATTCACGGGTTGGCCGGGGCCGCAGATGCAAGGATCAACCGGGGAACGGGCCAGGATCCAGGGGCAGCTATTCCGCATCTCGCGGTCTCTCCATGCCCCAAGGCCCCGCTGCCACCATCAGGGCGGCGAACATGGGAGAGCGGACCGTGCCGATGGAAAGGCAGGTCTGGCCTAAGCGGCGGGCGGTTCCGAGGAGCAGGTCAAGATCGCGGTGGTCAGGGTGGGAGGTGGGGTTCGATCCCCAGCCACAGTAACCCGCCTTCTGACCATCACAACGAGCTCACCAAAGAGCAGATATAGGGTTTCGTTAGTTAAGGTAAAGATAAGCAACTGATCGGACGCGAATTTTGCCATTCGCACTAGCCTAGAAAAGCTCAACTACCGAGACGATCCGAGAGCAGGATTCCGCTCCTAAACGCGCACAACGACTGAAAACCAGCAGAGGCCTTTCTCATGGCGCACCGCTCCTCCACTCCACCACCGCCGCCCACTCTGGATGCGACGACCGCGTCGCATCTGACACCAGCGGGATCTGTCCAACGCCCGACCCGTCAGATTGCCAACACCGCCGGTCTCTCGATTGGCGAGATGGCGCAATGCATCCCGTCACCAGAGGAGCTGCGCGTGATGTTCGGGATGAGAACAGCCCACGCCGCCAATCTCATGGCAAGCACGGCAGTGTTGGGGCTCGGCGAACGCAACATCAACTTCCTCGACCTTCTGCTCGCGATGGGTGCGGAACTCGAGCCACAGGACGCGATCGAGGCGATGCTGGTGACCCAGATCGGCCTTGCCCATGTCGGGGTGATGACCGCCATGGGCAGGATGACCGATGCCACGAACGATCAGGTACGCGAAAGCTATAGCCGGATCGCCGCGCGGATGAACCAGGGCTTCCTCAACCAGCTCGACGCCCTTCGGCGCCATCGCGCTCGCAGCAGCCCTGCGGTCAGCGTCGGGCAAGTGACGATCAATGAAGGTGGGCAGGCGATCGTCGGGACGGTTCACACCAAGGCATGTCATGAAAAGTGACGTTGACCCCATGCAAAGCGCACACGCGTCCCCGAGGTGCACAGCGAAATCGAAACGCAGCGGCGATCCGTGCCGGGCTCCGGCAGTGAAGGGATGGTCGGTCTGCCGGATGCATGGCGCCCACGGAGGCTCACAAGGGGACACGGCGCATCCGAATTATCGACATGGGCTCAGGAGCCTGGGCTTCTGCAAGTTGCGGAAGCTATCGATGCGACTCTTGACACCACCTGGCGACTCGGCCTGACAAAGCGGTCTCTTCAGACGATTGGGAACCAGTCTTCATTACCAGTACCACCGCGAGTAATCGGGCGGCGACACGGTCGCGCCATTCGACGAGATCGGCGGCAGTAGTCATCTTGCAAAGGCGGCATACGGTTGCTCCGAGCGTGCTGATGATGCTACGGTTAGAACGGCGACAAATACTGGAACGGAAGCTAAGGGCGGAAAGCGGACGTTCGATGCGCCGCTCTTATATGGCAGATGGCGCTTGGGGTTCTGCTTCTTGCAGATGACAAGCCAGACGCTGCCCGAGGTCGCACGATGAGCCTCGAGCCAGGCGCGCTGATGCGCCCGGCTCGTGACCTAGATCCAAAGAAAGTCGCTGCCCGCCGCTATCAAGCCCGCCCCTCGAACCAGGCGAAGAGATCGTCGGCACGCGCCACCAGATCGGCATGGGTCATGCGACGGGTCAAGCCGCTGGCCGAGATGCCCGCTCCATAGGGGTTCACCTTCTCATGGAGAGCGTTGATCCCGTAGCTGAGACAATGCGCCAAGAGCGCCAAACGGCTGCCCTGGTCGAGCACGCTCAGATAATCCCAGAGCGCGGCATCATCGCCGAGAGGCAGATCGGCTTCCCAGGCTGCGTAACGCTCATCGACCAGCTTGGCCACGACGCTATCCTTCAGATCGGGCGCCTGCGCTGACATGTAGACCTGACGCACCGAGGCTTCGAGACAGCTGCCCGTAGCAGAGGAGGTGCGGAAGGTATCCGTCACCAGCTTCAGAAGCAGCAGCGTCAGCGCCACGTCCGGGGAACGCCCGATGGCCTCGCGCAGCGCGAGGGTCCGATGGGCGGTCAGTTCCATGACCAGCCGCTCGGGCAGCGGCTTCAGTGTGCCGTCGTCCGCATCGTCGGTTTGATCAGCACTGATCGGCTGACCACCCGAGGTGACGATGGTGCCGCCAGCGGAGGTCGCTGACGGGTGCCAGCTGGAAACACTGCCATCACCCCCCTGCCCCATGGCATCCACGCCATCGCCATCCTGGACCGCGGTCTCCTCGCGCGGCTCGTCCTCGGGCCGGACATAGCCGCGATAGACCGCAAGGCTGCCATCCCGATCCAGCGTGACGAAGACACCCGCGCGCGCAACCTCGGCCGGGTCGTGGATCAACGGCCGCTGCTCGAGCGCTTCCATCGCCGTCACGAGCTGACCGAGCCGGGCATCGATCTTCTCAGGGTATTCGTCCTGATCGGAGAACTCCTCCTCCAGCGCACGGTACTCGGCGAGGAGCGAAGCGTGGGCGGCGCTTTCCTCGTCGCTCAGCGGCGCACGATCACCGGCCAGACGCCGCAGACCGTGGCTGTAACCATAGGGCAGGTCGGTCGCCACCTCGATCCACTTCCAGCCCTCGGAGACCAGAGCCTCGGCTTCGGCCTGTAGCTTCTCGGCCACCAGACGGTCCAGAAGCGCAGGGTCCTCGAGCCAGCCACCGTCGTCGCCTTGGAAGAGATCGCGCAGCACAGCGCAGCCCGCCGCCTCAAAGGCATCGATGCCGACGAAAACCGCGCGACGATCCGAGGCCCGAACCGAGGTCTCGGTCAGCATGCGGCGGATGGCGTAGGGCTCCTTGTTCCAGGAGTTCTTCACCGCATCCCAGACCTGCACCTGACGCGCATGATCCGGGTTCACCGTGAACGCCATCAGCTGTTCGAGCGTCATACCAGCCTCGGCATAGGCCTCGAGCAGGGCAGGGGCCACGGAGGCAAGCTTCAGGCGCTGCTTGACGATCTGCGGCGTGACGAAGAATGCGGCCGCAATCGCTTCCTCGCCCTGACCTTTCTCGCGCAAAGCTTGAAAGGCGCGGAACTGGGCGAGCGGATGCAAGGCAACGCGCTGCATATTCTCCGCGAGCGAGTCGTCCTCGGCCAGGATCTCCGACGCAGCATCCCGTACGATGCAGGGGATTGGCGCGGTTTTCGCCAGCCGCTTCTGCTTCACAAGCAGCGACAGCGCCTGGAAGCGACGGCCACCGGCCGGGATCTCGAACGTACCGGTCTCGACACCATCGGCATCAAGCACGGGCCGCACGCTCAACCCCTGCAGGAGCTCGCGACGCGCGATGTCTTCGGCCAGTTCCTCAACCGAGACCCCCGCCTTGATGCGCCGCCCATTGGACTAGCTCAACACGAGCTTGTTGAAGGGGATGTCCCGCGAGGGGGACAGGTCGACGTTCTGGGCAACTTTCGCCATCAGATCGTCTCCACGACGGGCGCCGGAAGCCACTCTCCCGATCTCACTTCCCGTCACGCCTCAAACCCCCATCCTTTCCCTCTCTTGTCCCGTGATCGGGAGACGCTGCTCTGAACATAGTCCCACATTGCGCCGGGACATCAGCGCCAGGAACATCGCCCACCAAAGAACTCGTCGGCTGCCGCTTTGGATTGAAGCGCGCTGAAGTAGCCAGACTGCCAGCCAATCACAGTCGAGCAGCCCGTCACCGCTGTAATGGATCAGACTTTTACGACGGGTGCAGGCGGCACTCTGCCTCCCCAAAGCAGATGAAGCAGTCGTTGAATGTCAGCGAGTTTCTTGGATGCCGGCTGCAGTTGGTCTTGGGAATTGTGATCCTCGACAGCGTTGCCCTCAGGACGAACGCAGGATCACCAGGTTCTCTTCGACCGCTGCGGCTACCTCAGTGTAATGCTGCGTCCGACGGGCGGGATCGCCACCCGAACGGATGATGATCAACTCGGTCTCTTCGACAACCATTGCAGCCTCGACCGCTGCTGCTTCGGCAAAAGCCTCTTTCACCGGTCGCACTTGTGGCAGGCGTTTGGCTAATGGCTTGTGGCGTTCACGCGGACGGATGACCGGTGCACTCTCGTCCTCGTACTTGGTTACGATAGCGTCAAGCTTATCGGCCGCATCTATCATCGCCTTCTTGATCGGCAAGTAGTCGCCTCGGTCAGGCAAACGGTCCGCGACCTTCAGGTAGTAGATGCGAAGGCAATCTATGCGGTAGCGTAGCTCGATCCGGTCGTCGTCGCAGGTTTCGTTGGCACCCGCAATGATCTTGACGATCTCCTTGGTAACTCCCGTATTGATCGCTTCGCCGCTTGGACCGCCGTCATCGTTGTCGGGCGGGCATTCCGGTTCCTCAATCCCGCCACAGGACTGTGCCTGCGCCGGGTGCGCCGCAAGGAAAAGGCTGAGTCCTAGTACCAGGAAAGCGGTGAGCCACAGGGATTTCATCACTCAATCCTCCGATCCAAAAATGCCATATGCTGCAAGCACTGCGCGGCGGGTTCCGGGGCCGAAAGAGCCATCGACCGCACCGTCGTATAGACCCTTGTCGGCGAGGATCTGCTGCAATCCGGCCCAGGTCTCGCGCGGGAACTTGTCCGCGTTGCTCAGTAGTCCATCCAGCGCCAGTTCGCTGCCACCGCGCAATGCGCGGTATAGAAGGTCGGCTGCGTCAGTCGAATCCATGCCCGGGACAAGGCCGTTTGCGGCAAAGGATGCCACATTGAACATTGCCTCGGTATGGCCTTGGGCGGCGGCCTCCCGGAACAGCGCCAGCGCCTTGTCGCGGTCCTTGTCGAGGCCCAGCTCTCCGGTGAAGTGGAAATAGCCCATGTCGTTCAGCGCAGCCGGGATCTTCGCCAGGGCGGCTTCCTCATACAGCGCTCGGGCGCGCACCGGGTCGGGGTCGGCACCCAGGCCACCTTCCAGCACCTTGGCCAACCGGTACTTAGCATCCGGGTCCCCCGCGGCCACCGCCTTTTCCAGAAGCGCCAGCGCCTCTTCCGGGGCGTAGTCGGTGCTCTGCCGATCAAGCTTTGCAAGAGCCAGACCGACGAGCGACCGCGAGTCCCCGGCAGCTGCGGACTTCTCAAGCATGTCGCGCTCTGAAGCCACGACGCGCTGCCAGGCGGATGCCAGCTCCTCAAGCCCGGGTTCAGCCGAGCCAGTGGTATCGCTTGCGAGGTAGAAGGGTTCACTTGGCAGGGCGCCATAGGTCGTGGGCTCCTGCTGGTTTGCGGTTGCGGCCAGCACGTCGTCGCGCACTCGCCGGAAAAGCAGGCTGATTTCCAGCTCTGGCCTGACGATGTTCTCGCGCAGTGCTATGTTGAACGGGCTGTTCTGGCCTGTTCCGTCCAGCGCCACTGCGCCGTCCCGGGCCGCAAAGGCAACCAGGGTGCCCCGATCCGGCGAGGGAACGGCGAGACCGCCCTTGCCCGTGGTCAGACCTTTGGCCACCTCGGGGTCTCGCAGGTCGATGACATCGGGAAAGGGATTGTCCCGGCAACTGTCCAGAATCACGATCGACATCTTCCGCGCTCCGTCGACGGCGGCGAGCATCTGGTCCATCGTGACCGAGGCCGAGACGATGTCTTTTGCCTGTCGCACCTCTGCATCAACGGGGATCAGGAAAGTCGTCCCTTGTACCGAAACCCCGTGGCCGGCGTAATAGACCAAGGCGATGTCGGCCGTTTCGGCCTTGAAGGCGAAACTTTCCAGCGCGGCGAGCGTCTCTTCACGGGTGGCGTCCATCAGCACATCCACCTGGAAGCCGATTCCCTCCAGCGTCTTGGCCAGCGCCCGTGCATCGTTGACCGTATTCCGCAATGCCTGGATGTTCTGATAGCCGGCCATCCCCAGAACAAGGGCGACCCGGTCCTTGGCTCGCGTTTCGGACGCAGCCGGGAATGCCAGCAACGCTAGGAACAGCGGAAGGACCAACAGGCGGAAAAGCATGACGGAATCCGTTGCCGAAAAAGAGACGATACGTCAAAGGCTACGCCCAATCGGCGATCACAGAAACGAAAAAAACGCAATTGCGCATCGAAACCGACCAGCAACCGGTTGGGACGACTGAATCTTGGCCAGAGGAGCCTTCGTCGCCCATTCGTGTTTGACGTCGCCGGCAGCCGGACGCGCCTGCCGAAACACTCCTTCACCAAGGGTCCTGACCGCGGGCACGGTCACTACGACATGGAAAATATTGTCAAAGATGTTGCGGCCCGCATCCCCGCTGAAAACTCGGCCCGGTGTCCGGCTCACAAGCGCCGACATGGTGCCTCCGACCCCGCGTCCAGCACACGCACTACGGGACATGACACTGCGGCACTGCGGGCGTAAGATCGGGCTCGTTGGCGCAAGATGGTTTCGCAATGAAGACTTTGGCCGCAATCCCGATGCTCGTCCGGCAACACGCCGAGGATGCCGCCTTTCTGTTTGTTCAGCGCGGTCGCGCCTTCCACGGCCAGTCCTGGGACGAGATGCAGCTTGGCCGCACCGATCAGCGGATCGCCGGCAACATTGCGGGGCTGGTCGCGGCTGGCAAGACCGGGCTGGAGATCGCAGCGGAATATGCCGAGACGGTTGGCGGCGCGGGAGAGGTCTTCGCGCTTGCGGTCACCGCCTTCGCGCAAGGTTCGGCTGTGGAGTTCACGCTAGCCGCCGGGTTGGGCAGTCCGGCTGGCCGCAAGGGCCTTTCCGGCGCTCTGGCCTGGACCGAACCGCGGGTCATCGGGCCGCAGGTCCGGCGCTGGCTCGAGTCTGGGGAAGAGGGGCTGCGGTTCCTTGGGCTGGTGGCGTTGTCGCATCACCGGAGCGACCCAGGGGCGATGTTGGCCGGGTTCCTGACCGATCCGGCGCCCGAGGTTCGGTCCCGTGCGGCCCGGCTGGCCTTCGAACTGGGGCGGGTAGACCTGGCGGGGCATATGTTGGACCTTGCCGCGGGGGACCTCTGGTCACTCCTTGCACTTGCGCGCTTCGGCAAGGGGGCTGGGCCACTCTACGACCACGCCACGATGGCCGAGGCGCCGGTGGCAGAGCTTGCGCTGGACACCGCGCTGATCGCCGCGCCCGACCAGGCGCGGGAGCGTCTGGGGGCGATGCTGCGCCAGCCTACGACCCGGGCGCTGGCCCTGTCGCGGGCCGGGGTGACGGGGGACCTGTCGGTGGCGGGCTGGCTCTGGCAGCAGCTGGATCAGGAGGCTGACGTCGACGCGGCACAGTTCGCACTCTTCGATATATACCCGCTGGACCCGGACCTTTGCGGCGACCTCGCGCAGCGGCCTGTGTCGCTCGATGTCTGGCTGAAAGCGCACGCCAACGACCCGCCGCATCTTTCCCTGCGACGCAAACGACTGGACGTGTTGCGCGCTGGATTCCGTGACCGCGCAACACCCCTTCCGGACTGGCGCAGGACCCGCGCCTATCCCGCCTGGAGCTGAGCCGCCGCGGCCGTGGTCCGCAACATCGCCGCAGAGCGCAGGCCGTCGTCCGAGGCGATTTCGGCCATCGCCACTCTCCCCGGTGCATAGCCATTCGCAAAGGCATCGCGGGCCACTACCAGCGTGAGTGCTGCCGAGGCGCTGCCAGTCTCGCCCACGGACATCGCAGGCATCGCGGTAGGGGTGCGCTCGCGTCGGGTTCGGTAAAAGCGCGCGCAGGTGATCATCGATTCCCAGGCGCCATAGCGTTCGCCATTGCCGTTCGAAAGGACGAAATCCACGAAAGGCTCGCCATCCGCTTCGCCTTTCCGGCTGGCCTCGCGCAGCGCGGACAGCATGGCGCGGCCCTGGCTGAAACCTTCGGAGAAGACCGAGTTCACTTCGCGCGCCGAGGCGACGGAGAGGATTGCGCAGGTCGGTCGCTGCTTGCCAGGCGCGCGGGGCGACAGCACCACTGCGGCGGCACCTTCGCCGGGGATCAGGCCCTGCGAGTTGCTGCCGCCAGCCAGCCGGTTTGCACCCATCAGCCTGGCAAGGTCGGTCGGGTTCACCAGGCTGTCGACGCCGGCCAGGATCACCCTGTCCACGGCCCCCTGCGCCAGAAGAGCGCTTGCCTGCGCCAGAAGGCCCAGCCCTGCGGCAGCACCACCATCAACCACGCGGGAGGAATGGTGAAAAGTGATTTCACACGCGGCAAAGATGCCGTCCAGAAGCGCTGGGGGCGCAACGTTTTCGTAGGCCGGATGGTTACGGTGGCTTTCCGGCGGCGTCAGGAAAAGTGCCGTACGCTCCATCGGGACAGGATCGGCCTCTGCAGCGTCCTGTACCGCCTCGCGGATCGCGCGGGCGGCAAGGTTGATCAGCCACTGCCCCGCATCACGCTTCAGCCGCCAGTTCGCCGGAACCCGCGCTACGGTCTGTTCTGCGCCAAACGGCTCGGACAGCGTCTCCAATGAAAATCCGGTCACCCCGGCGCGGATCGCGGCACAGGTCTGCGACGCGGTCAGGCCCGCCGCTGTGACCGCACCTGCGCCGGTGATGTAGAGTGGAAGGGTCAGCTGGCCCACACCGGCACCTCGCGCAGGGTCCCGTCGCCACCAAGCGGGTTGATGTATTCCTTGTACTTGCGCCGCGCGTTCAGGAAGACGGGCGAGACGTGGCCGACAAGTATCTCGCGCAGCTTGGGGGCGTTGCGGCGGGTGATGAAGCTCATCCGGGCCTTCAGAGTGATCCGGCGGAGGTCAGGCTCGATCAGCACGGTGTCAGGCTGGAACGCCACCTCCTCGACCCCTTGATCGCGGAACAGACGGACGGGTGCGGCCAGCGAAGGGATGCGAAAGTCCCAGCGACCCTCCGGCGTCAGGTTGATCAGCGTGGCAGAGGCCCCGGGGCGGATCGAGGCCGATTGCTGGTCCGACGGAGCGACCTGGTCGTGGCGCGGGTCGTAGTCGCGGGGCGGCAGCGGCCACTGGGTGTCGAGCCAGACCTGGTCATAGGTCCCCGCGAAAGCCAGGCGCGGCTGCCAGCCCCGGCCGATGCTGGAAAAGCCCACCGGCTCGGGCTGGTCGTCGCGTGTGGTGGCGACCTCGTGGGGCCGAGTAATGTTCGGTGCGTCGCCGCGGGCAGAGGGGTCAGCCGAGCGGGCGCCGCTGAAGCCGATTCCCACCGGATTGCGCGGATCGCGGTTCCCGTCCTGCGCCGTGCCTCCAAAGGCACGCTCCCAGGTCAGGGGCATGGTGACGAAGGGCTGCGGCGCGCTGAAGGCTCCGAGGTGATGCACCCGGTCGCCCGTGACCTGCAGCACCTTCCGGACCTCCCCGATCTGGAGGCCCACCATCACCTGCTCCGCAGGCCCACCACCGGGCGCATGGGCCGAACCGTTCACGATCACCTCGGGCAGCGGCTTCACTGGCGCGATATCGGCGTCATAGCGGATCGAGGACAGGACCGGATCGCCCCAGGGGATGTCGGCATAGGTCACAGGCAGCTGGTCATCCGCGAGCCCGACCTTGCCCTCGGCGTCGGCGGTAAAACTGGCCGAAAGCATCACCACAAGCCGCTCCTGCCCCTCGGACGTGAGCTGGACATGGGTCTGCACGTCGAAGGGAGTGCGGTTGTCGATGACGGTGTCGTAGCTCATTCAACACCAGTTCCCGTTTTCGTCGAGCCCGATGGGCCAGTAGGGCATGCAGGCGATCAGGCGCACGAGCTCAGTTTCGCCTGCGTCGATGAGCCATAGGAGGAGAATTTCTTCGGGATAGGCCAACCCGAACGCTGCGGAGCTTGGATCAGTATCGCTGCAAAGCAGCCAATAGGACCTGACGACCCAGACGACATTCGGATGCGCTGCCGGACCTGCCAAGCGCGTGTCGAACGCCTCTTTCAGCGCCTCATCGCGGGATAGGCCGAGGGCTTCCTGTGCCTCAACAGTTCCTTCCCACCAGGCGGATGCTACGTCGCCAGCAAGTCGTAAGTCATTCCGGTATCCAGCGAAAAGCTCGCGGAGCCGCGCTGGGGCTGCGTACTCCTTCAGCCCTGCCCGTCTGCCGCTGCGCGGGAGGATGTCGCTCGGCTGGACCATGAGTCGGGCAATTCCATTCTCCATTGGAAAGAGCGTAAGAAGCGGCATCAGACAGGCTCCTCATCAGGCTGCATCCCAATCGGTACGAAGCAAAGGCCGTTGACCAAGTCTTCGAGCTCCGGTGCCTCGTCCAAAATACTGAAGATGAGCCAGTCGGCTTGGTCTTCGACGGCAAAATCGTCTGCATCGTCCTCCTCACCCCAAAGTTCTTCATCTGGTGTTTGAGGGTCGTCGCCAGTCGATCTCTCGATGGCCGCATTGTTGACCGCTTCGATCTGGAAATAGTACTTCCGGAAAACCGCCAAAACGCGCGGATGACCCGAATAGCCCGTCGGCCAACGCTTCCAGGCGGCATCGCCGTACACGGCGACCACTCCGCTCCACCAGTCCTCCAAGTAGGGAAGCAAAGCCTTCATCTCGGCGATGTAGCGAGATTGGATGGTTTCGACGCTGTCGGTCATGCTGCCCGGCCCCTACATGTTGCGAGCATACTTCGCAGCCTTTGACCCCTGGCTGCGCTGATGTGCAAAGCAATGCGGTTTGACACTCTGCGGGGTCGAGAAGTGCTTCTTGAACTCCTTCACGCCCATGTGGCAGCCGCCCATCGCCCAGGCAACCACAAGAGGGGGCTGGTGGTCGTGGACCATGTACGCGCCTTTTTTCGACTGGCCGGCTATCTTGCTTTCCAGCCGTTTGACCTTCGAGGCGACCTTGGCCCCGTTCGCAAGCCGCTTCTTCAGGTTGGCAAGGTCGCGCTTGCATTCCCAGCAGGGTTTGCCGTTCACCTTGTCCGCCTGTTTCTTCTTCCGGCTGGGGCGATGTTTCCTGCCGTTGTACTTCCGCGCGCACTTCTTGCCAGTGATGACGCCCGGCGCGGTCTTGAATTTGGTCATCGCCGCTGCATCGATACAGTTTGGAGGGGTGCTCATCGTATTCTGAAACATCGGGTCGCCGTGGCGGCAGACGCCCTTACCTTCCACCTTCACCGTGAAGGACCACATCGTGAAGCTGGCCTTGCCCTTGTTGGTGGCCGTCACCACCCCCTTCGGCGGCTGGCTGCCTGGCTCGTTGCCGGTGCTGGTCGAAACCTCGGAAACGTCTTCCAGCGCCGTGGGCTCGCCGTCGATCTTCACGCTCTTCGAGCCCTTCGTCAGGTCCGACGCCTGCGCGATGTTCACATAAGGTACCGGGATCGGGCCGGCCGGGGGCGGTGGGGGGGTCATACAGACATCGCCGGGGGCGATGCCCTTGCCGCCGCTGCCCTTGTGGAAGAAGCCCATGTTCTCGGCATAGACGGTCAGGCCCATCAGTCCCTCCCCTGCGGCAGGCCGAAGGCGGCGAAGGCGCGGCCTGTGGGGAAGGACAGCTCGTGCACCTCCCAGTCGTCGCGCCACATCAGGATGGCGGCAGAGGGGGGCGAGGCCGGACGCGGCACCGGCAGGCCGGGAAGACTTCGGGCCAGCTCGGGCGCCGCGATCTCGCCGTCGACAGCGCCGGTCAACAGCCGTTCGGCCGCGTCGAACCAGGGATCGTCGACGGCCAGTGGTTGGCCGAGGGTGGCGATAACAAGGGGATACCGCCCCCCGCGCGCGTCGCGGCTGTGCCGCCAGACCCCCGCGGCAGGAAGTGGTCCGAAAAGGCCTGGCGCTGCGAGGAAGCGCCAGGCGGGTTCGTCGTAGGCGATGGGAGGGGGATCGGTCTCGCGGGTGGCGGTCGCATACCAGGTGTCCCAGCGGTCTGTGAAGTCCTGTGGCAGCGACGCGCCGACGAACCCGGCTGCCAAGGGCAGCTTGCCGAAGTAGCCGGTCAGGGGCGGGTCAGCGGGCATGGGATCAGTTCAGCTGGACAGTCGCCCCCTGCACCCGGTTCGCGCCTTCGGACCGGCTGAGGAGCTGTGTGCCACGGATCGTCACCCGACCATCCGCGGTCATCGTGATCGAGGCCGCGCCGCAACGCAGGGTCAGTTCCCGGGTGGCCTCGATGACCTGCGCCTCACCATCGGCGTCAACCTGCGGCAGCGGTGGCTGGAGCAGGCCCAGGATCAGCGGCTGGTCATCCATCATCGTCACGGCCGCCAGCCGCCCGACCGCAGCTGTGCCGATCGGGACCAGGGATTCGGCAAAGAGGACCGTGTCGCCAAGCGAAGGGATCAGCACCTTGGCCCGGCCATCGGGGCCGATCTCGGCGATCCTCGCGCGGTAGACGCCTTGCAGGCCAAGGAAAGGTCCATCATGCATCGCGTCTCTCCTTACTCGAAGGCATAGGTGAAGCCTGCGTCCGAGCCCGTGACAGTGACTCGCGTCAGTTCGGCTCCTTCCAGCTTGCGGTTCAGGACCTGGCGGGAAAGTTCCGGGAGAAGAGTGTTCGTAAGGATTGCGTCGATCATCCGGCCGCCAGACTCGATCTCGGTGCAGCGCGCCTTGATCGTGTCCATCACCCCCTCGCCGATCACCAGTTCCGCGCCATGGCCCGCCTCCAGCCGCCGGGCGATGCCCCGCAGCTTGTGGCCGGCGATGGATTCGATCATCGCGTCAGAGAGCGGGTAGTAGGGTATCGTGACCACGCGACCAAGAAGGGCTGCCGGGAACACCTTCAGAAGTGGCGCGCGAAGGCTGGCGGTCAGCTCTTCAAGATCGGCGCCGGACTTTCCATCCTCGGTCATCGCCATGATTTCCTCGGAGCCGACGTTGGAGGTCAGAAGGATGAGGGTGTTCTTGAAGTCGATCCGGCGGCCTTCGCTGTCGTCCATCATCCCCTTGTCGAAGACCTGGAAGAATATCTCGTGCACGTCAGGGTGGGCCTTTTCAACCTCATCCAAGAGGATCACCGAATAGGGCCGCCGCCGGACGGCCTCGGTCAGGATGCCGCCCTTGCCGTAGCCGACATATCCCGGCGGCGCGCCTTTCAGGGTGCTGACGGTATGGGCTTCCTGGAACTCGGACATGTTGATCGAGATCAGGTTCTGCTCGCCGCCGTACAGGGTTTCTGCCAGTGCCAGCGCGGTCTCGGTTTTCCCCACACCCGAGGGGCCGCAAAGCATGAAGACGCCGATGGGCTTCTCAGGTGCACCAAGGCCCGCGTAGGACGTCTGAATGCGGTTCGCGATCATGCCCATCGCGTGGTCCTGGCCGACAACACGTTCCGATAGCGTTCCCGCAAGCTGCAATGCGCGTTCGGTCTGGCTGGCAAGCATCCGGCCCATGGGAATGCCGGTCCAGTCCTGGACGATGGCCCCGACGGCAAGACGGTCCACCGCCGGAAGGATCAGCGGGCGCTCGCCTTGCGCCTCAGCCAAAGTCGCCATGCGGGCGCGAAGGGTTGCCAGCATCTCTGCCCTGGCTTCGGGCGTCAGCGCCTCTGGCTCGGCGGTCTCCTCGCTGGCCTCGGGCGGCGTCTCCCCCGTCATCCCGGTCTCGTCCACCGGCTGACCCGCGCCGCGCAGGGTGGCACGCAGCGACAGGACCTCATCAACCAGCGCCTTTTCAGCGTCCCAGCGCGCCTTTGCGGCCTCCAGTTCTGTCGTGGCCTTCGCCAGGGCGGCCTCAACCTCGGCCTTCCGGTCGCCCACCTCGATGCCGATTGCTTCCTCGCGCCCGATGATCCCCTGCTCGACCTCCAGCGACGACAGGCGGCGTTCGATGTCCTCGACCTCGGCCGGGGTTGCGTGCTGCGAGACGGCCACACGGGCGCAGGCGGTGTCGAGGAGGCTGATCGCCTTGTCGGGAAGCTGGCGCGACGGGATGTAGCGGTGCGACAAGGCCACTGCAGCCTCGATCGCCTCGTCGAGGATTTCGACCTTGTGGTGCTTTTCCAGCACCCCCGCCACGCCGCGCAACATGCGAACGGCGGCGTCTTCGGAGGGCTCCTCGACCTTGACCACCTGGAAGCGGCGGGTCAAGGCGGGATCCTTTTCAATGTGTTCCTTGTATTCGGCCCAGGTCGTGGCAGCGACGGTACGCAACTCACCCCGTGCGAGGGCCGGCTTCAGCAGGTTCGCCGCGTCGCCCGTCCCTGCGGCACCTCCGGCCCCGATCAGGGTATGCGCTTCGTCGATGAAGAGGATGATCGGCTTTTCCGAGGACTGCACCTCGTCGATCACCTGCTTCAGGCGCTTTTCGAATTCGCCCTTCACCGAGGCCCCGGCCTGCATCAGGCCTACGTCCAGCATGTGCAGTTCGACCGCCTTCAGCTGCGGCGGCACGTCGCCACGCGCAAGGCGCAGGGCGAAGCCTTCGACGACGGCGGTCTTGCCTACCCCAGCCTCGCCCGTAAGGATCGGGTTGTTCTGACGCCGGCGCATCAGGATGTCGATGATCTGGCGGATTTCCGGGTCGCGGCCGATCACAGGGTCGATCTTCCCGGCCCGGGCGCGTTCGGTCAGGTTCGTCGCATACTGGCTCAGGGCCGACTTGCCGCCAGGGGCCTGCTTTGCCTTGGGGGCCTCGCCCTCGAGTTTCGCGCCTTCGACGGACTCGGCCAAAAGGTCACCCAGCTGGCCGGACATCGACGCCGGGTCGATCTTGTCGAACTCCAGGCTGATCTTGAAGAGAAGCCCCTCCAGCACCGGGACCTTCAGCGCGCCGAGAAGAATGTAGGCCGACCGCACCGTGTCGTCGCCGAATTCGAGGCTGCCGAAGGTCCAGCCCTCCTGGATGGCGCGGAAGATATGGTCCGAGAACTCCTCGACCGACCCCGCGCCGTGCGGCAGCGCGTCCACCGCGCGGGTGATGTCGGCTGACAGCTTTGAGGAGTCGACCCCGGCCGAGGCACAGAGGATTTCGAAATCCGACCGGGCAGATTGCGACAGCGCCTCAATGAAATGGACCAGCTCGACATAAGGGTTGCCACGGGTCTTTGCGGCCTGGGCTGCGGCGGAAAACGCCTTCAGACAGACGGGGTTCAGCTTCCCGACCAGCTCTTTTCGCTTGATCGTCTCGGTACCGCCACGTGGGGCCATAATGCTTGCCCTTTATCATTTTTGAATATGCTTGCTCATCGGTCCGGAAAGTCGCAGGCTTTCCGCAAGGTCAATCTAAACCGGAAATTTTCCTATGGCGACTGTTTTGGCGGACGGGGTCGCGAATACCGGACCCGCGCGGGCGGCGGTCTAGGCCATGATCGACCGACTGCCGGGTGACATATTCCGCCAGGGTCAGGTGCTGAACCACACCTACGAGATCGAGGGTGTCCTTGGCCGTGGCGGCACAGGCGAGGTTTACCGGGCGCGCAACCAGATCTCAGGGCGGATCGTCGCTATCAAGGCACTGAACGCGCAGTTTTCCGGGAACGACGATTACATCCAGCTCATGCGCCGCGAAGAGCAGATGCGCGACGTCATAAACGACGCTGTGGTGCGGTATTCCGAGTGCTCGCGGACGGATCAGGGTCACGTCTTCCTGGTGATGGATTTCATCGACGGGCCGTCGATGAACGACATCATGACGCGCCGCCGGATGGAGCCGCGTGAGCTGATGATCATCGCGCACCGGGTGGCCGAGGGGCTCGTTGCCGCCCATGCGCGGGGGATCGTCCACCGGGACCTCTCGCCCGACAACGTTGTCCTGCGCGACGGGGCGGCGGAAAAGGCGACAATCATCGACTTCGGCATCGCCAAGGACACTTCGGCTGGCGCAAAGACCATCGTCGGCAACGAATTCGCCGGGAAGTACGAATACGCAGCCCCGGAGCAGCTGGAGGGTCGGGCCGAGAAGCGGTCGGACCTTTATGCCCTTGGCGCGACGCTGCTGGCGGCCTTCCGCGGGCAGGTGCCGTTCGGTGGCTCGACGCCCGGCGAGATCATCCGCCGCAAGCAGACAAAGCTGGACACCGAAGGCGTGCCAGAGCCCTTGAAGGCACTGGTCGACTGGCTGACGGCCCCTGCCCTTGCAGAACGTGCACCGAGTGCCGAGGCGGTGGTCGAGCGCCTGAACCAGGCGCTGAAGCCACCCTCGACCAGGGGTCGCCGTGCGCCGCCCGAGCCGGGAGAAGCGCGGAAGGGGCGCGGCGGAACGCTCGCATTGCTTCTTGTCCTGCTTCTCGGGCTGTTCGGCGGTGGGGCCTGGTATGCGGGGCTTATGGACCCCTGGCTGAACCCCATCCCCGTCGCCTCGCCCTACCGGTTGACCGCAAGTTTCGGGCCGGAAGGGGCGCAGCTTTCCGGCAACACCCCGGATGCCAAGGCTGCGCAGCAGCTGGAGCTTGCCTTCATCGCCGCAACTGGCGTCTCTCCACCCGCCGATGCCCTGGTGCTGGCCCAGGGTGTGCCGGACGAGCGCTGGGTCAGCAGCCTGGCAGAGCTGTTCGAGCTTCTGCAGGGCATTCCCGAATGGCAACTGACAGTGACGGACACCGTCGTCGACATCGCGGCGGTGACGGCGAACCGGGATCAGACCGAGGCAAAGCGCAAGGCGATCCTGGACTTGGCATCGCGGACCGGGATGAAGATCGGCTTCACCCCGCGGACCGGTCCCGCCAAACTGCAGGGCCAGACCGTGCTGGATGCGCTCTCCCCCTTCGCTCTCTGCGGCCCCCTGAGCCCCGACAAGGGCCCGCTGCAGATCTACGAGCTGGGCGAGACCATCGCGGTGACCGGCGCAATGGAATCGGTGGAGGCGCGCGATGCGCTTCAGGCGGCGGTGGAGCCGACGCTGGGCGACCGCAGCCTCAGGCTGGACGTGACGATCCTGAACAAGGACCTCTGCACCGTCCGCAAGGTCCTTCCCCCCGTGAGTGCAGGCGATGCGGTGATCTGGTTCGGCAATGGCGCGACGGGCGAGGTCAACCTGTCCGGGATATTCCGTGCGGGCGAAAACCCGGTGGTCGAAGTGCTGGTCCCGGCCGACCTGACGGGGCTGTCGCTCTGGGTGCTGGTGGTCGACAACACCAACCAGGTCTTCAGCCTGCTACCAAACGAGAAACAGGCCGAGCATGACATCCAGAACATCGGCAGCGTGGTCGACGGGGTCCGGCGCATCCGGGTCCTGGGCAGCATGGCCGATTTGCGTGCGGGGACCTCCGTCTTCTCGATCGAGGTGGATGCAAGCAATTTCGGCAAGTCCGAGATCATCGCGATCCTTTCGAAACGACCGCTTTTCGGCACCCGGCTGCCCGAGACGCTGTCGGTCGGGGGCCTTGCGGACGAGCTTGCGGATGTCATTGCGAAGGACCCGGAGAACATCGTTTCAATCGCCTCACGGGTCATTGATGCAAGACCTTGACTTTAGGTCAGGTGGTGCAAGAGTTGTGATGCAGATTTTGTTTCAGCTTAGTGCAGAAGGCTTTGGACCGAGATGGAGCTTGAACCGTTCCTGGTTCCTGTGGCAGACGGCAGCGCCTCGGGATCGGAACTGCGCAACGACCCGCGTTTCCATGCCGTCGAGCGGCTGATGGAGCCTGCCGCCCGAAGTTTCCGGCTGGAGAATGTCAGGACCGGCGGGACGGGCAGCGCCAACGTTGACTGGGCCGGGATCCTGTCGCAAGCCGAGGATCTGGCCCAGACGGGGCGCGACATCCGGCTTCTGGTGATCGTGGTCCGGGCGCTGGCGAATTCCGAAGGGTTCGACGGGCTGGCGCAAGGCCTGGGCCTGCTGACCAGCACGGTCGAGACCCACTGGGACAGCATGCATCCGGTGCTGCGCGAAAGCCCCTCGGTCAGCGAGGCCGCACGGCGGCGCACCAACGCGATCCTCGACCTGCAGAACCGCGAAAACGGGCTTCTCTGCGACCTTGAATTCACCGTCGTCCTGAACCCGCGGGGTCTCGGTGCGATCACCTTCGGTGACCTTTGCGCCGGAGCACTCACGCGGATGCAGGCCCAGGCGGAACTGCCGCAGGGTCTCGGCGACAAGGAACTCGCCGAACTGCTGTCGCGCCACGAAGCCAGGGTGAACCGTGTCACCGCCGCCTGCCGCGCCATCGCTATCGAGCAGCCCGACACTTTGACGACCCTCGCCCAGGGGATCGAAGCCGCGCGGTCAGCGCTTGCCGAACTGGAAGCCGCACTGACCGCCCGGGTAGGCGAGAACGGCGTTGGTTTCAGGTTGCCCGAGCTGGAAAAGGTCCTGTCGCGGGCGCTCATCCCGCTGACCGCCACTCAAGGGCAGGCAGCCCCTGCCGCTCCTACATCGGAGATGACTGCCATGGCCGAGCCTTCCCCTGCCCCGATGACGAACGGTGCCCATCCCCCGCCCGCCGCCGGTGGCACCCCGGGATCAGTGAACTCGCGCCGGGACGTGGAGCGCTGTCTCGACATGATCATCGCCTTCTACGAACGCACCGAGCCCTCCAGCCCGATCCCGCATCTGGCGCGGCGGATGCGGAAGATGGTGCCGATGAACTTCCTGCAGCTGATGGAAGAGATCGCCCCCAGCGGGATGAAGGAATTCAAGAACGTCGCCGGCGTGGACGACAAGAAATCGGCCCCACAATAGGCCCCACGACAGTCAGGAGAGGTCTGAGACATGGCAAGTGAAAGCAAGGCAAAGGTGATCGAACGCAACCGCGCGCCGCGGGTGCAGATCGCCTATGATGTCGAACACTACGGCAGCCCGACCACCATCGAACTTCCCTTCGTCATGGGCGTGATGGCCGACCTCGCCGGCAAGTCCGAAACGAAAGAGGCGATGAAGCCGGTCAACGACCGCACCTTCGTCGACGTCGACGCAGGCCGCTTCGGCAAGTTCATGGAAGCGTTGGCACCACGCGTGAAGGCGCGGGTCCCGAACCGCCTGCCCGCCAAGGATGGCGCTGCGGACGAGGAGATGTTCGTCGACCTGACGTTCAAGCGAATGTCCGACTTCACCCCGGACAAGGTGGCCGAGCAGGTCCCCGCACTGGCCGAGCTTCTGAAGATGCGTCGTCAGCTTGAAGAACTTCTGGGCTACATGGACGGCAAGGTGAACGCCGAAAAGCGCATCGCGCAGCTTCTGCAGAACGAGCCCCTGCTGATGCAGGTCGCCGATGAAGCCATGAAGAAGGAGGGCTGAGCGATGGCCGAACAGGAAAAGCAGGCGACCGCCGCCGAGGCCCAGACCATTGACCTGGGCGAATTCAGCGACCTTCTGGAAAAGGACTTCCGGGTCAAGGAAGATGAAAGCGCCAAGCTGCAGAAGCTGGTGCAGAACCTGGCTCTTGCGGCAACCGAACGATCAGGCACGGCCACCATCTCGGGCAACGCGGTCAAGTCGATCAAGAACCTGATCGCCGGGATCGACAGCCTGCTGACCACACAGATGAACGAGATCATGCACGCCCCAGAAGTGCGCGAGATCGAGGGCACCTGGCGCGGGCTGCATTACCTTGTGAACAACACCGAGACTGACCAGAAGCTGAAGATCCGGGTGATGAACATCACCAAGGACCAGCTGGCCGACACGCTGGAGGATTTCGAGGGCCAGATGTGGGACCAGTCTCCCATCTTCAAGAAGCTCTACACGGACGAATATTCGATGTTTGGCGGCGAGCCTTTCGGGGCCATCGTCGGCGCCTACGAGTTCAGCCACCACCCGCGCGACGTCGGCCTTCTGCGCAACATGTCGGGCATCTGCGCTTCCGCCCATGCGCCGTTCATCGCCGCAGCGGCCCCGCAACTGTTCCGGATGCAAAGCTGGCAGGAACTGCCGAACCCGCAGGACCTGCAGCAGATCGTATCGTCGCCCGACTATGCCAGCTGGCAGTCCCTGCGGGAATCCGAGGATGCGCGCTACATCGGCCTGACCATGCCCCGCGTGCTGGCACGCCTGCCCTATGGCGCCTCGACGATCCCGGTAAAGGGTTTCGCCTTCGAGGAAGAGATCGACGGAAAGCATGACCACTACGTCTGGATGAACGCGGCCTTCGCGATGGGCGTGAACATCAACCGCAGCCACAAGCTTTACGGCTGGGGCAGCCAGATCCGCGGCGTCGAATCCGGCGGCGCGGTGATCAACCTGCCGGTTCACAGCTTCCCCACCGACGACGGCTCCATCGCGATGAAGTGCCCGACGGAAATCGCCATCGACGACCGGCGCGAGGCCGAACTTGCCAAGCTGGGCTTCATGCCGATCCTGCACCGCAAGAACACCGACATCGCGGCCTTCATCGGGGCACACAGCCTGCAGGACGATGAGGCGCGCGCGGGTCGCCTGGTCGACCCTGATGCCCAGGCGAACGAGCGGCTGTCGGCCAACCTGCCGTACCTCTTCCCGGTCAGTCGCTTTGCGCATTACCTGAAGGCGATGGCGCGCGACAAGGTAGGAACGTTCAAGGAACGTGCCGACATGCAGATCTGGCTGTCGGAATGGATCAACCGCTACGTGCTGTCGAACACGGCAATGGCGGATGACAAGGCCAAGGCGAAACGCCCGCTGGCCAAGGCCGAAGTGCAGGTCGATTCCGTCGAAGGGCGCCCAGGCTATTACAACGCGCGCTTCTACCTGCGCCCGCACTATCAATTGGAAGGCATTAACGCCAGCCTGCGGCTCGTGTCCGAGCTGCCGTCTGTCAAGAGTAAGTAAACTCGTTCAAACCTACTGATTTCACAGCAGAAAGGACAAAGGAATGGCCGTTTCAGGATACATGAAAATCGCCGAGATCCCCGGCGAAAGTGGCCGCAAGGACCATGAAGACGAGATCATCATTTCCTCGCTTCAATGGGCGGCGACGCGTCCAATGATCAACACCCCGGGCGTCGGGCGCAGCACCGGCATGGCTAACGTCACTTCGGTGAATGTCACAAAACTGTACGACAAGTCCTCGCCCTACCTCGCGCAAGCTGTCCTGCTTGCCACAGCGTTCCCGGAGATCGTGGTGACGCTTCGCAAGGACTCGGGTGAGACCCACCTTGACTACCTGACGATCACGCTGACGGACTGCATGATCGAATCCTACACTTTCTCTGGCGGCATGGGCGGCGACGATTCCCCGCCGATGGAATCCGTCTCTGTCGTGTTCAACAAGCTCAAGGTTCTTTACATCGAGCAGGCCAGCGACCACTCGGCCGGTGGCGAGCATGAGTTCGAATATGACCTGGTCGCCGGTGCCTGAACCAAGGGCCCAGCGACGATCAGGAGAGGGAACGCCAAGTGGCTGATCCGATCCTTCAATCCCGGACCGAGGCGGTCCAGCCAAGTCTTTGGGACCGCCTCGTCGACGACTTGCCGGGCATCGTGTCCGAAACCGACCGTCAGCGTGCCGATCTGGTCGCACGGATTGGCGCTGCGAAGGTTGCTGCGGTGCTGTCCGGCGGCGTACGAGCGGTCGAGGCGGACACCGATTTCGATGCCGACACCCGGCGCGACCTGCACCAGTTCCTGACCCAGATGGCCCGCCGCGCCTTTCTGGAGGAACGTGGCATCGTCGTGAACGCCGCGGTCCTGCGAGAGGCGGTCCGGCGCGACATCGAGGCGCTTTTCAACGTCGAACGCTTCGAATCCGGCCTGCAACTGACCGATATCGAGCGGAAGGGGTTCGAGACCCCGAAGGACATGATCACCGACTTCCCGCATGTCCGCCGATCCGTCCTGAACTACGGCGTCCCCTCCTTTTCGGGCCGGGCCATGTCGGACTTCGACCTTGCCGACCTCGCCAAGGAACTGCGCGAGGTCATCGCCGTGTTCGAGCCGCGCCTGAAGCGCGACACGATCCGCGTCAAGGTGGCCCAGGGCGACCGCACCGGCATGAAGATCGAGGTCGACGCGATGCTCATGCTCTCGCCCGTCCCGGAACGACTGCGGCTCTCCACGATGATCGACCTCGACAACGGCCGCGCCACCACTGCGGTGGAGGACGCGTGATGGACCGGAACTTCCTGGCCTATTACGAAGACGAACTCGCCCATATCCGCGAGCTTGCAACGGAGTTTGCAGCGATCCACCCCACGGTCGCGCGCAACCTGTCGCTCGACGCGGTGCCCTGCCCCGACCCTTACGTCGAGCGCCTGCTGGAAGGCGTGGCCTATCTTGCCGCCCGGACGCGTCTGAAGGTCGATGCGGAAAGCAGTCGCTATGTCCGCAACCTCCTGGACGAGCTTTACCCCGACCTTGTCTGCCCGGCACCTGCGATGACCATGGCGGTCCTCCATCCAGGTCCCCAGGTGCAGACCATGCTCGACGGCCACCTTGTCGCACGCGGCACCCGGTCAGTCGCAGCCTACCGCGAGGGCATCGCCACCCGCGCCACCTACACCACCGCGCAGGACGTGACCCTCTGGCCCATCACTCTGGAGAAGGTCGATTACCTGCAGGACAAGGGTGCGATGAACGCGGCAGGCCTCGACCGTCCCGAGGCCGAGGCGGCTTTGCGGTTTACCTTCACCCGCGTCGGCCCCGGCACCCTCTCAGAACTCAGCCTTGACCGCCTCGACCTCTGGTTCGTCGGCGGAACGCGCGGCGGCGCGATCTTCGACGCACTCTTCGGCCACGGTGCCGCCGCCGTCGCCCGCGCACCAAAGGGCAAGCCACAGCCCCTCACCGGACCCTCCCTTGTCGGCGTCACCGACCGCGAGGGCCTTCTCCCGCGCGTCCGTCCGTCGTTCGAAGGCTACCGCCTGATGCGGGAATACTTCCTGATGCCGGATCGCTTCCACTACCTGCGGCTCGACGGGCTCAACCCCGCTCTGCGGACCTGCGGCACCGGACCCTGCGAGGTCGTGGTCTATCTCGACGCCGCGCGGCCGGAACTTTCCGACATCGCCGCCAAGGACTTCCGCCTGTTCGTGACGCCACTGGTCAATCTCTTCGAGAAAGAGTGCAACGTGATCGAGATTGACGGCCGTTCCGCCGCCCATGTCGTCCACGCTGACCGCACTCGCCCACGCGACTTCGAAATCTACCGTCTCACTAATGTCGAGGACGCCGACAGCGACGGCCCGGATGCCCGGGTCGAGCCGCTTTACTCCGTCGGCCAGCACCGCGGCTCGGGCCTCGTCTTTACCACCGAACGCCGCCCCCGCCGCCCGGGCGAGGACGAGATCCGCCGCGGCAATACCCGGACCACCTATGCCGGCGACGATCTCTTCCTCTCGATTGCACGCCCCGCCGACGTGACAGTGACCAAGGCGATCCGGCGGCTCGACATTCGCGCGCTTTGCACCAACCGCGATCTGCCGATCCTGGATGACAGCCCCAAGCTTTCCCTGGAAACCGGCGACCCTGTCGGCCGGATCGAACTGATCGCCCCTTTCCGCCGACCGCGTGCTTCGGTCTCCTCGGCGCTGCCGAATATCGTCTCGGGCGGGGAAAGCCAGCTGGATGACCTCGCATGGCGGCTGGTGGCGCAGCTGTCGCTGAACCACCTGTCCCTTGCCGAACCCGGCCAGGACGCCGAACCCCTGCGCGCCATGTTTGACCTTTACGCCGGGCGCGGCGACCCCGCGATGGTCCGCCATGCCCGCTCGATCACCCGCGTCCGGTCACGGCAAGTCGTCGAACGTCTGGGCATCCCTGGCCCGATCTGCTTTGGCCACGGCGTCGAGATCACGCTCGACGTGGACGAAAACACGCTTGCAGGGGGCTCCACGCTCCTCCTCTCCGCGCTGCTGAACCAGCTCTTTGCCCGCCACGCCGCGATCAATTCTTTCGTGCGCACGAAAACCCATCTTTTGCAGAGACAGGAGGACGTGTCGTGGCCGATGACGCCGGGCAACCGCGCCCTGATCTGACCGGGGATGTGCCTTCGCCGGAAACGATGGGGTTCTTCGAGCTTCTGCGACGGCTCGAACACGACCAGATGCGCTTTGGCCGGTCGGGCGGGCCGTCGAAGGAACCTGCCCGCCTTGGCCAGCGCGCCCGGCTGACCTTTGGCACCCGTGACGTCGCTGGCTTTCACCCTGGCACCCCACCCAAGGTGGATGTCGAGGTCATGGGGCTCCTCGGCCCAGAAGGTGCGCTGCCGTTGCACCTGACTCGATGGGTCATGGGCCGCTTGTCGGACCGCTGGTTCACCGAAGGCAGCGATGCAGCCTCGGACACGACGTTCCTTGATTTCTGCAACCTTCTGCAGCATCGGATGATGGCACTTTACTGGCGTGGCTGGGCCGATGCCCGGCCCGAGGTTCAGATCGAACACGGTTCCGCAGGCCGGGTGCAAGCCATGGTCGAGGCGCTGGCCGGCGTCGCCCTTCCGGGAACCAGGCCAAAGGCCCATGATGCCCGGACCCGCCTGAAGATGCGCCACGCCACTGCGCTTGGCCGCCAAGTCTACAGCGTCGAACGCCTTACCGCCTACCTGTCCGACGTGCTGGAAGCTCCGGTGTCGCTCGTCGAGTTCCTCGGCACCTGGACCGAGATCCCGCTCCGCCTGCAATCCCGCCTCGGCCGGCAGCATGCCCAGCTGGGCCGGTCCGCCGTCGTCGGCGCCCGCAGCTTCCAGCGCCAGACTCTGGTCGAACTCCGCGTTGGACCCCTGCCTCTGGCCCGCTTCACCGACTTTCTCGCCGACGCCGAACTCATCTCCCGTCTCCGCCATGCGATCCGGCATGCCATGGGTCGTGAGATGGAGTTCAACCTGCGCCTCGTCCTCGCCCGCGACGATATCCCCGACACCCGTCTCGGCCACAGCCAGCTCGGCCGTACCGCCTGGCTCGCCCCGAGACGTCAGCAGGACGCCGACGACCTCCGCCTCTATCACGTCGCGCAGGTGGAGTCCGCATGACCCTCCGCCTGACAATCGAGCACAGCCCCCATCCCCAGGATCGCCGCGAGATGCGGCATCCGGGCGGCGAATTCTCGATCGGTCGCGGGGCCGAATGCTCCTGGCAGATCAACGACCCCGACATGTACGTCTCACGCAAGCATTGCGTGATCACGGGTGAGGCCGGGCAGTTCATCGTCACCGATGCAAGCCGCGGCGGCCTGTTCATTGACGGCAAAGACCAGCCACTCGGCCCCGGCAACGCGGCCCGACTGGAGCCGGGGATGCGCCTGCGTCTCGGCGACACTGTGATACGGGTGGAAATCGAGGCCCCCGCACCCGTCGCCACGCCTCGAACGCAAGCCCCGGCGCAGCGGCAGATGACGCATGACGATTTCTTCTCCACCCCCGTCACGCCGCCGTCGCCGGTCTCGCGCCCGCAGGGCCTGCCGCAGCCCTTCGACACCGGGCCCACGGACGCCCGCCGTTACGATGCTACGCCGGATCGTGGCGCACCGCCGCCCCTTTTCGACGATCCCTTCACGCTTGACCGCTCTGTTGCGGCCCGCCCGGCAGGCAGCGTGCCCGAGCCGATCGCGCCGCGCAAAGACGACCTCGGCTTCGGCTCCTTCTTTGACGAACCCGCCAAGGCCCGAACGCCAGAACTGCCACCGGTTCAGCCCGCCAAAACTCCTGCCGCAGACGACTGGTGGTCCATGCCACCCCCGCTCGCTGCCTCGGACCCTCCGCCCCCTGCCCCCGCACCGCCCGCGCCCGAACCGCTCCAACTGGCCCCGGAAGCGCCCGTCGTTCCCCCCATTGCGCCCCCGGTCATCGACGACGAGAACCGCACCCGCCAACGCGGTGAACCTGCCCCGCAACCGCCCATGGCACCACAGCCCGTCGCCTCCGAGGCAGCCCTGCGCGACGCCTTCTTCCGCGGCTTGGGGCTTGACCCGTCCGCCACACCTGACGCAGAGGCCGAGATGGAGGCAATGGGCCAGCGCTTCCGCCTGCTGGTCGAGGGTCTGATGCTGATGCTCCGGACCCGCGCCAAGGAAAAGCAGAACGCCCGCGTGGCGCAAACTGTGATCAGCAACACCGACGTCAACCCTTTGAAATTCCTCGCAACCACCAACGAGGCCATCGCCTCGCTCGTCACCCCAAAGGGACCCGGCTATCTTGACCCTGAGACCGCGATCAATGGCGCTTTCCGCGACCTGGCTGACCACCAGGTCCGCTCTTGGGTCGCCATTCAGTCCGCGCTCCGGCGGATGATCGACCGCTTCGATCCAACGTCGGTGGAGAAGGATCTTGAAGACCTGGGGATGCTGGAAAGCCTTCTCTCGGGTGGGCGCAATGCCAAGCTCTGGAAGGCCTACACCGACCGGTACAAGGACATTGCCCGCGCCGCCGAGGACCGGTTCCTCGGCGAAGTGGGCGCCGATTTCCGCGACGCATATGAAGGCAACAGGGAGAAGACCAATGACCCATGAGTTTCCACGCCGTGCCTTTCTGATCGGGAGCAGCGCCGCCCTTCTGGTGGCCTGCGCCCCCGCCGGCCCCGGATCGGTGACCATCGTCGCGCAAGGGGCGGCGGGCATGAACCCTGGTCCCGACGGTGCCGACCGCCCGCTTACCCTGCAGGTCCTGCAACTGCGGGGCGCTGGGGCTTTCGACGGTGCTGATTTCTTCGGCCTCCAGAACGCCTCCGCCACCCTGGGAGGCGATCTTGTCAAGGCCGACGCCATCACGCTTGCCCCAGGCGGCAAGGCCACCAAGACCGTGGCACTTGAGGCCACGACCGCCCTGATCGCCATCGTCGCCGGTTACCGGGACCCTGCGGGAAAGCAATTCCGCGCCAAGTCGTCGGTCTCGCCGACCGACACGGTGACGTTCGCGCTTGACGTGACCGCCAGCGGGATCAAGCTGACCCCGATGTGATCCCTCGCCAGTGTGCAGGAACAGGACTGAAGAATGAGTGACAAGAACAAGGTCGTCTGGTCCGAAGGGCTGTTCCTGCGCACCCAGCACCTGCAGCAGCAGGACCGCTACACCGAAGGCCTGGTGCGCGGCGCGCTTCAGGCCGCCCCCATGCAGGCCTGGGGGTTCCGGTCACTGACCCTGGACAAATCTGCGCTTGATGCGGGCCGCATTGCCATTGCCGCGGCCTCCGGCATCTTCCCCGATGGCACCCCCTTTGCGATCCCCGAGACAATGTCAGCCCCCGCCCCCGTCCAGATCAAGGCCGACATGGCGGGTCTCGTCGCCCTTGCCATCCCCATCGAACGTCCCGGCGCCGCCACCATCGACCCCGCCCATGCTGAGCCCGCCGGCTCGCGCTACCACGGCGTGATCCAGACCGTCCGCGATGCCATCCGTGGCGGGGCCGAGCCCGAAGAGCTTGAAGTCGCCCGCCTTGCCGCCCGCCTGATCCAGCCGGGCGAAGACGGGGCCGGATACGTCGCCCTCCCGGTCGCGAGGGTCGAGGGCCTGCGCGCCGAAGGCTCGGTCGCCGTTTCCGAAGGCTACCTCGCCCCCGCCCTCTGCCTTGCCGCGAACCCCTGGTATGCGGGCCTCGCGCAAGAGGTCGTCACTGGCCTCGATCGCATCGCCGAAGCCCACGGTAAGCTGGTACTCGGCGGTGCAGGCCGGTCGATCGAGAACCTCCTCCTCCTCGAACTCGCCAACACCGCCCGGCCCCGCGTCGCGCATGTACTGGCGCAGAACCTGCACCATCCGTCGGAATTCTTCATGGAGCTGGCCGGATTGGCAGGCCGGATGGCGACCTATGGCTCCTCCTCGCGGCGCCTTTCCGACCTGCCCGCCTACGACCACCTCGATCCCCAGCCCGCCTTCGCAGCGCTGGCTGACACGCTGCGCTCCCTGATGCTGTCCTTGCGCCACGTCGAACCCAGGTCCCGTGCACTGCAAGTCGCCCGCCACGCCCAGAACATCTGGAAGGTCCGCATCGACAATCCCGACCTCCTGAAAACCAGTCGGATCGTGCTGCGCATCGGGTCGGACATCTCGGACGAAAGTCTCCGCCGCATCTTCGTGAGCCAGGCCACCGTCGGCGCCGCAGATGCCTTCGAGAAGCTGTGGAAATCCCGCCTCCCCGGTATTCCGCTGAAACCTCTGCACTCCCAGCCGCGCGAGATCCCCTATGACGGGGAACGCCTCTGCCTGGAGCTTGACCAGAAGTCAGAACACTTCGCCCAACTCACCGACGCGCCCGGCTTCGTGATCGGCGTGTCAGGGGCACTCGACCGTGAACCCGAAATCGACTGCTACGCCGTGAACCGATGAGCGACCCGGACGATCCCTTCGGCCTTTCCAACGACGCCGGACGCACCCGCATCCGGCCGGTGAAGTCGAACACGCCCGCCACAACGCCCCAGCCCCCGATCTTCGGCGCGGAACGCCCCGCCCAGCAGCAGCCACCCTACAGCGGGCAATCCTACGGCCATGGCTATGGCCAGCCCTTCGGCACACCCCCGCAAGACCAAGTCGGTCGCGGCCCCAAACCCCGCCTGACCCGCGCGCATCCAAACCCGCTGATTGTCGCCTTCGCCTCGCTCCTCGAACTCGCGCCCGAGCTTGAACGCGCGATGCCCCCGGCCAATGCGGAAGCCTTGCGCCTGCGCGTCCAGGAAAACTTGATCGACGCCCGCGACTCTGCCGTCGGCATGGGTGTCCCGATGACCCGCGCCAATCAAGCCGCTTGGTTCGTTGCCGCGCTGGTCGACGACATCGCGCTCAACACCCCCTGGGGCGGCCATTCCAGTTGGCCCCGTCAGCCGCTTGTCGTGGGCTTGTCGGGCGAGGTGGACGCCGGAACCAAGTTCTTCGACCGGCTGGAAGAGCTTCTCCGCTACCCCAACCGCGACCCCGAAATGCTGGAGCTGGGCTTCCACTGCCTGAACCTTGGCTTCCGCGGCAAGTACCGTGTCGAGGGCCGCACCGGCGACGCCGCTCTCCTCGCCATGCGCTCCGCCATCGCCCGCGCCATCCGCAACCCCGAGGCCGAGGCGGCCGAGCTTTCCCCGCATTGGAAGGGCGTCATCGCCCCCGACGAAAAGCCCCGCTTCGCCGTACCCTTGTGGACCATTGGCCTTGCCGCCGTCGCCGTCATTACCGCGATCTACGTCGGCCTCGGTATCCAGCTGTCGAACAAGGCGACCCAGCTTTACGCCCTCGCCCGCCTCCTGCCGCCTGCAGAACGGGCCGAGATCTTCCGCCCCGTCCGCACCAACGCCGAACCCGCCGCGCCCGAGATCAAGATCGAGCCCGTGGTGCTTGAACTCGTCCCCGCCTGTCTCGCGAAGGCCCCCGCCGACACCGCCGCCGCGCTGACCGGCAAGGATGACGTGGGCCTGGCCTTCATGACCCTGCGCGGCTCGAGCCCCGAGGTCTTCCGCAGCGCCAAGGCCGACATCAACGACGTCTATGGACCGCTTGTGACCGCCTTGGCCGACTGCATCAAGGAAAACGTCGAGGTCATCGGCAAGGTCACCATAATCGGCCACACCGACTCTGTCCCTGTCCAGGCCTCGAACCCATTCGCCTCGAACCAAGGCCTGTCCGAGGCGCGCGCCAAGACCATCGCCGACCTTCTGACTGCCGCCGGGGTGCCACCCGAGCTCCTGGCCGCCGAAGGCCGCGCCGACAGCGAACCCGTAGGCGACAACGGCACCAAAGTGGGCCGGGCCGAAAACCGGCGCATCGAGATCAAGATCGAGAAGAAGCTCTAGATGAAAGTCCTCAAGGCCATCTTCAGGTTCCTCTTCTCCCGTCGCCTGTGGACCTTCATCGGCGTCGTTCTTCTTTGCGCACTGATCTGGCTTTTCGGCCCCCTCGTCTCGGTCGGCGATATGGTCCCCTTGGCCGATGACCTCGTCCGGATGATCGTCATCGCCGTCATCCTCGTCCTCTGGCTCTTCTCCCTCCTCCTCGCGCAACTGCGGGCCGCGAAGAAGAACCAGCTTTTCGTCACCGAACTAGCCCAGCCGGAAAAGCCCAAGGTCTCGCTTCCGGGCGAGGCCAACGTGGCCGAGATCAACACCAAGTTTGCATCCGTCCTGACCGAGATGAAACGGTCGAAGCTTGGCGGCAAGAAGTTCCTGCGCGACATGCCGTGGTATGTCATCATCGGCCCCCCCGGCAGCGGCAAGACCACCGCGCTAAGACAGTCCGGCCTCCACTTCCCGATCGACCTCTCCGATGACCTGAAGGGCGTCGGCGGCACCCGCAACTGCGACTGGTTCTTCACCGAGGATGCCGTCCTCGTCGACACCGCCGGTCGTTACGTCCAACAGCAAAGCGACCCCGAGATCGACTCGGCAGAATGGCTCGGCTTTCTGGACATGCTGAAGAAGCACCGCGGCAAACGGGCGCTGAATGGGGTGATCCTGGCCCTGTCGCTGAAGGAGCTTCTGGCCGGGGAAGCCGCGGTCCGCGAACACGGCCGCGAAATCAGGAAGCGCCTCGCCGAACTCCGCGAACGCCTGCAGATCCAGCTTCCGGTCTACCTGATGTTGACCAAGGTCGACCTTGTCCCCGGATTTGAGGCCTTCTTCGGCAACCTGCCCACCAAGGATCGCGAGCAGGTCTGGGGCGCCACCCTGCCCACCGACGCCCGCATCGACCGCACCACCATCGAACGCGAGACGAAGGCGCTTCTGGCGAACCTTGAAACCCGCCTCACTACCCGCATGTCCGAGGATGTGCCGCTTGACCAGCGCGCCGAGATCTTCCGCTTTCCCTCCCAGGTCGAACGCCTGGAAGCCCCTCTGAAGCTCCTCATCGACACCGTCTTCGGTGAAAGCCGCTACGAGGAAAGCCCCTGGCTGCGCGGATTCTACCTGACCTCTGCCACCCAGGAAGGCTCACCCATCGACCGTCTCGTCGGCGAACTCGCGGGCTCCTTCGGCCTGAGCGCCGACGCCGCCCCGCGCCGCGCCTTCGGTGAAAAGCGCTCCTACTTCCTCCGTAACATGCTGACCGACCTCATATTCCCCGAGGCCGGCCTTGGTACTTTCGACGCCGCCGCCGAAGAACGCCGCAAATGGATCTGGCGCGGGTCCATCGCCGGGGCCTCGCTGGCGACCTTGATCGCCGGCCTCGTCTTCCTGTTCAGCTTCCTGCGCTACTCCGGCGGCATCGACGACCAGGAACGTCTCTTGGCCGACCTCTCTGGCCGGCTTGCCAATGTCGCCGCCCGCCAGGCCCCAACCGACCCGCTCGACCTCGAACTCGCCCTCGAAGGCGTGACCGAGGTCAAGGCCGCAGCCACCGAAGTCCCGACCTCGCCCCTCACCTACATCGGACCCACCGCGCTGTCGGAACTGACCGAAGCTCAGCGCATCGCCTACGACCGCTCGCTTCGCAACATCCTGGAACCTCGGATGGTCGCGATGCTGGAGGCCACGATGTGGCGCCAGATCCGCGATCCGGAGTATCTCCTCGGCGCGCTCAAGGTCTATTACATGATGACCGGCCTTGCGCCCTATGATCGAGAGTTCGCGGCCCAGTGGTGGCAGGACCAACTGCCCCTGAACGCCCCCACCGACCCTTTCCCGACCGAGGCCGCGCTTGAACATCAGCTGGCAGCCATCGACCGCATGGGCTCCGAAGAAGAGAAAATTGCGCCCGACAACGCCCTCGTCCAGCAGGCCCTTCAATCGATCTGCACCATCCCCTTGGCTGCCCGCGCCTACAGCGCCCTGATCTCTGACCCGACCGTCACCGCGCTGCCCGAATGGATCCCGGCCGAGAAGGCAGGCCCGAACGCCACCCGTGTCCTGACCCGCATCTCGGAAAAGACCCTGCGCGTCGGCTTGCCTGGCGCCTTCACCTATGACGGCTTCCACACCACCGTGCTGCCGCTGATCCCAGAGGTCGCCGCCACCGCTGCCCTTGACCAGGCCGTCTTCGCGGGCGGTTGTGCCGAAAGCTCCGACGCTTCGGTTGCAACGCTGGAGGCCGACATCCTCAAACTCTACCAGGACGACTTCATCGCCCAGTGGAACGGCTTTCTGCGCGATATCCGCCTGGCGCCAATCACCGACCTGCCCACCGCCACTGCAAACATGAAGGACCTCGCCAGTCCTGACTCGACCCTCCGCCGCCTCGTCCGCGCCGTGGTGGACGAGGTCGACCTGACCCGCGTCATCCCCGAGGAGGAAGGTGCCGCAGCGACAGACGGCCTTGCGAAGAAAGCCGTCTCCAAGCTTGGCAAGGTCGGCAAACTGCTCAAGGCGGGCAGCAAGCTTGCAACCTCGACCGGAGGCATCGAAGGCCCGCCCCCCGGCACCGACATCGCGCTGCACTTCGCCCCCCTCAAGGCCGCGATCGAGGAAGTCGACGGCCTGCCCCCGCTTCTCGACGATGTCGGCCTCCAACTTGATGGCCTGGCAAAGGAACTGGCCAGCGCGATGAACTCGCCCGATCCCGAGGCGACCCTCCTCGCCCGCGGCGGTCTGGGCGAACTGACTGGCGCCGTCGCGAACGCCGCCAAAGCGCTCCCCGATCCGCTGGACGACTGGGTCGCGGGCATCGCCGGCGACACCATCGCCGTGACCCGGGACGCAGTGATCTCCCAACTCAACGACCGCTGGCGCGCCGATGTCTACGACTTCTGCGTGAAGGCGACCGAGGGCCGCTATCCCTTCGACGAGGCCTCCGCCATCGACGTGAACGTCGCCGACTTCCGCGAGCTTTTCGCCCCAGGTGCCCGGATCGACAAGTTCGTCACCGACAACCTTCTGCCCTACATCGACACGACCGTGAAACCCTGGGCCTGGCGCGCCGACTTCGGCCTCGACGGCTCGCTTCTTGCCCCGTTCGAACGCGCCCGCTCGATACGCGACGGCCTCTTCCCCGGCGGGTCGGGCCCGGTCATGGCCTTCACGCTGGAGGCCAAGGATCTGACCCCCAACGCCGCTTCGGTCACGCTGAACGTCGATGGCCAGGTCCTGACCTACCTCAACGCCGCCACCCGCCCGATGCCGATGACCTGGCCCGGACCCGACGGTACCAACCTGATCTCCCTCTCGTTCCAGCCCGCCGACGGCAGCGGAGAGCTGCTGACCTCGGAAACCGGCTCCTGGGCTTGGCTGCGGCTGATCCGCAAAGGTCGCCTTTCGTCGACCGACCTGCCCGAGGTGTTCCGGCTCAGTCTCGGCCTCTCCGGCTTCTCCGCCGCCTTCGAACTCCGTGCCGCATCGGTCGACAACCCGTTCGACCTGAAGATGTTCGGCAACTTCAAATGTCCGACGAGGTTCTGACGCCACAGAAGCCGGGGGACGAAGACCGTCGCCCGGTGGCGGGAGTCTTCGGCAAGATGCCGAATACGGGCGATTTCGTCTGGCGCGGGCTGCCGGATGCCTTCCGGAAACACTGGGACTTCTGGCTTACCCGGCACATCGTCCCTCTCGGTCGAGCGGGAGCCGTCTTCCCGCCCGGCGGGCTGCGGTTCAGCCTGCCCTCGGGAGGGCGTCTGGCAGCAGGGGTTGTCCTCCCAAGCCACGACAGCGCCAATCGGCACTTTCCGCTGTCGCTGCTTCTGATTGCCGATGGGACCCTGAGCCAGGACCAGATCGACCCTTGGTGCGATGCGGCGCTGGCGCTTGGCTCGGATGGCCTGTCGCCGGACGAACTGTGGATAGCTCTCGACGCCCTGCCCGCGCCCATCCCGGGCCACGAACCCGCCTCGGGCGCGATGCTGCTCTGGGCGCGCGGCGGCCCGTCCATCACCACGGAGCCCGCGGACCCTGGCGCTGCGTTGCACCATCTGCTTTTGACCTGACTCAGTTCTGGTGGATGTTCGACCCCTTCATCTTGATGTCGCCGCCCGCCTTGACGTTGATCTTGCCCGACCCGTCCAGCGCGATGTCCTTGCCCTTGATGGTGATCGTGCCGTCCTTCTTCATCGTCACTTCGGCGTCGCCACATTTCAGAGTGATCTCGTCGGCGACGGTCAGCACAAACTTCTTGCCGACAGTCACCCCCATGTCCTTGCCGACACCAAGGCTTTCGGCCCCGGCGATATTTGCGCCACGGTCCTTCCCCACCGAGACCGACACACCACCTCCCACGCTTTCCGACTGGTCACCGCCGATCGAAATCGCCTCTTTCCCGCCAACCGATACCGTCCTGTCCGAACCGATGGTCCAGCTGTCGTTCGACCCGATGGAATGGCTCTCCGAGGCGCCGACATTCACATCGCGCGAGGCACCAATGGTCATCGACTGCGCGGCGCCTACGGTCCGCGTCTCGGAAGCCCCCACGCTGTCCACCCGCGCAGCACCCACGGTAATCGCCTGGGCTACGCCGACGGTCTGGGTATGGTTCAGCCCGATCGTTTCGCTGGAACTGGACCCGATCGAGATCGTCTCGTTCGACCCCACCGTCAGAGCCCGGTCCACCCCCACCGTCTCGGTGTCGTTGTTGCCGATGCTGGTGGTCTTGTCGTGACCCACGGTGACTGACTTGTCGTTGCCTACGGTCTCGGTCCGGTCGTGGCCGATGTCCTGCTTGGCATCATGGCCCACATCCTCGGCGAAATCGTTGCCGATGGTGCGGGTCTCGTTGTTCTTGACCAGCTCGTTGTGGTCCTTCTCGGCCTGGAAATAGACCTCTTCCGACCCCTTCTTGTCCTCGAACCGCATCTCGTTCCAGCCGCCCCCGCCGGGCGAAGAGTTCGACTTCCACCCCGATTGCGTCGCGTTCGCAGGCAAGCCGTAGGGCGGCATCTGCGCGGCGTTGTAGACCCGGCCAGTGATGATCGGCATGTCGGGATCGCCTTCCAGGAAGTCGACGATCACCTCCTGCCCGATCCGGGGAATCTGGATAAACCCCCAGCCCGACCCGGCCCAGACCGAGCTGACGCGGACGAAGCAACTGGAGTTTTCGTCCTTCCCTCCCAGCCGGTCCCAATGGAACTGCACCTTCACCCGGCTGTACTCGTCGGTGAAGATTTCCTCGCCCGAGGGCCCCACCACCACCGCCGTCTGTGGGCCTGACATCAGCGGCTTCGGCGTGCGGCGTTCCGGCCGGAAGGCCAGGCTCAGCGGTTGCAACTGCAACTGGACCCCGAACCCCTCGCCCTGCCGCTGCATGCCCGCACGATACTGGTCGTCCCACATCTCATAATCCGACCGCAGCACCAGGTATTTCTGGTTGTCGGCCTCGCGCTCGAACTCCTCCAGCGTGAAACTGACCCCGGACCAAAGGCCCCGGACATTCCCCTCGGCTGCAACCCGCACATGCGGGGCCTGTGCCTCTTCCAGCCTGATTGCCGCCAGCGGCTCACCAGCCCCAACCTCGATGTAGTCGCCGGGGTAGTGATAAAGCTCACCCTTCGCCGCTTCGTGCGATTTCGGGGCGTCGGACTTGGTCATCAGGTCGGTTGCGGGCTTCTTGAAATCATAGTCCGTGTGCACATAGACCCCTGACCGGACCGAGGTGCGCGGCAGAAGCTGGGTGATCACGTCATCCTGCCCGATCACGTTGCCGGCCTCGCCACGGAACTTGATCGTCTCGAACCCTTCGGCATCCTTCACGCTGGCATTGGCATCCGACAGGACCAGCGTGTGGTCGCCGTCGGCATGGTCGAAGTGATAGAAAATCCCCTCATGCTCCATCAGCCGCTGCACGAAAGTCAGGTCGCTCTCGCGGTACTGAACGCAATAGTCGCGCGGCGGGTAGGATTTTTTCAGCCGCTTTTCCACCTTCACATGGGCGTAGGGCTTCCAGACCTCTTCGATGATCTCGACCACGCTTTTCTTCTGGAAGATCCGGTTGTCGCTGCGATTGGTCAGGAACCACAACCACGGTCGCAGCACGGCGCGGTAATGGGCGTAGTCCTCTCGGTATTCGTGGAAGGCGAACTCGGCGACGATACCGTGGATGAAGCGCTTGGCGCTATCGGTGCGGACGGTGATCGTGACCGGGGTCCCAAGGATATCCTCGGCCTTGACGTTGATGTCCTTGCTGACCAGGCCCAACTCGTAGCGGAAGCACTGGCTGATCTCGTCCCAGCCTTCCATCTGCGAAAACAGAAGTTTGTCGCCCAGGGCCGTGCTGACCGTGATGTTGCGACCGTCAGCCATGCTGATCTCTCCTGTCCGAAAGCCGTTTCAAATCGCGTCGGGGCAAATGCACCATTACTCTAGCCGAATTTCGCGCCCGTGGGGCAAAAAGGGGATCAGAGCGCGGTGGGGCAAGCCAGACCCTTCAGCAGGCTCCATCGCGACAGGGGGTTGGCTTCGGCCAGGACCGTCAGCTCCATGAAAAGTCGCGCATCGCCGGACTTAAGGTCGATCAGGAAACGCTTGCCGCCGTCACGTTCGCGCAGCCGGATACCGTCGAGGATGCGGAAGAGGCCCCATTCCCCGGGCTGCGTCACGGTCGCGTCTCCGGCTGCGGTAGTAAAGCGCACTTCGGCGCCTGCCGAAGGATTCGGGCCCGGCCAGGTTAGCTTCAGGGGTGCGACAGTCGTCTCCACCGGTCCGCCCTGCCCCCCGATTGCCACGAAAGTCTTGCCGCGTTCCGCCAGCGCCGCCAGCGTCAGCTCGGTGTCCTGCGATAAAAATCCGGCCGCAATGGCCTGGGTGCGCTGCAGGAACTCGGCGCTCTTCGGGTCAAGGCCGGCAAAGCGCGCGTCCGGTTTCCACCGCCAGGGGGTGCTGGAGGTGTCGATATAGGGCTCGGCCCGGGTGCGATAGAAGCGGTCGATGGCCCCCCCGGCCCCCAGCAGCGCGGCGACTTCGGACAGCGGCGCATCCGCCCCATCGGCAAAGGGATAACGCGCTTCGGTCACCTGTTTGCACAGCGACAGGACTTCGGTCTGCCAGGCCTTCGTCAGCGGGTTTGACAACGGGTCTGCCTGCGCCGCACTGGTCTCGGCCAGCACATCCTCGACGATCTGCACCACCATCGGCGGCGCGGTCCGCAGGGCGGCGAGAGTGGCGCCGCGCGACTTCGCGCTCATCAGTCGCTGGAGACCACGCGGCTCGTCCCGATCCATCGCTCCAAGCGCCACGTTGAGGCTGCCGAACAGCGCAGCGATCTCGTCCATCCGGCCATCTTCGGAGTACTGGATCAGCGCTGCAAAGTCCGAGGCAATGCGCAGTTGCAGGGCATGGGGGCGCTGCCGGTCCAGACCGCCGACCTGCGTCCAGACTTCGGGCAGCAGTCTGGCCAAGGGCGAATCCGGCGCAGCAAGACGTCCCGAGACCAGCACCGCGTTCTCCGGATCGCTGAAGGGGCGCACCTTCACGTCCGCCAGAAACCGCTTCCACCGCGCCAGCGTCTCGCGCTGGAGGATGTCCAGCACCTGGTCCGGGCTGTCGTTCTGTGTTCCCGGTGGCTCGGGAAACAGTCGCGCCGCTTCGGTCCGCGCGGTCTGCACCGCAAGTCCGGCCCCGACCTTGCGGGCGTAGTCCCAGCCCGCCTGGGTGAAAAGTCCGGGCAACGGACTGTCCATCGCCGCTCCCGACCGGCGTTGCAGGACGACCGAGATCCCCGGCACCGCCGTTTCCGGCACCCAGGGCAAGAGGTCGGCAGCACCTTGCGAGCGCAGGAGTTCCAGATAAGCCCGCGCGGGTTCCCCGGCCTCCGTCGCATAGGCCCGCGCCTGAGCCAGAAGCTCGGGATCGGGTTGCGGAAGTGCCTCGGTCGGCGCGCGCATCCGGGCGATGTGCGGGACAAGTGGTTGCAGGTCCGGCATCACCCCGACCCGGTCGGCAAGCCACCCCGACAGATAGGCGGGCGACCAGTCGGCCTGCCCCGACAACACCGACCACGCCCGAACGGTGTCGTAAAGCGGCAGGCTTTCGCCCTCGGAAGCCAATGCCGCATCGACGGCCCGCGCCAGGGCTCCCGGCAGGTGCTTCTGCACTGCCACGTCATACACCGCATCGGCATGTTCCGCCGCATCGAATCCCAGCGGTGCTGCAAAAAGCCGGATCGGCGCCTTGTCTGCCGCCTTGGCCACGTCATCGGACGCGTCGCCAAGCCGCGTCAACCGCCGTGGCAGGTCCGGCAGCACCCCGTCACGGTCCAGCCCGATGTCCAGCGCCTTGGTATCGAAGAGCCGGATCAGGTCGCGGTGGAAGCGCCATTCCACGAAACCCGCCCAGCCCGCCACCATCAGGACGAAAGCCAGGATCAGGACCAGCGTGATCCCTGTCCAGCCCGCGCCGAGGTCTCGGTCAAAGGCCGTGCGGCTGCCCTCCAGCACGGCAAGCCGCCGCTCCATGAAGGCCCTTACGCCCTCGAAATCCGGCCCCGCGACTTCCGCCTTGCGGATGAAGTCGCGCAAGGTGGTCGCAGAAATGTCCCGCCCGTCGAAGAGCAGCCGATGCGCCCCGGCGCCCCAAAGCGCCACATCCACCGCCCGGTTCTTCCGCGCCACCTGATCGAGAACCAGCCCCAGCGCATAGCGCGCCGGCTGGATGGTCGAGGGCGTGACCCCCGCCCGCTCAAGGTCAGCGTCGAAGCGGTCCAGTGCCTCGGCCGCGCGCTGAACAAGGACCTGAGCCTCCACCCCCCGGATCGTCGCAAGCTGCTCGACCATCCGCAGCACCGGCCCCGCTGCGTGCTCATAGACCTCCGGGTCGGACCGCCTCGCCCCGCGCCGCGGCGGCAAGACCGTGCGTGGGTTGTTCGGGTCGGCAATCATTGCGAGGGGATCAGGCCTTCATCGACCCATTTCTTCAGCGTCTCCTCGCCCACCTCGAAATGCATCCCGTCCTCGCGGTTGTAACCTCCGCCCCAATACCAGCCTTCGGCGTTGAAGTGCTCGGCGAGGATTACGAGACCAATCTGCATTGTGCCGTCGGCAAAGGGATCAAGCTCGCCCTGCAGGGTGATGTCGATCGCTGTCCCGAAGGAATGGTTCGAGACCGACGAGTTGGACCCCCGGATAAGCCGCACGCACAGCGCCCCGGCGGTGCCCAGCTTGGCAGCGATGTCCGGCTCGTCCTCCTGCAGCTTGGCGACGATGCGCTCCAGGCTGTCCAGCGCGGGTTTCAGCATAGTGGCCTTGATCGTTCCGATCTGCCGCGTCTCGACCAGCGACTTCAGCCTCGGATTGGTGATCCCCCGGCAATCGGTGCCCAGGTCCTCGCGCGGGCGGCCCAGAAGCGCCAGCATCGTCTTGTTGCGTGGCTGGGCAATGCCCTTGTTGAACCGGTCCCGCGCCGCGCGCATCTGTTCGGTCAGCGCCTCGGTCTCGGGCAGGTGCTGCTCGTCCTCGCCCGCCGACAGTCCCTCGGTGTCCACCGTCGGTGCCTCGACGGCCGAAGGCGCAACCGGCGCGCGGTTGGCCAAGAGGCTCACGTCGTCGCGGAGCCGCGCTAGGTCGGCCTTTAGCGTGCCAATCTCCGCCTCAAGCCGCGCGCGCTGTGCAGCCTCGGCATCGAAGGCCTCTTCCAGACTGGTGAGACGCAGATCGGCCGCACTGTCTGCCGATTCCAGCAGCGTCGTGACCATCGCAAAGGCCACCGCCGCGATGATGACTCCGATGGCGACGATGATGGGCGCAATCAGGTTGTTCGACTGCATTCAGTCCTCGCAGATCTGCACGGTGATCGCCGACACATTGTCCGGTGCACCATTCTCCAGCGCCTCGCGCACCAACCGCCGGCAAGCGTCTTCCGGCCCGGCAGCCTCGCGCAAGAGGGTCTCGACGGTCTGTTCGTAGACGCATCGCGTCAGCCCGTCGCTGCACAGAAGCAGCCGGTCTCCCACCGCCAGTGGCACGCTGACCAGGTCGACCTCCAGGTTCTCGGCCCCGCCCACCGCCCGCGTGACCAAATGCGATTCCGGATGGCCCTCCGCCTCCTCGGGCGACAGTTCGCCCCGGTCAACCATCTCCTGCACCACCGAATGATCGCGGGTCAGCGGCCGCAGGTGCCCACCGCGCAACAGATAGGCACGGCTGTCCCCGACCCAGGCGACATGCGCCACCGCACGCGAAACCAGCATGGCCACCACGGTCGAACCCATCCGACCCATTCCCGGCGCGCTCTGGCGTTCCAGCACCAGCTGGTTCGCCTCCTTCAATCGAGCGACCAGAGCCGGGCCGGGGTCGGCTTCGTCGGGAATCTTCGCCAGGCAGTCGATCACGATATCTGATGCAACATCGCCGTTGCCATAGCCTCCCATCCCGTCGGCCACGGCCCACAACACGCCCGTCGGGTCAGTCAGGATCGAATCCTCGTTTCTTTCCCGCACCACTCCTCGGTTCGTAAGCCCCGCCCCGACGGCTACCGGCATGGCGGGCGAAGACCCCGGCACCACGGTGATCGGCGCGGTCATAGCCAGACCTCTTCCAAGGACTGACGCATCGGAAAACCAGTAGAGACATGGAGCATGGCACGGGCCCGCCCAAAGGTGTGAATTGAATGCAACGCCATCATAGCCTAGACTTCCACCAGTCATAAATCCGTTTTTTGGAAGGTGCTTCGAATATGCGCAACGTGCTCGCCGGCCTTGCATTCTGTGCCGCGCTCGTTCCCGCCGGGGCCTGGTCACAGGACCTTTCGGAACAAGAGCTTCTGGAACTCTTTCTTGCACAGCGCGACGCCTACAAGGCCGCGGTCGAGGGCAACACCAGCCTGACCCGCGGGTTGAAGCTTGTCACTGCCGACGATGTCGAGATCGCGACCGAGGTGGAAAAGACCGACACCGCCGAAACCGAAAGCGCAACGGCGACGCCGGAGGGCACCGAGGTCGCCGTGGCCGTGCCTGCGACAGAAACGGTGGTCAAGGAAACCGAAACCGCCACACTCGTGAAGATGCCCGAGGATCTGGGCGTCAACATCCGCATCGAGTTCGCCTTCGACAGCGCCGCGCTCGACGAAGCACAGAAGCCAAAGCTCTCAAAGCTCTGCAACGTGATGAAGACCGCCGACATACAGCTTTTCCGCATCATCGGACATACCGATGCCTCGGGAACGGAGGATTACAACGAGCGTCTGTCGCGTCTGCGGGCCGAGGAGGTCCAGCGCTTCTTCGTCAATGACTGCGGCATCGAGGCGTCGCGGCTCGAGGCCGTGGGACTGGGAGAGCGATTCCTTCTGGAAAACGCCGATCCCAACTCGGACGAGAATCGACGGGTGGAGTTCCAGGCGCTCAGCTGATCCCGCGAGGGGGCGGCGAAAGCGACCCTCAGGCAGGCAACGCCGCCGTTGCCTGGATGGTCTGACTGTGGCATCATTCTCGAACGGATTATGCCATTCTCGTTCCTTGCGACCGGCCCTCGCATTAGCAAATGGGGCATTCATGCTTGCATCCTGGTCTCGCTCCTTCCTCCTGCTTTCCGCCATTGGCTTTCTCGGAGCCTGTGAAGAGCTGACACCTCCGCCACAGGAAGAGGCACCTGTCGTCGTCGCACCGGTCAAGAAAGTCGCACCTGCGCCAGCACCGGCCCCCGTCAAGAAGAAGCCCCCGGTCGTGATCGACTTCGACGATGGTGGTTCGGGCGGCGGCGGCTGGGGCTGACCATGCCCGTCCTGCGCTTCCTGTCGACTTTTAGTGCTTCGGCTTTGCTTCTGGCCGCGACTATCTCGACGGCCGCCGCGCAGGACAGCGCCCTTGGACCCTTTCCTGAAGGACATGTCTCGGCCAGCAGCCGCAAGCTTGCGCCTGACTCGGGCCCGCGCCAGAAGTATGCCATCGTCATCGGCAATCAGGCCTACGCGCACGCGCCGCAGCTTCCCAATGCCTGGAACGATGCGCTGGACGTTGCCGATCTCCTCGCCGACCAGGGCTATGACGTCACGCTGATGAAGGATGCCTCCAAGCGCGACTTCGAGGCGCTGATGCAGCGTGTGCTCTTCGATGTCGACCGCAATACCGAGGTGCTGTTCTACTATGCCGGCCACGGCGTCCAGATCGGGTCCGAGAACTATCTCATCCCAACTGACGCCGAGCTTGACCAGGTCGATGACCTGCCATTCGAGACGGTCTCGGTCGGCAGCCTCGTCTCGATCGTCGGCGCGCGTGCGCGATTGCAGATCGTCATCCTCGACAGCTGCCGCAACAACCCGTTCGCCGGGGTCAAACTGCAGGATTCCCTCGGCCCCGACGTGCGCGAAGTCGAAACGGGCTTTGCCTCGCTGGCGGCCCCGGTGAATTCCTACGTGGTGTTCTCGACCTCGCCGGGAGAGGTCGCCCTGGACGGCGCCGGCGAGAACAGCCCCTTCGCCAGCGCCTTCCTGCAGGCCGCGTCACTGGGCGCAGTTCCGGTAACCGACGTCTTCGAAGAGGTGCGCCGCAAGGTCTTTGTCGAAACCCAGGGCGTGCAGGTTCCCTGGGACAGCTCGACCATGGTGGAAGAGGCGACAATCTCGCAGGTCAGCGCCACGACGGACACGGCCGCGCCAGAGGCAGAGGCGGGCACCTCGGTTGCGCGCGGCCTGACACTCTTCGCAAGTTCGGCCGAGCTTCTTCTGGTCGAGACCACGCTGCCCACACCCGACATCAGCATCGCCGCCCCGCTGGCACCCGCCGTTCCCATCGGTGCGACACTGGTGCAGGACCTTAGTCTTGGCCCGTCGGACAAGGTGGGCCTGGCCGAGCCTCCGCGCGGCGGCCGCCTGGTGCTGCTGGACGACCGGGGCCTGCAGTCCGCGCCCGTCTTCCCGTTGTCCGCCGCCGATCTTGGCCGTCTCGCCTTCGCCTATGTCAGCGGGCCGGTGGTGCAGTTCGGCCAGGACCCGGTGCTGAAGGTCCAGTTCAAGATCGACCAGGGCGGCTCGCCGAAGGTGGTGCAGGTCGACCTGACCCCGGACCCCTGCGACCTGGCCGCAGCCGACCACCTTGACCCAGATGGCGTTGGCCTTGCGCGTTTTGCCAACGAGATCGCGCCCGAAGCGGCGGTGCAGGCCTGTCAGGCCGCCGTCGAGCGCGAGCCGCAGAACGCCCGCTTCCACTATCAGCTCAGCCGCGCGCTGACAGCCCTGCGCCGCTACGACGAAGCGCGTGCTGCGCTGGATACGGCCCGCAAGCTGGGCCATTCCCGCGCCTCCTATGCCATCGGCAACGCCATCCTAAACGAGTCGCGGGAAACCGGCGGCGCGACAGCCGAGGCTGCCCCGGAAGAAGCGCTGAGCTACTACCGCGAAGGGGTAGAGCTGGGAGACCCTTATGCTTTCTACGCCTTGGGCCGTCAGCTGGTGCGGTTCGGCGAAACGTCCCAGGACCGCTTGCGCGGCTACGACCTCATGATGCGGGCGCTGGAGGTGGGGCACACCTATGCTATGAACGAACTCGGGTATTTCTACCTGGATGCCGAAAGTGAGTATTACGATCCGGCCCGCGGGTTGCGCTACCTGAACGAAAGCGCGGCACGGGGGGACATCTACGGCTACAACAATCTCGGACTTGTCTACATGAACGGCCTCGGCGGCCAGGAGAAGGACGCCAAGGTGGCGCTCGACTGGTTCACCAAGGCCGCCGATGGGGGGCATCCGAACGCGCCGGGCAATATCGGCACGCTGATCGCCTCGGGTGCCTTGGGAAAGGGTGATCTCGGCCAGGCTGTCGAGTGGTTCGACAAGGGCCTGGAGCGCGGCGATGCCAATGCAGGTGCCTATGCCGCCTATCTTATCCTGACCGAAGGCGCGGGCGGATTATCCCCCGCCGATGCTGCCTACCGGGCAGGCCGCGCCGCCGCCCTGCGCGACACGAAAGCAGTCGATCGGGCTCGAAAGGTGCTGGAGGCCCTGCCCGCCGAAGCCGTGGACGAAGCCGCGCAGCATCTGCTGCAATCGCTCGGCGCCGCGATCACTCCAGACGGAGCCTTCGGCGAGGGCAGTCAAGCGGCCTACAAGGCCATTTCCGAACAGCACGGCGACACTTCCCTGGAAGCCGACCCCACCGAGCGCCTGATCGACATCGCCCGTATCCAGTGGTCTACCACTCCGTTCCGAGTGGATTTGTACTAGCCTGAACGGAATTGCCGGACGACGGTGATGGTGGTCTTGCGGGTTCTCTCGCGTCCAGGCGAAGGATGAGTCCTGGCAACCGCATGCCAGCGTTCACCTTGTCACGCCCGGCTTGAAGCCACCGCCCGCCTGCAGCCCTCAGGAAACCATCTGAACGTCGCGGAAGCTCGGGTCGATCTGCCGCAGCGCGCCAAGCACCCGGTCCTTCAGATTGGTACCGACATAGGTGGCATGAAACCGCGTGGGCGCGACAAGCGTCAGGCAATTCGCCTCCTGCCCGGACTGGACCAGCGCATGCAGCCATGCCTCGATAGCCACCTTGCGAATGCGAAGTGGCGCAAGCTTTCGTCGGCAGCTTGACCCACGAGGGAGCGCCACAGATGAATCCGGATTCGTAACCTAGCCGCAGGACAAGTACTCCGGAAAACTAGTAGCCATGTTATCATTAGGTGCGGGGGGAGTTGCTTTCCTCACGCCCAGCTCTTGGCAGATCGGTTGGGAAAAATGTTTTCACCGCGAAATCGCGCCTCTAGGTCCAAGCGCTTTTGAGTAGGGGGGGTTTTAGGCGGGTACACCGCCGCAATTTGACTATTATTGATTGAAATCAATGGTCTTTGGTGGAGCAGAGGGGGATCGAACCCCTGACCTTATCATTGCGAACGATACGCTCTCCCAACTGAGCTACTGCCCCATCCGCGCCGCCGTATTCAGCGCAAATCGGGGGTGGAGTCAAGCGCGGTCGGCGGGCGGGGTCGGCGCTCGTCAGCGGGCGTGCTGGCGGACGAAGGCGATGATGTCGGCTGCGGGACGGGCACCGGCCAGACGCGCGACCTCGCGGCCGTTTCGATACAGGATCAGCGCGGGGATGCCGCGAATACCGGCCCGGGCCGAGATCTGCGGGTGATCCTCGGTGTTCAGCTTCATCAGCCGCGCTTCGCCCTGCAGCGCTCCGGCGGCCTTGGCGAATTCCGGGGCCATCACCCGGCAAGGGCCGCACCAGGGCGCCCAGTAGTCGACCAGCACCGGCAGGCCGTCGCCCCGGGTCACCTTGTCATGGGTGGCCGCGTCAAGTTCCGCCACCTTGCCGTCCACCAGGACGCTGCCGCAGACCCCGCATTTCGGGGCGTCGGCCAATCGGGCGGCAGGCACGCGGTTGGCTTGGCCGCAGCTGGCGCAGGTCAGTTTCAGGGCATCGGTTACAGGCATGGCGCACCTTACATCTTGTCAGGTTGGAAGATGTGAAGCACAGTCCGGTTGCGCAAGGGGCCTAGAGAAAATCCTCTTCCTCGCCAGACACATCTACCCCCAGCGCATCCAGACCCGCCTCCAGGTTCTCTGCCAGATGCGGCATTCCCATCAGATAATCCGCCGTGGGCGTCGTCGCCTCGGCGATGGCGGTGGCGACGGCTTCGTCGAAATCTTCGGGCTCGAAGGCACCGCGACCGACCCAGGCCACGGCGGTCAGCTGCGCCTTTTCATCGTCGTTCAGGGCGTCGATGAAGGCGTGCAGCTCGGCCGACCCGACAGCGGCCTCGCGCGCAAGATAGATCACATGCACGACTTTCTGTGGGCTGATCTCCAGCATGGCGCACCTCCGTCGCTGACCCCATCGTTGCGCAGGCCGTCCCCCAGCGCAAGCGGCGATCTAGCCGAGCGCCCAGGTGGCCAGCCCATGCGCAACCGCCCCGGCGAGCATGGCCAGCACCACGGACCGGCGGGCAGCATAGAGGCCAAGCACGGCAAGAGTGCCGACAATCACTGGCGCCAGGGCGCGCACATCGGGCGTCAGCGCGGGCAGGATCGCCGCGACGAACAGCGTGGCGATGGCCGCGGGGCCGGTCGCGGACAGGAACCGTTCCAGCCAGCCGCCTGCGGCCATGCGGTCGCTGCGGGTGATCACCGGCAGGGCGCGGAAGGCCCAGTTCGCGGCCCCGGCCAGTACCGCGACGGTCAGCAGATCCCAGTTCATCGCCGCACCAGCCCGGCGGCCGCCCCGGCCAACATGCCCAGAAGAATGCCGCTGGTCGCGCTGATCGCGAGTGTCCCGGCCACGGTGACCAGACCCGCCACCGCGATCACCGGCAGCTGGCGGCGACTGAGGATCGACAGCAGCAGCGCGAGGAACAGCGCGGGCAGCATGAAGCCAAGCCCGGCGCTGAGCGCAGGCCAGCCTTCCAGCGCGCTTCCACCTGCCACGGCCCCGGCCACGGTCCCCAGAACCCAGGCGGCATAAGCCCCGAGGCCAAGGCCGAACATCCAGGCCTCCGAGAACCGCTGCCCGCGCGCCAGCGCACCGAGGGCCTGGCCGAAGACCTCGTCCGTCAGGCCCCAGGCCCAGGCCCAGGCATGGCGGGTGCTGGCCCTGTCCCCGGCCTCGCGCATCAGGGCGGGGCCGTAGAGCACATGCCGCAGGTTCATCGCGATCAGCGTGAAGGCCGCGACCAGCACCGGCGCGCCCGATGAGAGGAGCGCCAGCGCCAGGAACTGCGAGGCCCCGGCATAGATGATCAGGGACAGGGCGAAGGCTTCGGTCGCGCTGAACCCGGCCCTTGTGGCGGCGACGCCGAAGGAAAAGGCGATGGGCAGATAGCCCATGACGATGGGCAGGCTGGCGGCCAGTCCCTGGGCAAAGGTCGGCTTGGTCGGGAGGGTCTCTTCGGTCATCACCGGCAGGGCTAGCGCGGGGGCGGGACGTGGTCAATGCCGGGCCGCTGTTGCGGAAAGCCTGACTTGCGCGAGAGACGACAGCCCGGCATTGTGGCCTCGAACCCTGCCCCAAGCCAGTCCCGGGATGTGCCATGCGACTTTCCACCCTCGCCGCCGCAGCTTTGCTTGCCGTCACCCTGTCGCCCGCCACGGCGCAGGTCGCGGAAATCCCCGGATCGCAGTTCGAGGCCGGAAACTGGGTCGGGGGGGCCTATACCGACAGCGCCGGGGCGTTTTCCTACTGCTACACGACGGTCAGCTACATGAACGGTCAGACGCTGTGGGTCGGGATCTATCCCAATGACACGCTGTCGATCCTGTTGTCGCAGCCCGACATCAAGTTCACCCCGGGCGAGAAGTTCGAGCTTTGGGTGATGATGGAAACCGGGTTGCCTGCCATCGGCAACGGAGAGGCCTGGGATGCGGACTATGCCGGGATCACCTATGACGGGATCGGCGCAACGGTCGATTTCCTGAACAGCGGGCGTTACCTGCGGATGCTGGGCATGGGGATAGATGACGGCTTCGACATCGACGGGATCGGACCGGCGCTGGTGCAGGCGCAGGATTGCCTGGCCCGGCACAGCGGGGCGGGCGGCGGCAAGGTGCTTGGCTCGGACCCGGGCGTGAAATCCCCACCCAAGGTGCCGGACCTGACCCGCCCGAAGACCAGCGGCATCGGCGCGGGCGGCGGGCTTGGGACCCGGCCCGGCGGTACGCTCGGGACGCCAGCGCCGAAGCCGCAGCCCTGAAGATTTGGCCCCCGGGTTGCGCCAGGGGCCAAATTTCTTAAGCAAGAAACTTGTCAAAATCCTTACTTAAGGATTTTGGCTCCTCACTCGGCCGCTTCGGCGTAGGCCTCGACTGGCGGGCAGGTGCACACGAGGTTGCGGTCGCCGTAGACGTTGTCGACCCGTCCCACGGGCGGCCAGTACTTGTCGACCCGGAACGACCCCGGCGGGAAGCAACCGGTCTCGCGGGAATACTTCCGGTCCCAGTCGCCGACCAATGCCGCCACCGTGTGCGGGGCGTGGCGCAGGGGGGAGTCCTCGGCCGTGATCTCGCCCTTTTCCACCGCGCGGATCTCGTCGCGGATGGACAGAAGCGCGGTGATGAAGCGGTCGATCTCCGCCTTGGTCTCGGACTCCGTCGGTTCCACCATCAGCGTCCCCGCCACCGGCCAGCTCATCGTCGGCGCATGAAAACCATTGTCGATCAGTCGCTTGGCGATGTCGTCCACCGTGACGCCCGCCTCGGCAAAGGGCCGGGTGTCGAGGATGCACTCATGCGCCACGCGGCCCTTGTTGCCCATGAAGAGGATCGGGTAATGGCCGCTGAGACGCGCCGCGATGTAGTTGGCATTAAGGATCGCCACGCGGGTCGCCTGCGTCAGGCCCGGCCCGCCCATCATCAGGCAATAGGCCCATGAGATGAGGAGGATCGACGCCGAGCCGTAGGGAGCCGCCGAAACGGTCCCCTGGTCGGTGCTCTTCAGCCCGCCGCCCTCCGGATTGTCCGTCTCCGGATGCCCCGGCAGGTGCGGAGCCAGATGGGCCTTCACGCCGATCGGCCCCATGCCCGGACCGCCGCCGCCATGCGGGATGGCGAAGGTCTTGTGCAGGTTCAGGTGGCTGACGTCGCCGCCGATCTCGCCCGGCTTCACCAGCCCGACGAGCGCGTTCATGTTCGCCCCGTCGATATAGACCTGGCCGCCGTGGTCATGAGTGATCTGGCAGATCGTCCGGACGGTCTCCTCGAAGACGCCATGCGTGGACGGATAGGTGATCATGCAAGCCGCGAGACGGTTCCCAGCCGCTTCGGCCTTGGCACGGAAGTCCTCGACATCCACGTCGCCGTTGGCCGAGGCCTTCACGACCACAACCTCCATTCCCGCCATCTGCGCCGAGGCCGGGTTGGTGCCGTGGGCGCTAGTTGGGATCAGGCAGACCGTGCGCTGGGAATCCCCTCGCGCACGGTGGTAGGCGAGGATGGTCAGAAGCCCCGCATATTCACCCTGCGCGCCCGAGTTCGGCTGCATCGACATGGCGTCGTAGCCGGTGATCTCGCACAGTTTGGCCGACAGGTCGCTGATCGCCTCGTGATACCCCGCCGCCTGATCGCGCGGCGCGAAGGGGTGCAAGGACCCGAACTCCGGCCAGGTGATCGGCATCATCTCGGCCGCTGCGTTCAGCTTCATCGTGCAGGATCCTAGCGGGATCATCGCCCGGTCCAGCGCCAGGTCGCGGTCCGACAGGCGGCGCATGTAGCGCATCATCTCGGATTCCGCCCGGTTCATGTGGAAGACCGGATGGGTCAGGTAGTCGCTGGTGCGAAGCATCTCTTCCGGGAAGCCCAGCGTTGCGCGGTGCGGCGGCACCCCGTCGATGCCGAAGGCGCGGAGGACCTTGATCAGGACGCGTTCGTCGGTGGTCTCGTCCAGGCTGATGCCCACGCGGTCGTTGCCGATCTTGCGGAAGTTCAGCCCTTCGTTGCGGGCGGCGGCAAGGATACCCGCCTGCCCCACGCCGACCTCGATGGTGATCGTGTCAAAGAAGGCCCGCGGGTCGACCTTGGCCCCCGCCGCCTTCAGCGCCCGTGCCAGGCGCTGGGTCAGGAAATGCACCCGTTCCGCAATCGCGCGCAGGCCTTTGGGCCCGTGGAAGACAGCATACATCGAGGCCATCACGGCGAGTAGAGCCTGCGCCGTGCAGACGTTACTGGTCGCCTTCTCGCGCCGGATATGCTGCTCTCGGGTTTGCAGCGACAGCCGGTAGGCCTTGCCCCCCTGCGCGTCGATGCTGACTCCGACGATCCGCCCCGGCATCTGCCGCTTGTGCGCGTCCTTCACCGCCATGAAGGCCGCGTGCGGGCCGCCATAGCCCATCGGCACGCCAAACCGCTGCGCGGAGCCGACAGCGATGTCCGCCCCCATCGCCCCGGGCTCCTTCAGGATGCACAGCGCCAGCAGGTCCGTCGCCATGATCGCGATGGCCCCCGCGGCATGCAGGCTGGCAATGCGCTGGGTGAAGTCGATCACGTGGCCATAGCTGGAGGGATACTGGAAGATCGCGCCGAAGACCTTCGACGGGTCAAGCTTCCGGACGTCATCCTCGATGATCTCGATCCCGAGCGGCAGCGCCCGGGTCTTGATCACGGCGATGGTCTGGGGGTGGCAGAAGCGGTCGACGAAAAAGGCTTTCGCCTTCGACTTGGCGACGCGTTCTGCCATCGTCATGGCCTCGGCCGCTGCCGTCGCCTCGTCCAGCAGGGACGCGTTGGCTACGTCGAGACCCGTCAGGTCGCAAACCATCGTCTGGAAGTTCAGCAGTGCCTCAAGCCGGCCTTGGGCGATCTCCGGCTGGTAGGGCGTATAGGCCGTGTACCAGGCCGGGTTCTCGAGGATGTTCCGCTGGATCGCCGGGGGCGTCACGGTGCCGTAGTAGCCCTGCCCGATGAGCGAGGTCATCACGCGGTTCTTGGCGCCGACCTCCTTCATCTTGGCCAGCAGCTCATGCTCGGCCAAAGGCGCCCAGGGGAGCGGTTTCGACTGGCGGATCGAGGGGGGCACGGTCTGGTCGATCAGCTCGTCCAGCGTGCGGACACCGACGGCGGCCAGCATCTCCTCCATCTCCACCGGAGAGGGGCCGATGTGGCGGCGGTTGGCGAAGTCGTAGGGGTTGTAGTCGGTGGGCGTGAAGGTCATGGCACAAGCCTCTGGCATGGAGCAAACAAATCCCTTCGAAGGGATTTGCAATTTTCTTCGAAGAAAATTGCCCGGAGTTTTCGAAAACTCCGGGGCGCGACGATCAGCCGATCAGGTCCTGATACTCATCCTCGTCCATGAACTGGTCGAGCACGCTCAGGTCATCGACCTTCAGCTTGAAGAACCAGGCAGCCCCGGTCGGGTCCTCGTTCACAAGGCCGGGGTTGTCGACCAGCTTGGAGTTGACCGCGACGATTTCGCCGTCGATCGGCGCCAGGATGTCGGAGGCGGCCTTGACGCTTTCAATCACGCAGACCTCGTCTCCCTCGGCGACCATCGTATCGGTCTCGGGCAACTCCACGAAGACGACGTCGCCAAGCTGGGTCGCGGCGTGTTCGGTGATGCCGACGACCACGAGGTCACCCTCGACGCGCAGCCATTCGTGTTCCTTGGTGTATTTCATCGGTCAGTCCTCAGCGCTTGTAGGTTGTCGGTTGGAAAGGCATCTCGGTCACGGTTACGGGCAGGCGCTTGCCCCTCACTTCGCCCATCAGTTGCGTGCCGACCTTAGCATGAGCATTGGCGACGTAACCCATCGCAATCGGGGCATTCACCGACGGACCGAACCCTCCCGAGGTCACTTCTCCGACAGGCGTGCCGTCCTGCGCGAAAAGCTCCACGCCCTCGCGCATCGGCGCCCGTCCCTCGGGGCGCAGGCCGACGCGCAGCCGCTCCGGCCCCTCGGCCAGTTCCTTCAGGATACGCGCGGCACCGGGAAAGCCGCCTTCCCGTGCTCCGCCCGCCTTGCGGGCCTTCTGGATCGCCCAGGTCAGGTTGGCCTCGACCGGGCTTGTCGTCGTGTCGATGTCATGGCCGTAAAGGCAAAGCCCCGCCTCAAGCCGCAAGGAGTCTCGTGCACCAAGGCCGATAGGTGCCACACCCGGCTGCGCCAGCAGCTTGCGCGCAAACCCGTCCGCTTGCGCCTCGGGGACCGAGACCTCGAACCCGTCCTCGCCGGTATAGCCGGACCTGCTGACCCAGATGTCGCCGAAGATCCGGTGATCCATGAACCGCATTGCGGCCGCACCCGGCACCATTGCCTCAAGCGCCGCCTCGGCCCCAGGCCCCTGCAAGGCCAGCAGCGCGCGGTCGGTCACCGGTTCTACGGACACGCCCGGCATCCCGGCAGTCATGTGGGCGATGTCCGCCGCCTTGCAGGCTGCGTTCACCACGACATACAGATGATCCCCCCGGTTGGTGAACATCAGGTCGTCAAGGATCCCGCCGCTGTCGTTTGTGAACAGCCCATAACGCTGCCGCCCCTCGCCCAGGCCCAGCACATCGACCGGCATCAGCGCCTCGAACGCCAGCTTCAGGTCGTCCATCGTCCCCTTGGGCCGCAGGATCACCTGCCCCATGTGGCTGACGTCGAACAGCCCCGCCGCCGCACGCGTGTGCAGGTGTTCCTTCAGCACCCCGTCGGGGTACTGCACCGGCATCCGGTAGCCCGCGAAGGGCACCATCTTGCCGCCCATCTCCTCATGCAGGGCCTCCAGCCCCAGATGAAGAAGCTCCGGCTCCTCCAGGTCGGCCATCGCCGTCCCTCCCATCGTCTCTGGCCGGAAAACGCACCGGCACCGTCAGGCGGACCAATCCCCACCCTGCGATGCCCCCTCTGTCCTTGCGCCAGCTGGCGCGCCTGAGATCGTTATCCCTTCGGCGTCCCGGATGGCCCGGGAACTCTCCAGAGTCTGTCGTCAGCTACGGTCCCTTGCGCCTGAGAGTTTACCGGGGCGGTTGCTCCTTCGGCACCATTGGGCCCCTGGGGGCCCGCCGGATTCTCCCGAACCTGACGACACTTGCCTAGCGCAAAGCCACCCGGCGCGGCAAGAGGAAATCGGGATACGACGGTATGCAGCGCATCAGCGACGCAGTCAGGCCCGCCGCTCTCCGGGGCTGGCCACCGGCTCGGTCTCCGGCGCGGCCTCGGGCACCGGGCGGCCGCGGGGGGCGGGCTGGATCGGCGACCGGATCGCCAACAGGGCAAGCCAGGCGGCGGCAAGGCCGAAGACCACCCCGCCGATGGCCTGACCGATAAGCACGCCCTGCGCGCCCCAAGTGCCGCCCAGCCAGATCGCCAGCGGGATCGTCCCCACCGTGTGGCGACCCCAGTTGACCACGGTCGACCAGAAGGGTCGGCCAAGGTTGTTGCAGACCGCGTTGCCGACAAAGATCATCCCGTTGAAGAACCAGAGAAGCGCCAGGGGACCGCAGAAAAGGTAGACCAGATCGCGCGTCAGACCTTCCGCCTTGAACGCATCGGCGATCGGCGCGCGCAACAGGAACAGAAGGGCCGAGACCAGCACGATCACCAGGCCCGTGAAGATCAGCCCGTCAATGAAGGTCCGCCGCACCCGGTCCATCCGGCCCGCGCCGAAGTTCTGCCCGATGATCGGGCCAAGGGCGCCCGACAGCGCGAAGATCACTCCGAAGGCCACCGGCGTCAGGCGACCCGCGATCGCCATGCCCGCGACGGCGGCCTCGCCATAGGCGCTGGTGGCTCGGGTCACGAAGGCCTGCCCGACAGGCGTCGCCACCTGGGTCAGGATAGCAGGCACCGCGATAGCCCAGATCGGCCCCATGTCGGCCACGACTCCGCCCAGCGTCGGTCGGTCGAACCCGCCGTACTTCCTGCGGATCGGCTGCAGCGCGACCCAGGCGATCACCACCCGTGCCACCACGCTGGCAATGGCGGCCCCGGTCAGCTCCATCTTCAGGCCGAAGATCAGGATCGGGTCCAGCGCCGCCGTCGCCACCGCGCCCCAGACGGTTGCCATCATCGCCGCCCGCGCGTCGCCATGGCTGCGCAGCACTGCCCCGCCGATCATGCCGACCATCAGAAGGGGCTGCGACGGAATCACGATCTGAAGGAAATGCACGGCCAGCGCCGCCGTCTCTCCGGTCGCCCCCAGAAGCCCGACCAGCGGCCAGAGGAAGAGCCAGACCACGGCGGCGAAAAGCGAGCCGAAGACAAAGCTCAGCACCAGCCCCGTTGTCGCCTTCTCGCGCGCCAGTACGGGGTCGCGCGCCCCCAGCGCCCGGGCGACCAAAGCGCCAACCGCGATGGACATGCCGATGCCGAAGCTGGTGGTAAAGAACAGGATCGCCCCGGCGTAGCCGATGGCCGCCGCCAGTTCCTCGCGCCCCAGCAGGGCGATGTAGAACATGTTGATCAGGTCGACGACAAAGACCGCCATCAGCCCCACAGACGAGGTCAGCGCCATCACCGACACATGCCGGAAGAGATTGCCCTCGACAAACTTCGCCTGCGCGCCTGGGTTGGCCATTCTCGCTCCTCAAGAGAACCGGCCCAAGCCCTTTCTCTTCTCAAAATATCCTCGGGAGGGTCCGGGAGGACAGACGGCCCTCCCGGGGCCAGCCAAGGGCTCAGACGCTCGGCACCTTGCGCAGAAGCGGCATCACGTCGGCCATCTCCGGCCCCGCATCCCGCCCTGTCAGCGCCCGGCGCAGCGGGCGGAACAGGTCCTTGCCCTTGCGGCCCGTCACTTCCTTAACCGCTTGGGTCCACTCCCCCCAGGTCGCTGTCGTCCACGGCTTCGCAGGCAGCAGCGCCAGCGCCTGCCGGACAAAGTCGCGGTCGGCCTCATCAACCACCGGCTCGGCCCCGTCGCGGAACAGGGTCCACCAGGGACCCAGATCGTCCAGGATGGTGATGTTGCCCTTGGCCACCGCCCAGAACGCCTCGGCCTCGGCGTCGGGCACGCCCAGCGCCGCGATCCGGTCCTTCACGGCCGAGAACGGCAGCGACTGCACATGGTGGCGGGTCAGCGGGAACAGGTCCTCGGCATCGAACTTCGTCGGAGCAGAGCCGAAGCTTCCGACGTCAAAGCCCGCAACCAGATCATCCATCGACGACGCAAGTTCCACCGGCTTCGAAGACCCCAGCCGCGCTATGAGGCTGAGAAGCGCCATCGGCTCCACCCCCCGCGCCCGCAGGTCGCGCAAGCTGAGAACCCCGAGGCGCTTCGACAATTCCTCGCCCTGCGGCCCGGTCAACAGCGAATGGTGCGCAAAGGTTGGCGGGGTGCCCCCCAAAGCCTTCATGATCTGGATCTGCGTCGCGGTGTTCGTCACATGGTCTGCGCCTCGGACAATGTGGGTCACCCCCATGTCCACGTCATCCACGCTGGAGGCAAAGGTATACAGAACCTGCCCATCCGCCTTGATCAGCACCGGGTCGGACACCGACGCGGCATCGATCGAGATGTCGCCGATAATCCCGTCCTTCCACTCGATCCGCTCCTGATCCAGCTTGAAGCGCCAGTACCCCTGCCGCCCCTCGGCGCGGTAGGCGGCCTTCTGCTCCTCGGTCAGGCTCAACGCCGCGCGGTCATAGACCGGCGGTTTCCCCATGTTCAGCTGCTTCTTCCGCTTCAGATCCAGCTCGACCGGCGTCTCGAAGCATTCGTAGAACCGCCCCGCGGCCTTCAGCTGCTCGGCGGCCTCGGCATAGCGCGCCATGCGCTTTGACTGCTGCTCGATCCGGTCGTACTTGATCCCCAGCCAGTCGAGGTCAGCCTTCAGCCCGTCGATGTATTCCTGCTTCGACCGCTCCTGATCGGTATCGTCCAGCCGCAGGATGAAGGTCCCGCCGTTCTGGCGCGCGATCAGATAGTTCATCAGCGCGGTGCGGAGATTGCCCACATGGATCCAGCCAGTGGGCGAGGGGGCGAAGCGACAGGTCACGGTCATGGGTGGCTCCTTGAACCGCCCTTCCCTGTCACAAGGCCCCGGATTTGTCCAGTTGGCGGCCTGCCGGTCCGGCTGTCCGTGGCAACGCCGTCCGCGTGGCTCGATGCCACTAGGACGGCTTCCCGTCCAAGGATCACACAGGATGCACTGGCCACAGTCTGCCCAGGTGCTCCAGTCCCGCCCGGATCAGCTCACGCAAGGCACCTTCGTCCACCGCTTCGAGTCGCTTCAGATACAGGCAAGCCTTGGCCATCCGGTGCGGGCCAAGCCGCGCCAGGATTGGTGCCAACGTCTCGCCTCCGGCCATCAGGTAGATCGACAGCTCCGCCTTCCGCGGAGAAAACCCCGTCGCCAGGCTCTCGCCGCCGTGCCCGCTCTCATAGCGATACTCATACCGCCCGAAGCCCACCATCGACGGGCCCCAGAGCCGCGGCTCCCAGCCGGTGACTTCACCAAACAGCACAAGCAGCCGCTCTGCCTCCGCCCGCCGCTTCGGGTCCACCCCGGCCAGCCAAGCCTCCCGATCCAGGGGCGCGCTTCTGGTTTTCGCTTCACTCGTCATCACGGTTCGTCCACCACCTGAACCCTAGCACAAAGCGCGGCGCATTCCTCTCCCTCCACCCCTTCCCACCCTGCGCCCTGCTTCCTATCTTTGCCCCATGACCAACCCATCGCCCGACAGCATCGCCCCCTCGCTCGCCTTCATCGAACAGCTGGCGCACGAGGCTGTGTCCACCCTGCCCACGAGCTTTCGCGAAGCTGCAACGCTTGTCCGCATCCGGGTCGAGGATTTCCCGGACGAGGACATGCTGGAAGACCTGGGCGTCGACGATGCCTTCGACCTGACCGGGCTTTACGACGGCATTCCGCTGACCGAGAAATCCACTGCCGACCAGATGACCCGCCCAGACGTGGTCTGGCTGTTCCGCCGCCCGATCCTCGACGAATGGGCGGAACGCGGCAACGTCTCGATCCAGGAACTGGTCACCCATGTCCTGATCCACGAGATCGCACATCACTTCGGCTGGACCGACGACCAGATCGCCGCCATCGATCGCTGGTGGGAGTGAGCGGGTTCCCGGCCCTCCTGCACAGGGGCTGTGCAACCCGGCACGATACATGACGCGCCCGTGACCGGACGATCGTCCTGACTGCCCTACCCTTCCGCCATCCAATCGAAGGAGGACAAGATGACCCGACTTTCCCGCCGTCAGGCCCTATTCGCCGGTGCCACCATGCCCCTCGCTGCCACGCTGCCGCTGCCCGTCTTCGCCAAGGCCGAGATGCAGGGCGCAGGCTTCGCCCCGTTCAACCGGTTCAAGCTTGGTGCCTATGAGGTGACCACCCTTCTCGCCGGCACCCGGGCAGGCGACAAGCCGCAGGAAACCTTCGGCACCAACGCCAGCCCCGAGGATTTCGCCGCGCTTTCGGCAGCGAACTTCATCCCCGCCGACAGGACGCAGAACTTCTTCACCCCGGTCGTCGTCAACACCGGGGCCGAGCTTGTCCTGTTCGACACCGGCCTTTCCGCCGAGGGCACGCTGGCCGCCATGACCGCCGCCGGCTTCACCCCCGATCAGGTCGATGTGGTCGTGCTGACCCACATGCACGGCGACCATATCGGCGGGCTGATGGGTGCGGATGGCGCCACGCCCACCTTCGCCAACGCCCGCTATGTGACCGGCGCGGTCGAGCACAACGCCGCAACCGAAGCCGCGGATGAGGGCTTCGTGAAGAACGTGACTCCGCTGAACGACCGCATCACCTTCGTCGACGATGGGGGCAGCGCGGCTGCGGGAATCACCGGCATGGCCGCCTTCGGCCACTCGCCCGGTCACATGGTCTACAGCGTGGAATCCGAGGGCCAGCGCCTGATGATCACCGCCGACACCGCGAACCACTATGTCTGGTCGCTCCAGCGCCCGGACTGGGAAGTGCGCTTTGACCGCGACAAGGCCGCCGCAGCGGCAGCCCGCAAGGCTGTCTTCGGCCAGATCGCAGCCGACAAGATCCCGTTCATCGGCTACCACATGCCCTTCCCCGGCGTGGGCTATGTCGAGGCGACGGGCGACGGCTTCCGCTATGTGCCTGCCAGCTACCAGCTGATGCTGAACGGCTGATCCCAGGGCCCAAATTCCTTAAGCAAGGAATTTGCCAAAAATCTTCCTCAAGATTTTTGCCCCCGGCCTGACCCGTCGGGGGCAGTTCCATTTCGGCGCGAAGGGTCTATGATAGCGGTAACAGCCACAGGTGCCGCATGTCCCAGCTTCCGATCCTGACCCTGACGCTCAACCCCGCGCTCGACATGGCGACCGAGGTTCACGAGCTGATCCCCGGCCACAAGCTCCGCTGCACCGAGCCGCTTCTGGATCCCGGTGGCGGCGGCCTGAACGTCTCCCGCGCGATCAAGTCGCTTGGCGGCGACAGCCTGGCGCTCGTCGCCATCGGCGGGCTGACCGGCGACCGTCTCGCTGGCCTGATCCGCGCCGAAGGCGTGACCTTCCTCTCGATCCTCGGCCCCGGCGAGACGCGCCAGTCGTTGACGGTCAACGAAAACACAACCGGCAAGCAGTACCGCTTCATGCTTCCCGGCCCCGTCTGGGGCGAGGCGGAACGCGCCCGCGTCTTCACCCTTCTGCGCGCCACGGCCCGTCCCGGCGGGTTCTCGGTCATTTCGGGCAGCCAGCCCCCCGGCGTGCCGGTCGATTTCCCCGCGCAACTCGCAGCCTCCATGCCCGAGACCCGTGTTGTCCTCGACACCTCCGGCTCCACCCTGACCGAGGCCGTGCGCCACCCGATCCCCGGCCTTGAGGTCCTGCGGATGGATGGCCCCGAAGGCGAGGAACTGGCGGGCAAGCCGCTGCCGTCACTGTCCGACACGGCAGAATTCGCGCAAGCGCTGGTCCACCGCGGCGTGGCAAAGACCGTCATCATCGCGCGCGGCGCCGAAGGCAACGTGCTGGCTGACAAGGACCAGAAGCTGTTCGCCAAAGCCGCCAAGGTGAAGGTCAAATCCACTGTCGGCGCGGGCGACAGCTTTGTCGCGGCCTTTGTCCTCGCGCTGGCGCAGGGCCAGACCAATGCCGAGGCGCTGGCGCTCGGCTCGGCCGCTGCTTCGGCCGCCGTCACCACCGACGCGACCCAGCTCTGCCGCCCCGAGGATGTGATGCGCCTTTTGCGCGAATGCACGGTGACCGAGGTCTGAGGCCCCGGCATCGCCCTTTCCTTGGACCGGCACCCCCGCTAAGTCTGGCCCATGCGCCAGACCCTGACCGAAATCTACGAGGCCCGCGTCGCGGACGGCACGCTGCGGGCCGATCCCGCACAGCACGCGGTCCTGCCCCGGCTTGAGGCCCTGCGCAGCTGGCTGGAGGCGAACGCCACCCGCAAGGTCGGCCTCTTTGCCGGGCTCTTCGCCAAGCCGGTCACCCCGCCGCGCGGCCTTTACCTCTGGGGCGGTGTCGGGCGCGGCAAGTCGATGCTGATGGACCTGTTCACCGACGCCACCGCCATCACCCAGAAACGCCGCGTCCACTTCCATGCCTTCATGCAGGGCGTCCACAAGGGGATGCACGCCGCCCGGCAACGCGGCGTCGAAGACCCGCTCGGCCCGGTCGCCGATGACATTGCCCGCGACCTCCGCCTTCTGGCCTTCGACGAGATGCAGATCACCGACATCACCGATGCGATGATCGTCGGGCGCCTGTTCGAAAAGCTGTTCGCCGCTGGCGTGGTCATCGTCACCACCTCGAACCGCCCGCCGGTCGACCTCTACAAGGACGGCCTCAGCCGCGCGCTGTTCCTGCCCTTCATCGCCATGCTGGAAGAACGGCTGGAGGTCGTCGAGCTGGAAAGCCCGACCGACTACCGCCAGCACCGCCTGCAGGGCGCACAGGTCTACTTCCACCCCGCCCGCACGGCAACCGCGCAGATCGCAGCGATCTGGACTGACCTGACCGGCGGCGCTGCGGACAATCCGCTGGTGCTGCAGGTCAACGGCCGCCAGGTCACCCTGCCCCGCTTTGCCAACGGGGTCGGGCGGGCCAGCTTCTGGGACCTCTGTTCAAAGCCCCTCGGCCCCGGCGACTACCTCGCCATCGCCCGCGCCGTCCGGGTGCTGATCCTTGAGGACATCCCGCAGCTGTCATCCGCCAACTACAACGAGGCGAAACGCTTCGTCACCCTGATCGACGCGCTGTACGAGGCGAAGGTGCGCCTGATCGCCTCGGCGGCCGAGACACCGGAACGGCTCTATATCGAGGGCGAAGGGTCCTTCGAATTCGAACGCACCGCCAGCCGGTTGCGCGAAATGCAGGGCGCGGACTGGGGCCTTTAGCTCAGCGCCTGCCACAACAGCCGCAGCGCCATCGCGGATGAGGTGAAGACCAACAAGGGCTTGATCAGCCGCGCGCCGATCCGCATCGCCAGTCGCGCGCCCAGAGAAGCCCCCGCCACCTGCGCTGCGGCCATCGCCAACCCCACCGCCCACCACATCGCGCCCGAGGGGATGAAGACCAGAAGCGACCCGATGTTCGAGGCGAAGTTCAGCATCTTGGTATGGGCTGTCGCTTTCAACACGCCGTATCCCGCCAGAAGCACGAATCCCATCATGAAGAACGACCCGGTCCCGGGACCGAAAAATCCGTCATAGGCGGCAATCGCCGGGACCACCGTCAGGGCAAAGACTGCAGGCTTTACCTGCTCGGCCCGGGCATCGTCCGACAGCCCCGGCTTCAGCGCGAAGAAGGCCGCGACCCCGATCAGCACCACCGGCATGATGATCCGCAGCACCTCCGCCGGGATGAGATGCGCGACCAGCGCGCCAAGCGCACCGAAGACCGCACTGATCACGGCCATCCCCATCTGCGCCATCGGCCGGACATGCCCCGCCCGCGCATAAGTCAGCGTCGCCGTCCCGGCCCCGAACGTGCCTTGCAGCTTGTTCGTCGCCAGCGCCTCGATCGGCGACGCGCCCGCCAGCAGAAGAGCCGGTACCGAGATCAGCCCCCCGCCCCCCGCGATGCTATCGATGAACCCCGCACAGAAGGCGGCAAGGATCAGGAGAAGGGCAAGATGCGTGGCAACCTCAAACAAGATCGAACCGCCGATGAACCCGCCCCACAACCCGGCCGTCCGAAAGCGCAAATCCCGGGTCCTGCCCCACGTCGACAAAACCGATCCGGGCGTAATAGGCCAACCCCGGTAAATTATCTGCCCTGATCGAGGCCATGACATGGCGCAGTCCCAGCGCGCGCAGCCGGTCGCAGGTCAGGCCGAACATCGCCACGCCCGCGCCCTTGGCCTGCCCGCCCGGATCGACAAAGCTGCCGATATGCGGATCGCCTCGCCACCAGCCGACCGATTGCCAGCCTATCACCGCGCCCGCGCCCTCGACGACGACCGAGGAAAGGACATCCGGGCCCGCGACATAGTCTTCCAGCACCTTGCCTGCGGTTTTAGGCGTATCATGCGCCGTGGTTCCGCCGATGGCGATGATCCGGTTCAGGATCGCGGTCATCGCTTCGGCATCGCCCGGGCGGGCATCGCGAACGATCACGACAGAAACTCGTCACGGGCATAGCCCTGCAAATACAGCAACGCCGTCAGGTCGCCATGGTTCACCCGCACCTCACACTCCGCCTGCACGCGGGGCTTGGCGTGCAGGGCAACCCCCGTCCCGGCAGCTTTCAGCATCGGCAGATCGTTCGCGCCGTCCCCCACCGCAATCGCGTCGCTTGGAGCAATCCCCAGCCGCGCCGTGATCTCGGTCAGCGCCTGCAGCTTCGCCTCCTTGCCCAGGATCGGCTCGGCCACCGTCCCGGCCAGCTTTCCCTCGGCAACATGCAGCGTGTTCGCCCGGTTCTCGTCGAAGCCCAGCCTCGAAGCCACCGCTGAGGTGAAGGCCGTGAACCCGCCCGACACCAGCGCGGAATGGGCCCCGTTCGCCTTCATCGTGGCCAGCAGCACCTTGCCCCCAGGCATCAGCGTGATCCGGTCGCGCAGGACTTGCCCGATCACCGCTTCGGGCAGCCCCTTCAGCAGCCCCACCCGCTCCCGCAGCGCGCCTTCGAAGTCGAGCTCCCCGTTCATCGCCCGCGCCGTGATGTCTGCCACCCGCGCGCCGACCCCGGCCTCGTCAGCCAGTTCGTCGATGCACTCCTGCCGGATCATTGTCGAATCCATGTCGGCGATCAGCAGGCGCTTCTTCCTGCCCTCGGCCCGCTGCACCACCATGTCGACGGAAAGCGCCTGCAGGCCCTCCCAGACCTCCCACTGGTTCTCAGGAACAGCCCCAAGGTCGAACTCCGCCGCCACTCCAGGGTCGAGCCACCGCGCCTCACCTCCGCCCCAGGCGTTGCGCAAGGACTCCACCGTCACCCGCTCCAGCACCGGGGTTTCGGGGTTGGTCAGCAGGGTGACGACATACATGGGGCAGGTTTCCGATAGTGAACAGGCCTGTCGCTTTTTCGCGACCAAGCGTCGGACTATCGCGATTTTTCCGCTTGCGCCAGAGCCGGGCCGTCCTTATCCACGGCGGCGGGACACCCTTCCCCAACGAAGGGCTTTTAGCTGGAAGGCTACCATGACAGACCTGACCCCGCCGGCCAAGCGCCCGGCCAATCCGCGCTTCTCTTCTGGCCCCTGCGCCAAGATCCCCGGTTATTCCCTCGATATGCTGGCAGACGCCCCCCTCGGGCGGTCGCACCGCGCTGCGGTTGGCAAGGCCAAGCTGAAAGAGGCGATCGACCTTACCCGCGAAATCCTCGGCGTCCCCGCCGACTACCGCATCGGCATCGTGCCCGCGTCGGACACCGGCGCGGTCGAAATGGCGATGTGGTCGCTCCTCGGTGCCCGCCCGGTCGAGATGCTGGCCTGGGAGTCGTTCGGCGAAGGCTGGGTCACGGATGTGGTCAAGCAACTGAAACTGGACGCAACGGTCCGCAAGGCGCCCTACGGGCAGATCGTCAATTTCGCCGAGGTCGATTTCGACAAGGACGTGGTCTTCACCTGGAACGGCACCACCTCCGGCGTCCGCCTGCCGAACGGCGATGCGATCCCCGCGAACCGTCAGGGCCTGACGATCTGCGACGCGACAAGCGCCGCCTTTGCAATGGACCTGCCCTGGGACAAGCTCGACGTCACCACCTTCTCCTGGCAAAAGGTCCTCGGCGGTGAGGGCGCGCATGGCGTTATCATCCTGAGCCCCCGCGCCGTCGAACGGCTGGAGAGCTACACTCCGGCCTGGCCGCTGCCGAAGATCTTCCGGCTGACCGCAAAGGGCAAGCTGATCGAAGGCATCTTCCAGGGCGAGACGATCAACACGCCGTCGATGCTGGCCAACGAGGACTACCTCGTCGCGCTGAAATGGGCGAAGTCGATCGGTGGCCTCAAAGGCCTGATCGCCCGCGCCAATGCCAACGCCAAGGTCGTCTGGGACTTCTGCGACGCGAACCCCTGGATCGCGAACCTGGCCGAAGACCCGGCGACGGCCTCCACCACCTCCGTCTGCCTCAAGTTCACCGACCCGCGCATCGCTGACGGCGAGGCCTTTGCGAAAGCCGTCGCCAAGCGGATCGAGAAGGCCGGCGCCGGCTTCGACCTTGGCGCCTACCGTGACGCGCCTCCGGGGCTGCGGATCTGGTGCGGCTCGACGGTCGAGACGGCGGACGTCCAGGCGCTGATGCCCTGGATCGCCCATGCCTTCGAGGCCGAGATCGCGGCCCTCGCGCAAGCTGCCTGACCGGGCGGTGGGCGGATCGCCCACCCTACAAACCCCCTTCGTAGGGTGGGCGATCCGCCCACCTTCCCCACCCAAATTCAGGACCCCATCATGCCCAAAGTCCTCGTTTCCGACGAACTCTCTGAAACCGCCGTCCAGATCTTCCGCGATCGCGGCGTTGAAGTGGATTACCTGCCCAAACTCGGCAAGGACAAGGATGCCCTTGCCGCCGTCATCGACCAGTATGACGGCCTTGCCATCCGCTCCGCCACCAAAGCCACCGAGAAGCTCCTGGAGAAAGCCACCCGCCTGAAGGTCATCGGCCGCGCCGGGATCGGCGTCGACAATGTCGACATCCCGGCCGCGTCGAAGAAGGGCGTCATCGTGATGAACACGCCCTTCGGCAACTCGATCACAACGGCGGAACATGCCATCGCCATGATGTTCGCTGTTGCCCGGCAAATCCCCGAAGCCAACGCCTCCACCCATGCCGGAAAGTGGGAAAAGTCCAAGTTCATGGGGGTCGAGCTTTTCAACAAGACCCTCGGCGTCATCGGCGCGGGCAACATTGGCGGCATCGTCTGCGACCGCGCCGTGGGCCTCCACATGAAGGTCGTGGCCTATGATCCCTTCCTGTCCGACGAACGCGCGAAACAGCTGGGCGTGACCAAGGTCGACCTCGATGAACTCCTCCACCGTGCCGACTTCATCACCCTTCATGTCCCGCTCACCGACAAGACCCGCAACATCCTGTCGAAGGAAAACCTGGCCAAGACGAAGAAGGGCGTCCGCATCATCAACTGCGCCCGCGGCGGCCTGATCGACGAAGCCGCCCTCCTCGACGCCCTCAATACGGGCCATGTCGCCGGAGCCGCCCTTGACGTGTTCGAAGTCGAACCGGCCAACGAAAACCCCCTCTTCAACCACCCGAACGTCGTCTGCACCCCGCACCTCGGCGCGTCCACCACCGAAGCGCAGGAAAACGTCGCCCTCCAGGTCGCCGAGCAGATGTCGGACTACCTTCTCACCGGCGCGGTGCAGAACGCGCTGAACATGCCGAACGTCACCGCCGAAGAGGCCGCCGTGATGGGCCCCTGGATCAAGCTCGCCTCCCACCTCGGCGCCTTCATCGGCCAGATGACGGACGAGCCGATCAAGGCGATCAACATCCTGTATGACGGCACCGTAGCGAACATGAACCTCGCCGCGCTGAACCAGGCGGTGATCGCGGGGGTCCTCAAGGCGCAGAACCCCGACGTGAACCTTGTCTCCGCCCCCGTGGTGGCGAAGGAGAAGGGCATACAGATCTCCACCACCCGGCAGGAAAAGACCGGGGTGTTCGACGCCTACATCAAGGTGACGATGGTCACCGACAAGCGCGAACGCTCGGTCGCCGGGACCTGCTTCTCGGACGGCAAACCGCGCTTCATCCAGATCAAGGGCATCAACATCGACGCCGAGATCGGTGCCCATATGCTCTACACCACGAACGAGGACGTGCCGGGCATCATCGGCCTTCTGGGAATGACGATGGGCAAGAACAACGTCAACATCGCGAACTTCACCCTCGGCCGGTCGGGCGTGGGGCAGGATGCGATTGCGATCCTCTACCTTGACCAGCCGATCGACCCCAAGGTGATCGAGACGCTGGAAGGCACCGGCATGTTCCAGCAGGTCAAGGCCTTGCAGTTCGACGTCGCCTGACCCACGCTGCCTCGGTCGGGCACCCCGCCTGGCCGAGGCACCCATGCTGCTCCCCGACCTCCTGCACACACTGGCCGACCTCACGGCAACCGAGCCACGCCCCGAGGCACAGACCACCGCCGAAGGTCTCCGCGCAGCAGCCGACACCGACTTCCCGGCTTGCGCGCCCTCTGCCCTCTCCGCCGGTATCCTCGCCACGGCAGCCCTCCCCGGCCACTCCGCCGCGCGCCTGATCTACGATGCGCATCCCTGGCTCCCCTGGGCCGACAGCCCGATCGCCTCACAGCAACCCACCGACCTCCGCGCGGTCAAGTCCGTGGTCACCCTCCTCGGCCCCGGCGCGCCGATCCGGTCGGAAGCCCTCCTCTTCGGCCTCTTCTACCAGGCCCCCGGCAGCTACTATCCCCTCCACGCCCACAACGCCGCCGAGACCTACACGATCCTGTCCGGCACCGCTCACTGGCAGGCCGGGGACCAGCGCCTGACCCTTGCCGCGGGCCAACACATCCACCACCCGCCGAACCTCCCCCACGCCATGCACGCGGGTCCCGACGGCTTCCTTGCCCTTTGGCGCTGGTCCGGCGACATCGGGTTCGAGAGCTATCGGATGCTCCCCGACCCCGACGCCTGACCGGCCTTGCAGCTTGCCTATGTAACAAATACTCCGGGGGTCCGGGGGTAGCACCCCCGTGGCACAACCCAGGACCCGACGCATGCACCTCTACGCCATCGGCGACATCCACGGTCACATCGACCTCCTCCGGGCCGCGCATGACCTCATCGCCACCGACATGGCCCGCCATGGCAAGGGCCAGGTCATCCACCTCGGCGACCTCGTCGACCGCGGGCCGGACAGCCGGGGCGTCGTCGACCACCTGATGCAGGGCATCGCGGCCGGCGAGGACTGGATCGTCCTGAAAGGCAACCACGACCGGATGTTCTGGCGCTTTCTGCGCGACCCACATGAGCCCGAACCGGGACTGCGCGCCGACCTTGGCTGGCTGCACCCCAAGCTGGGCGGCCCCGATACCCTGCGGTCCTACGGCGTCGTGAATGCCGCCGACCGCCCGACCACCAAGGTCCATGTCGAGGCGCGGGATCTGGTGCCGCAGGCGCATCTCGACTTCCTTGCCACGCGGCCGAGCCTCTACCGGGCGGGCGACTGCATCTTCGTCCACGCAGGCATCCGTCCGGGCATCGCGCTGGAACAGCAGACCGAGACCGACCTCGTCTGGATCCGCGAGCCCTTCCTGTCCGAGGCCACCAGCCATGGCCCGCTGATTGTCCACGGCCATACCTCCATCGACGCCGCCACCCACTACGGCAACCGTCTGAACCTCGACTCTGGCGCGGCCTATGGCGGCCCCCTGTCCGCCGTGGTGATCGAAGGCCGCGAGGCGGCGCTGCTGACCCCGCAAGGGCGGGTCAAGCTGCCCGTTCCAAACCTGGCGCACCACCAGCGATGAGCGACCGGACGGGAGCGAAGAGCAACGGTCAGGGATGCTCCCGCCGGATCAGCCGCTTGACCGACCGGCCGCCGAGATAGCCGAAGACCACCGTGGCCAGCCCCACAACTTCGGCAATTGCCGGGCCTTGGGGGATGCCGCGGACGACCAGCGCCACCGCCATCAGGCCAAAGCCTCCCGCGCTGATCCACAGCCAGAACCACAGCTCGCGCCGCGTCGGGCAAAAGCGCCAAGGGTTCTTGTCATCCATTCCTCTGCCTTCCGCAACTTGGCCACAGGGCGCGAAATTTCTTTTCCGCCCCGGGATTACCGCACTTTACCAGGGTCCGCCCACATGATTGCGTGTCGCGATGATCGACAGCCGCAGCCAGACCCGCCTCACCCCGATCCTCATCACGCTGGGGATCATCCTTCTTACGGCCGCCTATCTTCTCTGGATCGGACGTGAGCCAATCTGCAAATGCGGCTATGTCAAGCTCTGGCACGGAGAGGTGGTCAGCTCCGAGAATTCGCAGCACATTTCCGACTGGTACACCCCCAGCCACATCATCCACGGCTTCCTGTTCTTCGGCGCGCTTTGGCTTGTCGCCCGCAAGCTCAGCTTTGGCTGGCGCCTGGCCATCGCCACGCTGGTCGAATGCGCCTGGGAGATTGTCGAGAATTCGGATGCGGTGATCGAACGCTATCGCACCGTGACCATCTCGCTGGATTACTTCGGCGATTCCGTCCTGAACACTGTCTGCGACGTTCTGGCGATGATCCTCGGCTTTTGGCTGGCCTCGAAGCTGCCGGTCTGGGTGACGGTCGCGCTGATGATCCTGTTCGAGGCAGTCACGATTCTGATCATCCGCGACGGGCTGGCGCTGAACGTTCTGATGCTGCTCTACCCGCTGGACTGGGTGGCGGAGTGGCAGGCGGGACGCTGACGCTCTAGACCCGCATCCGCCGCAATGACACAAGCGCCGCCACGCTGACCGCCACCAGGAGGCCAGCGGCAAGGACGAAGAACCCCCGCTCGCCCAGCGTCGCACTCAGCGGGGCCAACAGCAGGGGCGTGCAGATCGCGCCCACCAGACCCGAGGCGACAATGGTCGGTGGCACCCGCAGGTCCTCGCCCATCTTGCCGCTGGCGGTGACGTAGAAACCCGGGAAGAACACTCCGGCCGAGGCCCCCATCGCGACGAAGAAATAGGCGGGCGACACGAACACGGCCCCCAGCGCAAACAGGGCGGCAGACCCGACGGCCACGGTGTAGAGGACAAACGGCTCGACCCGATGCGCCACGAAGATCAGGGCGACGCGGGCCAGCAGGAAGACGACGAAGAAGGCGCTGAGGAGCTGCGACGCCGTCTCCTCGGCGATCCCCGCCCGGATCAGCGCGGTGGGGCCGAGGCCCGCAAGGCTGGCCTCCATCCCGATGGCGACCATGCCGAAGGCAAGGATTGCCCAGTGCGGCCGAAACGCCTTCACCTCGCCCGACTGCACCACGCCCTCGCGCCCCGCGGCCCCCGCGCCCAGCCAGATCGCCGCCAGCACCAGCGCCACGATCCCGAAGGCCCAGGCCGGGTCGCTGCCCAACCAGACGAAGACCAGCGGCGCCGCAATCGCCCCCACCCCGAAGGTCGCATTCAGAAGGCTCAGCATCGACGGCCCCTTGGCCCCGAACGCCCGCATCACGCGCGGATTGAACACCGCCGTCGCCATGCCGTAGCCCATCCCGAAGACGACCCCGCCCGCCAGCGTTACCCACCAGTTCGGGCTGGTGGCCATCAGCCCGGTCCCCGCCGCCATCACCGCCAGCGTATGCCGCGGCCCGACCAGCGCGCCCTTGAAGAACATGAAGCCCACGCCGACGAAGCAGCCGACCCAAAGCAGCGCCACGAACAGGCCCGCCTCGGCCTCGCCCAGGGCAAAGTCGCGCACATAGACCGGCAGCGCCGGCCCGAACAGCGACTGCCCGGCCCCCATCATCACGAAGGTTGCGACACCGACGAACAACAGGCCGGCATGGGCCCGGATCAGGTCTTTCAAGGCTGGTCTCCCGCTGACCCGCCTGACTTCCCCCGCCGGTCCGGCACTGTCAATGCCGCCCGTGACGTGACGTCGTCTCTGCAACTCACTGCGGATCGTGCAGACTGCGCCAAACCCCGGAGGCCCCCATGACCGACATCCACATCCTCTCTGCCGCCCGCACCGCTATCGGCGGCTTTGGCGGGTCGCTTGCCCAGATGCCGCCCATCGACATCGCCACCCATGCCGCGAAGGCCGCCTTGGCGCGCGCCGGGGTGGACCCCGCGCAGATTGGCCAGGTTGTCATGGGCCATGTCATCAACACCGTACCCCGCGACATGTACCTGTCCCGCGTCATGGCGATGAACGCTGGCATTCCCGAGACGACGCCAGCGATGAACGTCAACCGCCTCTGCGGGTCCGGCGCGCAGGCCATCGTATCGGCCGTCCAGGCGCTGATGCTCGGCGACGCCGAGATGGCGCTGGCCGGGGGCGCGGAATGCATGAGCCGCTCGCCCTACATCCTCCCCGCCGCGCGCTTCGGCCAGAAGATGGGCGACACCCGCGCCTTGGACATGATGACCGGCGCGCTGACCTGCCCCTTTGGCACCGGCCACATGGGCGTGACGGCCGAAAATGTCGCCGCAGCCCACGGCATCAGCCGCGAGGATCAGGACGCCTTCGCGCTGGAAAGCCAGACCCGCGCCGCCCGCGCCATCGCCGAGGGCCGGTTCGAAAGCCAGATCGTCGCGGTGGAGGTCGGCGGCAAGAAGGGCCCCGCGACCTTTGCCGTGGACGAACACCCAAAGTCCACCAGCGCAGAGGCCCTGGCCGGTTTGCGCCCCGCCTTCCAGAAGGACGGCACGGTCACGGCGGGCAACGCCTCGGGCATCAACGACGGGGCGGCGGCGCTGGTCCTGTCTCGCAACGCAAACGGCTCCCGCGCCCGGATCATGGGCTATGCGCTGGCCGGGGTCGACCCGAAGGTCATGGGTATTGGCCCGATCCCGGCGGTGCAGGCGCTGTGCAAGAAGCTGGGCGTGAAGGCCCAGTCCTTCGACGTGGTGGAATCCAACGAGGCCTTCGCGGCCCAGGCCATCGCCGTCTCGCGCGTGCTGGACCTTGATCCCGCCAGCGTGAACCCGAACGGAGGGGCCATCGCCCTTGGTCACCCGGTCGGGGCAACTGGCGCGATCCTGGTCGTGAAGGCCCTGCACGAGCTGGAACGGACCGGCGGCAAGACCGCCCTCGTCACCATGTGCATCGGCGGCGGCCAGGGCATCGCGCTGGCCATCGAGCGCGCCTGACGCCTCCTCGTTCGACTTCGTCTCCTCGTCGGAGGTCGCGATGAGAAGCCGAAGGCGCACGACGAGCCGCCCCCTCAGCGCACCCGAACCTGCACCCGGTCCGACCGCCCTTCGGCGTCGATCACGCTCAAGGTCACGAAGCCCGCCCCCGGCATCGCCAGCATCGCCTCGCGCGCGTCGGACCCGACGACCACCGGCACCCCGTCCGCCAGCCAGGTGAACGGCGCGGTCCCGCCCGCGACCTTGACCTTGAGGCCCGCTGCCAGCAGTTCCACTTCCGCCCCGTCCGGGGGGAAGGCCACCGCAGGGGCGTCCGCCTCTGCCTCGAACACCGCGGACCGCGACTTGAACCGCTGCAGCGGCAGCGGCAGTTCGGCGTTGGCGACCAGCAGGGTCGAGGCCGGTGCCGGCGGTTGCGGGTCAAGCTTGCCCTTCAGCCGGTTGAAGGCCTGGAACAGCACCGGCGCCGCTACGTCCGCCCCGAAGGCCCCCGGCACCGGCGTCCCGTCCGCACGGCCCATCCAGACACCCACCACATGCTTGCCATCAAACCCTATCGCCCAGGCATCCCGATGCCCGTAGGAGGTTCCGGTCTTGTAGGCCAGCCGGTTCGACGGCGCGCCGGGCGGAGGGGCCAGACCGGCCAGAATGTCCCCGACCTGCCAGGCCGCGACCTCGGACACCAGCCGCTGCCCTTCGGCGCCCTCGGCATCCAGCCGCCAAATGAGCGGTCGGGCAACCCCGCCCCGTGCCAGGGTGCCGTAAAGCTGCACCATGTCGGACAGCGATACGCCAACTCCGCCCAGTGCAATCGCCAGCCCGGGCTGGTCGCCCGGGAACACCGGCTGCATCCCCGCCTTCTCCATCGCCGAGATCAGCTTGGCCGGTCCCAACGCATCGGTCAGTTCCACCACGGGAATGTTGCGCGACAGCTGCAACGCCTCGCGCATCCGGATCGTGCCCATGTACAGCTTGTCGAAGTTCTGCGGCGCGTAAGCCCCGAATGACATCGGCTTGTCGTCGATCATCGTCTCGGGGTGGCCCAGCCCCTCATCGAAGGCCAGCGCATAGACCAGCGGCTTCAACGTCGACCCCGGGGATCGCAGCGCCTGCGTCATGTCGACGAACCCCTGCCGCAAGTCCGCCTGATAGCCCGCCGAGCCGACCGAGGCGAGGATCTCGCCCGAGGCATGGTCGGCCACCAGAATGGCCACCTGCAGACGTTCGCCCTTGCCTTCGACCGACTCCAGCGCCAGGGCCTCAAGCTTCTTCTGCAGATCGCGGTCCAGCGTCAGCCGGTGCGTCCCCGCCTGCGGCGCCTCGTCCCGCGACCGGTCGGCAAGATGAGGTGCAAAGGCCGGAAAGGGTTTGCGCAGGCCCGGAACCACTTCGCGGCGGGCCGCTTCGGCCTCGTCCGCGTCGATCACGCCTTCGCCGACAGCCCGGGCCAGCACCCGGTCGCGCGCGGCCTCTGCGCGGTCGGCAGCGCGGTCCGGACGGCGGGATTCGGGGGATTGCGGGATCGCGACCAACAGCGCCGCCTCGGCCGGGGTCAGCCGCTTCGGCTCTTTTCCAAAGTAGGAAATCGAAGCCGCCCGAACCCCCTCAAGGTTCCCGCCAAAGGGTGCTAGATACAGGTAAAGCTGCAATATCTGGTCCTTGGACAACCGCCGCTCCAGCGCCAGCGCGACGCGCATCTGCCGCAGCTTGCCGCCAACCTCGCCGGTCGTACCCTCTTCCAGCAGCCGGGCGACCTGCATCGTCAGGGTCGATCCCCCCGACACGATGCGACCGTTCCAGGCCGCCTGCAGCACCGCCCGCGTCATCGACCGCCAGTCGACCCCGGCATGGTCGCGGAACCGCTTGTCCTCATAGGCCATGAGCATCTTCAGATACAGCGGATCGACATTGTCCGGCGGCAACGCCAGCCGCCAGCGGCCGTCGGCCACCGTATAGGCGCGCAGAAGATCGCCGTCCCGGTCCAGCACCTCGACCGACATTTCCACCGCCAGAGGCGGCAGGATCGTGGCGTCGATCCAGACGTCGAAGCGGTCGCGGCCAAAGCCGGCAAGCCAGAGGCCCATCGCCAGCGTCAGAACCCAGCGCCCAAGCCGCACGCCTCGGGCCGGGGCCGAAAATTCTTCGGCGAAGAATCTTCTTCCCCGGACCAGGATGCGCATCCCCTGCCCCACGACTTACGGCGTGATCGTCAATGTCCCGGTCTCGCTTCTCGCCCTGAAGTCCGGCCGATACATGTCCTCGACCGAGGCTGCCGGGTGGTGGAACGTGCCCGGACTGACCGCCCGCACCACATAGGCCAGCTTGAACGGCTGGTCCGAGGACCAGTCCACCGCCGTCAGGAACCGGTCCTGCCGGAACTCGCTATGGGCGACGTTCTGCAACGTATCCAGCCACGACAGTTCCGACGTCGACCCCGCCGACATCAGGTTCGGGTTGTCGATCTCGAACCCCGCAGGCAACGGATCGCTGACCATCAGCCGAGCCTCGCCATAGCTGAACGGAGTGACCTCCAGCACCGTCACCAGCCGCGTTCCCGCCGCCACGCTGCCCGGAGCGACTTCCTCGCCCGACATCGTGTAGTAGGTCCGCGTGATGGCATAACCGTTGCCGCCCGCCGGTTCCGGTTCCGAAGGCACACCGTAGGTGGTGACAGTAACCGTCGTATCCGCCCCGTCGTTCTTGACCACGACCGGCGTCACCGCGCCCGCGTCCAGCACCCGCACCAGGGGCCCATCGGCAGGCTTGCCGTCCATGGTGATGCCTTCGGCGCCCGGCCGGTCGATCAGCGCATTCGTGGCCAACAGCGCCCAGGTCAGCTCCTGCGTCGACAGGTTTTGGCCTTGGGTCGCGATCCGGTCGGTCAGCGCCTCGCGGTCCACCGCCTGGCTGCCAGCCTCCACCGCCAACGTCAACAGCGCCGCCGCGTCGCGATACCGGGTGCCATAGTCCACCCGCCAGACCTGGCCGACCTCGGGCTGCAGCGCCTCCATCTTGGCGACGGCCTTGCGGAACATCGAATCGGCCCGTGCCTGGTCGCCGTAAGAGGCCAGCGCCGCCCCCAGCTGCGCCATCGCGATGGGGGTGGAGAAATCGTCCCCCTTCACATCGACGTAATAGCGCAGGTCGCCCACCGCCGCCGCACCTTCACGCGCCAGCACCATCAGCGCATAGGCCAGCGCCTCACCGCCACCATTGGCCTCAGCACTGAAGTCGGGCGCATAGTTCACCTGGTTGCGCAGGTTCGACAGCGCCGACTTGAACGCGATGTCCGGCACCTGATAGCCCTGCGCCTTGGCCCGGCTCAGGAAGTCGGTGACATAGGCGTCCAACCAGAAATCGCCCTCGCCCGGACCCCACAGCCCAAAGCCGCCCGTGGAAGACTGGTTCGCCAGGATCTCCACCACCGCCTCGTCGATGCGCTTCTGGATGTCTGCGGCGCCCTTCAACTCCATCACCTGCGCGACTTGGTCGAAGTAGAGCAGCGGCAGCGCCTTGGACGTCATCTGTTCCGTGCAGCCATAGGGATAGCGGTCCAGCGCCGCCAGCAGGCCCGGAGCGTTCAGCCGCGCCAGCGGCCCAACTGCCATCGTGGCCTTGCCCGAGCCCGGAACCAACCCGGCAAAGACGTTCTCGTCAAAGGTAAAGCTTTGCCCGCTGGCCAGTTCCAACCGGCTGATCTTCGCCACCTCCGGGTCGTTCACCTGCACCGGGATCGTCAGGGTCTTCTTCAAGACCTTGCCATCCGGCGTCGTCAGGCTGATGTCGATGGTGTCCACCCCGACATCCCCAGCCGTGACCGGCACCTCGAACACCGCCTTGGCCTTGTCGCCCAGGTCAAAGCCCGACGGCACCTCGCCCAATGTCAGGCCATTGGCCGCCACATCCAGGCTCATCCGGCCCGAGGGTCCGGTGGCATGGACGATCTCCAAGAGAAGCCGCGACTGGTCGCCCGGCGACAGGAAGCGCGGCACAGAGGCCGTCACCACCACCGGGTCGCGCACCAGCACATCGGCTGACGCTTGCCCGACCCCGGTCTTCGACCACGCAACCGCCATCACCGTCACCGTGCCGTTGAACGACGGCAGGTCAAAGGACGCACGAGCATAGCCATCCGCGCCCACCGTCACCGGGCCGGTGAAATAGGCCACCAGTTCCTCTGTGGGGGGTGGAGCCTGCAACCGCGCTTGCGCGCCTGCGTCACCACCCGAGCGGACCTCGCCCGTCGCGCCGTTCAGCCCGTCGATCAACCGGCCATAGATGTCGCGGATGCCGACACCCAGACGCCGCTGGCCGAAATAGTGGCCCTGCGGATCGGGGGCCTCAAAACCGGTCAGGTTCAGGATGCCCACATCCACCGTCGCGATGGTGACATAGGCCGTCTCGCCCGCCGTCACGCCATCGACCTTGACCGCCACGTTCAGCGGCCCGCGCGGGGCGGCTTCCGCAGCCACTTCCAAGGTCGCCGACAAGGCCCGGGCACCCGGGTCAATCGAGGCATGGGTCAGCCCCAAGGCCCGCGCCGGGTTCCGCCCCGCCGCCACATCCATCGGGCGCAGCGCGGACGCCGTCACATAAACCCCCGCGCCCCATTCGTCGGTGACCGGAAGCTGGATCAGGTTCTCACCTTCCTTCACCTCGACCGCCTGCATCGAAACAAGGCGGTTCGACAGCACCGTCACCAGCGCCGTCCCCGCCGCCCGCGGAACGATCCGCAGGGTCGCCGTCTCACCCGGCTTGTAGGCCGGTTTGTCCAGGGACAGTTCCAGCGTGTCCGGCGTGGCCGAAGCGTCTGCCGGGGCATACCAGCCCGCATAGAACTCCATCGAGCTTGCCGACTTCCCGCCGTCCCGGCGCTCCACGACGATCTCGTAGCTGCCCCAGTCCACATCGGCGGCGATCTCCACCGGGACGGACCCCAGCGTCGCATCGCCCTCCATCACCATCTCGCGGCTGACCACCGGCTCCCAGTTCCAATTGCCGTAGCTTTGGTACCACTGATAGTCGTATTCGACGCGGGAGACCTTCCAGTGCACCGGCAGGTCAACCAAGGCCTCGCCCGCGCCGACCGCGATCAACTCAAAGCGCGCCTGGCCACCTTCGGCTGTGACACCGTCGAACAGCGGCTTGATCCCGATCATCGGGTCGGCAGGCGACAGCGCCTTGGTGACCGACCGTTCCACCGGACGGCCCGAACCTTCGGCGACCCGCACGGTGATCTTCGCCTCCAGCGGGCGGAACGGGTCTGCGACCTGCGGCAAGTAAACCGGCAGGACAGCATTCCCCGCCTCATCCGTTTCGCCCCCGTCCAGCGACGACATCTGCGCGCTGAAGGCCTGGTCGTGCCGCCCGAAGACAAAGCCCGGGAACTTTTCCAATCCAGAGGCAGCGCGGAGCAGCACTTCGCCCTCGATGGCCAGCCCAGCGCCCGGCGCGCCGAACAGATAGCGCGCGGCGATGTTCAGATCGACAGGCTCGGACCCCAGCGCCAGCGGCGTGTCGGCCATGGTCAGGTCAAAGTCGATCCGTTCCGGCAGGAAATCCTCGACCAGGAAGGTCTTCGAGGTCAATGCCGGGGCTTCTAGGTCGGCATACATCTCCAGCCGCCAGACACCGCGCGGGACAGACCCGGCGATGGGCAGCGCAAAGACATGCCCACCCGCGCCCTGATCCTCGACCAGCTGGCGCGAATACTCCACGCCATCGGGCCGTGACAGCACTGCCGTCAGCGGCAGGCCTTCGACAGCCTTCTGTTCCGGGTCCCGCGCAAGGGCGGTGACATAGACCGTCTCACCGGCGCGGTAAGCGCCCCGGTCCGTGGTCACGAAGACATCAACGGGAGGCGCCGCCTCGCGCCCCTCGACCCCACGGTCGGACAGATCGAACTCCGGATCGGTCAGCGACAGGAAGGCAATGTCTGTGTCCGCCTCCTTCACCACCACCATCGCCGGGGCAGACCCGCCCGTGCCGCGCGTCAGACCCGCGTCGAACCGGGCATAGCCCTGATCATCGGTCGTGGCAGTCCCCAGCACTGTGTTGGCGCGGTTCAGAAGCTCAACCGTCACCCCGGGCTTGGCCCCCGCCGTCCCAAGCGAGCGGACAAAGACATGTAGCCCGTCCACCCCCGACATCGTCGTGACCCCAAGGTCCGAAATCACGAACCACTGCCAACCCGGCGGAATGGTGTAGGGATCCACCCCCGGCACCTCGGCCTTCAGCGCGTAGATGCCCGCCGACAGACCCTCCAGCGCCTCGCCCATCGGCAGGCGGGTGGTGACGTCCTTGTTCACCTCCTGCGCCACCGTGGCTTCGCCGTTCCACAACACCTCGCCCACCGTGTCGGCGAAATACTCCTCGGAATAGACGTTGATCGGCGCGCCGAAATAATAGTCCTGGATCGACCGCAGCAGGTTCCGGTCAGTGACCCGGTACAGCGTCAGGTCCAGCTTTTCGGTGTTCACCGTCTGCACCGGCAGCGCCGCATCGCCCGCCTTCGGCAGAACATAGCCCCGTCCCGGAAACTTCACCCCGGGCGAGCGGTCGCGGATGTACTGGCTGATCTCGACCGACTTGGCCATCGTCTGCCCATCCGCCGCCGGCAACCCCTCGCGGAAGGTCACCGCATAACGCTTGCCATGCTCAATCCCCGCCACGCACAGCTGCCGCCAGCCGCCGTTTTCCACGACGAGGCCCGGTTCAGTCAGCTGGACAAAGGTGGAATAGTCCTGCCCGGATGCCACCAGATCCTCCGAGAACGTCACGCAGACCCGTGGCCGCGCCAGATCGGACTGCACCAGCGTCTCGACAATCCGGAAGCCATACTTCCCGATCGCATCGTCCAGCAGCGCCGCCGTATCCGTCCGGTCCTGCAGCGACTGCGCCAGACGCAGGGCCTGCACCGTTTCGCGGCCCCGGCCGTTGCGTTCCAGCACATCGCCCATCACCACCAGGATCGAATGCCGCAGCGCCGGGTTCTCGGCCCGCAGGTACGCGTTGATCGACGACAGGAAGGCCTGATTGAAGAAATAGCCCGACTGATTGCTGTCCGCGATCCCGGCCTGCAACTGTCGCCGCGCAAACTCGCCCCAGGTCGCCGCATCGTCGGTCAGGTTCAAGGCTGCCCCGGTGAAGGCCGCTGCCTCCGCCCAGCTGTTTCGCGCCTCGGCCTCGGCCGCAGCCGCCAGATGCTCCTCGGCGCTCCACGGACCCGTGGTATGCTGCCGCCCCAGGCCCAGCGCCTGGTCAAAGGCCGGCTGGATATCCCAATCCTGCAGGAACGCCAGTTCCCCCCGCCGCGCCTTCGCCGCCTCGATGACGCCCGCATCCGCCTCGATCACAGTGGCCGAATAGGCGCCTGCAAAGAACTCGCCCGCGCCCGGACCGTTCTTGACGAAACAGGACCCGTTCTTGGTGTTGAACACATAGGCCGTGCAGCGCGCGTTGGTCAGGCAGGCCCGCTCGCAAGCCTCGATCGTGGTGTCGAAGACGCTGGCGACATCGCCCCCCGGCAGGTCCTGGTCCTGGGTCACGACGAATCGCCGCTCGGGGATCAGGTCTTGCGCCTGCGCCAGACCCACGCTGCCCAAAAATGCCGCCGCCACCGCAGCCTTCAATAACCAACGCATCAAAATGACTCCCTTGTGGATTGTCCCGACTGTCGCATGGGCCACCCCACACAGGCAAGCCGCGAGACCCGTTCGGCGTTAAGGCTTGGTTCATTTTGATCGGCGAGGGTAGTCGCGAATACCGGATGTCGGCACCCGCCGCGCCGCAGGGTCAGGACGCATGGATCTCTCGGAACGTCTCGTGAAGGAACGGCGCGCAAGGCTTGCCGCCGAACGCCTTCTCGAACAGAAAAGCCGCGAACTTTTCGCCGCGAACGAAAAGCTCGCGATCCACGCCCGCAGCCTGTCGGACCAGATCGTCGAACAGCGTCAGGTGGTGAAATCCGCCCTGTCCGAGGCTGAGCTTCTGAAATCCCAGAACACCCGCTTTGTCGAGGATCTGGACCGCGCCCACACCGCCGCCGTCATGGCCGAGCGCAGGCTCTGGGATGCGCTGGAAACGATCAACGACGGCTTCGCCGTTTTTGACAGCGCCAAGCGGCTGGTCAGCGCCAATGCCGCCTGGCTTGCCCCCCTGCAGGGCAAGGTCATCGCCCCCGGCTGCCCCTACGAAGACATCATCCGTTACGCGGCCGAAACCGTCATCGACCTCGGCGACGACACGCCCGATGACTTCGTCGCACGAATGATGACCCGGATCGAGGGCGACCGGATCGAACCCGTCACCGTCAAGCTGCGCAACGGGTCCTGGGTCAGGATCCAGGAACGCCGCGCGCGGGACGGCGACCTCGTCTGTCTAGCCGTCGACATCACCGAACAGATGCGCATCTGGGCCGCCATCGACGTGCTGCCCGATGCCTTCGTCCTTTTTGACAGGGAGGAACGTCTATTGGCCTGCAATCAGCGTTACCGCGAAATGTTCCCCGACAGCGCCCCGCTCATGCAGCCCGGCGTCACTTTCGAAGACCTCTTGCGCCATGGCTTGAAGAACGGCCATGTCCCCCAGGCCGTGGGGCATGAGGAAGACTGGCTCGCCGACCGCCTCGCGCATTTCCGCGCTGCCGACACGATTGCCGAAAACACGCTGGCCAATGGCAGGGTGATCCTCGAATCCGACCACGTCACCCCCGATGGTGGCCGCGTCGGCCTGCGCACCGACATCACCGCGATCCGCGAACAGCAGGCCCAGCTTGAATCCGCCCGAACGGCGGCCGAGGCCGCGAACCGCGCCAAGTCGGCCTTCCTGGCGAACATGAGCCATGAGATCCGCACCCCGATGAACGGTGTCGTCGGCATGGCGGAACTCCTGTGCGACACGGCCCTGTCCGAAGAACAGCGCCTCTTCGCAGAAACCATCCGCTCCTCGGGCGAGGCGCTTCTGGTCATCATCAACGACATTCTCGACTATTCCAAGATCGAGGCCGAGCGTCTGACCCTGCGCCCCGAACCCTTCGACCTTGAACGCACGATCCACGAGGTGACGATGCTCCTCCAGCCCCGCGCGCGGGAAAAGGGCATCGACCTGATGATCGACTTCGACATGTTCCTGCCCACCCGCTTTGTCGGCGACCCGGGCCGGTTGCGACAGGTGCTGACCAACCTGATCGGCAATGCGGTGAAGTTCACCGAAACGGGCCATGTCCTGACCCGCGTTGTCGGCGTCGATGCCGAAGACGGCAGCCAGACCCTGCATGTCACCGTCGAAGACACCGGAATCGGCATCGCACCGGAATTCCTTGACCACATCTTCGGCGAATTCAACCAGGTCGAGGATGAACGGAACCGCAAGTTCGAAGGCACCGGCCTTGGCCTCGCGATCACGCAACGGCTGATCGAACACATGGGCGGCGCAGTCTGGGTCGACAGCGACCTTGGCCAGGGCTCCAGCTTCGGCTTCCGCGTCACCCTGCCGGTGGCCGAGGATTCGGCCCCGGTGCAGGTGCCGGTCGCGGTCAGGCGGGTGATCGCGGTCGACGACCAATTCATCAACCGCACGATCCTGGAACGCCAGCTTGCCCCCTGCGGGATCGAGGTCACGCTCTGCCGCTCGGGCGCCGAGGTGCTGGAACGGCTGGCAAAAGACCCGGCCTATGACGTGGTGCTGACCGACCATGCGATGCCGGACATGGACGGGGTGCAGCTCCTGGACAATATCCGCGTCGCGGGCCACACACTGCCGGTGATGCTGCTGTCATCGAACCCCACCGGCCTTGGCACTCTGGCCCATGACTTCGCGGCGATCCTGCAAAAACCGATCCTGCGATCCGACCTCTATCGCCATCTGCAGGGCCTGACCGCCCCGGCCGTCGAGGCAGCCGCGGATGTTGCCCCGTTAGCCCAGATAGATCTGCGCCAGATGCGGGTGCTCGCGGCCGAGGACAACAAGACGAACCAGCTCGTCTTCCAGAAGATGGTCCGCGACATGGACATCGACCTGCGCTTTGCCGACAACGGCCGCCTCGCGGTAGAGATGGTCCCGGATTTCCAGCCAGACCTGATCTTCATGGACATCTCAATGCCCGAGATGGACGGCAAGGAAGCTGCCCGCACGATCCGCGCGATGGGGTCAAAGGTGCCAATCGTCGCGCTGACCGCCCATGCCATGGACGGCGACGCCGAGGCGATCCTTGCGGCCGGGATCGACCGCTACCTGACGAAACCCCTGCGCAAGACCGCCATCGAAGGCGCGCTGGCCGAATACTGCCCAAAGGCAGCGCGCGCGCCTGTCACAGCCCCAGCCGAAGACGCGGCATGACCCGCCCTTCCCCCCGCCTTGTCCCGCCCCACCCGGACCAGCTCACCTGACAAATCTGCATTTGCCCATGTCCAAATACTCTGGGGGTCCGGGGGCTAGCCCCCGGCGGGCTGCCAAGGGGCGCGCCGGTTGGTTGACAAGAGCTGAATGCCCACGCCCAAGCCATTGATAATGCAAGACCGCAAATGCCTGTCCTGCGTGGACACCCCCGCAGTCAGGCCCCCCGCAGCACGGCCAGAAAGGCCTCCCCGAACCGCTCCACCTTCAGCTGTCCCATCCCCTGGATCGCCTGCAGTTCCGCCAGGGTCGAAGGCCGCCGCTCCGCGATGGCCCGCAATGTCGAATGGGAGCAGGTCAGGTATTTCCCCGTCCCGTCCTCACCCCGCACCAGGTCCAGCTGAACCTCTGCCAGCCGGTCGAACAGCGCCCCCTCCGGTCGCCCCGCCAGCTTCATCCGCGCCGGATGCAGCCCCTCCGTCGACCCGGTGATGACCTCCAGGAAAGCCGCCCCATAGCTTTCCAGCTTCCGCGCGCCCACCCCCGTGATCCCCGCCATCTGGTCCAGCGTCGCAGGCTTCCGCTCCGCCATCTCGATCAGCGTCTTGTCCGGGAAGACAACATAGGCCGGCACGTTCTGCGCCTCGGCCAGCGCCCTCCGGCGGGCCTTCAGAAGAGCCAGCAGCCCCAAGTCCTCCTCCGCGACCTGAGCCCTCACCACCGGCTCCCGCTCCCCTGCAGCCACCACAGTATCCCGGCGCAGGGTCACTGAAGCCTCACCCCGGAGAACCGGCCGCGCGGCGTCGGTCATCCGCAGCGCCCCGTGCCGGTCGGGGTCGGGGCGCACAAGGTCGCGCCCCATCATCTGCCGGAACACGGCGCCCCAGGCGGGTTTCGACAGGTCGCGGCCAACGGCAAAGGTCGGCAGCTGGTCGTGCCCGCGTTCGCGGACCTTCTCGGTCGCGGTGCCGGTCAGGATGTCGATCAGATGCCCCGCCCCGAACCACTCCCCCGTCCGCAGGATCGCCGACAGGGCCTTGCGCACCGCCTCGGTCGCGTCGAACAACTGCGCCGGCCGGTCGCAAAGATCGCAGTTGCCGCAGGGCTCCGCCTGTTCCCCGAAGTAGCCCAAGAGCACCTGCCGCCGACAGCCCAAAGACTCGGCCAGACCCAGGAGGGCATTCAGCCGGGCATGATCTGCCGCCTTCCGGTCCCCCGGCGCCGCGCCTTCGTCGATCTGCGACCGCCGCAGGCGGATGTCGTCGTGGCCGTAAAGGGTCATCGTCTCGGCAGGCGATCCGTCGCGACCTGCGCGGCCAATTTCCTGATAGTAGCCCTCGATCGACTTCGGCAGGTCGGCATGCGCCACCCAGCGGATGTCGGGCTTGTCGATCCCCATCCCGAAAGCGATCGTCGCCACTACGATCAGCCCGTCCTCGCGCTGGAAGCGGGTCTCGACCTGGCGGCGCTCCTCGGCCTCCATCCCGCCGTGATAGGCGACCGCCTCGTGCCGCGCCTCGCGCAGCGCCTGGGCCAGCGTCTCGGTCTTGGCCCGGGTCGCGCAGTAGACGATTCCGGATTGACCCCGCCGGGCCGAGGCAAAGCGCAGGATCTGCTCGCGCGGCTTGTCCTTGACCGCGAAGGCCAAGTGGATGTTCGGCCGGTCAAAGCCGCGCAGGAAGGTGACCGGGGCCTCGCCGTCGAACAGCCGGGTGACGATCTCGGCCCGCGTCTCCTCATCCGCCGTTGCGGTGAAGGCGGCCAGCGGCACCCGCAAGGACCGGCGCAGCTCGCCGATCCGCAGGTAGTCGGGACGGAAGTCGTGGCCCCATTGGCTGACGCAATGCGCCTCGTCCACCGCGATCAGGCTGCACTTCGCCCGCCGCAGCAGACCCAGAGCCGAGGCCGAAGCCAACCGCTCCGGCGCCATGTAGAGAAGCTTGAGCCGCCCTTCGTCGATAGCCTGGAAGACCTCCTCGGTCTCCTCCTCCGTATTGCCCGAGGTCAGCGCGCCGGCCTCGACTCCCGCCGCCCGCAAGGCGCGGACCTGGTCGCGCATCAGGGCGATCAGCGGAGAGATGACGACCGTCACCCCGTCCCGGCACAGGGCGGGCAGCTGGAAGCACAGGGACTTCCCGCCCCCCGTCGGCATGATGGCCAACGTGTTCCGCCCCTCCAGCACCGATTGCACGATCTCGGCCTGTCCGGGCCGGAAGTCCGGGAAACCGAAGACGGAATGCAGGAGGTCTGCCGCGCGGTCCACCGCACCGTCTCCGGGATCAGAGGAACAGTGCGATGTTGTTCGACAGGATGATCTCAAGCGCGTAGATCGCGATCAGCACCACCAGCGGCGACAGATCAAGCCCGCCCATCGCAGGCAGGATGCGGCGGATCGGGCCGTACAGCGGTTCAAGCAGCCGGTTCAGCGCGAACCAGACCTGCTGGACGAAGGGCTGGCGGATGTTCAGCACCTGGAAGTTGATCAGCCAGCTCATGATGAAATGCGCGAAAACGAAGAACTTGGCGATGCCGAGGATCAGCATCAGGATTTCGTAAAGCGACGTCATCGGGCACTCCATCTGGACTTCGCCACAGGTAGCGGCAGGGGCGGCGAAGGGCAATGGTTTCCGCAGCGTTCCGCTTGACGCCGCTGGCCACCCGGTCCACCCATGCCGCCGAACCGGAGGCCCCAATGTATCCCTTCCTGCGCATGTTCAAGGAACTGGCCCGCGCCCGGCGGATGCCGGAACTTGGGCTGTTCGACACCCATGTCAGCCATCACCTCTGCTGGCCCTGGGACCTTGACCCCTGGGTCGAACTGAACAACGGCCGCACGCTGACGCTGTATGACCTGGGCCGCCTGCCCTTGGGGGCACGGACCGGCCTGCACCGGGTTCTGAAGGCGAAAGGCTGGGGGATGACGGTGGCGGGGTCGTCCGTGCGCTACCGGCGGCGGGTCACGATGTTCTCGCGGCTGACGACCTACAGCCACTGCCTTGGGTGGGACGCGCGGTTTCTATATACCGAGCAATCGATGTGGACGGGCGAGGACTGCGCTTCGCAGGTGCTGATCCGGTCAGCCATCGTGGGCAGCACGAACGGCGCGCGAACCGGGATCGTGCCGCCGTCCGAACTGGCCGTCGCACTTGGGGCCGCTCCGGAAAGCCCGCCGCTTCCCGACTGGGTCGAGGCCTGGATCGCCGCCGAAGCCACCCGCCCGTGGCCGCCCCGACGCTGACCCAGCGATGAGCAAGCGCCAGCGCCGCGAAGAGCCGTCCCTTGCGCCAGCGCCCGTTTCCGGGTTCACTTCGCGGAAAAACAGGGGGCAGTCATGGCAAGCGCGCGGCAGCGGATCTGGGGCTGGTACTTCTTCGACTGGGCCAGCCAACCTTACAACACGCTTCTCCTGACCTTCATCTTTGGCCCCTATTTCGCCGAGGTCGCCCGCGGGCACTACATGGGCACGGGCCTTGACGAAGAGGCCGCGAAGGCCGCCGCCCAGGCCTATTGGGGCTGGGGACTGGCCATCGCCTCGTTCGCCATCGCTATCCTGGCGCCGATCCTTGGCGCCATCGCCGACGGCACCGGGCGACGGCTGATCTGGGTCTGGACCTTCTCGCTCTTCTACGTCGTGGGGTCGGCCGGCCTGTGGTGGGTAGCCCCGGGCGGTGGCGAGGGGATGCTGCTGTGGGCAGTCTGCCTGTTCGGGATCGGCTTCATCGGGATGGAGTTCGCAACGATCTTCACCAATGCGCTGATGCCCTCGCTGACCCAGGCGGATGATCTGGGGGCAATCTCGGGCTCGGGCTTTGCCTTCGGCTATCTTGGCGGCCTCCTGGCGCTGGTCATCATGCTGCTGTTCTTCGCCGAAGGGGCGGACAGCGGCCAGACCCTGCTGAAGACCGAACCGCTGTTCGGACTGGACCCGGAAGCCCGTGAGGGGACCCGTTTCGTCGGCCCCTTCACCGCGATCTGGTTCGTCGTCTTCATGATCCCGTTCTTAATGTGGGTGAAAGAGCCGCACACCGACCGCCGCCCGCTGCATCTGGGCCGCGCCTTTGCCAGTCTTAAAGACCTGATCCGGTCCTTGCGGTTCCGGCGCAGCCTTGCTGCCTATCTTGCCTCGTCGCTGTTCTACCGCGACGCGCTGAACGCACTTTACGGCTTTGGCGGTGTCTATGCCTCGGGTGTCCTTGGCTGGTCTATCATCCAGATCGGCATCTTCGGGATCGTGGGCGCGGTGACCGCGATGGTCGCCGCCTTCATCGGCGGACGCGCCGACCGGGCCTTCGGGCCGAAGCCGGTGATCGTGCTGTCGATCATTGTGCTGATCTTCGTCTGCCTGTTGATTGTGGGGATGAGCCGGGAAAGCGTCTGGGGCATTCCCCTGGACCCGGCCTCGGGCGTGCCGGACCAGATCTTCTTTGCCTGCGGCGCGCTGATCGGTGCGGCGGGCGGCTCGCTTCAGGCGGCAAGCCGCACCATGATGGCCCGCCACACCACCCCCGACCGCGCGACCGAGGCTTTCGGGCTTTTCGCCCTGTCCGGCAAGGTCGCCAGTTTCATGTCTCCCGCGCTGATCGCGCTGGCCACCACGATCAGCGGATCGCAGCGGATCGGCATTGCTCCGCTGGTTGTGTTGTTCCTGATCGGACTTCTTCTGCTAGTCTGGGTCAGACCCAAAGGTGAGTTGCCCGCATGACACTGACGCGCGTCTTTCTTCTGACCCTGCTGCTCGCCGCCCCGGCCCAGGCCGAGAAGCTGGCCAACAAGCTGTTCGGCGCGATGGCGGAACCGTCGAACCAGGACTCAATGCCGATCGGCAGCTATGCCAAGGGTTGCGCGGCGGGAATGGTGGAACTGCCGGAAACCGGGCCGACGTGGCAGGCGATGCGCCTGTCGCGCAACCGCAACTACGGCCAGCCCGAGATGGTGCAGTTCCTGATGGACCTGTCGGGTACCGCGCGGGACATCGGCTTTGGCCGTGGGCTTTACATCGGCGACATCAGCCAGCCACGGGGCGGGCCGATGACCAGTGGCCATGCCAGCCACCAGATCGGGCTTGATGCCGACATCTGGATGCTGCCGCCGCGCCGCCTGGACCTGTCCGAGGCCGAACGTGAGGAGATCAGCAGCATCCCCGTCCGTTCGGCCGACCAGCGCTCGGTCACGGAAAACTGGACCCGCACCCACCGTGAGCTTCTGAAAGCGGCCGCGCTGGACCCGCGCGTCGACCGGATCTTCGTGGCCGCCGCCGTCAAGATCGAGATGTGCAAGACCGCCAAGCGGGCGGACAAGAAGTGGCTGCAGAAGATCCGCCCCGTCGCGGGCCATGACACCCATTTCCACGTCCGCCTGAAATGCCCCAAGGGCGCGCGGCTGTGCGAGACACAGACCCCCACCGTCGATGACCTGTCCAAGGGCGGCGACGGCTGCGACGAGACGTTGATGTGGTGGGTGACCGACTACCTGAACCCGCCCAAGTCCGACGGGAAAAAGCCCAGAGAAGATGACGCGCCCAAGAAGAAAGGCCCGCGTGAGTTCACGATGGCCGACCTGCCGAAGCAGTGCAAAGGCGTGCTCGCATCCGATTGACAGGCAATGACGGCGGGTATAGGCCGCCCCCGCCCCGGGTCCCGGGGCCAAGTCTCCGCGACCTTGTCAAAACGGATATGACCATGCGCATCCTGATCCCTGGCGTTCTCGCCATGACGGCGATTGTCGTCGCCTCGAACATCCTTGTCCAATACCCGCTTGGCACCTTCCTGACCTGGGGGGCCCTGACCTATCCCTTCGCCTTCCTCGTCACCGACCTGACCAACCGGCTGGAAGGCCCGGTCGCCGCCCGCCGCGTGGTGCTGGCGGGATTTGCGGTCGGGATCGTCTGTTCCTTCATCGGCACCCAGATCATGGGCGAATTCGGCCCGCTGGTCACCTTCCGCATCGCGCTGGGGTCGGGGCTGGCTTTCCTTTGCGCCCAGCTTCTGGACATCGCCGTCTTCAACCGGCTGCGGGAGGGCAGCTGGTGGAAGGCCCCGCTGATGTCGACCCTGTTCTCCTCGACGCTCGACACCGCGATCTTCTTCACCACTGCCTTTTCGGCGACGCTTGTCTTCCTTGAGCCCGCAAACGACGTGTCCTGGGCGACCGCTGCGGCCCCGCTTCTGGGCGTTGGCCCCGAGGCTCCGTTCTGGGTCTCGCTGGCGGTTGGTGACTGGCTGATCAAGCTTCTGCTGGCCTTGGTAGCATTGTTGCCGTTTAGATTGGCAGTTGCGAAACTCGGCGCAAAGGTTGCGTGATTTGTTTTGACAAACACAAAATCTGTGGCAGGCTCACCTCATCGGCAACCATTTGAAAGGAGGTGATCCAGTGTCTAGAGTGATATTGGAGAGAGGTGTCGGGACAGTCGGGAGGAGTATTTTCTAAGGGCAGCCCCTGGAAAATAGACCACTGATTGGATTTGGATGCCCTAACTGGCCCATCTCCTTGGATCTCGGAAAGGGTTGCCTGAGCAGGGCAACCCTTTCTCTATTTCTCCGGCGAATTCTTCGTGGCCCAAAAAGTCTTCGGCGAAAATTTTTGGGGTCGCACCGGGGACCACGTCACGCCATAACCTGACCATGCTGCACATCACCGAAACCCTAGCCATCGCCGAATGGGAACTGACCGAAAGCTTCATGCGGGCTTCGGGTCCCGGCGGGCAGAACGTCAACAAGGTCTCGACGGCGGTCGAACTGCGCTTCGAGGCGGAACGGTCGCCCCATCTTGCCCCCGGGGTGAAGGCGCGGCTGAAGAAACTGGCCGGGCGGCGCTGGACGACCGAAGGTGCCATCGTCCTGCAGGTCGAGGATACCCGCAGCCAGGCCCAAAACCGCGAGATCGCCCGCGAGCGTCTGGTCGAACTGATCCGCGCCGCGCTGGTGGCCCCCAAACGCCGGATCGCTACCAAACCCACGCTGGGCAGCCAGCGCCGTCGCATTGCAGCCAAGACCGCCCGGGGCGAGGTGAAGGCGCTCCGCGGCAAGGTCGGGGACGAAGAATGACCCCCGCCGAAGAGGCCGCTGGTCACTGGGAGGGCCGCATCCTCCGCCTGCTCCGCGACCGCGAGAACCATGTGTTCGAGATGGAGACCCCGCAGGGTCGCGCCGCCCTGCGCCTGCATCGCGCGGGCTATCGGTCCCCCGCGGCCATCCGGTCCGAGCTTTGGTGGTGTGCGGAACTGGCGAAGGCCGGGCTTCCCGTCCCCGCCGCCCTGCCCACCCGGGATGGCACGTTTCTGGTGCCGCTGTCGGACGGCCGCCATGCCTCGGTCATCGCCTGGATGGAGGGTGATGCCCTGGGCGAGGCGGCGCGTCCCTTCACCCGGCCGCTGCCCGAGGTGCTTGACCTTTACCAATCGCTTGGCGCCCTACTTGCCCAGGTCCACAGCGTGACCGACGGGCTGATCCTGCCGCCCGACTTTACCCGTCCGCGCTGGGATCTTGACGGACTCGTCGGGGAAAGCCCGCTCTGGGGCCGGTTCTGGGAGCATCCCGCCGCCAGTCCCGACCAACGCGCCATGCTGATCCGTGCCCGGGATGCACTGCGCGAAAGGCTGTCCGGAGAGATCGGCCTGATTCACGCCGACGTGCTGCGCGAGAATGTATTGGTGAACGGTCGTTCGGTATCCCTGATCGACTTCGACGACTCTGGCTTCGGCTTTCGCCTGCATGACCTTGGCACCGCGCTGCTCCAGACTGTCGAGCATCCCGAGCACCCGCAACTGCGCGATGCACTGATGGCAGGCTACGGCACCAGCGATGTCGCGATGGTCGAAGCCTTCACCCTGGCCCGCACGCTTGCCTCGGTCGGTTGGACGATGCCAAGGCTTGAACCGGGTGATCCGATCCACAAAAGCCATCTCAAGCGCGCCATGACCTGCGCTGGACGGGTATTGAATCGCTTGTGACAGGGTTTGCGAATGGATATTCACCGCGGCAGGTAACAGCGGCGTGACGATTCCATGACAGACCAGACCACCCCCCCGGTCAACCAGTGGAAGACGCTGGACAAGGATCTTGCCCGGTTCAGCCAGCTTGAAGCCGCGACCGCCGCCATCGGTCGCCCGGTGGTGGCCATTGGCATCGCCTTCGTCTTCGTCGTCGTCTCGGCCCTGGTCGCCTTCGTGCTGACTGGCCACCAGTCGGGCAATCTTGTCATCGTCGTCGCGGCGGCCTTCGGCGCCTATATGGCGCTGAACATCGGCGCGAACGATGTCGCCAACAACATGGGTCCGGCGGTCGGCGCCAAGGTGCTGACCATGGGCGGCGCGATCCTGATCGCCGTCGTCTTCGAGACCGCCGGCGCGCTGATCGCCGGGGGCGATGTGGTCAACACGATCTCCGGCGGGATCGTCGCCCCCGAAGCGGTGGACGAGCCAAAGGTCTTCGTCTGGGCGATGATGGCGGCACTGATCTCGGCGGCGCTTTGGCTGAATCTGGCAACCTGGCTGGGCGCGCCGGTCTCGACCACCCACTCCATCGTTGGCGGGGTGATGGGGGCGGGGATCACGGCGGCGGGCTTTGGCGCGGTGGACTGGGGCAAGATGGGCCAGATCGCCGCCAGCTGGGTGATCTCTCCGGTGATGGGCGGCGTGATCGCGGCGCTGTTCCTGGCCTTCATCAAGGCCAAGGTGAACGACGTCCCCGACAAGATCGGCGCGGCCCGGCGCTGGGTCCCCTTGCTGATCGGGATCATGGCCGGGGCCTTCGCGGCCTACCTGGCGATGAAGGGGCTGAAAAAACTGTTCGACGTCTCGCTGGGCAATGCGCTTCTGATCGGCCTTGTCATCGGGGTGGTGACGACCCTTGTCATGCGCCCGATCATCCACCGTCAGTCCGAGGGGATGGAGAACCGCAAGAAATCGCTGAAGAAGCTGTTCGGCGTGCCGCTGATCCTGTCGGCCGCGCTTTTGTCTTTTGCCCATGGCGCAAACGACGTCGCCAACGCGGTCGGGCCGCTGGCAGCCATCGTCCATGCCGTGCAGGACCATGGCACCGCCGACAAGGTCTCGATCCCGCTCTGGGTGATGCTGATCGGGGCTTTCGGGATTTCCTTCGGCCTGATGCTGTACGGTCCGAAGCTCATTCGCATGGTCGGGCAGGAAATCACCAAGCTGAACCCGATCCGCGCCTATTGCGTGGCGCTGTCGGCAGCGATCACCGTCATTATCGCATCCTGGCTGGGGTTGCCTGTGTCCTCGACCCATATCGCGGTGGGCGGGGTATTCGGCGTCGGCTTCTACCGCGAATGGGAGGCCGAGCGGAAAGCGCGCGCTCTGAACCTGCAGAAGGGCACGCCGGTGATGCCCGAGGAGCGCCGCCGCCGCAAACTGGTGCGCCGCGCACATGTCCTGTCGATCGGGGCGGCCTGGATTATCACCGTGCCATTGACGGCGGGTCTGTCGGCGCTGGTCTTCCTGGCCTTGCGCGCGATCGGCTAGACCAGAACCTCCTGCACCTGCTGCTCGCCCACGCCGAACACCCGCTTGTAACGCTCGATCTGGTCTGCCGGTCCCATCGCCTTGGCGGGATTGTCCGACAGCTTGACCGTCGGCCGTCCGTTCGCCGACAGCGCCTTGCAGACCAGGCTGAACGGCGCCAGCGCGTCATTGGCAACCAGACCCCGAAAATCGTTCGTCAGCATCGTGCCCCAGCCGAAGGACACCTTCACCCGCCCGCTGAACTGGGCGTACAGCTCTTCGATCTTCTCGACATCCAATCCGTCCGAGAAGATCACCAGCTTCTTCGTCGGGTCCTCGCCGCGTTCCTTCCACCAGCGGATCGCCGTCTCGGCGCCCTTGGCCGGGTCACCAGAGTCGATCCGGATCCCGGTCCATCCCGCCAGCCAATCGGGCGCGTTCTTCAGGAACCCCTCGGTGCCATAGGTGTCGGGCAGCATGATCCGCAGGTTGCCGTCATGCTCTTCGTGCCAATCCGCCAGAACGCGGTAGGGCGCCTGGCGCAGTTCTTCGTCGGTATCGGCCAAGGCGCTGTAAACCATTGGCAATTCATGCGCGTTGGTGCCAATGGCCTCGATGTCGCGGCGCATCGCGATGCGGCAGTTCGAGGTGCCGATGAACTGCGCGCCCAGCCCCTCTTGCATCGCCTGCACGCACCAGTCCTGCCAGAGGAACCCGTGCCGTCGCCGCGTGCCGAAATCGGCGATCCGCAGGCCCTCGATCCGGCGCAGCCGCTCGATCTTTTCCCACAGCCGCGTCATGGCGCGCGCGTACAGCACCTGCAGCTCGAACTTGCCCATGTCGTTCAGGACCGCACGGCTGCGCAGCTCCATCAGCACGGCCAGCGCCGGGATTTCCCACAGCATCACCTCGGGCCAGCGACCCTCGAAGGTCAGTTCGAACTGCCCGTCACGTTTTTCCAGGTGGTAGGCGGGCAGGCGCAGGCCCTCGAACCACTCCATGAAGTCCGACCGGAACATCTGCCGCTTGCCGTAGAAAGTGTTGCCGCGCAGCCAGGTGCTTTCGCCGCGGGTGAGACTGAGGGACCGGACATGGTCCAGCTGCTCGCGCAACTCGCCCTCGTCGATCAGGTCAGCGAGGCGCACCTTGGTCGAGCGGTTGATGAGCGAGAAAACCACGGTCGTATCCGGCTTGTTCCGGAAAATAGATTGACACATCAAAAGCTTGTAAAAGTCTGTGTCGATCAGCGACCGCACGATCGGATCGATCTTCCACTTGTGGTTCCAGACGCGGGTTGCGATGTCGACCATTGCCTATTCCTCACCTCGAACCGCTGTCGCGGGTTGTAGTCTTGTCCAATGCCTGATCAGCCCAGCCAAGCCGGTCCGCCCGGTTCCTGTGCATCATGGCGGTATAGTGCAATCGTAGGGACGTCCGTCAGGCATCCTGCACAGCAGGCTGGCGAAGTCAGGCGGAACGGTCTTTGCCCCCGGGTCCACCTTCTCGCGGTCCAGTGCGTCCAGATAGTTCGAACAGATCGCGAATGTGTAGATCTCGCGCCGCTCCGCCCGTTCAAACCACTGAGCGAAGGTTGCCGAAGTTGCGGCCACCTCGTCCGCTCCCGCGGCGATTTCGTCGGCAAAACGGCTGACCAGGTCATCATGCGTCGGCCAGGTAGACAGGCTGTCCCAAGGCCCGGGATCTCCACCCTCACGCAGCTTCCAGGCAGTAAAGACCCCGATCGCCGAGGCGTCCGCCTCAAGTGCCAGTCGGACGCGGATGTAGTCCGAAAGCCTGTCAGCAATTGTCGGGCAATAGCCCCGATCAAACTGCTCCAGATGCCGGATCTCGTGCAGCAGGATGGCCAGTTGGAAGTCCTGGTCGAGCCTGGAGTTCAGGACGATGCGGTTCGTCTTCGGCTCATAGTAGCCTTGCTCCTCGACCAACCCGTCATCCAGACACAGGACGGGCGCCTGCTGCTTCAGCGCCCGTTCCAGTGACGGGAAAGCCGCAACCGTCCGGTCCAGTCGGTCTGACAAGTCCGACAGCGCACCGGTGGCTTCCGCATAGGGGTGGGAAGCGCAGGTCGATTCGGCAAAGGCTGCAGGGGCCCGTGCAAGACCAAAGAGGACAAGCGCAAGGCAGCCTGCCCGGGTCATGTCAGGCGCACACCCGCAGCCTGCATCTCGGCCCGCGCTGCTGCGAGCGAGCCGTTCAGGTCGATGGCCCGGGTCGCGCCCTCAAGGACCGTCACATTGAACCCCAGGCGTGCCGCATCCAGCGCGGAATAGGCGACGCAGTAATCCGTGGCGAGGCCGACCAGCGTCAGTGCCGTCACCCCCCGGCTGCGAAGATAGCCCTCAAGGCCCGTGGGCGTATTGTGGTCATTCTCGAAGAAGGCCGAATAGCTGTCGATCTCGGGCCGAAAGCCCTTGCGGATGACAAGCTGGGCGGGATCCGTGCGGAGGTCCTTGTGGAACTCCGCCCCCGCTGTCCCCTGCACGCAATGCGTCGGCCACAGGACCTGGGGGCCGTAGGGCATGGTCGTCAGGCTGAACGGCTCGGCCCCGGGATGGTTCGCGGCGAACGAGGCATGATTGGCCGGGTGCCAGTCCTGCGTCAGGACCACCGTGGCGAAATCCCCCATCAACCCGTTGATCCGGCTGATGATTTCGTCGCCCCCCGCCACGGCCAACGCGCCGCCGGGGCAGAAGTCGTTCTGCACGTCGATCACGATCAACGCATCCGTTGCGGGTTTCATGGCGGCCTCCCCGTGGTGTTTCCCCTTGCGTAAGGGTGGGTCCGGGGTGCGTCAAGCGAAGCGCTTGAAATTTCGGGGGGATGGGCGCAAAGGGGAGCCATGCTGACGGTTGCTGCCCTTTATCATTTCACCCGCTTTCCCGACCCCGCCGCGCTGAAGCCGGGACTTGCGGAAGTCTGCGTTTCACACGGGGTGAAGGGCTCGCTTCTGCTCGCGCCCGAGGGGATCAACGGGACCATCGCCGGGACGCGGGAGGGGATCGACGCGGCGCTTGCGGCGATCCGGGCGTTGCCGGGGTGTGCCGGGCTGGAGTGGAAGGAAAGCTTCGCCGACTCAATGCCTTTCGGGCGGATGAAGGTGAAGCTGAAGCGCGAGATCGTGACCATGGGGCAGCCCGATGTGGACCCATTGGCTCGGGTGGGGAACTACGTCTCGGCCCGGGACTGGAACTCGCTGATTTCGGACCCCGAGACCGTGGTGATCGACACCCGCAACGATTACGAGGTCGCCATCGGGACGTTTCAGGGCGCGGTGGACCCGGGGACACGGGCCTTTGGCGAGTTTCCGGACTGGTGGCAGGCGAACCGCGACCGCTTTCAGGGCAAGCGGATCGCGATGTTCTGCACCGGGGGCATCCGCTGCGAGAAGTCGACGAATTATCTTCTGGGTCAAGGGGTTAACCAGGTATTCCACCTGAAGGGGGGGATCCTGAAATACCTGGAAGAGGTGCCGGAGGAGGCCAGCCTCTGGCAGGGTCAGTGCTTTGTCTTCGACGACCGGGTCTCGGTCGGGCATGGGCTGCAACCCGGCGGCCTGAAGTCCTGCGGGGCGTGCCGGAGGCCGGTGACCGAGGCGGAGCAGGCGCACCCCAGTTATGAGGACGGGGTCTGCTGCCCGGCTTGCGTGAACGAGTATTCCGCAGCGGACCGTGAGCGATTCCGGGAGCGCCACCACCAGATGTTGCTGTCCGCCAAGCGCGGCACACAGCATCTGGGGTTTTCCTCATCGTAAGGTGGGCGTGTCGCCCACCCTACGCTGATCAGGCGGCCTGGTCCGCCAGCATGTCCTGCACCATCGGAATGACCTTCTCACCGTAAAGCCGGATGCACTCCATCAGGTCGCCATGCGGCATCGGGCCGGTCGAGTACTTCATGTCGAACCGCTGGATCCCCAACACCTTCACCGTCCGTGCGATCTTCCGCGCTACCGTTTCCGGGCTGCCAACATAGAGCGCACCGTGGTGGACTTCGTTAAGGTAGCGATCCTTGGTCACCGGGGGCCAACCACGCTCACGCCCGATCCGGCCGAACATGTCGGCGTAGTGCGGCCAGAGCTTTTCCTGTGCGATTTCATCGCTTTCCGCGACAAAGCCGGGGGAGTGGACGCCGATTGGGCGCAGGGGTTTACCCAGTTGCGCGCAGGCGCGCTGGTAAAGATCGACGTAAGGGGCGAAGCGCGAGGCGTCGCCGCCGATGATGGCAAGCATCAGTTGCAGGTCCTGCCGGACCACGCGGACCACGCTTTCCGGGGACCCGCCGACGCCGACCCAGGTGGTCATCGGCTGGCCAAGAGTCGGGAAAACCGGCTGGTTGTTCAGCGGGCTCCGGGTCTGGCCTGACCAGGTGATGCGGGGTTCGCGCAGGAGTTTCGCAAAGATTTCAAGGCGTTCCTCGAAAAGCTGGTCATAGTCCTGCAGGTCGTGGCCGAACAGCGGATAGCTTTCGGTGAAGGACCCGCGCCCCAGGATCGGCTCGGCCCGGCCGTTGGACAGCGCGTTCAGGGTGGAAAACCGCTGGAACACGCGAACCGGGTCGTCGGTCGACAGGACCGTGACGGCGGTGCCAAGCTTGATGCGATGGGTCCGGCCCGCGATGGCGGCCAGCACGATTTCCGGCGCGGAAATCGCGAAGTCGGCGCGGTGGTGTTCGCCCAAACCAATGAAATCGATGCCAATTTCATCGGCGAGCGTGGCCTGGTCCAGGACCTCGCGCAGGGTCACGTCCATCTGTTGCGGCTTGCCGTCCTGCCCGTGCGAAACGTCGCCGAACGTGTCGAGGCCGAGGGAAACATGGGTCATGGGATGCTCCTTTGCCGCCAAGGTAGGGAGTGGTTGACGGGAAATGAATGCGGATTTGGAGAGAGGTGCGGTTCAAAGGCGCACGGGATGGCGCAAGTGCTTGCGGACGCTGGATTAATTGCTGCAGGCCGCGCCGATCCGGGCGTCTACATCACGTCTATGGCGCGTCTACATCGGATGCATACGCGCGTATGCGCTGCGCCCGATTAACCATGGCGGCGAATCGCCCGGCGGGGCAGGTTGGCGGCGAAGGAGACTGCCATGACCACACCCGAAAGCCTGGCCATCCGGATGGGCCTCGACATCCCCGACTTTGACCGCGACGGCTATTACGGCGCGGACTACGGCACGATGAAACCCTTTCACCGGGTCGGGAGCCTGCTGTTCCTGTCCGGCCATGTGGCGCAGCAGGGCACGGAGATCACGCACAAGGGGCGTCTGGGAGCCAATGTGACGGTCGAAGAAGGCTATCAGGCGGCGCGGCGGACGGGACTGAACGTGCTGGGCGGCATCCGGCAGGCGGTGGGGTCGCTGGACCGGGTGAAGGGGATCGTGCGCAGCCTGAACTTTGTCGTCTGCTCGCCGGAGTTCGAGGAGGTGCACAAGGTGTCATCCGGCCTGTCGGACCTGTTTGTCGAGGTCTTCGGTCCCGAGCGGGGCCTTGGGGGCCGGGCGACGATCGGGGTGATGGCGCTGGCGAACGGGGTCTGTTTCGAGACCTGGGTCACGGTCGAGGTGGAATGACGGCTCCTCGTTGTGGCTGCGCCTCCTCGTCGCTTCGCGGTTGTCTGGCGATGCACCCGGTGATCCCCCCGGGGCGCCGCCCCGGACCCCGGAGTATTTTGCACATGGGCAAATCAGGGGGCTTGTTCGGGGCAGGGTTGCGGTGCGGGTGCGCGATGCTGGTCGAAGAGGGCGCGCACGCGGGCGAAGCGGTCCAGCCAGTGCTGGCGGCGGGCTTCGCGCAGGTCAGCCAGATGGTCTGACTTGTGGTGGGCATGGCGGTCCGTCGGGCGGACGGTGGCGCGGAGAAGGTCGAGGTTGACGCCGTGCATGGCTTTCGTCCCAAAGTGGATTGCCCCTTTGGAATGCCAGAAAACCTGCGATACTTCGAATCAGGAAAATAGCTGGAACGAAAGCTGAGCTTACGTCATGCGCTGGCGCGACCTGCCATCCCTTTCGGCCTTGCGGGCCTTTGACGCCACCGCCCGCAGCGGCAGCTTTGCCGAGGCCGGGCGCATGCTGAACGTGACCCATGCGGCGGTGACACAGGCCGTGCGCGGGTTGGAGGCGGAATTGGGGGTGCAGCTTGTGCAGCGGGCGGGGCGGACCGTCGCGCTGACCGAAGCGGGCGCGGCACTGGCGCGCAGCCTTGCGGACGGGTTCGGCACCATTGCCAGCGGGGTGGAGGCGCTGCGCCGGTCCGAGGCGCGGCGGGTGGTGCGGGTTACGACAACCACGTTCATTGCGGAAACCTACGTCATGCCGCGTCTTCCGGGCTTCTGGGCGCAGCATCCGGGCGTGGAAGTGGCCTTGTCGCCCAGCCCCGCCAAGATCGACCTGGCGCGGGACGGGTTCGACATGGCGATCCGGGCCTTGTCGGACGGCTGGGTCGAGGGGCCAGACGAGGAGATCCGCCCGCTTTGCCGGTCGCAGGTCATCGCGGTCTGTGCGCCGTCGCTGGCGCAGTCGGGCCTTTCCCCGCAGGACATGCCCTGGGTGATCGGTGCGGACAAGCATCTGGACCTGATCGAGGTCCAGGGCGCGGGCCTCGATGTGTCGCGCCTCAAGCGCGTCGAAGTCGGCAGCCCGCATCTGGAAATGTCGGCCTGCCGCCAGGGTCTGGGGGCGGGCACCGCGACCGAGATCATCTGTCGGGCGGATCTGGAGGCGGGACGGCTGGTCCGCCTGCCCCTGTCCGGATTGCCAGTGGTGACCTATGCGGCGGTCCTGCCGCGGGGTCCCCGCCGTCCGGTGGTGGAGGCCTTCGCGGGCTGGCTGCAGACGATCTTTTGAGGCGTCACGCCCCGAACTTCACGCCCGGGTCTTCACGCCTCGGACTTCACGCCTTGTCGCGGACCATGAGCTGACTGCCGTCGCCCTTCTGCACGTCGAAACGGCCGGTGCGTTTCAACAGGTCGGACAGCCGCGCGCTGCCATAGCTGCGGCTGTCGAAGTCGGGGTAAAGCTGGGTCAGGACCTGGCCAAGCTGGCCGAGGGGATAGCTGTCCTCCTCGATCCCGATCTTCTTCATCGCGGCCAGGATCAGCGGGATCGCCTTGGAGGGCGGGTCCTTTTCTGCCTTGGCCGGCGAAGTCGCGGGTTTCGCCGGTGTGGGGGCATCGACGGCTTCGGGCGCGGCGGTGAGGTTTTCGAGGAAGAGGAAGCGGTTGCAGACGTTCCTTAGCGATTCCGGGGTCTTCTTCTCGCCCACGCCTATCACCTGCAGCCCGTCCTCGCGGATGCGGGAGGCGAGGCGGGTGAAATCGCTGTCCGAGGAGACGAGGACGAAGCCGTCGACCTTGCCGGCGTGCAGGATGTCCATCGCGTCGATGACAAGGCCGATGTCGCTGGCGTTCTTGCCCTTGGTGTTGGCGGACTGCTGGTGCATCACCAGGCCCAGGCTGCGGGCCTTTTCCTTCCATTGCGACAGGGCGGAGGACGACCAGTCGCCATAGACCCGACGGACGGAAGGCTCACCCAGTCCGGCGATTTCGTCCAGCACCGCTTCGATGTGGCGGGCGGGGATGTTGTCCGCGTCGATCAGGACGGCAAGGCGCGGGGTACGGGTATCAGCGGGCATGGGGCCTCCGGGGCACGGTTGCCCCTTTGTCGCCGAGCCCGGGCCGCAAGGAAAGCGCAATCGGTCGGTTGACTTGGGACGGGTGCCGGGCAACATCGCGCCGGTCAGTGTGGGGCGGTGCGGATGATCGGTGGCTTGCAGATGCTGCGCGGGGTGGCCGCCACGCTGGTCGTCCTGTTCCATCTGCAGGCGGCGGCAGTGGCCGAGGGTCACGATCCGGGTTTCCTGCGCTGGTTCCGCTTCGGCGAAGCCGGGGTCGACGTGTTCTTCGTCCTGTCGGGCTTCGTGATCTTTCACGCCGTGCAGGGCAGGCAGGACCGGGGCGCGGGCTGGTTCCTGCGGCAGCGGTTCTGGCGGATCGTTCCGCCCTATTGGGCGGCGCTGGGGCTGACGCTGCTGGCGCTGGCCGGGCTGTCGCTGATCCGCGGGGATTGGTCGGAGTGGCCCGCGGCCGGGCAGCTCCTGGTCTCGGCCCTCTTGCTGCCCCTGCCCGATCAGGTGATGGCCGTGGCCTGGACGCTGACGGTCGAAGGCCTGTTCTACCTGGTCTTTGCCGCGACCTTCTTCCGCTTTGGCGCGCGGGGGGCGATCCTGGCGCTGGCGATCTGGGCGCTGGTCACGCAGGGGCTGAAGGTCTGGTCGCCGGGGCTGCCGGGCTGGCTGGGGCTGGTGCTTTATTCCGGGGTGATCGAGTTCCTGTTCGGCGGGCTGATCGCGCTGGCCCATGCGGCGGGCTGGCGGCGCGGGGCGGTTCCCGCGCTGGTGGTCGGAACGCTGGGGTTGGCCGCAGTGGTCGCGGGCCTTCTGCCGTTCGCCTGGGGCCGGGAATGGGTGGCGGGCCTGCCCTCGGCGGCGCTGGTCTACGCGCTGGTGGCGGGCGGCTGGCGGATGCCCGGCTGGACGCTGGTCTGGGGCGAGGCGTCCTACCTGCTTTACCTTTTGCATATTCTGGTCTTTTCGGTCGCGGGGACGCTGTTGCGCATGGCGGGCGTCGCACCCTATGGGTCCGTGCCGGTGATGCTGGGGCTGGGCATGCTGTCGATTGCAGTGTCGGTCGCGGCAACCCTTTGGCTGGAGCGGCCCTACCGCGCCTGGGCCAAGGGCCGCTAGCTGTCCGGCACTTCAGCGCAGCGCGGCCCGGTCAGCAGCGCCTGCAACCGGTCGAGTCGGGCGATATCGGTGTCAGAGATGACAAACATCGCCTCGTTGATCGGCGCGTTCAGGTAGGGCTCGACCGCAAGCTCGTTGCAGATCAGAAGCTTTCCCGTCTCGCCGACATGGGCCGCGGTCAAGTCGGACATCAGCCGGTCAAAGCTGCCGGAGAGGCGGATCACCAGCGCGGCACCCCGGTCACCTTCGTCGATCCGGCGGACGGACCGGATGTCCTCGGGCGCGGCGTTAAGGGCGTCGGGGCCGAAGATCAGGCTGATGCGCGGGACTTCGGCCTGGGCCGGAGCTGCCAACAAGGCGATGAGGACGAGGCTGCGCATGGGGCGAAGGGTAGCATGGCCGGTGCGTCCGGCAAGTCAGGCGATCAGCGGCAAGGCCTTGGCGACAAGCGCCCGGAGTGCCGCTTCAGGCGGCAGCGAGAGGAGGAGCCCGCGCTGCCCGGCGTTGATCCAGACCTGGGGGGCGGTGCAGGCAGTGGCCTCGATGGCTGTCGGAACGGCGCGCTTCTGCCCGAAGGGAGAGATGCCGCCGACATGGTAGCCGGTCATTTTCTCGGCCTTGGGGGCGGGCATCATGGCGGCGGATTTGCCACCGAAGGCTGTGGCGACCTTTTTCATGGACAAGTGCCGGTCCGAGGGGATGACGCAGCAGGCGGGCTTGCCGTCAACCTCGACCATCAGGGTCTTCAGCATAACGGCGGGGTCGATCCCCAGGGCCTCGGCAGCCTGAAGGCCCACGGCATCGGCCTTGGGGTCGTAAGGATAGGGGTGCAGCGCGACCTCGATGCCAAGGGCGGCCAGCGCGCGAAGGGCGGGGGTTGAGGACATGGGATGCGCGGGCCGTTTCCGGCCCGCCTTTCGTCATTTCAGCGCGTCGATCGAGTTGATGACCTGACCAACCAGACCATAGTCCAGCGCCTCACGCGTGGTCAGCCAGAAGTCGCGGCGGGTGTCCTGCGCGATGCGTTCGGGGGTCTGGCCGGTGGCCCTGGCGAAGAGGTGGTGGAACCGGTCCTGCATGATCTCGATCTGGCGGGCCTGGATCGCCATGTCGGACGCCGTGCCGCCGATCCCGCCCGAGGGCTGGTGCAAGAGGAAGCGGGTGTTCGGCAGGCAGTAGCGGTCCTCGACCGGGGCACCGACGAAGATCAGCGCGCCGGCGCTGGAGACCCAGCCCGAGCCGATGGTGCGGACGCGGGGGCGGATTAAGCCGATCACGTCATGCACCATGTCGCCCGATTCCACATGCCCGCCGGGCGAAGAGATGTAGAGGTTGATCGGGTCGTCGCTTTCCTCGGCCAGGGCGAGGAGATGGGTCACGGCGCGGGCGGCGACCTTGTCGTTGATCTCGCCGGTGATGATGACGCTGCGGGACTTGAAGAACAGCTGGTCGATGGCACCGCGAGGGCCGTCGTCCTTTTGCGCACGGGTATCGTCAAGAAGCGTGGTCAGCATGGCAAACTCCCTCTTGTTAATGGCCGGAGCGTGGCCGAGGGGGCGGCGAGGTGCAAGGGGGGGGCAGGATTTTCCAAGCCTTATCGAGATCTCCCTTGCGGCTGACTGCTGCGGGCAGCGGGGGCCGTCAGAACGTGTGGCCGGCCGCACAATCCTGAGGTGCGACCCACTCGCGGCTGCGCTGGACGAAGCTGTCGCGCCCCGTGCGTCCGTCAGCCGAATTCTCGGATACGGCTCTCACCTGGTCGCGCAGTCGCAAGGCTGCATTCTGGTCGTCGCCCGCATCGAGTGTTACGGCATAGTGACCGGATACTCTTGTCTGCAGCACGGATAGGCGGATGCCTGCGTCGACCTGAGCTTGCAGCAGGTTGGCAAACTCGGAGATATCGTCCTTTGCCAGAGCGCAGCCCTCAGCCGTTACGTCATAGGAGGCAATCACTGCGTGCCATTGTCCCGGCTCGGGCGTTTCGGGGCGGCTGACGATGGCGTCCAACGTCGGGCTACCTTCGGTCGCGGGCGCCAAGGCTGCCTCGGCCACCACGTCACAGTTGGCCGACCAGAGGCCTTGCGACTTCAGGTCTTCGACGAACTGGTGCACCAGCAAGGGTTCGCTGGTATCGGCCTTAAGCTCGGCACGGAGCAGCGTCGTGATGAACACGGCGCGCTTCGGATCGCAACCGTTTGCCTTTTCCAGCTCTTCCCAGGACTCGGCCAAAAGGCGCAGGGTCGCTTCGTTGTCGAACTTCCGCTCGTTCAGGCTTTCGGCAGCAATGCGGGCCTCGTAGGCGCTCCAGGCGGACAGACCCGAGAGGGCAAGGGTCAGGACTGGAAGAATGGATGCCAGAGTCATGATCGTCTCCGTTGAATGACAAGAGAAAAGTCGGGCAGTGCAATGGAGTTTGAGGATAGCAGAAAGAGCCGCACTTGTCATGCATGCGGCGGGCCGGACGTGGCAGCGGCAACAGGGTGCGGGTGTCGATCCAACGGGTCAGAAGTGTCGTCCGGCCAGTCGGCGACACTTACGCCGGTGCCGCGCGGGCAGTCCGGCCGGGGCACGGCGTAATCAGGCGTCAGACAGCCGGCCGGCGACCCTTCTTCCGGGGTTAGTAGACCACGACCGCCCGGATCGACTTGCCTTCATGCATCAGGTCGAAGCCCTTGTTGATGTCGTCGAGTGTCAGGATGTGGGTAATCATGCTGTCGATCTCGATCTTGCCGTCCATGTACCAGTCGACGATCTTCGGCACGTCCGTCCTGCCCCGAGCACCGCCGAAGGCCGTGCCTTTCCAGACCCGGCCGGTGACCAGCTGGAAGGGGCGCGTCTCGATGGTCGCGCCCGCCGGGGCCACCCCGATCACAATGGACTGGCCCCAGCCGCGGTGGGTGCACTCCAGCGCCGCCCGCATCACCTTGACGTTGCCGGTGCAGTCGAACGAGTAGTCGACGCCGCCGATCTTGTCGAAGGGCGTCTTGGTCATGTTGACGATGTGCGGGGCGATGTCGCCCTCGATCTTCGTCGGGTTGACGAAATGGGTCATGCCGAACTTGCGGCCCCATTCCTCCTTGTCGTCATTGATGTCGACGCCGATGATCTTGTCGGCCCCGGCCAGCTTGAGCCCCTGGATCACGTTGAGGCCGATGCCGCCCAGGCCGAAAACGGCTGCGGTGGCGCCCTGCTCCACCTTGGCGGTGTTCAGCACGGCACCCACCCCCGTGGTGACGCCGCAGCCGATGTAGCAGATCTTGTCGAAGGGCGCGTCGTCGCGGACCTTGGCCAGCGCGATTTCTGGCAGGACCGTGTGGTTGGCGAAGGTCGAGCAGCCCATGTAATGGTAGATCGGCGTGCCATCCAGCATGGAAAACCGCGTCGTCCCGTCCGGCATCAGCCCCTTGCCCTGCGTGTCGCGGATCGCGGTGCAGAGGTTGGTCTTGCGGCTGAGGCAGCTCGGGCACTCACGGCACTCGGGCGTGTAGAGCGGGATCACATGGTCGCCCGGTTTCAAGGTCTTCACACCCGGCCCGCACTTGACCACCACGCCCGCGCCCTCATGCCCCAGGATCGAGGGGAAGATCCCTTCCGGGTCCGCGCCGGACAGGGTGAATTCGTCGGTATGGCAGATGCCGGTGGCCTTGATCTCGATCAGGACCTCGCCCTCTTTCGGGTCGTCGAGGTTCACCTCCATGACCTGCAGCGGTTGGCCTGCGGCAACGGCGACGGCGGCACGGGTGCGCATCTGGTATTCCTCCCTTAACGATTTTTCGGAACCTGTGCCAAACTGGCGCGTAAAGCAATGCGGGATGCGACTCCCGACCCATGAGGATGCGACAATGAAACGTGCCTTTCCCCTTCTGCTCTGCGCCCCGCTTCTGCTGTCGGCCTGCGTGATGGAGCCGGTTCCGATGCCTCCCGATGACACCCTTGCGTCCTGTGGCGCGGACGACCTGCAGTATCTGGTCGGTCGGCCGGGCGTGGTGCTGGACGGGATGCGGTTCAGCCAGGACGTGCGGGTGATCCAGTACGGCATGGCGGTGACGATGGACTACAACGCGAACCGCCTGAACATCTGGCTGGATCGGCGCGATGTCATCGAACGCGTGACCTGCGGTTGATGCGGGCGGCTATCGCCCTTCTGGCCCTCGGGTTGGCGGGGTGCACGCCAGAGTTGGACGAGCTTTACATGCCGACGACGCCCGTGGATTTGGCGGCTTGCGGCGCGGACAAGTTGCAGAACCTGGTGGGTCAGCCTCGGTCGGTGCTGGACGGGATGCGCTTCAGGCAGGAGGTCCTTGTCCTTGATCCGGCTTCGCCAGTGCCCGCGGATCTTGTGCCCGAACGGCTGGTCATCGAGCTTCTGGAATACGACACGATCACGGTGGTGACCTGCGGATAAAGAAGGCCCCGGTCAGATGACCGGGGCCCTTTCGCTGCCGGTGGGCAGAGGTCAGTTCATCGCGCGGAAGTCGGTGTGGCAGTCCTTGCAGGCCCCGCCAAGCGCACCCATCCCGGCGCCGATCGTCTCGGCCGAGGCGACGTCCATCGCGGTCGCGGCATCGCCAAGGGCCTTGGCATCGGCCAGGAAGGCATCCCAGTTCGCCCAGATTTCCGGCTTGGCTTCCGAGGCCGGGTCGGCACCGCCCTGGTCCTTGAAGGCGGCCTCGATGGCGGCGGCGTCCGCGATCAGCGCGGCCTTCGCCGCTTCGGCGGCGGCGGCGTCATAGGCGGTCTTGCCACCGGCCATGTCACCGAGGATCCCGGTGTTCTTGCCGATGTCGCGCATCAGGTCGGACCGCGCCTTGGCATTCGGGTCTGTGCGGTCACCCTTGGCATAGGCTGCCCCGGCAATCACGACTGCACCGATCATTATGGCTTTGACAAACTTCATATACTGGCTCCCTCGCTGGCCTGCGCGCTCACTATAGACGTGACAATCGGTCGCGATAGCACAGGAGTTGTGCACTCACGCACTTGTCATCTGCGGTTGTGCCACCGGCTTCACGGGGTTGTCATTATGGACAGGACTCGACAGGGGCGCGGCGGGCTGGCATCACTGGAACATAGCATGAACAATCGAGTCGGTGATGGCGGGTCGGCGCATCCTGTCCCTGTGGTTTCCGCGCCTCGCGGCGGACCGGATCGCCCGGCGTCGCGGGGATGCGGTGCCGACGCCGCTGGCCGTGGTGGGTGACCGGAACGGGGCGCAGGTGCTGGTGTCGCTGTCGGTCGAGGCCGAGGCTGCGGGTCTGGCCCTGGGACAGCCCCTGCGCGATGCCACGGCGATCTGCCCTGCCCTGCTGACCGTCCCCGCCGATCCCCCGGGCGAGGCGCAGTTCCTGATGACCCTGCGCCGCTGGGCTGGGCGCTTTTCGCCCTGGGTGGCCGAGGAACCCCCTGCCGGGCTGATGATCGACCTGACCGGCTCGGCGCATCTGCATGGCGGGGAAGAGGGTGTGCTGGCCCGGGTGGCCGAGGATTGCGAAGGCTTGGGGCTGACGGTGCGCGCCGCGATTGCCGACACGCCGGGGGCGGCCTGGGCGCTGGCGCGCTATGCCAGGGCCGGGGTTGCACCCTTGCGGTCCGGCGATGCCATCGACCAGGAGGCGCGGGCGACCCGGTCGCGCGCGGCCAAACGCCGGGGCTGGGAGCGCGGCGGCGGCCCGCCCCGCGTCGTCACCGCCCGGGGGGCCGAAGCCGCGGTGATCGCCCCGCCCGGTCGGCTGTACGAGGCCTTGGCCGACCTGCCGCTCGCTGCCCTGCGGTTGCCAGGGGATGTGGTCGACCGCCTGAACCGCCTTGGCCTGCGCCGGATCGGCGAGATTTCGGGCATCCCCCGCGCGGCCCTTGCCCGCCGCTTTGGCGCCGACACGCTGCGCCGTCTGGATCAGGCGCTGGGGCTGGAACCCGAGCCCGTCAGCCCCGTCCGCCCGCCGATGCATTTCGCCGTGCGCCTGACCCTTCCCGACCCCATCGGCCTGCGCTCCGATGTCGAGGCGGCGCTGGACCGCCTGCTGCCGCCCTTCTGCGAGAAGCTGAAAGCCAAGGGGCGGGGCGTGCGGCGGGTGCTGTTCCAGGGTTTCCGCGCCGATGGCGGGGTGGCTTCGGTCGAAGTGGGCCTTGCGCGGGCCAGCGACAGCCCCGACCGCATCCGCCCGCTTCTGCACCTGAAGCTGGACCAGATCGACCCAGGGTTTGGCATCGACTGCCTGCGGCTTGAGGCGCTGGCGACCGAAGCCGTCAGCGCCGTCCAGCATCGCGGGCAGCTTGAGGTGACGGCGCATGCGCTGGCCAATCTGGGGCCGGCCCCGGTCGGCTCGGCCCAGGCGCTGGAGGATCTGATCGGCCGGCTTGGCGCAAGGCTGGGGACCGAGGCGGTCCTGCGACTTCACCCCGCCGACAGCCACGTCCCCGCCAAATCCGCCAAGACCCTGATGGCCGCCTGGAGCCAGCCGCATGACGGCCCCTGGCCCGCGCCCACCGCCCCGCGCCCTCTGGTCATGTTCCGCCCCGAGCCGGTGGACGCGCCCGGGGTGCCCGACCTGCCCACCCGCTTTCGCTGGCGGCGGCGCGAGTTCGCCATGCGGATGGCGGCGGGACCGGAACGGTTGCAACCGGAATGGTGGTTCGAGGATCCCGACTGGCGCGGCGGCACCCGCGACTACTGGCGGGTGGAAACTGAAGGCGGCGAACGGCTGTGGCTCTTCTTCGGGCGCGGCGGTGCGGTGACCGACCAGTGGTATTGCGAAGGGGTGTTTTCCTGACACAGCATGGCCTTGCGATAGCCATGTGTCCGTGTGAACCATCGCGGAATGAAGTCCAGAAACCGCATTTCCGTCCTGCAGACCCAGCGCATGGCGCTGACCACCGGGCTTGCGACCTCGATCCGCATCCTGCGCGCCGATGCGGCGGGGCTGTCGCGCTATCTGGAGGAACAGGCGGCGGAGAACCCGCAGATCATCCTGACCCGCCCGCAGGTGCAGGACTGGATCCCGCGCTGGAAATCCGCCTTCGGCTCGGATGCCGAGCGCCCGGAACAGGAAGCCGCCGGTCCCAGTCTTGTCGCCCATGTCCTGGGGATGATCGAGGCGCTGCGCCTGGACGAGGCCGAGACGCGGATCGCCATGGCGCTGGCCGAGGCGCTGGAGCCTTCGGGCTGGATCAGCCGGTCGCTGCCCGCCATCGCCGGGCAGTTGGGTGTCCACCTCTCCGTCGTGGAAAGCGTGCTGCACCGGCTGCAGGCGCGCGCCGAGCCCACCGGCCTTTTCGCCCGCAACCTGGCCGACTGCCTGCGGCTGCAGGCAGAGGAAGCGGACGAGCTTGACCGGCCGATGCAGGCGCTGCTCGACCGGCTGGACCTTCTGGCCAAGGGCGAGATCGAGCGTATCGCCCGCGAGGCGGGGCTGGAGCTTGCCGATCTGCGTCAGGCCTTCGGGCGGCTGCGCAGCTATGACCCGAAGCCCGGCGCGGGGTTCGAGCCCTTTGCCGCCCCGGTCCGCGAACCCGACCTGATCGCCGAAAAGGGCGCCTCGGGCTGGATCGTGTCGCTGAACCGCTCGGCCCTGCCCTCGGTCTCGGTCGCTGAAGGCCGGGGCAAGGGCCGGGCCGAGGCGCGGGCGCTGATCAAGATGATCGAGGGACGCAACGCCACGTTGCTGTCGGTCGGGCAGAACATCCTGACCCGGCAGACCGCCGCGCTTGAGGCAGGCCTGGGAGCGCTGGTGCCGATGACGATGGCCGAAGTGGCCGAAGCGCTGGGTCTGCACGAAAGCACGATCAGCCGGGTCGTCGCGGGGACGGCAGTAGATACGCCGCGGGGGACCTGGTGGCTGCGGGCGCTGTTCACCAAGGCCCCGCGTGAGGGCGGGCCTTCGGCCGGGGCGCTGCGCGACCGGCTGGCCCGGCTGGTGGCCGACGAGGACCCCGATCACCCCCTGTCCGACGACGCGCTGGCCGAAGCGCTGGCCGACGGCGGCGCGCCAATCGCCCGGCGCACGGTGGCGAAATATCGGGCGATGCTGAACCTGCCCCCCGCGCATCGGCGCAGGCGACGGGCCTGATGTCGTTTCCGGGGCTGACAGTCCCCTGATCCTGCACTAGCTGGCAGGAAACGGGACTGGGACAACGGCGAAATGGCGATCTTTCTGGGTGTCGATACCGGGGGCACCTACACCGATGCGGTGATCCTGGATGAGGCCGCGAATGCCGTGCTCGGCAAGGCCAAGGCTCTGACCTCGCGCCACGATCTTGCGGTGGGGATCGGGCAGGCCGTCGATGCGGCGATTGCGGCAGCGGGGGTGAAGGCCGCCGACGTGGCGCTGGTGTCGCTCTCTACGACGCTTGCCACCAATGCGCTGGTCGAAGGCCAGGGCGCCCGCGTGGCGCTGGTGTTCATCGGCTTTGACGACGCCGATCTGGGCCGGGGCGGGCTGACCGAGGCGCTGAAGGGCGATCCGGTGGTCCGCCTGCCGGGCGGGCATACTCATGCGGGGGCCGAGGTCACGGCGCTGGACCTGTCGCTGCTGGAACTGATGGTGCGCGAGCTGGGCGACGAGGTCTCGGGCTTTGCCGTGGCCTCCCAGTTCGCCACCCGCAACCCCGCACACGAGATCGCAGCGCGCGACCTGATCCGTCGGGTGACGGGCCGCCCGGTGACCTGTTCGCACGAGCTGTCCGCGAACCTCAACGGCCCGAAACGCGCGCTGACGGCGGTGCTGAACGCGCGCCTGATCGGCATGATCGACCGGCTTGTCGCGGCCTGCGAACGCCACCTTCTTGCGGTGGGCATCGACGCGCCCCTGATGGTCGTGCGCGGCGACGGGGCGCTGATCTCGGCGGCCATGGTGCGCGAACGCCCGATCGAGACGATCCTCTCCGGCCCCGCAGCCAGCATCGTCGGCGCGCGCTGGCTGACCGGGGCCTCGGATGCGCTGGTCAGCGACATCGGCGGAACGACGACCGACGTGGCCCTCCTCCGCGATGGCCTGCCCGAGATCGACCCCGAAGGCGCCCGCGTCGGCGGGTTCCGCACCATGGTCGAGGCCGTGGCGATGCGCACCACCGGCCTTGGCGGCGACAGCGAGGTGCATCTGGTGACCGAAGGGCTGAAGGGTGGCCTCCGCCTTGGCCCCCGCCGCTTGATGCCGGTGTCACTGCTGGCGGTGGAACATGGGCCGATGGTGCATGCGGCGCTGGACCGGTGGCTTTCGTCGGAAGCGGTGGGCGAGATGGACGGCCGTTTCGTCGTGCCGATGTCCGGACAGCGCGGCGGGTTGAACGCCCGCGACATCGCGGTGCTGGACCGGATCACCCATCCGATGCCGATGGTGAACGCCCTGACCTCGCGGCTGGAGGTCGCGGCGCTGGAACGGCTGGTGGCGCGGGGGCTGGTGATGATTTCGGGCGTCACGCCCTCGGACGCAAGCCATGTGCTGGGTCGGCTGGACAGTTGGGACGCGGCGGCGGCGGAAAAGGCGCTGCGGCTGATCGCCAAGCGGCGGACCGGCGCGGGGGAACGCTTTGCCACGGGGCCAGAGGTCTTTGCGCAGGCCGTGGTGGACCAGCTGACCCAGCAGACCGTCGATTGCCTGCTGGAAGCCGCCTTTGGCGAGGATACAGGCTTTGCAAGCGAAGTACCCGAGACGCTTGCCCGCCATGCGCTGACGAAGGCGGGCCTTGGCCAGCATCGCGGCGTGATCGAGGTTTCTGTCAGGCTGGGCGTCCCCGTGATCGGCCTCGGCGCCTCGGCCCCGTCCTACTACGGCGCGGTTGGCGAAAGGTTGCACTGCCCGATGATCCTGCCCGAACATGCCGGGGTCGCCAACGCCATCGGCGCGGTCGCGGGTCAGGTCAGCCAGCGGGTGACGGGAACGGTGTCCTCGCCCGCCGAAGGGCGCTTCGTCGCGCATCTGGCGGACGGGCTGCAGGTGTTCTCCAGTTCCGAGGCGGCGCTTTCGGCGCTGGAGGCAGCGCTGGTGACCGAGGCGTCAGCCCGCGCCAGGGAGGCAGGCGCGGTGGACCTGCGCGTCACCGTCGACCGCGAGTTGAAAGAGGTCGAGATCGAGGGTCGCCAGATGTTCATCGAGGCGAAGGTCACGGCCACGGCGTCGGGGCGGCCAAGGGTGGCGCACTGACGGGCCGCTCATCGCTTCCTGCGGTCGCTCTTCGCTGGCGCGGGCCCGATGTTTTCGACCCAGGGCAAGGTGAAGGTCTTGGGCAAGTTTGGCGAGCCCAGGATATCGGTCTCATAGAGATGCCGGTAGGCGGCAAGGAAGGAATCCCTTGCCCTTTGCGGCAGGGCGAACAATTCGGCCCATTGGCCCTGCAGGCGGAAGGTGGCGTTGTCCTGCATGTCACCCGTCCGCAGGGCGTCCAGCAGCACGATGGCCATGCAGGGAATGTAGCCTGTCGATTTCGGCACATGCGCGACAAGTTCAACCACTTCCGCAGGATACCAGAATTCACCCGGGGGATAGGCCACGTCGGGATCGGCCAGCAGGGCAACCAGGGCATCCCGGTGGCGCGCGACATCCATCCCGTAATCGGCGCGCGCGATGTGGTCCATCTCGGGCAGGGTCATCGCCCGCGCGATGGTCTTCAGGGCGGCATCCACACTGCTGCGGGGATGGGTCACCCGATGGTCCGGCAGCGGCTTGCACCTCTCCTCCAGAAGGCCAAGGTCGCGCAAGCGCTGGAAACCGTTCATCAGCGCGGCGCGGATCGGGGCCGGTGCCGCCAGCAGCTCTGCCTGCCACTGGTCCCAGATGTCCTCCAGAAACGGGTCCCGCCGTCCGCCCGCCATCGCCTGCCACAAAAGGCTGGCCGTGGCCGCCCAGACTCGGTCCGGCAGGGCTGCGCGGTCAAAGGCAGCACTTGTGTCATCCGCCAAGGGGTCGCCCCCAGCGGCGCGTTCAAGATCGGCCAGGGCCTGGCGGCTGGAAAAGTCATCGGCGAACATCCCGCGATGCTGCAGGCGCGGGCGGACCCGGTCAATCCGGCAAGTCTGCACTTGCGTCGGATTCACCCTTGACCTCTGCCCCGGCCCCCCTTAATTCGCGCCGCAGTGGCTAGGTAGCTCAGCTGGTTAGAGCGCGCGACTCATAATCGCGAGGTCGAGGGTTCGAGTCCCTCCCTCGCCACCACTAAACTTACATAAGGTTCTGTAATCCCAAGGGAATATCGGACCATCTGGGGTTTGACCCACCGGTTTTCCCACCAGCGCTCACTCAGTTACCCGAAAAAGATAGCATCTCGTCCTGCATGCGGCTTGTGCGCTCCATCCTGTTGGCGCGTTGGAGGAGAGCAAAATGGCTGTGATTCCCGAAGACCTACGAAGGCGCACAATGAAACCGGAGGTGCGATCAGTTGGTCGACGGCTTCCTGGAATCCCTTGAGGACGTCCTGTAGGAAGCGGCGGCGGTGAACTCGCCATACGCGCGCGATTGCGATGTCGAGGATCTCCACTCCTTAGTTGGCCGCTGGACACCGAAAGAAAGGCGGCGCCCGTTCGACCGGTTGGTGCGGCTTCTGTACGACCTCCCTGCGGCTGGTGGAACTGGCGCCCAAAAACCGGCCATGTATGTCGGCGATCGTGCGCACAGACCCCGCGGGGGTCGCGCGCGGGGGGGTGGGGGAAGAACTGACCGCGCGATTGGAGTACTCCACTCCAGCTTTCGCGAACAAGTTTTTCGCAATTTTTTATTATATTACATGGATATAGAGAAAAGATTGATCTGACGGAGTTCGGTCATTCGCCGCCGAGGCGAGGTGATTGCGCGTAATGTACGGAGGCGGACGAAGGGGGACTCTGTCGGCACATAGAGTCCAGATAGGTGCCGGGCCGCTGCGCAACAGTTGCCAGCCGAGTTTTCAGGATGCTGCAAAGTGCACTAAGGTGGCTGCTTCGATACGGGCTGCGGATGCAGCAGACGGTTCCATTTGGTTCTGGACTTTTCCGCCACAACGCCAGGATAGTTGGCAGCGGCGCCACGATAATCGTCGATCAGCTCGGCCGAGCCGCGGCGTACGTCTTAAGGGCGATAGCGTCTTTCTTTGCAGGGCCCGTTCTAACTGCGTCCAATGATCCGAACCCGAGTGCATCTGGCTCCTGGAACTTCAAGACTTCAGTTATTGTTGGCAAGGCCTTTCTTGAACAGCTAGGGTAGATGGGAAACGGGAGGTGACATGGCGCGCGGCGAACTGATGAAGAAGCTCATAACGAGCTACGGTCGCGACGATAAGTTCCGCACCGTGTTCGAGCAGATAATTGGCGAGGAAGAGCGCAAGGGCAATCGAGTGCTCGCAGATTCTTTGCGTAGGTCTCTTGATCACCTCGGTGAAGGTGCAACCCGAGCGGCTCCCGCAACTAAGCTCTTGCCCTTTCCGGACGAAGCACGCGAGTTTATCCAGCGGGTGGAGCCACGCCGCACGCCGACCGAGCTTCACCTGTCTCAGGAGAACACCGAGCTTTTTGCCGGCATAATCCGCGAGTACCGGCAGGCGGACCGCCTACGCCGCCATGGTCTCGAAGTTCGATCTAAACTGCTTTTCTGTGGCCCGCCGGGGACCGGGAAGACCATGTGCGCCGAGGTGTTCGCCGGCGAGTTGGGACTGCCATTCTTCCATGTACGTCTCGACAGCCTCGTGTCGTCCTATCTCGGCGAGACGGCAACCAACATCCGCAAAACCTTCGAGTTCGCGCGGCGCCAGCCTTGCGTTCTCTTCTTCGACGAGTTCGATGCGCTGGCGCGCTCGCGAGAGGATGCGACCGAGACTGGCGAGTTGCGCCGTGTGGTCAATAGCCTTTTGATGTTCATCGAGCAGATCGAGCCTGGCGGATTTCTGATAGCAGCGACGAACCTTGCCAGTCAGCTCGATCCAGCGATTTGGAGAAGGTTCGACGAGGTGGTCTGGTTCGACCTACCAGACGCCCGGATGATCGAGACCTACCTGCGCCACGCCTTTCGCAATGTAGCTAAGTCTATTGATCCGACGACCTATGTCGAGCGTCTGACGGGATGCTCCTATGCGGAACTGGCCCGAATTACCCAACAAGCGATCAAGATGTCGATCCTCGATGGCAACACGGGTGTGACGGACGGCCATCTGCGCTCAGCCCTGCGCAATTCAGAGCGCCGGCGTGCGAGGACGCAGAACGGTGGCACGTCGGCCACCTCCCTTTAGGAAGGCGGGATGGCCCAGCTCGACCACTTGCAACTAATCCGTGCCCGTGTGCCGATCGCGCGGCGCAAGACCGGTGGCGGCGGTGCGCCACCTGGACGCGGCGGAGGTCACGGCGGTGCACTTCAGACCAAGACCCAAGCTGCAGTGGCGGAGCAGCGAGCTGCCAAGCCAGCCGCCTTCGTCGATCCCTCTCTACTCCTTCGCGTCCAAGTAGAAGGGCATATCGCAGAGAGCGAGTGGGAGAAACTCGGCCTGTCGGTGGTCTCCAGCGATGCCGATCGCACAGTCCTGCTTTTCTCTTCAACAGGCGACTTGACTGAGTTCGTCGACCGCCTCGGCAAGTTCGACGCTCCGCCCGCAAACCCAGGTCAAAAGAATCCGAACTATGCCGGCCTCGTGGGACGGATCGACGAGATCGGCTGGCTCGCCCCGCGGGATCGACTGGGGCCGAAGATTAGAGCCGAAGGCTTCACCGAAGCCGAGGATCTTCAGGACGATGTTCGCTACGTCCTCGACATTGAGCTCTGGGAGTTTGGCATCCGGGCCCGGCGCGAAGCGAAAGTGGCGGAGATCGAACAGTTCCTGATTGCTCAAGGCGGGGCCGTCTACGACACCTATATCGGACCATCCATCACCGTGATGCGTGTAGAAGCTACGGGGCGTGGCATCCGCCCTCTCCTCGGCGTGCCAGAGGTCGCAGTAATTGACCTACCTCCGGAGCCGGATCTCACAGCCCAGCCAATGGTGGCCCTAGAAGCGAGTGGGGTCCCATCCGTCCGCAGTCCTGCGGATGGTGCGCCGGTCATCGGCGTCCTCGACAGCGGCGTGAATGATCATCCATTGCTGGACGGGCTAATCGTGGGGCATTACCTCGGCGAGGGAATCGCGGACTCTGCCGATGTTTGGGGACACGGCACATCAGTCGCTGGAACAGCACTTTTTGGTGACCTGCGCGACGCGATTCCCACGGGCGCTTTAGAACCGGTTGGACGGCTAGCGGTGGCCAAGGTCGTTGGCGACAACGGCCGGTTCCCAGACCGACGCACCGTTCCAAATCTAATGGATTCCGCGATCCGCACACTGCATACAGACCAAGGTTGTCGACTGTTCGTACTGTCTCTTGGCGATACAAACGCCAACCTTCCACAGGGTCGGGTCGGTCCTTGGGCCGCTACCCTTGACGCACTCGCCCGCGAGCTTGACGTACTAATTGTCGTGTCCGCCGGCAATCGGGGGCGGCCAAGACCCTTCAGATCGGCAACGTCCGAAGAACTTGTAACCGTATACCCAACCTATCTGCTTGAGCCAGAAAACCGGCTGGCTGAGCCCGCAGGCGCGGCAAACGTCCTGACGGTTGGAGCGGTGGCGGGAGGAACCGGCCTCGATGCCCGGCATGAGCGAGATGCAAACGTTCGGCCGATCACGCGGGAATGGGGCGAGCCTTCGCCCTTCACGCGGGTTGGACCTGGGGCAGGCGGTGCGAGAAAACCCGATGTCGTCGACCTCGGCGGGACGGTTGTCTTTGATGTGCCCTCTATCAGCTTAACTGGCGCACCACATCTGCCTGCAGCTGGTGTTATAACGCTGAACCATCGCTATACCGAGCAGTTTCTCACGGCCGCCGGAGGCACATCCTTTGCAGCGCCGCTGTTGATCCGCAAGGCAGCACAGCTGCTACGCCGTATGCCCAATGCATCCGCCAACCTCTTACGCGCGCTCCTCGTGGGCGCGGCTCGCTCACCCGACGCCTTCGAACGACGGTTGGCCGCAATGTCCGCCACCGAGCGAGTCAGGATCGGAGGCAACGGGGTCGTCGATCCCATCCGCGCTGCATACTCGGATGAGCATCGTGTAGTCCTCTACGCCGAGGACGCCTTGGAGATGGATCAGTTCGCAGTCTACCGCCTGCCCATACCACCCGAGTTCCGAACGGGAGGCGCCCGGACGATCCGGGTCTCCCTCTCCTATGACCCGCCCGTCCGCCGCACCCGGAGTGACTATCTGGGCACCAAGATGGATTTCCGTCTTCTGCGCGGCATCGACGAGGCAGAGCTCTTTGAGCATTTCCGCGAAAGGGACAAGGCGCTGGAGGGGGCAGCACCAGACGTTCCAGAAAGGTTTAAGTGCAAGCTCCAACCCGGATCGGATGAGCGGGCGAGTAACACGCTTCAGACGGCCTCAATCACTTTCAAGCGTGACACCAATTACTATGGCGAAGTCTACTATCTCGTCGTTCGATGCCTTTCACATTGGGCACTGGACCAGGTTCTCGATCAGCGGTTCGCAGTTGTTGTGGAACTCGAGCATCAACCGGAGATCAGGATCTACAACCGTGTTCGTGAGCGCGTGCAGGTACGTGCCTAATCCTAGCAATGAGTCTCTCTTCGGTGATGGAACAATCGCCCAGAACTTTGCGTGAGCCGGAGGCGCATGGATAGCGTTGCTAAACGTCTGCTAATCGGGCCCCGCCGGACCGTGTAGCATAGTGCAAGGAATGGCTGGTTCGGAGAAGCTGCACCGCGGCGTAGAACTAATGGACATATGTCCGCCAAGGGCTGAACTCTAAAATGCGCGTGGCATAGTCCAAAGGACCATTTAGGTGTCATTGACCTGCTGAGTTGTCGCTGGACCGCTGGCCGATGCGGAGCCAGTCACTTGGCGCAGCTGAGGAACCAACGGGCCCGCGCCGCGCAAATGGGGCATGCGCCACACGATCTTGCCCGACCTGCCTTTCATATAGTGCCCCCTGACCCAATGAGTCCTTCGAGGCGAGCCTTTTCGCTCGTCAGTCGATATGCCTTCCTGCATAGCCTCGACTTGTCCGCGCCCGGCCTTGCCCAAGGCGATCTTCGTGATGAGTGTGTCAGGAAGTACTTTACCGGACCGCTCAGCTTGGCGCCTTTCGTGCCTGGGGTGGAGCGAAACTTGCTGGACATCCAGCATGCCATGATGGCGCAGCAGGGTGGCTATCGCGACGGCCAAACCAAGGAAGTTTCGGCTCATGGCCAGTTCTTCCTCAATCAGGCCATCCAAAACCGGCATTCCTACAGCTTCGAACAGCTCGCGGGTGGGCGTCGGGACGGCCGAGGCTCCCATGCCCTTGGTGATCATACAGTAGGCGCTCGGGCCGACGGTATTCTGGCGAATGGCGAAACGCTGGGTGTAGATTTCGTCGTCAACCTGCGTGACGAGGCCGAACACCGAGCCATCATTCTGCCGCATGATCCCATCCGCCCCCACGAGAGGTGGCATAATAATCATAGTCGGGAACGGCAGTTGAACCTGGGAGAAGAGCTCGTCTAGGCCTTCCCGCTTCATCTCATTGATCAGCTCGCTCATCATCCAATACGCATCGACATCGATACGAAAGACTTGGGCGTCCTCAAGGATGGCGAGAGACCTATCCCGATAGTCCAGTAGTCGATCCATCAGGCCCGCGGGCAGCTCGGCTGGCCTCACCCCCTGCATCTCCAGGATCTGCCGTGGATAATCTGTGAAAAAGAGCTTCAATTCCTGGAACATGTTAACTCCGACATTTGACGCCAAAGCAGACCCGATAAGGGCATGGCCGTCAACATGGACGGAAGTCTGACGACAATTCGCGCGGAAGCAATTGCATACTTTGAGCCGGCTGCTTTGAGCGGTGAGCAACCTATGGCGTCCAGTGAGTTCGCCGATAACAGTTGACCGGACTGCTCCCCGAAACTGACCGTGCATTTGCTGCAGTCCCCGAGGAAAGTACTTTGGGCGCATGCCGCAAACCCTCGCACTCGCAAACCATCGCCCTGCCCGGATATCAAAGAAGTTCCGTGCGGTCCTTCGCCTTCACGAGATCGAGGGCATGTCTGTCACTGATGCCTGCGCGAAGGTCGGATACAGCCGGGCGGCCTACTACAAGGCCCGTAAGGCTCCCGACGTCCAAGAGTTAATCCGTGAACTCCGTCGCGAGCTTGTTGAGACCGCAGAGGCAAAGAAGGCCTATCTCAAGGTGAAGGCGCTGGAGGTGGGCCTCGATCTCATGCTGAATGCCAAGAACGAGACTATCCGCGCTCGCATGGTTGAATTCCTCGGGTCCGATGCAAAGGTCTCTCCGGTTTCGGTTCATGTCGACGCGCGTCAGGTCGAAGTCCCTTCGGGCTACAGGTACATTCGGCCTCAGCAAATGATCGATAGCCGGACGAGCGACAAGGCTGCAGGTGTTTGAGAGAACGATCCGGCATCCCGCAGCTCTCTCAGTGTGCGCTGCGTCACAGTTGGCGCGTAAGGGGAGCAATATGGCAGCAATGCGCAGACTGGCTTAGCATAGGGAGCGGTCAGAGGTTTGCGAGCAACGAAGTCTCACTTCTGCACTCGATCGAGATCTTGTTCAGACTCGTCGTCTTCGTCCTTGAGACGGACCATACGTCCGACCTTGGTCAATGGACCCGAGAATGCAGCTTCAAGGGATTTGATGTGGTTGGACAACCAGGCTGTTATGGCAGGCCAACTATCCTTGTCCAACCCATCGAATTCCTTGGAAAACACGATGCGGCTTTGCTTCTTGCTATCCATTCGTCGCCAGTCGAGTTGGTGGCCGAATGCGGCCTCAATCTCCTTCCGGCTTGCCAGGAGTTGATCGAACAGTCGCTTGTTTTCTGAGGCGTCCGGACGATTGAGACTGAGTTCAACGCGGGCTTCGCTTAGTCCAAAAACCATCGCATATGGGCATGACCTCACTCCCGACCCGGCATTCAGCCAATGAGAGCTCGCGGGGCTCACATTTTCAAAAAGCCGCACTCCGTCGGCTCGCAGCCGCTCCAGAGCCTGCGCCCAGAACTGAAGCCGCAAATCGTGGCGCCTCTTCTGCGTTCCTTGAACGGCGGTCTCCTCCACTTCTTTGGAAGAGATACCGATCATATAGTCAGCGGCTTCTGGCGGGGGGATAATCTGCTGCAGGTCGAGGAAAAGCTCGTCGCCGAATGCAAACGGGGTAACGCGGAAACACTGCATAGCGATGCCGCGGCCGATCAACCACATGGCAGTCGCAGTCACCTCTCGCCGGAAGTTCGCAGCGATAAAGATCATCCTTTGCCCGGTCGACGGGTTCAACTTCGCTTCCTGCAGTTCCTCAACTTCAAGAAACTCGCAGATCAGCTCACTGGCCGAGCCCCCTCCGCAGTATCGATCAAGATATTTCTGAAAGACCTCGACGATCTGCACGGCCTTAAGTGTGGAGACGTAGGCAGCGTACTTGAGCGCTTGCCAAGTCACGTCACGGCCCGAGTCATCAAGCTTGTTCTCGATCACCACCAGGTTGCCGGCCTTGTCTAGTGCCAGAAGGTCCAGCCGCTCGCGGGTCTCGTCGAATCCATCAAACTCCTTCTGCAGGATCAGCAGTTCTTCACCCAACGCATCGGGCTGATGCACAAGCCATTCTTGGAGATGGTCACGCTCGCGCAGACCTAGATCACCAAAGCGCTTCTGAGTTAGTCGCGAGATGCGGTTGGCGCCACGATCCACACGAAACATGAGACTTCCTCCCGTATGGTAATCTCTAGGCTGTTGCCCGTTCTTGGTTCAGGTGGAACAAGCGGGCGAGGATTTCGTCGTCGGTGAGTTTGCCCGCGTGCCAATCATCGCCCCATCCGTAGGCCTCGGCTACAGCTTCATCCACGGCATTGTGGACAAGGGTCAGCCAAGCTGGGCGGGCGTTATAGAGGTTGGTCAGGGTGCGCTTCTTCAACTCGGCTTCGGCCTTAGCGTCTTTGGGCAGGATGCGGTCCGGATAGCCTTGGACGACCTCGGCGACGCGCTGCACAAGGTCCGGCGGGTTCAGCCAGTTTTCGCGAAGCTCGTTCAGCCGGGCGGCGGCGGCGGCGATCTTCTGCGCGCGGGGGTCGGCAGAATAGTCGGCGGCGGGAATGTTGGGGGTTAGACCTTCGGGGAAGGGGAAGGTTTCGAAGGTGGTGGAGGGGGTGTAGCGGGGCCGATCCTCCAGTGAGGTGCCCATGCGCAGCGCCCAGAGTTCATGGAACCGTGAGTGCAGGATGCCGAAGGTGGTGTCATCGTCGCGCGCGATTCCATAGACAGATCCCGTGGGAAGCATGCCCTTATACTTCCAAACAAAGACCCGATGTTTAGAAACTTCCGGTGTGGAAATGAACCGGTCTTTCTTCATGCAATCCCGTATCCCCTCCGAAGGTCGACCATACCGCCACCAAAAGTCTCGCCGCGAAGCCATTCGGACGTTGTCCCTAACTGGCTTCACAAATTTTCTCACATGCTCAAAAGGCTGCTCATATAGAACTGAGTCCGCAAACGTTGCGTATGGTCCAAAATCCACTACCCATCGCCGCTCGGCGCGGCGTGTTACATCCATACCATTGAACCAGAGCCTTAGAACATCAGAATTGGGCCTGCCATTTGGATTCAAAGGGGCGCGAAGCCAGTCGACGGCGATTGCTTCATCGATATCGAAACTTCCGACAAATTTTACGCCCTGAAACATTACGTTTCTATTGGCTTGCAGCTGCGACGCACTGCTGATGTCTATTCCACTGACGCTCGCCGAAAGGTCCGAGTAAATCACATCGACCTTTCTCCCATCGAGACTCGCTGCCCCACCTCTGTCACTATCGAAACAGACAAGCGACACGCGCACGGCAGCACCGTCGACTGTCCAGCCTTCATCGCTCAACGCTTCATAGATGCGCCCGCCTTCGACTATGGGTCGAAGCACCTCGCGGTTCGCCCCACCCCGGATGGAATTGGTGGCGACCAGGCCGGCGCGGGACAAGTCGCCCGCCTGCATCTGCTGCCAAGCTTTGGCGAACCAGTAGCACACCAGATCGGCCCCGCCTGGCACGTTGCCCCACGCCTTGCGCAGGGCGACCGGGTAATCCTCACCCAGTTCGCGGATCATCTTCTTGTTGCCCAGGAACGGCGGGTTGCCCACGACCACATCGGCCTTGGGCCAGTCTGCCCGCGTTCCATCGGCATTCAGAACGGCATCCCGGTTCTGGATCGTGTCCAGCGTCTTGAGGATCGGGTTCTTCGCGGCTTCGAACCCGTTGCGGCGCATCCACTGGATTTCCCCGATCCAGACCGACACGCGGGCCAGTTCGGCGGCATAAGGGTTCAGCTCGATTCCCAGCACAGCCTCGGGTCCGATGCGGGGGAATTCGCGGGGCAGGCCCAGCGCCTCGGCCTCTAGGTTCACCCGGTGTTCGATGTTCTTCAGTTCCAGAAGCGCGAGATATAGGAAGTTCCCCGATCCGCAGGCCGGGTCTAGCACTCGGAAGTTCAGCAGCTTTTCGCCGAATTCGCTGCGAAGGCGCTGGCCCTCGGCCCTTGCCTTGGTGGCTGCCTTGCCGGTCAGGGTTTCAGCCTTGTCGAGTTCGGCCACGATCCGGGCCTTTACGCCCTCCCACTCGGTTAGAAGGGGCTCCACGATCACCGGCCGCACGATCTGCATGATCTTGTCGCGGTCGGTATAGTGTGCGCCCAACTGACTGCGCTTGTCCGGGTCAAGGCCGCGTTCAAAGAGGGTGCCAAGGATTGAGGGGTCGATATCCGACCAATCCATGTCGGTGGCGCGGATCAGATCGTCCATATCCTCCCAGGTCAGGGGGAGGGTGTCGTCGGTGTCGAAAAGCCCACCGTTGAACCATTCGACGTGTTCAAAGCCGACCAGCCCGCCGGTCCGCATTGCGGCAAACAGGGTGGCGGCAAGGGTGGCGAAGGTTTCTGGCTTGGGCCGGGCGGCCCGGATCATCCGCTCAAACATCTTCGGCGGCAGAAGGTTGACGTCTTCCGCGAACATGCAAAACACAAGGCGATTGACGAAATGGGCGACGGCCTGCGGATCATGGCCGCGGGCGCGCAGCCGCTGGGCGATCTGGGCAAAGCGATTGGCAGCTTCCTCGGTCAGGACCTGGCGGGTCTTCTGGGGCTTGAGGCGTTCGGGGTCGATGAAGCAGGCCTTGAGAAGGTCGCGCTTGGCCCCGTCAAGCAGGTCTTCCAGGGTGATCTCGTGCACCTTCTGGACGGTGTTGGTCCAGTTGGTGTGGATGCGGATGCGGTCCATGTCGGACACAATCAGCAAAGGCGGGTTTTCCAGCGCGATAGCGTATTGCTGAAGCTGGGCGAAGGCGGCGTTCAGGTCCTTGCGCTTGCCCTTGTATTCCCAGGCGAAGCAGTCCTTGCGCCAGACATCGGCCCAGCCTTCGCCACCCGATGATTTCGAGGCGCCTTTTTCGAAGGTGAACCATTCGCCCTTGGGGTCTTCAGATGTCGGTTCCTTGAGGCCGAGAAGTGCGCATAAGTTGTTGAAATGGGATTGGCTGGCAGAGCGTTCCTTCAGTTCGACGGTGCGCCATTTGGCGATGAACTCTTGCGGCGTCATGAAATGCCTCTACTGGACAAACCCAATAGACAGTCCGCGATGTCCAGCGTCAACGCTGACTGCTGAAGTAGTAGGAGAGGATTCCCGCCTAGCAGGACGCGGAAAGGAGAGCGTCAACCCTGCGGAGTGGGGGGAGAGTGCTTGGCGACCGGGGAGCCTCACCACACGCTCCACAGTGGCCGAAAACAGGCTTCAAGGCTTACTTCCAGCGTCTGCCATGCGACAACTGGTCAACCCGTCTTCTTCGCGGCCCAGATCAACAAGAAAAGGCCCGAACAAAACCGCACGGGATGAAAAGGTGGACGGCGGGTGGTGCTCCTCACGCGCGGGCCGACCTCTGGCTCGGTGGCGAGTGCGGCGGCGCCAGAAAGTGGGCGAGGACGGGGAAGAACTCTGCTATGGCTGACGCGCAAGACAGTGTCGCCAAAGTGAGTTCGGAGGTATGCCATGAATGAATTCCACAAGCATCCCATCCTGACGATTTTTGCGGCCGCTTGGGTGATCTTCGGCATCTATTCTGCGGCCACCAGAGACAGCGGCGACTGCTACTATTTCAGCCAGCACGCGACCGACTGCTAGCTGCGCATCAGCGACCGGCTGCACTTTGTAGGCACTGGCGCGACTTTTTCGCGGATCCGGTCGACCGAGTATGTTTGGGAAATCGCCGCTCGTTCGACCGCGCTGAGGTTGATCGACGTCATCGTTCGCTCTTGCCTCTTTGGCCTGCTCAATGGTGAGGCTGCTGTGGCGGGCATAGGACGACCTACCCCAGCCAACTGGCTCGGGTAAGTCCCCATGCCCGCGCGATCTTGCCTGCTCAACGGAGCCTGGCCGCCGCTTAGGGCCCGAAGGTGCGCGTGATTTTCGCCCTCCGGTTGGCCGCTACTTCCGACGCCTTCAATCACTGGCACCGGCCCCCCTGCTTCGGCCTTTCGGACTGCAGTCTGGTCTTCGGGGGCACCCCATGGTAAACCTCTTCCGATCAGCGCCACCGTCCAGCCCGTCCAGAGCCTACCGACCGCTGACCGGCCCGCCGAACAAGTGCGGTGGGCCACTTAAATTCAGTCCTCGATCAACACGAAGTCATCTTCGCGCTGGGCCTCAGCTTCCCGAACCATTGTGCGCATGATCCGAAGTTGCTTGCGGCTGGGCATCCAGCGCATGTCGTTCCCGGCCTGTTTCCAGACCGACTCAGCAAACTCTTTGGCCCACGGATCAGTGGCTAGCCGCAAGACCAGAGGCCAGTTGTTTAAGAGTCGTCGGACCTCGGCGCGCGTCATGATCAGGCTGCGCGCCGCGTCATGGCAAAGGCGTCGATGGTGCTGCGATGCCATCGTGTCAGGCCCCCGATCTTCATCGGAGCCGGAAAGGAGCCGAGCTTGACCCAGCGCCAGACAGTCGAAACGCCGCAACCAAAGTGCGCGGCAACTTCACGGACAGAGAGGTAGAGGGGTTCGGGCGTCATCGGAAGGACCTCTTGCGGTTTCATCTGCCGCCAAAGGTGTCAGGTCCGTCTCCCCCGGTCCAAATGGAGAAACGCAGGGTCAGCGGGCGAATTTCTCCATTCGCGCGTCTGATTGAGAAGTGGATCGAGGATTCACAGCAATTCGAATCGCAGCAATCCGCTCCGGTGTCAGTCCTTTGACTGCCTCTAGGCAAGGGGGGACCACATCTGCAACTTTGATACCCAGCAGCGCACAAACGTTCGCCACGGTCTGCCCGTAGATGCCGCTTGGGCCGCCCCCATCCTCAAGTCGGCCGACCTTCGGTGGTTTCCCTTTGCCGATCAGGTGAATCTCAGCCAGTGCAGATGCAATCCGATAAGCGGGTTCATTTTTCGGTCGCCCGCGTTTGGCCCTCTCTTCTTCGTGCTTCAGAAACTCTTCCCAGCGGAGCAGGCCTGGGCTAATCGCATGAAGAGCCTCAATGGCAACTCCGACATGATCAGGCCAGCCTTCATCCCGATGGTCAACTGGCGTCGACTCCAGATTGATCGTGCCTCGTGCATCGTCTGAGAGTGCGGTCAGGCCCTCGACACTCGCAAGGATCGCAACGCAAAGTCTGCGATGCCGCTTGGCTGCCGCCACTGCTGCTTTTGGGCTAGGCGCGACCAAGCCGCCGTAGACTTTCAGTGTAGTCGAAAACCAAGCTCGCTGCCATGGATCGACGACCCGCGCCCAGCCGATCTTGTTCAGTTCGGCCTCGACTTCCGGCGTCATGCGCGCACCAGTTGCACGACTTGCCCTGCCTGCCCAGTCGCATAGCGCGCCCAAACGTCCATCAGGTCGCGCCGCCGCTCGAACAGGTCGGATCTCGCATAGGCCCTTGCAACGGTTGTGCCGACCGAATGGGCCAGCGCAGCCTCGGCAATCTCGAAGTCGGCCCGGGCGCTTTCGGAACACCAATCGCGAAAGCACGACCGGAAGCCGTGGGTCGTGATGCCCTCGATCTTCATCCGCCCGTAGAGCGCTTTGAAGGCCATGTCAGACATAACCTTTGCTCTGCCCTCACTATCGCGCTGAGCGCTGGGGAAGATCAGTTCAGACTCCAGCCCGCGCACCTTCGCGAGCACGGCGAGAGCGGCCTCGGAGAGCGGCACGCGATGCACCCTGCGGGCCTTCATCCTCTCGGCCGGCACGGTCCAGACCTTGGCCTTCTCGTCGATCTCGCTCCACGTCGCGCCGCGCACCTCTCCGCTTCTGGCGCAGGTGAGGATCGCGAACTCCAGGGCCCGGGCCGACACACCCTCACGCTCGCCCAGTTGATCCATGAAGGCTGGCAGGTCAGGCCAAGGCATCGCGGCCATGTGCACGGGCTTCCGATCGAAAGTCTCAAGTGAGCGGATCGTACCCCGCGCGGGGTTCGCTTCGTGATACTGGCCGCGATCCGTCGCGTAGTCGATCACTTGCGCCAGACGGATTTTCAGCTTCCGGGCCGTCTCGTGCCTACTGCGCCAAAGGGGCTCCAGCACGTCGACGACGTCCGGCCTGCGAATGTCCTCGATGGGACGACCTCCAATCTTCGGGAAGGCATAGACCTCAAGACTTGCCAGCCACCGCTTCGCATGACTCGCGGCCCAAGTAGGCTCTTCCTTAGCGTAGAGCTGTAACGCGACTTGCTCAAACGTCTGGCGTTCACGGCGCTTCTGATCCAGCGGGTTAACGCCTGCTCGACATTGCTTCCGCATCTGCGCGGCTTTCTCGCGCGCCTCCGCAAGACCAATGTCCTTGAGCGACCCTAGCCCGATCTCAACTCGGTAAGGTGTCCCCTTGCCTGTTGTGCGGCCCTTGATGGTGCTCCGAAAGATCCATGATCGGGCGTCAGCCGTTGACACAGAGAGATAAAGCCCGTCGCCATCAGCATGTAGCCCTGGGGCCAGCTTGCCCCTCACCCCTCTGTCAGTGAACTTCCCCATCGCTACTATCCCACCGATTATCCCACCTATTTCGGTGGGATTGCATGAACCCACATGAGATAGCTTGATATAGGGAACCAAACTATAGTTCAATAAAATAAGGACAAAGTGGGGCTATGTGAGACAAGGTTGAATGGTAGTTTGGTGGCCTCCCTCGCCACCACTCCTCCCCCGATCCGTCCAGAAACCGCCTGTCGTGCGTGTGCATGTCACGCATGCCGACCGCCTGGCGCGGGCAGCGCGCACTGTGTCGCTTTCCGTCTTGATCGGCCTGCCGTTCCGGCGCACACAGGGGGCGATGGTTCCCGGCACAGCGCAAAGCGCCGCCGGGTGAAAAGGGAATGGGGTGAGGTGTAGGCATCAGCCGCCAAATCCCCGACTGCCCCCGCAACTGTAAGCGGCGAGCGACCCTCCGAAGCCACTGGCGACAGCCGGGAAGGTGGGGGAAAGCTGTGACCCGCGAAGTCAGGAGACCTGCCATCGAAGCCGACCAGACCCGGGCGGGGTGCCCCGGAAGGAGTGTTCGATGGACGACCCGCGGCCCAAGGCCCGATCCTATTCCGTGGCGCAATCCGCACCGCACCAGATCCTTGTGTGCAAGGCCTGCAAGCACAAGGGTGATGCCTGCAAGCCGGGCTTCGACCTGTTGAAGAAGCTGCACGCGGCAATCGCTGCCGCCGATCTTGGCGAGACATTCGAGGTTTCGGGCACCGCCTGCCTTGCGGGCTGCGTCCCCGATCATGGCGCGCCTTGCGTCGTCGGCTACCGCGCCACCGAAAAGGCCACCTGGCTGTTCGGCGATATCGATCCCGATCAACCTCTGGACGATCTGGTGGATTTCGCCCGCAGTTACGCCGCCGTCGACGACGGCTGGATGACCGGGCGCGACCTGCCGCAGCGCCTGTGCGACACCACGCTGGCCCGCATCCCGGCTGCGATGATCGTCACCCGGGAAGGGGCGATCCAGTGACCGTCCTCGAACTGCGCAACGTCACCTGGGGGCCGAAGCGCACGCCCGCGATCCTGCACGACATTTCCTTCAGCCTGGCCGAGGGCGAGGTGCTGGCGATCTGCGGGGCGAACGGGGCGGGGAAATCCTCGCTGTTGCGGCTCCTTTACCGGCATCAGGCCCCCCTCTCCGGGTCGGTCATCGTCGAGGGCCGCGACCTCTGGCTCACCCCCGCCCGCCAGGCCGCACGCACCGTCGCGGCGGTGTTGCAGGAACAGCCGACCGACTTTGCCCTGACCACCCGCGACATTGTCGCGCTTGGCCGCCTGCCGCACCGGCAGGGCATGGGTCCGGGGTCCCGCGACAAGGCCATCACCGATGCCGCGATGGTTCGCATGGACCTGGCCCATCTGGCCGATCGCCGCTTTGGCACCCTGTCGGGGGGCGAGCGTCAGCGGGTCATGGTCGCCCGCGCGCTGGCGCAGGAACCCCGCATCCTGGTGCTGGACGAACCGACCAACCACCTCGACATCCGGCATCAGCTGGAACTCCTGAGGCTTCTGCGCGGCCTTGGGCTGGCCGTGGTCTGCACGCTGCACGACCTGACGCTGGCCGCCGAATTCGCCGACCGCGTCCTGATCCTGGATCAGGGCCGCGTCATCGCCGATGCCACGCCCGATGCGGCCCTGACCGAAGCCACCATTGCCCGCGCCTTCCAGGTTGCGACCCGGATCGACCGCACCGGCTCCACCCCCCGTTTCTCTTTCCACCTCACGGACCACTGAATGAAAACCGCCCTCCTCGCCGTCTTCCTCCTCTCCACCCCCGCGCTGGCCTTCACGGTCACCGTGCCAAGTTGCAACCGGCAGGTCACGTTCGACGCGCCCCCTGCCCGCGCCATCGCCAATGACGTGAACCTGATCGAGATGATGCTGGCCCTTGGCCTGCGCGACCGGATGGTCGGCTATACCGGCGTCTCGGGCTGGAAGACGCTGGACGAGGAACTGCGCGCCGGCATCACCGAACTGCCGGAACTGTCCGCCCAGTATCCCACCCGCGAGGTCCTGCTGGGGGCCGAGCCCGACTTCTTCTTCGCCGGCTGGAACTACGGCATGAAGGTCGGTGGCGAGGTCACGCCGGAAACGCTGGAACCCTTGGGCATCAAGACCTACGAATTGACCGAAAGCTGCATCCATATCGGCCCCAAAGCCAAGTCCAGCATGGACGACATGTACAATGACCTGCTGAACCTCGGCACGATCTTCGGGGTCGAGGATCGGGCGCAGGCGCTGGTGGACGGCTACAAGGCGAAAATCGCCGAGGTCACCGCAAGCGTCGACCGCAACCAGCCCCTGCGCGTCTTCGTCTACGATTCGGGTGAGGAAACGCCCTTCACCGCCGGGGCCTATGCCATCCCCACCGCGATGATCGAGGCCGCTGGCGGCCGGAACATCATGGACGACCTCGATAAAAGCTGGGCCACCGTCGCCTGGGAGCCGGTGGTGGAACGCAATCCCGAGGTCATCGTCATCGTCAACTACGGCGATGTGACGGCCGAGCAGAAGATCGCCTTCCTTGAAGGCAATCCGGCCTTTGCGGGCATCGACGCGGTGAAGAACGACCGCTATTTGGTGCTGGAATACGTCGAGGCCACGCCCGGCCCCCGCAACATCCGCGCGGTGGAAAAGCTGGTGGCGGGCTTCTGGGGGAACTGACCACCGATGCACCGCCGCCAGGCCCTGTCCCTTCTGCCCGCAGCGCTTCTGGCGTCTCGGGCGCGCGCGCAGACGCAGCGGCGTGTAATGGTCATCGGCGCGGGTCTCGCGGGCCTAACCGCCGCGCGCGACCTGCAGGCTATGGGGCATCAGGTTACCGTGATCGAGGCGCGCGACCGGATCGGCGGGCGCCTCCACACCTCGCGTCTCTGGCCCGACCTGCCCATGGACCTCGGCGCCAGCTGGATCCACGGCACCAAGGGCAACCCCCTGACCGCGTTGGCCGACGAGGCCGGGGCACAGCGCATCACCACCTCCTACGACCGCAGCCTCTCCCTTGGCCCCGATGGGCAAGAGGCCGACCTTGGCCATGACGACGCCGAAGCGCTCGTCGAAGACGCCCGTGCCGCAGCCGAGGACCTTTCGGCAGATGTCTCCCTGGCCGAAGCTGTCCAGTCTTCCCCCGGCTGGGCCGAGGCCGACCCCCAGACCCGTCGCAAGGTCCGCCACTACATCAACGGCGCTTTCGAACAGGAATACTCGGGCGACTGGACCAAGACCTCCGCCTGGTACGTCGACACCGCGGAAGAGTTCGACGGCCCCGATGTCCTCTTTCCCGCCGGCATCGACCGGCTTGCGGCCCACCTCGCAAAAAGCCTGACCATCCGCCTCGGCCAAACCGTCACCGCGCTCGCGCCCACCGCCAGAGGCGTCGCGGCGACCCTGGCCGACGGCACCACCATCGCCGCCGACCAGGCCATCGTCACCCTGCCCCTCGGCGTCCTGCAATCCGGGCAGGTCACCCTTGCCGAACCTCTCGCCCCCGCCCGGCAAGCCGCCATCGACAGCCTCGGCATGGGCCTTCTGAACAAATGCTGGCTGCGCTTCGACCGCATCGCCTGGGACGACAGCGTCGACTGGATCGAATGGCTTTCCCCAATGGACGGCCACTGGTCGCAATGGGTCAGCCTTGGCCGAGCACTGAAGGCCCCCGTCCTCCTCGCCTTCCACGCCGGATCGCAGGCCGCCGAAAAGGAAGCCCTCGACGACGCCTCGATGATGGCCGAGGCGCATGCCGCGCTGAAATCCATGTTCGGCACCGCCTTCCCCGCCCCCCTTGCGGCCCAGATCACCCGCTGGTCGCAAGACCCCTTCGCGCTCGGCTCCTACTCCTTCCACGCCCCCGACACCTCGCCCAAGACCCGCCGCGCCTTTGCCGGGACCGACTGGGACGGCCGCCTGATCTTCGCCGGCGAAGCGACCGAGCCCGACTATTCAGGCACCGCCCACGGCGCATACCTCTCCGGCCAGACGGCCGCCCGCACGATCCTGGGGAAGGCCGAATGACGCAGCCCCGCGCCCCGCTCATCCCCATGGTTCGCCGCTCTTATCTGGCCACCCCGCGAGGAGAAGCCGATGGCGCAGGACGAGTCGCCCCCGGGGGCCACCCATGACCGAAACGCCCCTCACCGTCCCCACCTCCGCCACCCTCCGCCTCACCCGCCGCGCGGGCTTCGCGCTTGGCGGCGGCGGCGTCCTCCTCCTCGCCATCCTCCTCGCCGTGTCGGTCGGGGCTGTCCCCGTGCCCCTTTCCACCGTCTGGGGTGTCCTGGCGAACCACCTCGTCCCCGGCCTCGTCACCCCCGACTGGACCGAAGGGCGTGAGGCCATCGTCTGGGACATCCGCTTCCCCCGCGCCCTCCTCGCCGCCCTCGTCGGCGCGGGCCTCGGGATCACCGGCGCCGCCCTACAGTCCGTGACCCGCAACCCCTTGGCCGACCCCCACCTTCTCGGCATCTCCTCGGGCGGGGCCTTCGGGGCGATTGCCGCGCTCCTCCACACCGGGCTTTTTCTCGGCCTCCTCACCGTCCCCCTCATGGCCTTTGGCGGAGCGCTTGCCGCCACAGTCCTTGTCCTGGCCGTGGCCCGGGTGACGGGGGCAACCAGCGCCGACCGCCTCGTCCTGGCGGGTGTCGCCGTCAGCTTCATCATCATGGCCGGGGCCAATGTGCTGATCTTCCTCGGCGATCCCAAGGCCACCCACACGGTCGTCTTCTGGATGCTCGGCGGCCTCGGCCTCGCCCAATGGTCGCACCTGATCTATCCGCTGGCCGTCCTCCTCCCCGCGGGCCTCTGGCTCTGGAGCCAAAGCGGTGCCCTGAACGCCATGAGCCTCGGCGATGAAACCGCCGCCTCGCTTGGCATCCCCGTTGCCCGTTTCCGGCTGACCGTCTTCGTCGCAGGCGCCCTCATCACCGGCGTGATGGTCGCCTTCTCCGGCCTCATCGGCTTTGTGGGCCTGATGATGCCCCACCTCGTCCGCTTCGCCGTGGGGGGAGACAACGCCCGCGTTCTCCCCCTCTCCGCCCTTGCCGGGGCCATCTTCCTTGTCGGTGCCGACACCGTCGCTCGCGTCGTCATGGCACCCGAGGACATGCCGATCGGCGTCGTCACCGGCCTTGTCGGCGGGGTGTTCTTCCTCGGGCTCATGGCGCGCAAGACATGAGGATCATGATCCAGGGCGCAGGCTCGAACGTCGGCAAGTCGCTGCTGGTCGCGGGCCTCTGCCGCCATTTCAGCCGCCAGGGCCTGACCGTCCGCCCCTTCAAGCCGCAGAACATGTCGAACAACGCCGCCGTCGCCACCGGGGGCGAAATCGGCCGCGCTCAGGCCTTGCAGGCCCGTGCCTGCGGGGTGCAGCCGCATGTCGACATGAACCCGGTCCTCCTGAAGCCCGAGTCGGAAACCGGCGCGCAGGTCATCGTCCAGGGCAAGCGGCTCACCACCGTCCGCGCAAAGGATTACGCCGCCCTGAAGCCGCAGCTGATGGCCCCGGTCCTCGACAGCTTCCACCGCCTGCACGGCGAAGCCGATCTGGTGATCGTCGAGGGCGCCGGAAGCCCGGCCGAGGTGAACCTGCGCGCGGGCGACATCGCCAACATGGGCTTCGCCATCGCCTCACAGACTCCGGTGATCCTGACCGGAGACATCGACCGCGGCGGCGTCATCGCGCAACTCGTGGGCACCCAGGCCGTCCTTGACCCGCAAGACGCGGCGATGATGCGGGGCTTCCTCATCAACAAGTTCCGCGGCGACCCCCGGCTTTTCGACGACGGCTATCGCCTAATCGAGCAGCGCACCGGCTGGCCCGGCCTCGGCGTCATCCCCTGGTTCGCCCATGCCCACAAGCTCCCCGCCGAAGACGCCGCCGACCTTGGCGGCACGCGGGGGACCGGAGACTTCCTGATCGCCGTCCCGCACCTGAACCGCATCGCCAATTTCGACGACCTGGACCCGTTGGCGCAGGAACCCGGTGTCACCCTCAGGATCATCAAACCCGGCCAGCCCCTGCCGGTCGAGGCCGACCTCATCATCCTCCCCGGCTCGAAGGCGACCATCGCCGACCTGAGCTACTTCCGCGCCCAAGGCTGGGACATCGACCTCGCCGCCGCCCTGAGACGCGGCGCAAAGGTCCTCGGCCTCTGCGGCGGCTACCAGATGCTTGGCCGCGAAATCTCCGATCCGGAAGGGATCGAGGGCAAGCCCGGCTCCGTCCCCGGCCTCGGCCTTCTCGACCTGACGACCACAATGACCCCCGACAAGCGCGTCACGGAAACCGAGGCGCTGCACTCCGCCTCGGGCACCCGGGTCAGAGGCTACGAAATCCACCTCGGCGCGACCTCCGGCCCCGACCGGACGCAGCCCATGTTCACTGTGAACGGCCAGCCCGAAGGTGCCGTGCGCCCCGATGGCCGCGTCATGGGCAGCTACCTTCACGGCATGTTCACCGAAGACGCCTTCCGCCGCGCCTTCCTTGCCAGCCTTGGCGCCACACCCGGCAACGTCAGCTACGACCGGACAGTCGAGGAGACGCTGGACGCCCTGGCCGACCACCTTGCCGCGCATGTCGACTGCGACAGGCTTCTGGCCTTGGCACAGGCGTAGGGCGGGCGATTCCGCCCACCTTCGTCCTTAGCTGCCCGCACAATCCGCGATCGTCTGCGCCAACCCGCGCAACAACGCGGCATAGGCCCCCGGACCCGGCTCCAGCGACGAGCCCACCGGGTCCAGCGCCCCGCCGACCTTCGCGCCGGTCCCTTCGGCCATCTGGCTCACCAAAGCCGGGTCGTGCTGCACCTCGGGGAAGATGCACAGGACCTCGCCCGCTTCCAGCGTGGCGCGCAGGTCCGCCAGCCGTGCGGCCCCGGGCGAGGCTGCGTCGCCTTCGGCAATGCTGCCCATCTGCTTCAGGCCATAATGATCGACGAAATAGCCATAGGCGTCGTGGAAGGCCACAAACGGCTTGTCCTTGACCGGAGCCAGCAGCGCCTGCAACTCGGCATCCAGCGCCGCGATCTGCTCGCTTGCCGCAGCCGCATTGGCCGTGTAGGTCGCGGCATTATCCGGGTCCAGCTTGCCCAGATCGGCCGCGATCAACCCCAGCCAGACCTGCGCATTGCCGGGGTCAAGCCAGGCATGCGGGTCTTCCGATCCATGATCGTGCCCGTGGTCATGCCCCGCCTCATCGGCATGTTCATCTTCGTGCCCGTGGTCGTCCGTCTTCGCCTCACCATAGGGACGCCGCACCGTGCCCTCGGCATCCAGCAGCGCCAGTGCCGAAGCGCCCTCGGGACGGCTGTCCATCGCGCCGTCCAGCCACGGGGTCAGCTCCGGCCCGATCCAGACCACCAGGTCCGCATCCGCCACCGCGCCTGCCTGGCTGGGCTTCAGCTGAAAGTCATGTTCGTCCGCGCCCTTGGCCAGCAAGAGGTCCGGTTGGCCCAGATCGCCCATCACCTGCGCCACCAGCGCATGAACCGGCGGGATATCGGCAACCACCTTGGGGACCTCTGCCAGTGCGGGGGTGGCGGTGGCAAAAAGAGTAATGATATAACGCATCGGGCGGGTTCCTTCTGACATGATCCGCTCTATGTATGTAATATCATAACAGGTCAAGAGCCGCCGATGCCCGACACCCACGACTGCCCAGGCTGTGCGGCCCCCGATCTGGCCTTTGCCGCGCATGACCACGCTCATTGCTCGCATGACGCGCTGGAACGGGCCGAGGCGCTGACAGCCGCCACCGGTGCCCGGCTGACCCCGGTGCGGCGGCGGGCGCTGGAGATCCTCCTGGAGGAACACAAGGCGCTTGGCGCCTATGACGTCCTGGCGCGGCTTGCGGCCGAAGGCTTCGGCAACCAGCCACCCGTCGCCTACCGCGCGCTGGAGTTCCTGGTGGAACAGGGCCTTGCTCACCGCATCCAGCGCCTGAATGCCTTCACCGCCTGCGTCCACCCGGGCGAGGACCATGCCCCCGCCTTCCTGATCTGCCGCGCCTGTCACACGGTCGCCGAGGCCGAAGCCAGTGGTGCCCGCCAGTCGCTGGAGGCCGAGGCCGCCCGCGCCGGGTTCCAGGTCGAACGCACCACCATCGAGGCGCTTGGCCTGTGCCCGAACTGCCGGGGGCAGGCATGAGCCTTCTGTCCGCCGACCATGTCTGCGTCCGCTTCGGGGCGGATGAAGTGCTGCACGACATCAGCCTGAAGATCGACCCGGGCGAGATCGTCACGATCCTCGGTCCCAACGGCTCCGGAAAGTCCACCCTCCTCCGCGCGCTTCTGGGCATCGTCCCGGTGGCCGAGGGTCGCATCCTACGCGAGGCGGGGCTGCGCGTGGGCTATGTCCCGCAGAAGCTGACCGTCGACCGCACGATGCCGATCACTGTCCGGCGGTTCCTGTCCCTGCCGACCCGCGTCACCGATCATGCCGCCGCCGAGGCCCTGGCGCGCGTCGGCATGGCGGGGCAGGAGCGGGAGCAGATGACCACCCTGTCGGGCGGGCAGCTGCAGCGGGTGCTTCTGGCCCGCGCCCTTCTGGGCAAGCCGCAACTCCTGATGCTGGACGAGCCGACCTCGGGCCTTGACCAGCTGGGCGAGGCCGCCTTCTACCGGCTGATCGAGGAGGTTCGGGCCGAGACAGGGGCGGCGGTCCTGATGATCAGCCACGACCTGCATGTGGTGATGGCCGCCAGCGACCGGGTGATCTGCCTGAACGGCCATATCTGCTGCGAAGGCACGCCCCGCGTCGTGTCCACCGCACCGGAATACCGCGCCCTGTTCGGCCTTGGCACGCAAGGCGCGCTGGCGCTCTACCGCCACGAACATGACCACGATCACGAAGACGGCCACCCGCACCACCATCATCACCACCACGAGCACGACCATGCTTGACGATTTCCTGGTCCGCGCCGGTCTGGCGGCTGTCGGCCTGTCGCTTGCCACCGGGCCGCTCGGGTCGTTCGTGGTCTGGCGCCGCATGGCCTACTTCGGCGATGCGACCGCCCATGCCGCCGTCCTGGGCGTGGCGCTGGCGCTGGCCACCGACCTGCCCATCGGGATCGGCACCCTCACCGTCGCGCTGGCCATGGCTGTCACCGTTGCGGGCCTGTCCGCACGCGGCTGGGCGATGGACACGACGCTTGGCGTCCTCGCCCATTCGGCGCTCGCCTTCGGCCTTGTCGCCGTCAGCTTCTTCCCTGCCGTCCGCACCGACCTGTCGAGCTACCTTTTCGGCGACATCCTTGCCGTCTCGCGGCCCGACCTGGCGCTGGTCTGGGCGGGATCGCTTGCCGTCCTCGCCCTCATGGCCTGGCGCTGGCAGCGGCTGCTGACCGCCACCCTGTCGGAAGACCTTGCCCATGCCGCCGGGATCAACCCCGACCGCGAGCGGCTGGTCCTGACGATCGCCCTTGCCCTGGTCGTCGCGGTCGCGCTGAAAATCGTCGGCGCGCTTCTGATCGCGGCGATGCTCATCATCCCCGCCGCCACCGCCCGCAGCCTGGCCCGGACCCCCGAGGCGATGGCGCTTCTGGCGATTGCCGTGGGCGCGCTGTCGGGTCTGGGCGGGCTGGCGCTGTCGCTCTGGCAAGACACGCCGACCGGGCCGTCGATCATCGTGATCGCGGCCACGCTTTTCGCGCTGTCCACGGCCTGGCGTCGGGCATGACCGGAAGAATCTTTTCGCCTTGCCCGAAGCTTGCCCAATTTCCCGGCTATTCCTGACGCGCGCGCAGACAAGGACTGACTCGTGATACGGCTCATCGGCACCCTTCTCATGCTCACCACCACGGCGGGCGGCTACATGTTCTACGACTACAAGATGTCCGCGCGCATGGCCGGCGGCGACAGCGCACAGGAGCTGACGTTCTCCGAGTACCTGTCGCATCTGTCCGGCCGGGTGGCCGGTCTGTCCGCCGCAGCCAGCACAAGCGGTCTGCCGACCAAGCTGGCCGACATGCTGCCACGCCCGCCCGAAGGCTGGAAAGCCCGTGCCGTGGCCCCCGAGGATATCGACCCGTTCCTGCCCAGCTCGAAAAAGAAGGCCGACAAGGCTGCCGTTGCGGCGCTTGAGTCCCTGCTGAAGACCGATTCGGGCGAAGGCACCGAGGTCGCGACCCTCGCCTATCAGAAGGGCGACCGGACTGTACTGATCCGCGCGGTGCGCTATCCGAACCTGATCTTCACCGGCTTTGCGGCGCTGGACCAGCGCAAGAACCTGCAGGACATGGGCGCGCAGTTCCGCGGGACCCCGTTCATGACCGTCCGCGGCCTGGACGTGACCGAGGATCTTCTGCCCGAAGGGTTCCGGGGACGGCTGTTCCTGGCCGATGTCGGCGCGCAGATCCACCTGCGGGTGCTGGCGCCCAAGCGGATGAAGGATGCCGAACTGGTGGCCTTCTTCGAAACCCTGCATGTCGAGGCGATGAATGCCAGCGTGATCGACAAGGCCGAGGGGCTGGGGAAGGTGCCGGTGATCCTGCTGGCCTCGGCCATGGCGGATACGGACCGCGATGCCTACTACGCCGCCCGCACCGCGCGAGCGGAAGAAGAAGCCAGACGTGAGGAAGCCGGTCGCAAGGCCGCGGAGGCCGAGGCCGCGTCAGGCGCGGCGGCGGAAGATGTCGGGATCAGCGACATGATCGGCAGCCTGTTCGGCGGAAACGAACCCAAGGCCGAAGAACCGGCACCGGCAGCCAAGCCGGAACCGAAGGACGCGGACTGCACGACCAGCAAGGACGGCGTCAAGCGCTGCAAGGTCGGCGCGACCGAGGGCTGACGGTCAGAACGTCAGCCCCGAAAACCGCGACGGGTTCTGCGGCACGCCGGGCAGGACGCACAGCATCTCGTACAGGTAGTTCGCCGCGATCAGCGCGGTGTTGCCCGAAGGGTCGTAGGGGGGCGAGACCTCGACCAGATCGCAGCCCACTAGGTTCAACCCGGCGCAGCCCCGGATGATCTCCAACCCCTGCCATGTCGACAGCCCGCCGGGTTCGACCGTCCCCGTGCCCGGCGCGAAGGCCGAATCCAGGCTGTCGATGTCATAGGTCAGATAAACCGGCGCATCGCCGATCCTGTCCCGCACGATCCGCATCAGCGGCGTCAGCGACTTGTGCCAGCATTCCTCGGCCTGCACCACCGTCCAGCCCTTGTCGCGGCCCCAGTTGAAATCGTCCGCCGCATACCCCGTGGCGCGCAGGCCGATCTGGAACACCTTGTCGCTCAGCAGACAGCCATCCTCCCAGGCCCGGCGGAAGGGGCAGCCATGCGCCACTGTCTCGCCGAACATCGTGTCGTTGATGTCGGCATGGGCATCGACATGGATCAGCGCCACAGGGCCATGCCGTTCCTTGATCGCGCGCAGGATCGGCCAGGTCAGCGTGTGGTCGCCGCCGAGGGTCAATGGGATGACGCCTTCCGCCAGCACTCCCCGGTAATGGGCGGTGATGATGTCCACCGTCTTCTTCAGGTCGAAGGTGTTGATCGCCACATCGCCCAGGTCGGCGACCTGCAGATGCTCGAACGGGGCGGCCCCTGTCGCCATGTTGTAGGGACGGATCATGCGGCTCTCGTCCCGGATCTGCCGGGGGCCAAGGCGGGTCCCCGGGCGATTGCTGGTGCCATGATCCATCGGGATGCCGATGAAGGCCGCGTCCAACCCCTTGGCGCTGGTCGCTGCCGGCAGCCGCATCATCGTAGCCGGTCCGCCGAAACGCGGCATCTCGTTGCCGCCGAGGGGTTGATTGAACTGGGTCATCCTGTGCGCCTTTCCCGACCATCGCCCCTGCATCGGGCTGCTGCAGCTTTAGCCGGAAGGCAGCGTGCCGCCTAGCCCGCCTGCGACCTACCGGATGACGCAGGACGCCGCGCCGCACCCAGGATGCGGCGCACCTCGTCATCCTGCAGCTGCGGGAACAGTGCATAATGCCGACCCACGGCGATGAAATCGGCGGGTGAGAAAAGGCACACGACCTCGTCGGCCAGACCGGTCAGCGCCACGACCACATCCGGCGGGGCAACGGGCGTTGCCACCACGACGCGGGCGGGCTCACCCGACCGGACCGCGGCGATCGCGGCCCGCATGGTGGCCCCGGTTGCAACCCCATCGTCCACCAGGATGACCGTCTTGCCCCGCACGGCCCCCATTTCCACGCCCCCACCCCACAGAGCCCGCCGCCGTGCCAGTTCCGCCCGCTCGGGCGCAGCCCTCGCCTCGATCCCCGCCGGCCCAAGCCCGGACCGCAGAACCAGCGCCTCGTTCAGGATCAGCGTTTCGCCCGCAGGCCCGGCGATGGCACCCAGCGCAAGTTCCGGATTCTCCGGCATGCCGATCTTGCGCACCAGCAGGATGTCCAGTGGCGCGTTCAGGGCCGTTGCCACCTCGGCTGCGACGGGCACTCCGCCGCGCGGCAGTCCAAGGACCAGCGTTCCTGGTCCTCTTAGATGCGACAACCGTGGCGCAAGCGCCTGACCTGCCGCGCGGCGATCCGGGAACCGGGCGTCCATCGCAATGCTCCCCACGAACCTTGGGCAAGACTGCACTCTGGCCGGGCGCGGTGCCTTGATCCCGGTCAATCGACCCCTGGCGTGGACAGCGCGCGTGCTGCCAGCACCCGGTCCAGCACTGCGCCGATCTCGGCGCCTTCGCTGACCTGCGGCAGGCTGGGCGTCAGCCCGTCCGCCGCTTCCTTCCGCGCCACGTCCTCTGCCGCAACCGGGAAGGCCTTGCGCGGGTCCGGGTCCGCCCGCAGCGCGCGGTCGAAGAAGGACTCGCCGAACTCGGTCCACTCCGCCCCGTCGCGGCAGCCGAAAGACGTCCGGTCCCCCCGCGCCGCGGTGATCACCAGCCTGTCGGGCGCTTCGATATCGTCGATGAACGACCCCGAGAAGCAGGCCGAAACGACAATCACCGCCGGGCCGATGCCGCTGTCGTCCAGCATTGCCTTGAACTCGTCGGAGGTCAGGTTCTTCGTCCCCGCCTCGTAGAACTCCAGCGCGAACTCGTCCTCGCGGCCATGCGAAGTGAGGAACAGGAAGGCCAGGTCCTCCTGCCCCTGCCGCGCGCCGATTTCGGACAGGGCACGGGCAAGGTTCGCCCGGTTCGCCAGCGGATAGCGGGTCGGATGGTCATGGCTGTTGGCCAGCCGCAAGGTCCGCGCCCCCGCGCCGTACTGAGTATCCAGGATGCCCGCGACACTCTCGACCTCGGTCAGGAACACCGACTGATCCGCCGTCCCGCCCAGGGCCAGCGCAAAGACATCCGGCTCTCCGGGCGCCCCGGGCGCAAGGGCAGCGATCTGCTCGCCCATCAGCCGATCTTGCGCCGCATACAGCGCCTCGACATCGACCGGAGTATAGTCGTCCGCCCAGGCCGCATCGGGGAAGACATAGAACTCATCGACACTGAACCAGCGCAGCGCGATTTCCTTGGCCCCCAGGAACACCACCGCCATCACCAGCCCCGCCCGCAGCCACTGGCGCAAGGGCGCACGCAGAAGCCAAACCAGCAGCGCGATCTGCACCAGATGCACGATGCCCCGGATAAGGCTGACTCGCGCCTCGGTCGCATAAAGCTGCGGCGCCTCGCGGAACAGGGTCCAGAGCAGCTGATTCAGCACCCCGCCCACAAGGAACAGGACCGTCACCGACCGGACCAGCAGGTCGAGCCGTCCGACCAGCGCCAGTGCGACCACCAGCCCGGCGACCACCACTGCGCTTTGTGCGACGGCAACCTGCAGACCCCAGGGTGAAAGCTCTCCGCCCGGGCCGAAGGTCGTGACCTGAGCGGCATATTCGGACAGCCAGTAAAGGACGATCGCCGCGAGGGCCACAAGGGCTGGGCGGGGGGAAGATACTGGCGGATGTGTGAACGATTCTGTCGATTCCATGGGGCCGGTTGAAATCCAAGAAACGGGCAAGACTTGGGCAAGGCGATGGAAAGCCCTGCCCGGCGTGCCGCTCTGTCGGCACGATCTGATGCAAGAGCGACAGCATGTCGTTTTCGGACCTCAAAGGTCGCGTAACTTTGCCCGCTTTCCCGCGCCTCTGGCACATAGGGGCAAACCTATTGCGGGAGTCCCTTCCATGAAAACCCATGTCAAAGCCCTGGTCGTCGGCGGCGGAGCCGTCGGCACCGGCATCGCCTACCACCTGGCGAAAGCGGGCTGGGACACCATGCTGGTCGAGCGGGACGAGCTGACCGCAGGATCGACCTGGCATGCCGCGGGCCTCCTGCCCCTGTTCAACATGTCCTACGCGACGACCCACATCCACAAGTACTCGGTCGACTTCTACAAGGGCCTGGAGGCGGAGACGGGCCTGAACCCCGGCTTCTACGTCGTCGGCAACCTGCGGATGGCGCAGCACCAGCAGCGGATGGACGAATACATGCTGTATTCCTCTGTCGCCGAAACCGCCGGGGTCTACCACGAGTTCCTGACGCCTAAGGAAATCAAGGACCGCTGGCCGCTGGTGCGGACCGAGGACCTGATCGGCGCGCTCTACCACCCGCAGGACGGCTACATCAATCCGGCCGACGTGACCCAGGCGATGGCCAAGGGCGCCCGCCAGTTGGGTGCCACCATCGAACGCAAGATCCAGGTCGACGGCTACCGCTGGACGGGGTCGGAATGGATCGTCTCCTGCACCCGGCTTGAAGAGAAAGGCGGCATGCTCGTCGCCACCGACGACAAGTTCGACATCACCGCCGAACACGTCGTCACCGCCACCGGCAACCACGCCCAGCGGACGGCGAAGCTTCTCGGCATCAAGACCCCCGCCGTCGTCGTCGAACACCAGTACATCGTGACCGAGCCCGACCCGGCCCTTGTCGAATGGCGCAAGACCAATCCCCAGCACCCGGTCCTGAGGGACGCCGACGCCAAGTGGTACGTCCGCGAAGAACGCGGCGGCTGGATCCTCGGCCCCTACGAAAAGGGCGCCCCCGCCCGCTTCCAGTACGGCGTCCCCGACAGCTTCCGCGCCGACCTCTTCCCGCTCGACCTCGAACGGATCGAGCAGGAATACATGTCCTTCATCCACCGGATTCCGTCGTCGGAAACCGTCGGCCTCAAGGACGACTACAACGGCCCGATCTGCTATACCCCCGACGGCAACCCGCTGGTCGGCCCCGCCCCGGGCCTGCGCAACATGTGGCTGGCGGAGGGCTTCTCCTTCGGCATCACCGCGGCAGGCGGCACCGGCTATTACCTCGCCCAGCTGATGACGCAAGGCGAGGCCGAGATCGACATGGCCTCGCTCGACCCCAAGCGCTTTGGCGGCTGGATGACCACCGAATACGCCTCCCGCAAGAACGAGGAGTGCTACGACCACGTCTTCATCCTGCACCACCCGGATGAGGAACGCGAAGCCTGCCGCCCCCTGCGGACCGCCCCCGCCTATGACCGCCAGAAGGAAATGGGCGCGCAGTTCGGCCAGGTGAACGGCTGGGAACGCCCGAACTACTACGGGCCCAAGGACGCGCCCGCCGACTTCGACCACAACGGCCGCAGCTTCCGCCGTGGCACCTGGTGGCCTTATGCGAAAGCGGAAGCGGAAGCCGTCCGCAACACCGTCGGCATTATCGACGCCAGCGCCTTCACCAAGCACCTTGTCCGTGGGCCGGGGGCGACGGCCTTCCTCGACCACTTCACCTGCAACAAGCTGCCGAACGTGGGCCGGATCAACCTGACCTATGCGCTCACCGACCACGGCACCACGCGGACGGAATACACCATCGTCCGCCTCAAGCAGGACGAATACTACCTGATCTCCGCCGGGGCCTGGACGGCCTATGACTATGACTTCCTGCAGAAAGCCGCCGACGACTGGATGGCTTCGGGCCGCGGCCACATCGACATCCACGACGTCACCACCCAATGGGGCGTCTATGCCCTTGCCGGCCCCAACGCCCGCGCGCTTCTGAAGGACATCGTCAAGGACGCCGACCCCGACACCGTCCTTGGCAACAAGCGCTTCCCCTGGCTGTCCTACCGCGACATCGAACTGGGCATGTGCCCCGTCCGCGCCGTCCGCGTCGCCTACACCGGGGAACTCGGCTGGGAACTCCACTACCCCATCGAATTCGGCCGCTACCTTTGGGACCTGATCTGGTCGGTCGGCGAAAGGCACGGGTTGAAAGGCGTCGGCGCCCGCGCCCAGAACTGGCTGCGCCAGGAAAAATCCTACCGCGCCTTCGGCTCCGAGCTTGGCCGCGACGCAACCCCGCTGGAAGCCGCACTCGACCGCTTCGTGGACCTGACGAAGGACTTCCGCGGCAAGCAGAAGATGCTCGACACCGGCATCCGGGCCAAGTGCGTCACCCTGCTGATCGACGGGCCGTCGGACACCGATCCGTGGGGCAAGGAAGCCATCATCCATGACGGCATCAAGGTCGGGCGCCTCACTTCGGGCGGCTACTCCGTCGCCTTCGGCAAGCAGATCGGCATGGGCTATGTCCCCGCGGCGCTGGCGGAACCCGGCCAGAAGCTGAAGGTCAAGATCCAGCTCAAGGAATGGGACGCCGTCGTGACCGAGGACAGCCCCTTCGACCCCACAAACGCCCGCATCCGCATCGACGGGTAAGCGATTTCCTCGAAGACATCGTATCGGAGCCTTCAAGGGCTCCGGTTCGACATCTTCGAGGATCTCGGTGCGCCGAACGACGGGCGGATTGCAGCCTTGGCCGCTCTGCCCGTCTTGAAGCACGACACGGACAACCCATCTCTATTCGATGGCCGCCAAACAAAGACGGGAACGCCGGTTCCAACGACAGTTCGACGCGCTGGGACGGTTGGTCCCGGTCCTGCGCGGTCCGATGTCGACCCTGCGGAAGGACAGCTGGTTCCCGATCCGCTTTCCCATTGCGATCATGCTGATCATCGGGGGGCTTCTGTCCTTTCTACCGGTCCTTGGTATCTGGATGCTTCCCCTTGGCCTCCTGCTTCTGGCCGTTGACCTGCCGGTGCTGCGCGGCCCGATCTCCGTGCTTATCATCCGCACGCGCCGCAAAGGCAAGCTGTGGCTTCGGCGCTGGCGGCAGCGCCATTCAGGGCATTAGGCCTGACCGCGCGGCAAGATCGACTGTCGCGCGCCTGTCGCAGTTCCGGCGCATGATCGCGGGAGAGGACGCCCCCGCATGTCACGACGCGAGCGCAGGTTTCATCGGCAGTTCCACGCGCTGGAACGCCTGGTCCCGCCATTGCGCGGGCCGCTGACCCATCTGCGCCGGGGCCACTGGTTTCCCATCCGCTTTCCGCTTGCAGTCCTCCTGACCATCGGCGGACTTTTCTGGTTCCTGCCGGTCCTCGGCCTCTGGATGCTGCCTGCGGGGCTCCTCCTCCTGGCCATCGACCTGCCCCACCTGCGCGGACCGATCTCGGCGGCGATCATCCGGGGTCGCCGGTCGGCGCAACGCTGGCTCCGGCGCTGGCGGAGACGCTAGTCTTCGTCGGACAGCTCCTGCTCCAGAAACCGCTCGAAGGCGTCGAGGTCCAGCGGATCGACCTGTCCGAAGGCCCGCATCCAGACCGAGGCCTCGCGCATCGCCTCTGGCTCCAGCTTGCACCAGATCACCCGGCCCCGCCTTTCCCGGCTGATGAGGCCCGCATCGGACAGGACAGCCAGGTGCTTGGAAATCGCCGCAAGGCTCATGGCAAAGGGTTCGGCCACATCGGTAACCGCCATGTCGTCTTCCAGCAGCATCGACAGGATCGCCCGCCGTGTCGGGTCGGACAGTGCGGCAAAGACGGCGTCCAGGCGATTGGTCATGGCGCAACTATTCAGCGGCCCCCGACAATCGTCAACCACGGGGTTGAATATGCAGAACCGCACCAAAGCGGCCTTCGGCCCCCGGTGGCGGCATTGAAATCAAGCAATTCCAGCATCTTACGCATCAGCCAGCGCACTTGACTCTGCACCCCCCGCTCCGTAGAACCGCGGCGACCGTGAAAGGACCTGTCCGATGGCGTCCGAACCCGATCCTGACCGTCTGAAGGCTCTCGAAGAGAAGCTGCAGAAGGTAAAAGGGAAGGAACCGCCGCCGCAGACCAACACGGCCAAGGGTTTCTCGCAGGGCGAGGTGGCCTGGAGGATGGTGATCGAACTGGCGACCGGCATCATGCTGGGAACTGCCATCGGTTACGGGATTGACGCGCTGTTCGGCACGCTCCCGATCTTCCTGGTGATCTTCTCGCTCTTCGGCTTCGCGGCAGGCGTCAAGACGATGCTGGGGTCCGCGAAGGAACTGGGACGAAAGGCGGAAGCAGCCGCCAAGAACGAAGGGAACTGACGATGGCGACGGAAGAGCACGCTGGCGGACTGCAGATCCACCCGATGGATCAATTCGTGGTCAAGCCGCTGTTCGGCGACGGCCCCATCGAGTGGTACACGCCCACCAACGTCACCCTCTGGATGGGCATTGCCGTCCTCGCGATGATCGCGCTGCTGGTCCTGTCGACCCGCCGCCGCGCCATCGTCCCCTCGCGCGGGCAGTCGGTGGCCGAGTTGTTCTACGGCTTCATCCACAAGATGGTCGAAGACGTCGCCGGCCACGAAGGCCTGAAGTTCTTCCCCTACATCATGACGCTTTTCATGTTCGTCTTCCTGTCGAACATGCTGGGCCTGATCCCGATGTCCTTCACCACCACCTCGCACATCGCCGTCACGGCGGTCCTGGCGCTCCTGGTGTTCCTGACCGTCACGCTGGTCGGCTTCTACCGCAAGGGTATCGGCTTCCTGTCGATGTTCTGGGTCTCCTCGGCGCCCCTGATCCTGCGCCCGATCCTCGCGGTGATCGAACTCATCTCCTACTTCGTGCGCCCGCTCAGCCACTCCATCCGTCTTGGCGGCAACCTGATGGCCGGTCACGCCGTGATCAAGGTCTTCGCAGGGTTCGCTGGCGCCATGGGCGTGGCCTCGGTCGTCCCGATCGCCGCCATCGCCGCGATCTATGGCCTCGAACTCCTCGTCGCGGCCGTTCAGGCCTACGTCTTCACCATTCTGACCTGCGTCTACCTTCGTGACGCGGTGGGCGACGCCCACCACTAAGGTCCGGACAACAACCTCAGCATTCCAAAGGAGAGACATCATGGAAGGCGATATCGCAGAAATGGGCAAGTTCATCGGCGCCGGTCTGGCAACGATGGGTCTCGGCGGCGCCGGCATCGGCGTGGGCCACATTGCCGGCAACTTCCTGGCGGGCGCCCTGCGCAACCCGTCGGCTGCCCCCGGCCAGATGGCCAACCTCTTCGTCGGCATCGCATTCGCGGAAGCTCTCGGGATCTTCTCGTTCCTGATCGCTCTCCTGCTGATGTTCGCCGTCTGATCCTTTTGGGCTGACTTCCGGGCCGGGCAACAGTCCGGCCTTGGTTCCAAAAGTTCAGGAGAGGCCACATGGCAACCGAAGCACATGGCGAGGCGGGACAGGCGGTTGGGATGCCCCAGCTGGACTTCTCGACCTGGCCGAACCAGATCTTCTGGCTTCTGGTCACGCTGGTCGTGATCTACTTCGTGCTGTCGAAGATCGCCCTGCCGCGCATCGGCGCGGTGCTGGCGGACCGGAAAAGCACGATCACCAACGACCTTGCCGCAGCCGAAGAGCTGAAGCAGAAGGCCGTCGCCGCCGAAAAGGCCTATAACGACGCGCTTGCGAACGCCCGGACCGAGGCGGCCAAGATCGTGGCCCAGGCCAAGGCCGAGATCCAGAAGGACCTCGACGCCGCGACGGCAAAGGCTGACGTCGAAATCGCCGCCAAGGCGGCAGAGTCGGAAAAGTCGATCGCCGAAATCCGCGACGGCGCTGCTGCGGCAGTGTCCGAAGTGGCCAAGGACGTTGCTGCCGAACTGGTCGCAGCACTTGGTGGCGCGGCAGATGCGAAAACCGTGACGGCTGCCGTCACCGCACGGCTGAAAGGGTAAGGCGATGAAGAAGCTCTCCATCCTCCTGACCCTTCTGGCCTCGCCCGCAATGGCGGCCACGGGTCCGTTCTTCTCGCTCCAGAACACCAACTTCGTGGTTCTGGTGGCCTTCATCGCCTTCATCGGCATCCTGATCTACATGAAGGTCCCGGCGAAGATCACCGGCATGCTCGACGCCCGCGCGGCGACGATCAAGGCGGAACTCGACGAAGCCCGCGCCCTGCGCGAGGAAGCCAAGTCGATCCTCGCGACCTACGAACGCCGCCAGAAGGAAGTCCAGGAACAGGCTGACCGCATTGTCAGCGCTGCCCGGGACGAGGCTCTGGCCGCGGCTGCGCAGGCGAAAGAGGACCTCAAGGCCTCTATCGCCCGCCGTCTGGCTTCGGCGACCGAACAGATCGCCTCGGCCGAAGCCGCTGCGATCCGTCAGGTCCGTGAACAGGCCGTCTCGGTGGCCATCGCGGCTGCGGGCGACGTGCTGTCGAAGCAGATGACGGCAGATGCCGCCTCGGCCTCGATCGACGAGGCCATCACCCAGGTCGAAGCCCGGCTGCACTAAGCCGTAGTGGTCAACACCTCCAAGCCGGCGGTCCCGCAAGGGCCGCCGGTTTTGCTTTGTGGCAGCGCTCGTCGGACCCTGTGCGGGCCCTCCTCGCTGACGGTCACCCACGACGAGACGCCGAAGGCGCACGAGGAGCCGCTGCGCTAAATCCCCGCCCAGCGCAGCACAGCCACCACGACCACCCCCAGCAAGGCCGCTGCCACGTCACTCCGCAAGATCAGTGTCAGCCCCACGACCGACGCCAGCGCCAGTCCCTCTGCCAACCCGCCCGCCTGAACCGCCAGCGCCGTGATTCCCGCCATCACCGCCAAAGGGGTCGCCCGCAGCGCCGCCTCCACCCGGGGCGAAACCGGCACGAACCGCATCAGCGTGAAGCCCGCGACCCGGCACAGGAAGGCCGCCGCTGCCATCACCGCGAGGAGGACAGGAAAGCTCTCCGTCATGCCGCCTCCCGGTGCACCGCCGCCGCCACCGCAGCACCCGCCAGCCCCGCTGCGATGATCGCCGGTGCCGGTCCGACCAGATAGGCGACGACCAGCGCCGTCCCCGCGCCAACCACCACGGGCAAAAGGTCCGCCCGCGCCTTGACCATCGCCGTCATCATCCCCGCCGCAAAGCAGGCGAGCATCATGTCGAACCCGAGCGCCTCTGGCCGGGGGAGCACGCTAACCGCTCCCGCCCCCAGCGCCGTCCCGGCCAGCCAACCCAGCGTGATCGGCAGGCCCGTGCCCGCCAGATAGGCCCGATCCACTTCGCCCGCCCGAATGGCTCGCATCGTCATCAGCCAGTTGGCATCGCCCAGCAGAAGAAGGCTGCTATAGGCCCGCAAGGGCCCCGCCGACCACAGCCATGGCTGCAGGGTGGCGCCGAACAGCAGATACCGTGCGTTGATGACCAGGATCGTCGCGAACAGCGCCCACAGCGTCGCCTCACCGGTCTGCAACAGGTTCACCGCTGCCAGCTGCGCCGAGCCGGAATAGATTGCCGCGCTGGTGACAACTGCCTGTCCGACGCCAAACCCGGCCTGCGCCGCGACCAGCCCGAACCCGACGCCGTAGGCAATGATCGACAGCGCCAGCGGCACCCCATCCCGCGCCCCGCGCCGGAACCCGTCGAGCGAGAACAGCGCTCGCGTCATCGTACCCGTAGGTCGGGGTTCACCCCGACTCCTCGCCCTGCCACCCGCGCACCCGCGAAGCCCCACCGCAACCCCATCGCAAGGTGCGCTAAAGCGCACCATCCGCACGCTCAACCCGCGTCCTCGCATCCGGCTCCGGGCCACTCACGCCCCCCGCGCCGCCGCGCGCAGCACCCGGTCCAGCACATCCAGAAACCGGCTCCGGTCCGCCTTGGAAAACATCTTCCCGCCCCCCTGCCGGAACGGATCGGCCGACCGCAAATCCTGCATCAGGTCCCGCGTCGCCAAAGCCATCCCGACATTGGCCGCCGTCAGCTCCTCGCCATTGTGCTTGACCACCCGTGCCCCCGCCGCCACGCATTTCGCAGCCAGCGGAATGTCCCCGGTGACGACCACATCCCCCGGCCCGCAAGCCTCGGCGATCCACTTGTCGGCCTCGTCCGGCTCGCTGGAGACGAAGACGCTCTCCACCAGCGGGTTCTGCGAGGGCCGGATGCCCCCGTTCGACACCACAACCATCCGCACCTTGTGCCGGGTGGCGACCGTCTCGGCCTCGGCCTTCACCGGGCAGGCATCGGCGTCGATATAGATCGTCATCCCGCCCCCAAGGCCCCTTGGACAGGTGTTAAGAAACCCCTAACGGAAAATCGCAAGCCCTTGATCCCAAAGGAAACGCCGCGTTTGTCCACCGTGGACACCGTCAGATCGCCGCCTTTCGCATCTCGTCCAGATAGATCTCCCGCAGCCGGACCGCGACCGGCCCCGGCTTGCCGGTTCCCACCGGCTTGCCATCCACTTCCACGACCGGCATCACGAAGATCGACGCGGCGGTGGAGAATGCCTCATCCGCCCCCTGAGCCTCGGCCGGTGTGAAGGCCCGCTCCTCCACCTCAAACTGAGCCTCCGCCGCAAAGCGAAGCACAGCCGCCCGGGTGATCCCGTGCAGGATATCGTTGCCCAGCGCCCGCGTAATGATCCGGTTCCCCTTCACGATATAGGCGTTGTTCGAGGTCCCCTCGGTCACCGCCCCGTCTTCATCGGTGAACCAGCTGTCATCCACCCCCGCCTTCTTCGCCGCCATCTTCCCCATGGAAGGATACAGGAGCTGCACCGTCTTGATATCGACGCGCGACCACCGCAGGTCCGGGATGGTGATGACTTTGAACCCGGTCTTCGCTGCCGGAGCATCCGCGAGGTTCGGGATATTCTGGGTGAAGGCCACGACGGTGCCCGGGACCGAAGCATCGGGGAACATGAACGACCGGTCCCCCGGATTGCCCCGCGTGACCTGCAGGTAGATCATCCCCTGGTCGATCCCGTTCAGCCGGACCAGCTCCCGATGCATCGCCAGCAACTCCTCCGCCCCGATCGGGCAGGTCATCTCAAGCTCCCGCAGCGACCGCTCCAGCCGCCGGATGTGGCCGTCGAAGTCGATCAGCTTGCCATCCAGCACCGAGGTCACCTCATAGACCCCGTCGGCCATCAGGAAGCCGCGGTCGAAGATCGACACCTTGGCCTCGCCCTCGGGCAGGTAGTCGCCATTCACATAGACAGTGCGGGTCATGCTGTTATCCCCATAAAAGCGCCGAAGCCGGGTGGATGTGGCGGTCATCATAGACAACCGGATGGTCGCGGTCCTGCGCCATGTCGGCAGGGCCGTCAAGGTCGGACCAGTCGGCCCCCTGCGCGACCAGCACCGCCGGGGCCATCGACAGCGAGGTCGAGATCATGCAGCCCACCATCACCCTCAACCCCAGCCGCCGCGCCTCACCCTTCGCGCGCAGGGCCTCGGTCAGGCCGCCGGTCTTGTCGAGCTTCAGGTTCACCACGTCGTACTTGCCGAGAAGTCCGGGCAGCGAGGCCGCGTCGTGGGCGCTTTCATCCGCGCAGACGGGAAGCGGTCGGGCGATCTCGGCAAGCATGTCATCCTGACCTGCGGGGAAGGGTTGTTCCACCATCTCCACGCCCAACTGAATTAGATGCGGCGCAAGGTCGGTGTAGACCTCGGGGGTCCAGCCCTCGTTCGCATCGACGATCAGGCGGACCTTGGGGGCACCCGCGCGAACCGCCTCGATCCGCGGCATGTCCGAAGGCGTGCCAAGTTTGACCTTCAGGACCGCCCGATGGGCATTCCGCGCCGCCGCCTCCTGCATCTTCTGGGGCGTGTCGAGCGACAGGGTGAAGGCGATCTCGACCGGCTTCGGCTCGGCCAGCCCCGCAATCTGCCAGACCGGCCGACCCAAGGTCTTCGCCTCCAGATCCCACAGCGCGCAGTCCACGGCATTCCTTGCCGCCCCGGGCCTCATCGCCTCTTGCAGGGCGGTCCGGGTGATCGCCTCGGGCAGTGCCCGGATGGCGGCAACGGCGTCCTCCACCGTCTCGCCATAGCGGGGATACGGCAGACCCTCACCCCAGCCGCGATGACCATTCCGGGTTATGGTGCAGGTCACCACCCGCGCCTCGGTCTTCGACCCGCGCGAGATGGTGAAGGGGTTGCGAAGGGGAAAAGTCTCGGCCTGGGTAGTAATCATGGGCCGGACTTTAAGAGGCCGGGCAGCGATTGGAAAGGCAGGAGACTTGCTGCAAGCGCAAAAGCGATGTTGCACCGCGGCACGCAACAATATAACCGTGATGCAGAACCACGAGCAATATCCTTACCCACAGGAATTCCCATGAGCTTCCGCCTGCAACCCCCCGCCCCCGCCCGCCCGAACCGGTGCCAGCTTTTCGGCCCCGGCTCTCGGCCGGAATTGTTTGCCAAGATGGCAGCCAGCGCGGCGGACGTCATCAACCTCGACCTCGAAGACTCGGTCGCCCCTGCCGACAAGCCGCAAGCGCGGGCGAACATCATCAAGGCGATCTCGGACATCGACTGGGGCCGCAAGACGCTGTCGGTGCGGATCAATGGCCTCGACACGCCGTTCTGGTACCGGGACGTGGTCGACCTTCTGGAGCAAGCGGGTGAGCGGCTGGACCAGATCATGATCCCCAAGGTCGGGTGCGCGGCGGATGTCTATGCTGTCGATGCACTGGTTACGGCATGTGAGGCGGCGGCGGGGAGGACGAAGCGGATCAGTCTTGAGGTCATCATCGAGACGGCGGCGGGGATCGCGCATGTCGAGGAAATCGCGGCCTCCTCTCCGCGCCTGCAGGCGATGAGCCTGGGGGCGGCGGATTTCGCGGCGAGCATGGGCATGCAGACTACCGGCATCGGCGGCACGCAGGAAAACTACTACATGCACCGCGAGGGGGCGAAGTACTGGTCAGACCCCTGGCACTGGGCGCAGGCGGCGATCGTGGCGGCCTGCCGGACGCATGGGGTGCTGCCGGTGGACGGGCCGTTTGGGGATTTCAGCGACGAAGAGGGCTTCCGGGCGCAGGCACGGCGGTCGGCGACCTTGGGAATGGTCGGGAAATGGGCGATCCATCCGAAACAGGTCGCACTGGCGAACGAAGTCTTCACACCGTCCGAGGCGGCAGTGACCGAGGCGCGCGAGATCCTGGCGGCTATGGAGGCGGCGAAGGCCGCTGGCCAGGGGGCTGCGGTCTACAAGGGGCGGCTGGTCGACATCGCGTCAATGCGGCAAGCCGAGGTCATCGTGCGGCAGGCAGAACTGATCGGGGTCTGACCCTTACGCGTTGACCAAGTTCGGCGGCACACGGCCCTCGGCCCAGGCGATCAGGTTGTCGACCGCCATCATCCCCATGTTCTCGCGCACCTCCAGGCAGGCGGTGCCGAGATGGGGGAGAAGGGTCACATTCTCCATTGCCATCAGGGCGACAGGGACCTTCGGCTCGAACTCATAGACGTCCAGACCCGCGCCTGCGATCCGGCCCTGCTGCAGGGCGTCGATCAGCGCGTGTTCGTCGACCACGTCACCGCGCGAGATGTTGATGAAGATGCCGGTCATCTTCATCTGCCCCAGGGCGGCGGCGTCGATCAGGTGGTGCGTGGCCTTGCCGCCCGGTACTGCGACGACAACGAAATCTGCCCCCATCGCCTCGGCCATGTCGACCTGTTTCGCAGGCAGTCCCGGGTCGGCCACCGGAGAGCGATTGTAGAACACCACCTCCATGTCAAAGCCGTAGTGGCAGCGCTTGGCGATGGCCTTGCCGATCCGGCCCATACCGATGACGCCAAGCCGCTTGCCGGTGACGTGGGTGCCCAGCATCTGGACCGGATGCCAGCCTTCCCATCCTCCCGACCGCAGAAGCCTTTCCCCTTCGCCAAGGCGCCGGGCCGTCATCAGGATCAGCCCAAGCGCGATATCGGCCGTCGCATCCGTCACCGCCCCGGGCGTATTGGAAACGGCAATTCCAGAGGCCTTGGCAGCCTCGGCGTCGATGTGGTTGTAGCCGACGCCGAAGTTGGCAAGGATTCTGGCCCGAGGCGCTGGCACGACCGCGAAGACATCGGCCTGGAAGCGGTCACCCAGGGTGGGCAGGACCGCATCGTAATCGCGCAGGGCCGCGCGGAGTTCCTCGGGCGTCAGAACATCGGTACGGTCGCGCAGGGTGACGTCAAAATGCGCGCGGGCGGCGTCGAGCACGCTGTCGGGCAGGCGGCGGGTGATCAAGAGCTTCTGCATCAGAACAGTTTCCCCCCAAGTGGAACGTCGTGCCCCGGCCCGATCAGCACGACCGCGCCGTCTTCATCCGGCAGGCCAAGGATCAGGACCTCGGACAGGACCGGGCCGATCTGGCGGGGCGGGAAGTTGACGACGCCCAGCACCTGGCGACCGATCAGCTGGTCGATGGTGTAGTGTTTGGTGATCTGGGCCGAGGAGCGTTTCTCGCCAATCGCGGGGCCGAAATCGACCCACAGCTTGTAGGCGGGCTTCCGTGCCTCCGGAAATGGCTCGGCCCGGGTGATGCGGCCGACGCGGATGTCGACCTTCTCGAAGTCGGCATAGGTGATGGTCATTTGCCAAGCTCCCGTCCCCGGTCGGCGGCGGCCTTGACGGCGCGTTTGAGGAGCGCGGGGAAGCCGGTCTCTGGGTCCATCAGGACGCCCAAGGCGGCGGCGGTGGTGCCGCCGGGGGAGGTGACGTTGATCCGCAGTTGCGCGGCGGTCTCAGAGCTTTGGAAGGCCAGCTCCCCTGCTCCGCAGACCGTCGCGCGGGCAAGCCGCATGGCGACGTCGGCAGGCAGGCCCTCGGCTTCCCCGGCGGCGGCCAGCGTCTCGATCAGGTGGAAGACGTAGGCGGGGCCGGAGCCGGAAACGGCGGTGACCGCGTCGATCTGGTCTTCGCTGGACAGGTCCACCACCTGCCCCACGGCAGCCATCAGGTCACGGGCAAGCGCCAGGTCGGCGTCCGGAACATGGGCGTTGCGGCACAGCGCAGTGATCCCCCGGCCCACCATGGCGGGGGTGTTCGGCATGGTGCGGACGATGGGGGTGCGGGTGCCCAGGACGTCCTCGAAGGTTGCGATCTTGGTGCCTGCGGCGATGGAGACGAAGAGGGTCGTGCCGTTCCCAAGGGCCTGGAGGGAGGGGAGTGCGGCCCCCATCATCTGCGGCTTCACGGCAAGGAGTGCCACGGCGGGGGCCTTCGGGACACCCTTGTTCAGATGGACGCCGCTGGCTTTCAGCCAGTCGGTTGGATTGGGCTCGATCACCCAGACGGAGCCCGGTGGCACGCCTGCGGCCAGCCAGCCCGTCAGGAGCGCCGTTCCCATCTTGCCGCAGCCAAGCAGCACCAGCCCATCCCGGGCCACGCGTTCCAATGTCATGAAATCCCCCTTGAACCGGGGGAGAGGTTAGGCGCGGCCGTAGGCCTCGGCAATGGCGACTTTCATCGCTTCGGCCGGGGACTGGTCGCCCCAGGAGACGAGTTGGAAAGCGGGGTAGAAGCGTTCCGAGGCGCTGACCGCGCTGGCGATCAGCCGGTCGATCTGTTCCGGCCCGGCCATCTGGCCGCCGGACAGCACCAGGCCATAGCGCCAGACCATCAGCTTCTGCTCGGCCCACCAGGTGAAGGCCCCGGACCAGACCATGTCGTTGCAGCGGTTCAGCACATCGTAGAGCGCTGACAGCTTTTCGGCAGGGGGGTCCATCTCGAAGGTGCAGATCAGGCGGAGCGTCTCGTCCTGCTCGCTCCATGCCAGAGTCAGGGAATAGGAGCGCCACTGGCCTTCGACCGCCATGGCGATCTGGTCATCGGTGACGCGGTCGAATTCCCAGGCGTGATGCTCGGCCAGGGTTTCGACGATGTCGATGGGATGGAGGTCTTCCATCGCAGCGTAGTCTTCGGAAAGCGACATGCCCGGCCTCATTATGAAGCTTCTAAAGGGCCGAAACCCACTAGAAACTGGGTATCTGGCAAGGGTCTGCGTTTGCCCGACACATCCCTTACTAGATATGGTGGGACACGAGCGAAAGCCTGTAAAGCGATTTCTTCCGAAAATAGCTGTGGAAAAGCGGATTTCTTTGCCGGGAGAGTCTGTAGAGTCAAAGACTTGCCATTTCAGGACTCGTCCGGCGCGAGGGACACACGCGGGGGAAGAAAAAACCCCCGTGCGCGGGGGCACACGGGGGTATGTCGGGCAGGTCCAGGCCGTTCAGGGGCAGACTGGCCGGACCGGGCGATGGGGACAGATCGCATCTCCGAACGGGTTCAGACTGGCCGAGAGCTGAATCGGAAATGTGACAGGACCCCGCGAGGACGCGGGAATCCTGTGGATCATTTTCGGCGCGAGCGGATCATTCCGGTGATGTCGAACACCTGTTCGAGGATGGGCTCGGCGATGGCCGCCGCCCGGTCGGCCCCGTCGCCGAGGATGCGGTCGATCTCGCCCGGGTCGGCCATCAGGCGGTTCATCTCGGTGGTGATCGGGGACAGTTTTGCCACCGCCAGATCGGCCAAGGTGGGCTTGAACGTGCCGAACTGGGCACCCGCAAAGTCACGGATGACCTGGTCGACAGAGTGTCCCGCCAATGCCGCATAGATGTTCACCAGGTTCCGCGCTTCGGGCCGGTCTTTCAGACCTTCAACGCTTTCAGGCAGCGGCTCGGGGTCGGTCTTGGCCTTGCGGATCTTGGCGGCGATGGCGTCGGCATCGTCGGTCAGGTTGATCCGGCTTTGATCCGAAGGGTCGGACTTCGACATCTTCTTGGTCCCGTCCCGCAGGCTCATCACCCGGGTCGCGGCGCCTTCGATCAGCGGATCCACCACGGGGAAGAAATTCACCCCGTAGTCGTTGTTGAACTTGATCGCGATGTCGCGGCAGAGTTCCAGATGCTGCTTCTGGTCATCCCCGACCGGAACCATCGTGGCGTGATACAGAAGGATGTCGGCGGCCATCAGCGACGGATAGGCGAACAGGCCCAGCGAGGCATTCTCGGCGTTCTTGCCGGCGGTCTTGTCCTTCCACTGCGTCATCCGGCTCATCCAGCCCATGCGCGCGACGCAGTTGAAGATCCAGCCCAGTTCAGCATGGGCGCCGACCTGGGACTGGTTGAAGAGGATCGAGCGTTTCGGGTCGATCCCGGCGGCGATGAAGGCGGCTGCCCCCTCACGCGTCTGGTGGCGCAGCTTTTGCGGGTCCTGCCAGGTGGTGATCGCGTGCATGTCGACCATGCAGTAGATCGTCTCGATCCCCTCGTCCTGCTTTTCGACAAAGCGTTTCAGGGCGCCGAGGTAATTGCCAAGCGTCAGCCCGCCCGAAGGCTGGATGCCCGAGAAGATGCGCGGCTTGAAGGCTTTCGGCGTTTGGACCGCCGAGACCGGGGAGGACATGGGAAGGCTCCGACTGGATTAAGCTTGGCAATCCGCGTAATCGAAGGGGAAAGAACCGTCAATCAGGCAGCACAGGCATGGACCAGGACAGAAACGCCCCCCCGCTGAACCCTTTGCCACCGATCGTCTGGGTCCTGGCCCTCCCGCTGATCGCGATGGAGGTGGTCCTGTCGCTGGCGGAACGCGGGCTTGTCGGCGGCCCGCGGGGCGCGGGATGGCGGCTGCAAGCGGTGGAGCGCTTTGGTCTTTTCCCCGAACTGCTGAAATACCAGTGGGAGACCGGCGGCCATCCGCTGGCTGAACTGCATCGGCTGGTCAGCTGTATCCTTGTCCATGGCAGCTTTACCCATGCGATCTTTGCCGTGGTGATGCTGCTTGCCCTGGGCAAATGGGTGGGTGAGGTGTTCCGCTGGTGGGCCGTTCTGGTCGTGGTGCTGGGTTCGGCCGCAGCTGGGGCGATCTGCTACGGGCTGCTGATCCCCGGTCTGAAAGTGCAGCTTATAGGGGCCTACCCCGCCGTCTACGGCCTGATCGGGGCCTTCACCTTCATGCTTTTCACCAACCTGTCGCGGGTCGGCGCGAACAAGTTCCGGGCCTTTTCGCTGATCGGGTTCCTGCTGTTCTTCCAGTTCGTGTTCGGGATGCTGTTCGGCGGGACCTGGGACTGGGTGGCGGATGTCACGGGCTTTGCCTTTGGCTTCCTCGTGTCCTTCGTCGTCAGCCCCGGCGGCTTCGGCCGGGTGATGGAGCAGCTGCGTCAGCGCTGACGGCGGAGCGCCTTCAGGTCGGACAGCCGGACGGCCCTTAGGCCGAAGGCGGCGATGGCATAGCTGACCATGCCAAGCGCGACCAGAAGGACCAGAGCGAGGACGCGGTAGGCGCGGGCCTCAAGCATCGGCTGAAGCAGCATCCACCCGCCCCAAAGTGTCGCGCCCATCAGGGCCGAGGCGAGCACGATGCGCCAAAGGCGCGACAGGAAGCGGGCGTCAAAGCTGGCCTCCTCGCCCAGACGGCGCGCGCCCCACCAGAGCTGGATCACCATGACCCAGGCCGACAGCGTGGTGGCCCAGGCGGCGGCGGAGAAGCCGATCCAAGGCATCAGGCCGAAGGCGAGGGCGGCATTGATCGCCATCGACCAGACGGCATAGCGGAAGGGGCTGCGGGTGTCCTCACGCGCGTAGAACAGGGGTTGGAGCGCCTTTTGCAGGACGAAGGCGGGCAGGCCCAGACCGTAGATCGCCAGGGCAAGTGCCGTGGCCGCCGTGTCTTCGGGCCCGAAGGCGCCGCGCTGGTACAGGACTTCGGTGATGGGGAGCGCGATGACCACCAGCGCAACGGCTGCGGGCAGGGTCAGGAGGAGCGCGAACTCGGTGCCCCGGTTGTAGGCCTCACGCCCCCCGGCGCCGTCCCCGGCCTGCAGGCGGCGCGACAGTTCGGGAAGCAGGACGGTGCCGACGGCGATGGCGACGACGCCGAGAGGGAGTTGGTAGAGACGGTCGGCGTAGACCAGCCACGAGATCGCGCCCTCGGTCCCCGATGCGACCTGGCGTGAGACGAGGAGGTTGATCTGGACGACGCCTCCGACAAGGAGTGCCGGCCCCATGTTGACCATCAGGCGGCGGAAATCGGGGGTCAGGCGGGGGAGCCGCAGGCGGGGGATGAACCCGATGCGGCGGGCGGCGTAGAGGGTCCAGAGAAGCTGGGCGATGCCGGTGATCGGCGTGGTCCAGGCCAGCGTCAGGCCCATGTCCCAGCCCTGATAGTGGGCCAGCATCATCGCGACGATGAAGACGAGGTTCATCATCACCGGCACGGCCCCGGCCTCGGCGAAATGACCGTGGGCGTTCAGGATGCCGGAGAGGAGCGCGAAAAGCGAGATGAAGCCGATGTAGCAGAAGGTGATGCGGCCGAAGTCGACGGCCATGTCAAAGCGCCCGTCGCCAACGAAGCCGGAGGCCATCGCCCAGACGAGGAGCGGCATGGCCAATGTGCCGATCAGGGTGAAGACGATCAGGAAGGCGGTCAGGCCGGAGAAGGCGTTCTGCGCGAAGTCCTCGGCATCGGACCCGGCTTCGAGTTTTTTGGAATAGAGGGGCACGAAAGCCTGGTTGAACGCGCCTTCGGCGAAGAAGCGACGGAACATGTTCGGCAGGCTGAAGGCCACGTTGAACGCATCGGCCACCGGCCCGGCCCCCAGATAGGCGGCCATCATCAGCTCGCGCACCAGACCCGCGCCGCGGGAGACCAGCGTCCAGCCGCCAAGGGTCACGATGTTGCGGATCATGCCGCGAGAGCCGCTCATGCGCTGGCCCTTTCGGCCCCTTCCGCGATGGCCTGCCGCAGCTTTTTCTCCAGCGCTTCCTGTCGGTGCTTCTGGTGCAGCTTCAGGCCGAACATGTCCTTGACGTAGAAGGTGTCGACGACCTGCGCGCCATATGTCGCGATGACGGCCGAGGCGATGTAGATGTTGTTGACGGCCAGCGTCCGCGTCAGGTCGAACAGCAGGCCGGGCCGGTCGCGGGTGTCGACCTCGATGATCGTGTAGATGTCCGAGCCTTCGTTGTCGAAGATGATGTGGGTCGGGAAACGGAACTCGCGTTCGCGCTTCTTGATCTTGTCGCGGTCCTTCAGCGCCTCGCGCGCGACCACTTCGCCCTTCAGGGTCTTGTCGATCATCTGGCGCAGGCGTGGCAGGCGGACGACCTCGTAGGGGTGGCCCTCGATGTCCTGCACCCAGAAAACGGCGGTCGCATAGCCGTCCTTCGACGTATAGGTCCGCGCGTCCACCACGTTTGCCCCGACCAGCGCAAGCGCGCCCGCCAGACGGCTGAAGATGCCGGGATGGTCGGCAAGCGCAAAGCAAGCGCGGGTGGCGTCGCGGTCAGGATCGGGGTGCAGGTCGATGCGGATTTCATCGTCGCCGATGCCCTGCAAGAGCCGCGCGAACACCTCATGCGTATCGGTGGACAGACCCTGCCAGTAGGGCGGGTAGTGGCGCGTGGTCTCATGCTCCAGCGCCGCCGGGTCCCAATCGACCAGACGTTGGCGCAGGGCCCGGGTCGCGTCACCCTGCCGGTTCTCGCGGTTCAGCGATTCAAGCCCGCCTTCCAGCGCCTCGGCGGTCTGCTTGTACAACTGCCGCAGCAGCATGGCCTTCCAGTTGTTCCAGGTGCCGGGTCCGACGCCCCGGATGTCGCAGACCGTCAGCACCGTCAGCAGGTCCAGCCGCTTGCGGGTCTTCACCGCCTTGGCGAAGTCGCGCACCGTGCGCGGGTCGCCGATGTCGCGCTTTTGCGCCATGTCGGACATCAGAAGGTGGTAGCGGACCAGCCATTCCACCGTCTCGGATTCCTCGGCATCCAAACCAAGCCGCGGGGCGATCCGTCGCGCCATCTGCGCCCCGATGATGGAATGATCCTCGGGCCTGCCCTTGCCGATATCGTGGAGAAGAAGCGCGATGTACAACACGCGCCGGTTCACGCCCTCTTTCAGGATGCCGCTGGCCACCGGCAACTCCTCGACCAGCGCGCCGCGTTCGATCTGCGCGAGGCAGCTGATCGTCTGGATGATGTGCTCGTCGACCGTATAGTGGTGGTAGACGTTGAACTGCATCATCGCGACGATGTGCTCGAATTCGGGAATGAAAGCGGACAGGACCCCCAGTTCGTTCATCCGCCGCAGGCTGCGTTCCGGGTTCCCGTGCTTGAGCAGGAGGTCCAGGAAGATGCGCTGCGCTTCGGGGTCCTCGCGCATCTCGTCGTCGATGAGGTCGAGGTTCGAGGTCACGATCCGCATGACGTTGGGATGGAGAAGGTACTTGGTCCGCAGACCCTCTTCGAAGACGCGCAAGAGGTTCAGCTTGTCCTTCAGGAATTCTTTCGGGTCTTTCACGTCAAGGCGACCCTGCACCAGCTTGTAGCCCGGCTTGACCTGCTTGGTCCGCTTGAAGATCCCGAACAGCGATGCCTCGCGCTTGGCATGGCGGGCTTCAAGTTCAGTCAGGAAGATCCGGGTCAGCTCGCCCACACGGGTCGCAAGGCGGAAATAGTCCTGCATGAAATGCTCGACCGCGCGCCTGCCACCCGAGTCACGATAACCCATCCGTGCGGCCACCTCGACCTGCAGGTCGAAGGTCAGGACATCGGTCGCACGGCCGGTGATGTAGTGCAGATGGCACCGGGCGGCCCAAAGGAAATCTTCAGCCCGGGCGAAGCTGTCGAACTCTTCGCGCGACAGAAGGCCCGCCGCCACCAGACCCTCGGCCGATGGCACGCGGTTGAGGTATTTGCCGATCCAGTAGAGCGTCTGCAGGTCGCGCAGGCCCCCCTTGCCCTCCTTCACGTTCGGCTCCAGCACATAGCGCTGGCCGCCCTGCCGCTTGTGCCGTTCCGAGCGCTCCAGAAGCTTCGCCTCGATGAACTCCGGGCCGGAGTTCTTGAACAATTCGCCCCAGAGCTTCTCATCCAGTTCGACCGCCAACGGCCGATGACCACAAATGAAGCGATGCTCCAGCAGCGCGGTCCGGATCGTCACGTCCTCCCGGCCCAGACGGATGCAATCCTTCACCGTCCGGCTGGAGTGCCCGACCTTCAGCTTCAGGTCCCACAGCATGTAAAGCATCGTCTCGATGACGCTTTCGGCCCAGGGCGTGATTTTCCAAGGGGTGAGGAACAGCAGATCGACATCGGACTGCGGTGCCATCTCGGCCCGGCCATAGCCGCCGACGCCCAGTACAGCGATGCGTTCGGCTTCGGTCGGATTGGCAAGCGGATGCAGGCGCATGGCGGCCGCGAGGGTCACCTCGACCAGAACGTCGGTCAGTGCCGCCTGGGCCGAGATCAAGGCCCGGGCCTCGCGCGGAGAGCGACTGAACTCGGCTTCGAAGGCAGCACCCGCCTCGGCCTTTGCGGCTTGCAACTCGCGCACCGCGCGCGCCCGGGCGACTTTCCCGTCCTCGTCCGGACGCAGGCTTTCAAGGACCCGCGCCGTCAGCGCCTTGGCATCGGGAACGGGAAAGGCGGTCCCGGCTGAACCCTCTGCCGCCGGAACCGCCAGACTGTCTTCCACGATCACGCGACCTGTCGTCAGAATCCGGCGCCGCCAAAGCTGCGCGGTGCGGCATCGACCACGACAACCTGGTTGCCCCGGATCTGCGCGATGGCCAGGCCACGCTGGTTGGTGCCGTTCGGCAGAAGCCGGAAGATGCCCGAGACCCCGGCAAAGCCGGCCGACTGGGTCAGGTCCGCCTTGCCGATGGGCGCGCCGCCGTTGACCCGCCCGGCCAAGGCGCCAATCGCGGCGATGCCATCATAGGCAAGGCCCGCAACCGGCACCGGCTGGCTGCCATAGGCTGCCTCGTAGCGTGCGCGGAACTGCGCGGTCAGGCCCGGATCGGGCATCGCGAACCAGCCGCCCTGCACGCCCGGCAAGGACAGGGTCTGGGGCGGAATGTCCCAGCGTGTCAGGCCAATGAACTGGGTGGTATTCCGGTCGATCCCGTTGTCGACCAGAAGCTGGCTGAGGAGAGGCAATGCACCCGCGGTGTCCGCCGTCAGGAACAGCGCCGTTGCGCCCGAGGATTTCGCCGTGCCGACGATGCCCGAGGCCGCCTGGACGATACCATTCTGCGAGAATTCGTAAGAGGTGACGCCCACGACCGACCCGCCCGCCGAAGCCACGCCGCGTTCGATGGCGGCCTTGCCGACTTCGCCCGCAACATTGCGGTCATGCACGATCAGGACCTTCGACTTGCCGTTTTTGACGGCAAAGCGGGCAAGCCGGCTGGCCGTGACATCGAAGGTCTGGCCCAGCACGAAGACGTTGCCGCCTGCGATGGCGGCGTTGTTCGAGAAGGCCAGGACGCTCACGCCCGAGTTCGCCACCGCAACCCCGGCGGCATTGGCCTCTTCCGAGTAGAACGGCCCGAGGATGACCTGAGCGCCTTCATCCACCGCCTGCTTGGCCAGGGCCGAGGCCTGGGCCGGGCTGCCGCCGGTGCGATAGACCCGCAGGTCGATCTTCACGCCCGACAGGTCCGCCATCGCCAGGCGCGCGGCATTTTCAAGGTTGGAACCGAACAATTCGTCCTGCGACTGGCCCGAGCCCGAGGGGACCAGAAGCGCAACCTGAACCGAGCCTCCATTGCCCGGAGCGACGGTGCCGGGTCCGGAGTTCGGAACGCAGGCGGACAGCACCACGGCGCCCAAGGCAAGACAGACCTGACCCAGCGACTTGCGGGCCCGACGAATAACGGACAACATGGTGGTTCCTCACTGTTGCAGTGCGACTGCGATTGCGGGCCAAGGTAATGGGTTCGATGCGGGAAGTAAACTTGTGAGGCAGACCACCGATACCCCTGATTCCGCGTGGAAACGCGACCTGCGCGCCATTCCGCCGGGGCTGCACTTCGTGTCGACGCCGATCGGCGCCGCGCGGGACATCACGCTGCGGGCACTGGATGTGCTGGCAGGGGCGAATGTGCTGGTGGCCGAGGATACGCGGACGCTGAAGCATCTGATGGAAATCCACGGCATCGCGCTTGGGGGGCGGCCGCTGATCGCCTATCACGACCATTCGGGCGAAGGGCAGACCCAGCGGCTCTTGGCGCTTTTGGTCGAAGGGAAGAGCCTTGCCTATGCCTCGGAGGCCGGGACGCCGCTGATCTCCGACCCGGGGTTCGAGCTTGCCCGGGCCGTGGCGGCGGCTGGCCTGCCGATGACCGCCGCCCCGGGACCCTGCGCTGCGATCTGCGCGCTGACCCTGTCGGGCCTGCCCTCCGACCGCTTTCTGTTCGCAGGCTTTGCACCTTCGGCAGGATCGGCACGACGGTCGTTCCTGGCGGAATTGGCAGGGGTGCAGGCCACGCTGATCTTTTACGAAAGCCCGAAGCGGTTGGCCGACCTTCTGGCTGACATGGTCGCGACACTGGGACCGACGCGACAGGCGGCGGTCTGCCGCGAGCTGACCAAACGCTTTGAAGAGGTGCTGCGCGGGCCGTTGGACGATCTGGCCGCTCAGGTCGCCGACCGCGACATCAAGGGCGAAGTCGTGGTGCTGGTCGACCGGGCCGTCCCTGTCGAAGCAACCGAAGACAGCATCGCCGCGGCGCTGGACGAGGCGTTGCAGATCATGTCCGTTAAGGATGCTGCAACTTTTGTGTCGCAAACTACGGGAACGTCCCGCAAGATTGTGTACCGGATAGCTCTCGACCGCAGCCAAGGATAGGCAAGATGCCCTTCGATTTCGTCTCCAGCCCGGCGCAGCGGACCCGCAAGGCACGGGGTCTCACGAATTATCTTGCCGGTCACGCCGCAGAAGCCTCGGTTGGTCGGCACTACGAAGACCGTGGTGTCACGATCTGCGCGCGGAACTGGCGCGGAATCACCGGCGAGATTGACCTGATCGGTCGCGATGGTGACGTCGTCGTCTTCGTCGAGGTGAAGCAAAGCCGCAGTCACGACATGGCTGCCTCGCACATCTCGCAGGCGCAGATCGGGCGGATCTTCGCGACGGTGGATGAATTCCTGGCCGGGGAACCGAAGGGTCTGCTGACCGATGTCCGCATCGACCTTGCACTGGTCGACGGTATGGGTCGGATCGAGGTTGTCGAAAACGCCTTCGCGGGCTGAATTGCATCTTGCCTCGGCTTCGGTCATCACTCACTTCCGCATGACGGAGTGACGCGATGCCCCTCAAGGTTGCCCTGCAGATGGACCCGATCGGGTCGGTCAACATCAACGCCGATTCCACCTTCCGCATCGCGCTTGAGGCGCAGGCGCGCGGGCACCGGCTGTTCTTCTACACGCCCGACCGGCTTGCCTTTGTCGAGGGGAGGGTCATGGCGCGTGGCTGGCCGATCGAGGTCAGGCGCGAGGTCGGGAACCATGTGACCTACGGTGAGGAGACCGAGGTCGACCTGGGCGATTATGACGTGGTCTGGCTGCGGCAGGACCCGCCGTTCGACATGGGCTACATCACCACGACGCATCTGCTGGAGATGATCCATCCGAAAACCCTGGTCGTGAACGATCCGTTCTGGGTGCGGAACTCGCCCGAGAAGCTCTTGGTCCTGCGCTTTCCCGAATTGACGCCCCCGACCGCCATCGCCCGCGATCTGGCCACCATCCGCGCCTTCAAGCACCGGCATGGCGACATCATCCTGAAGCCGCTATATGGCAATGGCGGCGCGGGCGTGTTCCGTCTGGACCCGAACGACCGCAACCTGTCCTCGCTGCATGAGCTGTTCATGGGCATCAACCGCGAACCGCTGATCGTGCAGAAGTTCCTGCCCGCCGTCGAAAAGGGCGACAAGCGGGTGATCCTTGTCGATGGGGAACCGGTTGGCGCGATCAACCGCGTGCCGCAGGCCGGCGAAACCCGGTCGAACATGCATGCCGGGGGGCGACCGGAAAAGGTGGGCTTGACCGAGCGCGACTTGGAAATCTGCCGGACCATCGGCCCCACTCTGCGCGAGAAAGGCCAGGTCTTCGTCGGTATCGACGTCATCGGCGATTGGCTGACGGAGATCAACGTGACCTCTCCCACCGGTATCCAGGAGCTCGACCGTTTTGACGGCACGAATACCGCCAAGCGGATCTGGGAAGTGATCGAGGCGAAGCGGGCCTAGGCGAAACCGCTGTCAGGATAGGCCCGCAGCACGTCCCAGACCAGCGCCTTCATCCAGTCGGCCTGCTCGGCCGTCGGCCAGCCCAGCTCGCCGCGCAGGTTGGGAAGCGTCCGGGGATCCCGGCCGTAGATCACCCCGAAATGCGCCAGCGCGATTAGGAAGGCACCCTTGGCGTTGGGGTGGATCGTGTCCTCGAACAGGTCCTGGATAGATGTCAGGCCCGGCGCAGTCCCGGCCGCGATCGCATCCAGCACCGCAGCGATGATCTTCGGCCCCGGGATCACTCGCATCGGGGGGCTGCCCGCCGGGCGAGCGGCGTTCACCTGGTCGGCCACGTCCTGCCAGGATCCCATTTCCAGATCCAGCCGTTCCCGCAACGGAATCACCCGCTCATCCGGCAGGTCGTAGCCATCGTCATTCCCCGGCCCGCTGCGGATGTCGACCCAGGAGGCGTAGTAGATTGTCTCTGCCCCCTTGCCGCCGTTCCCCTTGGTCCAGGCATGGTCGAACCATTGCTGCGTGTACTCGACCGCCTCTTCCCAGCCGATGGCCGAGCGGACGGGCACGCGTTCGGTCAGCACCAGAACATCGAAGCCCGCGATGTCGCGGCGGGCGTCGACGGGCAGGTCAAGGTCATGAACCCAGCGCAGCTTCGCCGTGCTGCCGGGGATGGTGGAGCGTTCGATCACCATGCCGCGCGACGCCGCCCCGCCCGCCGCCTGCACCAGGATCGACAGGGGATGCGGGAGCGGATCGGTCAGGCTGTGCCCCGACATGACGACGCGCAGGTTGAAGGGGCGCTCCTGGCCGGTGTTGGCCAGCACGGATTTCGCCGCGCCCACCAGCGGCAGGCAGGCAAGTCCACCAAGAACATCGCGCCGATCGACCATCCTGAAACCCCCGAACCGCTTGCTGGACAGGCCGAAGCCTACAGCCCGCACATGGGCAGCGAAAGGGACTGAAGCAAGGCTTCTTCCGTGAGCCCGGGTGATTTTCATCCCAGATGATCGGACCTGAATCAGATCGCGCCTTCTGGACGGGCGGCAGCCTGTCTTGCATGTCCCGTGCGGGTCGGGGCTGGAGGGTGCCCGGCGGCGGCGGATCCTGGGCAGGTGTCCACGGTGAACATTTCCGGAAAACCATTACGAGTCATAGGCTTGCTTGTGGCCGTTTACCTTTTGGCAATACCCTTCCCGAGGCGCTTTCGACCCCTTGGCGGGGCGATCACGCGGGGGTTTGCCGGGTCTTCCGCAAGAGGAACAGCGCGTAAAAGAGGTTCGGCATCACGATGGCCATGCCGACGAGGACTGTCTGTGGGGTCGTCGGCGGCGCCGGCTGCGAATGACTGGCCGCCTCGAACGAGACGAGGATCAAGCCAAGGTTCCAGAACGTGTGCAGGACGATGGATGGCCAGATCGAACCGCTTCGGATCAGGAGCGCCCCGAGAAGAAGCCCGGTCATCGTAGCGGCGACAGCCTGCACCGAGGACTGTGACAGGCTTGCATAGGTGAAGCCGTTCAGGACGTGAATCGACCCGAAGATGACCGATGTGAGCAGCAGGGCAGGCCAGACCCGGCGGCGGGCGGCCATGGCGCGAAAGAGGATGCCCCGGAACATCCATTCTTCGGACAGCGCGACCAGGATGGCGTTCAGTGCCAGAAATCCAATCGCGGACAGGGGAGGCAGGCCGATGGCAAAGGCGAGTGCGAAGATCGGCAACTGCATCAGCGCGGGAAACCACAAGAGGCGCAGGGCAAGCCAGAGGGGCGGCGGGCGAAAGCCCAGGTCGGTCCAGCCAAAAACCCGGGTGGCGACGGCCAGCACCGCGAGGGAGAGCAGCAGGTTCCAGGCGACGCCCTGGGACATGAGCGCAATCAGTTCGGAAATCGAGGACAAGCGGTCCTGACGCAGCAGCAAGCCGATCCCGAGCGTTGCGAACAACCAGAGGACCAAGGTCAGCAAGGCTTGCCGCAGCCGGATGTCCGTCGTCGCTTCTGGTCTGTTCATCCCGTGCCGTTCCGCCGTTTGTGGACCCCGCGCGCCTGCTGCGACGGAGCCGTCCGGTTCCCGCGAAACCGCAGTTCCCTGCGACCATAGGGTGGTCCGGGTCTGACGCAAGTCAAACTCTCAGGCTTTGGGGCTGCGGCCGCGCGCATCCGGATCATAGGACTTTTGGCCTGTATCGGCCGGGGGCTGGGCGCGCTAGACTTGGACGTGGGTTTTGAAGGCAGATGACCATGGTTCCCGCTACAGACCTCCGCCCGATGCACTCGGCGCTGATCGTGGATGACCACCCACTGTTCTGCGATGCCCTGTCGATGACCCTGAAGTCGGTAGCGGGGATCGACCAGATCGAGACGGCGGACCGGCTGGAGACGGCGATTCACCGGGTAGACCTGAGCCCGGCGCCGGATGCCATCGTGCTGGACCTGAACCTGCCGGATGTGAACGGGATCGACGGGCTGATCCGGTTGCGGCAGGCGGCGGGAGAAGTGCCGGTGCTGGTGGTGTCCTCGCTGGCGGACAACCGGGTGATCGGGGCCTGCCTTGCAGCGGGGGCGGCGGGGTTCGTGCCGAAACATTCCCGGCGCGAGGTGTTCCGGGCGGCCTTTGACGCGCTGCGCGAGGGCAAGCGGTTCCTGCCCGAAGGGTATGAGCCGGTGCCGGAGGGCAAGACCAAGGGCACAGCGAAGGAAGAAGCCATCAGTCGGCTGGCGCTGCTGACCCGGCAGCAGGCAAAGATCCTGCAACTGATCTGCGAGGGGCTTCTGAACAAGCAGATCGCCTATGAATTGTCGATTGCCGAGACCACGGTGAAGGCCCATGTCACCGCGATCATGCGCAAGCTTGGGGTGCAGAGCCGGACCCAGGCAGTGCTGATCGCGCGGGAGACGAACTTTTCCAGCCTCATGCCCGAGGACGGCTGAGCGCGCCCCAAATCCCTTGCCCTGATCGAAGACCGCGCCGTAGCATCGGCCCCGGGAGAAGGACCAGATGATCGCGCCCGAGAGCTTGGCCCCCGCCGAAGCCGCTTCGGTGATGCCGCGCGCCCATGCCGGGGCGCGGGACCCGGAGGCCTTGGCAAAGCTTGCCCGCGACCTTGGGCCGGGGCCATTTGCAGCGGTGATCCTGTTCGTCTCGCCCGAGGCTGACCGGACGGCGCTGGAGGCGGGACTGCCGACTGCCTTTCCCGGTGTCACGGTGATCGGCTGCACGACGGCGGGCGAAATCTCGCCGGAAGGGTATTCGGAGGGCGAGATCGTCGCAGTCGCCCTGCCCCGGTCGAGTTTTGCGGTGGACTGCCTGGGGATCGACCTTGGCACGCTGGACGGGCAGGAACTGATCGGGCGGCTAATCCGGGCGCGGGCGGGGCTGGCGCGGCTGCATCCCGGCTGGGAGGACGAGTTCGCCTTCGTGATGGTGGACGGGCTGTCGATCCGCGAGGATGAGCTGACGGGGGCCCTGGGGCCGGGACTGGGGCCGGTGCCGTTGTTTGGCGGCTCGGCCGGGGACGGGACGCGGTTTTCGCAGACCTTCGTGCTGCAGGACGGGCAGTTCCGGCAGGGTTGGGCGGTGCTGATGCTGGTGCGGACGGCCTGCAAGGTGCGCGTCTTCAGCCTGAACCATCTGACCCCGACGGATCGGCGGATGGTGGTGACCGGGGCGGACCCGGCGCGGCGGGTGGTGCATCAGATCAACGCGGAACCGGCGGCACAGGAATATGCGCGGCTTCTGGGCAAGGACCCGGCGCAGCTGACCACCTTCACCTTCGCCGCCCACCCGGTGGTGGTGCGGATCGGTGGCAGCCACCATGTTCGGGCAATCCAGCGAATGGCCGACAATGGCGACCTAGTGTTCTTTTCGGCCATCGACGAGGGGTTGGTGCTGACCCTGGCCGAGCCGCAGGACATGGCTGTGCATCTGGATCGGGTCCTGACCGGATTGTCCGAAGGTGGAGAACCGGCAGCGATCCTGGCCTGCGACTGCATCCTGCGGCGGATGGAGGCGATGGAGAACCAGAAGTTCGGGGCGGTGTCGGCGCTTTTGAAGCGGCATGGTGTCGTCGGGTTTTCGACCTATGGCGAGCAATTGAACTCGATGCACGTCAACCAGACGATGACCGGGGTGGCGATCTACCCGCCGAAGGGCCCGGCATGATCGAGACGCTGATCAATCCGGCGGACAGTGCGGAACGCCGGGCCGAGAAGTTGCTCACCATCGCCGAGGCGCTGATGCGGCGGGTGGAACAGGCGACGGACGACAGCGGTGCGGCCTATGCCCAGTTCCAGCGGGCGGCGCTCTTGGAGGACCAGGTGCGCGAGCGGACGCAGGATCTGGGCCGGGCGTTGGACCTTCTGAACGATTCGAACGCCCGGCTGGCCGAGGCGATGCGCGAGGCCGAGACGGCGCGGCAGAACCTGTCCAGCGCGATCGAGACGGTGCAGGAGGGCTTTGCGCTGTTCAACCGCGAGGACCGGCTGGTGATGTGCAACAGCCGCTTTGCCATGCACATGCCGGACGTTCATGCGCAGTTGCAGCCGGGGCTCGCCTTCCCGGACTATGTGGCGATGGTCAGCCGCTCGCCACATCTGGCGCTGGAGGGAGAGACCGCAGCCGATTGGGCGCAGGGCCGGATGCGGCGGCACAAGGATCGGCACGTCATCTTCAACGTGCGGATGGCGGGCGACCACTGGGTGCAGGTCAGCGAACACCGGACGGCCGATGGCGGCACGGTGATCCTGCAGACCGACGTGACCGACATCATCCTGGCCGAACGGCACGAGCGCGGGAAATTGCTGGACGACCAGGCGCGGATGATCCGGGCGACGCTGGACCACATCAACCAAGGCGTCGGCATCTTCGACGCGGAGGCGCGGCTGGTGGGCTGGAATCAGCGGCTGGGATCGCTGTTGTCGTTGCCGCTGGGACGGCTGCGGATCGGGGCGTCCTTCGAGGCGCTGTTCGGACGGCTGCGGGCCGAGATGCAGTTTGATGCCGGGATGACGCAAGGGGCGCTGATGGGTTGGGTGGCGTCGGCGGCCCGCCCCCCGCTGGAGTTTGCGGTGCGGCGGGGCGAGGAGCTGATCCTCGACGTCTTCGCGCAGGGGATGCCGGACGGGGGGTTCGTTCTCAGTTTCACCGATGTGACCGCAGAGCGGGCCGCCTTGCAGGCGCTGAGCCGTGCGAACGAGACGCTGGAGGCGCGCGTCATGGAGCGGACGCTGGAGCTGGAGGATGCACTGGCCCATGCCGAGCGCGCCAACGCCAGCCGGTCGCGGTTCGTGGCGGCGGCAAGCCACGACCTGTTGCAACCCTTGTCGGCGGCGAAGCTTTTCATCAGTTCCATCGGTGGCGAGGGGCTGGAGCCGGGTGCGCAGGTCGCGCTGGAGAAGGCGCAGAATGCGCTTCTGTCGGTCGAGGGGCTCTTGGATGCTCTGCTCGATATCTCCAAGCTGGAATCGGGGAAGGCGGCGGTCAGCGTCGGGGCAGTAAGCCTGGAGCGCCTGCTGCGGACGCTGGCCGAAGAATTCGCGCCGATGGCGGCGGCGAAGGGGTTGCGGCTGGTGGTCGTGCCCTGTTCGGTAACGGTGGAGAGCGACCCGGCTTACTTGCGGCGCATCCTGCAGAACCTGATCGGCAACGCGATCCGCTATACGTCGCAAGGCCGGGTGCTGGTCGGTGCGCGGCGCCACGGGGCAGTCGTGCGGCTTGAGGTCTGGGATACCGGGCCGGGCATACCGGAAGACGCTCAGAACGATATCTTCAAGGAGTTCCACCGCCTGAACGCCCGCGCCTCGGCAAGCGAAGGGATGGGGCTGGGCCTGGCCATCGTGGAACGGGCCTGCGCGCTGTTGGGGCATCCTTTGGGACTGACGTCGGAGGTCGGGCGGGGGACCTGCTTCATGGTGCAGGTGCCGCTGTCCGAAGGCTCCGACGCAAGCCACCGGGTAGAAGTTCCGGACCGGAAGCGCGGGCCGGTCGCGGCGGACAAGATTGCGTTTCTGGTGGAAAACGACGCCGAATTGCGCCGCGCGCTGGGGCTTTTGTTGGAAAAGTGGGGGATGTCGGTGCTGGAGGCGGCCTCGGGCGAGGAGGCCTTGGCCTTGATCGAGGAGATCGGCATCCTGCCCGACATCTTTATCGTCGATCACCAGCTGGGCGAAGGGATGACCGGGATCGAGCTTCTGTCCCGGCTTCGCGCCGGACATGGCCGGGTGCCTGCGCGTCTTATCACCGCCGACCGGAGGCGGGACGTGCAGGAACTGGCGGCGCTGGCGGGGATCGAGATCCTCTACAAACCGATCGACCCGCGCGCGCTGGAGGCGGCGGTCGGTCAGTTGCAGGACACTACGACTTAGGCAGCATAGCGCCCTGCCCCTTGGCCCCCTAGTCTTCCGGTCCAAGAGGGGGAGTTTTCCATGCTGCTGAGCGATATCCGCGAGATCAAGGCGGACCCGAAAACGGTCTGGGACGCGATCCTGAACCCCGAGGTGCTGAAGGAATGCATTCCCGGTTGTGAAAGTCTGACAGGGTCGGTGGCCGAGGGCTATGAGGCCGTGGTCAAACAGAAGGTCGGCCCCGTGTCGGCCACGTTCACGGGCCTCGTGCAACTGTCCGACATCGTCGAGGGCCGGTCGCTGAAGATTTCCGGTGAGGGCAAGGGTGGTGTGGCAGGCTTTGCCAAGGGCGGCGCCAACGTCAGCTTCGAGCCGATGGGGGGCGGCACGCGGCTGACCTACGAGGCCGAGGCCAATGTCGGCGGCAAGATCGCCCAGTTGGGCAGCCGGATCATCGACAGTTTCGCCAAGAAGCTGGCGGACGAGTTCTTCACCCGCTTTCAGGCTGCGGTGGAGGAGCCGGAAGACGAAGTTGTGACCGAAGAAGCTGTTGCCGATTCGGGGGAAAAGAAGAAGGGTTGGTTCAAACGCCTGCTCGGCTGAACCGGCGGCCCGCGACCAACAGACGCGAATACCTAGGACGACCCAGGGAGGAAAAGAATGACGAAGGTCTCGATGACCGTGAACGGCAAGGCCGTTTCCGGGGAAGTGGAAGGGCGCACGCTGTTGTCGTCGTTCCTGCGCGAGGGGCTGGGGCTGACCGGCACCCATGTCGGTTGCGACACCAGCCAGTGCGGCGCCTGCGTGGTGCATGTCGACGGCAAGCCGGTGAAGAGCTGCACCGTATTCGCGGCCGATGTCGCGGGGGCTTCGGTCAAGACCATCGAAGGGATGGCCAACGCGGACGGGTCCCTGTCGGTGATCCAGCAGGCGTTTCAGGACCATCACGGGCTGCAGTGCGGCTTCTGCACGCCGGGCATGGTGATGTCGTCGGCGGCGCTGCTGGCCGAGAATCCCAAGCCGACCGAAGCCGAGGTGCGGCACTACCTAGATGGCAACATCTGCCGCTGCACCGGCTACCACAACATCGTCAAGGCCGTGATGGCTGCCTCGGGGCAGGACGTCAGCGCTTTGGCCGCCGAGTAAGGGGGGAAAGATGCCGAAGGATCATGGGATTGGCGCGTCCACCAAGCGCCGCGAAGATATCCGCTTCCTGACGGGACGCGGGGTCTACACCGACGACATGGCGTTGCATGGACAGACCTTTGCGGTCTTCGTCCGCTCGACTGTCGCACATGGGCGGATAAAGTCGATCAACACCGCAAAGGCGGCTGGGATGCCGGGCGTGCTGGCGATCTTCACCGGCGAAGATTTCAAGGATGTCGGCGGCAACCCGGCGGGCTGGCTGATCAACAGCCGCGACGGCACGCCAATGCGCGAGCCGAAGCGCCCCGTTCTGGCGCATGGCAAGGTGCGCCATGTGGGCGACGCTTATGCGGCGGTCATTGCCGAGACCTATGCGCAGGCACGCGATGCCGCGGAACAGCTGGCCGAGGATTCGGTCATCGAGGAACTGCCCGCGATCATCGACATGAAGGCCGCCGTGGCCGATGCGTCGAACCGCGTGCATGACGAGATCCCGGACAATCTCTGCTTTGACTGGGGCTGGATCGAGGACAACCGCGCCGCCGTCGATGCGGCGATGCAGGCCGCGCCGCACAAGGTGACGCTGGAGCTGGTGAACAACCGGCTGGTCCCGAACGCGATGGAGCCGCGGGCGTCCATCGGCGAGTACAACCCGGGGACGGGCGACTACAAGCTGACGACAACCAGCCAGAACCCGCACCTGACGCGGCTTCTGGTGGCGGCCTTCGTGCTGGGCATCCCGGAGAACAAGCTGACAGTGGTTGCCCCGGACGTGGGCGGCGGGTTCGGCTCGAAGATCTACCACTACGGCGAAGAGGCGCTGGTGCTGGCTGCTGCGAAGAAGCTGGGCCGCCCGGTGCGCTGGACGGCAGAGCGCAGCGAGTCCTTCCTGACCGACGCCCATGGCCGTGACCATGTGACGAAGATCGAGCTTGGCTGCACCAAGGACGGGCAGATCCTCGCTATCCGGACCGAGACGCTGGCGAACGTGGGCGCGTATTTGTCGAACTTCTCGACCGCGACGCCGACCTTCCTGCACGGAACGCTGATGGCCGGGCCCTACAAGGTGCCGCATGTCTATGTGAACGTGAAAACCGTTTTCACCAACACGGCGCCGGTCGATGCCTATCGCGGCGCGGGTCGCCCCGAGGCGACGTTCAGCCTGGAGCGGGTCATCGACAAGATGTGCCGCGAGCTGAACCTTGATCCGTTCGAGGTGCGGCGGAAGAACCTGCTGACGCCGGACCAGTTCCCCTACACGACTCCGGTCGGGCTTGTGTATGACACTGGCAACTATCAGGCCACGCTGGACAAGGCGATGGCGATGGCCGACGTCTCGGGCTTTGCCAAGCGGGCGGCGGAATCCAAGGCGCGCGGCAAGCTGCGTGGCATGGGGCTGTCAACCTGGATCGAGGCCTGCGGGATCGCTCCGTCGCATCTGGTGGGCATCTTGGGGTCGCGCGTCGGGCTTTATGACGCAGCGACAGTGCGGGTGAACGCGACCGGGAACATCTCGGTCATGGTCGGCGCGCACAGCCACGGCCAGGGGCACGAGACGGTGTTCCCGCAGATCGTGGCGGAAAAGCTGGGCATCCCGGAGTCTTCGATCGAGATCGTGCACGGCGATACCTCGAAGATCCCGTTCGGGATGGGGTCCTATGGGTCACGCTCGCTTGCGGTCTGCGGCACGGCGATGGCCAAGGCGGTGGACAAGATCATCGCCAAGGGCAAGAAGATCGCCGCCCACATGCTTGAGGCCAGCGAAGGTGACATCACCTTCGAGGACGGCAAGTTCCAGGTGGCGGGGACCGACAAGGCCAAGACCTTCGGCGAGATCGCCTTCTCGGCCTATGTCCCCCACAACTATCCGCTGGAAACCCTGGAACCGGGACTGGAGGAGACGGCCTTCTACGACCCGGCCAACTTCACCTATCCCGCAGGTGCCTATATCTGCGAGGTCGAGGTGGACGAAGGCACCGGCAAGGTCGACGTGGTGGCCTTCCACTGCGCGGACGACTTCGGCAACGTGATGAACCCGCTGATCGTCGAAGGGCAGGTGCATGGCGGCGTGGGCCAGGGGATCGGTCAGGCGCTGTGCGAGTTCACCGCCTATGACGAGACCGGCCAGCTTCTGACGGGGTCCTACATGGACTACCCGATGCCGCGGGCCGAGGACGTGCCGTTCTACAACGTCGACTACAGCTGCCAGACGCCCTGCACGCACAACCCGCTTGGGGTGAAGGGCTGTGGCGAGGCAGGGGCCATCGGGTCCCCTCCGGCAGTGGTCAACGCGGTGATCGACGCGTTGCAGCGCGGGGGGCACACACACGTCACGCATATCGACATGCCGGTCTCGCCGTCGCGGGTCTGGTCGGCAATCAACGGTTAAGGGGGACATCATGCACAACTTCGATTTCGCAAAGCCCTCGACGATTGCCGATGCGGCCAAGGCTTTGGGGGCTGATGGCGCTCAGGCCCTGTCGGGCGGGCAGACCCTGATCCCGACGATGAAACAGCGGCTTGCCGCTCCGGGAGTATTGGTCAGCCTGACCGGCATCAAGGAGATGCAGGGCGTCTGCATGGGAGACGGCGGGCTACATGTCGGCGCGGCCACGCCCCATGCCGTTGTCGCCAAGGAAGCCGTCGCGCATTACCCGGCGCTGGCGGCTTTGGCCGGCGGCATCGGCGACCCGGCGGTGCGGTCGCGTGGCACCATCGGCGGGTCGATTGCCAACAACGATCCGGCAGCGTGCTATCCTTCTGCCGTGCTGGCTTCAGGCGCGACGGTGGTGACCAACAAGCGCAAGATCGCGGCGGATGACTATTTCCAGGGCCTGTTCACCACGGCACTGGAGGAAGGCGAGTTCATCACCGAGGTCGTCTTCCCGATCCCGCAGAAGGCGGCCTATGTGAAGTTCAACCAGCCCGCCAGCCGCTTTGCCTTGACCGGGGTCTTCGTCGCGAAGTTCGCGAACGGGGTCCGGGTGGGGGTTACCGGCGCAGGTAACGACGGCGTCTTCCGCTGGAAAGAGGCGGAGGCCGCGCTGTCGGCGAACTTCTCGGCCTCGGCGATCTCGGGGCTGACGGTGGACGCAGGCGGCATGAACACCGACCTGCACGGGTCCGCCGCCTATCGGGCGAACCTGGTCAAGGTGCTGACCGGGCGCGCGGTGACGGCAGCGGGCTGACCCGGCTTCGGTAAAGATAGGGCCCGGTGGAGCGATCCGCCGGGCCTTTGTCGTTTCAGACCGGAACGAACCCGCCACGCTGCGGGTCGTAGGTTTCCAGCCCGCCTTCCCCGGTGTCGTTCCAGAGCCCGTGCAGGGTCAGGCGGTCGTCTTCCACGGCGGCCTTGACGAAGGGGAAGGTCATCAGGTTCTCCAGACTGGTCAGCACCGCCTGCTTTTCCAGCGCCTGAAGGATCTCGGCTTCCGGCAGGTGGGCGACCTTGTCGAAGCCGGGACGCAGGATGTCCATCCAGCGCCCGACGAAGCTGGTCTTCTCCTCAAGCGCCGGGGCATGGCCACGGCACATGTCGTGGCAACCCTTGACCCCACCGCAGTTGGAATGGCCGAGGACGACGATATGCGCGACGCCAAGGCTGGTCACCGCATATTCCACCGCGGCCGAGGTGCCGTGGTATTCACCATCCGGGTTGTAGGGCGGAACCAGGTTCGCGACGTTGCGGTGGATGAAGAATTCCCCCTCGTCCGCCCCGAAGATCGAGGTGACATGCACCCGGCTGTCGCAGCACGAGATCACCATCGCCCGGGGATGCTGGCCGCTTTCGGCCAGACGGCGATACCAGGCGCGGTTGTCCTGATAGGTCGTGGCGCGCCAGCCGTGGAAGCGCTGGACCAGATAGGTGGGGAGCGGGCGGATAGGGGTCATGCGCGAGCGTCCTTGCTGGGTGTCCCTGCCTATGCTGCATTTGCGGAAAATTCGAGAGGCAAAATCCGGCGCCAATAGGCGCGGCGCAACCAATTCTTCAGCATGGTCGCGCAGTCTGGTTTCGGGTGTGTTTGATTTTGGGTGTATGCGATGGGGGAGGTTTCCACTCTCAGGCCGCGCGAAGTCGTGCGTCAGGATGTCGAGGCGATCGCGGTGATCTACCGCAATCTTGGGGCGCCGGTGGCCGAACAGATGGTGACGCGGGCCTTGGGCGAACTGGCGCTGACGATGGCGGGGATTGCCGAGAAGGTCCGATCGCAGGAGTTGCGCGATCTGGCGCGGCAGTTGGGCAGGCTGACGCGGCTGGCCGGGGACCTGGGGCTGTCCAGCCTTGCCACAGTGGCGGGCGATGCGAAGACCTGTCTGGAACGCGCCGACAGCACGGCATTTTCCGCGGTCTGGGCCCGGCTGATGCGGGTGGCCGAGCGGTCTTTGGTCATCGAGGCAGAGCCCGCCGATCAGTTCAGGTAGCCGGGCCCAGGCAAAGGTCCGCGCCAGATATCGGACGGCATGCAGGCGGGCCGGTGAAGCGTGCGCGGGCATCCGGGGCGAGTCGCACAATGTCCGGTTGAATGGCGCAAGCCGGGCGCAATCGCCTGCCAAGGCCTGCATTTCCTGGCATGCGACAGTGCGGATGGCTTGGGGTGGTTTTGCAGAACTTTGTTCGGGATTCGGCTGCAATCCCGCGCAAATGCTTGATTTCCGGTCGGGAACCGCGGCATCTGATGGGAACTGCGTTCAGACCTTTCCAAGGATGTCCCGTCGCGTGACCTTTGCCTTTGCCGATCCGTCGCCTGCCGCCAAGCCCCTGCATGTCCTGCGCCCGGAAGACCTGCCCCTGTTCCTGAACGGACCGGGCGCGCCTTGGGCCGGATGGCTGCAGGCCTCCGGGTTCGAGGCCGGTCTGGGCGAGGTGCGTCTGCTGCCTGCCGCAGACGGCAGCGTCGCGGGCGCGGTGGCGGGTTACGGCACGGCAGCGGCACGGCGCAGGCTGAGGTTCGGGCTGGCCAAGGCGGTGGCAGGGCTTCCGTCGGGGGACTGGCAGCTGTCGGGCACGCTGGACGGGCTGGAGAAGACCGAGGCGGCGCTCGCCTGGCTTTTGTCGGGCTATCGCTTTGACCGCTATCGGCCGGGCCGCAAGCCCGCGGCGCGGCCCCGGCTGGTCTGCCCCGAGGGCGTGAACCCCGCGCGGCTGATCGCGATGGCCGAGGGTGAGGCGCTGACCCGCGACCTGATCAACACCCCGGCCGAGGATATGGGCCCGGCCGAGCTGGAAGCGGCGATGGCGGCGCTTGCGACCGAGTTCGGGGCCAGCTTCGACGCGATCCGCGGCGAGGACCTTCTGGCGCGAAACTTCCCGATGATCCATGCGGTTGGTCGGGCCAGTCCGCGCGCGCCGCGGCTTCTGGACCTGCGGTGGGGCACCGCGGGGCCAAGGCTGACGCTGGTCGGCAAGGGGGTCTGTTTCGACACCGGCGGGCTGAACCTGAAGCCCTCGTCCGGCATGAACCTGATGAAGAAGGACATGGGCGGGGCGGCCACGGTCCTGGGTCTGGCGCGGATGGTCATGGCGCTGGGGCTGCCGGTGCAGCTGCGCGTGCTGGTCCCGGCGGTGGAAAACCTTGTGGCGGGCAACGCGATCAAGCCCAAGGACATCCTGACCAGCCGCAAGGGCCTGACGGTCGAGGTGAACGATACCGACGCCGAGGGGCGGCTGGTGCTGGCCGATGCGCTGGCCCACGCCTGCGAAGCGGCACCGGATGTGCTGGTCAGCATGGCGACCTTGACGGGCGCTGCCCGGGTGGCCGTGGGGCCGGACCTTGCGCCCTACTACACCGACGATCCCGGGCTGGCGGCGGCGCTGGAGACAGGGGCGAAGGCGGGATTCGATCCGGTCTGGCGGATGCCGTTCCACGATCCTTACGAAAGCGTCATTGAGCCGGGGATTGCCGATCTCGACAACGCGCCGGGCTTCGGCTTTGCCGGGTCGATCACGGCCGCCCTGTTCCTGCGCCGCTTTGTCGAGGGACCGCGCTATATTCATTTCGACATCTATGGCCACACCCCGACCGACCAGCCCGCGCGGCCGAAAGGCGGGGTGGGACAGGGTGCCCGCGCCCTGCTTGAGGGTTTGGCGGAGATGATGCAGCTTTGAACCCCTGCCGTTCGGGGGCGACAGTGACCCGGTGACCAGTGCGACGTGACAGGACGAGTTGAGGAGCGTGTGATGGACAGAAGGCTGACACCATATTCCGGGCGGGTGGCGCATGTCTCGCTGTCGGGCGTGGTCAATGCGACGCTGACCGAAGGATTGCAGGCCCAGGTGACGGTGCCGGTCGCGAACCTGTGCGACAGCCCCGGCGGGCCGCGCGACCGTCAGCTTCTGCTGGGCGAGGCGGTCACGGTGATCGACCGCGACCGGGGGCATGCCTTCGTCATGGCGGCCAAGGACGGCTATTGCGGCTGGGTGGCGGAAAGCGATCTGGGACAGGGCCCGGCACCGACGCACTGGGTCGCATCGCCGGGGACGCATCTCTATTCCGAGCCGCAGGTCCAGGCGCCCGAGCGGATGGCGCTGAGCCTGGGCTCGCGGCTGACGGTGGTCGGGTCCTGGGGCGCCTGGGCCAACACGCCGCACGGCTTTGTGCCGCTGCGCCATCTGCGCGCGCTTGGCGATTGGGCCAGCGATCCGGTGGCGGTGGCCGAAAGCCTGCTGGGCACGCCTTACCTCTGGGGCGGAAATTCGCGGTTCGGGCTGGATTGTTCCGGCCTTGTGCAACTGGCGCTGCAGGCCTGCGGCCTGCCGTGCCCGGGCGACAGTGACATGCAGATGTCCCTGGGTCGCCAGATCGCCGCCAACGAGCCGATGAAGCGCGGCGACCTGATCTTCTGGAAGGGGCATGTCGCCATGGTCGTCGACCGCGACCGGATGATCCATGCCAATGGACACACGATGTCGGTGTCCTACGAGGGCATGAAGGAGGCGGTTGCCCGAATCTCGGCCGGGGGTGGCGGGCTGGTGCAGACCCGGCAGCGGCTTTAGGGCGCCCGTTCGAAAGGGTCGGTCAGACCGGACCGATCAGGCGGCGTTCCAGCACCTTCAGCACCTGGTCAAGGTCATGGCCCCGGCGCAGGACGCGGCCGTCCATGCCGACCACAGCATAAAGACCCTGACGCGCCCGCAGCTTCGGGCGTTTCTCGATCCGGTACAGTGGCGTTTCCGCGGTGCGCCGGAAGACGGCGAAGACTGCAAGGTCGCGCATCGCGGCGATGGCATAGTCGCGCCATTCCCCGGCGGCGACCATGCGGCCATAGACGCGCAGGATCTGGTTCAGCTCTTTCCGGTCAAAACTGACCTCATCCGCGATGCGGTCGGCCTGCGGAAAGGGGATCGGCGCCTCGGCGTTCATGGCCAAAGCTTACGCACCTGCCCCCCAAAATCAACCGGGAAAGCCCTGGGCCAGGCGGTAGAACCCGGTCTCCAGTCCGCGCCAGTTGCGCTGGACTCCGGCCATGCGCTTGACCGCCGCCGGATGCGCGGGATCAAGGACGCCGATTTTCGACAGCAGCGCCGCAATGGCCGCCTCGGCCCCGCGGTAGCCGCCGTCGACGATCTTCAGCGCGATGCCAAGGCCCTTTTCCGGAACGATGGCGACATAGAACGCCTCGGCCCCGCCCTTGATCGCGACCTTGCCGCCCATCGCGCGCATCAGTTCGGTGCAGGTCTCACCCTCGCCCGAGACGAGGTGCGGATGGGCGGCCATCGCCCGGGCAAGTGTGAACATCGCATCTTCACGCGCGCCGTGGCCTTCGCGGGCGGTGGCAAATTTCGCCATGCCGCGGGCCATCGCGCCGACGGTCATCGCGAAGTTCGGGGCCGAGCAGCCGTCGACGCCCCAGCCGGCCACGGACTCATCAATGACCTCTTCGGTGGCGGCGCGGATCGCCTTTTGCAGAGGGTGGTCGATTTCGACATACTCCGGTCCAGCCTTCAGGTGCTGGGTCACGGTCAGGAAGCCGGAATGCTTGCCCGAGCAGTTGTTATGCAGCTGGCAGGGTCTTTCGTGTGTCTCGATTAGGCGGTCGCGTTCGGTCTTGTCGCCGGGTTCGTGCGCGCCGCAGCGCAGGTCGGACTCCTTCAGGCCCAGGTCGGAAATCCAGCGCCCCGCCAGTTCGACATGGACATGCGCGCCCCTGTGGCTGGCGCAGGCAAGGGCAAGGTGCTGGCTCGACAGCCCTCGAGCGGCGGCGGCACCGGTTTCCAGCAGCGGCAGCGCCTGGATCATCTTGGCCGAGGAGCGCGGGAAGATCACCGCATTGGGGTTGCCCCAAGCCGCAACAACGCCCTTGGCATCGCAGATCACCGCATGGCCCTGATGGACACATTCCAGCAGTCCGCCACGCCAGACTTCCAGCATGGGAACCGCACCTTGACTGATGCTAGCCATTGATCCTCCGTCACATATGCGCGAATTGTCGCCCACAGGGCTTTCGTCGCCGGGCGCTTTTGATTATGGCTGCAATATCGGGTAGAACGGCGCCGCGCCAGTCAAAAGGGCCACACAGGCAGGCCGGGACGGCGAGGCACGAAGACAGCTTGGAGGCTGCGTCAACCATGACATCCCTTTTCGGTCGCACGCTTGCAATCGCCGCGATCTCGCTTGCCGGGGCTGCGGCCCAGGCTCAGGAATCGACCAATCGCGTCGCGACGATGACTGACTGGAACGTCTTCACCGAGGAAAGCCCCAAGGAGTGCTGGGGTGTCTCGAAGCCCAAGGAAACCGTGAACACCCGCGACGGCCAGCCGGTTTCGGTGCGGCGCGGTGACATCCTGTTGTTCGTGACCTTCCGCCCCGGCAAACCGGGTGAGATCAGCTTTACCGGCGGCTATCCCTTCGCCGGCGGCTCGACCGTCGATGTCAGCGTGGACGGCACGAGCTATCAGCTGTTCACCGACGGCGAATGGGCCTGGCCGGGCAGTGCGGAAGAGGATTCCAAGCTTCTCGCAGCGCTGAAGGCAGGCACCACCGCTACCCTGACGGCGCGGTCGGGCAAGGGGACGCAGACGGTCGACACCTTCAGCCTGCGTGGGTTCACCGCCGCGATGGAAGACGCCGAGAAGCGCTGCCAGTAATCGGCGCCGCACGGCACCGGGCGCCCCCATCGCGGGGCGCTTTTCTTTTGGCGTGACCTCGCCTATATCCGCCCGACATCCAGATCGCCTGTCGCAAGGCCCAACTCAAGGATCTGCCAAATGACCACCCCGATCACGCAAGACGTGCTGACGATCTCGCGCAAGCTGCCAGCGTCGGACAAGACCAACATCGTGGGCCTGACCCGCGCGGCGTTGCGCGAGGCCCTGATCGCCGCGGGCACGCCCGAAAAGCAGGCCAAGATGCGCGTGGGCCAGGTCTGGCAATGGGTCTACCACTGGGGCGTCCGAGACTTTGCGCTGATGACGAACCTGGCCAAGGACTACCGCGCGCTGCTGGCCGACAACTTCACCATCGAGATCCCCGAGGTGGTGACCCGCCAGATTTCCGAAGACGGCACCCGCAAATACCTGGTCCGCATCGCGGGCGGGCATGAGGTCGAGGTGGTCTATATCCCGGAAACCGACCGGGGCACGCTGTGCATCTCATCCCAGGTAGGCTGCACGCTGACCTGCTCCTTCTGCCACACCGGCACGCAGAAGCTGGTCCGCAACCTGACGGCGGCGGAAATCGTCGGCCAGGTGATGATGGCCCGCGACGATCTGGACGAATGGCCGGTGCCGGGGGCTCCGAAAGAGGAGGTGCGGCTGGTTTCGAACATCGTCCTGATGGGCATGGGCGAGCCGCTCTACAACTTCGAGAACGTCCGCGACGCGATGCAGATCGTGATGGACGGCGAAGGCATCGCCCTTGGCCGCCGTCGGATCACGCTGTCCACCAGCGGGGTTGTGCCGGAAATCGCCCGCACCGCGACGGAAATCGGCTGCCAGCTGGCGATCAGCTTCCATGCGACGACCGATGAAGTCCGCGACGTCCTGGTCCCGATCAACAAGCGGTGGAACATCGCCACCCTTCTGGAGGCGCTGAAGGCCTATCCGAACCTGTCGAACAGCGAGCGGATCACCTTCGAATATGTGATGCTGGACGGGGTGAACGACACCAAGGAAGACGCGCACCGGCTGGTGAAGCTGCTGGAGGGCATCCCGGCCAAGGTGAACCTGATCCCGTTCAACGAATGGCCCGGCGCGCCTTACAAGCGGTCGTCGGGCAACCGCATCCATGCCTTTGCCGACATCATCTACCACGCGGGCTATGCGACCCCGATCCGCACCCCGCGCGGTGAGGACATCATGGCAGCCTGCGGGCAGCTGAAGTCCGCTACCGAACGCGCGCGGAAGTCGAAAGCCCAGATCGAGGCCGAGGCGGGGCTGTCCTGACCCCTTGCGGGCGACGGGATATCTGGTTCTCTGGGCAAAGCCCAAGGAAGGACGCTGCCGATGGCCACTACCAGGAAACCTGCCGCCAAGAAGGCCCCCGCCAAAGCGAAGAGCCCCGCCGAATGGGCGCATGACCGGCTGGTGGCTTACATCCGCCAGTTCGAGGCCGAGCTGGATGCCAAGCAGGAAATCGCGATGGGGTTTGCCGGGGACGAAACCGGCGTGCTGCGGATCGAAGGCCTGGGCTATTTCGACCCCGACATCATCACCTTCTACGGCCGGGACGAAGCCGGGGCGAAGACGCAGCTGATCCAGCATGTGACGCAGTTGTCGGTGACCTTGCGCGCGGTGCCGAAAGAGGAGGAAGCCGACACTCCGCGCCGGATCGGGTTTCAGTTGGACGCAGGCTGGCTTGGGGGTGATTCCGGTGACGGCTCCGTCGGATAGTCCTACCGGGGGCGGTCGCTGTTCCTGATAGTGACTGGCAAGACGGCACCGCCGCACGAGACGCACCGGACGATGTGTCGCGCCGAAGTCGGACCCCGTGACAGCCCGCCGAGAATCCGGTATCAGGCTGTCAAACACCAGCATTCAAGGGAACGCGACCATGGCCGATCATCACAACGCAGACCACGTTCATGGCTCGATGGACATCCGCGCGCAGGAGAAGACCTTCGCGGGCTTCATCCGCATGTCGATCTGGGTGGCCTGCATCGCGATCGGCGTCCTGATCTTCATGGGCCTCGTGAACGCCTGAGCCACTGCATCGTGGTGGGTCGCCTGCTTCGCCTTCTGTCCTGCCTTGTCCTCGCCTTCGGCCTTGCCGCTTGCGGGGCCGAGCCGAAATGGGCGCCCCAGGACCATGTCGACGCTGTCCGCTACTTTTCGGAACAGCCGCCGTCGATCACGCTGTACACAGTGGTGAACACGCGGACCGGGTCCGGCGCACATTCGGCCATTCTGGTCAATGGCTCCGAGCGGGTGATCTTCGATCCTGCGGGAACCTGGTATCACCCGAAGCTTCCCGAACGGAATGACGTCCATTTCGGGATGACCGACAAGGCGGTGGCCTTCTATCTCGATTACCATACCCGCATCACCTACAACACGATCGAGCAGACGATCTACGTCTCTCCGGAGGTGGCCGAACTGGTGATGCAACGGGTCAAGGCCTATGGGGCGGTGCCGAAGGCGATGTGCACCCAGGCGACTTCGTCAATCCTGCGGGGGGTTCCGGGATTTGAATCGCTGCCGCAGACCTTCTACCCCAAGAAGCTGTCCGATGCCTTCGGCCGCCTGCCGGGTGTTTCGACCCGGGTGATCACCGACGACGATGCCGACGACAATCACGGTGTCCTTCTGGTGCAGCGCGACGGGACCCCGCTTTAGCGGGCGGCGCTTGCTTGAACCGGGCGCGGGATGCGGTAGGGTGCGCCTCCGTGACCATTGGGAAGGCTGGCGCAGTGCGCATCTTCGGGGTAATCCTTGCAGGCGGTGAGGGGCGGCGCATGGGGGCTGACAAGGCGCTGGTCCGTCTGGCCGGGCGCCCGCTGATCGCCCATCTGCTTGACCGGCTGGAGCCGCAGGTCGAACGGGTGCTGATCTCGGCCAACGGCGATGCGTCACGGTTTTCGGGCTTCGGCTGTCAGGTGGTGGCCGATGCCGCCCCGCAAGGCCCGCTGTCCGGCATCCTTGCGGCCTTGACCGCCGCCGCCCGGATGGGGGCGACGCATGTCGTGTCCACCCCCGTCGATACACCCTTCCTGCCGGGGGACCTCGTGCCACAACTGCTGCTGGCTGCCGAGGCCTCGCCCTCTGGGCTTGCACTGGCCGCAGATCCTACCGGCGACCACCCCGCGACGGCGCTTTGGCCGGTGGGTCTGGCCCCTGCCCTTTCGGCGTACCTTGCCGAAGGTCAGGCGAAGGTCACCCGCTTTACCGAGACCCACCACGCCGCCCGCGCGCAGTTCCCCGACCCGCGCGCCTTCCTGAACCTCAACACGCCCGAAGACCTGGCCCAGGCCGAGGCCATGCTGAAAGGCGCGGCATGAAGGTCTATGGCGTGATCGGCTGGAAGAACTCGGGCAAGACCAGCCTGATGGAACGGCTGGTGGCCGAGATCACCGAACGGGGGTTCAGCGTGTCCACCGTCAAGCACGTCCATCACGACGTCGACCTGGACCAGCCGGGCAAGGACACCTGGCGGCATCGCCAGGCGGGGGCGCGCGAGGTCGTGCTCGCCTCGGCGGACCGTCTGGCGATCCTGGTGGAACACCGGGGGCCGGAACCGGAACTGCCCGCCGTGCTGACCCGGCTGGCCCCGGTCGATCTGGTGCTGGTCGAGGGCTACAAGCGCGACGCCCACCCCAAGGTCGAGGTCTGGCGCGAGGAGACCGGCCAGCCGCTGATCCAGCCCGGCGATCCGCTGGTGCGGGCGGTGGCGACGGATGCGGTGCTTACGCTGCCCGTGCCGGTGCTGGACCTGAACGACACGCGGGCCGTGGCGGATTTCATCCTGCGCGAGGCGGGGCTTGTTTGACCGGGTGATCGTGGTCGACTGGTCGGCGGCGAACCTGCCCACCAGCCTGACCAACCGGGCCAATGCGGTCTGGATCGGCTGCCACGACGCCGAGGGCGGGGCCGAATGGCACCACCGCACCCGCGCCGCTGCCGAGGCACAGCTGGTGACCTTGATCGACACCGCCAGCGCCGCCGGCCAGCGCCTTTTGATCGGCTTCGATTTCGCGATGGGCTACCCGGGGGGGTTCGCCGCGCGCTTGACAGGTGAAGCGCGGGCCGAAGCCGTCTGGCACTGGCTCTCCAGGGCGATCACCGATCAGGACAACCGCAACAACCGCTTCGAGGTCGCCACCCGGATCAACGCCGCCTTCCCCGAAGGCCCAGGACCATTCTGGAGCCATCCTTCCGGGCAAAGCTGGCCCGGCCTTCCCTTCCGCCGCGCCGGGATCGACTACGCCGCGCTTGGCCTGTCGGAAACCCGTGCCGCCGAGGCCGCCGTGCCCCGGGCGAAATCCCCCTGGATGCTGTTCAATCCGGGTTCAGTCGGCTCGCAAAGCCTCTTGGGTCTGCCGATGATCCATCGGCTTGCCCAGCTTCCCGATGTCGCCGTATGGCCCTTCGCTGCCCCAGATGCCCCGGTGGTACTGGCCGAAGTCTACCCCTCTCTGCTGGCAGGGCCGGTGGCGATCCTGGCGAACGCGGAGGGACTGACCGCCGACCAGGCGCAGGTGCGGCTTCTATCGCGAGCGCTGTTTCAGCTGGCGCGGGCGGACCGGCTTTCGCCGCTGTTCGAGGCCCCCCCGGAGGCGGCCGAGGAAGGGTGGATCCTTGGTGCCCACCATGCTCCCCTTCTGGTCGAGGCCTTGACATGGCCGTGACCGTTTTCCGCGGCCTCCACCCCGAGCTTCGCCCGCAGGCCGCACGACTGTATTGGGAGGCGTTCGGCGGCAAGCTTGGGCGGGTGCTGGGACCGGATGAGCGGGCGTTGCGGTTCTTCGAGCGGGTGATCCGAGGTGACCTCTGTTTCTCGGCCGTGGGGGACGGGGGCGAGCTGATCGGAATCGCGGGCTACAAGACCCCGGCGGGAAGCTTTGCGGGCGGGTCGTGGGATGACCTGACCGAGGTCTACGGAAGGGTCGGAGGCAGGCTGCGGGGCAGCATCCTCTGGGCGCTGGGACGGGAGGTCGACAACGACCGGTTCCTGATTGATGGAATCTGCGTCTCGAAGGCCCATCGGGGCAAAGGGGTCGGCTCCAGGTTGCTGGCGGCGCTGTATCAGGAGGCGGCGGAGCGAGGCTATGGGGCGGTCCGGCTGGACGTGGTCCAGGAGAATTTCCGAGCGCGGGCGCTGTATGAACGGCAGGGGTTCCGGGCGGTGCGGACCGAGGAGCTGGGGGTGCTGCGGTTCCTGTTCGGATTCGCGTCCTCCACCACGATGGTTCGGCCCTTGGAGTAGGCTGTCCACTGTGGACGGAGTTTCGCAGCCTTTGCAATCAATGCGTTACCTGCGGACCTTAGGGATTTGTCAAGCTTTGTCCCTGCCCTTGTGGCCACGGCCCGCACCTGTCAGAATATGATCAAATTTCACCCCACCGGAGGCCAGCCATGATCGTGAAGCGTGAGTTCTACATCGACGGTAAATGGGTCGCTCCGCTGGTTCCGAAGGATTGTCCGGTCATTGACCCCTCGACCGAAGACGTCTGCGCGGTGATCTCGCTGGGGTCCGAGGCGGATACCGACCGTGCCGTCGCTGCGGCGAAGGTGGCATTCCCGGGCTGGGCGGCAACCGATCCGGCCCAGCGCCGCAAGGTCGTGGAGGGCATTCTCGACCAATACAACAAGCGCAAGGAAGAGATGGCCCAGGCCATCAGCATCGAGATGGGCGCCCCCATCGACATGAGCCGCAATGACCAGGCGGAATGCCTGCCCTGGCATCTGAAGAACTTCCTGAAAGCCTTCGACCACATGGAATGGGTGCGCCCCCTTGGACCGCACGCGCCCGACACGATGATCGCGCTGGAGCCGATTGGCGTCGTTGGGCTGATCACGCCTTGGAACTGGCCGATGAACCAGGTGACGCTGAAGGTGATCCCGGCGCTGCTGGCCGGTTGCACTTGTGTGCTGAAACCGTCCGAGGAATCGCCGCTGTCCAGCATGCTTTTTGCAGAATTCTGCCATGACGCAGGGATTCCGCCGGGCGTGTTCAACCTGGTGAACGGCGACGGGGCCGGTGTCGGCACGCGGCTGTCGAGCCACCCGGATGTCGAGATGATAAGTTTCACCGGCAGCACGCGGGCGGGCCGCGCGATTTCCGCCGCCGCAGCGCAGACCCTGAAGCGTGTGACGCTGGAACTGGGCGGCAAGGGCGCCAACCTTGTCTTCGCCGATGCCGACGCCCGCGCGGTCGAACGTGGCGTGCGGCACATGATGAACAACTCGGGCCAGTCCTGCAACGCGCCGTCGCGGATGCTGGTGGAGCGGGGGTTCTACGACCGGGCGGTGGAGATTGCGGCGGAGGTGGCGAACGGCATCAAGGTCGGTCCGGCCAGCCAGCCGGGAAAGCATATCGGGCCGGTGGTGAACAAACGCCAGTGGGACCAGATCCAGGGTTACATCCAGAAGGGCATCGACGAAGGCGCGCGGCTGGTGGCCGGGGGTCTGGGCCTGCCCGAGGGGATGAACAAGGGCTACTACGTCCGCCCCACGATCTTTGCCGATGTGAAGCCGGGCATGACCATCGAGCGGGAAGAGATCTTCGGGCCGGTGATGTGCATGATCCCCTTCGACAGCGAAGAGGAAGCGGTGCGGATCGCCAACGACACGCCCTATGGGCTGACGAACTACGTCCAGTCGCAGGACGGCGCGCGGCGGAACCGGCTGGCCCGGCAGCTGCGGGCCGGGATGGTCGAGATGAACGGCAAATCGCGTGGGGCGGGCGCTCCGTTCGGGGGCGTCAAGGCCAGCGGCCGGGCGCGGGAAGGTGGCGTCTGGGGGATCGAGGAGTTCCTGGAGGTCAAGGCGATTTCAGGCTGGGACGTCGCGGCGGAGTAAGGGGCTACGGTCGGGCCGGGGCCAAATTCCTTCGAAGGAATTTGCAATTTTCTTCGAAGTAAATTGGTCCCGGACGCACCCGCGCGAGAAACTTGACACAACTGTCGAGATTGGCTGACATGGGCCGGAATGGAGGCCGCCATGACCCAGCATCCCCGCCTGATGTCCCCGCTGAAACTGCGCGACCACACCTTGCGCAACCGCATCGTCTTCGGGGCACATACCGCGAACATGTCGGATCAGGGGATTCCGGGGCCACGCTTCGGCAAGTACCTGCTGGAGCGCGCCCTTGGCGGGGCGGCGATGGTGGTAGCCGAACCCGTGCCGGTGCACCGGACTGGGGTGCTGACGCGGGGCAACTTCCTTCACTCTGATGATGCGGTGATCCCGGCCTTTCGCACCATCACCGACGAGGTGAAGGATGCGGGCGCGGTCATCATCCAGCAGCTTTACCACATCGGCGCGCATGGCGATTCCGACCTGAGCTTCGCGCCGCATTGGTCGCCCTCGGGCGGGCCGTCGTACCATGACAGCGATGGGTCGCATGCGATGACTGGGGCGGAGGTCGAGGAGCTGTTGGACGCCCATGTCGCGGCGGCGGTGCGGGCCAAGGCGGCGGGGTTTCAGGGGGTTGAGGTCTGGGCGGCCTATCACTCGCTGCTGGATCAGTTCTGGACGCCCTGGTCGAACCAGCGGACGGACCAGTGGGGCGGGTCGCTGGAGGGCCGGACGCGGTTCTCGCGTGAGTTGATCGAGCGAGTGCGGCGGGCCTGTGGCGAGGATTTCGTCGTGGGGCTGGCGGTCAGCTATTCCGAGGCATACGAGGTCACGCTGGGGGCCGAGGCGCTGTGTGAGATCCTCGATCTGCATGACCGGACGGGACATGTGGATTATGTCACGGTGGGGGCCGGGTCGTACCTGGAATTCGAGGCGATCATCCCGCCCTTCACGCATGGCGAGAAGCTGACGACGCCTTTGACTGCGCAGCTGAAGGGGGTGCTGAAGCATGCTGTCGTGACCTCGGAGGCGGGGGTCAGGACGCCGGAGAACGGCGAGGCGATCATTGCCTCGGGGCTGGCGGATCTGGTGTCGATCGTGCGCGGCCAGATCGCCGACCCGCATCTGGCGCGGAAGGTGGCGGAGGGGCGGCCGGAAGACGTGCGGGGGTGCATCTCGTGCAACCAGATGTGCTGGGGGCGGCGGTCGCGGGACTACTGGATTTCCTGTCTCATCAACCCGTCGGCGGGGCGGGAGTTTGAATGGGGTGGGGATCGGTTCTCGGCTGCCGTCGAGCCAAAAGATGTGCTGGTGGTCGGCGCGGGGCCTGCCGGGCTGGAGGCGGCGCGGGTCGCGGCAGAACGGGGGCATCGGGTGGAGATCGTGGAGGCCTCCGGCGTCGTCGGGGGGCAGTTCCGGCTGGCGGGGATGCAGCCGCGGCGAGGGCAGATCCTGGAGCTGCTGGATTGGTATGAGCGGCAGTTTGACCGGCTGGGCGTGCGGCTGCGGCTGAACACGTTTCTGGAGGCGGAGGAGGTGGCGGGGCATCCTGCCTCGGTTGTGATCGTGGCGACGGGCTCGCTGCCAGATGAGACGGGGTTCCAGCGGTGGGTTCCGCAGGAGGCAAGCCTGCCGGGGATCGAGGCGGGGGGCGTGTGGTCGCCCGAAGCGGTCATGCGGCGGGAGGCGCGGCTGGGCGACGCGGTGGTGGTCTATGTTGAGGGCGGCAACTGGCGCGGGGTTGGGACGGCCTGGGCTTTGGCGGAGGCGGGTCGGAAGGTGACCATCGTCACCCCAGAGGCCTTCGTGGGGAAGGAGCTGGCCCGGACGGCGGCGGATGGGGTGGTGCGGCGGCGGCTGGGGGCCTTGGGGGTGCGGATGCTGGCGGAGCATCGGCTGGTCAGGTGGCACGGGAACGGGGTGACGGTGCGGAGTTTCCTCACAGGGGAGGAGGAGGTGATCCCCGCCTCGGGCCTGGTGATGGCGACGACGAACCGGGCGTTCGATGTGCTGCCGGAGAGCCTGCCGGGGAAGGTGATGCACCGGGTGGGGGACTGCACGGCGCCGAGGCTGGCAGCCTATGCCTTCCATGAGGGGCGGAAGGTGGGGATGGGGATCTGAGGGGGGTGTCCACGCAGGACAGCTTGGCCTTGCGCCATTAAATCAATGGGTTAATTGTGGACTTTCATCATCGGTTAATCAGTTCTGTCGCGACTCCAGGCAGGGTCTGCACCACAGCGCTGGTGGCGCTTAGCCTTTCAGGACCGGTGCAGGGGCAGGAGTTGGAGGCGCTTGTCGGTGCGCTTCTCTCGGGGGTCCAGCAAGATGGACGTCTGGACCTGACGCGCTTTGACTGTCGGCAAGCCTTGAATGTCGATAACTCGATCCACGAATGCCGCGATCCGGTCTCTGGTCTGGGGTTCCTTCACATCCGCGACGCGGAGGGCGATGCCATGTCGGTCAGCGTGGACAAGGGTCCGGCTGGCCCAACCGATACCGGACTTGCCGTGCCCGACCGCGCGACATTCGATCGGCTTGAGGCCGAGTTCAAGGCTCTCGAACACTCGGAGACGCTGCGGGGCCTGACGCGTTGCGCTCGACCGGAATCGGCCACCAGGCCGGGGCTGATTGTGAAGGCCAAGCCTTCGGGGCAAGTGGTGGCACTGGGCTTCGGCGGATTGGACGACGCTTCGGAGGCTGACCTTGATGCGCCGGGAAAGGATGGGGCGATCCTGGCTGCCATCGTGGTCCCGGTCCTCACCACGTTCGACTGCTTGCCAGAGGATTGAGGCGCGTCGTCTTCCCGAAGGCAGCGCACTCGGCATGTCTGGCACCGCCTTTGCCGCGCGGCGGGCAAGAACTGCCCTGAGCTCCGCCACCGGCCCCTACGGATTCCCCTCGATCACCTCGTTCAGCCAAGGCACGAACTTCGAGATGTTGGTGTAGGCGGAGAAGAGCGCCGTTTCCTCGCAGCCGCGGCCGGTAGTGGCGGAGAGGCCCCAGCTGACGATGCCGGCCTGGATGTAGCCGCCACCCTCGACCGGCACAACTAGGGGGCCGCCCGAGTCGCCGTTGCAGGAGGTCTTGCCGCCCTCGAAGGTGCCGGAGCAGATCATGTTTTCGGACACGGGTTTCGGGGCCTTGGCCATCAGCTCGTCCCAGATCGCGTAGGCGTCCTGTTCGGCGACGCCGAGGGTCTGGACGGCATAGCCGAAGCCACCCGCCGCATCTTCGGCGCGGGCTTCCAGCATGGCGGTGTTGCAAAGCTCGCGGTCGAGGACCTGGATCTGGGCCTGACGCAGTTCCGGCGTGGGTTGCGCGCCTTCGGTCAGGCCCCAGCCGGTGACGATGGTGGTGACGCCCTGCTGGTTCAGGAGGTCGCCGTATTCGGCGTCGGGGACCTCGATGGTCTGGAAGGGGACCTGGGGGGCGCGGGATAGCTTGATGAGGGCGATGTCGAAGTCGAACTGGCCGCCGGAATAGGAGGAGTGGCGGAAGACCGCCTCGACCGGGATCAGGTCGCCGGTGCCTTCGGTCAGGGTGTTGGTGCCGACGAGGATGGAGACTTCGGTCGGTTTCAGGTCGGCGAAGCTGCCGTCGGCCTGCGGCATGTGGATGCAGTGGGCGGCGGTGAGGACCCAGCGGTCGAGCACAATGGAGCCGCCGCAGAACTGGGCGTCGGTGGAGACAGGGGCGCCGCCGACAAGGAGGGCGACCTGCCAGGGCCAGGCGCCTTCGGCTGCGACCTCGCCGCCGATGACCTTGGCGCCGGCTTCGGTGGCGTGAGTGGCACGTGCGGCCTTGGCACCGGATTTGGCGTAGAGGAAGGGTGAGGACGTGACGGCTTCGGTCGGGGCGAAGGGCGCGTCCTCGGCCAGCGCGGGAGCGGCGAGGAGGGCCAGAAGCGCGGCGGCGCGGCGGAGGGTCATCGTCAGTTCTCCATGGTCGGGTCGGGGGGTGGATCGCCCGGTGTCAGGCGCAGGACCTGGCGCAGCATCGTCAGGGGGGCGGGTTTAAGTGTAAAGCCCCGGCTGGTGGCATCGGGGTCGAGGCGGGCCTCCAGCCAGGCGGTCATCGGGTCGGGGGGCGTGGCGCGGGTTGTGTCGTTGGTGGCCAGCCGGGTCAGGTCGACGCGGGGGGCATCGGGGGTGGCGGGGACGGCCAGGGTCCAGATTTCCTCCAGCCCGGCCGTGCTGTCAGGTTCGATTTGCAGGCCGATCCGGGTGGTCTCTCCCGGGGCCAGGCGGTTCGAGAGGTTCTGGGTGGGGTAGATCGGCTGCACGCGGAAATCGGCGGTGAAGTAGAGGACGGAGACGTCCTGCGCCGTGCCGGAGGCGTTGGTTATGGTGAGCCAGAGCTGGTCGCAGGGGGCGACGGGCTCATCCGGGTCGAAGGGGGTGGCGGGGCCGGGCTGGTCGCATGATACGGCGGCGCGGCGGTCGATGGTGACAGCGAGGGGGGCCTTGCCGGTGAGGCTGCGGCCGGTGGCCCCGGCAAGGGTCTTTCGGATGGCGAGGCCGTGGGCGGCCTGGGTGAGGCTGCGTTCGACGGCATCGGCGGGGGTCTCGCCGGGCTCAAGCCGGAGGCGGGGGGTGGAGCCGGGGCCTTGGGGGTCCAGAGTGCCGTCCGGTCCGGCGAGGGCCAGGGTGTCGTCGGTGAGGATCGGGACGAGGTCGGGGGTTGCGCCCGGTTCGGGCAGGGCAGCGGTCCAGGCGGAGTAGTCGTGCGGGTCGCCGGGATCGGCCAGGACGGGGGCGGCGAGGGTCAGGGGCGCGGGGGCCGGGGCGGAGGTGAGTTCGGCCCATTGCGCCCTGATGGGCGGAGGGGCGGAGAGGGTCGCCTCACGCGCGGTGACGTTGGTGAGGGTCATGGTGGCGAGGGGATCGCCGCCGGTGGGGGTGGCGAAAAGGGTGAGCTCGGCGCCTTCGGTCAGGCCGTCGAGGAGGCCCGCGGCGAGTTTGCCAGCTTCGAGGGGGAAGCGGGTGGTGGTCGGGCCGGTGCCGAAGACTTGCGCCGTCAAGAGCGGCCCTTCGCCGTCGGGCATCTGGCGGGCGGGGCCTTGCACCATTGCCTCGGTGGTTGCGGAGAGGATCTGCGCCCAGGAGGCCGACGGCGCGGCGCGCAGGGTTTGTGCAAGCCGCAGGGTGAATTCGCCGTGCCAGGTGCCGTCTGGCATCGGATATTCGAAAGACCGCTGGTCGGACTGCGAGGAGTAGAGGAAGACGAAATCCCCAGAGAGCGGCGGGGCGGGGGTTCCCGCAACGGGGACCACGTCGTCTGGGATGCCGAGTTGCGCTTCGTCGATGACCTTGGCAACCCCCTGCCCGCCCACGGCGCGGAAGCCGGTGGCGGAGTGGCAGGCGTCGATCAGGCCGATGACCTGGATGCCCTTGGCAAGGGTCGCTTGCGCCCAGGCCTGAAGGTCGTCGTCGATGATTGCGTTTTCGACGGACCCGATCGCGCCCTTCCAGCCTGTGGCGTCAGCGGAGAGGAGAAGCTCATCATAGCCGCCGCCTTCGTCGCCGGAGAGGTCCGGGGCCTGGGCGCCGTGGCCGGAGAAGGTGAAGACGACGGTGTCGCCTTTGGTGGAGGCCTCGGTCGCCGTTTCGAGCGCGCCAAGGATTTCGGCGCGGGTCGGCTGGCCGGTCGTGATGCCGGTGGGCAGGTCGGTCGGGTCGGAGGTGAGAACTGTGATCGCGGCTGGGGAGACGCCGCGGGCGATCAGGGTTTCGGCCATCAGGCGGGCGTCGTTCGCAGGGCCTTTCAGGTCGGCGTCGAGAGTGAGGTAGTCGGAGACACCGACGATGACGGCACGGATCTCGGCCTGGGCCGGGGGGGCCAGGAGGGTTGTGCAAAGGACCAGGGCGAAAGGTGCGCGCATGATGCCGGCAGATTACCCTTGGCCAGACATGGGGCAAGTGGGGTGCTGCGGATGACGCAATTTGTCATGCTGCGGCCCCCTCCCCGACCCTCCCGCCAAGGGGTGAGGGGGCGCCCTTGGCGGGCGTAATCCATCCGGGTCCGGGCTTGCGCCTGTGGGCGGTCGTTCACCCTGCGCGACGGCGTCCTTCAGTTGACCGGCGTCACCCGGCGGCCTCCGGCGGCGATGCCGTCCTGGATGCGGGTCTCCACGTCGTTGCCCGACAGGGAGGCGAGGAAGCCGTTGAACTCGGGCGTGGCGCGGGTGGCGAGACGGCCGGCTTCGATCACCATGTCGACCTGATCGGTTGGCAGTTTCAGGCGGGTGGGGACGGCGTCGAGTTTGTCGCGCAGCGCGGTGGGGAGGGAGGCGAAGCTGGCCTCGCCCACGAAAAGCTTGACGTCCTTGCAGTCCCAGCCTTGCGTGCTGCCGCGCAGCTTGCGGACCTCGGCCAGCGGCAGGGCGCAGCGCCATTCGATGAGTTCGGATTCCCACAGGCGGAGTTCCCCCCGCATGGAGTCGTAGCCGGAGCGGGAGGCGGCGGACATGGCGGAGGTGGCGATGGACATGGCGAGGTTGACGCCGCCCGGGCCTTCAACCTTGCGCGTCCAGTCGTAGTCCTTGTCGACGCCTGCGTTGGCGACGAGGAAGAGCATGCGCTTCAGCTTGACGGCTTCCTCGGCGGTCAGGGGAGCATAGGGGACCTGGGCGCGGGCGCGCTCGACCGCAAGGCCGGTGGTGCCGAAGTTGTCAGTGATGCCGCCGTCGAGGAGTTTGACGAATTTCACCTCGTCCGGGTTGGTATAGCTTTCCAGGGCGCGGGCATGGGCGCGCATGGCGGCGGTGGCTTCGGGGTTGTAGCGGGCGGCGGTGAGCCAGTCGGGTTCCTTGTAGGCGCACTGTTTGTGGTGTGCCTCCAGCACGATGGGGGTGAAGACCAGCGGGAAGGCGGCGGAGGCGGCGACGGCCTCGGAGAGTTTGACCTTCGAGAGGTCGGAGCAGAGGGCGTCGAAGGTTTCCGGGCTGAACAGGAATGGCGTGTTGTTCGCCATGTCGGTGGCGTTGATCCAGGTCTTGATGCCCGACCGGCGAAGGTCGGCGAAGGTGGCGCCCTTGTACAGCGTGTCGTCGAGGTAGCGGCCAAAGGTGTCGCGGCCGTTCACGCCCCCGGCGATGCCCTTGGCGATGGTCAGGGGGTTGAAGCCCGAGGTGGTCATGTAGGCTTCGGCGTTGGTGATGAGGAATCTCTCGCGGAAGCCGGTGATCCCTTGTGGGCCGTTGAGGCCAAGCTGCGCGGCCATGACTGACCCGCCGGAGACCCCGGAGACGAGGTGGACGTTGTCCAGAAGGCCGTTCGGGGTGCCGGTCTGGGCGGCCTGGAGTTCCTGCAGCATCCCGTAGGCGAAGGCTGTGGCGCGCATCCCGCCGCCCGAGAAGGCAAGGCCGACGTAAAGCTCGCCGTCGCCTGCAGTCAGGGTATCGGTGAGGGGCGCGTTCTCTCCCGTCAGGGGCTGGTTCTGCGGCTGGTTCCAGGGCGCGCAGCCGAGGAGGAGGAGAAGGGGAAGAAGGGCGCGGCGCATCGGGACTCCGTGGGGTCAGTCCGATTGCTGCAGCCTTGGCCAGCGGATTTCAAGCGCGAAACCCTTTTCGCTGGGCGGAAGCGTGAGGCGTGCCCCGTGCCGGGCGGCGATGGCGCGGACGAGGGCGAGGCCGAGGCCATGGCCGGGGGTGGCGCGGTCGCGCTCGGCGCGGGTGAAACGGTCGAAGGCTTCGGGCTTGAGGTCCTCGGGGAGGCCGGGGCCGGTGTCGGCGATGCGCATCAGGATGCGGTCGTCTTCGGGGGTGAGGGTGAGGGTCAGGTGATCACCGTCGGCGCAGTATTTGATGGCGTTGTCGAGGAGGTTCGACAGGACCTGGGCGATCAGATTGCGGTCGCCAAGGATTTGTTGTCCGGGGGCGATGTGCGCCTCGGTTTGCAGGCCCTTGTCTTCGGCGAGGGGGTCGTAAAGGTCCCAGACTTCGGCCGCGACGGTGGAGAGATCGACGGGGACAAGGCCGCCTCCGGTGCCCTGGTCGGCCTCGGCCCGGCTGATGTCGAGCAGGCTGTCGAACATGCGGATGGCCTGGCGCATCTCGGCCTTGAGGTCGGCGGTGAGGTCGTCCTGGCCTTCGATCTTGGAGAGCTTTTGCAGCATCCGGTTGAGGGGGGTGCGCAATTCGTGCGCGATGGTGTCAGACAGGCGATGGGTGGCGCGGTTGAGGTTTTCGATCCGGTCCAGCATCGCGTGGACATGGGTTTCGAGAAGGCCGAATTCGTCGTCGGAGCGGGGGCCGGGGAGGCGGGCGTCAAGGGCTCCGTCGGCAACGCGGTCGGCCAGGGTGTTGATGCGGTTGATCCTTGCCATCACGCTGCGGGCGGCAAGCCAGCCGACGGCGCTGCCCGCGACTAGGAGGGCGCCGAGGAGGCCGAGCATCCCGCGGCGAAGGGCGCCGAGGGTGTCGTCGACGGGTTGCAGGCTGCGGGCGACGAGAAGGGGGAAGCCGCCCGGCAGGGCGCGGGCCACGGCGAGCCAGCGGGTTTCGTCTTCGGTGAACTCCACCGCGCCGTCGGTGGTGAAACCTTCCCCGGCGGGGGCGAGAGTTGCGGGCCAGTCCTTGCGGGTTCCGGCAAGGGTCTGGCCGTTCCGGTCCATCAGGAGAAGCATCTCGTCGCCGGTGGCGGCGGTGGCGCGGTAGTCGATGGCCTGCCGCAGGGCGATGATGCGGCGCTGGTCGTAGAGGGCGGCGAGGCCGTTCAGGTCGGCGGTCAGCAGGCTTTGCTGGGCGGCCATCAGGCGGGCCTCGACCAGCCGGTATTGCAGGGCCATCGCAGCGAGGGAGAGGACGGTCACCGCCAGCGCCATCAGGGCGGCGAGGCGCAGGGTGGCCCTTGCGGCAAAGGGTCTGGCGGTGGTCACGCGGGGAGGGGGGCGAAGATGTAGCCCTCGCCCCGGGCGGTCTGGATCGCGGTGGCCCCGGCATCCTCCAGCTTGCGGCGGAGGCGGCCGACGTGGACGTCGACGACGTTGGTGCCGGGGTCGAAGTGCAGGTTCCAGACGTTTTCCAGAAGCTGCATGCGGGTGACGACCTGACCGGCGTTGCGGGCGAAGTAGGTTAGGAGTTCGAACTCCTTGGGGCTGGTCGGGACGTGGGTCCGCTTGACGTGGACGGTGCGGGCCTTGAGGCGGATTTCGACGTCACCAAAGGCGAGGAGGTCGTTGTCGAGGACCTGGATCGTGCCGCGGCGCAGGAGGGCGCGCAGGCGGGCGCGAAGCTCTTCGGGCTCGAAGGGTTTCGGGAGGTAGTCGTCGGCGCCCTTCTCAAGCCCCTCGACGCGGTTGGCGGCCCGTCCCAGGGCGGAGAGGATCAGGATCAGCGCGGTAGAGCCCCCGGCGCGGATGCGGGCCATCGCGTCCACCCCGTCGCCGCCTGGTAGCATGCGGTCGAGGACGATGACGTTGTATTGGGCGCTGGTGGCGGCCTCGATGCCGGAGGGGAGGGTGTCGCGGTGGTCGGTGGCGCAACCCAGCGCCTCTGCCTCGGCGCGGATGGCGGCGGCGGTCTCGGGGTCGTCTTCGATGATGAGGATGCGGTCCATTGCGGTCATTCAAAACACCACCACGTCGGGGTCAAGGACATTTGCGCCGCCCACGGGCCGGACGCCTTCGGGAGCGTGCCAGGGGTCGAGGCGGATGTGCCGGGTCTGGCCGCCGGGGGATTGCAGGAGGAGAAGCGCGGGGGCGGTGAGTTGGTATGTGGCAAGGTCCTGCGCGGTGCCGTTGATGGCAAGGATGCGGTCGCCCTTGGCGAGGCCGGCGAGGAGCGCGGGGGAGTTGTCGGTGAGGGCGGTCACGGTACCTTTGTCGTCCAGCGTCACGCCGAGTTCGGCGAAGGTGTAGGAGGTGACTGTCGCTGGCGCACGGGGAGCCTCGCGGGTCCGCAGGCCAGTGGGTTCGGTGTCAGTCAGGGCAAGGGTGACGGTCTGTTCTTGCCCGGAGCGAAGGATGGTCAGGGTCGCTTCACCATCAGCGCTGGCGGCTTCGATGGCGAAGGCGAAGTCGCCCGGAAGGGTGAGGGTTGTGCCGGAGGCCTGGGTGATGATGTCGCCTGCCTTGAGGCCTGCGGTTTCGCCGAGGGAGCCAGGGGCGACGGCGTCAATCAGGAGTCCTTGCGCGGGGAGGTTCAGGGTTTCGGCGATCTGGCGGTCCACCGGGCGGGCGGTGAGACCGAGGGTCGGGAACGGCGGAAGGGTTTCTTCGATGAGGCCCTGGACGATGCGTTGCAGTTCGGCCGTGGGAATGGCGTAGGCGATCCCGACGAACATGCGGCTGCCGTCGGCGATCTGTGAGTTCATGCCGATCAGGTGGCCTTCAGCGTCGACCAAGGGCCCGCCAGAGGAGCCTGGGTTCACGGCGGCGTCGTGCTGCAGCATCAGCATCGGGACAGCGATGTCGGTCTGGCGCGCGAGCGTGGAGATGCGGCCCTCGGTCAGTGTGAACTCGATGCCGAGGGGGGCGCCGAGGGCGAATACTTCGTCGCCGAGTGCGGGGGCGTTTTCTGCGAGTTGGAGGCCTTCGGTCGTGGTGGGGAGGGAGATCACAGCCACATCACGGACGGGATCACGGGCGATGACGAGGGCGGTGAGATCGGTTCCGTGGCGGTCGATCAGGCGGACCTCCTCGGCGGTGCCCACGACATGGGCGTTGGTCACGGCGACGGTGCCATCCGCCCAGACGAAGGCCGAACCGAGGAAACGGTCCTCGCTGTCGTTCGACCGCACGGTGAAGACCTTGTCCATCGCGGCGTCGAGCGGCGAGGCGCTGGCCGGGCTGAGCACGGCGACCAGCGCCAGGACCAGAAGGGCGGCGAGCGCCTCGATGAATTTGAGCGGTCTGTGCCGCTTTGCCGTCTTCTGCATGTCGGAAACCCTTGATCTGCCTCGATGCCGTCTTGCTAGCGGGGCATAGACGACGGGTCCCGTGACAAAACCTGTCATCTGGAATTCCGGCATTTACAGGGGCGGGGCGGGGCCGCATGTTCGGGGCAACAAAAGCCGGAAGAGTGTTCCCATGCGCCACTTGATTGCTGTCTGTGTGATGTCGCTGGCCCTGCCCGCCTGGGCGGAAGGCCCGTCGCCGGTGAAGGTGGCCGAACTGTCCGCGCGGGCCTATGCGGCGGGGATGGCGGCGGGCGATCCGCTGCTGGTGCTGTCGGCAGCGAAGCTGCGCAAGTCACTGGCACTGGTAGCGTCTGACCGGGCGGCGGTGGATGGGTTGGCCGGAGAGGGAGCGCCGCTGGGGTGGGAGGAGATGCTGGCCTCGGCCGCCGAGTTGGCGGACGGGGATGAGGTCGTGCTGGGGCTGATCGAAGACGCGAGGGTCGAGACGACGAAGGGCGTGGCCTCGGGGCCGGTCTACAACATCGGCTCGCTTGGCAACGGCAAGGGCGACACCTACCCACCGATCGAGTTCCGGGGTGGCGAATATGCCGAGGTCTATGTCGAGGCGAAGGCGGCGACGAACCTGAACCTGGGCGTCTATGACGACAAGGGGCGGCTCGTGTGTTCGGACACCGACATCAGCCACATCGCCTATTGCGGCTGGACCCCTGCCAGCGCCGGGACCTTCACGCTGAAGGTGGAAAACAAGGGCCCGACGGGGGCCGACTATGCGTTGATGACAAACTGATGAAAGCACTTTTCACCATTGCCCTTTGCCTTGCCGCCACCCCTGCGCTGGCGCGGGAGAATTATGCGCTGTTGATCGGCGCGAACCAGTATCCGGCGCTGGAGGAGCGGTGGTGGCTGCGGGGCCCCGCGAATGACGTGCAGCTGGTGGCTCAGTATCTGACGACAGAGGCTCCGGTGGCTTTTGCCGAGGATCATGTGACGGTGCTGTCGGATGGGGTTGCAGGGGCAGAGGCGCCGACGCTAGCGGCGATCCGGGCGGCCTTTGCGGAACTGACGGCGGAGGTACAGCCGGGGGATTTCGTCTACTTGCATTTCTCGGGGCATGGCACGCAGGCCCCGGCGCTGGACCCGGCGACGGAACTCGACGGGCTGGATGAGCTGTTCCTGCCGGTGGACATCGGGCCCTGGTCGGATCAGGTGGGCGCGGTCGAGAACGCGCTGGTCGATGACGAGATCGGGGCGCTGATTGACGGGCTGCGCGCGAAGGGCGCGAATGTCTGGGCGGTGTTCGACTCGTGTCATTCGGGGACGGCGACGCGGGCGGTGGAGGCGGGCGAAGAGGTGCGGGTGCGACAGTTGCCGCCCGACGCGCTGGGGATCGACGTCGATGCGGTGGAGGTCTCGCGGTCCGTCGGCGATCCTCGTCAGGTGGAGGCCCCGTTCGACGGCGGCTCCGGCGAGGGCAGCTTTGTCGCCTTCTTCGCGGCGCAGACGAACGAGGTGACGCCAGAAAAGAACCTGCCGAAGGGCAAGCCGGGCCGCAAGCCGCAAGGGGTGTTCACCTGGACGCTGATGGAGGTGCTGGCGGAGTACCCGAACGCGACCTACGGGCAGGTGGGGCAAGAGGTGCTGCGGCGCTATGCGGTGAAGAACCTGGCGAAGTCGACGCCCCTGTTCGAGGGCGATCTGGATCAGGTGGTGTTCGGTGGCGCGGCGGGCACAAGGGTTTCGCAGTGGCAGGCGGAGGTTTCCGAGGCGGGGTTCACGATCCCGGCGGGGAGCTTGCATGGGTTGACCGAAGGCGCGGTGCTGGCAGTTATGGGGTCGGCGGCGGCGGCGGATGACGCGGCACTGGGATATGTGGAACTGACCTCGGTCGAGACGTTTTCGTCGCTAGGTCAGGCTTTGGAGCGGGACGGGAAGGCCCTTCCGGCGGAGTTGCCGAAGGGCGTCACACTGCGCAAGCTGGATGAGGCGCTGGACTTCACCTTGACGGTGGCCTTGCCTGCGGCGGGAACGGGTCCGGCGGATGCCTTGCTGGCGGCGTTGGGCGGCTTGCAGGAGGCGACGGGGCCTCGGCTGGTGTTCGTCGCTGCGGATCAGGAGGCGGATTTGCGGCTGGCGGTGCTGCCGGACAGCCCGCGGTCGGATGCGATCTGGGTGCTGCCCTCGACCGGGCTGGCGGAAGATCTTGAGGCGACGCCCTCGGTGTCTACGGGCGACAAGGACGGCGCAGAGCTGGCGGCGGTGCTGGCGGATACGCTGGTCACTATGGCGCGGGCGCAGAACTTGCTGAAGCTGGCAGGTGCGGTGGGGGCATCAAACCCGGATGTGGAGGTCGAGCTGCTGACCCGCACGCCTGAGGACCGGACGCTGCGGCCCCTGCCCTTCGCCCCGGTCCCGACGCTGCTGCCGGATGACGAAGTGCATGTGCTGGCGAAGAACAATGGTGAGGGGCCGGTGGACGTGAATGTCCTCTATATCGGGGCGGACTGGTCGATCAGCCATTGGTTCTCGGGACGGTTGCAGCCGGGGGATGAGCTGAAGAAGGGGCTGTTCAAGATTTCGGCGGACGTGCTGGGGCAGGAGCGGATGCTGGTCGTGGTGACCCCGGCCCGCCCGCAAAGCCCGGTGGAGGACCTGAGCTATCTGGCGCAGGATGCGCTGGACCGGACTCGGGCAGTGGGCGGGACGGCGTTTGGCGACGCACTGGCAGAGGCGGGGTTCGGCGAGACCACCCGGGGGGCGATGGCCTTGACCGACGAGACCGAGACGGATGGGCCGGGGCCTGCGATCCTGTCGCTGGAGCTGCGGACGATGGCCGCGGAATAGCGCCCTCAAGCCTTTGATTCCGCTTTATTGCTGCGCAGCATGGGCCGCAGCATTTCTGCACCGATGCTGCGCAGAAACTAGCGGCGGTCGGCGAGCCAGAGGGCGGTGGCACCGATCAGCGACGCGGCGACCCCAAGCAACGCGACCGTGCCGTATCCGGCCAGTGCAGTGCCAAGGCCGAAGCAGGTGGCAGCGATCACGTCGCCGGCCAAACGTTGCAGCGCCATGAGCGAGGCCCCTGCCCCGGGCCGGTCGGCCAGAAGGTCCTGCAGGTAGGCGATGGGCACGGTCAGCGTCACGGCGCCGCCGATGGCGGCAGGCAGGACGAGAAGCCAGACGAAGGGTGATCCGGCGAGGACCGGCAGGAGTGCGACGTGGACGCAATAGAGCGCGGTCCCGGCGAAGATCAGGCGGGTGCGCGGGATGCCGCGGGTCAGGCTGGGGATCATCAGCATGAAGGGCACTTCGAGGCCTGCAACAAGACCGACGTAGATCGCCACGTCCTGCGTCCCGCGACCGACCTCGGGCACCATGACCAGGGAGACGATGGCCATGTAGACGGTCGATGCGCTGAAGACCGCGCCCAGCGCGATAACGCGGGCGGCGATGCGGGGATGACCGATCTCGGTCAGGGCAGCGCGGAAGGACAGGCCGGAGGGTCGGTCCTCCCAGAGCGTGGTGCCGTCGGGGGGCCAGAGACGGAGGACGGCAATCAGCATGAGGGCAGAGAGGAGGAGGCCCATCGGGAAGATCAGGGTGATGGGCGCCCCGGCGGCAAAGGCGATGGACCAGAGGGGGAGGACGAGGATGAAGGGCAGCGCGAACAGGGCGCGGATCACGGCCATGATGCCGTCGCGATCCTCGGCCGGGTGGCGAGTGGCGGCGAGGCGGGCAAGCGCGAAGACCTGGGAAAAGGTAATGCTGCTGATCGGGATCAGGACGGCGGCGGTGAGCGCAAAGACCCAAGGGCCGGGGGTCACCGTCATCAGGAAGGTGCCAAGGATCAGCGCCGCGACCGAAGTCAGGGTGACCTTGCGGCGGTTCGCGGTCTGGTCGGCGCGGATGCCGCCGATGACCGAGGCCGAGACGGAGATGATAGAGGCCAAGGCGAGGAGGATGGCATAACCGCGGTCGCCGAAGCCAAAGCTGTTCACGGCGAGGGTGGAGAAGTAGGGGCCGAAGGAACAGGCGACCGCGCCCTGCAGGGCAAGGATCAGCCCGGCGGCGCGCAAGGCCGGGTCGGTGAGGCAGAGGCGGATGGCGGACATTGCGCTTGGGTATCGCGGGGGCGCGGGGGCCGCAAGGTCGAGCGAGGGGCCCAAGAATTTTCGTCGAAAATTCTTGTGTTCAGGAGGGGATGACCTTGCCGGGGTTCATCAGGCCCTGCGGATCGAGCGCCTGTTTCAGCGTGCGCATCACGTCCAGCGCCACCGGGTCCTTGCGCCTTCGCATCGAGGGGAGCTTCGACAGGCCCACCCCATGTTCGGCCGAGAAGCTGCCGCCCAGATCGGCCACCACGTCCTCGATGGCCTCCAGCACCTCGTCCTTCAAGGCCTTGTCGTCGCGGGTCGGGTAGGCGGTGAAGTGAAGGTTGCCGTCCCCAAGATGCGCGACGGTGATGGTGCGCGCGCCGGGGTCGAGGGCCTCAAGGCGCTGGATGGCTGTCGTCAGGAAGCTGTCGACCTTGTCGAGGGGGAGGCAGATGTCGGTGTCGACCTCGGGGTGAAGGCCGACGCCGATTTCCGCGGCAGCCTCACGCCGCGCCCACATCGCGCGGCGCTGCTGTTCGCTGCGGGCGAGGATGGCGTCGGTGATGAGGCCTGCCTCCATCATCTCGGCCAGGATGGTTTCCAGCGTGGTTACGAGCGGGATGTCGCCGCTTGCGTCGGGAGTGGCCTCATACGGGACGGTCGTGGCGGCCTCGATCAGGATGGTGACCTCGGGGATGTGGTCGAAGGGCAGGCCAAGGTCGGGGCGGGCTTCCTTCAGGCGCTCGGAGTATGTGCGGGGCATGAACTCGAAGGCTTCGACCCGTCCGCCGGTAGCCTCTTGCATGCGGTTGAGAAGGGTCAACGCGTCGGGCAACGAGCGCGCGGCGAGGGTCGCGGTGGCGTGGGCCTTGGGGGCCGGAACCAGCTTCATCACGGCGGCGGTGATGATGCCGAGGGTGCCTTCCGAGCCGATGAAAAGGTTTTTCAGATCGTAGCCGGAATTGTCCTTGTGCAATTCCGACATCAGGTTCAGGACGCGGCCATCAGGGAGCACGACCTCCAGCCCAAGACACAGGCCACGGGTGGAGCCGTAGCGGAGGACATTGGAGCCACCGGCGTTGGTTGAAAGGACGCCGCCCAGCATGGCGGACCCCCGTGCGCCGAACCAGAGGGGGAAGTAAAGCCCTTCCTTTTCAGCGGCTTCATGGAGACGGGTGAGGATCACGCCCGCTTCGGCAATGACCAGTTTCGCCTCTCGCTTGACCTGACGGATCCGGTTCATCCGTTCAAGGGTGAGAAGGAGGCCGCCCTTGGTCATGGTCCCGCCGACTAGGCCAGTGTTGCCAGAGATGGGCACGACGGGCACGCCATGCTGCGCAGCAATCTTCACGCAGGCGGCGACCTCGGCGGTCGATCCGGGGCGGGCGACGGCGACCGGCTGTCCGTCGTAACGGCCCATCCAGTCGCGGGCGTAGCGCGTCATGTCGGAGCCGGTCAGAACGTTCGCGGCCCCAATGGCAGCGGCCAGGTCTGCGGTCAGCATGTCAGCCCTGCGGATAAGCGATGACCGAGAGATACCGCGCCGGAAGCTTGACCAGAGTCTCGGGCCCATGGGGCGAGTCGGCGTCGAAGAACAGGCTGTCGCCGGGTTTCAGCGGATAGACCGTGTCGCCGTGGCGATAGTCGACCTCGCCTTCCAGCATGTAGAGGAGTTCGAGGCCCTCGTGCTGGAAGGCCGGGAACGTGTCGGATTCGGTGGTGAGCGTGATGATGTACGGTTCGACCACCACGCCCGAATTGTTCGAGCCGATATGGCCCAGAAGGTTGTACTGGTGCCCGGCGCGGGTGCCGCGGCGTTCGATTTCGACGTGCTCTCCAGCGCGCACATGCTGGGCCTCGCGGCGTTCCTCATAGCTTTTGAAGAACGCGGTGACGGGAACAGAGAAGGCGTGGCTGAGGACCTGAAGCGTGGTCAGCGAGGGCGAGGTGTTGCCGTTCTCGATCTTGGACAGCATCCCGATAGACAGGCCGGTGACGTTGGCGAGGTCGGCGACGGTCATGCCCTGCTGGCGGCGAAAGTTGCGGACCTCACGCCCGATGGCGGCTTCAAGGTTGCGCTCGGTGATCTCGCGGACGCGGTGCGGGTCCTGATCGAAGGCAGGTTTGCCGCGCGGAAGGGCTGAGTTGGCTGAGCCGTCGGACATGTGTGACCCTGCAGTGAAACCAATACACATGATTTCACTACCGGGAAACATGGCTTGTATCAAGCCTGACGCTACCAGACCGAATGAGCAGCCGTCTCGATGGCGTGCAAGAGGCTTTCGGCACTGGAGCGGGGGCCGTATAGGCGGGCTGCGCCGGGGCCGTGCTTGATGAGGTAGACGCCCAGATGCTCCATCACCGTGCGGGTGGCGTAACCTGTTGGGCGTGCAGCGAAATCGACGTTGCAGAGCCGCTCCAGAAGCCGGGTCAGGTCGTGGGCCGAAAGGTCGAAGGCAACCCAGGCGTCGGTCTGTTCGGTGATGCTGGCGGTGTCGGCGAGGGCGGACTTGAGGAGATCAACGATCAGTTCGTGGCTGGCGTAGGGGGCCTCGACGAACCACATCTCGGGAGCGGTCCAGAAGGCGGAGTACGGGGTGCCCTGCTGGTGGCTGGCCGGGCCGGGGAGCGGCACGTCCGCCTTTTGTGCGGCTTTGGCCAGGTCGGCGGCGCGGCCGTTGCGGGCGGCGACCGAGGCGAGGGCGACGTCGGTGCGTTCGCTGATGGTGAGGGGCCCGTGGGTGACGGTGGTCGCCTCGCGGCGGCCGAGGGCGGTGAGGGGCTGCAGGCTAGCCACGGAGACGCTCTCCTTCCGGGTCGAACATGTGGGGCGAGATGATCTCGACCTCGGTATCCAGGCCCGCGAGCAGGTTCACGATCCGCATGCGCTGGCCGATCTTCTTGTCGCCGCCCTTGAGGTAGCCCAGCGCGATGTCGTGGCCCAGATGCGGCGAGTAAACCTTGGAGGTCAGCCAGCCGCCATCGTTCGCCGCCACCGGGGCCGCGCCCTTCTCCAGGAAGTGGCTGCCTGCGGTCAGTTTGGCCTGGGGGTCGACGGGTTTCACGCCGACAAGGCGGTAGCCGTTTTCGTCCGTCAGGCCCTCGCGCTGCGACAGGACCATGCCGATGGAGTCCTTCTTCTTCGACACCATCTTGCCAAGGCCCATGTTCAACGCCGTGGACTGGCCGTTCAGTTCCCCGCCCGCGACATGGCCCTTCTCGATCCGCATGACTCCAAGGGCCTCGGTGCCATAGACGATCGGGTCGAATTCCGCCCCGCGCGCCAGCATCTCGCGCAGAAGCGCGTCGCCGTAGCGGGTGGGGACGGCGATCTCATAGGCCAACTCGCCCGAGAAGCTGATCCGGAACAGCCGCGCGCGCAGGCCGCCGACGGTGATGTTGGCAGCACCCATGTAGGGGAAGGCGGCGTCGGAGATGTCCTGGTCGACGACTTTCTCCAGCAGTTTCCGCGCATTGGGACCCGCGACCGAGAACTGCGCCCAGGCTTCTGTGGTAGAGATGAGCTGGACGTCCATCTCGGGCCAAAGGACCTGGCGGCAGAATTCCAGGTGCCGGAAGACGGCCACGGCGTTGGCCGTCGTGGTGGTCATGACGTATTCGTTTTCGCCCATCCGGGCGGTGGTGCCGTCGTCGAAGACGATCCCGTCCTCGCGCAGCATCAGGCCATAGCGGCACTTGCCGACAGCGAGGGTGGAGAAGGTGTTGGCGTAGACTCTGTCCAGGAATGCGCCCGCGTCGGTGCCCTGGATGTCAATCTTGCCCAGAGTGGTGACGTCGCAGATGCCGACGGATTTGCGGGTCGCCAGAACCTCACGGTCGACGGACTGCCGCCACTCGGTTTCACCGGGCTTGGGGACCCATTGGGTGCGGAGCCAGTTGCCGACCTCGACGAAGATCGCGCCCTGTTCCTTGGCCCAGTGGTGCGAAGGGGTGAGGCGGAAGGGCTTGAATTCCCTGCCCCGCGATCGCCCCGCCAGTGTGCCCATCGCGACGGGCGTGTAGGGCGGGCGGTAGATCGTGGTGCCGGTTTCAGGGATCGAACGGCCGGTGAGTTCGGCCATGATGGCAAGGCCGATCACGTTGCCGGTCTTGCCCTGATCGGTCGCCATGCCGAGGGTGGTGTAGCGCTTCAGGTGCTCGACCGAGGTAAAGTTCTCCTGCTTCGCTAGCTTTACGTCCTTGACGGTGACGTCGTTCTGCAGGTCGATCCAGGCGCGACCCTTGCCGTGAGCGACGTGCCAGAGCGGGGTGATACCGACCGGCGCGTCCTCGGCCTGGGGCAGCTCGGGGGCGGTGGTGAGGTCTAGGGCGGCGATGGCGGCGTCGCGACCAGTTTTCAGAGCGGCGTGCGTGGACATCTGGCCCGCGGCGGCACCCGCGACGAGGAGGCCGGGCGGGCCGTCTTTTCCGGGGACGAATGCTGCAATTGCGGGATCGTAGACAGGGCGAGAACGGTGATGTGAGTGGATGTTCACATTCGGGTTCCAGCCACCGGAAACACCGAGGGCGTCGACTGCGATCGTTTCCGAACGACCGTTCAATTGACGGACGGTGATGGAGGTCAGGCCGAGCTTGCCGGAGGTGTCGATGACCTCGGCACCCCTTAGGTGGCGGATGCCGGGGAGAAGGTCCCCACCTTCCCGGCTGTCGATCACCGCGACGACGTCGACACCCCTGGACTGGAGGTCCTTGGCCGTGCGCAGGCCGTCGTCGTTGTTGGTGAAGACCGCGACCCGCTCACCGACCTTGACGCCCCAGCGGTTGGCGTAGGCACGCAAAGCACCCGCCAGCATGATGCCGGGGCGGTCGTTGTTCTCGAACGCGATGGGTCGTTCGGTTGCACCGCCAGCCAGGATCGCGCGCCCGGTGTAGATGCGCCAGAGGATCTGGCGGGGCTTGCCTTTGGCAGGGGTGAGGAGGTGGTCCGAGACCCTCTCGACGGCGCTATAGATGCCATGGTCGAACGCGCCGACGACCGTGGTGCGGGTCATCAGGCGGACATTGGGCATCGAGGAGAGTTCGGCCACGGTGGCCGCCGCCCAGTCTGCACCTTGAGCGTCACCAACCGCATAGGTCTCGGCGTTCAGGCGGCCGCCCATGCGGAAATCCTCATCGGCGAGGATCACGCGCTTGCCCGCGCGACCGGCAGTCAGGCCGGCCATCAGGCCCGTCGGACCGGCCCCGATTATAAGGAGATCGCAGTGCAGGAATCCCTTGTCGTAACCGTCCGGGTCCTCCTCGCGCGTGACCGACCCAAGGCCCGCTGCGCGGCGGATGATCGGCTCATAAAGCTTTTCCCAGAAGGACTTGGGCCACATGAAGGTCTTGTAGTAGAAGCCCGCCGCGAAGAAGGTGGATAGCTTGTCGTTGACCCCCATCGCGTCGAATCGGAGGCTGGGCCAGCGGTTCTGGCTGTTCGCAGTCAGACCCTCGTACAGCTCGGCCACCGTAGCGCGGGTGTTCGGTTCCTGCCGCCCGCCGGTACGAAGCTCGACCAGCGCGTTCGGCTCTTCGGAGCCCGAGGAGATCGGCCCGCGCGGGCGGTGATACTTGAAGCTGCGGCCCATCAGGCGGACGCCATTGGCGAGAAGCGCGGAGGCCAGCGTGTCTCCCGGGTGGCCCTGGTAGGGGATGCCGTCGAAGGTGAAGCGGAGCGTCTTCGTGCGGTCGATCTGGCCGCCTTCAATGCGATGCGACTGGGTCATTTCGTGCGCCTCCGTGCTCGGGCGACATCGCGGGCGAGTTCGACCCTGGTGATCTCGTGCGTCACGGTGTTGCGGGTGACGACCAGCCAGGAGCGGTCGCCCTGTTCGTGGTACCAAAGCTCTTGATGTTCGCCCGCCGGGTTGGTGCGATTGTAGAGGTAGTCGTGGAAGACTTCGACTCCAGCCACCATTCCATCGGGCCGGTCGATGAGGTTGGCGTCGCCGAGATAGACGAATTCCTGCGCGTCGCGGGGGCCGAGGATCGGATGATGAATGATCATTCGCGAATTTCCGTCAATGTAGGTTCGGCTGGGCGCCCTGGCCCTTTTCGTCGATCATCAGCCCTTTGAGGAACCGGTCGAAGCGATAGGCTTTGGCGGTGATATGTGACTCATCCTTCGCCAACAGATGCGCGAAGGCCCAGCCCGAGGCTGGGGTGGCCTTGAACCCGCCGTAGCACCAGCCGCCGTTGAAATAGAGGCCCTCAATCCCGGTCTTGTCGATGATCGGCGAGCCGTCCATCGACATGTCCATGATCCCGCCCCAGGTGCGCAACAGCCGCACGCGCCCGATGGCGGGCATCAAGGCCATGCCGCCTTCGGCCACGTCCTCGATCACCGGCAGGTTGCCGCGTTGGGCGTAGGAGTTGTAGCCGTCGATGTCGCCGCCGAAGACGAGGCCGCCCTTGTCGGACTGGCTGACGTAGAAGTGGCCCGCGCCGAAGGTCATCACGCCGTCGATCAGGGGTTTCAGACCCTCGGAGACAAAGGCTTGCAACACGTGGGATTCGATGGGCAGGCGCATTCCAGCATGGGCCATCACCTTCGACGATGAGCCCGCCACGGCCACGCCGACCTTCTTGGCACCGATGTAGCCGCGGGTGGTTTCCACCCCCTTGATGCGGCCGTTCTCGATCCGCATCCCGGTGACTTCGCAGTTCTGGATCAGGTCCACGCCGCGCATGTCCGCGCCCCGTGCATAGCCCCAGGCCACCGCGTCGTGCCGGACGGTGCCGCCGCGCGGCTGCATCAGCGCGCCCTTGATCGGGAAGCGGCCGTTGTCGAAGTTGAGCCAGGGGTACATCTGGCGGACCTCGTCCCGGCTCAGCAGTCGGGCATCCGCCCCGTGCATGATCATCGCATTGCCGCGCCGGGTGGCGGCATCACGCTGCGCATCCGTGTGGATCAGATTGATGATCCCGCGTTGGCTGACCATGGCGTTGTAGTTGAAGTCCTGCTCCAGCCCCTCCCAGAGCTTCAGGCTGAACTCATAGAAGGGTTCGTTGCCGTCGAGAAGGTAGTTCGACCGGATGATCGTAGTGTTGCGGCCCACGTTGCCGCCACCGAGGTAGCCCTTTTCCAGCACCGCAATGCGGGCCTGGCCGAATTCCTTGGCAAGGTAGTAGGCCGTCGCCAGCCCGTGGCCACCGCCGCCGATGATGATGTAGTCGTATTCGGCTTGGGGCTCGGGGTCGCGCCAGACAGGCTTCCAGCCCTTGTGGCCGGTCAATGCCTCGGCAATGACCCGAAATCCGGAATAGCGCATGGGCCTTCTCCTGCTTCTGGGCCTGTTCTAGGCCCGAACCGGCGCAGGAAGCCGTCGGTTTTCGCCACGCGCGCCGCCGTTTTCGCCACGGCGCGGGAACGTGAGGTCAGGGCTGAACGGCCTGATCGATGGCGGAGAAGGGCGACCAGGCGGGAGGAAGCTTGGCGACTTCTTCCTGCGCCCAGGCAAAGAGGACGAGGATCGTGGTGGCGGAAAGGAGCATCTGCATGTTCAGGCCCTGGGTACGGTTTGTTCACGTACCGTTCTGACCGATTCTGCTTTCCAACCCGTTAACCAAGCGCCCGATCCAGCCCAGGCTGTCAGGCGACCAGCGCCTCGGCCTTCTTCAGGTCCACCGACACCAGCTGACTGACCCCCTGCTCCTGCATCGTCACGCCGAAGAGGCGGTCCATCCGGGCCATCGTCACGGCGTGGTGGGTGATGATGAGGAAGCGCGTGTCGGTGCGGCGGGTCATCTCGTCAAGCAGGTCGCAGAAGCGGGTGACGTTGGCGTCGTCCAACGGCGCGTCGACCTCGTCCAGGACGCAGATCGGGGCGGGGTTGGCGAGGAAGACGCCGAAGATCAGCGCCAGCGCGGTCAGGGTCTGCTCGCCGCCGGAGAGAAGGCTGAGAGTGGCGAGTTTCTTCCCCGGCGGCTGACAGAGTATTTCGAGGCCGGCCTCCAGCGGGTCGTCGGATTCGACCAGCACAAGGCGCGCTTCGCCGCCGCCGAAGAGGTGGGTGAAGAGGGTGGAGAAATTGGCGTTCACCTGTTCGAAGGCGGTGAGCAGACGCTCACGCCCTTCCTTGTTCAGACCGGAGATCCCGGCGCGGAGTTTCTTGATCGCTTCCTCAAGGTCCGACTTCTCGCCGGCCAGCGCGTCGTATTCGGCCTCGACGGTCTTGGCGTCTTCTTCGGCCCGCAGGTTCACGGCGCCCAAGGCCTCGCGCTGGCGTTTCAGGCGGCCCACATCCTGGTCCAGCGTCTCGGCATCGGGCATCTTGTCGGGATCGGTGCGGAGGCTGGTCAGGAGTTCGTCGGGGGTGCGGTCGTCCTCTTCGGCGATCCGTTCGGCGGCCAAGGCCACGCCTTCGCGGGCGGCATCCAGACGGGCCTCGGCGCGGGCGCGGGTTTCGCGGGCTTCACCTGCCAGGCGCTCGGCTTCGCGTTCGGCCATGGCGGCGTCGCGGAGGGCTCCTTCGGCCTCGGCAAGGGCATCAGCCGCGCGCTTGCGGCGTTCCTCGGCCTCGGCGATGGCCTCCACCAGTTCGTCCCGCTTGGCGACGATTTCCTCGGGGGCGTGCATCGCCTCGGCGAGTTCTTCCTCGGTCTCTGACCGGCGGGTGGTCAGTTCCTCGGTGCGGCGGGAGGCGGTTTCCAGGCGATGCTTCCAGCCGGAGAGTTCCTTCGTTGCCTCTTGCCGACGGCGGACCCGGGCCTCGCCTTCGCGGCGGACTTCGTCCTGGGCGGAGCGGCGGGTCATCATGGTGATGCGGGCGGCTTCGACAGTGATCTTCGCGGCCTCGACCGCGCCGCGGGCGGCGTCGAGGTCGCCAAGGTCGGCCACAGCCGTCTGGGCCTCTTTCAGGCGGGCGCGGGCGGCCATGGCTTCGTCTTCGAACCGGCTGACGGCGAGTTTCGCCGCCTCAAGCTTGCCGCCGGCGATGGAGCGGTCGGCTTCAGCCCGGGCGAGGGAACGGTTGGCTTCGGCAAGGCGCGCATCGGCGGCGCGGCGGGCGTCGCGGGCGCGTTGGTCGGCGGTGGCGAGTTCGGACAGCCGAGCCTGAAGCGCTTCGTGGGCCTGGCGGGCACCGTCGGCGCGGGCGGCGACGTCTTCGAGGTCGCGCTTCAGCTGGACGAGGCGGTTCAGCTGTTGCAGGCGAAGGGCGGCGGCCGAGGGCGCATCCTCGGCCCCGGCGCGGAAGCCGTCCCAGCGCCAGAGGTCGCCTTCCATGGACACAAGCCGCTGGCCGGGGCGGAGGTCGGCCTGCAGCTGAAAACCCTTTTCACGGGTGACGAGGCCGATCTGGGAAAGCCGCCGAGCAAGGACCGCCGGGGCTTTCACGCGGGCCGATAGCGGTTCCGCCCCATCGGGCAAGGACTGTGCTTCGCTGTAGGGCGCAAGGACCGCCCAGCCGGAACGCGTCTGCCCTTCGACTTCGGGCGCGCGCAGGTCGTCGGAGAGAGCAGCACCAAGGGCCTTCTCAAAACCAGGTTCCACCTCAAGCCGGTCGAGCAGCTGATGCCCGGCCTGTGCTTCCCGTTCGACCAGGCGCGCGAGAGCGGCGACTTCGGCGCGGAGCGCGTTGGCCTCGCCTTCGGCGGAGGACCGGGCGGCGCGGGCTTCGGCCTCGCGGCCTTGCGTCTCGGCGCGGGCGGCTTCGGCGGCCTCCAGTGCGGCCTCGGTCGCTTCGCCTTCGGCCAGCGCCGCTTCCTGAGCCTCTTCGGCGGCTTCGAAGGCCTCGCCAGCGGCGTCCAGCGCTTCGGAGGCCGTGTTCACGGCCTCGCGGGCGCTGGAGGCCTGTTCCTCCGCCCGGTCGAGGACCGCCCGCGTGTCCGAAAGCATCCGCTGGGTCGATTGGTGGCGGGCGGCCAGGCGGGCGGCATCCTCGGTCAGTTCGGCCAGCGAGGCCTCGCGCTCGGCCAGTACCGACCCTGCTTCGCGCGCGGCTTCCACCGCCTCGGCCAGCTTCTCCTCGTGCCCGTCATGGGCGCGGGCAAGTTGTTCGATCTCCCACTCCAGCCGCTCGATCACCTCGCCTGCATCGCGGTTGAGGCCCGCCTCGCGTTCGAGGTCCTGCGACAGCTGCCCGATCCGGCCCTTCAGCGCGTCGATCTGGGCGAGCGCCCGGGCCTCCTGGTCGCCCAGCGCGTCGCGTTGCAGGACGAGCCTTTGCAGGATGGCGCTGGCGATGGCCTCTTCCTCGCGCTTCGGCGGCAGGGCGTCTTCGGCGGCTTCGCGAGCCTTTCCGGAGGCGCGGGCGGCAGCTTCTGCCTGGTGCTGAGCGATCAGGCGTTCCCGCAGCGCGCCCTCGGCCTGGTTCCGCGCCTCATCTGCTTCGCGCCAGCGCCGCCAGAGGAGCATGCCTTCGGACTTCCGCAATTCCTCGGAAATCTCGCGGTAGCGGGCGGCCTGCTTGGCCTGGCGGGTCAGGACCGACAGCTGTTGCGCCAGTTGCTCCAGCACGTCATCGACGCGGGTCAGGTTCGTCTCGGCACCTGACAGTTTCAGTTCCGCCTCATGCCGACGGGCGTAGAGGCCCGAGATCCCGGCGGCTTCCTCCAGCACCCGGCGACGGGCCTTGGGCTTGGCGTTGATGAGTTCGGAAATCTGGCCTTGCCGCACCAGCGCGGGGGAGTGGGAGCCGGTTGAGGCGTCGGCGAACAGCATCTGCACGTCGCGGGCGCGGACGTCCTTGGCGTTGCAGCGGTAGGCGGACCCGGCATCGCGGGTGATGCGGCGGACGATCTCGATCTGGTCGGAGTCGTTGAAGCCTGAAGGCGCGAGGCGATCCTGGTTGTCGATGACCAAGGCGACTTCGGCGAAGTGGCGCGCGCCCCGGGTGGCGGCGCCGTTGAAGATCACGTCCTCCATGCCGCCGCCGCGCATGGCGCTGGGGCGGTTTTCGCCCATGACCCAGCGGAGGGCTTCCAGCAGGTTGGACTTGCCGCAGCCATTGGGGCCGACAACGCCGGTCAGCCCCTCATGGATCACCAGATCCGTGGGGTCGACAAAGCTTTTGAAGCCGTTGAGGCGCAGGCGGGTCAGGCGCAAGGGTCACATCCGAGTCGGGTCTGCGATGTTCCCGCCGGGGGGCGCAGGAGTCAACCGGGGACCCCGCATCTGGGCGGTATGTCCCGGCTTATCCCCAAGATGTTGCGGGCCGGGCTCGTCTTGCGGGGGGTGTCGGTCTGGGGCAGTGTGCCAGCATGACCCCACGCCGTATCACCGATCCCGCGCTTTGGCCGCCGATGCTGGCGCTTTTGCGGGAGGCATTCGCCTTCATGGACGGACGGATCGACCCGCCTTCCTCGTTGCGCGACCTGACGCCCGAGGTGCTGAGCGCGCAGGCCGAAGGCGGAGAGATATGGATCATCGACGAAACCGATGTAGGCATCGCGGCCTGCATCGTCCTGACCCCGAAGACCGACGCCCTTTACCTGGGCAAGCTGGCGGTGGCGGCGGCTTTCCGGGGCCGGGGGCTGGCGCGGCGGCTGATCGAGGTCGCCGAGGAGCGGGCGCGGGAGAGGGGCCTGCCCGCGCTGGAACTGCAGACGCGGGTGGAGCTGGTGGAGAACCAGGCGGCGTTTCTTGCGATGGGTTTTCAGGAGGTCGGGCGGACAGCGCATCCGGGGTTTGACCGGGCGACGTCGATCACCTACCGACGGGCGGTTTTCTGAAGCAGGGTCTCGACGCGGAAGTCTGGGGGGATGGTGTCGCGGGCGTCGAGGATCAGGTCGGCCATGACCTCGGCGACCTTGGGTGCCATGCCGAAGCCGATCTTGAAGCCGCCGTTGGCGATGAAATGGCCGGGGCGGTTGGGCCAGCCTCCAAGGACGGGGGCTCGGGTGGCTGCCTTGGGGCGGATGCCGGCCCAGCGGGCGGTGATTTCGGCTTTGGCAAGGGCGGGGACGGCGGCGATGGCCTTGGCGTGGAGGGTGTCGAGTTGCGCGTCGGTTTCGTCGTGGGTCCAAGTGGTCTCGGACGTCGAGCCTATGGCGGCGGTTCCGTCGGCGTGGGGAACAATGTGGAGACCGTCGACAAAAAGCTGCGGCTGGTCGCGGGCGTCGTGGCGGAGGGAGAGGGCCTGGCCCTTCACGCCGGAGCCGAGCGGGGCGGCGAAGGCTTGGGACAGCTCATGCAGTCCGGCGACGCCGGTGGCGTGGATGACTTGGCCGGTCTCCTCGGCTTCTCCCAGGACCAGCTCTGCCCCCTTCGCGGTCAGCGCCCCGATGAGGCAGGCCAAGCCCATGCGGGGGGAGAGCCGGGCGGAGAGGGTGTCGCGGACCAGCCACCCGGTGGGCGTGACGGGCTCCCACGCTGCGCCGGAGGCGGGAATGACCTGCCAGACTGCCCTGCCCTGCCAGAGCGTCGTAGCCTCGATTTCGCGGCGGCGGGCGCCTTCGACCGCGCGGTCGTCTGGGAGCGGCTGCAACCGGCCAAGGCGGGCGTAGCCGGAGGGGAGGCCGGAGGCGGCCTCGACTGTTGCCCACCAGTCGGCGGCCATCAGCAGGCTTTCCAGCTGGAAGGCCTTCTTGGCGTTCCAGGCCTCAGGGACGTGGGGCGAAAGGGCACCGACGAGGCCGCCGGAGGAGCCTGCGCCGGGGTGGGCGTTTTCGATCACCCGGACCTTCGCGCCGCGCTGGAGGCAGGTCCAGGCGATGGACAGGCCAAAGATCCCTGCCCCGCGCACCGTGACGTCGACGCTTGCCATTCCCCTGCCCCGAGACCATGAACGGGGCAAAGGACTATCCCCGATGAGCGCCGCCGAACAGCCCCCCGATCTAGATTGGCGCGACGACCTGATCCCGGTGTCGCGGCGGTTCGACGACCCCTACTTCTCACTGGCCGGGGGGTTGGAGGAGACGCGGCATGTGTTCCTGGCGGGGAACGGTTTGCCGGGGCGGTTCCGGGACGGGTTCCACATCGCGGAGCTGGGCTTTGGGACTGGGCTGAACCTCTTGGCCACGCTGATCGCGCATCAGGGGCCGGGGTGGGTCAGCTATACCAGTTTCGAGGCCTTTCCGATGTCGGCGGCGGATATGGCGCGGGCCTTTGCCGCTTTCCCGGATCTAGCAGAAATCGCAGAGCCGATGCTGGTACAATGGGCGGCAGGGGCGCGAGAACTGCAGTTTCCGAACCTTACGGCGCGGATCATCGTAGGTGACGCGCGGCAGACGCTACCCCGGTGGGGCGGCCACGCGGATGCGTGGTTTCTCGATGGCTTCTCGCCTGCCAAGAACCCGGAGCTGTGGTCGCCCGAGCTGATGGCCGAGGTCGCGCGGCACACTGTTCCGGGCGGGACCTTTGCGACCTATACCGCCGCCGGTCATGTCCGGCGGGCGCTGGCCGAGGCCGGGTTTACGGTTGCCCGCGCCCCGGGATTCGGGCGCAAGCGGCACATGTCGGTGGGTCGGCTTTCAGAGGCCCAGACGGACGAGATGTGCGTCAAGGGCTGACCAGTCCTGGACCTGCAGCCGCACGACCAGAGTCAGGACCTTGCTTCGCCAGGCGGGTGACAGGCGGGCAGCGTCCTTTTCGGTCGTAACGAGCTGCGCGCCGGTGGCCTTGGCCTCGGCCTCCAACCGGCGGAGGAGGGTGTCGGAGAGGATTTCGTGGTCGGCCAGCGCCTCGCCACGGATCACCTCGGCACCTTCGGCGCGCAGGGTGGCAAAGAAGCGCGAGGGGTCGGCGATGCCCGCGAAGGCGAGGACGCGCGTGCCCTGCCAGTCCATGCCCATGGCGAGGGGGCGCAACTCTCCCTTAAGGCGGGGGACCTGGATGGCCCTGCCCCATTGGGCTTCAAAGCGCGTCTGCGCGGCGGTGTCGCCGATGGTCAGAACCAGATCGGCGCGGGCGAGACCTGTGGCGACAGGTTCGCGCAGGGGGCCTGCGGGGATGCAGCGGCCATTGCCGAAGCCGCGGTTGGCATCGACCACCACAAGGCCAAGCGAGGGTTTCACGGCGGGGTTCTGGAAGCCGTCGTCGAGCAAGATCACCCGCGCGCCCGCGGCCTCGGCCGCCTTCACGCCCGCTGCCCGGTCCTTCGCAATCCAGACCGGCGCGAAGGCGGAGAGGAGGAGCGGCTCGTCCCCCACATCGGCGGCACTGTGGCGGGCCTCGTCGACACGGACCGGACCCGCAAGGCTGCCGCCATAGCCGCGGCTGACGACATGGACGGCATGGCCCATTGCCGAGAGCCGGTTGGCCAAGGCAATCGTGGTTGGTGTCTTGCCCGCGCCCCCGGCGGTCAGGTTCCCGACACAGATCACCGGGACCTGCGGCACATAGCCCGGCCGGCGCAACCGGCGCGCGGTGGCAGCGGCATAGAGCCAGCCCAGGGGGGCAAGAAGGCGAGGGATCAGTCCCGGGCGATCCGGGGACGTGAACCAGAAGCCGGGGGCGCGCATCAGTCTTCCCCGTCCATGATGGCGCGGATGCGCTGGAGGACGGTGTCTGTGACCTCGGCCCCTTCGCTGGCCACGGCCCATGCCGCCTGCGCCAGACGGGCCGCGCGGTCCGGGGCCAGAAGGTCACCCAACGCCTCGCCCAGATCATTGGCCGAAGCGACCGCGCGCGTCGCCCGGGCAGCGCCCAGACGTCCGAAGATCGGGCCCGACTGCCCGGTCTTCGGCCCGTGCATGATCGCCGAGCCAAGGACGGCGGCCTCCATCGGGTTGCGGGTCGGGCCCTTGCCAGAGAGTGTCCCGCCCAGGAAAGTCACCGGAGCCAGCCGATACCAGAGCCCGTATTCGGCGGGATTGTCGGCCACCAGAATCTCGATGTCGGACTCGGGGTCCTCGTCCGCGGCGCGTGCGGCGACGACCCAGTCTCCGGATGCGGCGAGGTCCCTGGCCAGAGTCGCTGCGCGCGCGGGCTGGGCCGGCAGCAGGATCAGCAAAAGCCGGTGCGAATGTTGCAACGCCTTGCGGTGGGCCTGCAGTACGGCCGCCTCTTCGCTTTCGGTCAGTCCGGCGGCGAACCAGACCGGGCGCGCGGTCAGAAGCTTCGACAGCGCGGCGCGTTCGGATTCGAGGACCGGAAGGACAGCGCTTTCCTCCTCCATCCGGCCGGTGACCGCGACCAGGGACAACCCGGCACCGCCCTTGCGGAAGGCGCGGGCAGCAGCTTCGTCCACGGCCATGATGCCGCGAAACCGGCCTAGGACCTGACGCATCAGGCCCGGATACCAGGCATCGCGTTCGCGCAGGAAGACGGGGGCCTTGCCGTTCACCACCAGCATGGGGATTTTCCGCTCGGCCGCCTCGTGCATGACCGCGGGGCGCAGCTGGCCGCCTGCGAAGATCGCCACCTCGGGGCGCCAGTGGTCGAGGAACGCCCGGGCGTCGACGACGGTGTCCGGCGGCGGGGACTGCATCACCACGCCGTCCAGCGACGAACCCGCGTCAGGCGCGGTCAGGAGGACCGGGAGCCCGTCCTCCTCTACCAGCCTGCGGGCCAGCGCGCGCATTGGGCTGAGGAGCGCCTCACCCGGCGCGTGCAGCCAGACAAGCCGCCCGACCGGACGGGCCGGTCGCGCAGACGCCTCGGCCTGATCGCGCCGCTGACCAAGGTTGTACAGCGTCAGGCCAAGCGAGGCGGCCATGGATCAGTTGCCCAGTTCCTCGGTCGCCGAAGCGGCGGCGGATTCGTCGCGCAGCCGGTGGATATGGGCGATGAAATAGCGCATGTGGGCATTGTCCACAGTGCGCTGCGCCTCGCCCTTCCAGGCCCGATACGCGCTTTCGTAGTTCGGGAACATGCCGACGATATGGATCTGGCTTACGTCGCGGAAGACGTTGGTCTGGGGGTCCACCAGCTCGCCACCAAAGACGAGATGCAGGCGCTGGGTCATGATCGGCTCCGTTCAGGTCAGGCGCGGCGACACTATCCGCTAAGCGCGGCAGGGGGAAGTGACGGACAGGGTCTTGCGCAGGGCGTGATCCGGGGTCACATTCCCGTCAACGCCTGCAGGGCGGAGTTGGACCGGAGGATTTGACGTGGATCTTGACTTTCTCATTGGCTGGCCGGGCGTTTATCTGGCAATCGCGCTTTTCATCATCCTTTGCATTTTCCTTGGCGTGCGGATCGTGCCGCAGTCGGAAAAGCATGTGGTCGAGCGTTTCGGACGCCTTCGGGCCGTGCTGGGGCCCGGGATCAACTTCGTGGTGCCCTTCCTAGACCGGATCGCGCACAAGGTATCCGTGCTGGAACGTCAGCTGCCGAATGCCTCGCAGGATGCCATCACCGCCGACAACGTGCTGGTGAAGGTCGAAACCAGCGTCTTCTACCGGGTGACCGAGCCGGAAAAGACCGTCTACCGGATCCGGGACGTGGATGGCGCGATTGCCACGACGGTGGCGGGGATCGTCCGCAGCGAGATCGGCAAGCTGGAGCTGGACCAGGTGCAGTCGAACCGCGCGCAGCTGATTGAACGCGTGCGCGAGCAGGTCACGGCGATGGTCGACGACTGGGGGGTCGAGGTGACCCGTGCGGAAATCCTGGACGTGAACCTGGACGAGGCGACGCGGGCCGCGATGCTGCAGCAGCTGAACGCCGAACGCGCGCGGCGGGCGCAGGTGATGGAGGCCGAGGGCAAGAAGCGGTCGGTCGAGCTTGCGGCTGACGCCGACCTTTACGCCGCCGAACAGGCCGCCAAGGCGCGCCGCGTGACGGCGGATGCCGAGGCCTATGCGACGGGTGTCATCGCCGGGGCGATCAAGGAAAACGGCCTTGAGGCCGCTCAGTTCCAGGTCGCGCTGAAGCAGGTCGAGGCGCTGCAGGCCGTGGCCGTCGGTCAGGGCAAGCAGACGATCCTGGTGCCCGCGAACGCGCTGGAAGCCTTTGGCGACGCGTTCAAGATGCTGAAGGGACGGGGCTAAGATGTTTGCAACCCTGATGGGAACCTGGTGGGCCTGGGTGATCCTGGGCTTTGCCCTGGGCGTGCTGGAGGTGCTGGCACCCGGCTTCATCTTCCTGGGCTTTGCCATCGGCGCGGTGGTGACCGGGGTCCTGGTGGGGATCGGTGTCTCCGCGGGTCCGGCGGCGCTGATCCTGATCTTCGCGGTCGTCTCGGTCCTGGCCTGGCTGGTCCTGCGCCGGGTTGTCGGGGTCCGCGAGGGGCAGGTGAAGGTCTGGGACCGCGACATCAACGACCAGCCCTGAGGTGGAGGTCTCGGCTTCCATCGATTTCACGGGAGCCAAGGCCGCGCTGTTCTGCGACGGATTCGTCCTGACCTACCTGCGGGATGAAAAGCCCGGGCTGCGCTGGCCGGGGCTTTGGGACTTGCCGGGTGGCGGGCGTGAGGGGGCCGAGGGCCCCGAGGACTGTCTTCTGAGGGAGCTTTGGGAGGAGTTCGGGCTGCGGCTTTCGGCCGACCGGCTGGTCTGGCGGCGAGTGTTTCCGTCGATGGTCGAGGCAGAGCGGACGTCGGTCTTCTTCGGGGGCTGGCTGACCCGGCAGGAGGTTGCGGCGATCCGGTTCGGGGATGAGGGTCAGGGCTGGGAGCTGATGCCGGTGGTCGGGTTCCTCGGGCATCCGAATGCAGTGCCGGAGATGCAGCGGCGGGCGGGGATTGTCTGGAGGGAGGTCTCGGGTGCCCAAGCGGGACAGGCCGAGCTGCGCGTTTGATTTCAAGGGGTTGGTCGCGGGCGTTTACCAGTCGCCAACCATCTTCACGGGCGGTGGGCAGGACTGCCCACCCTACGATGTCGGTTGAAGAGCCTGCAAAAGGCGATGCTGCAAAGGCCCGGGCAGCGCGCCTTTGTCAACCAGAAGGCCGGCCAGCCGCAGGGTCGCGCTGATCGCGGGATAGCAGAGCGCCAGGATGAAGAAGAGCCGCTTCAGGTCCTCGACCGGCAGTGTCTCCCACCCGGTGAAGTCGCGCAGATAGATCGCGTCGGCGTCAATCCATTGGCCGATGTCCCGACGCTTGGCCTCGAAATACAGATCGTTCGGCGTGCCGGTGCACGGGAAGCGGTGGGCCGAGGCAAAGCCGAAGAACCGCAGTCCAAGACTGCGCAGCATCGCGTCCTGATCGGCAAACAGCGGCTGGCCCTGGTAGATCGGGACGAAGGCGACCTCGGTCTGGATGCAGAGCGCGCGGGCCAGTTTGCGGCTGCCGCCCCGGAACGCTGCCAGCTCTCCACCCTGTATGTCGATCTTCAGCCAGTCGATCTGTGGAAGGTCGGCGATATCATCCAGCGGAACGGTCTGGACCGGCTGCCGCGCGGTGACCTCGGTCAGGGCGGCGAAGGAATGGATATGCGCGGTGATCGCGGGATCGGGCGCAAGCGTCGAGACAAAGCCCGGATGCCGCGTCAGGTGCAGGGTCGCAGGGCCGCCGTCGCCGATGGCATGGGGCAGATAGCGCCGGGTGTCGGAGGCGGGGAGTTTCGCCAGTTCGTCGGGGTTCGGCTCGAACCCGGTCAGCCGGGCGAGGCCAAGGGACAGAAGCGGCTCGTATGGCGGTGTCTCGCTGGTCGGCAGGCCGGAGGCGCCGATGTCGACGACCTGTATCGGCGTGTCCAGCGGCAGGGCGCGGATCAGGTCGGCGACAAGATCGGCGGGAAGCTTCATGCCGTCACGATCCGCAGGCCGGGCGCTGGCATCGGTCAGCGGCGGATCGTGTCGCCGGGCTGCAGCGTCGGGAACAACTCCACCTTTTCGCCGGGGGTGGCCTTGCCGGCGATGATCTCGGCGGCCTTGCGGCCGATCTCCAGACGGCAGGCGTCCATCGTCGCCAGTTTGCGCGGCAGACCGTCGAGCAGTTCGACCCCGTTGAACCCGGCAAGGCCGATGCGGCCAGGGACATCAAGGCCTTTGTCGAGGCAGTAGAGAAGGCCCCCTGCCCCGATCATGTCGTTGGAATAATACAGGAAATCGACGTCAGGGGTCCGGTCCAGGACTGCCGCCGTCATCTCGCGCCCCTTCAGAAGCGCCGAACCGCCCGAATAGTATTCGCGGTCGACGAGCGTGAGGCCTGCCTTGCCCAAGGCCTCCTCAAATCCTTCCAGCCGCTTCTTGGCGCGGAAGTCGTTCGGCATCTGGGTGCCGAGGAAGGCGATCTTGCGGTAGCCGGCGGCGATGATCGCCTCGGCCATCTGACGCCCGGCGCGGCGGTGGGAAATGCCGACGGCATGGTCGATCGGCGTACCGTCGATGTCCATGATCTCGACGATGGGGATACCTGCGCGGGCCAGCATGGCTTGCGACGCCTGGGAATGCTCCAGCCCCGCGATGATCATCCCCGAGGGCCGCCAGGACAGCATTTCGTAGATGACCGATTCCTCACGGTCGGACAGGTAGTTGGTGACGCCGACAACGGGTTGCAGGCCGGTACCTTCCAGAACTTCGGAAATGCCGGTCATCACTTCCGGGAAGACCATGTTCGACAGGCTTGGAATTACCACGCCGACAAGGTTCACCCGCTGCGAGGCGAGCGCGCCTGCGATCTTGTTGGGGACGTAGCCTAGGGCGCGGGCGGCCTCCAGCACCTTTTCGCGGGTCGGTGCCGAGACGTCGCCCCGGTTGCGAAGGACCCGGCTGACCGTCATTTCCGAGACGCCCGAGGCCTCGGACACATCGCGAAGGGTCAAGGTGTGGCGCGGGTCGGGCGTAGGCTTGGTCAAGGCGCTGATCCGGTAACTGCGGTATCCCTTGTTAGCGCCAAAGAGAAGGCTTGTCCAAGCTGGTTTCGTCTGCTAATGTTACCGCTAACAGCCGTTCGTGCTGGCCATATCTGCCGTGTCCTTGCAAGCTCTCAAACTGGATGCGACGGACCAAAGGGGGGGTAGTGGGCCAAAACTTGCCTCCCCTTTTCATTTCCGGCAGTTGAATTGTGGTGCGTTTCGTCGCATGAGGGTTCGCGTGGCCCCGTAGCTCAGGGGATAGAGCGGCCGCCTCCTAAGCGGCAGGTCGATGGTTCGAATCCATCCGGGGTCACCATCGTGACGCTTCCTTCCTAAAAATCAATCGGATAGGCTGGTTCCCGGGACTTCCCGGGGGGCGAGTTTGATGCGGCGGATCGCGGTTCTGGACATCGGCAAGACCAATGCCAAGGTGCTGGTCGTTGACCTTGCCACGGGCGCCGAGGAGGTGCTGGCGCGGACTCCGAATGCGGTGGTGCGGGAGGGGCTGTATCCGCACCACGATCTGGAGATGCTTTGGTCCTTTGCGCTGTCAGGTCTGAAGCTCGCGGCGGCGCGGGGGGTTGATGCGGTGTCTATCACCGCGCATGGGGCGGCTTGCGTTCTGGTGGATGATGTCGGTGGGCTGGCGTTGCCGATGCTGGATTATGAGCATGTCGGGCCGGACGGGATGGCGGCGGAGTATGACGCGGTCCGACCGGCGTTTGCCGAGACGGGGTCTCCGCGTCTTCCGGTGGGGCTGAACGTCGGCGCGCAGGTGTTCTGGCTGTCCCGGGCGTTCCCGGCAGAGTTCGCGCGGGTCCGCCATGTGCTGATGTTGGCGCAATACTGGTCGTACCGGCTGTCGGGCGTGGCGGCGAGTGAGGCGACTTCGCTTGGGTGCCACACAGACCTGTGGAACCCTTGGGAGGGGCGGTTTTCGTCGCTGGTCGGCCGGATGGGCTGGGAGGGATTGTTCCCCCCGGTGCGGAAGGCGGCGGATGTGCTGGGGCCGGTTTTGCCCTCGGTTGCCGAGGCGACGGGGTTGCCGGCGGGAACGCCGATCCTGTGCGGGATCCACGATTCCAATGCCTCGCTGGTGCCGCATCTGGGGGAGGCCCCGTGCGGGGTTCTGTCGACGGGAACCTGGATGATCGTGATGGCTTTGGGCGGTCGGAAGGTGGAGCTGAATGCAAGCCGCGATGTGCTGGTGAACGTGAATGCGCTGGGTCAGCCGGTGCCGACGGCGCGGTTCATGGGCGGACGCGAGATGGAAGAGATCATGGGGGGGCGGATCGTGGAGCCGTCTGCGGAGGATCTGCGTGCGGTGCTGGAGGGGCGGGTGATGGCGATGCCGTCCCTGCACCCGGAGACCGGGCCGTTTCCGGGCAAGCGGTTCGGCTGGATTGGGGGCGAGCCGCAGGGTGGCGCGAGGATGGCGGCGGCGTCGTTCTATGCGGCGCTGATGGGGGCGGAGTGTCTTGATCTGGCGGGGGCCGAGGGGCCGGTGATCGTGGAGGGGGCCTTCGGGGGGAACCTCGCCTTCCTGCGGATGCTGGCGACGGCGACGGGGCGGGTTGTCCGTGGATCGGGTCAGGGGGCTGGGACCGGATTGGGCGCGGCGCTGCTGGCGGGGCCATTGGCGGTAAAGGCGGCTCCGGCAGTTGAGGTCTTGCCGGAGAACGATGCGTTGTGGACTGGGTATGTCGGGGCTTGGCGGGAGGCTGTCGCTCTGCGGTAAGCTCCTCGTGCGCTTCGCTTCTCGTCGCAAGCGAGGAGGAGACGACGTCGAACGAGGAGCGTCTCAGGCCATGTAGAAGGTTTCCGTCAGCGGGATCGCCACGGGGGAGCCGTCGGGGTTCGTGGCCATGATGTCGCCCATGTAGGCCCACCAGCGCGTCATCACCGGGTGGTTGGGCAGGTCGTCCATGGTGTGATCCGAGCGGCGTTCGAGGTAGCCGAAGAGGGTCATGGTCTCGCGGTCGAGATGGATCGAGTAGTTCGAAATTCCCGCTTCGTGGAGCAGGTCAACCAGCTCTGGCCAGATCTCGTCATGGCGGCGGGTGTATTCGGCCTCCATGCCTTTGTTCAGGCGCATCTTGAAGGCGTGGCGCTGCATCAGGCGTCCTTTCTTTGGCGGGCTTTGACGTCGGCCAGAAGGTTCGGCAACAGGACCGAGCCGATCAAGAGGACGCCGATCACGCCGGTCTGCATGTGGCCGGTGATGCTCATCAGGCCCATGCCGTTCCTCAGGTTCAGGACGATCAGGATCGACAGGAGCACGCCCACCATGCTGCCCTTGCCGCCAAAGATGCTGACGCCGCCGAGGAGGACCATGGTGATGATGTCAAGCTCGAACCCCAGCGCGGTGTCGCCGCGGACGGAGCCGAGGCGGGCGGCATAGAGGAGGCCGCAGAGGGCGGAGACGAGAGCGGAGAGAAGGAAGAGCACGGTCTTCACCCGGGCGACGTTCAGGCCGGAGAAGCGGGCGACCTCGGCGTTGGTGCCGATGACGATGACCTGACGGCCAAAAGAGGAGCGATGGAGGGTCATGCCGAGGAGGATCAGCAGGAGGACGAACAGGACCATGGCAAGGGGGATCGGGCCGATCAGGCCCTTTTGCCCGAGGTCGGTGAACCATTGCGGGAAGTCGCCAAGCGAATTGTCCTGGACCAGCACGCGGGCGAGACCGCGGAAGCCGATCAGCATGGCAAGCGTCACGACAAGCGAGGGGATGCCGACGCGGGCGATGAGGACGGCGTTCACGGCCCCGGCGACAAGACCGGCGGCGAGGCAGATGAGGCAGGCGAGGCCGCCCGGGGTCCCCGCGTTTACGAGGTAGCCGAAAAGCGCGGCGGAGAGGCCCATGATCGAGGCGACGGAGAGGTCGATCTCGGCGTTGATGATGACGAGGGTCATGATCAGGGCGACGATGATCTTCTCGATCGACAGCTGGAAGAGGTTGATCTGGTTTTGCACCGTCAGGAATTCGGGCGCGAAGCTGGCATTGAGCGCGAGGGTCGCAAGGAAGACGGCAAGGAGGCCGGTTTCCCAGGGGGTGAGGAACTTGGTCATTCGCTGCCCCCTTTCCGCAGTCGGGCAAGCTGGCGGCTGGCGAGCGTGTCGACGGTGACGGCGGCCATGATGAGGCCCCCCAGAAGCGCATCACGCCAGAATTCGGAGACGACAGCCCAGCGGGTGAGCGAGTTGTCGATGGTGTCGACGAGAAGCGCGCCCATCAGGACGCCGATCATCGAGCCGGAGCCGCCCATGATGGAGACCCCACCGACGACGACGGCGGCGATGGATTTCAGCTCGTAACCCAGGCCCGCGACGACGGTGATGTTGCCGAACTTGGCGAGGAAGAGGAAGCCGGAGAGGCCGGCGAAGGCTCCCGCCAGGACGAAGGCGGTCAGGACGACGCGGTTCGCGTTGATCCCGGCCATGAGAGCGGCGTCCGGGTTGGAACCGACGGCGTAGAAGCGGCGGGCGGGGCGGTAGAAGGTGAGGGCGAGGCCGGTGACGAGGACCGCCGCGAGAGCAAGGACCACGGTGACGCGGATATCGAGGCCGCCGATGGAGAAGGCGTTGGCAGAGGGGAGGTCAACGAGCCATTGCGGCAGGCTGGCGGTGGTGATGGTCTTGGCATCGGACCATTCGACGAGGAAGCTGCGGAAAAGCGCGAGCGTGCCGAGGGTCACGATGATCGATGGCACGCGGCCCCAGGCGATGATGAGCCCGTTGATGGCTCCAAGCGCGGCGCCGAGGGCCATGCAGAAGAGGACGGCGAGGATGGGGTGGAGGTCGGGCATGGAGGAGAGCGTCTGGCCCGCCATGTAGGCGACGACGCCGAGGATCGAGCCTGCAGAGAGGTCGATGTTGCGGGTCATGATGACGATGGCTTGCCCGACCGCGATGGGCAGCACCACGGCGGCGGAGGTGCTGATCCGGTTGAACATGCGGGGGGAGAGGTAGCCCTCGATCTGGGTGGCGAAGAACAGAATCGTGGCGAGGAGGGCGAGGGCCAGGGCCAAAAGGCGCAGGGTCTGCGGCGAGGCGCGGGTGAGGAGGGTCATGGCTGGCCCCCGCTGGTGCGGACGGTTTTCAAATTGAGCGCTGACGCGCAAGCCTTTTCTCTCGCCTCTGCGCGCGAAGGGCGCGCAACCGGCTCGGAGGGCCTCCGGCGGGGATACTTGGAGACAGAAAATGTGGGGGTCATGCGGCGGGTCTTTCAGCGGAGGCTTGTCCAGCGGCCAGCGCGATGACGCGTTCCTGGGTGGCCTCTTCTATGGGGAGGATGCCGGCCTGGCGGCCTTCGCGCATGACAAGGACGCGGTCGGCAAGGGCCAGGACCTCGGGCAGGTCGGAGGAGATGACGAGGATGGCGACGCCCTCACTGGCCAGTTGGCGGATGATGGCGTGGACTTCGGCCTTCGCGCCGACGTCGATGCCGCGGGTGGGTTCGTCGAAGATCAGGACGCGGGGTTTGGTTTCCAGCCACTTCGCCAGCATGACCTTCTGCTGGTTGCCCCCCGACAGTTTGCCGACTTCGATCAGAGTGTCAGGCGAGCGGATGGCGAGGCGCTTGCGGTAGGTTTCGGCCATTTCCGCCTCGGCGGCGCGGTCGATGAGGCCGAAGGGCTTGAGGAGTTTTCCGAGACTTGCCAGCGAAATGTTGGCGAAGATGGAGAGCGGCATCGCAAGGCCAAGCTTGCGGCGGTCTTCGGAGACGTAGGCGATGCCGAGGTCCATCGCCTGCTGCGGGGTGGTGATGCTGACCTGTTGGCCTGCCAGCGTGATGGTGCCCTCGGTCGCGGGGGCGATGCCGAAGAGGGAGAGGGCGACATCGGTGCGGCGGGCACCGACAAGGCCTGCGAGGCAGAGGACCTCGCCCTTGTGGAGGTCGAAAGTGATGCCTTTGAAGGTGCCTTGCAGGCCGAGGTCTTTCACCGAGAGGAGGGTTTCGCCATGCGGGTTGGCGGCGGTCTTGACCGCGAAGCTTTCCAGCGCGCGGCCGACCATGTCCTTGACGAGGCCGTCTTCGGTGACCTCGGCGATGGGTTTGGTGCTGATGTGCTGGCCGTCGCGGATCACGGTGACGCGGTCGGCGATGCGGAAGATCTCATCCAGGCGGTGAGAGATGTAGATGACGGCGACGCCCTGGGCCTTCAGGGCGCGGGCGATGTCGAGGAGGCGGGCGACTTCGTGGGCTGACAGGCTTGCGGTCGGTTCGTCCATGATCAGGACCTTGACCTTCAAGGACAGCGCGCGGGCGATCTCGACCGTCTGCTGTTCGGCCAGCGTCAGCCCCGAGGCGGCGCGGCGGACGTCGAGTTTGACGCCCAGGGGGGAGATAAGGGCGTCGGCTTCCGCATGGATCTCGGACCAGCGCATGATGCGGCCCTTGGCGCGGTTCGAGATGAAGATGTTTTCCGCGACATTGAGGTCGGGGAAGACCATCGGTTCCTGGTAAATCGCGGCGATGCCTGCGTCTTGCGCGGCTTGAGTGGATTTCAGCGTGACGGGCTGGCCGTCGACACGGATGGTGCCGGTGTCGGGCTGGTGGACGCCGGTCATGATCTTGATGAGGGTCGACTTGCCCGCGCCGTTCTCGCCGACGATGGCGTGCACCTCGCCGGGCATTACCGAGAGCGACATGTCCTTCAGCGCCTGGGTGGCGGCGAAGGATTTGGACAGGCCAAGGAGTTCCAGGACCGGCTGGGTCATGGGGCGTTCCGATGCAAGAAGAGGAAGGGGGCTGCGCATTGGCAGCCCCCAGGGAGCAAAGGCTGCCTCAGTTGGCGGCGGCTTCGACGTTGTCCTTGGTGTAGACCGTGAACGGCCCCATCAGGATGCGCTTGGCGCCCGGGCGGCCCGGGTCTTCCTCGATCTTGAACGTACCCATGCGGCCTGCGGTGAACTCTTCGCCGACATCCCCTTTGATGGCTCCGGTCGCAAGGGCGTAGGAGGCCTGGTAGGTCAGGTAGCCGAGGTCAACGAAGCTCCACAGCGCAAACTGCGGGGCGCAGCCGTTGAGGCTGTAGCTGACCATTTCCGCAGGCAGGCCAAGGCCGGAGACCTTGACCTTTTCGCACAGGCCCTCGTCCTGCATGGCCTTGGCGGCGGCGACGATGCCGACAGTGGTCGGGGCCATGATGACCTTGAGGTCCGGGTACTTGTCCACGAGGCCGAGGGCCTTGTTGTAGGATTCTTCCGACTGGTCGTTGCCGTAGACGACGTCGACCAGTTTCAGGTCCTTGTACTTGGCGTCCGAGGCCATCGTTCCCTTCATCGCTTCGATCCAGGCGTTCTGGTTCGAGGCGTCAGGGGATGCCGACAGTATCGCGACTTCGCCCGCGCCACCGGCGAGGTCGAAGGCCATGTCAGCCATCACGACACCGATGGAGCCGAAGTCGACCTGGGCCACGAAGAACGATTCACCCGCGCCGTTCGGGATCGGGCTGTCCCAGGTCACGACCTTGGTGCCAGCGGCGGCAGCGGCTTCGGCGGCAGGCGCAATCTGGTCGCCCGCGTTGTTCGACAGCATGACCACGTTCTGCTTTTGCGTCGTGGCGTTGGTCAGCATCTCGATCTGGCCAGCGGCGGAGTTTTCCGGGGTCGGGCCGATGAATTCCAGCGTGCCGGTCGAGCCAAGCTCGGCCGCGGCTTCCTGGGCGCCGCGGTTGGCCTGGTCGAAGGGCAGGATGCCGAGGAACTTGGGCAGCAGGACCGCGTTCACGGCCTGGCCGGGGGTGGCGGTCACGGGTTCGGCCATCGCGGTCGAGCCCATCAGGGTCGCAAGGCCCGCCGCAAAGGCAAGGCCGGTGAGTTTCATCATCATTGGTAGTCTCCTCCCGTTTATGTTTTCCTGCCGTGCCCTCCTCAGGCCGCGGTCAGGACCTTCGCTTCCTTGGGGTCGATCAGGATCACCTCGACACCCAGTTGTCGAAGATGGTCCAGCATGTGGGGTGGCGCGCCCGTGTCAGTGACCAGTGTCGAGACACGGGTCAGCGGGCAGACCACCATGTTGCCGCGCGCCTCGAACTTGGTCGAGTCGGCGACGACAATCAGGTTTTCGGTGCGGGAGAGGAGCTTTGCCTCGGCCCGGGCCACCAGCGGGTCGCTTTCGATGATGCCAAGCGGCGTGATCGAATAGCAGGACATGAACATCTTCGACGCAGCGAAATGCTGGATCGCGTCCTCGTCGAAGGGGGAAAGGATGATCCCGGCCTCGCGATACAGCTCTCCGCCCGGCAGGACGACGCGGTTCATCGAGTGGGCGATCAGTTCCTGCGCGATGGGGAAGGAGTTGGTCAGGACCTGCATCCGGTGCTGGCGCAGGTATTGCGCCATGAACCAGGTGGTGGAACCCGCGTTGAGGATGATGGAATCGCCGTCCTGGCAGAGGTTCGCCGCACCCTGGGCCACGGCCTGCTTGAGGTCGGCGTTCAGGGTCTGGCTGGAATCGAAAGATTGCGCGGTGAGCGGCGTTTGGCCGGAGGCCACGGATTCCGCCCCGCCGTGGACCCGCCGCAGCTGGCCGGAGTCTTCCAGTTTCGCGAGGTCACGGCGCAGGGTGGCGACCGAGGCGCCGGTCACGCCCACCAGGTCGGCCACGCGGACGATGCCACGGTCCCGCAGGCGGGTCAGGATCAGCTGCCATCTTTCGCGTTCGTGCATCATGGTTGGGAAGGCTGTCAGAATCGCTCATATCCGTCAACAAACAATCGCAATGCTGCATTGCGGAAGATTCTCTGCGGTGCAGTATGGCGTTTCGTGATTGACTGTGAGCGTTTCGTCCCTATCCTGACGGGCAACCACTTCAGCCAAAGTCCGGACCAATGACCCAGGAAATCACGCTCAAGTCCCTGTGGGACGACGCTTATGCCGCCACCTTGGATGAGCCTGGGAAGCTTCTCTACCGGTCGAACCTGCTGGGATCGGACCTGAGAATCACCAACTTCGGCGGGGGGAACACGTCCGCGAAGGTCACCCATAAGGACCCGCTGTCGGGTGAGGATGTGCAGGTGCTTTGGGTGAAGGGATCCGGCGGGGACATCGGGTCGATGAAGCTGGACGGCTTCGCGACCCTCTACATGTCGAAGCTGATGCAGCTGCGCGCGCAGTACCGGGGGCTGGACCAGGAAGACGCGATGGTCGAGGCGCTGGGGCACACGATCTTCAACCTGAACCCCCGCGCGCCGTCGATTGATACCTGGCTGCATGGGTTCGTGCCTTACGCGCATGTGGACCACGTCCATTCCGACGCCGTGATCGCGATTGCTGCCAGTGCCGATCAGGTGCGGCTGACCGAGGAGATCTTTGGCGGTGAACTGGGCTATCTGCCCTGGCAGCGGCCGGGGATTGATCTGGGGATCAAGCTGGGCCGGATGGCGGAGGAGAACCCGAGGCTGAAGGGTGTGGTGCTGGGGCAGCATGGGCTCTTCACCTGGGCGGAGACGGCGAAGGACTGCTATCTGCTGACCTTGGAGATGATCAATCGCGCGGCGGTCTGGCTGGACACGAACGTCAAGCGGCCGGTGTTTGGCGGGGAGAAGGTTGCCTCGCTGGAGGCTACGGAGCGCAAGGCGACGGCCCGCCGCCTGATGCCCTTGATCCGGGGGCGCATCTCGGGCGGGGCGCATATGGTCGGCCACTTCACCGACGCGCCAGAGGTGCTGGAGTTTGTGAACTCTCATTCACTTTCCGATCTGGCGCCGATGGGGACGTCCTGCCCGGACCACTTCCTGCGGACGAAGATCAAGCCTTTGGTCGTCCCCGCGGATGCCGATGCAGTCGCGCTGGACGGTCTGATTGCGGGCTACCGAGCGGACTATGCGGCCTACTACGACCGCTGCAAGCGCCCGAACTCCCCCGCGATGCGCGACCCGAATGCGGTGATCTATCTGGTGCCGGGCGTGGGGATGATCTCTTTCGCCAAGGACAAGGCGACGGCAAGGGTCTCGGCAGAGTTCTACGTCAACGCGATCAACGTGATGCGTGGGGCCTCGGGGGTCTCCAAATATCAGGGCCTGCCGGAGCAGGAGGCCTTCGACATCGAATACTGGCTGCTGGAGGAGGCGAAGCTGCAGCGTATGCCGAAGCCAAAGCCGATGGCGGGCCGGGTGGCCTTCATCACCGGCGGGGCGGGGGGGATCGGGTCGGCCAGCGCGGAGCGGCTGCTGCGGGAAGGGTGCAACGTTGTGCTGGCGGATATCGACCAGACCGCGATGGATGAGGTCGTGGCAGGCTTCGCCAAGCGCTATGGCCGCGACATTGTGCGGGGCGTGGTTATGGACGTGACCAGTGAGGCGGCGGTGATCTCGGCGGTGGAGTACACCGTGGGCGAATACGGCGGGCTGGATGTGCTGGTGAACAATGCGGGGATTACATCAGCGGCGGCGGTCGAGGATACGACGCTGGCGATGTGGAACAAGACGATGGACATCCTGTCCACCGGCTATTTCCTGGTGGGGCGCGAGGGCTATCGTGTTCTGAAAGCTCAGGGAATCGGCGGGTCGATGGTGTTCATCTCGTCGAAGAACGGGGTGGCGGCCAGCCCTGGTGCTAGTGCCTATTGCACCGCGAAGGCGGCGGAGATCCACCTTGCGCGCTGCATGGCGCTGGAGGGCGCGCCGATGGGGATCAGGGTCAATGTGGTGAACCCCGATGCCGTATTGCGGGGCTCGAAAATCTGGAAGGGCGAATGGTCGGAACAGCGCGCCGCATCGAACAAGATCGCCGTGTCGGACTTGGAGGAGCATTACCGCAAGCGCAGCCTGTTGCAGCGGTCGGTCTTTCCCGAGGACATCGCGGAGGGGGTCTACTTCTTCGCCAGTGACCTGTCGGCGAAGTCGACGGGCAATTTCCTGAACGTGGACGCGGGCAATGCCGTGTCCTTCACGCGCTAGGGGGTGGCGATGCTGATTTCCGAAGATCTGGTCGGGTCGCTGAATGAAGAGGCGAAGGCGGCGCATGAGGATGAGTTTGGCGCGCTGGGACGGAAGCTTGCCCGCCGTGGAGTCGATATCGAGGCGATGGTCAAGCGGGCGATGGACTGGTCGGTGGCCGTGCCATCCTGGGGCGTGGGGACCGGTGGTACGCGGTTCGCGCGGTTCCCGGGGCGCGGAGAACCGCGGAACATCCACGACAAGCTGGCCGATTGCGGCGTGATCCAGCAGTTGACGCGGGGCACGCGGACAGTTTCCCCGCATATCCCCTGGGACAAGGTTTCGGACTACAATGCGCTCCGGCAAGAGGCGGCGCAGTATGGGCTGGGGTTCGATGCGGTGAACTCCAACACCTTCCAGGACCAGGTGGATCAATCACTATCCTACCGCTACGGCTCATTGGCGAACAGCCGTTCGGATATCCGCGCGCAGGCGGTAGCGCATAACATCGAATGCATCGAAATCGGGAAGGCTTTAGGAGCCCCCGCGCTGACGGTCTGGATCGGCGACGGGACGAATTTCGCAGGGCAGCAGAGCCTGAGCGGCATGTTCGAGAACTACCTGTCGGCGATGGAAGAGGTCTATGCGGCCTTGCCCCCGAACATGGCGATGTTCATCGAGCACAAGATGTATGAGCCGGCTTTCTATTCGACGGTGATCAGCGATTGGGGGTCGTCGCTGATGGCGGCACAACATCTGGGGCCGCAGGCGAAATGCCTGGTGGACCTGGGCCACCACGCGCCGAACGTGAACATCGAACAGATCGTGGCGCGGCTGGTGCATGCGGGCCGCTTGGCAGGGTTCCACTTCAACGATTCGAAGTATGGCGACGATGATCTGGATTCGGCTTCGGTAGACCCGTTCCGCCTGTTCCTGGTCTTCAACGAACTGGTCGAAGCCGAGCTGCGCGGGGCCAAGGGCTTTGCACCGTCCTACATGATCGACCAGAGCCACAACGTGACCGACCCGATCGAAAGCCTGATGGGCTCATCGGTGGAGATCGCCCGGGCCTATGTCCAGGCATTGCTGGTGGACCGGAAGGTGCTGGCCGAGGCGCAGGAGGCCAATGACGTGATGGCCGCCCACCGCACACTGAAGGCCGGATTCCTGACCGACGTCTCGCCGATCCTGGCCGAAGCGCGGATGCGGCAAGGCGGGGCTTTTGACCCGATCGCGGCTTACCGGGCCTCTGGGTATCGCGACCGGGTGGCGAAGGAGCGGCCAGAGGTAAAGGGGTCCTCGTCCGGCATCGTGTAAATCCGCACCGGAGGGGAGGCCGGGCAGATGACAAATCACTCGATCATCGACGAAAGCCATGCCTTCTGGGGCGAGGTGGTGCATCCGTTCCTTGCGGCGCGTTTCCCGGCCGAGACGGCACAGATGGCGGCTGGTGTCTTCGGCTATGGCTCCGAAGTGCTGCGGCTGGATGATGAGTATTCGACCGACCACCACTTCGGGTTGCGGGTGAATGTGCTGCTGCCCGGGGCGGTGATGGCTGCACGCGGGGCGGCAATCGAAGATGCGCTGGCCGAGGGCCTGCCGCAGGTCTGGCGGGGTCGGGAGCTGCGCGAGGGGTACACTCGGTCGAAGGGCGTTTCGCTCGGATCGCTGGAGCATCACCTGCGATCGACCATCGGGCTGGATGCCCCGCCGAACAGTCATTCACAATGGCTGGCGATCCCGGAAGAGGACATGATGCACGTCATCGCCGGGGAGGTCTGGCACGACCCCTCGGGTCGGTTCTCGGCGGTGCGGGAGGCCTTGAACGGCTATTACCCCGAGGAGGTCCGGCTTCGTCGTCTGGCGCATTGGTGCCGGTATTTCAGCGGCATGGGGGTCTATGCGCTGAAGCGGGCGCTTCTTCGGAACAACGAGCTTTACGCCAACACGACCTTTGCCCGCAGCTTGCGTTGGGGGGTACAGATGGCGTTTCTGCTCGACCGACAATACTATCCCTATGACAAATGGCTCACGGTGATGTTTCATCGCCTGCCCAGGATGGGTGCGCGGCTTTCGGCCATTGTCGAGGAAGCGCCCAAGTTGTCGACGTCATGGGAGCGCAAGCTCGACCTGCTGCACCAGATGTCGGACGTGCTGGATCAGGCGATGGTCGAGGACGGGCTGATCGCACCGCATCCGCGTTACAAGGTTTCGGCAACATCGGGCTACCGGCTGCTGGAATCAGCCTATGCCGAGCTGATCCGCAAATGCCCGGCCGAGATCCGGGGCATCGTTCCGCAGTGGGAGCAGGTGCATTGGGAGGGGTTCCACTCTGAATTCGTCGCGGGGGTGGGGCTGGAGGATTGGCGGCGGATGCTGGTTCTGGAGGAATACGAATGAACGGTTATGAACGCGTGATGGCGACGATCAACCACCAGCCGGTGGACCGCACGCCGATCGACTGCTGGCTCTACCAGAAGCAGTTCCTTGAACGGCTGGAGGCTGACTATGGCCCGCGCGAGAAGTTCATCGAGGAGTTCGGCATCGACGTCTTCGTCGGGCTGATGCCGTTCCCGAACCAGCACGGCCGCAAGTTCGACATCCATGAGTTGGCGGATGTGCCGCTGGAGGACCCGAGGCACCCGAAATGGCTGAACTTCACCGACTGGAACTATGACTTCGGGGGTACGAACATCGCCACCGCGATCCGCGACCACAAGGGTAAGCGCTGCGTGCTGGCGCATTGCTGGGGGATGGTGGAGGGGACGTCGAGCTTCCTGGGGATCGAGAACTGCTGGATGAACCTAGGCGGCCAGCCGCAGCTGATGGCCAACTTCTTTGACCGCTATGCCGACTGGATGTGCGTCCAGGTCGACCAGATGATCGAGGCGGGCGTGGACATGATGACCCTCTCGGACGACTGGGGATCGAACGGAACGATGCTGTTTTCGCCGAAGTCCTGGCGGGCGCTGATCAAGCCCTATGCGACGCGGGTGGTGCAGCACGCAAAATCCAGGGGGATGCCGGTCAACCTGCATTCAGACGGCTACATCCTGCAGGTCGTCGATGATATCATCGAGATGGGCTACACCTCCTGGCATCCGGTGCAGGAAAGCGCCGGGATCAACCCTCGCGAGGTCAAGGAGAAGTGGGGCGACAAGATCACCATCTATGGCTCGCTTGACGTGATCGACGGTCTGTTGAAGTACGACGGTGAGGAGCTGGACGAGTACATCACCGAACGTTTCGGCATCTATGCCCCGGGTGGCGGGTTCATCTTCAACGGCGGGCATTTCATCCAGCCGGACATTCCTCCGCTGCGGCTGGTGCGGGCCTACCGGCTGGTGAACAGGCTGGCGGCGCAGTACGGGACGCTGCATTGACCGACGGCCTCTCGGTCCCCGAGGGCGCCGTCTGGATCGGTGGCGCCCATCCATTCGACCTTTTCGAAACGTACCTGAACTTTCGTTCCGATATCACACTGCCCGTTGTGCCTGTCCATGCAGTCCTCCGACTCGCGGCAGACAGCCGTTATCGGCTTTGGATCAACGGTGTCTTTGTGGGGCGTGGGGCGGAAAGAAGTTGGCCGTCTTCGATGGCTGTAGACGAGCGAGCGGTCACAGATCATCTTCGCCCCGGGCTGAACCGGATCGCAGTTCAGGTCTATTCCCCTGGCTATTCCCATTTCTCCTATGTCCACCGGGGCGCCTGCGGGCTGATTGGCTGGCTGGAAGTGGATGGCAAGGTGGCGCTGACCACCGGCCCGCAGTGGAAGGTTCGGCGTGACACGTCCTGGTCGGACCGGGTCGAAAGGGTGTCGATCTACGGCACCGGGGTCGAGGATCGCGACCTGCGGATGGGCGGGGATTGGGTGGAGGCGGACGCCTCGGACTGGGAGGCGGCGCGCGTGGTTCAGGAGGCTGCCGGGCCGATCTGGGAAAGCCTGCGGCCCCGGGCGACAGCATTGCCCGAGGAAAGAGTGAGCAGCCTGAAGAGCCCATGGCAGCTGCGGACCGGACCTGCGGTCGCGGCTTCTGGCGATCCGCATGCCGACTTGCGCGAGATCTTCGCGACCTCGCTCTCTGGTGCGGTCCCTGTCCTTCTGCCGCGCGGCACATCGTCCATCTGGATTTTCGACCTTGGCGAAAGCCGCGCCTGTCTGGGCGGCGTCGAACTGACGGCAGCGGGGGGTGAGCGGCTGCTGATCTCCTACGCCGAGAAGCTGCGGGACGGGGAGTTGCTGCTGCCGGACCCGTCGACCTATTGCCGGATGCGGCCCACGGACCGGTTCACCCTGCGGCCCGGGCGGCAGGTGGTGGAGGGGTTCACGCCGCGCGGCGCGCGGTATCTGGTCTTTGCGCTGGAGGGGGGAGGCGTCGCGCCCGCGCCGATGTTCTACGCTCGGTTGCCAGATACACCGGTGGTGGAACGGCCGCTGCCCCGGCATCCAGGCGTGCTGCAAGGTGTGGCTGACATGTGCCGCCGGACTACGCTGAACTGTCTGCAGGACGGGTTCGTGGACGGGGTCTGGCGCGAGTCGAGCCTCTGGCTTGGCGATGTTGTGGCACAGGACTGGGCCTTGCGGGGGATTTCGGACGACCCGCGGCCGCTGCTGTTCGCCATCGACATGGCGGCGTCAGGGGCGGACGCTGAAGGGCTGTTGCCCAGCGTGCTGCCGGGCGAGGTTCCGGCCTATGCAGTGACGGATTACAACTTCAGTTGGGTCGAACTGCTGGCGGGCTGCGCGACGCATCCGGGGATTGAGGACGCCCAGGCGGTCTGGCAGCGGCATTGGGGCGTGCTGACCCGCATGCTGGAGCGGATGGCGTCGTTGAGGGGGGCGGACGGGCTGCTACAAAATCCGCCGGGGCGGCGGCTGTTCCTGGACTGGTCGCCGATGAGCCGGGCGGAGCCGAACCTGACGTTGAACCTGCGCTATCTGAATGCATTGCGGTTGGCGGCATTGATGGCTGATCAGGTCGGGCGAACGGCGGACTGGGCAGAACAGGCGGGGGACCTGACGCGCGCGCTGCAAGGCCACAAGGCACCGGATGGCTGGCGCGAAAGCCCGGGCGGAGAGGCGGCGAGCCAGCTGGGACTGGCGTTGCTGATCCTCACCGGGGTGGTCGAGGGTCAGGAAGCGACGGCACTTGCCGACCGGATCGTCGCCCGGTCTTTGGACCTGCGGGACGGGCCGGTGGACGGCCAGCCCGCGCTCGCCAGTCCCTTCATGCATCACTATCTTTTCCTTGCTCTGCAAAGGCTTGACCGCCGCAAGGAGATCCACGCAATCATTGCCGCGCGCTGGGGCCGCTGGGTGCGCGAAGGGCGGCCGACCACGCCAGAAAACTGGTCGATCGACTTCCCCGACGGATCCGCCTGCCACGGCTTTGCGGCGCACCCGCTCGGCTGGCTTTAGAAGTCCAGGTGCTCGACCGACAGGGCGTTCTGCTGGATGAACTCGCGCCGGGGTTCGACGACGTCGCCCATCAGCTTGGAGAAGATGTCGTCCGCCTCGGCCAGGTCGTCGACCTTGACCTGCAACAGCGTCCGCGCCTCGGGGTCCAGCGTGGTCTCCCAAAGCTGGTCGGGGTTCATCTCGCCCAGACCCTTGTAGCGCTGCAGGGTCAGGCCCTTTTCGCCCTCGGCCAGGATGGATTTCAACAGGTCGATCGGCCCGTGGATCGCCTGTTCGCGGTCCTTGCGGACAAGGCGGGCCGGGTCGCGGTAGATGTCGCGGTAGGTGCCCGCGATCTGGGACAGCCTGCGTGCTTCGCCTGACCGCAGCACCGCGCCGTCCAGCGTCCGCAGCTCCTCCACTCCGCGCAGGATGCGGGACAGGCGGATGCCGTGGTCCTGGGTGATGCGACCGGACCAGCCGCGCTCGAACTCGGGCGCGATGAGGTTCAGGCGCTTGGCGACGGTGTCGGCGACTAGTTGCAAGTCGGCGTCGGCGCGGCCCGGGTCGAAGGCCCCGGCAAGGGCGGCCTGTTCCAGGATCGGGCGCGGGTAGTGGGTCGGGAAGGCATCCAGCACGCGGCGGAACTGGCGAGCGCCCTCGATGACGCGGGCGAGGTCGTTGCCCGCAATCTCCTGCCCGTCCTGCAAGCGCAGGACAGCGCCTTCGGTGCCCATTTCGACCAGATAGTCGTCGAGTGCGGCCTGGTCCTTGAGGTAGACCTCGGACTTGCCGCGGGCGACTTTGTAAAGCGGCGGCTGGGCGATGTAGAGATAGCCACCCTCGATCAGCGCAGGCATCTGGCGGAAGAAGAAGGTGAGGAGCAGCGTCCGGATATGCGCGCCGTCCACGTCGGCGTCGGTCATGATGACGACCTTGTGGTAGCGCAGCTTGCCGATGTCGAACTCATCGCGGCCGATCCCGGTACCCAGCGCGGTGATGAGCGTCCCGATCTCTTGGCTGGAGAGCATCCGGTCGAAGCGGGCGCGTTCGACGTTCAGGATCTTGCCGCGCAGGGGCAGAACGGCCTGGTTGGAGCGGCTGCGGCCCTGCTTGGCGGAGCCGCCAGCGGAGTCACCCTCGACGAGGAACAGTTCCGACTTGGCGGGATCGCGTTCCTGGCAATCGGCCAGTTTCCCGGGCAATGAGGCCACGTCCAGCGCGGTCTTGCGCCGGGTCAGTTCGCGGGCCTTGCGCGCGGCTTCACGAGCAAGCGCCGCTTCGATGATCTTGCCGACGATGATCCTTGCCGGGCCCGGGTTCTCTTCGAACCACTCTGACAGCTTTTCGTTGACCAGGTTTTCGACGGCCGGACGGACCTCGGACGAGACAAGCTTGTCCTTGGTCTGAGAGGAAAACTTTGGGTCCGGCACCTTGACCGACAACACACAGGTCAGCCCCTCGCGCGCGTCATCGCCGGTGAAATCCACCTTCTCGCGCTTGGCGATGCCTGAAGATTGGGCGTAGCCGGTGATCGTGCGGGTCAGCGCGCCGCGGAAACCGGCAAGGTGCGTGCCGCCGTCGCGCTGCGGGATGTTGTTTGTGAACGGCAGTACGGTTTCGTGATAGCTGTCGTTCCACCACATCGCGACTTCGACGCCGATGCCGTTCTTTTCGCCCACCATGTAGATGGGTTCCGGCATGACCGAGGTCTTGGAGCGGTCGATGTACTTGACGAATTCCCGCACGCCGCCTTCGTAGAAAAGCTCCACCTTCTCCGGCTCGGCGTGGCGTTCGTCCTCCAGCACGATCCGCACGCCGGAATTCAGGAAGGCCAGTTCGCGCAGGCGGTGTTCCAGGGTCTTGAAGCTGTAGTCGAGATTGCTGAAGGTCCCCTCCGGAATGTTGGTCTTTGCCGAGGCGAGGAAGCGGACCTCGGTCCCGCGCCGCCCGGGGGCGGGACCGACCTCGTGCACATGGACCGTGCAATCGCCGTGCTCGAACCGGGCGCGGTACTCCATATCATTGCGCCAGACGGTCAGCTCCAGCCATTCCGACAGGGCGTTCACCACGGACACGCCCACGCCGTGCAGACCGCCCGAGACCTTGTACGCGTTCCCGCCTTCATCCGTGTTGTTGAATTTCCCGCCCGCGTGCAGCTGGGTCATGATGACCTCGGCCGCCGAGACGCCTTCCTCGGCATGCATGTCGACCGGGATGCCGCGGCCATTGTCACGCACGGAAACGCTGTCGTCGGCGTGGATTTTCACCACGACTTCGGTCGCGTGACCGGCCAGCGCCTCGTCGATCCCGTTGTCCACGACCTCGTACACCATGTGGTGCAGGCCCGAGCCGTCGTCGGTGTCGCCGATATACATGCCGGGGCGCTTGCGAACCGCCTCCAACCCTTTGAGAACCTTGATGGAATCGGCGCCGTATGCGGCGGTGTTCTTGGGCTGGTCAGCCATGCGTGGGAAACCCTTGTCGTTGCCCGCGATTTATAGCGTTTCGGGCCGGGAATGTCACCCCTTGGCCACAAGATTTGGTGGTCAGAGGAAGGGGATGACCAGCCCGACACCGATCAGCAGGATGCCCGAGGTGACGTTCAGCCGACGCACGCTTTCCGGGCTGGACAGAAGCTGCCGCGCGCGGTCGAGGAAGAGGGCGAGGCCAAGGTTCCCGGCCATCGGGATCAGGGCAGAAATCGCGATGATGGCGGCCACATCGAAGGCGGTCAGGCTTTCCAACGTGAAGAAGCCGGGCAGCGCGCCCATGTAGAACAGGATCGCCTTGGGGTTGCCGATCACCGCGGCGACGCCGACCGAGAAACCCGCCCACATGCCGGGACGGGTCAGGCGGCTGTCGGCGTTCATCGTGGCGGCGGGCTTGCGGATCAGCAGCACTCCCATCACCAGGAAGATCACCGCCGCGACCCAGCGCAGGACCTGCAGGAAATCACCATAGGCGCTTTCGATCCAGGACAGGCCGAGGATTGCGGCAAGGGGCCAGATCAGATCGCCCAGGGCCACGCCCACGGCCAGGGGCCAGGCGGCGGCGAAGCCACCCGACAGCGCACGGGCGGTCAGGGCGACCCAAACCGGGCCGGGCACGGCCCAGAGGCCTGCCATGCCAAGGGCGTAGAGAAGAAGTTCGTGGAGAGAGACGGTCATGGGCAAGCCTTAGAACAGACCGCCGAGGAGGTCGAGAGGCAGTCCTTCGTCCCAGTCGTCCCGGGTCAGGGCAAGGACCTGCAGGTGCGGGTTGACCTCATCCCGGTGGAGAGCCCCGGTCCGCGCGCCGGTCAGGTCGAAGTAGGTAAGCGGATTTGCAACGGGGCGGAAGCCGGCCGCCGGGTAAAGCTTTGCAGTGCCGAACAGCAGGACGAACTCGGCGGGCGACTGTCGGGCCATGGCAATTGCCGCCTGCAGCAGACCTGCGGCATGCCCCTGACCCCGATGATCAGGGTCGGTTGCCACATCGGCAATTCCCGCGATGGTCAGCAGGCGGTCCCCCAGCCGGACAGCGCGCAGTTGCACGGCCAGATGGGCGACGATCTGCCCGTTCAGCCGCGCGACATGACGCCAGGACTGGCGGGTCTGAAAGAAGCTGCGGCCGCCGAAATCCGTAGTGAAACATCGCGCCAGAAGGCGCGCGATCGCCTCACTATCGGTTTTTATGAGCAGATGTTCGGGAATGAATTCGATGGTCATTGCTCCACCCGCGAGGTTCCGCTCTGGTCGGTGATCTTCACTGCGCGGCCCCGGGTTCCAAGGGCTGCAAACAGGTCGGGTTCGGTGCCTGTCATCAACGCTTGCACGTCCAGCGCACAGATTTCGTCATAAAGCGCGGCGCGGCGCTGTTCGTCGAGGTGGGCAGCGACCTCGTCAAGAAGAAGGATCGGCGCGCGACCAAGATCCTGCGCAAGGGCGCGGGCATTGGCGAGGATCAGGCTGATCAGAAGCGCCTTCTGCTCACCTGTGGAGCACTGGTCGGCGGGAATGTCCTTGGCCGCGAAGCGGGCGAGGAGGTCAGCGCGATGCGGGCCGACCAACGTGCGCCCGGCGGCGATGTCGCGGCGGCGGCCTTCGGCCAGGGCAACGGCCAGGTCAGACGGTTCGTCGGTGCCGTCCGGTCCAGACAGCGTCAGGTCGGCAGAGGGGAAGGCGCTTGCCGGATCTGCGGCGGCGGAAACGCGGGCGATGGCGGCGCGGCGGTGGTGGGTGATCTGCTCGCCCGCTTCTGCCATTTGCGCTTCCAGCGCCGCATACCAATGTGCATCGGTCACCTGATCCTTGATCAGCCGGTTCCGGTCGCGCATCGCCTTTTCGTATGTGAGCGAATGTTCGGCATGCTCCGGAAAGAAGCTTAGCGTCATCCGGTCAAGGAACCGGCGGCGACCCTCGGCGGCCTCGATCCAGAGCCGGTCCATCGCGGGGACCAGCCAGAGGATGCGCAAGGTGCGGCCAAGGCTGGCCTGCGTCGCGGCCTTGCCGTCGATGCGGACCTGCCGCGCCTCGCCGGGTTCGGCCCAGGTTTCCAGCTCATGCGCGGCGGAAAGGCCTTGCACGGTGGCAGTGATCTTCCAGCCGATGGCCTCGGGTTTGCGGGCCAGATCCTCGGCAGCCGCCCGTCTCAGACCGCGGCCGGGGGAGAGGAGCGATACCGCTTCCAGGATGTTGGTCTTGCCCGCGCCGTTCGGGCCGACAATGGCCACGGGGCGGCCGTCAAAGGTCAGCCGCGTGGCGCGGTGGCTGCGGAAATGCGTGAGCGCAAGGGTTTCGATCGCCAGACCGCCCACCGGATTTCCCTTTCAGTGCAAGCGGTTGTCAGACCCGCATCGGCATGACGACATAGACGGCAGAGGTGTCATTGCCCTCGCGCATCAGGGTCGGGTCGGCGGCGGAGTTGAAGAGGAACACCGCATTCTCGCGGTCAACCTGGCTGGCGATTTCCAGAAGATACTTGGCGTTGAAGCCGATCTCCAGCCGATCGTCGCCATAGGCCACGGCCAGTTCTTCCTCGGCGGCTCCTGAGTCGGGCGAGTTGACCGAGAGGATCAGCCGGTCCTCCTCCAGCGACAGCTTCACGGCGCGGGAGCGTTCCGAGGAGACGGTCGCCACGCGGTCCACCGCCTTGGCGAATTCGGACGCATCGACTTCCAGTTTGCGGGTGTTCCCGGTTGGGATGACGCGGGTGTAGTCCGGGAAAGTGCCGTCGATGACCTTGGAGGTCAGGGTGATGGCGGGCGTGGCGAAGCGCACCTTGGTCTCGGACACCGAGACGGCGATCATCGCGTCGTCATCGTCCAGAAGCTTGCGCAGCTCGCCCACCGTCTTGCGCGGGACGATGACGCCTGGCATCCCGTCGGCCCCTTCGGGCAGGGGGGCGTCGATGCGGGCCAGCCGGTGGCCGTCGGTCGCGACGCAGCGCAGGACCTTGCCACTTTCGCCCGTGGACACATGCATGTAGACGCCGTTCAGGTAATAGCGGGTTTCCTCAGTGGAAATCGCGAACTTTGCCTTGTCGAACAGCCGCCGTAGGACAGGCGCGGGGGCAGAGAAATTCGAGGAATATTCGCTGGTCGCCATGACCGGAAAGTCTTCCTTGGGCAGGGTCGCAAGGCTGAAGGTCGAGCGGCCCGCGGCAATGGTCAGGCGGCCCGCAGCGGCATCTTCGGTCAGGCTGACCAGCGATCCATCGGGCAGCTTGCGCGTGATCTCGTGCAGCATGACAGCGGAGACCGTGGTTGCCCCGGCGCGTTCGACCATGGCGGGGGCCCGGTCCACGACCTCGATGTCCAGATCGGTGGCGCGGAAGGAGACTTGGTTGCCCTCTGCCTCGATCAACACGTTCGCCAGGATCGGGATCGTGTTGCGGCGTTCGACCACCGACTGCGCCTGCGCCAGCGCCTTCAGAAGCGTCGCGCGTTCGATCGAGAGTTTCATCCTGGCTTCCCCCTGCCGACCCGTTGAAGGGACGACGAATTTATCCGGTTTTCACCGGTTCACAAGTGTTGCTTGGGACTGTGCGGAGGTTTCCGGGGGCCGTCAAGGCCGCCCGGCGTTCAACCCTGAAGCAAGCGGCGCAGAAGCTGCAGATCGTCGGCCAGCTGGCTGTCCGTGGTCATCAGTTCTTCGATCTTGCGCACGCCGTGCATGATCGTGGTGTGGTCGCGCCCCCCGAAGCGACGGCCGATTTCCGGCAGGCTGCGCGGGGTCAGTTGCTTGGCCAGATACATCGCAACCTGCCGGGGCCGGGCGATGGTGCGCAGGCGCTTCGGCCCGATCAGGTCGGACAGGCGCACGTTGTAATGCTCGGCCACCTTGCGCTGGATTTCCTCGATCGACAGCTTGCGGTCGGACGAACGCAGGATGTCGGCAAGGCAGTCCTGGGCAAGGTCCAGCGTGATCTCGCGGCCCACCAGCGAGGCGAAGGCGAAAAGACGGGTCAGCGCGCCTTCCAGCACGCGGACGTTGGTGGTGATGCGGTGCGCCAGGAACTCCAGCACGCCGTCCGCCAGCACGAGGCCACGATACTGGCTTCGGTAGAAGTCGACCTTCTGCTGCAGGATACCGAGCCGCAGTTCGTAATCCGTCGGATGCAGGTCGACGACCAGACCGCATTGCAGGCGCGACTTGATGCGATCCTCAAGATCCTTGATCTCGCCCGGCGCGCGGTCGGCGGAAATCACGATCTGCTTGTTGGCATCCACCAGGGCGTTGAAGGTGTGGAAGAATTCTTCCTGCGTCGAATCCTTGCCGGCGATGAACTGGACGTCATCGACCATCAGCACGTCGACGGACCGGAACAACTCCTTGAAGTCCATCACTTGCCGGTCGCGCAGCGCCTGGACAAAGCGGTACATGAACTGTTCCGCCGAGAGGTACAGAACGCGCAGTTCCGGATGGCGGGCCTGCAGGTCATGCGCGATGGCATGCATAAGGTGCGTCTTGCCAAGGCCGACCCCGCCATAAAGAAACAACGGGTTGAAGGTCACCGGCCCGCCTTCGGCCACCCGGCGGGCGGCAGCGTGGGCCAGTTCGTTCGGCTTGCCAACCACGAAACTTTCGAAGGTGAAGCGGGCGTCCAGCGGCGCGCCGGGAAGCTCTTCCTCGGAGACCCGGGCGCGGACAGGGCGGGCAGCCGGTTTCGCGGCGACGGGCCGCGCGGCAGTTGCCGCGGTGCCCACCGAGAATTCCAGGCGGTCAACCGGGGTTCCCGCGCTGGACAGCTGCGTGCGGATATGGTCGCCATAATTGCGTTGCACCCAATCGCCAAAGAAGGTGGTCGGCACTTCGAACCGCGCCACGCCGTTCTTCAGGTGCGAAAGCTTCAGGGGTTCAATCCAGGTGGTGTAATTATGCTTGCCGACCCGCTTGATCAGCTCTTCCCGAACCTGCCCCCAGGTTTCATTCGTCATTCGTCAACCTGCCAATTCCCTGAACCCAGGGCAAAAGCCCCGATCCTGCCCCGTTTCTTTCTTGAGCGAGCCAGTTCGACCAAACCACCGGCCTGTCCCGAAGGGACCGGTCAGGCGGCGGTTTGTCAGAGGGACGGAACAACGCATGCTTTACCGTCGGGCGAACGACAGCTTGCCATGCGCGCAGGGACGGCTTGAATGCCATCTCCAACCTATTGATCGCAAACGGAAAACTCAGATCAAACAGCGCAAGGCGCGCCTGGTCCGTGCAGCAGCTTTCCCTTTGCGACCCGTTCTTGTCCCCCAAGACGAAGTGAATCGCAGGGTCACGCTAGCAAGCCCGCCGCGGGCTCTGCAACCGAACAACGCGCTTGACAGGGTTTCGCCAAAACCGAATCCGGAGGCTCTGGCAAATCGGCAACGGAGCGGCGGAAAGACGGTTTCGGGTGGACCGGATAGCAGAAAGGGCGCACCCGTCCAGGCACGCCCCTTGCAGTTCGGAGTGTTCCGGATTCGGTCCCGCCCTGGCGGAACCGTGGCCGATCAGGCCTTGGTAGTGGCGACGGCCTTCACGCGCGAGGCGAGGCGCGACATCTTGCGCGCGACGGTGTTCTTGTGCAGCACGCCCTTGGTCACGCCACGGGCCAGTTCCGGCTGGGCGGCCTTCAGCGCGGCCTGTGCGGCCTCGCCATTGCCGGACGCAATCGCCTCTTCGACCTTGCGCAGGAAGGTGCGGATACGCGAGCGGCGCGCCTTGTTGATGGCGTAACGGGCCTCGGACTGGCGGGCGCGTTTCTTGGACTGTTCAGTATTTGCCATGCTTGGCTTCCTTGCGGTCTATCGGTTTCAATTCTGTCGCACGATAGACCAGAAGGCCCCATCCCGAAGGATGGATCTGATTCTTGCCTAAGCGGGCCCACGCGCATGTGGGGCGGCGTATAGGGGAAGTATTGCGGAAAGGAAAGCCCCCTGCTCGTCGAAGCCTTCGGCACTCCTCGCCAATCTGCCGACGAGGAGACGAAGTCGAACGAGGAGGCGAGCCTAGCGGTCGCGGAACTGCGGCTGGCGCTTTTCCAGGAAGGCGGCCATGCCCTCCTTCTGGTCCTCGGTCGCGAACATCGCGTGGAACATGCGGCGCTCGAACAGCAGCCCCTCGGCCAGCGGCGTTTCCTGCGCGCGGTTCACGCATTCCTTGACCACCATCGCGGTGACCGCCGACTTCTCGACGATCTTCTGCGCGGCCTTCATCGCCTCTTCGACCAAAGCCTTGGCCGGGACCACGCGACTGACAAGGCCGCAGCGTTCGGCTTCGGCGGCATCCATGAAGCGCCCAGTCAGGTGCATGTCCATCGACTTGGACTTGCCCACCGCCCGAGTCAACCGCTGCGTTCCGCCCATGCCGGCGACGATGCCAAGGTTGATCTCGGGTTGGCCGAACTTGGCGCTGTCCGCTGCGATGATGAAATCTGCCAGCATGGCAAGCTCGCAACCGCCACCCAGGCAATAGCCGCCGACAGCCGCGATGATCGGCTTGCGTGCCTTGGTGATGGTCGCGGCCTCGGGGCCGAAAAGGTCATCGAAATACACGTCGATGAACGACTTCTCTGCCATCTCCTTCACGTCGGCCCCGGCGGCGAAGGCCTTTTCCGAGCCGGTAATGACGATGCACCGCACCTTGTCGTTGGCTTCAGCCGCCGTCACCGCCGCCGCAAGTTCCCGCATCAGCTGCAGATTCAGTGCGTTCATGGCGTCGGGGCGGTTCAGCCGGATCAGCGAGACATAGTCCTCGGTCTCGACGATCAGCGTTTCATAGGCCATCGCGGCCTCCTTGATATCCGGTCTGGGGGACTCCTAGCACCAAACCGCCGCTTGGCAAGTCAACTCTGGCAGGAGGGGCACCAGAAGGACGACCGGCCGGACTGCACGGTCCGCGTCACGGTGCCGGCGCAGCCGGGGGTTTCGCAGGGGTCGCCTTCGCGGTCATAGACCTGAAAATGCTTGGAAAAATAGCCAAGCTCACCATTGGCCTGCCGAAAGTCGCGCAGAGATGATCCGCCCGCCTCGATCGCTTCGGCCAGCACCTCGCGGATCACCGGGACAAGACCGTGCACCTGGCCTTCCGCAAGGTCACCCGCCAGCCGCAAGGGGCTGATCCGCGCGCGGTGCAGCGTTTCGGCGACATAGATGTTCCCCAACCCCGCGACGATCCGCTGATCCAGAAGTGCTGCCTTGATCGGGGTCTTCCGGCCCTTCAGCCGCCCCGCCAGATAGGGTTCGTTGAAGTCGTTCCCGAACGGCTCCGGCCCCAGACCCGCCAGCAGCATGTGCTCCCCGGCGCGCTCCGTCAGCATCAGGTCCATCGCCCCGAACCGGCGGGCGTCGTTAAAGGTGACCCGCGCGCCGCCGTCCATGTGCAGCACCACATGGTCATGCTTCTGCGGTGCCGGATGGTCGTGGTAGAAAGTCCCAAGCTGCGCGCCAGAGATCAGCATCCGCCCCGACATCCCCAGATGCACCAGAAGCGTTTCACCGGAATCGAGATCAGCCAGAATGTACTTGGACCGCCGCCGCAGCGCAGTCACCGTCCGCCCGGTCAGCCGGTCAGCCATCCGCTCTGGCAAGGGCCAGCGCAGGTCGGGCCGGTTCACCTCGGCCCGGGCGATGACGGCGCCTTCCAGCACGGGCAGCAGGCCCCGGCGGACGGTTTCGACCTCGGGCAGTTCAGGCATTGGCCATCCGGTTGCGGCGAATCTGCGCCAGCGCGAAGTCCTTGAATTCTTCGATCCCGACGCTGTGCTTCAACACTTTCGCCTTGCCACCCGGTTCAAAGAAAAGCTGCAACTCATAGGCCCCATCATCCGCGATCCGCCACAGGTTCTTCCAGCGATACTCACGCCGGTGGAACATCATCCGCGTCACGACCAGCATGTCGCGATCATAGCGCGTTTCGAAGGTGAAGATATAGAAGACCCCGTTCACGGCAGCCAGCAAACAGATCACGATCATGACGGTGCCATAGGCCCCGGGTTCGGCCACCTGAAACCCGTTCATCTCGCCCGCCGACATCTGGTTCACAAAGTAGACCATCGCCGCACAGAGGCCGAGCACAATCAACCGCACACCGATCGAGGGCTTCAACACGCGCTGGTCAAGCGTCATCGGGGCCTGTCCGCCGGTGCCAAGCTGCGCCAATTTGTCGTAATGCCAAGGCAGCGTCGCGCCCTGCAGCATCCCGGTCGGACCGATAGTCCCTGCGTCCTTGTGTCGTTCGATCTCTTGCCGACGCCGGATTATCCTGCGCCAGAACAGAAAGGCGCGCAGCCCGATGAACGCCACGACAAACAGGAACCCCAGCAGAATCTGCGAAACGAGACCGTCGATGCCAGACAGGATTTCCGAAGGCATGGGGTACACACTCACAATAGGGTGGTTTTCCTTTTGCCCGCTTCGGTATAACTCGAACCCGGCAACAATTGGGCGGCATGCTCCATGACCAAGGCTTCGGACAAGACCACCCATTTCGGCTTTCAGGATGTGCCCGAGGCCGAAAAGGCCGGGATGGTGCATGGCGTCTTCAGCCGTGTGGCCTCGAAATACGACGTGATGAACGACGCGATGTCGATGGGCATCCACCGGCTGTGGAAAGACGCGATGATGGACTGGCTGGCCCCTCGGCCCGGCCAGCGGCTTCTGGACGTGGCGGGCGGGACCGGCGACGTGGCCTTCCGGTTCCTGAAACGCGCCCCCGGCGCGACGGCCGTGGTCTGCGACATGACCGAACCGATGCTGATCGAAGGCCGCAAGCGGGCCGAGGCCGAGCAGATGGCGCAGTCGCTGGACTGGGTGGTCGGCGACGCGATGGCCCTGCCGTTCCCGGACAACTCCTTCGACACCTACACGATCTCTTTCGGCATCCGGAACGTCACCCGCATCCCCGACGCTTTGTCCGAGGCCTACCGCGTCTTGAATCCCGGCGGGCGGCTCATGGTGCTGGAGTTCAGCCAGATCCCGAACGACCTGATGCAGAAGGTCTATGACCTTTATTCCTTCAACGTCATCCCGGTGATGGGCCAAGTGATCGCGGGCGACCGGGCCAGCTATCAGTATCTCGTTGAATCCATTCGCAAGTTCCCCGATCAGGAGACTTTCGCGTCGATGATCCGCACCGCGGGCTTCGGTCAGGTGAAGTACCGCAACCTCACGATGGGCATCGCGGCCCTGCATTCCGGCTGGAAACTGTGAAGGGTCCGCACAACATCATTCGCCTGATCCGCACCGGCGCCACGCTGGAACGCACCGGGGCGATGGACGTGGTGCTGGAGGCGTTTCGCGCGCCGCCCCGCCTGCGCTTTGCCGCACGGATGCTGGGCTGGCCGTTCAAGTGGCTGGGCCTGAAGGGCGACCCCGAGCTTCCTCCGGCTACCCGCGCGCTAACCGCCCTCGGCCCCGCCTACATCAAGTTCGGCCAGGTCCTGTCCACCCGCCCAGACATCGTCGGCGACGAGCTGGCGCAGCAGTTGAAATACCTGCAGGACAAGCTGCCCCCTTTCCCGACCGAAACCGCCAAAAAGATGATCGAGGCTGAACTGGAGCTTCCCGTCTCCACCCTCTTTTCCGAATTCTCCGAACCCGTCGCCGCTGCCTCCATCGCGCAGGTCCACCGCGCCCGGCTGGCCGACACGGGCGAGGACGTGGCGGTCAAGGTCCTGCGGCCCGGCATTGAACGGGCCTTCCGCAAGGACATCGACGCCTTCTACCTCGCCGCCCGCTGGATCGAGCGCCTCGCCCCCTTCTCGCGCCGCTTGCGACCGGTCGAGGTGATCCAGCACTTCGAAGGCGTGGTGATGGGAGAGTTGGACCTGCGGCTTGAGTCATCTTCAGCCGCCGAGTTCGCCGCGAACACCGAGAAGGACGAAGGTTTCCAGGTCCCCAAGCCGCAGTGGTTCCTCTCATCCCGCAACGTGATGACGCTGGGCTGGGCGGAAGGCATCGGGCTGAACGACAACGACCTGATCGACGCCGCGGGGCATGATCGCCGGGTGCTGGCCGCCCGCGTGTTGCAGCTGTTCCTGAACCACGCGCTGCGCGACGGGTTCTTCCATGCCGACATGCACCAGGGCAACCTGAAGGTCGCGGCCAATGGCGACATCATCGCCTATGACTTCGGGATCATGGGCCGGATCGACGAATACACCCGCCGGGTCTATGCCGAGATCCTGATGGGCTTCATCCGCAAGGATTACCGCCGCGTCGCCGAAGTGCATTTCGAGGCCGGCTATGTTCCTGCCGACCGCGACATCGACGAATTCGCCCGCGCCCTGCGCGCGGTGGGAGAGCCGATCTTCGGCATGGACGCAAGCCGAATCTCCATGGCGCGCCTCTTGGCCTACCTCTTCGAGGTCACCGAACGCTTCGGGATGGAGACGCGGACGGAACTGATCCTCCTCCAGCGCACGATGGTGGTGGTGGAAGGCGTGGCGCGGTCCCTGGACCCGCACATCAACATCTGGCAGGTCGCAAGCCCCACCGTCGAGCGCTACATCCGCGAGAACGTGGGGCCGAAGGCCGTGCTGCGCGATCTGGTCAAGACCGCCCGGGTGCTGGCCCGCTTCGGCCCGAAGCTCCCGGCGCTGGTCGAGGCGCAGCTGATCCGTGCGGGGAACCCGGCCACCCTGCCCCCGCGCCCGACGTCGACCATCCGCTGGGTCTTGTGGCCCACGCTGGCCGTGGTGGCCTTTGCGGCAGGATGGCTGGTGCGGGCCTTCGTCTAGGGACACAACCGGACCTCAGTAGGCGCCCTTTTCCGTCTTCGCGTCCCGCCCGTCGGTCAGCTTGCGGAACCCGGCAACCGCGGCCCCGGCCGCCGCCGCCAGAAAGCGCGTATCCCCGCCCACGGTCGTCATGTCATAGCCCCAGCCCACGGCGCGGGCGGCATAATCCGGTGACCCGCAATGCAGGGCCGCCCGGATGCCGTTCTTCTTGCAGGCCGCAAGGATTGTCTGCAGGGCGGCGATCATCTCGGGTTCTTCCCGGTCCATGCCAGGAGAAAGCCTGCCCTGGGACAAGGACAGCGACAGGTCCGACGGCCCGACATAGATCCCGTCCAACCCCGGCGTCGCGGCGATGGCATCCAGGTTCGCCATTCCGTCCGCCGTCTCGATCATCGCGAAGGCCAGGATGTTGGCGTTCGCCTCGGCCCCGTAACTCGCCCCTGCCGCGAAGGCGACCCGTGTGGGGCCGAAACTGCGGGTGCCCAAGGGCGGATAGCGCAGATAGCTGGCGAACCGCGCGGCCTCCTCGGCCGTGTTCACCATCGGGCAGATGATGCCATAGGCACCTGCATCCAGCGCCTTCATGATGATCCCCGGCTCCAGCCATGGCACCCGGGCCATCAGCGTGGCCCCGCTGGCCTGCATCGCCTGCAACATCGGCAGCAGTGCGCTGTAGTCCAGCGCGCCGTGCTGCATGTCGACCGTCACACTGTCGAACCCCTGCGCCGCCATGATCTCGGCGGTGAAGGGATTGCCGATGGAACACCAGCCGTTGATCGTGGGTTTCCCTTCGGCCCAGAGCGCTTTCAGCCGGTTCGGGATCATCGGCCTACCCGCCCTTCAGCCGTTGCAGAAGATAGACCTCGCTGTCCGGCTTGACCGGGGCGGATCGGCTGTTGGCGATGACCTCGCCGTCCACCGCCACCGACAGCCCCGCCTTGATCGCCGGACCCAGACCCGGATGCGCCTTTTCCAGCGCATCCAGCATCTGCCCTACAGTTGCGGCGTCCACCTCCACCACCTCCTGCCCGTCGGCAAAGCGCCGCAGGCTGGCCCAGAGATGGACCTTGGCCACCTTTAGCCCTTCAGCGCCTTGATCGCCGCCAGCACCTTCGGCGGTGAACACGGCAGGCTGCGGATCCGCGCCCCCGTGGCCCCTGCGATGGCAGAGGCGACTGCGGGCAGCGGCGGGGTGATCCCCGTCTCGCCCACGCCCCGCACGCCGTAGGGGTGGCCTGGGTTCGGCACCTCGACGATGACCGTATCGATCATCGGCAGGTCGCTGGCGACCGGGATGCGGTAATCCAGGAATACCGGGTTCTGCAGCCGCCCATCGGCGCCGTAGACGTATTCCTCGTTCAGCGCCCAGCCGATGCCCTGCGCAGCGCCGCCCTGGTACTGGCCCTCAACATAGGCCGGATGGATCGCGGTCCCTGCGTCCTGCACCACCAGATAGCGCAGAATAGTCGTCCGCCCTGTCTCCGGGTCAACCTCGACATCGACGACATGGGTGCCAAAGCTCGCGCCCACGCCCTCCGCCGTCACCTCATGGTGGCCCGAGATCGGACCGCCCGAGCCACCCATCTTCGACCCGATCTCGCCAATGGTCATGGGAGGGAACTTGCCCGCGTTCGGGCCAGCCGGATGCGCCGCGCCGTCCTTCCACTCGACGGCCTCCGCGTCGATCTCCCACTCTGCCGCCGCGCGCTTGCACATCTCCTTGATCGCCTGCCCAGCCGCCAGAACCGCCGCCTTGCCGCTGGCGAATGTCGCCCGGCTGCCGTGGGTCGGCTCGTTGACGCCCAGCGCCCCGGTTTCGACCACGTTGACCCGCACATCCTCATACGGGATGCCCAAGGTCTCCGCGACCATCAGGCCGATGGAGGCGCGGCTGCCGCCGATGTCGGGCGTACCGATCATCACCGTGGCCGTGCCATCCTCACCGATGGCAAGCGACACCGAGGTCTCGCCGCCGTGGTTGAACCAGAAGCCCGAGGCGACGCCGCGGCCCTGGTTCTTGCCCAGCGGGATCGCATAGTTCGGATGCGCCTTCGCGGCCTCCAGCGTTTCCTGCAGACCGATCACATTGTAGACCGGCCCGTAGGACGACTTCGACCCATTCTTCGCCCCGTTCTTCAGTCGCACTTCGATCGGGTCGAGCCCCAGTTCGCGGCACATCTCGTCGACAAGGCTTTCCACCGCAAAGGCCGCCATCGGCGAACCGGGAGCGCGGTAGGCAGCGGCCTTGGGACGGTTGGCGATGACCTCAACCGCTTCATGCTTCAGGGCCGCAATGTCGTAGCAGGCAAAGGCGCACGGCAGCGCCTCGCCGATAGGGGACATGCCGGGGAAGGCCCCGCCCTGCATGCGGAAATAGACTTGGCCGGCCGTGATCGTGCCGTCCTTCTTCATCCCCAGCTTGACGTCCATCGACGCCGAGGCCGTCGGCCCCGTCGCCCGCAGCACTTCGGAGCGCGACATCACCAGCTTCACCGGCCGGCCGCCTGCCTTCTTCGACAGGGCCAAGGTCAGCGGTTCCATGAAGATCGTGGTCTTGCCGCCGAAGCCGCCGCCGATCTCGGACGGGGTGACCCGCAGGTTCGCCGCTTCGATCCCGAGGACCGCCGCTGACATGCGTCGGATGTACCAGTGGCCCTGGGTGCAGACCCACATCTCGCCCCTGCCGTCCTCACCCATCTGGCCGACGGCGGCATGCGGTTCGATATAGCCTTGGTGGGTCGCCTCGGTCTTGTAGGTATGCTCGCGCACGATGTCGGCGGCGGCAAAGCCAGCCTCGACGTCGCCGTGCCCGAACTCCATGTAGCGGGCGACGTTGCCGTGCATGCCTTCGGGCACGGAATAGTCCGCGACACCCGGACGGATCACCGGCGCACCCGGCGCCATCGCCGCGTCGACGTCTGTCACATGCGGCAAGACCTCATAGGTCACCTCGATCAGCCGCGCCGCGTCCTGCGCCAGAAGCTGCGAGGTCGCCGCCACCGCCGCAACCGAGTGGCCGTCATAGAGGGCCTTCTCCCCCGCCAGCGTGTTGTCCTGCAGGTTCAGGTCTTCCCCTGTCAGCCCCGTCGGCAGGTCGGCGCGCGTGACCACGGCCTTGACCCCGTCCAGCGCCAGGGCCTTGGAGGCGTCGATCTTCACGATCCGCGCATGGGCATGGGGCGACCGCACTACGGCGGCATGCAGCATCCCCGGCAGGGAGAAGTCAGCCCCGTACCGCGCGCGGCCTGTCACTTTGTCCAACCCATCCGGGCGGTTCGGACGGGTGCCGACGTACTTGTAGCCAGTCTTCACATCATCCCGTGCCATCACGCAGCCCCCCGATGTTCCTGCCGCATTTCCGCAGCCGCGTCCTGAACGGCGCGGATGATCTTGTCATAGCCCGTGCACCGGCACAGGTTCCCCGCCAGCCAATAGCGCACCTCGGTGTCCGTCGGGTCCGGGTTCCGCTCCAAGAGAGCCTTCGCCGCCACCAGAATACCGGGAGTGCAGAAGCCGCACTGCAGGGCCGCATGTTCGATGAACTTGCGCTGCAACGGGTGCAGCGCTTCCTTGGCCATGCCCTCGATGGTCTCCACCCGCTTGCCGTTGGCTTCCGCCGCCAGCATCAGGCAGGAACAGACCAGCGTCCCGTCCACAGTGACCGAACAGGCCCCGCAGTCGCCGGTGCCGCAGCCTTCCTTGGTGCCCGTCAGGTCCAGCTGGTTCCGCAGCGCGTCCAGCAGCGTCTCGCGCGGGTCAGCCAGGAACTCCACCGGGTCGCCGTTGACGGTGGTGGTGACGTGAATCTTGCTCATGCTTTCAATCCTTTCGCCCGGTCATAGGCGATCTTCGCCGCCCGACGCGCCAGCACACCCGCCACGGCGATCCGGAACTCCTTGGTCCCGCGCTTGTCGGAAATCGGCTTCGCCTCGCCCTCTGCCGCCTTGGCCAGCGCGCCCAAAGCCGCGTCGTCCAGCGTCGTCCCGATGATCGCCCTGGCACAAGCCTCGGACAGCAGAACCGTCGGAGCAACCGCGCCCAATGCCACCCTCGCCTCCACCACCTTGTCGCCATCCAGCCGCAGGCTGACCGCGCAGCCCACCACCGCAATGTCCATCTCGGTCCGCGGGATGAAGCGCAGATAGGCGTCGCCGCCGTTCTTGCCACGGGGTGGCAGGGTGATCGCGGAAATCACCTCACCCTTCGCCAGATTGGTCTTCCCCGGCCCCGCCGGAACCTGCTCGACCGGGAGATCGCGGGACCCGTTCGGCCCGGTCACCGTCACCGTCGCGCCCGCCGCGATCAGCCCCGGCACCGAATCCGCCGCAGGTGAGCCGTTGCACAGGTTCCCCGCCAGGGTCGCGCGGCCCTGCACCTGGGTCGAGCCAACAAGGTTCATCCCCTCAACCACGCCCGGCCAGTCGCGTACCAGATCGGCGTGACCGCCCAGGACGATCCCCGGCACCGCGACACCGATTCGCCAGCCGCCCTCGGCCGTGCGCTCGATCTTGTCGACGCCAGGAATGTGCTTGAGGTCGATCAGGTCATCCGGCTGCACCATCCCCGCGCGCATCTGGACCAGGACATCCGTGCCCCCGGCCAGAAACCGCAGGGTTCCCGACGCCCCCGCCGCAATCGCGGCCGCATCGGCAAAACTTGTTGGGGTGTGGTATCGCATTGCGCCTCCCTACCATTCTCAGGCGTTCTTCTGCCGCCGTTCGCCGGTGACTTTGCTGCACCCGGGCCGCGGCTGCAATGGCAGTCTGCGACGCCCTCGCTCTACCGCCGACCATCCGGCCCCGGAAACCGGGCTGACCGGCTTTCAGAATATTTGCATTTGCATCTAATCGAGTCTAGCCTGACCCGCAACATGGGAGGAACTGATGACGGCGAACCTGCTGGCTCAACTGGGCGCAATGATCGCCTCGGGCGCGATCGAGGTGGTGGATTGTTCGGGCGTCCTGGGGCCGGAGACGCCGCTCCTGAAGCTCCCCCCCGATTTCGCCAAGGACACCCCGCCGATCAAGATCCACCGGATCAGCGAATACGACAAGGACGGGCCGTTCTGGGCCTGGAACTGGCTTGAACTCGGCGAGCACTCCGGCACCCATTTCGACGCGCCGCACCACTGGATCACCGGCAAAGACTATGCCGACGGCTACACCGACACGTTGTCCGTCCAGCGGCTGGTGGCCCCGGTAAATGTCTTGGACTTCAGCGTGGAATGCGCCGCCGACCCCGACTTTCTGCTGACCATCGATCATGTGAAGGCTTGGGAGGCGAAGCACGGCCCCATCGGCAAGGGCGAATGGGTCGTCCTCCGCTCCGACTGGGACGCCCGCGCCCATGACGAAGGCCTGTTCCTCAACGCCGACGCCACCGGCCCGCATACCCCGGGCCCGACGGCCGAGGTGATCCAGTACCTGATCGACAAGGGCATCGTCGGCTGGGGGTCGCAGTGCATCGGCACCGACGCGGGCCAGGCGGGCGGCATGACCCCACCCTTCCCGGCGCACAACCTTCTGCACAAGCACAACTGCTATGGCCTGGCGTCCCTTGCCAACCTGTCGAAGCTGCCCCCCAAGGGTGCGATCCTCATCGCGGCGCCCCTGAAGATCAAGAACGGCACCGGCTCGCCCATCCGCGCGCTGGCGCTGGTTCCGCGCAAGTAATGGACGGCGCCGCCCGGGGCCTGGCCGACATCGGCCTGACGAACTTCGCGCCCTACCTGATGAACCGGATCATGGGCCGCTACAACGCGGGCTTCCGCGAGGAACTGGCGGGTCTCGGCCTGACCACCCCCAAGGCCCGCGCGCTGGCCGTTTTGTCGGTCGTCGACGCGCCCCTCATCGGAGAGTTGGCGGTCTACACCGTCACCGAACAATCCACCCTCTCGCGCGCGCTGGTCCAGCTCCAGACCGATGGCCTGATCCGCCGCCAGACCGACCCCGACGACAGCCGCGCCACCCGCGTGACCATCACCGAGACCGGGCGGGAGGTCTTCCAAACCCTCTGGCCGCACATGGCTTCGGCCGAGGACCGGATGTTCAAGGGCATCCCCGAGGACGAACGTCAGGCCTTCGTCGCGACCCTCCAGAAGATGCTGGTCAACATCCGCAAGCACGAGATCTGACATGGCCGAACGCTCCTTCAAGGCTCAAGTCGAAGACCTCAAGCTGGGCGCAGGGGAGACCTTCACCGGCGAAGGCATCCTCGCCATCACCAAGGCGCTTCTGGAATCCGGAGTCGGTTATGTCGGCGGCTACCAGGGCGCGCCGATCAGTCACCTGATGGACGTCCTTGCCGATGCCGAGGACCTCTTGACCGACCTCGGCGTGCGGTACGAGGCCAACGCCAACGAGGCCGCCGCCGCCGCAATGTTGGCCGCCTCCGTCCACTACCCGATCCGGGGCGCCGTCACCTTCAAGGGCCCCGTGGGCGTCAACGTCGCCTCGGACGCGCTTGCCAACCTCTCCTCCTCCGGCGTGACCGGCGGGGCGCTGGTCATCGTCGGGGAAGACTACGGCGAGGGGTCCAGCATCATGCAGGAACGCACCCACCCCTTCGCCATGAAGGCGCAGATGTGGCTGCTGGACCCCCGCCCGAACCTGCCCTCCATCGTCAAGGCGGTGTCGGACGGGTTCGACCTCTCCGAAGCGTCGAACACCCCCGTCATGCTGATGGTGCGCATCCGGTCATGCCACGTCACCGGCCAGTTCACCGCCCGCGACAACCAACGCCCGAAGCTGACGGTAAAGGACGCACTGTCCAACCCGAGAAGCGACTTTAACCGCGTCGTGCTGCCGCCGATGTCCTACGCCCATGAACAGGACAAGGTCAAAAACCGCTGGCCCGCCGCCGAAGCCTTTATCCGCGCGAAGGGCATGAACGAGGTCTTTGGCCCAATAGACGCCCCCTTCGGCATCGTCGTACAAGGCGGCATGTACAACGGCCTGATCCGCGCGCTGCAACGGCTGGGCCTTGCCGACATCTACGGCGGCACGCAGGTCCCGATCTACGTCCTGAACGTCACCTACCCCCTGATCTCCAGCGAGTTCCTCGACTTCTGCCAAGGTAAGGACCATGTCCTCGTGGTCGAGGAAGGCCAGCCCGAATTCATCGAAACCCAGCTTGGGTCCTTCCTCTACCGCGCCGAAAGTCGGGTCAAACTCCACGGCAAGGGACTGTTCCCGATGGCCGGGGAATACACCGGCGCGGTGATGCTGAACGCCGTCGAAGGCTTCCTGAAACAGGCCGCCCCCCATATGCTCCCCGCCGCGATCCGCGCGCCGAACGTGGACCGCCCGGCCATCCCAGACCTGACCAAGACCGTCCCGATCCGTCCCCCCGGCTTTTGCACCGGCTGCCCCGAACGCCCGATCTTCGCGGCGATGAAGCTGGTGGAGAAGGAGCTTGGCAAGCACCAGATCGCCGCCGACATCGGCTGCCACCTCTTCGCCAGCCTTCCCCCGTTCGAAATCGGCGGCGCCACGATGGGCTACGGCCTTGGCCCCGCCGCGAACGGGGCCTTCGACGGCGGCGGCGAAAAGCGGCCCATCGCGATCATCGGGGACGGCGGTTTCTGGCACAACGGGCTATCGTCCAGCTTCACCAACATGGCGTTCAACAAGTCGGACGGCGTGGCGATTATCGTCGACAACTACTACTCCGCCGCGACGGGCGGGCAGGACATCATGTCCTCCCGCGCCGACAACGGCACCAAGGCCACGAAGAACCCGATCTCCAAGGCCCTGCGCGGCATCGGCATCACTTGGGTCCGCCAGATCGACCGCACCTATGACGTGGCCAAGATGCGCGACACGATCCGCGAGGCGCTGAAGACCCCAACCAAAGGCCCGAAGGTCATCGTCGCCTCGTCCGAATGCATGCTGAACAAGCAGCGCCGCCAGAAACCCCTGACCCAACAGGCGATCAAGGAAGGCCGAAGGGTCGAGGCCCCCCGCTTCGGCGTCGACGAAGCGATCTGCACCGGCGACCACGCCTGCATCCGGCTGTCCGGCTGCCCGTCCCTGTCGCTGAAACGCCTTGACGACCCCCTGCGCGACGACCCCGTGGCCAGCATCGACCAATCCTGCGTCGGCTGCGGCAACTGCGGCGAGGTCGCCGACGCCGCCATCCTCTGCCCCTCGTTCTACCGCGCCGACGTGATCCATAACCCGACCAAATGGGAGCGAACCTTCGCCCGCTTCCGCTCCTGCATCATCCGCTGGCTGCAATCCCGCCGCGAGGCCCGCCGCCTGACATGGAGGGCCGAATGACCGTCCACCCCAGCTTCGACCCCCTCCCTGCCGATGCCACCCAAGGCATCATCAAGCTCGCCCTCCTCGCTGTCGGCGGCCAGGGCGGCGGCGTCCTGACCGGCTGGATCGAGGACCTCGCGCGGGCCAACGGCTATGCGGCGCAAGCCACCAGCGTCGCAGGCGTCGCGCAACGCACCGGGGCCACGGTCTACTACGTCGAAATGGCCCCCGCGACACACGGCACCCCCATCTTCTCGCTGATGCCCGCTGCCGGTGACGTCGATATCATGGTCACCGCCGAGCTGATGGAGGCCGGGCGCGCCATCATCCGGGGCTTCGTCACGCCGGACCGCACCACGCTCATCACCTCCACCCACCGGATGCTGGCCGTCAGCGAAAAGACCGTCCCCGGCGACGGGATCGCGGACGCAACTGAGGTCCTCGCCGCCGCAGACATCGCCGCCCGCCGCGTGATCGCCGCCGATTTTGACGCCCTTGCGCTCGCCCAAGGCTCCGTCATCTCCGCCAGCCTCTTCGGAGCCCTCGCTGCCTCCGAAACCCTCCCCTTCCCCCGCGAAGCCTTCGAGGCCGCCATCGCCAAGGGCGGGAAAGGGGTGGAGCCGTCCCTGAAAGCCTTCGCCGCTGGATACGAGGCCGCCCGGAACGGCGCACCGAAAGCCGCGGCAACCCAACCCGCCACGCGCAGCGACGTCCCGAAAGGCCCCGCCAAACTCGTCGCCGCATGGGTCACCCTGACCACCCGCCTCGACCACCTGCCGCCGCAAGTCGCCGAACTCGCCCGCCCCGGCCTGCGGAAAGTGGTCGACTTCCAGGACCTCGCATACGGTCGCGCCTATCTCGACAGGCTCGACCGGATCCTTACCAAGGACCGCGCCCCCTTCGACCTGACGCGTGAGGCGGCAAAGCATATCGCCAATGCGATGGCCTATGACGACATCATCCGCGTCGCTGATGAGAAGACCCGCGCCGCCCGCATGACCCGGATCGCCGGGGAAATGGGCGCGCAGGACAAGCTGATGCATGTCACCGAATTCCTGCACCCAAGGGCCGAGGAAGTCGTTTCCCTCCTCCCCGCCCGCATCGGCGCAAAGTGGGCCGCCAACCCCGGCCGGATGGCGCTGATCGACCGGCTGTTCAACAAGGGCCGCCGTGTGCGCACGGACTCCCTCCGCGGCTTCCTGATGCTGCATGTCCTCGGGGGCCTGAAGGGCTGGCGCCTGAAGTCCCTCCGCCACGCGACCGAAACCGCGCACATGGACCGATGGCTTGCCACCGCCCTAGGCTACGTGCCGCAGAACTACGACCTCGCGGTTGAAGTCATCCGCTGCCGCCGGTTGGTCAAGGGCTACTCGGACACCCACGCCCGGGGCCTGTCGAAGTTCGACAAGGTCCTTGCCGCAATCGACCTCATCAGGGACCGAGAGGATGCGGCCGACTGGGCCGGCCGCCTGCGCGAGGCCGCGCTGAAGGATGAGGAGGGCAAGGCGCTCGACGGCGCCATCACCACCATCCGCAGCTTCGCCTGACAAGGAAAAACCCGCGCCGTCCAGCGGACGACGCGGGCCATTTTCCGAAGTTACAGAGGCTTAGGCCTTGTATTCCGGCAGAGCCTCAAGCTCTTCCTTGGTCATGTCGACCCAGACGCGCACCGCGCCGCCTTCGGTCTGGGCGACGGTCAGGCGATCCATCGGGATGGCAACCGACTTGGCGCCCATCCCGAGGAAACCGCCGACATCCAGAACCACGTCGGTCACCTGACCTTCAGCCGACAGCACAAGGTCGCTGACTTCGGCGATCGAGGCGTCCGAGGCATCACGGACGTCCGCACCCGTCAGGGTCTCGGCGGTCAGGGCCTCGGGGCCCATGGCGGTATAGCCTTCGGGCAGCGCCATCGAGCCGTTCATGCCGGTGGCATCAGCGGTCGCGCCGCCATCGGCCGGAAGAGCCGTTTCCGTCGCGCTGCCAACGCCTTCGGTGCCCTCGGCAGTGTTTGACGCGGCCACAGCCTCGTCGGTCGCGGTGCCTTGGCCCGTCGTATCCGGTGCGGCTTCAGCGGTGTCGCTGATCGCCTCGTTCACGACCGGCACGTTTTCCAGGCCGCCCTTGTCAGTGTCGGTGGCGGCAGCCTGGTCGCCCATCGCGGGCCGCAGATACTCCGGGGCGCCTTCCAGCGTGGCCCGGTCGGTCTGCAGGACCAGGAACCAGTCATCGGCATCGGTCGCATCGTCCGACACGAACTTCAGCGACGACATGTCGACCGCAACCTGACGCTCGCCCATGCCGAGGAAGCCGCCGATATCGACCAGCACGGCGTCAACCGTGCCGTCACGGCCCAGAAGGACGTCGTTCACTTCGCCGATGTCATCCCAGCCTTCCTGAACGCCCTCGTAGGCATCAGCGTCAAGGGCGGCTTCCGAGACATAGACGCGCGCGCCGATGATCTCGGACGCATAGGCCGCAGGGCCGGCAGCTTCGGCCTGGAACGGCGAAACCGGGGCGTCCTGGGCAAGCGAAGGCAGCGCGAAACCGGCCGCCAGAGCGGTGGAAAGAAGCAGAGCTTTCATGGAAATTCTCCTGACTTATCTTGATGTTGTGGCAACATCCCCTTGACGTCGCCTATGCATCCACAACGCCCTTTGCGGCAGGCAGTTCCAAGATTTTTACCAGATTGGAAACATCTGACCCCAAGCGGCGGATACCCGCCGGTTGCAGGACTGCCGTCAGACCATCTCGTCCGGGACCAGCGGGAAGGCCCGGCCAAAGGCCTCGGCCTCGCGCAGGTTGTAGGGCAGGATGAAGCCGCGCCGCGCTTCGGGGGCAGCCTTGGCGTTGCGGGCGGCCAGCGCCCACCAGGCCTGCAGCGCCCTTTCCGGATCAAAGTAGTCGGGACCGGCCCCCTTGGGCAGCCAGTGTTCCATCAGCCGCTGCCGCAGCCCGCCGACCGTTGCGGGATCGGTCAGTACCAGCCCCGCCTCGGTATCCCAGCGCAGCGACCGGCCGTTCAGGTTGGCTGACGACACGATGGCGCGATGATCGTCGAAGATCGAGACCTTGGCATGGATATAGACCAGCGGCGCGCCCTTCAGCTGCGCCCGCCCCCGGTCGCGCGTCCGCCGTGGCTGGGCCGCACCGCCGACGAACAGACGGCGCCCGAATCCGCGCCGCAGGCTGCGCAGGCATTTGGCCTGCAGGAACTCACCCAGCCGCGCATCAAGGCCCGTCGCGCCTTCGAAGGCCACGTCGTCGGGTGCAGCAGGCAGGATCAGGATCAGCTTCAGGTCCGGCTTCCGCCGCGCCTCGCGGGCCAGATGCCGGGCCAGCCGACGGTCGCGAAAATACTGCGTCTCGATGTAGATCAGCCGCCCGGCCGTCTCGATGGCCTCGTGATGCGCCGCCTCGATCTCGGCCACCGCCGGTTCGGGAGAGAGGAAGCGCCAAGCCCCCGGCCCTCGCCGCCGTGACAGCGTGCGGACCAGACGCAGGCCTTCGCGTTCGGGCGCAGCGGGCGAAGGATCCGCCCGCCCGGCAATGATGTCGAGAAACTCCATAAGATGCGCCCGGGCATCCGCCGCCACTTGGCCTTCGACCATCAGCTGCACATCGTGCCAGGTCTCATGCGCGGGCTGATGGTGGTCGGGCGTGTCGTAGAACCGTTCGTCCAGATCAAGCCCGCCGATGTACAGCCGCGCGCCGTCGAAGACTGCCAGCTTCTGGTGATGCGTCGCGGGATACAAGGGCGGCAGCGAAAAGAGGCGCGGCCTCGGCAGGGCATCCTTGGCTGCAAGCATCGCACTTGCCCCCGGCATCTCGCGCAGGGCGGTCAGCCGGTGCGCCCGGACCTGACGCCGCAGCCAGCCCGCCAGCCGCGCGACGCGCGACTGCACCACCGGCCAGAACATCACGCGCGGCCAGATCCCGGCCACCGCGGAATGCATTGAGGGCTGAATGCGCAATCTGGCGCCTGGGCCTGCCAGTTCCGCCGCAGCCCAGAACATCCGCACCGTCCGCCAGGTCGCCCGATGGAGGCGCGGACGGGCGACGGGGTCGAAGTCCGACAGAACCAGATGCAGCACCACCCCGCGCCGCAGGGTATGGATCACCAGGTCGAACCAGGTCTTGCCGATGGCCAGAGCTTCGGGCGATCGCAGCCGGGTCTTCAGGTCAAAGACCCGGAACCCGGCGACGATCTCGAAGCGCGCCGAAAGAAAGGCGCGCTCCAGTTCAGGATAGGCTTCCCCCGCCGTCACCAGGACCTGAACCTGTGGCCTGACCTCGGGCGGGAGGGCGTTCATCGCATCTGTCGCGCGGGCGGATCAGTGCCGCAGCGTGTCGGTCGAGGAGAAGAACATCGCCTGGCTGACCGCCGACCGGACCTGTTCCTCGGTATAGGGCTTGTTGATCAGGAAGGCGGGTTCAGGCCGTTCGCCCGTCAGCAGACGTTCCGGGAAGGCGGTGATGAAGATCACCGGGATGTCGCCAAACTGCGCCAGGATCTCGTTCACCGCGTCGATGCCGGACGAATTGTCGGCCAGCTGGATATCCGCCAGGATCAGGTCCGGCTTTTCAGCCGCCGCCATGCGCACCGCCTCACGGTGGGTGCGTGCGGTCGCCGAAACGCGGTGACCCATGCCTTCGACAATCGCCGTGATGTCCATCGCGATGATCGCCTCGTCCTCGATCACCAGGACCGAGCCGCGCACCGACTGCTCCATCTCGCGCACGGCGATGTCGATCAGTTCGGCCGTCTCTGCGGTGTCGATCCCCATGATCGCTGCCACATCCGCAGTGCCGAAGCCCTCGATCGTGTTCAGCAGCAGCGCCTCGCGCGAATTCGGGGTCAGCGCCGCCAGATGCGCCTGGGCCTTGCCCGACAGGTCATCGTCAGCCTCGGCGACCGGAGCGCCCGACGTGGTCCAGATCGAATGGAAGACGGCGAACAGCGACACTTTCGGGTCGGCATGCGCAGACAGCAACGCAGGATCGGCGACGATGGATTCCAGCACCGCAACGGCGTACTGGTCGCCGCTGGTCTGGTTTCCCGTCAGCGCACGGGCATAGCGGCGCAAATAGGGCAGTTGACGCGCGACAGTCGCCGAATGATCGACCACTTCCTGTGCGAGCATGACATCAGTCTCCATGTTTTTTCTGCAGTTTTTGTGTTTGGTGTCGGGAACCAAACGTGCCCGGGAACGTTCGGTTCCCAACAGTCCGCAGAAAATTTCGTCCTCGGCGAAAAAACGCGGAACCATGACGCCGCGTGGGCGTTGACCGCGAAAGAAATTAGGAAACTGAGGCAATGACAAAAGAAAAAACTGGGGATGGGCCAGACAGACGGGCCATCCGGGCGCAGATCGACGAGAATCTCAAGCGGGTCTACACCTCGGCCCTGAACGAGGAACTGCCGGACCGGTTCCGCGATCTTCTCGCCCAGCTGAAGGCAAAGGACGGCCCAAGCCAGGACGGTCTGTCATGAAATCCGTCGCCGTCGTTGTGCCGCTGTCGCCGGAAGATCCGCGCGACCGCCTGGCAGGGGCGATCCCCAAGCTGCGGGCCTTCGCGATCAGCCTCACGCGGGAGGTGTCGCGGGCGGATGACCTGGTGCAGGAGACGATCCTGAAGGCCTGGACCAACATCGACAAGTTCGATCCTGCGACCAATCTGGACGCCTGGCTGTTCACGATCCTGCGCAACACCTTCTATTCCGGTCTGCGCAAGACCCGGCGCGAGGTGCAGGACAGCGACGGCGTCCACGCCGCGACCCTGTCAGTGAAGCCCGACCATGACGGACGACTTGCTTTGACGGAATTCCTGCGCGCCTTCGACCAGCTCAGCCCCGAGCATCGCGAGGTTCTGGTCCTTGTCGGCGCCTCCGGCTTTTCCTGCGAAGAGGCGGCGGGCATGATGGGCGTGGCGGTCGGCACGGTCAAAAGCCGGGCCAGCCGGGCCAGGAAGCGTCTGGCGGAAATGCTCCACCTTGAAGACGGTGAAGGTCTCTTCACCGGCACCGACGGGGCAACCCAGGCGGTAGTGCTGCGGTCGGCAGCAGCCGGGTTTTGACAGGGTCCCCGCGAAAACGCTTGCCATCCTCGTCCCTGGGCCTGCGCCTGGGGTCGAGCCTGCTTTTGGCTCTGCTGCCTCTGGGCGTCCTGTCCGTCATGGAGACGCGGGACGCGCTCAGAAAGCTGGACGAGTCCACGCTTGAAGGGGTTGGCGGGGCAGCCCTCCAATCGGTCCGTGCGCAGATCGACCTCATCAACGAGGCGCAGGTGACCGCCCGTACGCTTGCGGGGGTGCTGCGCCATGATACCGCCAACGACACGGCCTGCGTGGACCGGGTCAAATCGATCGCGGGCGACCTGCCCCAAGCAACGCTGGTGGCCTACATCCCGCTCAGCGGGCTGATGACCTGTTCGTCAACCGGCGATGTCTTCGATTTCAAGGACAACGCCACATTCCAGCAGATGACCTCGACTGCCCTGGCAAAGCTGATCTACAACCCCGTAGGCCCCGTCACTGGCGCGGCCATCGTTGCCGTCGCGCACCCGGTGTTCGACGACGCGGGCACCAACCGTGGCTTCGTCACGATCTCGCTGCCCTACGCGTCGGTGGCCCCGGATGCCTACAAGGATTCGGTCGCATCCTGGCACCCGACCTACATTGCCACCCTTCAGACCGATGGCTCGGTGCTGGTCGCCTCGGATCCCGAAGCCTCACCCGACACGCATATCCCGGGGGGAATCGACCGCGAGCGCCTGACCAAGCTTGCCGGCAGACCGACCTTTGTGGACGGAAAAGACGGGCAGCAGATCCTCTCGGTCATCAGCGTGACCCGCGACCTGTTGCTGGTCTCGGTCTGGGAGCGGGACACCGGCGGTTTCTGGAGCGCGGCGAACAGCCTGTCCCCCTACCTCCTGCCTGCGCTGACCTGGATCGCGGCGCTTGCCGTCGCTGGCTTCGCCTCCTCCCGACTGGTGGTAAAACATGTGCGGGCGCTGGCGCGGTCAATGGATGACTTCATCACCTCGCGGCAAAGGCCGCATATCCCCGACCTCGGCGACGCCCCGACCGAAATCCAGCGCCTGCACTCGGCCTACGAAGGCATGATACGGACCATCGAACAGGAAGAGGCCGAGCTGCAGAATCTACTGGTCGACAAGGACACCCTCCTGCGCGAGGTTGAACATCGCAGCGGCAACAGCCTGCAGATCATCGCCTCGGTGATGCGGATGTACCGGCGCGAGGCGACCGACCCCGAGCTGCGGCGCGTCATGGACAGCCTGATCAACCGGGTGATCGCGCTGTCGTCCACGCACACCAGCCTGTACTCGGTCTCGGGTCGGCAGGACATCGCGATGGACATGGTCCTGACCAACGTGGTCAAGCGGCTGAAAGAGATTCACGGGGTCGCCCTGGGCGTCGCAACCAAGCAGTTCCAGCCGATCCGGATGGACGCTCAGCTGGCCGTCCCCCTGGCCCTTGCGCTGGCTGAAACCGTCGGCTGCTACTTCGCGCGCCCCGGCTTGTCCGAAAAGACGGTTCTGGTTGCCCTGACCGAAGTGGATGATCGGGTGCTTTTGCGGGTCGAGGGTCCGGTCGTGCCTGAGCTTCTGCCCGAGACGACGGTCGGATTACCCTCGTTGCCCCAGCGCATGCTTCGCCAGTTTGCAGCACAGCTGAACGGGACGGTGACAATCGTGAAAGAGGGTGACGTGATCCGCGTGGGTCTGGCCTTCCCGCGGGCGCCAGCCTGATACGGAAAAGCCCGGCCGCATCGCTGCGGCCGGGCGGGCTTCAGTGCGGGCGCTGCGGGCGATCCGCACCGGGTGACGGTGTGAACAGCGCGGCTGCGCGACCGAGGTCGCTTTTGAAAGCGCTGCTCAGGCTGCGCGCCAGATCGCTGGCCTGCGTCACCTCGTGCTTGACGGTCCGCTTCAGATCCTCGGCCAGGCGGTCGCGTGCCTCGCCCAGAAGCCGGTCCTCGGTTTCGGTCTGCGGGAACAGGCAGGCGACAAGCGCCCCTGCCGCCGCCACTGCAGCACCCACCGCAAGGGGCCGCGCTTCGACCGTCGCGCGGCCCTTCTCGGCCACGGCGATGCGCGACAGATAGACCCGCTCGCGCGCCTCGATGGCAGTGGCACGGGCGGCCTCGGACATCGAGCCAAGCCCCTTGCCCAGGGCGATCCGCGTTTCGGCGGCCAGCGCTGCGACCACCTCTGCCCGGTGCCGCGCAAGCAAGGCCGCCGGGGCCAGCCCGCGACGGGCCGCGTCGTCGATCTGGCGCAGCAGGCCTTGAGCCTTGGCACGCAGGCCCCGGGCTTCGGTCAGCCAATCCTCTTCGGGATCGACCGGCTCGGGGGCGGGCGGGCCGCCCTCGTCTTCCCAGCGCGTCAACGCCTCGAACCGGGTGCCCGCCAGCGCCGGGGCCTCGGTCGCAGCCTCGACGTCGGACACCGACGCCCGCCGCCCAAGGACCAGCGCCGCAAGCGCCAGCCCTGCCACGGTTGCCGCCACCGGATGGCCGCGCACGGCCCGGTCGACCTGCGACACCAGGGGCGACGCCTGCGCCATCAGCGCGGATTTGCCTTCCAGCATCAGGTTGCGGGGACGGACCCGCTCGCGCAGGGCCGCCACCGATTGTGCCAGCGCGACCCTGTCGCGTTCCAGCGACCGTTCGATCTCTTGGATACTGTGGTCAGACATGATGGGTTCCTTCCAGGTTCGGATGGGCCAAGTTGGGATCGGCCATCTTCAGACCGGCCTTTACCGCCCTTGCATCGCTGCGCAGGCCGTCAAGAAAGCGGCGCGGCTTGCGACCGCGCAGCAGAAGCGCCGAGCGTCCCGCCAGCGCCAGCACCAGCGCCAGCAACGTCAGGCCAAGTCCGACGACAAGCGCCGCCCAGACCGGGCCCAGACCGGCATGCGCCAGCGCTCCCACGGCCGCGCCGGCCAGGACGTTCAGCCCGACAAGGGCAACCACCGCAGCCCCCGCCAGCTTGACCAGCCCCGAGCCCACGGAGCGCAGGCTGTCGGTGGCCTCGGCCCGGGCCAGCCGCAGCTCGCCCCGGACCAGACGCCCGACACCCGACAGGACTTCTGCAAAAAGCCCTGTCAGCGCGGGATCATGCTCTGCCGCAGGATCGCGCATCAGACGCCGGGTCCCCGGCCCGTCTCGGTGTCACGCCGCGCCGCCGACGACCGCACGAAGCGCGCCGCCGCAAAGCCCACGACAGCCGCTGCCGCCATGAAGGCGCCCGGGTGACGCTTGGCCAGCGCGCGGATATCGGCCGTCAGATCCGTGACCGACCGCTGCCGCAGCGCATCCGAGGCCGTGGTCAGCCCCTGCGCCACCGATGACAGCATGCGCGAGCGCAGCGCGTCGCTATCCGTCTCGGCCGAAGCGCGCTCCAGCGTCGCCGCCAGACGTTCGCCCGCGTCCGACAGGGTCTCGCGCGCAGCGTCCGCCTTTTCGACGGCAACGTCCTTCACCGTCTCCAGCGTCGAACCCGCGCCCGCGACGATCGCATCTTTCGCATCCACCGCCTTGCGCTTCACCGCGTCAAGGCCGCTCTCGACCGCATCCGTCGCGGTGTCGGCCATGTCGCGCGCCGTATCGCCCGCAGCGTCGACGGCCCGCATCGCCTTGTTCTCTGCTGCCGTTACCGTGTCTCTGTAGGTCTGGGTCATGGCTATGGTCTCCTGATCCTTGATGGGGTGCTGCGCCCCTGCGGCGCGGTCTACGCGATGACAACCCTGTGAGGCTCATCCGGTTCCACTGATCCCCGTCCCAGGCGGGCTAGCCGGAAAATCGCACCTGCCGGGAACCGAAGTCTGGCGGCCACGTTGACGGTGCAGAAACGCAATCAGGCTCGGTGCGAGCCACCAATCCAAAGGAGAACTCTCATGCTCGGCTGGGCTGTTACCTTCCTCGTGATCGCGATCATCGCCGGTGTTCTGGGCTTCGGCGGCATTGCCGGGACCTCTGCAGGCATCGCGCAGATCCTGTTCGTGGTCTTCCTGGTCCTCTTCGTGATCTCGCTCCTTCGCGGCGCGATGTCTCGCTGAACGCCTTCCCTGTCCTTTGTCCCCACGGAAGCGGTCTATCCCTCCCGTCTTCCGATACTCTGGGCCGCGACTCGTTCGCGGCCCTTTTTTCTTGCCGATCTGGCAAAGGCGGGGAACGCCGCCGGTTCAGACCGAAGTCGTCGTCGCAACCGTCAGCCTGACCGCGATCCGGTTGTCGTCCAGGGTCGGCTGCATCCGGCGCAGGAACTGGCGCAGCGCGACCACCGCCGGACCGGGCTGAACCGCAAGATCAATGCTGGCGTCGGTTCCGCAGCGCAGGGCGGGCAGGAAGGTCACCACCATCCGCATCAGCGCGAAGATCGCGGCACTGTCCGCCCCGTCCCCGGCCAGCACCAGACGGTCCAGCCGCCCGATCTCGCGCAGCCGTTCGTCAAGCACCGCAAGGGCCGCGCTTTGCCCCGGGTCGGCGCAGATCAGCAGCGCGTCGGGAAAGGCCACCTCGGCCAGGGCCATCCGCACCGGCGAAGTGCCTACGATGATGACCGTAACGGGCTCCGGTCCCATTTCGCGCCCGGACAACAGCGAAAGGGCTGCATCGTTCATCAGGATCACTGTCGCGCCCATTCACCGTCACCCCGTCATCTGCTTTGATTGCACCAGTGACCGAACGCCCCGGCGGGTCCGGCGGTTCCCACCCGAAAGGGAACCGAAGGGTTCCCGCCAGCGTTTGCCATGACAACAAGAACCCGGGGGGACATCATGGGTGAGACCGACGCGACCGCCACATCCGGGCGGGGCCGCTTTGTCAGCGATACCGAAAGCGGCCATGCCATCGTCTCACTGACCACGCTGGCCACCATCACCGTCGTCTGCGGCATCCTCTACGTCGCCAAGGACCTGTTCCTGCCCTTGGTCCTTGGGATGCTCTTTGCCTTCATCCTGACCCCGGTCGTGAACGCGCTTCGCAGGCGTGGCTTGCGCGATGTCCCCGCCGTGATCCTGACCGTGATGACCGCCGCGGCCATGGTCGCGGCCTTTTTCCTGATCCTCGCCTACCAGCTGAGCGTGATCGGCGCGAACCTGCCGCAATATCAGGGCAACGTGCTGACCAAGGTCGACACCATCCTGGACGCCGGGACCGACAACAAGATCATCTCGCATCTGCAGGGCATGGTCGAGAACATCTCCGAACGGATGTCGGCCCAGACCGAAGCTGCCGAGAATACCCAGGCCATGAAGGTCGAAGTGGTCGAGAATGCAGACCTCAAGGCCTGGCTGACCGACGTGATCCTGCCCACGCTTACCCCTGTCGGCATCTTCGGCCTGATCTTCGTGGTCGTCGTCTTCGCCCTTCTCGAACGCGCGACCCTGCGCGACCGGCTGGTGCAACTGATCGGCGGCTCGAACATCCTGGCCACCTCGCGCCTCCTGGCCGAGGCGGGGGCGCGGGTCTCGACCTACCTCCTGGCCCAGCTTGTGGTGAACATCATCTACGCCATCCCGATCTGGCTGGGCCTCTGGCTGATCGGCGTGCCGAATGCCCTGTTCTTCGGCCTTGTCACCCTTGTCCTACGCTTTCTGCCCTACATCGGCTCGGCCATCTCGGCGATCCTGCCGCTTCTAATGGCCTTCGCCGTCTCACCCGACTGGTCGCTGGTCCTGTGGACCGCCGCCCTTTTCCTGGTGGTGGAACTCGTCACCTCGAATATCATCGAGCCTTGGTTCTACGGCCAGCGCACCGGGGTCTCGCCGCTGGCGGTCATCGTCTCGGCGATGTTCTGGACCTGGCTCTGGGGGCCGATGGGCCTGATCATCGCGACGCCGCTGACCGTCTGCCTTGTGGTCATCGGCCACCACGTCCCCAGCCTGCGGCTGTTCCCGATCCTGTTCGGCGACAAGCCCGTGCTGGCGGATTCGGCCCGGCTCTATGACCGCCTCCTCGCCGGTCGCTCGTTCGAGTTCACCGAGGCCGCGACCTCGACCACGGCCAAGCACTATCTGGCCGAATACTACGACAAGACCGCGCTTCCCGCGCTGGCGCTGGCGCAATCCGACAGCGCGGCGGGTCTCTTGTCCGACTATCAGGTGGGCCGCATCGCCAATGCCGCCTGGACCCTCACCGAGGAACTGGAAACCGTGGTCGAGGACGAACTCGCGCTCGCCGCCGCTGCGCCCGAGGGAAGCCAGCCGCCGGTCGAGACCGCAACCCTGGTCGACAACGGCCTTCTGGACGGGCTGGACCGCAAGATCGCGGTCATCGCCGCGCAGACCCGGCTGGACGAGGCCGCCGCCCAGATGGTCGGCCAGGCGCTGCGCGCCGAAGGGGCCGAGGTCGTGACCCTGCCGCCCCGCGCATCGCTGCCCCGCGCCCTGGGCGGGTTCCAGCCCGAAACCGTGATCGTCGTCGGCCTCGCCGCCAACCAGGTCACGGCGACCGACCTGCTGGTCCGCCAGATCCGCCGCCGCCTCCCAGGCGTGCGCATCGGCCAGGCGACGTGGCAGGATGCCGCGGCAGAAGCCCCTGCGCCACGCGGAAAGACCTTGGTCGATTTCCAGGCGACCGGGATGGAGGCGCTGTTCGCCGCCGCTTTCACCCCGCCCACCGCCCCGCTGGCCGCGAAAGCGTGACCCACGACGCGCGCGGCAGGGATCAACGCTCAGGTGAAGTCACGGGGAATGACCCTTGCACCCTGCAGCCGCCGGGCGCTCATCCGGATGACCATCTTCCGCAGCGGCGGGACCAACAGCAGAATGCCCAGCGTATCGGTGAAGAAACCGGGCAGGATCAGCAAGATGGCCGCCACCGCGACCAGCCCCTGATCGACGATGGGCGACAGCGGGTCCTCGGCCATCCGGCCCCGGAACCCCTCGACGAAGTCCGCCTGCGCCATCCCCGACCCCGACCGCGCCAGCGACCGCAGCACCAGCACGCCCCCGACCGCCGTCAGCAGGACCCAGGCCAGCGTCAGCCACAGGCCAAGCCGCGCGCCCAGCGTCACGAAAAGCGCAATCTCCACAAGCGGAAGCGCCAGAATTCCCAGGATGATCCACATCGCCAATCTCCGCCCGTCCGATTGTCCGCCCGCATGGTAGACTTCGGCAGGCCCCCACCCTACATAAGGGCAAACCGTGCCCATTCCAACGGAACAACTCAGGCTCAGAGGTCACTAATGAACGGCTCCTTGATCCAGCTCCTGGTCCTTGCCGGGATCGCGATCTTCCTTATCCTCAAGCTGCGTTCGGTTCTGGGCACCCGCGACGGCTTTGAAAAGCCGCCGATCCCGCTGGACGAAGTCCGCCCCCGCGTGCGCCGCGACTTCGAAGTGATCGAGGGCGGGCCCGACCGCGACATCATCGACCACGTTCCCGAAGGTTCGGACTCTGCCCGCGCGCTGGCCGAGATGAAGAAGGCCGAGCCCGCCTTTGCCGTCGGCCCCTTCCTGCAAGGCGCGCGGGGGGCTTACGAAATGATCCTGTCCGCGTTCGAGAAGGGCGAGCTTGACCGCATCCGCCCCTTCCTGTCCGACGATGTCGAAGCCAGCTTCGCCGAGGCGATCAACCAGCGCGAGGTCGACGGGCTGACCATCGAGGCGAACTTCCTTGGCATCAAGGAGCTCACCCTGCACGACGCCACGTTCAACGCTGACAGCCGCTTTGGCGAAATCGCCGTCCGCTTCGTGGCGGACCAGACCTATGTCGTGCGCAACAAGGCCGGCGAGATCGTCGAAGGCTCCCCGCGTGAGGTCAAGAAAACCCGCGACATCTGGACCTTCGCCCGCCAGATGGGGTCGGACGACCCGAACTGGCAACTGGTCGCCACCGGCGACTGACCCCTTGGCATGCGGGCGTCCCTTGTCCTCCTCTCGGTTGCGGCGGCGCTGATGTCCGCATCGCCGCCCCGCGCCGAGGTGCTGGACTTCGAATCCCTCGACGGCTGGCTGGATGACAATCACCTCGCGGCGCTGACGTCGTTCCTGAACACCTGCGACCTGATCGACCAGCCCGACTGGAAACCGATCTGCGCCGTCGCCGCCGATGTCCCGAAAGACGACGCCTCGGCCCGCAGCTTTTTCGAGCTGTTTTTCAAGCCCGTCGTCGTGGGCGCCCCCCCCGCCCTTTTCACCGGTTATTTCGAGCCTGAACTGGACGGCTCTCCCACCCGCTCCGGTCGCTACCAGTACCCGATCTACGCCCGCCCGCCCGAACTGCGCGAAGGCGTGGCCTACCACACCCGCGCCGCCATCGAAGGTGGGGCCATCGCCGGTCGGGGGCTCGAAATCGCCTGGCTCGACGACCCCGTGGATGTCTATTTCCTGCAAGTACAGGGTTCGGGCCGGATCCGGATGACCGATGGCTCGGTGGTCCGCGTGGGTTACGCCGGCAAGAACGGCCATGCCTATCGCTCGGTCGGGCAAGAGATGATCCGTCGCGGCACCCATACGATGGACCAGGTCTCTGCCCCGGAAATCGCCAACTATGTGCGCAGCAATCCCACCTCGGGCCGCGACCTTCTGGACACCAACCCGTCCTACGTCTTCTTCCGCAAGATCGGAACGCTGGACCCAAAGGACGGCCCGATCGGCGCCATGGGTCGCTCGATCACCACGATGCGGTCGATCGCGATCGACCCGAAGTTCACCCCCCTTGGCGCGCCGGTCTGGATCGAGAAGGACGGCCGCCGCCCGATCCGCAGCCTGATGGTCGCACAGGATACCGGCGGCGCGATCAAGGGCATGCAGCGCGCCGACATCTTCTATGGCACCGGCAAGGGCGCAGGCGATGCCGCAGGCACGGTGAAGGACCCCGGTCGCATGGTCCTCCTCCTGCCCATCGACCGCGCCTTCGCGATGCTGGACGACGAATAGGCCGATGGCCCGCCGCCGCCACCTCTCGCCCGAGGAAGCCGACCTCTGGCGCAGCGTCGCACGGACCGCGCGGCCTCTGCACAACCAGCCGCTGCACCTGCCCGACCCGCCCCCCGCACCGGCACTGCCCCCGCTTGCCCATGCGAAACCCAGACTCTCGCCCTTCACCCTAGGCGAAAAGCACCGCGCCCCGGAAAAGCGCGACCTTGCCCCAACGCTGCCCGACCTTCTCGGCCAGGCGCCCTTGCGGATGGACGCGAACACCCATGCCAAGATGACCCGTGGTAAGCTGCAGCCCGAGGCGCGGATCGACCTGCACGGGATGACCCTGGCCGAAGCGCACCCGGAGCTGATCCGCTTCATCCTGAACGCCCAATCGCAGGGCCTGCGCCTTGTCCTTGTCATCACCGGCAAGGGCAAACGCCGCGAGGATACCGGCCCCATCCCCCAGCGCATGGGCGCGCTGCGCCACCAGGTCCCGCACTGGCTGCACCTTCCCCCGCTTGGCCCGGCCGTCCTGCAAGTCAGCGAAGCGCATCTGAAACACGGCGGCGGCGGGGCCTACTACGTCTATCTCCGCCGTCGCTAGATTCCTGGAACGCGTCCGGACTTCTCTTGCCCATTTCGAAACACTCCACGCCCTTCTAGGGTGTGCCTCCCCGGGCGGGCGTGACTACTGCCCCTCGGCAATCGCACCCACTGGCGCAAGCACGATCTCGGTCGCATTCCGCACCGTCAGCACCAGCCCGGGCAAAAGCCCGACCCGCGCCCGCGCATCCGCCGTGAAGGCGTCCGAGATGCCGACCAGCCCGCCGAACAGCTTCAGCAGAGCAGGGTTCTCACCCAGATTCAGGTGGCCCGTCCCGGTATTGTAGGCAGCCGTGTCCATATAGGTCACGTTCAGATCGGCGACCTCGGCCACGCTGTCGATGTTGCCCAGGCGCGCGCCGGTGCCAGAGATCGTCGCCGAGATGTTCAGGATCCGGTCGCGCGAACTGCCGAAGATCACGAAGGGTTCCGGCAAGGTGCCGATGTCCTGTGCCTGCGCGCGGAACACGTCCAGATCAAGGTCGGGCGCGATCAGGACCACGCCCTTGACCCGGTCCAGTGACCCCGGCCCGTTCTGCAGCACCATCTGCCGCATGGCTTCCATGGCCAGGAAGGACCCCATCGAATGTGCAACCAGAACCACGTTCTCGGCACCGGCCGCTTCGACCTCACTGATCAGCGAGACGAGTCCGCTGCGCGAATACAGGACCGAGTCCCGGTCGTAGACATAGCCCAGCGCCGACCCGCGCGAGGGCCAGGCGTAGTGCACCGCCACCCCCGGCACTTCCAGGTCATGGTGCATCTGCGCCACCCGGTAGACACCCTCGGCCATCGTGTTGTTGAAGCCGTGGACATAGATCACCGCGTCGGTCTGCCCGCGCAGCTTCATCGCCGCCTTCAGCGCCGTGCGGAACGCCTCGGGCGTGTCGAACCGACGTTCGTCCAGCATCAGGAAATCGCGCTTGGCATCGGGCTTGCGCGTCTTTGGCGGCCAGTTCACCTCGCCCGGGGCGCGCTCAGGCGGGATGGCAATATCATAACGCAGGAAGCCCGCCGCCTTCGACCGCTCGAACCCGTAGACCCCTTCGGCATCGGTCCGCGTCGTGCCCACGAAGATCGTCTCGGGCGTGCCCCCGGCCAGACCGGCCGGTGCCGGGGTAAAATCGCCACGCGCCGAGCAACCCGCCAACGCCAACACGATCAACAGTTTGCGCAATCGCATCTCCCATTTTCGCGGGACCTTCACCCGTCCCCCGGACCAGCGTCAACCCGACAGCGCGGGTGGACAGCGGACCGTCGCCACCGCTACCCTTTGCGGATCACGAAAGGAGCCCGGAATGAAACTCACCGGCAAGACCGCCCTCGTCACCGGCGGCAACCGCGGCATCGGCCTTGCCACCGTCCGCGCCTTGGCGCAGGCCGGGGCCGAGGTGCATTTCACCGCCCGCAGTTCCGCGAACCTGGCCGCGGCCCGCCGCGATCTGGGGGAAACTCCGGCCACCGGACATCTGGCCAACATGACTGACCGCATCGCGATGGCGACACTGCTGGAGCATGGCTTCGACATCCTGGTGAACAACGCCGCCGTGATCGGCCCAATCGGGCGCATCCTGGATGTCCAGGTCGAGGACTGGGCCGCAAACATCGACATCAACCTGACCTCGGCGTTCCACGCGACACAACGCGCCTTGGCCGGAATGGTCGCAAAGGGCGGCGGCACAATCGTCAACATTTCCTCGGGCGCCGCGCATCGGCCGCAAGAGGGCTGGTCGGCCTACTGCGCCGGAAAGGCGGGGCTGGCCATGCTGACCCGATCCGTCCACATGGAATATGCCGAGCAGGGCATCCGCGTCTTCGGCTTCGCACCCGGCGTGGTGGACACCGACATGCAGGGCGCCATCCGCGCCTCGGGGATCAACCCGGTCTCCAAACTCCCCCGCGCAAGCCTTGCTCCCGCCGACGAGCCCGCCCGAGCCATCGCCTGGCTCTGCACTCCGGCGGCAGACGCGCTGGTGGGCCAGGAACTCGACATCCGCGCCCCCGACCTTCGCGCCGCCGTGGGCCTGCCGCCGCTTGGATGAGGTTCTGGCCGTCGTTCCTCACTCCAATCCAAGAGTCGAAACGGTGAACCCAAGAGTTTTCGACGAAAATTCTTGGGTCGCTCCGGTCAATTGCACTGGAACCGGGTCGCTGCCCTAGTGCGTCAGGGCCTGCGCGCCCCAAAGCTCGCGCACCCTTGCATCCCGGCCGCAGGACTTGCGGTAGAAGGCATAAGCGTTCGACTGCTTCTTTGGCCCGGCGCGCGTCAGGACGATGTCGGTGCCCTTGTAGTAGTCCTGGTGGTGGTCCTCCGCGATCCAGAAGGTCCCGGCAGGCAGGACCGGCGTCACGATCTTCCGACCCAGCACCGCCTCGGCCTCGGCCACGGCCGCCTCCGCCGCCGCCTTCTGCGCCTTGTCCTTGACGAAGATCGCCGTCCGATAGGCGTCGCCCCGGTCGCAGAATTGCCCGCCCGCATCCAGCACATCGACCGACCGCAGGAACTTGGCGATCAGCTCATCATAGCTGATGACCTTCGGGTCAAAGGTGATCTCCACCGCTTCGTAATGACCCTCATGGTTGCGGTAGGTCGGGTTGCGCAGATCGCCCCCGGTATAGCCCGAGACGACCTCGCTGACCCCTTTGACCTTCTCGAAATCCGATTCGACGCACCAGAAACAGCCCCCCGCGACGATGGCCGTCTCGGCCCGCGCCACGCCCGCAAGCCCCGCCACCAGCATCAGCACCAACCTCAGCATCCCGGACCTCCCGCCCCTTTGCCCGATCAGGCTTGGGCGCACCGCCAGGTCCGGTCCAATCACCGATCCGTGCATCACCGCATGGTGAACGCACCGCCTGCCACCGCGACCCCTTGGCCAAACCCGCCCTCCGCACTAGCCTGCGCTTTCCACCGGCTGCACCTGCCGCCGAATCCCGAAAGGCCCCGATGCGTCACGCCGTACTTGCCCTGGGGCTGCTTGCCGGACCCGCCTTCGCCGAAATCTCGCTGCAGGATGCCGCCTCGGGCCTCGACCTCTTCCCCTGCGACGGCGGCTCCCTGTCCTGCACCACGCTGACCGTGCCCTTGGACCACAGCGCCAACGACCCGTCGAACACGCTGGAGATCACCTTCGCCCTCTCCTTCGCCACCAACGAAAGCCGGGGCATCCTGTTCTATTTCGTCGGCGGGCCGGGCGGTTCGGGTCTGGCCTCGGCGGATTCCTATCTGTCCTCGTTCGACCCCAGCCTGGTCGAGAACATGGACATCGTCTTTGTCGACCAGCGCGGCACCGGGCCGATACATGGCCTGTCCTGCCCCGCCGCCCAGGCCCGGTTCGACACCGCCCCGGCCTCGCTCGACGATCCCGATGCGATCCTTGCGATGGCCCAGGCCTATGTCACCGACTGCACCGCGGAACTCGACGCCGACGCCCTGCTCGCCCATGTCTCCACCGACGCGGCGATCCGTGATTCCGAACTGTTCCGCCAGTCCCTCGGCGCGCCGAAGGTCTGGCTTTACGGCGAAAGCTACGGCACCCAGCTGGTCCAGGCCTATGCCACCCAGGTTCCCGGCGCCGTGCGCGGGGTGATCCTCGACGGGGTGGTCGACCTGACGCTGTCGGCCGAAGGCTTCTACCGCCGCTACACGCTGGCAGCCGAGGCGCTTCTGGCGGAAACCTTCACCCTGTGCGACGCGCTGCCCGCCTGCGCGCAGGATTTCCCCGGCGGCGCGGCGGCGGCCTATGACGATCTGGCCGCCCGGGTGGCACAGGCCCCGGTGCCGGTGCCCTATCCGCTGGCCGACGGGACCAAGGCCTCCCGCCTCCTGACCACCGGGCTACTGGAAGCGAATGCCTTCTACGCGCTCTATTCGCCCGAAGGCCGGGCCGAGTTCCTGCGCACTCTGGCCGCGGCCCGGCAGGGCAATCTCGTCCCAATCTTGCAGCTGGGCTATGTGAACACCTACATCGACCCCGAAACCGAGATCGGGATCGAGGACGCCGGCTGGTATGGCGCCGCCTATTACGCGATCACCTGCACCGATTACGACAGCGGTGAAGGCCTGCCGGAAACCCGCGCCCGCCGCATCCTGGACGAAGCCCGCGCCTTCGCACCGCAGGCCCCGCGCCTCCTTCGGGCCTATTACATGGAACGGGTTGCCTGCGCGCTCTGGCCGCATCAGGGGCAGAGCACGCGACCCGCGCCCTATGCCGGGGGCGACTGGCCGACGCTGGTCCTGAACGGCGACCACGATCCGATCACGCCGATCAGCATGGCCTATTCCGTCCTCGACAACGCCGCCAACGCCTACGGCGTCTTCATGCGCGGCGGCCCGCACGTGATCTGGGGCCGGGGCTTCGCCTGTCCGGATACCATCGTTCAGGCGCTTCTGTACGACGGCACCCTGCCTGCCGCGCAGGAACAGCTGTGCGAACAGGATGCGATGAGCCCCTACCAGCCGCTGACGCTGACCGATCCCGCCCAGATGGCCGAGCCGCTGTCGGTCGCCCGGGCGGTGGAAACCGAACTGACCAGCCTCATTCCTCTGGCCGGGTGGGATGGCCAGCACCCGGCAACCTATGGCTGCCCCTTCGGCGGCACGGTGTTCGCCCAGCCAGGGGAAGAGGGCTCCGACTACCGTTTCGACGCTTGCAGCTTCTGGCCCAAACTGGCCGTGGATGGCCGCGGAACCGAGGTGTCGACCGAGGATGGGACGGGTTGGCTGACCCTCGACCTTGGCATCTCCGGGGCGCAAACCGGGCAGCTGACCTACCACAACAACCGCGCGGACGAGGCTGTCAGCCTGTCGGGAACCTGGAACGGCCAACCGGCCAACCTGCCCCGCAGCCCGCTTTAGCCCGGTGGCACCCCCGCCGCCGTGCGGTACTGCGCGACGGTCGCGCCGATCAGCGCCGACAACCGCTTGCAGGCTGTCGGGCTGTCCTCCGGTCGGGCCAGTTCCGCCGCCAGATCCGGCAACCGCCCGCAGCGGTCCGCCGTGTCGATCAGCGACGAAATCAGCGTCGGGCTGAACGGCACCTGGGAGAAGGCCTCGGCCCGCAGCTCCTTCGGCCACCAGGGCACATACCGCGCCACGGTCGAGACGGCCGACTGCACGGCGGACACCGGCATGTCCTCCTTGCCCAGCACAAGCCGGAACGCGCCATGAAATTCGGGCAACCGCCCCGGCACCGCACCGGGCAGCCCGGCCAGAAGCGGCAACCTGTCCTGCAGCGTCACCTCTTGCCGGTAGAGGATCGTCTCGATCCGGTTGTGATCGCTGATCGACACCTGCCCTTGCGCACTCAGCATCGACCGGAATGCCTGCGAAACGTCGCCCTCCTCAGCGCCCTTGTCGGGATCGACGGGCCGGATCACACTGGCCGCCACCAGCGGCAGCACTTCGGTCGCAAGATAGGCCAACGCCATGCCCTTGACCGCATCGCCCTCGCGCAACGGCCCGGCAGTGCGCAAGGCACGCCAGGCGTAGGGACTGTGCGCACTTCGCGCCATCCCGCGCACCGCCTGCGGTACGGCCTCGCCCAGACGGGCCAGCGCCCCGCCCCCGGCCAGTGACAGAACCAGCACCCCGCCCATCCAGGCAGGCCAAAGCTGGGGTGACTGTTGCAGGACACCGCCATAGCTTTCCATCAGCAGGGCGCGCTGTTGCCCGTTCTGCAGCCACTCCTGCACCGCCCCGGTCAACTCGGCCCGCGACCCCGGACCCACCTCGGGCTCCAGACAGGCCGTGGCCGCCTGCAAGGCCGCGACGGACAGGTCCTGCAAGTTCTCGGACGTCATCTCGCCGGGTGCCGACGCGGTGGCCGAGGCGATGATCCCGTCCAGAAGGCTCCGCGCCAGCCGCGGGGCTTCGGCGGCGACCGGCGCCAGGTCCAGCGCCGCAAAGCGCGCCGCGACCAGATCCGCCGGCATCGGCCCGCCTGCCGCCGTGGCCCCGGCAGGCGCCCCGGACTCGCCGATCTCGCCCGCCGCGACCGCCTCTTCGACGACCGAGCTTTCCAGCCCCTCCGACAACTGGAACTTCCGCCGCCGATCGCGCGCGCCCTTCCGCGCCGCCCCGGGCGCCAGGGTTTCCACCGTCGCGCGGCTCACTACCCGGCCCAGCGCGTTGCGGAAGCGCTCCTCGGCAAAGTCCAGGTCCGCCACGGCCGCGCCCAGGTGATCGGCCAGCGCCCGCAGCACCGCCGGGTCCTCGGGCAGGCTCTCCGGATCGCCCAGCGCGCGATAGTACATCGCCTCGTACTCCGCCCCCGGCTCGCCTTCGGCGGCCCGCGCCTCGTACCAGCCGACCGCCGCCGCGATCACCGCCTGCGCTGTCTCGTGCTTCAAGAGCTGCGGCAGCATCCGCCGCCGCAGTGCCGGGACATGGACGACCACCCGTTCCTCGCCGGACGGCCGCTGCACCAGCCAGACCATGTCGTCCAGCTTGTCGAACAGCTCCTCCGCCTCGGCCAGCGTCAGCCCGTCCTTCAGCTTGCACGGCCCCGCCAGCACCTCGCGGATCAGCTCCGGGGTCACTTGCCGCAGCACCAGCCCCGGGCTGGCCAGCGCCACCAGCTCCCTGGTGGGCAGCCGGTTCAGGATGCGCGACATCAGGAACGTCTGTCGCATCTCGCCGTCCAGCTGCTCCCGCGCCTCGGACGCCCCGCCCCTGGCAAGATCGGTCAGCGCGCCAAGGCTGTCGCCGCCCGCCTTCTCTATGCCCTCGGCAAACCGCGCCAGCATCATCAGGGTCAGCGGGTCCGCACCGAAGACCTCGACCAGCTTCGGCACCAGCGCCCCAGCCGCGATCCCGCGGCGGTCGAACTGATCGCGGAGCAGCGCGCGCCCGCCCGCCACCGTCAGCTCGCCCAGAAGCAGCGTCCCCTCCACCGCCAGACCCGGCAGCGACATCTGTACCAGGCTGCTCGCCTCGCGCCCCGACAGGATCACGCGCGGGCTCAGCCGATGCTGGCCCACCAGCCCGATCCAGTCCGCGATCAGCCGCACCCGGTCGGGCCCCAGGATCAGCGCCTCCTCGAACGTGTCGAAGATCAGGACCAGACGGATCGCCTCGTCCTTGCCATCCGCCGACAGAAGCGTGTTCAGGTCGGTCAGGCTGGCATAGACCGCACTCGCCTCGCGGCTGGGGTCGATGCCTTCCGTCGTCATCGCCACCCCGCCGCGCAGGGTCTGCCGGATCTCGGACAGCCTGGCATCCAGCGCGGGCCGCGCCTGACCGATCTGCCGCATAAGCTCTTGCGTCAGCGCCACCCGATGCCCCGCCCGCAACGCGGGCTGGTCAAGGTCGAAGGTCACCTGCAGGATCGACGCCGTCTCGGCCAGCCGCCGCCGCAACGCCTCCAGCAGCGCCGATTTCCCGCTGCCCCCCAGACCGGACAGGATCACCGTCGGCGTGGCCCCCGGCAAGGGCGTCTGGTTCATGTCACCCGGCACGAAGGGCGGGGTCGAGACCTGTCCCAGCGTCGCAAACCGTTTCAGCGCCGCAAGCTCGGCCCGCCGCCCCTGCAGCGTCCACGGCAGGATCTGCGCACTCGCCGCCCGCTTGTCGGCCTTGACTGTTGACTGCGCCAGCGACCGGGACAGGTCGGCATCCGCGGCCCAGCCCTCGAGCGGCACCTGCACGCTGTTCAGAAGCTCCAGCGCCTGCATCAGCCGCAACAGCTGCGGCAAGTCCTCGGACTTGGGCACCTTGCCACGCGGCCTGACAAAGTTTGGCGCGCGCTCCCCGCCCTCCAGCAACAGAAGAAACGCCGCGGTCATCGCGTCGCCGCCGATCGCTCTCACCTTCTTCAGAAGCCGCGCCCGCGCCGCGCCCTCAGGCAGCTGTGCCAGCCCCATCCGCTGTCCGTCCGGCGTCAGCCGCCACAACCAGCGCACCTCAACCGGCGCATCCGCCGAGAACGGAGTCGGGACCGTGGACGGCACTTCGATCGCCACCGCCGCCTGCGCCCGCAGACGCGCATCCCGGTCCGGGGCATTGCTGTCGATCAGCCTGTTCGGATCGAACACGCCCAACAGGGCAGCACAGGGCAGGTCGTCGCTTGCGGCATTGTCTGCCATCACCGGATCGCCTTCATGTAGACGCGCGAGACAAAGCCGGACATCCGGGCCAACGGGCTGGTATTCCTCATCCAGTTCTTCAGTTCAGTGGCCGAATAGGCCACCAGCCGCGCCTGCAGGCTTGCCGTCTCGGCCAAGGTCACCTTGCCCGCCTCTTGTAGAAGCCGTCCCAGGCACTCCTCGATCTCCTTCGGGTCCACCTTCCCCGGATCGGCCAGCACCTCGGTCGAAATCTTGTCCGGCCCCACGTTGACCAGCGTATCCGACAGACCGATCAGGACGATGCGCATGATCTGTTCCAGCTCGCCATCGCTGTAGATGTGATCCAGCAGGGTCCGCGACCCGATCTGCGGCAGCTTTACCTTGTCCAGATCGTCAATCAGCAGCCACACAAGCTTGCCCGGCGGCGTGCCGGACCCCGCGATCCCCTGCAAGGCCCGCTTTAGGATCGCGAAGACATCGGCAACGGTCGCGGCCGAGGTCGTCAGCGTCGCCAGCGGCGCAAAAAGCCGCTTGATCTCGGCCTCTGACAGCCCCGCCTGCCGCAGGATAGCCCTCGCAAGGTCCCGGGCATCGGCAGGCAGGCGGCCCGCGGTCAGGCTGATGATGACCCGCTGCTCCCCCGGGATCGAATCGCGCAGCAGCAGCGAGGAAAAGGTCTTTCCGCTTTGCGCCGCGCCCCGGATGACCAGGATATAGGTGCCTCTCCCCTCGGCCATCATCCGCAAGGTCGACTGCGTTGCATCCCGGCCGATCACCGCGGCCGAGCCGTCCGACAGTTGCGAGATCCGGTCCAGCTTCGGATCGACACGCTCAAGGTCCTTGGCCGCCTGCCTGATCGCCTCCAGCCGGATCGCCCGCCTGCGCGGCTCCGCCCCGCCCCCGAGAACTGACCCTTGGTGCATGGCGATGGGCCGCAGCCGGTTGTCCAAGCACAGGCCGCCCGACGATCCGGGAGAGGTCCAGACATTGTGCCGCAGGAAATCCTTGTTGGGCTCGACGGCGGTGTGGGTCGCGAAGGCCGCCCTTTGCGGCACGCCATGCGGATGCTGGAACACGAAGAAAGCGTCGGTATCCTTGTCCAGCGCGCCGGTCTGGGTCAGGTCATACCAGCCGCGCTCTCGCCCCGGCGCGCCTTTCAGGCGGATCGCGCAGTAGTCCAGCCGCTTTGGCCCCGCGGCTGGCGCTGGATTGGCGACGGGGTTCAGGTCGACCGGGCTGAAGTCGATCAGCCAGTCGTCGGCCACGGCATAGCTGCGTCCGGTGATCTCGGTCAGCGTCTCGAACTTGCACGAGATCTTGGCGGCGCTCCCGTCCTTGGCCTTGCCGGTGATCGGGTCGATAAGGTCCGCGACCACATGATGGTTGGTCAGCACCGTCTGCGGACCGACCAGAAACCCCGTTCCCTTGCTGGGTGAAGTCTCGCCTGCAACCGTGATCAGGCACAGCCTGCGCGCTGCAAGGCTGAAGGCGTGCAACAGATCGGCCATGCGCAGGGCGGGGGCGATCACCTTGCTGAAGTCCGCCGCATTCAGGGCCGAGCCATCCGCATTCTGCGGCAGGATCGACAACCCGCCCGCGGCGCTGCCCGGGGCATCCAGCGCCTCGGTCAGGTCGATCATCCCCTGCGTGGCCAATTCGGCCAGCAGCACCCGGTGCCAGGGCGGGTCCGTCTTTCCCGTCTCTATCAGCGCCGCCTCGAAGGCCGCGCGCGGATCGTGGATGCCCAGCGCCACCGTCTTGAAGTCGGGCAGGTCGCGCCCCATCCGCGCGGCGGTCTCGTCATAGACCGCCGCAAAGGCCAGCCGGCTGCCCGTGATCCCTTTCGCCAGGGCTTCAGCCTGCGTGGGGGTCAGGGCCGCCTCGGTCATGGGAACAGCGCCGCAAATGCCGGCGCCTTCGCCCGCACCACCGCCAGGTCATGCGCGTGGTTCGCCCGTAGCCAGTCACCCGCGAAATGCAGACCCACTGCCGGAAGGTCCCCGCTCAGCGCGCCGATGACCGATCCGGAATTGCCGCCCAGCGTCGTCGCATCGTGGTTGAAGACCCAGGGCTGCGTTCCTGCCTGCGCCAGGCCGGGGCTGAAGTACTTGCGCCGGTAGTTCAGGCCGAAGATCTCGCGCAGCCGTTCGATGACGTCGTGGCGCAGCGCCCCCCTCTCGTCGCGCGGCACCGCGCCCGGAGGGGCCGGGAAGCCCACGACGAACAGGTTCGCATCCGCCCCGCGCCAACCCGCGTCCTGGTTCACCGTGAACGCCTTCGGCAGCGCCATTCCCGCCGCATTCACCGTCTGGACCTTGAGCAGCGCCATGTCCAGCTTGGCAAAGCTGATCGGCAGCCGCTGGATCTGCTGCGGCCCCGCGAAGGCCACCGCCTCGACCGCGAACTTCTGCGCCGGATCGTTGCCCGAGGGCGAGAAGTCGATCGTCGTCGTCCGCACCATCTGCCAGCGCTTCGGCTTGTCGGCGCGCGGCAGGGGGCTTGCGAATTCCTCCAGCACATGCCGGTTGGTCATCACGAGCCCCGGCCCCACCACAAAGCCCGTGCCCAGATGGATGCCATCCCCGTCGATCCGCCCCACCGCCTGCAGCGGCCCCGCCTCCAGGTCCGGCCGCGCCAGCTCGATCAGCCCGGCAAAGCGGCCCAGCTCGGGGTCCGTCGTGTCGATGGTCTGCAGCTCCTTGCCCTCGGGCGTCGTGCGATAGCTTACCGCCAGCGCAGGCCGTTCGGTCAGCGACACCAGTGCCTCAAGCTGCATCAGCGTGGTCTCACCCAGCCGGGCCGAGGTCCCCTCGCGGTGCAGCGTCGCAAGGCCCCGGTCCAGCCGGTTCAGGTCGACCGTCTTCTCGCTCTTCTCCAGCCGCCGCTGCAACGGAGCCAGCGCCGCCTTGCGCCCCGTCGCATTCAGCCGCGCCTGACCCTCCTTCGGGTCCACGCCTGATGCCGATTCCACCGACAGCCCCGGCTGCGCCGCCGCACCCAAGCCCGACAGGACCTTGGCCAACCGCGCCCCGTCCACCGGCGCGGGCATGATGATCGCGGGCGCGGGCGGGCTGCCGCGCAGGGCCAGTTGCGCCAGACGCGGGTCGCGGCTGCCCGCCGCCGCCTCGATCAGCTCGGCCGAGGCCCGCCGGAACGCCCGCGTCTCGCGCCCCGGCCCCCGTGCGTCGCGCCCGGCCCGCGAGTCGGCAATCGCCAGCGCCGCCACCTCGGGCCCCAGCGCGTCCCAGTCGAACTCCGGGTCCGCCTTGCCCGGTCCCAGAAGCCGCGTCAGCGCCTCGTCGATTCCGCCGCTCGGGTCCTCAAACGCCGATTCCACCACGGCCGAGGCGATGTCACCCAAGGCCAGCCCCAGAAGAGCCTCGGCATTGACCACCCCCGCGCCAAGCCCCGAGGGGAACCCCGCCGGCCGCCGCGCCGTCTGCTGCACCGCCGTCCGGAACAGCGCCTGCACGCTGGCCCCCCGCGCCCGCGCCGCCTGGATCACCTTGGCCCGGCCATGATGGCCCAGCCACAGGGCCGCCACCCCCGCGCTCAGCGCCGTGGCAAACGACGTCCCCTGCCCGCCCTCGATCTTGGTCTTGGGCGCCGCCGGATCGGTCGCCACCGCCTTCCAGACATGCTCTGCCGGGGCCGAGAAATCGACCGCAGGCCCATGCGACGACCCCTTCCATTTCTTGTCGTGGATGTTGGTCCCCCCCACCGCGATCATCTCGGGATAGGCCGCGGGCCAGACCACCAGCCCCACGCAGTTTCCCGCCGCCGCCAACAGGATCACATCCTTCGCAATCGCCCGCTTGATCGCCTGCCGCAGCGCAAAGGACGGGATGCCCCCCAGGCTCATCGAGATCACATGCGCCCCTTTCTGGACGGCATGGTCGATGGCCTTCGCCACCGGGGCTGCGTTGAAGATCTTCACGTCATTGATGCAGCGGATCGGCACCAGCGTCGCCTTGGGCGCCGAGCCCTTCATCTTGCCGCCTTCGCCCGAGGCGACGACCGACCCGGTCCCCGTCCCATGCCCGGGGTTCGACATCGACGATGACAGCGGATCGGTCGGCTTGGTCCCACCCTCGACAAGGTTCAACGTCTTGGTAAAATCAATGGTGGTGTCGGCGAACTCGGTATGGTCGGTGATCCCGGTATCGGGCTGCGCGACCACGATCCCCTTGCCCTTGCCCGGCGACTTCGCCCAGGCCTGCAACACCCGCGCCTTGTCCAGCGCCCAGGTTTTCGGTTCGGGCGCATCGCCCTTCACCCAGCAGACCGCATCCATCACCACGCCTTCGGTGGCCGACGGCACGTCCTTCACCGGCTCGGCATAGGCCGTGGCCCCCAGGTCGGGGTCACAGGCGATCAGTCCCAGCTCGACCCGCAGATCACCCGCAATGCTGAACAGCACGTCTTCGGGCAGGGTCCGGTCCAGACCGTTCGGCGTGAAGGTGTAGGTCACCGGCTCGCCCGGCTCGACCGTGTCGAACATCGGCTCCAGCCCGAATCGGTCCGAGCCCAGCACCGTCGCCAGACGCGCCCGCAGTGCCTTCAGGTCACCCGCCCCCGGCAGAACCGTCAGGGCAAAGCGCAGCCGGTCCGGATCATAGACCGATCGCGCATCGGACTTGGTGGCCTCGGCCATCAGGGTGCGAAGAAACGGCAATCCATAAAAGTGCGACATCGGCCAGCCTCCAAATTGCAAGCGGTACATGCGTCGTCAGGACAGGACCGTTGCGCTGGGGCGGCGGACGAAATCCCTTGCCCTTTGGACCGGCAGCGCAGCGGTCGAAGAATATCATGTGTTCAACAATACACCGTATCATAACGTATTCGCGCGCCGGATTGCGTGAATAATGCGTCAGGTTCCGCCGCAGGTTGAATGAGGATTTGGCCGACTCGGCCATTTGCAGTAATGTCGGGGACAGGCGCTTCCGGATTGTCCGCGCCCTGCTTTAAGTCACCAAAACCTTAGCTTCCCCCGGATTTCTCCGGACCCGCGCCTATTCATTCAGGCCGCTATTGCTGGCCAACATATTCAGGAAGGAAACACGATGGCCGAGACCGTTGTTCGCAACGAGTATGGCGAAGTCGTCTTTGTGCAAGGCACCGAAGCCTCGACACTCGAAAGCGCCACGACTCTGTCCACGCCGCAGCTTGCGGCTGAACACTACATGAAATCCATGCAAGGCATGCTTGGCCTTGAAGGAACCCGGATGGCAGGTGACCCCGCGCTGGAAGGCGCAGGCGACATGCCCGTAGCCGAATTCGACTCTGAAAAGGACATCGTCGGCACCAAGGTCGTCGTCTACCAGCAGACCGTGATGGGCCTTGATATCTTCGGCGCCCGGCTTGGCATGCAGATGGACGGTGACAGCCTGGCGCTGGAATCCGTCCAGTCCTCGATGCATGCCGAGATCAAGGTGGAAAATCCCGGCGCCAAGTCCGATGGCGGCACCCGCAAGGTCAGCCGCACCGCACTGGCCAAGATGCTGGGTTTCGAGCTTCCCGACATGGACAACGCCAGGATCGAGCGCCAGGTCGTCCTGCGCTATGAGCCCGACCAGCGCGAGGAAGCCCACGACCACGAAGGCTGCATCGGCGGTCCGGGTGTTGACCTGCCGCATCTGCCCGCGCCCAAGCTGAAGGGGCTGGCCAAGGGCAAGCATTACATCTGCGACGAGGTCCTTTTCCAGGCCGCGATGGGAAAGGGGCAGGCCCAGGTCAACTGGCGTGCGCTGGTGGAACCGAAGTCGGGCGAGGTCCTCTATCTTCGCGCGCTGGTGGCCTGCGCCACGGGCCTCGTCTTTGACCGCGACCCGCAGACCCAGACCGGGGCTGCAGTCTCTGCCGCCTCGACAAACGCCGTCCTGAACCCGTTCCGGAACTCGGTGACGCTTGCCGGGATCACCCCGGCCGCGCCCCAGACGTTGACTGGCAATTACGTCCGGATCGCCGAAACCCAGGCCCCGGTGCAGGCCGCGCCGACGGTGCCAAACAACGCGGGCGCCTTCAATTTTAACGCCCAGACCGAAGAGTTCAACGCGACGAACTGCTATCACAACAACGACCGGCTGTTCCGCACGATGGAGGATTACGGCTTCAATGTCGCCTCCTACTTCAATGGAACCACCTTCCCGGTGCCCTGCGATTTCCGCGCCTTGGGAGACGCGATCAACGCCCAGGCCCCCGGCAATGCGATGGGGAACGGCCTCCTGGAGTTCCGTTACGGCAAGATGATCGCAGGCCAGACCATCGGCATCGCCACCGACAACCGCGTCGTCTGGCATGAATTCGGCCATGCACTGTTGTGGGACCACGTCAACAGCCCCAACTTTGGCTTCGCCCATTCCGCGGGCGACACCCTTGCCGCCGTCCTGAACGACCCCGGCTCACAGGCCCCAGACCGTTTCATGACCTTCCCCTGGACGGCGGCGGGCCTGAACATCGACCGCCGCCACGACCGCAGCATCGCCGATGGCTGGGCCTGGTTCGGCCCGCGCTGGAACACCCAGTACGGCGGCGAGCAGGTGCTCTCCACCACGCTCTTCCGCTTCTACCGGTCAATCGGCGGGGACGCAGCCCAGATCGCCACCCAGCGGCGCGCGGCCCAGACCACGGCCTTCCTGATCTTCAAGGCCATTGGTCTCCTCGCCTCGACCACCGCCTTCCCCGAGGTCTTCGTCGGACAGCTCCAGACCGCCGACAGAACCACGACTGCGTTCAAGGGCATCCCCGGCGGCGCGCTGCACAAGGTGATCCGCTGGGCGTTTGAGAAGCAGGGCCTGTTCCAGCCCGGTGCCGCCCCCGGCCAGCCGCAGACGGTGAACCGCGAGGGCAACCCGCCCGATGTCGACGTCTACATCAATGACGGCCGCAACGGCGAATACACCTACCAGCCGAACCACTGGTCCTGCCAGGACATGTGGGTCCGCCGCCGCCCTGACGGAGGCCTCACACACCAGAACCCGCTCGTCGGCTTCAAAAGCTACATGTACGTCCGGGTCAAGAACCGCGGCCTTCTCCCCGCCCAGAACGTCCGCGTCGACGCCTACCATGCCCTGCCCGGAACCGGCCTTGCCTTCCCCGACGACTGGGCGGCGATGGACACGCCCACGCTTTCCGCCCCCGGCCCCCTCGCCCCCGGCGCCAGCGTCATCCTCGGCCCGTTCCGCTTTGTCCCCACCGTTGTCGGCCACGAATGCCTGATGGCCATCTCCCACGCCGACGGCGACCCCGGCAACGACACCACGATCCAGGGCACGATCCCCGAACACCGCTTCGTGCCCTTCGACAACAACATCGGCCAGCGCAACATCTCGCCCGTCCGGCCGACGCTGCTCGACATCCTCAAGCTCCTCGGCAAGCACTGGATCTGGATCCGCAACCCGTTCAAGAAGGCGGTCAAGGTCCAGGTCCAGGTCACCCTGCCCAAGTTCCTGCAGAAACTCGGCTGGAAACTGGCAATCAAGTCGGCCGGTGCCGGAAAGTTCGAACTCGGCCCCCGCGAACAGCGCAAGGTCCTCTTCGTGCTGACCCCGGGGAAAGAGTTCGACGCCGACCTCCTCAAGCAGTCGATCTCGCGCAAGGATGACGAGATCCGGATCCAGACCCTGATCGACGGCGAGGTTTCGGGCGGGATGAGCTACAAGCTCGACTTCGGCACCGGAAAACACGACGACGACCCCGGAGAACCGGATGACGACGATCCGAAGGACGGCCCGCACGACGGCCCGAAGGACTGGCCGCCGAAACTGCCCGACCGCCCGATCCGCACCCGCAAGCCCACGATGGAGGAAATCCTGAAGATCCTTCGGGGCGAGGACACCGACAGCGGCGCGCGCGGGATCAAGACGATGCGGCTGGAAATCGACTTCTCCGACGACTGACCGTAGCAGGACCGGGCCGGGGCCAGCAAGGTCCCGGCCCTCTCGCACCGATGATTTCACAAGGGCATTTTCCATGGCAAAGCCACCACCCGGGCCGCCGGAGGCCGGGCTCATCAGGGTCCACGACATCCCGCCCACAGCGACGATCAAGCGCAAGTTCGCGCTGTTCCTCTGGACCTCCACCGTCATCCTGATCCGCCATGCCGAACGCGGGGCCGGGGCCGACCCGGCGCTCACCCCCGCCGGTCAGGCCCGCGCCGCGCTTCTTGCCGGAATGCTGCAGGACGCGAACCTCGGTGCCGTCTTCGTCACCGACACGCTCCGCTCGCGCCAGACCGGCACCCCCGCCGCGCAAGCCGCGGGCCTGCAACCGACCCTTTACAACGCCAACGACGCCGCCGCCCTTGCCGCGACGATCCGCGCCAGCCACCCCGGCCGCACCGTCCTCGTCGTCGCCCATTCCAACACGGTGGACGACATCGCCGCCGCCCTCGGCTCTGCCGGAGTGACCGAGCTGACCGACACCCAGTTCGACCGCATGTTCATCCTCTCCCGCAGCTGGTGCGGCACCCGCCTTCTCCGCCTGCGCTACGGCGCCCCCACGCCCTGACCTCAGGAGACCCCCATGACCCCCATCACCCGCGCCATCATCGTCCTTGACCAGACCAGCGGCAGCTTGCGCGAAGACGACGGTCGCCTTCTCGGCCTCGACCTCGCGCCCTCCCTGCAGGACCCAGCGACCTCCCTCTCCGGCGTCGAAATCCTCCTCGCCATCCCCGGGGCTGACGAGATGCCGGGGGCCGACATGCTGTCCGGCTTCGCCCCGACCGGCCTGCGCATCCTGCCTCTCGGCCCCCTGACCTACGGTCTGCAAGGTCTCTCCGGCGGCGACCCCGCCACCGCCCTCGTCTCCGCCGACCGTCGCCTAAGGGGCGAGGCAAAGGCCGCAGGCTTCACCCCTGCCGCCCATCCCGCACTCATCCCCATGCTCGCGAAGGGCACAGCCCCGGTGGCCGCCCGCATCGCCGGCCCGCGCGACGTGCTGCACCGCTTTGCCCTTGCGACAGGCGCGATCCCGATGCAGTTCCAGCCCGCGCCGGAAACTGCTGGCGAAGGCTGGGCGCTGATCGCCCTCCTTCCCCCCTCCGCGTTGGCAGATGCCGCGACGCTGGGCCTTTCGGTCTTCCCGCTGAACTACGACCCCGCAACCGAAGACCTCGTCTGGGCGCGCATCGACGGCGACCCCGCTGGCCACGATGGCCACGACCAGGACCACGACGACCTCGCCACCGTCCTTGTCGGCCGTCCGATCATTTACAGCGAACCAGGCCAGATCCTCATCGCCCTAAAACCCGGCGAATCGGCCGAGGCGTTCCACCTTCACGGCGGCCACGGCCATGCCGAATTCCTGGCTCCCGACCCCGGTCTCCTCCAACCCGCCATCAGCGAAGCCGCCGATTTCGACGTCCCCGACGTGGGCAAGCTGCCCGAGATCCTGGAGGCCGTCGAACTCGACCCCGAAATCCGCAAGATCCTCGCCAACATCCGCCCGCGTTGTTCCGTCATCACCGCGAACTACACCGCCGACCTCGACCGCTACACCGGGGTCGCCCCCTTGGACGCAGCCGGGCCCATCGTCTCGCGCCACTCGGCCCACCCCGACAACAAGCGTGCCGAGACCGCTCTGATCGCCGACCTCCGCGCGATGGGCTACTGCCCCTGGCGGCACAACTTCGTCCACGCCGGAGCGACGCATTCCAACATCATCGCCGACCTGCCCGGCCTTGGCCGCCTGCGGATCAAGCCCGACATCCTGGACCGGTACCTCCGCATCCTGCGCGACGCAGGCCCCCTGCCCCCGCCGGACCAATGGCTGCCCGGTCTCGACACCCTCGCCCCCGACAGCTGGTCCGACGGCTTCGATGACCTTCCGGACGCCACCATCCGGACCGAGATCGAGCGGGTCCTCAAGTTGCAGCCCTGGTTCGCCTGGTGGAAAGGCCGCTGCCCCCTGCCGGGCTTCGGCGCGGGCCTTGTGGTGGTCGGCGCGCATATGGACAGCACCGCCGGGTTCGAGCCGGGCTATCAGGCCCCTACCTCGCCCGCACCCGGCCGCGACGACAACGGCTCGGGCCTCGCCGGGGTCCTCTCGCTTGCCCGCCACTTCCGCGCCTATGCCGGACGGCTGACCCATACCCTCCGCTTCTGCTTCTTCAACGCCGAGGAATCGGGCCTCGTCGGATCAAAGGCCTATGCCGCCTCGCTCAAGGCCGCAAAGGCCCCGGTCCGCGCCGTGATCTGCATGGACATGATCGGCTACAACTCCGACGCCAACCGCATCTTCGAACTGCACGCTGGCTACACCGACCCCGCGATCCGCGACCTGAGCGTGCCCTTGGCCGACCGCGTGGCGACCGCCGCCGCCCAGCTTGGCCAACTGGCCCCGGCGCAGATCTACAAGGGCACCTCGACCTTCGGCGGGCCTGACCGCAACGTCTATGACGGCGCGATCAACCGCTCCGACCACGCGGCCTTCCACCAGCAGGGCTGGGGTGCGGTGCTGGCCAGCGAGGATTTCTTCGCGAACCTGCCCACCGAGCCCGCCCCTGACGGCAACCCGAACTACCACCGCGCCGCCGACCAGACGACCGATCCGGCCTATGCCCGCGACATCGTATGCGCCGTCGCGCGCGCTGTCACCCAGCTGGCACTTTGAAGGACGAAGGCCCAAAATCCTTGAGCAAGGATTTTGACAAATTCCTTTCTTAAGGAATTTGGGGACGTGACACCGCAAAAAGTAAAGGGCGCGTAAACTCGCGCCCTCAACCCCTTGATTTTACTCAGTCAGAAAGCCCGTCCACCGTGGACAGCTACTTCTTGCCCACCCGCGCGTTCCGGCTTGCGATCAACCGCAGCCGCAGCGCGTTCAGCCGGATGAAGCCCTCGGCATCCTTCTGATCGTAGGCCCCCGCATCCTCTTCGAACGTGACGTGCTTTTCGGAATACAGCGAATGCTCCGACCACCGCGCCACCGTCCGGGCCGAGCCCTTGTACAGCTTCACCCGCACCGTCCCGGTCACGTGTTCCTGCGTCTTGTCGATCAGCGCCTGCAGCGCCTCCCGCTCGGGCGAGAACCAGAACCCGTTGTAGATCAGCTCCGCATAGCGCGGCATGATCGAGTCCTTCAGATGCCCCGCCCCCGCGTCCAGCGTGATCTGCTCGATCCCCCGGTGCGCTTCCAGCAGGATCGTCCCGCCCGGCGTCTCATAGACCCCCCGCGACTTCATCCCAACGAACCGGTTCTCCACCAGATCCAGCACGCCCACGCCATGCTTGCCGCCGATCTCGTTCAGCCGGGTCAGGATCGTGGCTGGCGACAGCCGCTCGCCGTTGATCGACACCGCATCCCCGCGCTCGAAACCGATCTCGACCATCTCGGCCTGATCGGGGGCCTCTTCCACCGGCACCACGCGCTGGAGCACATAGTTCGGGAATTCCTCCGCCGGGTTCTCCAGCACCCGCCCCTCGGACGAGGTATGCAGCAGGTTCGCGTCCACGCTGAACGGAGCCTCCCCGCGCTTGTCCTTCGCAATCGGAATCTGGTTCGCCTCGGCAAATTCGAGAAGCTTCGTGCGGGACGTCAGGTCCCACAGCCGCCAGGGAGCAATCACCTTGATCGCCGGGTCCAACGCCGCCGCCGACAGCTCGAACCGGACCTGGTCGTTGCCCTTGCCCGTCGCCCCATGCGCCACCGCATCCGCGCCCGTCTCATGCGCGATCCGCACCAGATGCTGCGAAATCAGCGGCCGGGCGATCGAGGTGCCCAAGAGGTACAGCCCCTCATACAGCGCGTTCGCCCGGAACATCGGGAACACGAAGTCCCGCACGAACTCTTCGCGCACGTCGACGATATGGATGTTCTCGGGCTTGATCCCCAGCAGCACCGCCTTCGCCCGTGCCGGTTCCAGTTCCTCGCCCTGGCCCAGGTCGGCAGTGAAGGTCACCACTTCGCAGCCGTATTCGGTCTGCAGCCACTTCAGGATGATCGAGGTGTCGAGACCGCCCGAATAGGCAAGGACGACTTTCTTGGGCTTCAGCATCGGGAAGGCTCCATATCGCGGTTTCGCTGGCGCTTAGAACGAAAACTCCGCAAGGGCAAGGACAGCGCTGTGCCGGACACAATTCGGCATGCAAAGGCATTCCTTGCCATGCGCCCGGCCTTCCGGCATTGGGGGCAGATGACCGCCTTTCCCGCCCTCGCCCGCGCCGCCACGGCCGCCCTCCGCGACCTCTTCCCCGAGACGCCGCTGCAGCGGAACGACTTCCTCTCCGCACGCTACGATGCCGAGATCTGGCTCAAGCGCGAGGATCTGTCCCCCGTCCGCAGCTACAAGCTGCGCGGGGCCTTCAACGCGATGCGCAAGGTGCGCGCCACACGGCCCGACCAGCACCAGTTCGTCTGCGCCAGCGCCGGCAACCATGCGCAGGGCATGGCCTATGCCTGCCGCCATTTCGACGTGAAGGGCACGATCTTCATGCCAGTGACGACGCCGCAGCAGAAGATCGACAAGACCCGCGTCTTCGGGGCCTCGAATGTCGAAATCGTGCTGACCGGCGACTATTTCGACCAGACCCTGGCCGCCGCCCAGGCCTGGTGCGCCGAAGCGCAAGCACATTTCCTGTCGCCCTTCGACGACCCCGACGTGATCGAGGGCCAGGCATCGGTCGGCGTCGAACTGCTTGAACAGCTTGGCCGCGCGCCCGACCTTGTCGTGCTGCCGGTCGGCGGTGGCGGTCTGGCCTCGGGCGTCACCAGCTACCTGCGCGAGGTCGCGCCCGAAACCGGGTTCCGGTTCGTGGAACCGCTTGGCGGGGCCAGCCTGACCGCCGCGCTGATGGAAGGCGCACCGGCCAAGCTTTCGCGCGTGAACAGCTTTGTCGACGGGGCCGCCGTGGCGCGGGTCGGGGACCACACCTTCCGCAGGCTGTCCTGGGTCGACCAGTCCGACGTCCTCCTTGCCCCCGAAGACCGCATCTGCGTCACCATGCTGGAGATGCTGAACCATGAAGGCATCGTGCTGGAACCCGCCGGCGCCCTGTCGGTCGATGTCCTGCCCGAACTGGCCGAGGAAATCCGCGGCAAGACCGTGGTCTGCGTGACGTCAGGCGGGAACTTCGACTTCGAACGCCTGCCCGAGGTGAAGGAACGCGCCCAGCGCTATGCGGGCTTGAAAAAGTATTTCATCCTTCGCATGCCGCAGCGCCCCGGCGCCTTGCGGGAATTCCTGAACCTCCTTGGCCCGGATGACGATATCACGCGGTTCGAATACCTGAAGAAATCGGCGCGCAACTTCGGGTCCGTCCTGATCGGCATCGAAACCCGCTCGGCCGAAGGGTTCTCCGGCTTCACCGCCCGGATGGACGCCGCGGGGCTGGCCTTCCGCGACATCACCGCAGACGAAACGCTGTCCGAATTCCTGATCTGATCCACCACCACCCGGTGCGCCGCAAGCGAGGAGGGACAAAGTCCACGACGAGCGGACCCATACGGCGTTCCGCTTCACAGTCCTGACGCCCAGACCGCCCCGTCGGGCGCCAGGCAACCGATCAGGCCGCCCCCGCCTCGCCAACCGACAACCCGCCCAGTAGCGCCGCGCGCGAGGCGCGGTAGACGGAGGCGACAAGCGACACATCGACCAGCGCCCCTTCCCCGACCGCGGCACGACGTTCCCCGTCCTGGCAGATGGCCGCCAGGTCCGACAGGCCCAGGTTCAGCGCGCTGCCCTTCAGGAAATGCAGCTGCCCCTCGACCTCCTCCGCCGTGATTCCGCGCAACAACGCCCGCACGGCGCCGTCCGCCTCTTCCAGGAACATGTCTGCCACCTCGGCAAAGCCGTCGGCGCCGATCTCGTCCCGCAATTCGTCAACCCGTTTCCAGTCGATCATCACACATCACCCGCAAGCCTGACCCAAGGGGAAAATCTGGCACCTGGAGTGTTAACAAATGGTCGCCGGGCGCAGGCGAAACACACCGCATTTTAGCATTCACCTGGCGTTAAGCCCTGCCGCGCAGGTTGGCCTGACATGGTTGAAGAGGTTGACGTGTTGGCCACCGTGGTGGGGTTCAAATCGGAAATGCAGGCCGGCGACACGGCACGGCATGTCCTGGTTGTCGATGACAGCCGGGCGCAGCGCCATATGCTGACGATGCAACTCAAACGCTGGGGCTACCAGGTCAGCGAATGCGATTCGGGCCAGTCGGCGCTGGCGCTCTGTCGCACGCGGGACGTCGACATCATCCTCAGCGACTGGATGATGCCAGGAATGACCGGGATTGATTTCTGTCGCGAATTCAGGGCCTTGGGGCGAGAGTCCTATGGCTACTTCATCCTCCTGACCTCGAAATCCGAAAAGACCGAAATCGCCGACGGGCTTGAAGCCGGGGCCGACGACTTCCTGACCAAGCCTGTCGCGTCGAACGAGTTGCGCGCGCGACTGCGGGCCGGGGAACGCATGCTTGCGATGCAGGCCGAGGTGCTGGCCAAGAACAAGGTCATCGTCTCGACGCTCGTCGAACTGCAGAAGCTATACGATTCGCTCGACCGCGACCTGATCGAGGCGCGAAAGCTGCAGCAGACCCTCGTCCGCGACCGGGTGCGTGATTATGGCTGGGCCAGGGTCTCGCTTCTGTTGCGCAACTCGGGCCGCGTCGGGGGCGATCTGGTTGGCAGCTTCCCGGTCGACGCCAGCCGCTTTGTCGCCTATTCGATCGACGTATCGGGCCATGGCGTCGCCTCGGCGATGATGACGGCACGGCTTGCAGGCTTCTTGACCGGGTCCTCGCCCGACCAGAATCTCGCCTATGGCAAGGGTCCGGACGGCTCTCACGTCCTCCTGCCCCCCGAAGTGGTGGTTGAACGGTTCAACCGCCTCATGCTGGATGAAATCCAGGCCGAACAGTACTTTACCATGGCCTTCGCGGTGGTCGACCGTGACAGGGGTCGGCTTGGTCTGGTGCAGGCCGGGCACCCCCACCCCATCCTGATCCGCGCCGATGGCCGGATCGAGGAGTTGGGTCGTGGTGGCCTTCCCGTCGGCCTTCTGCCCGATGCCACTTTCGAACGGCAGGATCTGCCCATCGGCCCCGGCGACCGGCTGGTCCTCTTTTCGGACGGCTTCACCGAATGTCCCCTGCCCTCGGGCCGGGACTTCGGGCAGGACGGCCTGACCGAAAGCCTGCGCCGGTCCGCCCACCTGTCAGGGTCGGAATTGTTGGAGGCGCTGGTCTGGGACCTTGCGCAGCAGGCCGGCAGCGATTCGTTTCCCGACGACGTTTCCGGTGTCGTGGTCGACCTTCTAAAGCAAGACACGGGCCAGCATCGCCCGGTCCCCGTCATTGCCGAGGAGCGTCAGCCCCTCTTCGACGGGTAGCCAGACCGCCGTATGCCCCACCTCGCTGGGCGGACCCAGCCGCCGCACGGGCCGCGCCAGATAGACCGCGCAGACCTTCTCGGCCCAAAGATCGTATTCCGGCATGTAGGTGAACCGTCGGAACGCCCCCAGCCGCCGGGTCACCGCGATCTTCCAGCCTGTTTCTTCAAACACTTCGCGGTGCAGCGCCGCGATCGGCTGCTCACCCTTGTCTATCCCCCCGCCCGGCAGCTGGAACTCGGGGACAGGCTCGGCCTGATGCGTGGCCAGGATGTGGTCCCCCTGCAACAGAACCGCATAGACCCCCGGCCGCCGGATATAGCGTTGCCCTGCCTTCACCGCCTCGCCATAGCGCCGGATCATCGCCTAACCCCCTTGGACCTTCGGTTGCCCTGCCTATATAGGCGCGGTATGCCAGCAATTGGCACCATCAGGAAATCCCCATGACCATCGGTTCGCAAATCGCCTGGGACGATACCGTCCTGCCATTCCAGCTTGACGCCTCGGGCATCCGCGGCCGCGTCGCACGCCTTGATGGCGTCCTTGACCAGGTCCTGAAGCAGCATGCCTATCCGTCCGTGATCGAGGCCCTCGTCGCCGAAACTGCCCTGCTCACCGCGCTGATCGGCCAGACCATCAAGCTGCGCTGGAAGCTTTCGCTGCAGGTGCGCGGCAAGGGTCCTGCCCGGCTGATCGCAACCGACTACTACGGCCCGACCAAAGACGGCGAACCCGCCCGCATCCGCGCCTATGCCAGCTACGATGCCGACCGGCTGGACCTGAAGGCCGATCCCTTCTCCCAGATCGGCGAGGGCTACTTCGCCGTGATGATCGACCAGGGTGAAGGCATGGTCCCCTACCAGGGCTTCACCCCGATCGCCGGGAAAAGCCTGTCCGATTGCGCCCAGACCTACTTCGCCCAGTCCGAACAGATCCCGACCCGCTTCCAGCTGGCTTATGGCGAAAGCGCCGAACCCGGCCGCCCGCTGCACTGGCGCGCGGGCGGCATCATGCTGCAGCACATGCCCTCCGTTGGCGGGGTCGCCGCCGAACAGGGCAGCGGCGAGGGCGGCCTCCTGACCCATGCCGACATCCTCGGCGGCGCGGAATCGGATGACTGGAACCGCGCGAACCTCCTTCTCGACACCGTCGAGACGCTGGAGATGATCGGCCCCTCGGTCCCGCCGACCGACCTCCTTGTCCGCCTCTTCCACGAGGAAGGCCCCCGCGTCTTCGACGCCCAGCCGGTGCGTTTCGGGTGCTCCTGTTCGGAAGACAAGGTGCGCAACACCATGTCGATCTACAGCCAGAAGGACATCTCCAAGATGACGACCGAGGCCGGGGTCGTCACCGCTGACTGCCAGTTCTGCGGCGCGCATTACGAGCTTGACCCCAAGACCCTGGGGTTCGAGGCCGTGAAACCGTGACCGACCCCGAGGACGCCCTGCGCCAGGCGCTAGCCCGCCCCGCCGGGCCGTCCTCGGATTTCGACCTGAACCCGGGCATCCGGCCCCCCGCAGACAAGCTCCTGCGCCCCGCCGCCGTGCTGGTCCCGGTCTGGCTGCGCCATGACGGCCCGCGCCTGATCCTGACCAAACGCTCCTCGCACCTCAAGCACCACCCCGGCCAGATCGCCTTTCCCGGCGGCAAGGTCGACCCCACCGACGCCAGCCCCGAAGCCGCCGCCCTGCGGGAAACCCGCGAGGAAATCGGCCTTCCCGAGACCCGCGTCGAAATCCTCGGCACCCTCCCCATCCACGAAACCGTCACCGGCTTCGCCGTCACCCCCTTCGTCGGCCTGATCCGCGGCCCCTTCGACCCTACCCCTGAGGCAGGAGAGGTCGAGGAGGTCTTCACCGTCCCCCTGACCCACGTTCTCACCCCCGCCCGCTTCGCCATCGAACGCAGGCAATGGATGGGCGTCTGGCGCCGCTACTATGCCGTCCCCTACGGCCCCTATTACATCTGGGGCGCCACCGCGCGTATCCTGCGGGGGTTGGCGGACCGGGTAGGGCAATGAAAGTAGCAGGCGACTGGCTGGACCATCCGGGCACGCAAGCCCTGGTGCAGGCGCTGGAAACTGCGGGCCACAAGGCCCTGTTCGTGGGCGGCTGTGTCCGCAATGCGCTGATGGGCGTCCCGGTCTCGGATATCGACATCTCCACCGATGCGCCGCCCGAAGCAGTCTCTGACATTGCCGAAACGTCAGGCTTCAAACCCGTCCCCACCGGCATCGACCACGGCACTGTCACCGTCGTGGCCGAGGGCAAACCGCACGAAGTCACCACCTTCCGCCGCGACGTCGAAACCGACGGCCGCCGCGCCGTGGTGGCCTTCTCCGACAAGATCGAGGAAGACGCCCAACGCCGCGACTTCACGATGAACGCGCTTTACGCCGACCGGCAGGGCACCGTCATCGACCCGCTGAACGGCCTCCCCGACCTCCTCTCCCGCCGCGTCCGCTTTGTGGGCGACCCCGAAACCCGCATCCGCGAGGACTACCTCCGCATCCTGCGTTTCTTCCGCTTCCACGCCGCCTACGGCGACCCGGCCGAAGGCCTCGACCCCGAAGGCCTCGCCGCCTGCGCCGCGCTGCAAGAAGGCCTCGACGGCATTTCCAGGGAACGCATCACCGCCGAACTGCGCAAACTTCTTGCCGCCCGCGATCCCGCGCCCGCGGTCGCCGCCATGTCCCACGCTGGAATCCTGACCCGCATCCTCCCCGGCGCGGACCCCCGGGCCCTTGCACCCCTTGTCCACTTGGAAGGCAGCCAAGAGCCGCGCTGGGAACGGCGTCTCGCAATCCTTGGTGGCACCGGCATCGGCGAGGCCCTTCGCCTGTCGCGTGCCGAAGAACGCAGGGTCGACACGCTTCGGCAGGCAGCGTCCAGCGTTCACACGATGGCTGCTTTGGGTTCAGTCCATGGCTTCCGGCTTGGCCTGGATGCGGCCCTGGTGCGGGCTGCGTCTCTCGGGACAGCATTGCCAAATGACTGGGAAAAGGACATCGAGCGCGGCTCCTACACTCCCTTTCCCGTAACGGCATTCGACCTGATGCCCGCTCTGCAAGGCGAAGCGCTTGGAGCGAAACTCAAGGAACTGCACGAAAGCTGGCTCGCCTCTGACCTCACCCTCACCCGTGAGGACCTGCTGAAAGGGGCGTGACAATCCGCCGCGATTCGGCTAAGCACGGCGAACTCAAGAAGGAGACCAGCATGGAAAACGGGATTTCGCCAAGACTCGCCTGAGTTGGCCGATCCCGTCGTGGCGGCCGCCTGCAGGCACCGCTTCACCCCATCGCTGCACTTCGTTCAGGGTCTCCCCCCAATGTTTCGTTTCCTCGAAAACCTCGTCGATCCCTATCAGCCCTATGCTGAACAGGACGCCCCGCCCCGCAAGCTCTGGCCCTTCCTGAAGGACTACATCCGCCCGTTCAAAGGCATCTTCGCGATCACCGCCCTCTTCTCGGTCGGCAACGCGGTGCTGGACGTCGGCATGATCTGGTATCTCAGCCGCCTTGTGGACCTGATGACCGGCCAGACCCCCCAGGCCTTCCTGGAAAACCACTGGACCGAGATCATGATCGCCGCTTTCGTGATCCTGGTCATCCGCCCCCTGGTGGCAGGCGGCTCGGTAGGCCTTCTCCACAACACGATCCTCACGAACTTCGGCACGATGATGCGCTGGCGGGCGCACCGGCATGTCCTGCGCCAGCCCGTCGGCTGGTTCGAAAGCGACTTCGCGGGCCGCATCGCCAACCGCATCATGCAGGCCCCGCCTGCTGCCGGGGACGCGGTGTTCCAGGTCTTCGACATGGCAGCCTTCGCCGCCGCGACCTTCCTTGGCGCGCTTCTCATGCTGGCCAACTCCGACCCCCGCCTGATGGTGCCTTTGCTCCTCTGGCTTGTGGCCTACCTCGCCCTCATGCGCTGGACGATCCGCCGCGCGGGTCCCGCCGCGACGGCCTCCTCTGACGCGCGGTCAGCCGTCACGGGCCGCGTCGTGGACAGCTACACCAACATCCACTCGGTCAAGCTGTTCGCTCACCAGTCCAGCGAAGAGAACTACGCCAAGGAAGCCATCGAGAACGCCCGCACGACCTTCCAGAACGAAATGCGGATCGTCACCAAGATGGACGTGGCCCTGACCTTCATCAACGGCTTAATGATCCTGGGGGTCTCCGCACTTGCGATGTGGCTCTGGACCCACGACCTAGCCACCGTCGGCGTCGTCGCCGGGGCCGTGGCGCTGGTCCTGCGGCTGCATTCCATGACCTACTGGATCATGTGGGCCTCGACCCAGCTCGTCCAGAACCTCGGCACGCTTGCCGAAGGGATGGAGACAATCGCCCAACCCGTGACGCTGGTGGACAAACCCGGCGCGAAGCCCCTGGATTTCCGTCAGGGCCTCCTGGAGCTGAAGAACGTCTCGCACCACTACGGCCGCGGCTTCGGCGGCCTGAAGAACGTCAGCCTGACCATCCGCCCCGGCGAGAAGATCGGTGTCGTCGGTCGCTCTGGCGCGGGCAAATCCACGCTGGTCAAGCTGATCCTGCGCTTTTACGACACCGAAAGCGGGGCGATCCTGATCGACGGGCAGAACATCGGCGACGTGACGCAAGAGTCCTTGCGCCAGAAGATCGGCATGGTCCAGCAGGACAGCAGCCTCCTCCACCGCTCGGTCCGCGACAACATCCTCTACGGCCGCCCCGAGGCATCTGAAGCCGACATGATCGCCGCCGCGAAGAAGGCCGAGGCGCATGACTTCATCCTGACACTGGAAGACCCCCAGGGCCGCAGGGGCTACGACGCTCACGTCGGCGAACGCGGGGTGAAGCTGTCCGGTGGCCAGCGCCAGCGCGTCGCCATCGCCCGGGTGATCCTGAAGGATGCCCCGATCCTGATCCTGGACGAGGCGACCAGCGCTTTGGACAGCGAGGCCGAAGCCGCCATCCAGGGCGCCCTTTACGGCGTAATGGAGGGGAAAACGGTCATCGCCATCGCTCACCGCCTGTCCACCATCGCCGCGATGGACCGGATCGTGGTGCTGGAGGACGGCGAAGTCGTCGAGGACGGCCCCCACGCCGAACTCCTGCGGAAGGGCGGCCTCTACGCCCGCTTCTGGGCGCGGCAGTCGGGCGGCTTCATCGGTCTGGAAGAGGAAGCCGCCGAGTAACCCTCGTCGTTCGACTTCGTCTCCTCCTCGGCCCACCCGCGAGGAGGAACGAAGTCCCCGACGAGCCACTACACAGGGAACTGACCACAGGCGCACAGCGTAAACCCTTGCTTCGCCCCAAGGACCGGCCTACCTCTCCCCCATGAGCGCGCTTCAAAGCCTCGGCTCCCTCATCGACGCCTTCCGCCCCGCCGACGGCCCCCCGCCGCAACGGCTGGGCCCGTTCATGCGCTGGTCGCTGGCCGGCTCCTGGCCGATGCTCGTCATCGCGGGCATCCTGTCGTCTCTCGCAGGGGTCACCGAGGTCGTCTCCGCCCTCATCCTCGGCTGGGTGATCGACGCTGCCGTCAATTCCGGCCCGACCGATTTCTTCGCCGCCCACTGGAGCCTCGTCATCTGGTTCCTCGCCTTCTACCTGATCCTGCGCCCCCTCGCCTTCGCCGTATCCTCGGCCTCGAATAGCATCATCATCGGCCCGAACGTGATGCCCCTGGTCCTCAGCCGCCTCCACCGCTGGACGCTGGGCCAGGCGGTCACCTTCTTCGACAACGACTTCGCGGGCCGCATCGCGCAAAAGCAGATGCAGGCCGCCCGCGCCGTCACCGATGTCGCGACCGAAGTCATCAACACCGTCTGCTTCGCCCTCGCCTCCGTCATCGGCTCCGTCGCCTTCCTGATCGCCGTCGACTGGAAGGCCGCCATCGCGCTGGCCATCTGGCTGGTCGCCTACATCTTCCTGATCCGCTTCTTCATGCCGATGATCCGGGTCAACTCTGCTGCCCGCGCCTCCTCCCGCGCGATGGTCTCCGGCCAGGTCGTCGACACGATCACCAACATCAAGACCGTCAAGCTTTTCGCCCATGCCGCCTTCGAGGACCGCGTCGCCATCGACGCGATGGAGGTCTTTCGTGACCGCTCCCTCGAATTCGGCGTCATTTCCACCTGGTTCCGCTTTGCCCTGATGCTCCTGGCCGGGGTCCTCCCCGTCCTCCTGATCGGCGGCACCGTCCTTCTCTGGCAGCAGGGCGCGGCCACCGCAGGCGACATAGCCGCCGCGGGCGCCATCGCCCTGCGGATCGCCCAGATGTCGGGCTGGGTCAGCTTCACCCTGATGTCGATCTACACGAGCGTAGGCGAAGTCGAAGACGGCATGCGCACCCTCTCCGTCCCCCACACCCTTGCCGATGCGCCTGACGCCGAAACACTGCCCCGCATCAAGGGCGAGGTCCATTTCGACAACGTCACCTTCGCCTATGGCCGCGAACGGGGCGGTGTCCGTGACATCGACCTGACCATCCGCGCCGGGGAAAAGCTGGGCATCGTGGGCGCCTCGGGGGCAGGAAAATCCTCGCTCGTCTCGCTTCTTCTGCGCCTCTACGACCCCGAACAGGGCCGCATCACGGTGGACGGCTTCGACCTGCGCAAGGTTACCCAGGAAAGCTTGCGCAAGCAGATCGGCATGGTCACGCAGGAAACCGCGATGTTCAACCGGTCGGCCCGCGACAACATCGCCTACGGCCGCCCCGAGGCGTCGGAGGCCGAAATCATCGCCGCCGCCAAGGCTGCCGAAGCCGATGAGTTCATCAGCGGCATGCTCGACCACCAGGGCCGCAAGGGTTATGACGCCTTCCTCGGCGAACGCGGGGTCAAGCTCTCCGGTGGCCAGCGCCAGCGCATCGCCCTTGCCCGCGCCTTCCTCAAGGACGCCCCGATTCTTGTGCTGGACGAAGCAACCTCCGCCCTCGACTCCGAGGTCGAAGCCAGCATCCAGGAAGCCCTTGGCCGCGTCATGCAGGGCAAGACCGTCCTCGCCATCGCCCACCGCCTGTCCACCATCGCCGCGATGGACCGGATCATCGTCCTGGACCGGGGCCGGATCGTCGAAGTCGGCAGCCATGACGAACTACTGGCCAAAGACGGGCTTTACGCGCGCTACTGGAAACGGCAATCAGGCGGCTTCATCGGCACCGAAGACGAAGAAGCGGAAGCGGCAGAGTGATCGTCACCATCGAACGGCTGGGCCACCTTGGCCACGGCATCGCACGCGACCAAGATTTGCGACCAATCTACGTCCCCGGCACCCTGCCGGGTGAGGTGGTCGAGGGCACGCCTGATGGCGACAAGCTGATCGATGCAAAAATCACCACCCCCTCGACCGACCGCGTCAAACCGCCCTGCCGCCACGCCCGCGCCTGCGGCGGCTGCCAGTTGCAACATGCGTCCGACGCCTTCGTGGCGGGTTGGAAGCAAGAGGTGGTCCAGAACGCTCTCGCCGGTCAGGGCCTCACCGCCGATTTCCTACCTTTGGTGACTTCCCCGGCCCGCAGCCGCCGCCGCGCCACGCTCTCCGCCCGCCGCACCAAATCCGGCGTCCTGATCGGCTTCCACGGCCGCGCCTCGGACACCATCGCCGAAATCCCCGACTGCCAGCTTCTCCACCCCGGCATCCTCGCCGCCTTCCCCGGCCTGCAAGCCCTGGTGATGGCCGGAGGATCGCGCACGACCGAGCTTTCCCTGCAAGTCACCCTCACCCGCGGCGGCCCCGATGTCATGGTCACCGGCGGCAAACCGCTTGACGCCAGCCTCCGCCTCGACCTCGCCCGCCTGGTCGAGACGCACGCCTTCTCCCGCCTCACCTGGGACGGCGAGACGGTAGCCCTGCGCGACCGCCCTGCCCTGACGATGGGCGCCGCCACTGTCGTCCCCCCCGCCGGGGCGTTCCTTCAGGCGACGCAAGAAGGCGAAGCCGCCCTTCTGTCCGCCGTCCGCCAAGCCCTCGGCCCCCAGAAGCGCATCGTCGACCTGTTCTCCGGCGTCGGCACCTTTACCCTGCCTTTGGCCGAAACCATGGAAATCCACGCCGTCGAAGGCGACGCCGCGATGACCAAGGCGCTCGACCTCGCCGCCCGCAACACGCCGAACCTTCACCGCATCAGCGTGGAAACCCGCGACCTCTTCCGCCGCCCGCTCGAACCCGACGAGCTTCGCCCCTTTACTGGCGCCGTCATCGACCCCCCGCGCGCCGGGGCCGAGGCCCAGACTGCCACCCTGGCCGCTTCGACTATCCCCGTGCTCGCCGCCGTCTCCTGCAACCCCGTCACCTTCGCGCGGGACGCCAAGGCCCTCACCGCCAAAGGCTACCGGCTCGACTGGGTCCAGGTCATCGACCAGTTCCGCTGGTCCACCCATATCGAGCTTGTCGCCCGCTTCTCCCGCCCCTGACATATCCGTGAAGCCCAGCGCCCTTTGCCGCACTAGGCAAATCACCCGGATTCCTGTATCGGTTGGAAAAAAATAATGGCGGGCAAGGGCATGCGGTTTCTCGGTTGGTTGGCGATCCTGGTGGCCGTGATCGGCCTTTCAGGCTGCGGCTCGAAGTTCAAGCGCTACAACGGGCCAGAGGTCACGCAGGTCCAGGTCCACAAGGCCGACCGCAAGATGTACCTTTTCCACAACGACAGGATCCTGAAGACCTACGACATCGCCCTTGGCTTCGCGCCCGAGGGGCACAAGCAATTCGAAGGCGACGGCAAGACGCCGGAGGGTCAGTACTTCATCAGCCACAAGAACCCGGATTCGCAGTATCATCTGTCGCTCGGCATCTCTTACCCGAACGCGGCCGACATCGCCTTTGCCGAATCCCAGGGCAAGACGCCCGGCGGGGACATCTTCATCCATGGCGGCCCGAACAACCCGGTCTCGAAACGCGACTGGACCTGGGGCTGCATCGCGCTCACCGACAAGGAAATGGAACGGGTCTACTCGATGGTGAAACCCGGCACGCCGATCATCATCCTGCCATGAAGAAGGGGGCCCGCAGGCCCCCGATTACACCGATCTCTCCGGGCCTCAGGCGCCCGTCAGCATTGTCCACCAGATCTTGCCGCCCGGCTCCTGATACCAGGCAAAACCCAGCCGCGTCGCCATCGGGTCCATGATCACCACCCGCGTATCCGGCTGCGCCATCCAGGACGACAGCGTCTCCAGCTCGGTCTCGTAGGTCTCCGAGATGTTCTCGCCCAGGAACCGCCCGGTGAACCCGCTGCGCTGGACGCGCACCAGCGGCGACGAGCCATCGGACCCGAAGTGCCAGGGCCGGTTCTGCACCGACATGTCGCGCGCATGCGTCTCGGCCGCCGCGTTCAGGCTGGCATCAAAGCTCACCTGCGGCAGGCCCTTGGCGGACCGCAGAGTGTTCATCGAATCAAGAAAGCGGAACGAGACTTCGCGCGCGTCATTGATCTTGTAGACCCGCGGCAGGGGCCTGCCGTCCGCGCCGACGACCGGCTCGCTTGTCGTGCCACAGGCTGCAAGGGCCAGGAACATCCCCTGGGCCAGAAAAAGGCGTCTATCCATTCCGTCCACCAGATCAAAGCCGCCTCAAAGCGGCTGTCCGGCCCCTCTTAGCGGAAGCTTGCAGCAGGTTCAAACAGGCTTCTGCCCATCGGCGGATGCTGACAGGTCTTTGATTTGCGACTTTCCGTCAAAGCGGCTATACGGCGCCCAAATACGGTCTTTAGGAGTTTCGGCCATGACGGACGGCAAGGTGAACCGCCGCGCGGTTCTGGGTGGGGCAGTGGGTGTTGCCGGACTTGCGGCGCTTCCTGCCTTTGCTCAGGAAGGAAGCACGGAATTTGCGGAACCCGCCTCTTCGGTGCGCAACAACATCTCCAGCTTCCGAATGCTCAACTGGCAGGACTACTTCGACAACACCCGCAACGGTGTGATCCTTGCCGACACCACCTCGCGCGCGCTGCATTACTGGTCCGAGGATCAGTCGATCTACCGTCTCTACCCGACCTCGGTGCCGCTGAACGAAGAATTGACCCGGCGCGGCCTGACCTCGGTCGTCCAGAAGGTCGTCAACCCGACCTGGCGCCCGACTGCCAACATGCTGCAGCGCAACCCGGAATGGCCCCCGGTCGTCGAGGGCGGTGCCCCGGACAACCCGCTGGGCACCCGTGCCCTCTATCTGGGCTGGCCCGCCTACCGCGTCCACGGCACCCATGACACCCGCAAGATCGGCCGCCGCTCGTCCTCGGGCTGCATCGGCCTCTACAACGAACACATCGAAGAGTTGTTCGAGTTTGCCAAGGTCGGCACTCAGGTCCGCCTGATCTGATCCGACCCTCACAGACGCAAGACAGGACCGCGGCGCCGCAAGGCCCGCGGTCTTTTCTTTGGCTCAACCCCCGCGCAGCCAACCAGGCGGTGTCCTGTCGATCCGGCCGCTGCAGGCAGCTTCGACGCAGACGGCGAGGCTGGCAAAGTGAAAGCCCTTGCCTGTCGCAGGTGGCCCGTAATGCGCATACTTGCCAGAGTTGGTGGCGATGTTTCGCACCGACTTCGGCACCACTGGCTCGGCGATGAAGCACCAGCAGGTGTCGTTCAGCAGCTCGCCACCAAAGGCCCGGACCCTGTCGATCAGACCCGCAGCCTGGGCCTTCGCGTGGACATCCCGACCGCAGGTGACGATCAGCCGGACCCCCTCCGCCTTCCGCCGCCCGTCACACAACCGGGCCAGCGCCGCCATCTCGGTCAGCGAGAAATGCGGATTGCCGAGGCTCACCATGTCCACATGCGGCTCGGGCGCGATGTTCAGCTCTGCCCAGGTCTCGGCCAGGTCCTCCAGCGAGACCTGCACCACCCGGACACCCACCGCCAGCACAGCCTCCGCGGTCGTGGCTTCCGGCGTCACCCCAAGGATATGGAACATCGGCGCGGCCGAGGTCGTGGCAAAGGCCGCCCCAAAGGCCTTCAGATCGTCGTGGCTCACCGCCCGCCCTTCAAGCCCGCAGATCAGCGGGATGTCGTTCGTTGCGATCTTGCCCAGGTGATAGCCCAGCAACGGAAAGAACAGGTCGTCCAGATCGCCCAAGGGGGGCAAGTCCAGCCGGATCGAGGCCTTCCGCCCGGCGTCCAGATAACAATCCGCCGCCGGCGCCCGGCCCGCAAGCGCGACCAGGATATCCAGATAATCCGGGTATTTCAGTGTCCGCGCGCCCAGGACCGAATTCGCAAAGACCACCGCGTTCGACTCGCCCCAGGCGATGTTCTGCCCAGGCCTCGGCGCCCCCTCCAGCAGATAGGGCGCACAGGTATAGGTGGGCTTCGCACCCATCTCGACATAGGCCTCGGCCAGCGCATCCGTCGCCTCGCCCAGCACCTTGTCCACCCCCTGCGCCCGCCACTGCCGCCGGTCGACGCAGACCGCGTTCATCGTCGTCGGCACCCTGACGCGCGCACCCAGATCGCACAGCTTCCGCGCAAACGTCAGCCCCGCTGGTCCCTGGTAAAAAACCCCGTCCAGATGCGCCATCTCGACATCAACCAACTCCGTCGCCCCCTCGATCCGCGCCGTCTGCAACACGATGCGCATCGCGATCCTTGCCGCCTCGCCGAACTCCCCCGCAAGGAACCGGCGGTCGAGGTCGCTCAACCTGAATTCGGCCGGATCGGGCTGCGGCAACACAAAGCTTGTCGGCAGGTCGGTCAGTGCCTCTGTAGCCCGAATGCTGTCCCCCTCGATCCGCGCAAACCGCGCCCCCGCCAGCGCCGCAAACCCCGCCTCGTCCAGTTGAAGCACCGGTGTCCCGCGCTGGAACAGCTCTGCGGCGATCAGCACCCCCAAAGTCAGGATCGTCTCCTTGTGCCGGAACACCAAAGCCGAGGGCGCATGGCCGTTCATCAGCAACTCGAAGATCACCAGACTGCCCGAACACGACCCCCGCCCGCTGGGGAGGCACAGGACCTTCCCGGCGACCGATTGTCCGCACAAAGGATGATGCACGTCGATGATCCGCCCCGTCGCCGCATCGACCCCGCCCATGAAGCTTAGGCCCGTGTCCGCATGCAGCACCGCGCCACTCGCCTGACCCGCGATCAGAGCCTTTCCCCGCAGGGCTGAAATCGCCATCATATCCCCTCGTCCCGTGCCTTCGGGCAGGCTAGCACGGCGACTTGCCAAAGGTTAAGCCAACCCGAACTCCCGCCGCAGATGGGATTTCAGGCGGGCGTCCGTCGTGACAGCAAGGGCCGCTTCCGCCGCCCCGGAAAACTCGGCAGCACCCAGATCACGCAGGCAATGGGCCCGCAGCACCAGCGCCGGCTGGTAGGTTCGCGCCGCATCGGGCAAGGCCTCCAGCATCGCCAGCGCCCCTGCCGCATCCCCCTGCAGACGCCGGACCGCCGCATGCGCCACCTTCCCGCCCACGGTGGGGTGAAACCGCAGCAGAAGCTCATGCAGAGTGTCGAGCGCCGCAAGGTTCAGCTGCCCCGTGATCGCCCGCTGCGCATGGACCGACTGGATCGCCGCCTCACACTGAAACCGCCCGAACTGCCCGGCGCGCGCGGCCTGCGTTAGAAGCCCCTCCGCCTCGATCACCTGATCGCGGTCCCACAGAGCCGCATCCTGCTCGGACAAGGGCACGAAGACCTGCCCGTCCCGTGCCGCCCGCCGCGCATGGACATACAGCATCAGTGCCAGAAGGCCCTTCACCTCCGGCGCCTGGGGCATCAGCCCCATCAACACCCGCGCCAGATGGATCGCCTCCTCGGGCAGCCCCAGCCCCGCCGAGCCGTCCCAATCCGCCCCGAACGCACCGTAGATCGCCTCCAGCACATCGGCCAGCCGGTCCGGCAGATCGTCCGCATCGGGCAGGGCAAACCGCAGCCGCAACTCCTTGATCCGGGCCTTGGCGCGCACCAGCCGCTGGCCCATCGTCGAGGGCGGCACCAGAAACGCCGCCGCGATCCGCGCCGCATCCAGCCCCAGCACCGTCTGCAACATCAGCGGGGCTCGCGCCGCTGGATCAATTGCCGGATGGGCGCAGACGAACATCAGCGCCAGCCGCTCATCGGCCTGCACGGCAAGGTCGGCCCGCTCCTCGGCCCGAAGGATCAACTCCTCGGTCGCCGCCGCACGGGTCCGGTCATGCCGATGCAGGTTCGACACCCGATTCCGCGCCACGCTCAGAAGCCAGCCCTCCGGGTGTCCGGGCACGCCTTGCCGGGGCCAGACCTCCAGCGCCCGGGCAAAGGCTTCGGCCAGCGCCTCCTCGGCCAGCGGCAGATCGTGCGTCCCGGCCGCCAGAATCGCCAGCAGCCGCCCAAAGGACAGCCGCGCCGTCCGCTCGGCGACATGCCTGGCCGACGGCGCGCCCATCAGCTCATCGGCGGCAGGACCGGCCGCACTTCGACCGACCCGGCCAGGGCACAAGGGGCCTGCGCCGCCCAGTCCAGCGCCGCGTCCAGGTCTGGCACCTCGATCACGAAATAGCCGCCCAACTGCTCCTTGGTGTCGGCGAAGGGGCCGTCCTGCACATGCCGCTTGCCATCCACCACGCGCACCGTCGTCGCCAGCATCGGCCCCTGCAGACCGTCGCCCTTCACGATCACCCCGGCCTGTGCCATCGCGCCGATAAAGGCGTTCCAGCCGCCCCAATAGGCCTGCGTCTCCTCGGGATCGGTCCGGCGCGCGAATTCGGCAGCGGTCTCGTTCAGCATCAGCATGTATTGCATCGGTTCTCTCCCCGGAGCTCAGCGAAGAATGTCACGTTTAAAGGCGAAAAGCGCCAGCCCAAGACTCGCCGCAGCGATGGCGACAACCGTGGACAGGATCGCCAGCTGCATCGGCAGGATGTCGAACAGCCCATGCGCCCAGTCGCCCGCGAAAAGCGCCACATAGCCCACCAGCGACACGACCAGCACCGGCACCGCACTGCGCCGTTGCATCAACAGCAGGGCTGTCCCCAGCGTGCCGCCGAGCACGCCCACCGCAAAGACCAGCGTCATCCAGCCGGGCAGCGAGGTATAGGCTGCGGCCTGCGCCTCGGTCATGCCTTCGGCCATCAGACTGGTGGGCGTCTGGTTCAGGAACTTGCCGAACTGCCAGAGGCCGAACACATTCCAGGCAAGGGCAGCGCCCGCCGGAAGGGTCAGCCACAGCGGCCGTTTCGTGGTTTGGGGAAGGGGGAACGCGGTCATGGTCAACTCCTTTGTTGGGCCGGTCCAATGCCGGGCATAGGAGTGACCCGCGAGGGTCGGCGATTTCGACACCAGCCACGGGATTATTTTCTCGGGCCGTCCCGAAAAGGTTAAGACCACCCTAACGAAAATCTGCAAGTATCAGAAAATGCTAATGAAAACGGGAAGTGTCCACCGTGGACACATCACCCCTTCCGGGGCAGCCAGCCGCCCAGGTTCTCCTCGATCACTGCCACCAGCGCCTCGATATGGGCCGCTTCGTCGTTCAGACAGGGAATATAGGTGAACTCCTCGCCCCCCGCATGCTCGAAAGCCTCCCGGATCTCCCCGTTGATCTCCTCCAGCGTCTCGATGCAGTCGGCACTGAAGGCCGGGGCCATCACCGCGATCCGCTTTTTCCCCGCCTTCGCCAGCTCCGCCACATGCTCGACCGTGTAGGGTTTCAGCCACTCCTCACGCCCGAAGACCGACTGGAAGGTCGTGTCGATCGCCCCCTTCTCCCACCCCAGCCGCTCCCGCAGCAGACGCGAGGTCTTGGCACACTGGCAGTGATAGGGGTCGCCCTCCATCAGGTAGCGTTTTGGCATCCCGTGGTAGCTGGCGACCAGCACGTCGGGCCGATGATCGAGCCCCGCATAGGCCGTCTCGACCGACTTCGCCAGCGCGTCGATGTAGAGGGGGTGGTCGAAATACTCCGCCACGGTCCGCACCGCCGGCTGCCGCTTCTCCTTCATCAGCGCGCGGAAGAACTGGTCGTTCGCCGTGGCCGAGGTCGCCCCGGCGTAGTGGGGGTAAAGCGGGAAGAACAGCACCTTCTCGCAGCCTGCATCCACCATCGCCCGGACCTTCGCCTCGGTCGAGGGGTTGCCGTAGCGCATGCAGAAGTCGACCATCACTTCCGCCCCGTGCTTCTCGGCCATCATCTTGGCAATCGCCGCGGTCTGGGCCTTGGTGATCGTCAGCAGCGGACTTTCGTTCAGCTCCTCGTTCCAGATCAGCTTGTAGTTCGCCCCCGAGGTGAAGGGCCGCCTCGACAGAATGATGAGTTGAAGTAGCGGCTGCCACTTCCAGTCCGGGATGTCGACGACCCGCTTGTCCGACAGGAATTCGTTCAGATAGCGCCGCATCGACCAGTAGTCGTAGGCGTCCGGGGTCCCGAGGTTGGCCAGAAGCACCCCGATCCTGGCGCGACGGACGGGGGGATGGTCGGCGGGCGCATGGGAAAGGCGGCCCTCTCCCGGGGTGACGTCGGTCCCCGTCACGGCAGTGCTCCGGGCATCCAGCATGGTGTTCTTCCCAATGGTTCAGGACGGGACATAAGGGGTTGGTCGGCGGGGTCAACCGTCTTTGGGCAAGGGCGCCTCGGGAACACCCAGAGCATCCGCCAGCCGCGACTTGGCCGATCCCGGTCGCAGGGGCTGCTGCTGGCTGTCATGCGGGGCCCATCCGGTCAGGAACACCAGTTCTACCGTGGCAGGCAGACGGCCGGTATCGGTGGCAAAGCTTTCGGCATAGATCGCACCTGCTTCCGCCAGAACTGACCTCCCGGAAAACCGGCGCAGCCGACCGGCGAGGGCGTTCGTCTCGCCCGAGGCGCGGAGGTCGGCAAGGAGGGCGGGGAAGCTGCCATACTCCACGACCTGCTGCAGGCTGTCCGCCACCGGCAGCGCAAAGCCAGCGCGTTGCATCAGCCCTCCCAGATCGCGGATTTCGCCCATCGGGACGACACGGGGTGAAAGGCCGCCCGTCACCCGCGCTTCAGCCTCGGCCAGCGCCGACCGCAACTCATGCAAGCTGCGTCCCCCCGGAAGAACAGCGATGAACAGCCCATCCGGACGCAGGGCCCGGCGGCATTGCACCAGTTGGCCGAGCGGATCGTTCGACCAATGCAGCGTCATCGCATGAATCACAAGGTCATGCGCCCCGGGTGACAGGGCCAGCACCTCGTCATCTGTCACCTGCAGCGCATCAAGTCGCAGATTCTGCCAGATTTCGGGAAAAGCGCTCACCACGGCGGGCGCGGTAAACACTCTGTTAACCAGGGTGAGTCTTTCCTGAATGTCGGTCAGGGCAAGACGGTGCAGGAACATCGCCGCGTCGTGGTCGGGCAAAGTGCAGGCGCGGGCGCGGTGGCGGGCAAGTGCCTCGCGGTCGGTCAAGGTCGGGGCTTCGGTCATCGGCGGGACTTTAGGAGCAGGACATGGGATTGCAAGGCGCGCTGCAACTGCTTTATCCGCCGCAGTGCATTTCCTGCGCGGCCCCGGTGCAGTCGGACTTCGGCCTTTGCGCCGACTGCTGGCGCGACACGCCCTTCGTCTCTGGCATGGCATGCGATCAATGCGGGGTTCCCCTGCCTGGGCCCGACCGGGACGAACGGGCGATCTGCGATGATTGCATGACCATTGCGCGCCCCTGGGGCCGGGGACGTTCGGCGCTGATGTATGCGGGCAACGGCCGCAACCTTGTGCTGGCGCTCAAGCATGGCGACCGGATGGATCTGGCGCGTCCGGCGGCGGCCTGGATGACGAAGGTCGCGCGCCCGATCCTGACGCCTGGGATGCTTGTGGTGCCGGTTCCACTGCACTGGATGCGGCTGTTTCGCAGGCGCTACAATCAGGCGGCGCTGCTGTCGCGCGCCGTCGCGGGCCTGGCCGGGCTGGAACATTGCCCTGACGCGATCCTGCGCAAGAGATCGACCGGCAATCAGGACGGCAAGACCCGCGACGCGCGGTTTGCCAACCTGGTGGGCGCCTTTACCGTGCCAACGAACCGCGAAGCCCGCATCCGCGACCGTGACATCCTGCTGGTCGATGACGTGATGACCTCGGGCGCGACCTTTGCCGCAGCAACCGAGGCGCTTATTTCGGCAGGCGCACGGTCCGTCAACGTCCTTGCGCTGGCGCGCGTTGCGAAGGACGGCTGAATCCTTATATTCGGGCGCGAAAGAGGTGCCCTGATGCGTCCCGTCGAAATCTACACCACGCCGATCTGCCCCTATTGCCACGCGGCCAAGCGCCTGCTGCAGAAGAAGGGCGCAGCCTTCACCGAGATCGACGTCAGCCGCGACCCCGCCTTGCGCGAGGCGATGGTCCAGCGCGCCATGGGCCGCCGGACCGTGCCGCAGATCTTTGTCGGCGAGACCCATGTCGGCGGCTGCGACGACCTGTACGCGCTGGAGGATGCGGGCAAGCTTGACCCGCTTCTGGCGGCGTGATGCGGGCGGCGCTGGTTCAGCTGACCGTATCGGATGATCCGGTAGCGAACCTGCCCGTGACGGTCGGCCATATCCGGCAGGCGGTCGCGCAGGGGGCAGAGTTCGTCCTGACCCCGGAACTGACCAACGGCCTCTCCTCCAGCCGCGCGCATCAGCGCAACGTCTTCCGGCATGAGGAGGACGATCCGACCCTCGCCGCCCTGCGGGATGAGGCGAAGGCCGCCGGGACCTGGCTGCTGGTCGGCTCTCTGGGCATCCTGACCCATGACGCGGACGGGCGGTTTGCCAACCGCAGCTTCCTGATCGCCCCCGACGGCTCGGTGGCCGCGCGCTATGACAAGATCCACATGTTTGACGTCAACGTCTCGGCCACCGAAGTCTACCGCGAAAGCGAGGGCTATCGGCCCGGCAACCGCGCCGTGGTGGCTCAGACGCCCTTTGCGAAACTGGGGATGACGGTCTGCTATGACGTCCGCTTCGCGGCGCTTTATCGCCGTCTGGCGCAGGGCGGGGCGCAGATCATCACGGTCCCGGCAGCCTTCAACCACATCACGGGTGCGGCGCATTGGGAGACGCTCCTCCGCGCCCGCGCCATCGAGACCGGGTGCTTTGTCCTGGCCCCCGCGCAGACTGGTTTTCACCCCGAGACGAACGGCAAGGGGCGCAAGACCCACGGCCACTCGCTGGCCATCGCGCCCTGGGGCGAAATCCTGGCCGATGCGGGGACGGAACCAGGGGTGACGCTGGTCGATCTGGACCTGACCGAAGTGGACAAGGCGCGGGGCCGGGTGCCATCGCTGAGCCACGACCGGGACTTCGACGGGCCATGAGCGGCGAGAAGGCGGATGACATCGCGGTTGCGCTGTTTGGCGAGCTGTTCATGGCCGACCAACTGGCGCGCAACCGCATCTCGAAGGTCCTGCCCAAGGGGATGGAGCTGTCGCATTTCTCCGTCCTGAACCACCTGGCGCGGATCAACGACGAACGCACTCCGGCGCAGCTGGCGAAATCGTTCCACGTCACGCGCGGCGCGATGACCAACACGCTGACCAAGCTGGAATGGGCCGGGCATGTGCACATCCGCCCCGACTGGGAAGACGCGCGGCAGAAGTTCGTGGCGATCAGCCCCTCGGGCCGCGCGGCGCGGGACGGGGCGGTCGCCAGCGTGGTGCCGCTGATTGCCGATGTGGTCCAGTCCATCGGGCAGGAAAGGGTGCGCGCGCTTTTGTCGGTGCTGCGGGAACTGCGGGTCAGCCTGGAAGCCGACGGTCCCTGATACAGCTGTTGTCGATGTGGTCCTTGCGGCCACAAGCTGTGGATACCTGACCTTCCGCGCCCAAAGCCCCTTGCCCTGTCCGGTTTATCTCCGCATAGACTGTGGTGATAGTTCGGGTCCGGTCACCATGCGCAAATCGCCTCGTTTTCTGCTCGCTTTCCTTGCGGCCAGCACCGCCCTGTCCGCAGCGCCGGCCTTGGCCGAAAGCCCGGGCACGCTGAACATCAACGGCGCGACCGGCCTGATCGACATGCCCTCGGGCGAGGCGCAGAAGGACGCGACGTTTTCCTTCAGCACTTCGGTCGTGGGTTCCGTCTCGCGGACCACGATCAGCTTCCAGTTCAGTGAGCGGCTTTCGGGGTCCTATCGGTTCCAGACCTGGCGCGACTGGGACACGCTCATTCCAGGCGACGAAAAGGAAACCGACCGCAGCATCGACCTGCGCTATCAGGTTCTGAAGGAAGGGAAGTACCGTCCGGCCCTGACCATCGGCCTGCAGGACATGACCAGCAAGGGCCTGTTCGCGGCGGAATATGTGGCGGCCACCAAGAACTTTGGCGACAAGCTGAAGGTGACCGCGGGCCTCGGCTGGGGCAGGCTTGGCAGCTATGGCAGCATCGGCTCGCCCTTTGGCAGCCGCCCGGCGGTTGATCCGACCGGCACGCCCAACGCGGACCAGTGGTTCCGCGGCGATGCGGCCCCCTTCGCCGGGGTCGAATACAAGATCAGCGACACCTGGACCTTCAAGGGCGAGTATTCGTCCGATGCCTACCTTCTGGAAGACGACACCCGCGGCCTGATCGAGCGTGACAGCCCGTTCAACTTCGGTTTCGAATACCAGCGCAACCCCAACATGCGATTCGGGGTCTATTCGCTCTATGGCTCTGAAGTCGGCCTGACCTTCCATCTGATCCTCGATCCGAAGAACCGGCTGACCGGCGGAGTGGCGGGCCCGGCCCCGGCGCCGGTCAAGGCGCGTCCGGCGCGTGCGGCCGACCCCGAGGCCTATGACGGCGGCTGGGTGACGCAAGCCGATGCCGGGCCGATCCTGCGCAAGAACCTGGCCAAACGGCTGGCCGCCGACGGCATTGCCGTGGAAGACCTGGCCTATACCGCCACGACCGTGCAGGTCCGCATCCGCAACGGCCGGATCGATGCCGGGGCGCAAGCCATCGGCCGCACCGCCCGCGCGCTGAGCCATGTGATGCCCGCCTCGGTCGAAGTGTTCGAGATCGTGCCCGTGGTCAATGGCATCGGTGCGTCGAAGATCACCGTCCGCCGCAGCGACCTTGAGGGGCTGGAATATTCCGCCGACAACGCCTCATTGCTGCGGGAACGGATCACGGTGACTGACGCCGGTCCGACGCCGGCCTATTCGCTTGGCGACGAAGGACTTTACCCGAAGTTCAGCTGGAGCCTGCGTCCGACGCTGCGCCTGTCCGAACCGGCAAAGGGCGACATCGGCCTGCGGCTTTCCGCGACATATGACCTTGCCCCCGGCTGGGTGCTGACGGGCTCGGTCTACAAGCAGGTTGCCAGCAACGTTGACCCGGGCAGCCCGTCGACCTCTCCGTTGCAGCACGTCCGGACCGACGGCTCGCGCTATACCGAATTCGGCGACCCCGCGTTGGAACGTCTGACCCTCGCCTGGTATGCCCGCCCCGCGCCGGATGTCTATTCGCGCGTGACCCTGGGCTATCTGGAGCGGATGCATGGCGGCATTTCCGGCGAAGTGCTGTGGAAGCCCGTCGACAGCCAACTCGCCCTCGGGGCCGAGCTTAACTACACGATGCAGCGCGACACCGACGGCGGCCTCGGCTTTGGCGAATACGACTATGACGTGGTGACAGGCCATGTCTCGGCCTACTACGACTTCGGCAACGGCTTCCTAGGCCAGCTTGATGTCGGCAGGTATCTGGCTGGCGATGTCGGTGCGACACTCTCGGTCGACCGCGTCTTTGCAAACGGCTGGAAGGTCGGGGCCTTTGCCACGGTGACAGACGTCAGCGCCGCCGACTTCGGCGAATCCGGCTTTGACAAGGGCATCCGCTTCACCATTCCGTTCAACTGGGCGCTTGGGACCGAAACCCGCAAGGGCTTCAGCATGACCCTGCGGCCGGGTTCGGGCGATGGCGGTGCGCGCGTCGATGTTGGCGGTCGCCTCTACGAATCGATCCGGGATTACCACACTGATGGCCTTGATCCCGACTGGGGAAGGGTCTGGCGGTGAGAGCATCTTCCCGGCTGGTCGCCGTCGCGGCTGCTCTTGCGTTTCTGTCAGCCTGCGGCAACGACACCACCGCAAGCAATCCGATGGCCGCTGCCGTCGGCCAGATGGCCAAGTCGACCCTTGCGAAGGGCAAGAAAGACGCCGCAGCCGCGCCCAAGGCCGCAGCACCCGTCGGGCGTGCGGAACTGGCCGCCTTTGGCAAGCCGATCCTGCGGATCCAGTCCAAGGCTCTGGGCCAGGATGCGTTCCTGACCATCGCCGATGCGAAGGAAAACGTGGTGACCTGGACCGCCCAGGGCCAGGCGAACTTTTCCCTCCGCGATGGCGTCCTTATCCAGACCCGCGGCCTCGGGGCCGACCTGATGTCGGCGCAGGTGCCTTCGCTTGCCCAGCTCAGGGGCGGGGCGAACTATGAGCGGATTTACTACTTCCTCGGCCCCGACGACGTCGGAACCCGCCGGACCTATGACTGCACGACGGCAACCGTCGGGCGCGAGACGATCGAAGTCGTGGGCAAGAGCCACGCCACCACCCGTGTGACCGAGACCTGCACCCGGCAGAACGGCAAGGTGACCAACGATTACTGGATCGAAGGCACTACGGTCCGGAAATCGCGGCAGTGGGCCAGCAATACGGTCGGCTATCTTGAGTTCGAGAAGGTCATCGACTGACCCGCGCAGTGCGTGATGCAGAATCCGCGCAGTTTCTGGCAAACTGTTTGCACCAATCCTACAATTGCTGCGATTCGGTAGCCTTTGGCCTAGGCTAAGCGTCAGTCGTTCCCCGCAAGAGGGTGCCGTGAACCGCTTTGTCGCCACGTTGCTCTGTGCAGCCTGTCTTGCGTCTTCGGCGCAGGCCGGGGGCCCGATCGTGGTTGTCGAAGAGCCCGAACCCGAAGTCACCGAGGAAGCTCCCTCCAGCAGGGGATGGCTGCCCTGGCTTGTCGTGCCACTCTTCGTCTGTCTGGTGATGTGCGGCCCGGACGAGGAATGACCCCCGACCTGGCTAGTAGTCCCGCTGCAGGTAGACGCCGATCCCGGTCTGGCCGTCCGCACCCACTCTGCCCTTGACCGTCAGGCCTTCGCGCAGGTCCAGGTTAAGGTTGATGCGGCTCTTGCCCTCCTGGTCGATCTCGATCTCGGTATAGACGTTGTCCGAGATGTACTTGCCGGCCTTCAGCGCTGCCGTGCCGTCCTCGGCCGTCGTGATGTCCAGATCGTCCAGCCCGAAGTTCTTGCGCAGGTTGCCGACCAGTCCCAACCCGCTGCGTCCGGCCAGAACCGCAACCGCGTTGGCAAGCTGCGCGGCCTGCAGCGCCGAAATCTTGTCCAGACCCCGCCCGAACAACAGCCGCGCCAGAACCTCTTCCTGCGGCAGCTCGGGCGAGGAGGTGAAGGTCACCACCGGATTGTCGGCCGGGCCGTCCACCCGGACTGTGCTGACGATCCCGTCGCTTTCGGTATCCGCCGCGATGCTGATCTGCGGGACCAGGCTACCCTCCAGCACCAGATCGGCGCGAGACAGGACCAGCCGCCGCCCCAGAATGTCGATCCGCCCCCGGATAAGGGTGAAGCCGCCCGAAGGTCGGACATCCGCTGTGGTGCCAAGCAGCCGAAGTTCGCCGCCCAGTTCGGCGTCGATCCCGCGACCGCGGACAAAGACCCGGGCAGGCGCCGAGATCGTCACGTCCAGGCCGATGGCGCGCCCCGACCCGGACGCCCCGCCAGACCCGGCAAGCGCCGCCAGAAGCCCCGCCTTGCGCCGCGTATCCCGCACGATTGCGCTGTCGCGGATATGCCGGATGTCCAGAAGCGCATCGGCCGAGCTGAAGCCCGAGGCCGGAACCCGCACTTCCGTCTCGCCCAGTTGCAGCGCCCCGGACAAAAGCGCCCCTCCTGCAAGCGGCCCGCGCAGGGCCAAGGCACCGCTGACCCGCGTTTCGTACAGTTCGGGGTCGTAAAGCCGCAGGTCATCCAGCGTGATCGCAAGGTCCGCGTTCTGGCCGCCGTCCAGCCGGATCGGCCCGTCCACCCGCAGCCTGCCACCCGACGACAGGCCCGAAGTGGCAGAAAGCTGCAAGCTGCCGTCGTTCAGCTGGCCAATGGCCTGCACGTCCTGCAGGGACAGGCCCAGGTCGGGGTCGGCGATCCGACCATCTGACAGGGTGACCCGGCCCGACAGCGACCGCAGCACGAAGGGGCCGGACAGCCGCAGGTCATAGCCCACTCGTCCCGACACCGACCGAGGTGAAACGAACAGGTTGGCCAGCCCCGCCTCGCCTGCCCCCGTTATTGCAAGATCGGCACGCCGGAAGTCGTTCGCAACCGTCCCGTTGACGCTGGCGGCAATCTGCCCCGGCCCCGTGGCGCGCAGGTCCAGCCGGTAGCCCCCTCCGTTCTGCACCGCGGTGCCCGCGACGGTCAGCGGCCCCGATACTTCCGGCACGATCAGGCCCAGGTTCGAGAGCCGGGCATCAAGCTTGATCGACCGGGTCTCGCCCGTGATCTGCCCGTTGGCGGAGGCGGTCAGCTGCGGGTTCTGCACCCTGGCCGACCGGATCTGGATGACCCCATCCTTCAGGCCGAGGTCCAGGTCCAACAGGCTTTGCCCGGCCAAGAGCCGATCAGCCTCGCGGTTGCCGATCCGCAGCGACTGGCCGCGTCCGGTCAGCGTGAGAGAGCCATCCTCCGGCGTGCCGGTGAACCTGCCCTCCAACGCCACCCCGCCCCTGTAGCCATTCCCAAGGACCGACAGGTCACCCAGGGCGACGGTCCCGGCCAGGTCCGATCCCTGCGAGGAAATCTGCCCGCTCGCCTGCGCAGTCAGTTGGCCTGCCGTCAGATCAAGACTGCGCAGCGCCATCCCGCTTTCATCACGCCTGACCGAGGCCTGCAGCCGGGATGCACCCGCCAGAAGCCGGTCCACCTCGGCCTGACCCACCGCCAGACCGCGACCGTCCAGCATGACCTCGACATCGAAGAACCCCGACAGGCGGCTGGCCGATCCGGCGATCTCCATCCTTCCCGCCCCGCCCAGCTGCCGTCCCAGCAGCCGCGAAAAGCGGGCGAAGTCAGACGCCTCGACCTCCAGCCTGCCGCTGGTCAACAAGGCCTTGTCCAGCCCTTCGATCTTCAGCGCGCCGGTCCCGGTCATGCCCGCCCCGGCGAACCGGATGTCCGACAACTGCAGCGCACCCGACCCTTCCAGCATGAACAGCCGCAACGACGCAGTCAGGTCCTTGCCCAGCGCTTCGGCAAGGCCCTGATCTGCCTGGGCCAGTCCAGAAGCCTTCGCGCTTACTGTCCCACCGAAACTCCTGCCCGCGGCACTGCGGCCGATCCGGCCCGACCCTTCCAATGTGACGGAAGCAATCTGCATGTCTTCCCGGTCCAGCCCGGTGATCGCCACCGACCCCGACCAACTGTCCGCGCCCTTCTCGGCAGTGGCTAGGCGGAAATCGGCGCGGGAGACGCGAGTGCCGTCGGTGAAGGGCAGCGCTATCGGCTGGCCGTCCGGCGCGGCCAGCGTGCCGGTGATGTCCACCCGCTCTGGCAGGCCATCCGCTGCGACCTCACCCGATCCCGAGACCGCCAACGAACGCGCCGTCAGATCGAAATGATCGATGATCACCCGGCCCGCCACACTGCGCCAGGCATCCAGCTTCAGACCCACCTCGGTTCCGAAAAAGTCGACCAGATCCGGGGCCAGCACTGGGGCAAGATCGCCGGACAGGTCCGCGCCCAGGCGGTAGCCGCCGTCCTCTCCCGTGATGGTGACCTGCCCTGTCAGGCGCTCGGCCCCGTCGGTCGCCAGACCGATGTCAGCTTTGAAATCATCAAGCTGGCCTTGCCCTGCGACATCCAGCCGGGCCGATGGCCTGCCCGGGACGCCCAGCGCCTCGACGACAAGTCCGCCAGCCGCCTCTTCCGCCAGCAGCGACAGGTTCAGGTCCCGCGTGGCATTGGAATAGGACGCATCCAGCCGGATCTCCCCGGCCGGGCCATCCCCGGTGCGGATCAAGTTAAGGATGGCGTGCCCCTCGCCCCCCGCAAGTTGCAGCGACGCCTCCAGCGTCCCCGTCACATCCTGCCCAAGCACTCCGGGCGCGAGTTCGATACGCTCAGCCGCGACCCGGTCGATACTGATCGACACCGGCAGTTCAGGCAGGCTGAAGCCGCTCGCCTCCGGCGACGGGGCCGCGTCCTCCCCGGCCTCTGGCACACGCTCGACGATGATTTCCTTCGCCGACAGCTCGCTGACCTCGACCTCGCCAGAGAAAAGGGCTGATCGGCTCCAATCCAGGACGACCCCGTTCAGCGTGATCCAGACACCTTGGTCATCGGCGATGGTCAGCTGTTCGATGGTTGCCTGCGCCGACAGCGCCCCAGCAAAGCCGGTCACGGTCACTTTCCGCCCGGCCCCGGACAGAGTGTCCTCCAGAAAAGCAGTCAGATAGTCGCGGTCATCGGTCTGCCCCCAGGCAGCCCCGCCAGTCAGACAGCCGATGAGTGCCAGCGCGCGCCACATCAGAAGGACTGCCCCAGGCCGACGTAGAACTGCACCCCGTCCCCGGTCGTCCCGCTGATCGGCGCGGCCACGTCCAGGCGGATCGGACCAAGGCCCGTGTCATAGCGCACACCCAGGCCCGCCCCGGCATGCGAATCGGCCAGACTGCCGCTGAATCCATCAATCCCGATGCTGCCCCAGTCGACAAAACCCACGACCCCGATCCGGTCGCTGACCTTGGCACGAAGCTCCAGCGATCCGGCCAGGAAGTACTTGCCGCCGATCAGGAACTGCGGCCCGAAACCCCGCGTCACCGCAACCCCCAGCGACCGGTAGGGCTGGCCGCGCACCGTGCCGCCGCCCCCGGAAAAGAACAGATCATCCCGCGGCGTCTCCAACAGGTCCGAGCCCAGGATAGCCCCTGCCTGCACCCGCGCGGCAACGACCAGCCGACCGGGCTCGCCCAGGCTGCGATAGACGCGACCATCGACCGTGGTCCGCAGGCCCGATCCCGTGGTTCCGAACCCAAGGAACGGCTTGGCGGTTGCATCCAGATAGAAACCCGCCGTCGGATTGTTGGCGACGTCCCGGCGATCCCAGGTTATGCCGACCGGCAGGGAGAGGTTGCGGAAATCGAACCGCCCGCCCGGATCGCGCCCCTCAAGCATGTCGTAGGTCAACCCTGCCCGCGCGGTCAGCTGTTCGGAAAAGACATGGCTGAACCGCAAACCGAAGCTGAGCGCGTCCAGCTTGTAGTCGATCTCATCCTTGTGCGAAAATCCCAGGATCAACCCGGCCGTCGTATCCGGGGTCAGCGTCGCCGGTCGGTCAAGCGTGACCTCCAGCCCGTAGTCGATGCCGCTTTGCCCCGATCCGATATTGGTGACATCGCCCTTGATTCCCAGCCGCTCTCCCCCGCCCAGAAGATTGCGGTGCAGCCATGAGGCGGACAGCGACACTCCATCCAGACTGGCGACTTCGACCCCGAAGGAATAGCGGCGCGGCTTCTGCTCCACTACCGTCGCGGTAATGCCCAGAAGGTCCGGTGCGGTGATCTGTTCATCTTCGGTCAGCGCGACCGAAGCGAAGATCCCCGTCCGCCGCAAGCGGGCTTCCGCGCGACGCAACTCCGTCTCGCTGAAGGTCTCACCTTCGGGCAGACCGGCGATCTTGCGGACCCTCGCCTCGCGCATCCGTTCCTCGCCGGTGATCTCAAGCCGGCCAAAGCGCAGGCGCGGCCCCGGATCCAGCCGGACATCGGCATCCAGACGTCGCGCCGCATGGTCGGCCACAACCTCTTCCGCCGTGGGGAAGGCCTTCGTATGGCCCGCCTCGCGCCAGGCACCGATGGCGGCACTGACCGCGGCTTGAACCGCGCCGCTTTCGGCGACGGCATCGCGCTGGAAACCTTCGGGAAGTTCGGTGCCCGCAGCCAGCGGCGCGACACGGGCCAGACCAAAGCGGAAGGGCTGGCCAGGATCGACATCGACCCGGATGACCGACACGGCACTCGGCGCTTCCAGCGCGGGGATGTCAGCCGCCTCGCGCCCGTCGACCCGGATGCGGATGGCGACCGAGTAATAGCCCTTGGCATAAAGCGCCGCCAGAATCCGCGCATAGTCCGACCGTGCCGCCGCAAGCAGGTCCTGCGGGTCGGTCTGCCCCTGCGCCTGCAGCGACCGCAGCATCGACGCCTCTCTGACCGCCGCGGTCAGCGCCTCGGACCCGCCCGCCACTGTGAAGTCCAGCCGGTCAAGGGACTGCGCCTGCCCTGCCGCAAGGCTCAGCATGGCCGCAGCAACGGCCATCCGGATGCGCCTCAGGCTGCGACCGGACTTCATTCACACACACCTCATTGGCAGCACCTTGGCGGACTATCGCAGCTTGTGACGCCCCCTTCAATCAGGGGAAACCGGATTGGCGAAGTTGGGTTCCGGTTACCCTAGCGTCATTCTTCTGTGATCGGCAGGCGGCATGTATGGCCGCAAAGCAGGAGGCGACAGATGACCGACGATGGCTATGATCTGGACGAGGCCTATCAGATCGACGGACCCGATGGCGCACGGCGCATGTATGGCGACTGGGCCCCGACCTATGACGAAAGCTTCGGCGCGGCCTGGGGCTATATCGCCCCGCGCGAGATTGCCGCGATTCTGGCGGCCGAAGTCGGGCCGGAGGCGGAAATCCTGGACATCGGCGCAGGCACCGGTCTTGTGGCGGAACACCTGCGCGGTCGGCTGGTCGATGCGCTGGACATCACGCCCGAGATGCTGGAGGTCGCGCGGCCCAAGGGGGTCTACCGCAACCTCATACTGGGCGATCTGACCCAGACACTGGACATCCCCGACGCGGCCTATGATGCGGTCATCAGCTGCGGCACCTTCACGCATGGCCATGTCGGCCCGGAATGTTTCCCCGAGCTTCTGCGCATCACCCGCCCGGGCGCCGTCTTTGCCTGTGGCACCATCGGCCCGGTGCTGGACGGCGCGGGGTTCGGCTCGGAACTGGCGCGGCTGGTGGCAAAGGGGCAGATCACTCCGGTCGCTTGGCGCGACATTCCGATCTACGAAGTGGCCGACCATCCGCATAAGGACGACCGGGGGCTGGTGATGGTGTTCCGCCGCCTCTGACAGTTTCCCTTGCAGACTCAGGGTGAGGGGCCTATATCGCTGCCAACAGCTGCTTCGGGGTCCAAACCTGAAGCTACCGAAAGTCACGGGCGGGCCGCTGGGTCCGCTTTTTTGTTTCTGGAACCTGATGACCGATCTCGTCGCCAAAACCGCCATCGACCGTCGCCTGGCTGATATCGTCCAGCCGGTGATCGAAGGGCTGGGCTTTGAACTCATCCGCTTGCGGCTGATGGGCGGCAAGACGCGCGTGTTGCAGATCATGGCCGACCGCCCCGACGGCGGCATCGGCGTCGACGAATGCGGCGACATCTCTACTGCGGTTTCCGCCGTGCTGGACGTGGAAGACCCGCTTGAGGACAACTATGTCCTTGAAGTCTCCTCGCCCGGGATCGACAGGCCGCTGACCCGCCTGAAGGACTTCGAGATGTGGAAGGGCTGGGAGGCCCGGATCGAGACGACCGAACTGATCGACGGCCGCCGCCGTTTCAAGGGCGATCTGGCGGGGGTTGAGGGCGAGGAAGTTCTGATCACCATCGAGGAGTCGGGCGAAGAGGTCACCATCGGGCTTCAGTTCGACTGGCTTTCCGACGCCAAGCTGATCCTTTCGGACGAACTGATCTCGGAAATGCTGCGCCAGAAGAAGGTGGCCGAGCCCACTGACGGCCAGTTCGACGAGATCGAGGAAATTGACGGGGACGAGGATGAAGATCCCGCGCCCGAGACGAAACACTAGGGAGTAGGACCCATGGCAATCACCTCCGCCAACCAGCTGGAGCTTCTGCAGACCGCCGAAGCTGTGGCCCGCGAAAAGATGATCGACCCGGATCTGGTGATCCAGGCGATGGAGGACAGCCTCGCCCGTGCCGCCAAGTCGCGCTACGGCGCCGAGATGGACATCCGCGTCAAGATCGACCGCAAGACCGGCCGCGCCTCCTTCACCCGCGTCCGCACGGTCACCGAAGACGACCTGATCGAGAATCACCACGCGCAGATCACCGTCAAGCAGGCGAAATCCTACCTCGCCGACCCGCAGATCGGCGACGAGATCGTGGACGAGGTCCCCCCGGTCGACCTGGGCCGCATCGCCGCGCAGTCTGCCAAGCAGGTGATCCTGCAGAAGGTCCGCGAAGCCGAGCGTGACCGCCAGTTCGAGGAATTCAAGGATCGCAAGGGCACCATCATCAACGGCGCCGTCAAGCGCGAGGAATACGGCAACGTCATCGTCGACATCGGCCGTGGCGAAGGCATCCTGCGCCGGAACGAAAAGATCGGCCGCGAAGCCTATCGCATCGGCGACCGCATCCGCTGCTACATCAAGGACGTGCGCCGCGAACCGCGCGGGCCGCAGGTCTTCCTGTCGCGGACCGACCCGCAGTTCATGGCTGAACTCTTCAAGATGGAAGTGCCGGAAATCTACGACGGCATCATCGAGATCAAGGCCGTCGCCCGTGACCCGGGTTCGCGCGCCAAGATCGCCGTCATCAGCTACGACAACTCCATCGACCCGGTCGGTGCCTGCGTCGGTATGCGCGGTTCGCGCGTTCAGGCCGTCGTGAACGAACTGCAGGGCGAAAAGATCGACATCATTCCGTGGAACCAGGACACTGCGACGTTCCTTGTGAACGCGCTGCAGCCTGCCGAAGTCTCGAAGGTCGTGTTCGACGAAGAGGCCGGGAAGATCGAAGTCGTGGTCCCGGATGAGCAGCTGTCGCTGGCGATCGGCCGTCGCGGCCAGAACGTCCGTCTGGCCAGCCAGCTGACCGCGCTGGACATCGACATCCTGACCGAAGCCGAAGAATCGCAGCGTCGCCAGGCCGAATTCGCCGAACGCACCAAGCTCTTCATGGATGCGCTCGACGTTGACGAGATGATGGCGCAACTGCTGGTCGCCGAAGGCTTCACCAACCTGGAAGAAGTCGCCTACGTCGAACTTGATGAACTCCTGTCCATCGACGGCTTCGACGAGGATACCGCCGCCGAACTTCAGGCCCGCGCCCGCGACTATCTGGAAGCGGCCAACGCCAAGGCGATGGAAAATGCCCGCGCGATGGGGGTCGAGGACAGCCTGGTCAACTTCGAAGGCCTGACGCCCCAGATGCTGGAAGCGCTGGCCCAGGACGGCATCAAGACGCTGGAAGACTTCGCCACCTGCGCCGACTGGGAACTGGCTGGCGGCTGGACGACCGAAAATGGCCAGCGCAAGAAGGACGAAGGGGTCCTCGAAAAGTTCGACATGTCGCTTGAGGAAGCGCAGACCCTGATCATGACCGCCCGCGTGATGCTGGGCTGGGTCGACCCGACCGAACTGGAGCAGCCCGAAGAAGAGACTGCCGACGACGAGGAGGCCGAGGCCTGATTTCAGGCCTCGGGGACACGCGTTGACGCGCGGCGGCCGGGAAAAAGAACGGGACGAACCGGAACGCAAGTGCATCGCGACCGGGGAAAGCCAGCCAAAGGCGGGCCTGATCCGCTTTTGCGCCGGCCCTGACGGGCAGATCGTCCCGGACATTCTCGGGAAACTCCCGGGCCGGGGCATCTATGTCTCGGCTGACCGCGCGGCGCTGGACAAGGCGGTGAAGAAGAACCTCTTCTCCCGCGCGGCCCGGCAACCGGTGAAAGCGCCCGAGGGGCTGGCCGATCTGGTCGAGACTCTGGTGCTGCAACGGACCGTCGACCTCTTGTCGATGGCGCGCAAAGCGGGTGAGGCGGTCACCGGCTACGAGAAGGTGAAGGACTGGCTGGTCAAGGGCACGGCGGTGACGCTGATCCAGGCCAGCGACGGGTCGGAACGGGGCAAGACGAAGCTACACGCGCCAGAAGGCGCAAAAGGCTTCATCGGCTGTCTTTCGGCTGGGGAAATCGGTTTGGCATTCGGGCGCGAACGTGCGATACACGCCGCGCTTGCCGCTGGTGGACTCAGGACTCGTGTTGTAGAGGAAGCGGCAAAACTCGCCGGACTGCGTGGCCTATTGCCATTGCAGGCGGGCGGGGATGACGGCGGCGAGACCGCCATGAAGGATACGAAGAACGCATGAGCGATACTGACGGCAAGAAACCTCTTGGCCTTGGGGGCGCCCCCCGTCCCGGACAGGTGAAGCAAAGCTTCAGCCATGGCCGGACCAAGAGCGTCGTGGTCGAAACCAAGCGCAAGCGCGTTGTGGTGCCCACTCCGGTGAAACCGGGGGCGCCTGGCGCTGGCACGGCTTCGGCTCCGACCAACCTCGGCGATCCGTCGAAACGTCCCGCCGGGATTTCCGACGCCGAGATGGAGCGTCGCCTTTCTGCGCTGCGTGCCGCCAAGGCGCGTGAGGCGGAAGATGCCGCCCGCCGCGCCGAAGAGGATCGCGTCCGCGAGGAAGACCGCGCCGCCCGCCGCGCCGAGATCGAGGCGAAGGAGCGTGAGGATCGCGAACGTGCCGAAGCGCTCCGCCTGAAGGCCGAGGAAGAGGAACGCGCCGCCAAGGCCGAAGCTGCAGCCAAGATCGCTGCCGCCGAGGCCCGCAAGGCGGACGTTCTGGGCACCCGCGCCCGGTCTGCGACCCCGCCGCCCGCAGCCGCCAAACCCGCCGACCGTGCCGCTCCGGCCCCGGTCGAGGATGCACGCGGCCCCGCTTCGGCGAAGCCGGGCCTGCCGACGCCCCGGAAGACCGACCGCGAAAAAGACGACCGTGCCGACCGTGGCGCCAAGCGCGGTGCTGGCGACGAGGGCCGCCGCTCGGGCAAGCTGACCCTGTCGGACGCCATCTCGGACGAGGGCGGTCGCCAGCGCAGCATGGCTGCCATCAAGCGCAAGCAGGAAAAGGCCCGCGCCAAGGCGCTGGGACTGGGTCACAAGGCTGAAAAGCAGGTGCGCGACGTGCAGCTGCCCGAAACCATCGTGGTCAGCGAACTTGCCAACCGGATGGCCGAACGCGCCGCCGACGTGGTCAAGTCGCTCATGAAGATGGGCATGATGGTCACGATGAACCAGGCCATCGACGCCGACACTGCAGAACTCGTGATTGAGGAATTCGGTCACAAGGCCGTCCGCGTGTCGGATGCCGACGTCGAACAGGTGATCGACACCGTCAAGGACAAGTCCGAGGACCTGTTGACCCGCCCGCCGATCGTCACGATCATGGGTCACGTCGACCACGGCAAGACCTCGCTTCTGGACGCAATCCGCAAGACCAACGTCGTCACCGGCGAAGCGGGCGGTATCACCCAGCACATCGGCGCCTATCAGGTGAGAACCCCGAACGGCCAGCTGGTGACCTTCCTCGACACGCCCGGCCACGCGGCCTTCACCTCGATGCGTTCGCGCGGGGCCCAGGTGACGGACATCGTGGTGCTGGTGGTCGCGGCCGACGACGCCGTGATGCCGCAGACGATCGAGGCGATCAACCACGCCAAGGCCGCCAAGGTGCCGATGATCGTGGCGATCAACAAGATCGACAAGCACGAGGCGAACCCGCAGAAAGTCCGCACCGACCTGCTGCAGCACGAAGTCGTGGTCGAAGCCATGTCCGGCGACGTGCAGGACGTGGAGGTTTCGGCCAAGACCGGCCTGGGCCTCGACGACCTGCTCGAAGCCATCGCGCTGCAGGCCGAGGTGCTGGAACTGCGGGCCAACCCGAACCGGGCGGCCTCGGGTGCAGTGATCGAAGCCAAGCTTGACGTGGGCCGGGGTCCGGTCGCGACGGTGCTGGTCCAGAACGGCACCCTGCGCAAGGGCGACATCTTCGTCGTCGGCGAGCAGTGGGGCAAGGTCCGCGCGCTGATCAACGACAAGGGCGAGACCATCGCCGAAGCCGGTCCGTCGGTTCCGGTCGAGGTGCTGGGCCTGTCGGGTACGCCGTCGGCAGGGGATACTCTGAACGTCGTCGAGACCGAGGCGCAGGCCCGTGAGATCGCCGACTACCGGATCAAGACCGCCAAGGACAAACGCGCCGCGGCGGGTGCTGCGACGACGCTGGAACAGCTGATGGCGAAGGCCAAGGCCGACCAGTCGGTGGCCGAGCTGCCGATCCTGATCAAGGCCGACGTGCAGGGCTCTGCCGAAGCCATCGTTCAAGCGATGGAAAAGATCGGCAACGAGGAAGTCCGCGTCCGCGTGCTGCACTCAGGTGTGGGTGCTATCACCGACACCGACGTGGCGCTGGCCGAGGCTTCCAAGGCTCCGATCATCGGCTTCAACGTCCGCGCCAACGCGACGGCACGGGCTTCGGCGACCCAGAAGGGCGTCGAGATCCGCTACTACTCGATCATCTACGATCTGGTCGACGACATCAAAGCCGCTGCGTCGGGCCTGCTCAAGGCCGAGGTGCGTGAGACCTTCATCGGCTACGCGAAGATCCTGGAAGTGTTCAAGGTCTCGAACGTCGGCAAGGTCGCGGGTTGCCTCGTCACCGAGGGCGTCGCGCGCCGGTCGGCTGGGGTTCGTCTGCTGCGGGACAACGTGGTGATCCACGAAGGCACGCTGAAGACCCTGAAGCGCTTCAAGGACGAGGTGAAGGAAGTCATCTCGGGCCAGGAATGCGGGATGGCCTTCGAGAACTACGAGGACATCCGTCAGAACGATGTCATCGAGATCTTCGAGCGCGAGGAAGTCCAGCGCACGCTGGACTGACCAGAAACAAAGGCCGGGTCCAGCGACCCGGCCTTTTCTGTCCACGGTGGACAGAAACTCGACTGCAATGAAATCAGGAACTTGCCTGCGGACGTTTACGAAGCGTCAAGCATTGCACAGTCCCGCGCCTGCGCCAGCACATGCTGGACCCGCGCCTTGCCTTCGGTCCAGCTTGGCACGGGCCGCCCTGCAAAGACCTTCTCGCCGTCCCGCACCATCAGCCTGCCATCCGGCGTCAGACCAACCGGCACCCCTTGAATCTGCAGCGTGCTGCCGATCGTTATCGTGCGAAGCATGTTGGATCCCCCCCGAGTCCTTGCGCCGAATGTGGCGTAAATGTGGCAAAAGGCAAGAGTTGCCTTTGGCAGAGCCTCGCGCGGGCAGGAGGGTGCCTAAAGCCAGTCGCGCAGGATCGGGATCAGGGGCAGGTCAGCCGGGGGCATCGGGTAGTCACGCAGCGCGTTCGGCTTGACCCAGGCCAGCTGCTGCCCTTCCAGCGACCGGACGGTTCCCTGCCAGCGACGGCAGGCAAAGAGCGGCATCAGAAGATGGAAATCTTCGTAAGTGTGGCTGGCAAAGGTCAGCGGCGCGAGGCAGGAGGACCAGGTGTCGATGTCCAGCTCTTCCTTCAGCTCGCGGATCAACGCGGCCTCGGGCGTCTCGCCGGGTTCGACCTTTCCGCCGGGGAATTCCCAGAGGCCCGCGAGCGACTTGCCTTCCGGGCGTTGCGCCAGAAGGACGCGGCCATCTGGGTCGATCAGGGCGACGGCAGAGACGAGGACGATCTTCATGCGTGGTCCTTTTGGGACGCCCCGGGGGTTTCACACCCCCGGACCCCCGTGGGATATTTGCGGACAGAAAATGCTATGAGCGGTAGTCGGCGTTGATCTCGATGTAGCGAGAGGTCAGGTCGCAGGTCCAGACCGACCGCTTGGACTTACCGAGGCCAAGGTCAACGGCGAAGACGAGCTCCTGGCCTTGCATGTAAGCCGCGCCGTCGACTTCCTGATAATCCGGGTTCCGCCAACCGTTCTGCGCGACGAGGATGTCGCCGAAGCGGATCGTCAGCTTGTCCCGATCCGCCTGCGCCCCGGATTTGCCAACTGCGGCGACGATGCGGCCCCAGTTCGGGTCCTGCCCAGCCACGGCAGTCTTGACCAGCGGCGAGTTGGCGATGGCGAAGGCGACTTTCGCCGCGTCTTCGTCCGAGGCGGCACCCGTCACGCGCACCTCAACCAGCTTGGTCGCGCCTTCGCCATCCCGCACCACTTGCAGGGCAAGGTCGCGCATGACGCCAGCGAGCGCCGTCTCGAAGGCTTTCAGCGTCGGACCCTTCAGTTCAGCCGCCGGGGACTGACCCGTCGCAGCGATGAGGAGGGTGTCCGAGGTCGAGGTATCGCTGTCCACCGTGATCGAGTTGAACGTCGCATCCACGTTGCGCGATACCATCTTCTGCAGCTGGTTCGCGCCGATCTTGGCGTCGGTGAAGATGTAGACCAGCATCGTCGCCATGTCGGGCGCGATCATGCCCGAGCCCTTGGCGATGCCCGAGATGTGGATCGTCCCACCCTCGCCCTGCACCGTCGCGGCGGCCCCTTTCGGGAAGGTGTCGGTCGTCATGATCGCCTGCGCGGCCATTTCCACGGCGTCTTCGGTCAGCGCGGCCACCAGGTCCGGGACCTTTGCGGTGATCTTCTCGAACGGGAGCGGCTCGCCGATCACGCCGGTCGACGAGGAAAACACGCGGCTGGCGGGGATGCCAAGCGCTTCGGCCACGGCGCCAGTGACGGCAGCGACCGCTTCATCCCCGACCTTCCCGGTGAAGGCGTTGGAATTGCCCGAGTTCACGATGATCGCCGCGCCAGCACCGGCAGGGACCTTCATCGCCAGCTTCGCCTGGCAATCGCGGACGCAGCCCGAGCGGGTGGAGGACCGGGTGAACACCCCGGCCATCGTGGTGCCGGGGGCAAGGCGCACCAGCATAACATCCTTGCGGTTCTGGTAGCGCACCCCGGCCTCGACCGCAGCGAATTCGGCTCCCTTGATCGCGGGCAGGACCGGGAAACTGGCGGGCGCCAGCGGCGAGACCGGCTTCATCGCCTTTTTCGCCGCCGCCACCACATCGCTGACCGCGCCCGAGACCGCCTCTTGCACCGCCTCGGCCATCGGGCCAGCGGCAGCGGTCAGGTTGTCCTTCAGCTTGCGGACCTTCTTCTTCAGTGCCTTCGCTTCGGCCTTCCAGTCGGTCTTTGCCATGTCCGTCCCCCGGGTTCCGGTTTTCAGTCGATCAGCTCGGCTTTCTTCAGCAGCGCGGGATCGAAGCCCTCGCCTTCGCGCGTCACGGTCGCCCCCTTGGTCAGCTCGTCGATCTTCGCGGTGATCGCTGCATTTTCCACCTCGGCGGCGAGTTCGTCGCGCATCTGGTCCAGCGTCGGCTGCGCAGCCACCCGCGTTTCCTTCACCAGGATCAGGTGATAGCCGAATTCGCTTTGCACCGGGCCGGAAACTTCGCCGACCTTGGCGGCAACAACGGCATCCTCGAACGGCTTGACCATCATGCCAAGGCCGAACCAACCCAGGTCACCGCCATTGGCGCCCGAGCCCGTATCGGTCGACTTGGCCTTGGCGATTTCCGCAAAATCCGCCCCGGCGGCCAGCTCTTCCTTGATCTTGTTCGCCTCCTCCTCGGTGTCCACCAGGATATGCGCGGCGTTGTATTCCGTTTGCGGCTGCGCATCCTTGAAGCGGGCGTCATAGGCGGCCTGCAGGGCGGCGTCCGTCACCGCTTCCTTTACGATGCCTTCGATCGCGATGCCCGACACCAGACCGCGCTTGTCGTTCTCGATGGTGGCCAAGGTGCGGGGCGTCAGGTCGGTGATCGACTGGGCGAGAACCTCTTGCTGGATCAGCTGTTCGTAGATGCCCTTGAACAACACGTCGTCCGGCAACTGCTGGTATTCCGGCGGCAGCGTTTCGCGAAGCGCGATCATGTGGCCAAGGGTGATCTTGGTGCCGTTCACCGTGGCAACCACGGTATCGGCGGTTTCACCTTCGGCAATGGCAGGGCCCGCCAGCACCGCAGCGACTGCCAGAACCGACCAGAAGCCTGAACGTTTCGTCATTTTCACCATCTCCTGATCAGGGCAATCCGTCCGCCCAAGTTGACTATCCCGGGCTTCCCCCTTACATCGCGACAGTCGCGTGGAACGGGGCCGTCCGGTCATACACTGGCCCTTCTATGGAAGGCAGTGCGGGCGGGCAAGTCCAACGGCCACACGATGCTGTCAGAAGCCGCTCCACGGAGAAAACATGCTGGGACTTGGATCGATCGCGCGGAAGGTGTTCGGGACGCCGAACGACCGCAAGGTAAAGTCCGCCCGCCCCGTGGTGGCGCAGATCAACGCGCTTGAACCCGAGTATCAGGCGCTGACTGACGACGGCATCATCGCCAAGACGCGCGAGTTCCAGAAGCGGGTGCAGGAGGGCGGCGAAAGCCTGGATGCGATCCTGCCCGAGGCCTTTGCGAACTGCCGGGAAGGCGCGCGCCGGGCGCTGGGTCTGCGGGCCTTCGACGTGCAGCTGAAGGGCGCGATGTTCCTACACCAGGGCAACATCTCGGAAATGAAGACGGGTGAGGGCAAGACGCTGATGGCGTCCTTTGCGGCCTACCTGAACGCGCTGACCGGGCGCGGCGTGCATGTCGTCACCGTGAACGACTACCTGGCCAAGCGCGACGCCGAATGGATGGGCAAGGTCTACGAGGCGCTGGGGATGACGACGGGCGTGGTCTATGCCCACCAGCCCGACGACGAGAAGAAGGCCGCCTACCGCGCCGACATCACCTATGCCACGAACAATGAGCTGGGCTTCGACTACCTGCGCGACAATATGAAGGGCTCCCTGGAGGACATGGCGCAGCGCGGGCATTACTATGCCATCGTCGACGAGGTGGACTCGATCCTGATCGACGAGGCGCGGACGCCGCTCATCATCTCGGGCCCCAGCCAGGACCGCAGCACGCTGTACACGGCTGTCGACAAGGTGATCCCGCATCTGCAGCCGGAACACTATTCGGTGGACGAAAAGACCCGCGGCGTGACCCTGACGGAAGAGGGGAACGACGTGATCGAGGATCTTCTGCGCCAGGCCGGCATCCTGCCGGAAGGCCAGAACCTCTACGCCGCCGAAAGCACGTCCATCGTCCACCACGTCAACCAGGCGCTGCGGGCGCACAAGCTGTTCCACAAGGACCAGCAATATGTCGTGATGAACGGCGAGGTGATGCTGATCGACGAATTCACCGGACGGATGATGAAGGGTCGGCGGCTTTCGGAAGGTCTGCACCAGGCGATCGAGGCGAAGGAAGGGGTCAAGATCAACCCCGAGAACGTGACCTACGCCAGCGTCACATTCCAGAACTACTTCCGGCTGTACGAGAAACTGGGCGGCATGACCGGCACGGCGGCGACCGAGGCCGAGGAATTCCGCGAAATCTACGGCCTGGGCGTGGTCGAGGTTCCGACGAACCGCCCCATCGCCCGGATCGACGAACATGACCAGGTCTTCCGCTCGGCGCGTGAAAAGTATGACGGCATCCTGAAAGCGATCCAGGAAGCGCACGAGAAGGGCCAGCCGATCCTGGTCGGCACCACCTCGATCGAGAAGTCCGAACAGCTGTCCGGCTTGCTGAAGGCCGCGGGCATCCCTCATTCGGTCCTGAACGCCCGCCAGCACGAGCAGGAGGCGAAGATCGTAGCCGATGCGGGCAAGCTGGGCGCGGTGACCATCGCCACGAACATGGCCGGCCGCGGCACCGACATCAAACTGGGCGGCAACGTCGAGTTCAAGGTGATGGAGGCCATCGCCGCCGACCCCGAGGGCGACCACGTCGCGATCCGCGCCCGGATCGAGGCCGAGCACAAGGACGAGGAAGAGGCCGTCAAGCAGGCCGGGGGCCTGTTCGTCCTGGGCACCGAACGCCACGAAAGCCGCCGCATCGACAACCAGTTGCGCGGCCGCTCGGGCCGTCAGGGCGACCCGGGCCGCTCGGCCTTCTTCCTGTCGCTGGAAGACGACCTGATGCGGATCTTCGGCTCCGAACGGCTGGACGGGATCCTGTCCAAGCTGGGGATGCAGGAAGGCGAATCCATCGTGCACCCCTGGGTCAACAAGTCGCTGGAAAAGGCGCAGGCGAAGGTCGAGGGCCGCAACTTCGACATCCGCAAGCAGCTTTTGAAGTTCGACGATGTGATGAACGACCAGCGCAAGGCGATCTTCTCCCAGCGGATGGAGATCATGCAGGCCGACCACGTCGCCGATGTCGCCGCCGACATGCGCCATCAGGTGGTCGAGGATCTGGTCGATCTGGCCATGCCGCCCAAGTCCTACCCGGACGCCTGGGACACCGAGGCGCTGACCGCCTCGGTCCGCGACATGCTGAACATGGACCTGCCGATTGCCGACTGGGCCGCCGAAGAAGGCGTGGATCAGGCGGTGATCCTGGAGCGGATCATCGAAGCTTCGGACAAGATGATGGCCGAGAAGACCGAACAGTTCGGCGCCTCGACCATGCAGACGATCGAGAAGCAGGTGCTTCTGCAGGCCATCGACAGCAAATGGCGCGAACATCTGCTGCGGCTGGAGCATCTGCGGTCGGTCGTGAACTTCCGCGGCTACGCGCAACGCGACCCGCTGAACGAATACAAGACCGAAGCCTTCCAGCTGTTCGAGGGCCTTTTGAACTCGCTGCGGGAACAGACCACCCAGCAGCTGTCGCGCATCCGCCCTGTTACGAAGGAAGAGAGGGAAGCGATGATGCGGCAGATGCAGGCAGAGCAGCAGGCCGCCGAACAGCCCGCTGCGGCGCCACCCGCCGGCGCGACCCTGGTCGCCATTCCGATGGCAGCCGCCGCCACGCGCCTTGCAGGCTTTGACGAGGCCGACCCCACCACCTGGGGCAACCCCGGCCGAAACGACCCCTGTCCCTGCGGCTCGGGCGAGAAGTTCAAGCACTGCCACGGGCGCCTCGCCTAACTCTTGTCAGGCAGGACAAAAATCTGGCGCCGCGTCACTCGACGCGGCGTTTTCATGTCGATTTCCAAGCAAACCCAATGGTCACCCAATTAATGCCACGTCTCCGCCCCGATTGGCCCCTAGCCGTAAACGGTGCGATTCTCGTACCGGGGCACTGCCATGCTTTGGGGCAAAAAGGTTCTGCGGATAACAGCCGCTGTTGCTGTCGCTTTTGCGGCCGCGCACACGGCTGAAAGCCAGAAGGGGCAGTCCACCCCGCAACCTTTGATGGTCGCCGCAACCGAACGCGCCGAAACCGGGTCGACGGTCGTGCTGGGGGGCAGCGGCACCGTGCCGAAATCCGCTTCGCTGACTGGACCCTCGGCCAGAGGCCTGGGCGAACTGGTCAGCATCACGCCAGTGGCCGCGTCCTCCCCCGCTTCTGGTGCAGACCATTGCAGCCCGCGGATGGAACTCTCCGCCGCCCCCGGTGCGATGATCCTGATGTCGCTTTCCGCGCCCTGCAACCGGAACGAACGGATCATCGTCCGCCATTCCGGCCTGTCCTTCACCGCCCGCACCGAAAACAGCGGCGGCGCCAGAGTCCTCATTCCGGCGATGAAGGCGGATGCCATGGTCGCCGTCTACCTGTCCGACGCGCATCTGGTTCTGGGCAACGTCGCCGTGCCGGATATGGCGTCCTACACGCGCTACGCGGTCGCGTGGGAATGGCCTGCCGAACTGGAGCTTCGCGCCACGGACGGCGAAAAGGTGCTGGTCGGCACCGTGCCCACCTTCGCGGACGAACCGCAGCGCATCCTGTCACTGGGCGCAGCCGATGTGCAGTCCCCCATCAGGGCCAATGTCTATTCCACCAGGGGCAGCGACCTTGGCACGGTCGATCTGACCGGCGAGGTGCGGATCACCCCGGCCTCCTGTGGCCGGACCCTGCGGCTCGACACTGTCTTTTCCGCCCATGGCGAGGTCACGGTGCAGGAACAGGATGTCGCGGTTCCGCTCTGCGGCACGGCGGGTGACATTCTGCTGTTGAAGAATCTTGGCGCTGCCCCGAAACTCGCCACCCCGAAGTAAGCTCCGGATTGGCAGTAGATGGGTGTGAAGGCAGGGCTGGCGGCGCTGTGCGTTGCGGCATTCGTATGTGACTCCGCTGCGGCCCAGGATGTGACTCTGGTGGCGCGTGAGGGTGGCATCGTGCTGACCGGAACGCTGCAGGGTTACGACGGGGAATTCTACCGGATCGACACGAGTTACGGCCTGTTGACCGTCGACGGCCAGGGCGTGATCTGCGAAGGCCCGGCCTGCCCTGAACTCGTCGCCCCAAGGGCGGTGATCCGCGTGGTCGGCGCACCGGATGCCGCCGCCCTGGTTCCGCCGCTGGTCGAGGCCTTCGCTACAGCGCGCGGCCTGATCTATGAACCGGCCGCGGGGGCCGACTACGCGGCGCGGATCCTGGACCCGGCCACCCGCAAAGAGCTTGCCGATGTCTCGTTCCAGCCGATGGGCCCCGAGGCGGCGACGGCGGCGGTCGAGGCGGGGGCTGCCGATCTGAAACTGTCCTTCCGCACCGAGCCGGGCCTTGGCGCGCATTCCGTGGCGATGGATGCGATGGTCGTCATCGTGGCCCAGGACAACCCGATGCCGGAAATCTCCACCACCGATCTGGCCCGTGTGCTGGGCGGAGAGATCGGGAACTGGTCCGAAATCGGCGGTCCCGACGTGCCCTTGGTCGTGCATGCGCTGGCCCCCGACACCGACCTGCAGCAGGCCCTGTCGGACCGTCTGGGCGCAGTCGCGGCGGCCGATGTCCTGCACCCCGATCTGGCCGCCCTGGCCGAGGCGGTGGCCAAGGATCCCTGGGCCATCGCGATCAGCGGGCGGTCGGCCATCGTTCCGGCCCGACGCCTGCCGCTGACCGACAGCTGCGGCTTCCCGCTTCTGCCGACGACATTGGCGATCAAGGCGGGCGATTACCCACTGGCGCTGCCGGTAACCCTTCTGGCGGCCAAGCGCCGCCTGCCGCTGCTGACGCGCGAGTTCATCGCTTTCCTGCGGACACCGGCCTCGGGCGAGGCGGTGGCTTCGGCCGGCTTCATCGACCGGTCGGTGACGCGGCAGCCGATGACAGCGGACGGGCTGCGGCTCATCAACGCGATTCAGGGCGCGGGCGAGGATGTGACGCTGGACGACCTGAAGCGGCTGGTCGGGATCATGGACGGGGCGGACCGGGTGTCGTTCACCTTCCGGTTCGAGGACGGCTCCTCGACGCTGGACTCCGTCTCGCAGGACAACCTGGCCGACCTGGCACAGCTCATCGCGGCGGGGCAGTTCCGCGACCAGAAACTGGTGCTGGCCGGGTTCTCCGATGGCTCGGGCGCGGCCGAGGCGAACCTGGCGCTGTCGGTCGACCGTGCGGCGAAGGTGGCGCAGGAACTGGCCGTCGTTGCGCCCGACCTGTCGCCCGCGCAGATGCCGGTGGTGGAAGGCTTTGGCGAGGCGCTGCCGATGGCCTGCGACGAAACCGCCATCGGCCGCCAGCTGAACCGGCGCGTCGAACTGTGGGTGGTCCCGGACTTTGCGCCGCCCGGAACCCCACCTCTCGCTCCGGCGCCCTAGGCCAGGTATTCGGTCAGCGTCTGCTTCGTGCCGACTCCCCAAAGCCGGTTCAGATGCCGCTCGAAGGCTGCGGCAAAGCGGGCGTCCAGACCGATCTCGCCATAGACCGCCGTCATCTCGAGCCATGCCCCGGGCCGAGCCTTCGCCGCTTTCGACCGGGCGACCAGCGCATCCCAGTCCGGGTCGTTCGGCGGGATCGGCGTGCCGCTGTCCGTCTCGCCATAGCAATACCGGCACCACATCGCACTGACGAGCGCCAGACCCTCAACCGATCCGCCCGCCGCCAGCGCGTCGCGGACCCCTGGCACGATGAACTTCGGCTGACGGTTCGACCCGTCGAGGCACAACCGGCGTTCAGTATCCGCGACCTCGGGGTTACTGAAACGCTCGACGATCTTGCGATAGTAATCGCCCAGGTTGGTGTCCGGCACCGGCGGAATGTAGGGGATGATCTCGCCCATCTCCACCTTGTCCAACAGCCCCCGGATCAGCGGGTTCGCCATCGCCTCGTGGACGTATTCGATGTCCATCAGCCCGCCCGGATAGGCGATGGTCGCGTGCCCGCCGTTCAGGATGCGGATCTTCATCATCTCGAAATTGTGGACATGCGGGGTCAGCGTCACCCCCACCTTTTCAAAGGCCGGGCGGCCCGCCGGAAAGTTGTCCTCCAGCACCCACTGCCGAAACGGCTCGCAGGTCACCGGCACCGGGTCGTCGCCAAGGCCGAAGGCCGCCGCCATCGCCCGTTCGCGCGGGCCGGTGGCGGGGGTGATCCGGTCCACCATCCCGTTCGGGAAAGCCACGTTCGCCGCGATCCAGTCCGCAAGCGCCGAGTCATTGATCCGTGCCAGTCCGACAACTGCCGCCTTCGTCACAAGCCCGTTTCCCGGCAGGTTGTCGCAGGACATCACCGTGAAGGGTTGCTCCCCCGCCGCCCGCCGCGCCTTCAGGGCCGCGATGATCGCGCCGAAGGCCGTCCGGTGCGGGTCCGCACTGTCGGCCACGATCTCGGGATGCGACGGATCGAACTCTCCCGTCGCCGGATTGATGAAGTAGCCACCCTCTGTCACCGTCAGGCTGACGATGCGGATTTCCGGCCGCGCCATCGCCGCGATCAGCGCCGCATTGTCCGCCTGAACCGGCAGGAAGTCGATCATCGACCCCACCCGCCGCGCACTCTTCCCCTTCGGGTCCAGTTCGATCACCGTCGACAGACAATCCTGCGCCTTCAGCGCGTCGCGCATCCGGGCGTCGCCCTCACGCACGCCAGCCCCGAGGATCGCCCAGTCGTGGTCCATCCCCATGCCGAAAAGGTCGTCCAGATAGACAGCCATATGCGCCCGGTGAAAGTTCCCCAGACCGATGTGGACGATTCCGGGCGTCAGGCTTGAACGGTCATAGGCAGGCATTTGCACAGTCATGGCTCAACTCATCCAGTTGCCGCCGTCGACGTTCAACGTCTGGGCGACGATGTAATCCGCATCCGACGAGGCGAGGAACACCGCCGCGCCGGTCATGTCTTCGGGGCGACCCATGCGGCCAAAGGGGACGGCCTCGCCAACCTCGCGCTTCTTCTGTCCCAAAGGTTTGCCCTCATACTTCGCGAACAGGGCATCCACTGCATCCCACATCGGGGTATCGACGACCCCGGGGGCGATGCCGTTCACGTTGATCCCGTGCTTGATGAGGTTCAGCCCCGCCGACTGCGTCAGGCTTATGACCGCGGCCTTCGAGGCGCAATAGACCCCAACCAGCGCCTCGCCCCGCCGCCCGGCCTGGCTGGCCATGTTGATGATCTTGCCGCCGCGCCCCTGCGCGATCATGACCTTTGCCACCGCCTGCAAGGGAAACAGCGTCCCGGCCACGTTCACCGCAAAGATCTTGTCGTAGCTCGCCCGGGTGATGTCCACGATGGGGGCCAGATCGAAGATCGCCGCGTTGTTCAGAAGGATGTCGATCCCCCCGCCCCACTCCGCCGCCGCCTTCACGCCAGCGTCGATCGAGGCCTGATCGGTCACGTCCATCGTGACCCCCATCGCCTTGTCGCCCAGCTTCGCCGCAGCTTCCTTAGCCCCGCCCAGATCGGCGATCACCACGCGCGCGCCCTCTCGCAGATAGGCCTCCACGAAGGCCAACCCGATGCCCCGCGCCCCGCCCGTCACAAGCGCCGTCTTGCCTTCAAGTCTCATATCGCCAGTCCATTTGCGTCAAAGCGGTGAATTTTTCCGGCCGGAGCCAGCCGGATACGGTCGCCGTGGTGGGCGTTGACCTCACCTGGCGCGCGGACGGTCAGGGTGCCGATCCCTTCCACCGAAACCTTGAGGAAGCTGTCGGACCCCAGATGTTCCGACAGGCCCACGACACCCTCCCAAGGCCCGTCGCCCACGCTGATATGCTCGGGCCGCACGCCGATGGAGTGGGCGTTGTGTTTGGCGGCCTCGGCCCCCTCGATCAGGTTCATCTTCGGGCTGCCGATGAAGCCCGCGACGAACAGGTTCTTCGGGTGGTTGTAGAGTTCAAGCGGAGCGCCGACCTGTTCGATGCGGCCTGCGTTCAGGACGACGATCTTGTCGGCCATGGTCATGGCTTCGACCTGATCGTGCGTCACATAGATCATCGTGGTCTTCAATGACTGATGCAGTTCCGAAATTTCCTGCCGCATCCCCACCCGAAGTGCTGCGTCAAGGTTGGACAACGGCTCATCGAACAGGAACGCCGCCGGTTCCCGCACGATGGCCCGCCCGATGGCCACCCGCTGACGCTGGCCGCCCGAAAGCTGCCCCGGACGGCGGTCAAGGTAGTTCGACAGGTTCAGCACCTTGGCGGCGCGTTCGACGCGCTTGTCCTGTTCGGCCTGATCCATCCCCGCCATCTTCAGCGGAAAGGCGATGTTCTTCCGCACCGTCATGTGCGGGTAAAGCGCATAGCTCTGGAACACCATCGCCAGGCCGCGCTTGGCCGGCGGCAGGTTCGTCGCGTCCTTGCCGTCGATGTCGATCACGCCCGAGGTCGTGTCCTCCAGCCCCGCGATCAGGCGGAGGAGCGTGGATTTCCCGCAGCCGGACGGCCCGACGAAGACAACGAACTCGCCGTTCTCGATGGTCAGGTCGATTCCGGGAATGACATCGACCTCGCCGAACGACTTCCGAACCTTGGTCAGTTGGATCTTGCCCATGTTACCTCACTTCACCGCGCCAAAGGTCAGGCCGCGGACGAGTTGCTTCTGGCTGAACCAGCCAAGGATCAGGATCGGCAGGATGGCCATCGCCGATGCCGCCGAGAGTTTCGCGTAGAACAGGCCCTGCGGAGCCGAGAAGCTCGCGATGAAGGCCGAAAGGGGCGCCGCCTTGGTGGTCGTCAGGACGATGGTCCAGAACGCCTCATTCCAGGCGAGGATGATGTTCAGAAGCATCGTGGACGCGATCCCGGGCAGCGCCATCGGGGTCAGGACATAGATGATCTCGCCCCAAAGGGTGGCCCCGTCCATCCGGCTGGCTTCGAGGATTTCCCCAGGGATTTCCTTGAAGTAGGTGTAAAGCATCCAGATGATGATCGGCAGGTTCATCAGCATCAGCGCCACGACGAGGCCGATCTTGGTGTCGATCAGACCCATCCGCTGGAACAGAAGATACAGCGGGATCATGACGGCCACGGCGGGCATCATCTTGGTGGACAGCATCCACATCAGAAGGTCCTTGGTCTTCTTTCCCGGCACGAAGGCCATCGCCCAGGCGGCGGGAATCGCGATCAGCAGGCCCAGCAGGGTGGAGCCGACCGAAATGACGACCGAGTTCCAGAAGAACCGCGGATAGTCCGACCGGGCCCAGACCTCGGCATAGTTCTCCAGGGTCCAGTCGGCGGACAGGAACTGGGGCGGCATGGCGACGGCGCTGGGTTCGGTCTTGAAGCTCGTGAGGATCATCCAGAGGACCGGGAAGAAGATCAGCAGCGCCACGAACCAGGCGGCGGCGGTGGTGAGCCACAGGCGGCGGGGGGAAAGCGCGCGGGCCATGTCAGTTCTCCAGGTTCCGGCCAAGGCCGCGCATCAGGAAATAGGCCACGATGTTTGCAAGGATCACCGCGATGATCCCGCCCGCAGCCGCGCGCCCGATGTCCTTGGCGGCAATGGCCTGCTTGAAGATCATGTAGGGCAGCGTGGTGGACGCCGACCCCGGCCCGCCCTGGGTGGTCGTGAAGATCTCGCCGAAGATACCCAGCAGGAAGATCGTCTGGATCAGGATCACCACGGTGATCGCCCGCGTCATGTGCGGCAGGATGATGTAGCGGAAACGGGAGAAGGCACTGGCCCCGTCCATCTCGGCCGCCTCAAGCTGTTCGGACGACAGCGATTGAAGCGCGGTCAGCAGGATCAGCGTGGCGAAGGGCAGCCATTCCCAGCTGACGATGCCGATCACCGACCACATCGGGTACTGCTCCAGGAACAGGATCGGCTGCGCCCCGAACCCCCGGGCGATTGCCGAGAACAAGCCGTTCTGCGGGTGCATGAACAGGTTCTCCCAGATCGAGGCGGCGACGGGGGGCATGACGAAGAAGGGTGCGATGACCAGGATACGCAGGTAGCCTTGGCCCTTCACCGGCTGGTCGATCAGGAGCGCAATCAGGATGCCAAGTACCACGGTGATGATGAGGACCCCGCCCACCAGCGCCAGCGTGTTGAACAGGGCCAGCCAGAAGTCGGGTGAGTTGAAGAACCACAGGTAGTTGGTGAACCCGACCCAGCCCGTCCGATCCGGCGACAGAAGCCGATAGAACCGGAAGGAATAGTACAGCGTCATCGCCAGCGGCACGATCATCCAGATCAGCAGCAACACCACCGACGGCGCGACCATCGCTCGGGCAGCAAGACGGCTGGATTGTGTGGACATTGGGCGATCTCCCGAAGCAGATGACGAAAGGGTGCGGCCACCACGGGGGCCACGCAAGCGACTCGTACCATTGCAGAAGGAAGGGTCGGCTTGCGGACAACGCGGCCCGCAAGCCGAAGGTGATCCCGGGGGTCTTGGGAGGTATCCCCCGGGGTCGGTGTTACTGGATGTAGCCTGCGGCCTTCATCTCGTCGGTGACCACGGCCTGCGCCTCGGCCAGAGCTTCGTCAGCAGTCTTCGACCCGGCCAGTGCCGCCGAGAAGATTTCGCCCACCGTGGTGCCCAGTCCTTGGAATTCCGGGATGGCCACGAACTGGACGCCCACATACGGGACCGGCTTCACGGTCGGCGCAGTCGGGTCAGCCGAGTTGATGCTGTCGATCGTCATCTTGGCGAACGGAACCTTGGCGTATTCCTCGTTCGAGTAGAGCGAGGTCCGGGTTCCCGGAGGAACGTTGGCCCAGCCTTCTTTCGAGGCGACGAGCGCCAGGTAGTCCTTGTTGGTCGCCCAGTCGATGAAGATCTTGGCTTCGGCCTTGGCATCCGACGATGCCGGAACCGCCAGCGACCACGCCCAAAGCCAGTTGCCGCGCTTGCCCAGACCATTGTCGGGGGCCAGAGCGAAACCGACCTTGTCGGCCACGGTCGAATCCTTGCCGGTCACGAAGGACGCAGCAACAGTGGCGTCGATCCACATGCCGCACTTGCCCTGGTTGAACAGCGTCAGGTTTTCGTTGAACCCGTTGTTCGACGCGCCTGCGGGGCCGTAGTTGTTCATCAGGTTCAGATAGAAGTCCAAGGTCGCCTTCCACTCGGGCTGGTCGAACTGGGGCACCCAGGCCTCATCGAACCAGCGCGCGCCGAACGAGTTCGACATGGCGGTCAGGAAGGCCATGTTCTCGCCCCAGCCAGCCTTGCCGCGCAGGCAGATGCCGTTGATGTCGGCGTCGCGGTTGGTCATCGCCTTGGCGGCGGCTTCGATGTCAGCCCAGGTCGGCGCGTCGGGCATGGTCATCCCGGCGGCTTCCATCAGGTCCTTGCGGTACATCACCATCGAGGATTCGCCATAGAACGGCGCGGCGAAAAGGTTGCCGTCCACGGTCAGACCGCCACGGATTGCCGGCAGCAGGTCGTCGACGTCGTATTCGGCGGGCAGGTCGTTCAGGCTTTCCAGCCAGCCTTGCTTGCCCCAGATCGGAACCTCGTAGGTGCCGATGGTGATGACGTCATACTGGCCACCGCCGGTGGCGATGTCGGTCGTCACGTTCTGGCGCAGGACGTTCTCTTCCAGCGTCACCCACTCGACCTTGATGTCGGGGTGCTTGGCGTTGAAGTCATCCATCAGGCCCTGCATCCGGACCATGTCGCCATTGTTCACGGTAGCGACAGTAATGGTGGTCTCGGCACTGGCCACGCCCGCAAGCGCGACAAGGGCCGTTGCACCCATAAGGGCGCGAAGCGTCTTGGTCATGTAATCCTCCCTGGATCAGCGTATGAGCAAATCATCGCCTGATGGGTAAATGCTCACAACTGACCCGGAGTCGTCAAGCCCCCTCTTCCGCCGCAGCTGCGAAGGTCAGATACGGGACAGAAGTGCCCGAGCGCTGGGCTCGTCGGTCACCAGCCCATTGATGATCTTGGATTTTATCGCCGCATGGATCGCCGGAACCTTGGATGCACCTGCAGCAATCCCGATCGAGGGGCGGTCCAGGCCCTGCGACACCCGCACTCCTCCGGTCCGCCGGTTGGTGCCCAGATCCAGGTAACGCCCCTCCGAATCGAAGACCCAGCCCGCCACTTCGCCCGCCGCCCCTGCGGCCTGCATCTCATCCAGTTCGTCGCGGCTGACGAAACCATCGGCCAGCAAAGGCGCATCGTTCGACATCTGTCCGACGCCCACGAAGACCACATCCGCCGCCTCGGCAAGGGCCACCACCTTCTGCACCGGCGGCAAGCGGTGGAAGGCAGCGTTCTCCTCGGCCGTCGGGCTGATAACCGGGACCGGCATCGGGTAATGCGGCGCGCGCACCTTGTCGGCGATGCGCATCACCACGTCGAAGAAGCTGGCCGAGCCATCCGGCGCGATGTTGCCAATGAGGGAGACCAGGCGGTGCTGTGGCGCCTCGATCTCAACCATCGCGTCGACCATGCCTCGCATCGCGCGCCCCGTCCCCAGCGCGATCACCAGCGGTTCGGGCATCCGCAGAAAGCGCTCCAGTTCCGCCGCCGCCGCCGGGGCAATCGCGCGCACGGGGTCGGCCCCCGGCCCAAGCCCTGGGGCCACGCGGACCCGGTCCAGCACGAACCGGTCACGAAGCGCGGCCTCCAGGTCCAGGCAGGCCCCGATCCGGTGGTTCAGCCGGACATGGATCAGCCCCTCGGCCATCGCCCGGCTGACCAGTCGCTGCGCCCGCTGGCGGCTGACCCCCAGCTCGGTGGCGATCTGATCCTGGGTCATGCCCGCAACATAGTACAGCCACCCCGCCCGGGCGGCTTCGTCCTGCAAGGTTGGCTCGACGCTCATGCCTTAAGTCTCGCGGATTTCAGACCGGGGGCAATCTGGAAGAACTCGGCAAAGCTCGCAAGCCTGCGGTGCGGGCGCGCGTCCTCTGGCTCTGCAGGGGCATCAGGGCCAAGGTGACTTCCGCCGGTGAAGCGCCAGACTGTCATCCCGGCCGCCAGCCCGGCACGGATGCCGGTCAGGCTGTCTTCGATCACCAGCGTTCGGCCCGGCGCGGCCCCCATCTGCTCGGCGGCGAAAAGGAACAGGTCGGGCGCAGGCTTGCCGCGCGCGACCATGGTGGAGGTGAATACCCGGTCGCCGACCAGATCGCTGAGGCCGACGAGCTTCAGCGACATCTCAACCCTCCGGGGACTGGAGGAGGTGGCGACGCAGAACGGAGCGCCGATACCCGTCAGCACATCATGAACATGCGGAACGACCTTCAACTCGGTCCGGAAGGCGGCGAGGAGCGATTCCCGGTACTGCGCCTCGAACTCCGGCGGCAGGTCGAGGCCGAACTCGCGGCGGATCGTTTCCATGACCACGGGATAGCTACGGCCAAGGAAGTGCCGTTCGACGTAAGCCAGGTCGATGGCAAGGCCGAGCCGCAAGAGTTCGGCCACCAGCATCCGCGCACTGATGATCTCGCTGTCGATCAGCACACCGTCGCAGTCGAAGATGACTAGGTCGAACTCGCTCATGCGCTATCGGTAGCGCAACCCGTGAGCTAAAGGTAGCCCTGTGAGCGGAAGCTCAATTCGCGCGATTTGCCGATGATGAGATGGTCGTGGAGGGTAAGGCCCAGCGCCTCGCAGGCGTCCTTGACCTGGTGGGTCATCGACAGATCAGCGTCCGAAGGCGTGGGGTCGCCCGAGGGGTGGTTGTGGACGAGGATGAGCGCGCTGGCGTTCAGCTCCAGCGCCCGCTTGACGATTTCGCGCGGGTAGACGGGGACGTGGTCGACGGTGCCCTTGGCCTGTTCCTCATCCGCGATCAGCACGTTCTTGCGGTCAAGGAAGAGAACGCGGAACTGCTCCGTCTCACGATGCGCCATCGTGGTGTGGCAGTAGTCAAGGAGGGCGTCCCACGACGACAGAAGGGGCTTCTGGATCACCCGCGCCCGCATCATCCGTTGCGCGGCGGCCTCGACCAGCTTCAGTTCCAAAACCACGGCGGGACCGGCACCCTTGACCATCTGCAAGCGGGCGGGAGAGGCGGTGATGACCCGGTTGAAGTCGCCAAACGTGTCGAGGAGGAGCCGTGCGAGGGGCTTCACGTCCTGTCGGGGGATAGCGCGGAAAAGGATCAGTTCCAGTAGCTCATAATCCGGCAGCGCCGCCCCGCCGCCTTGCGTGAAGCGATCCCGCAGGCGTAGGCGGTGGTCGGAAATGTAGGATGGCAGCCGCCCGGTGAGCACGGACGGCTGCGCCTCGTCCTCGTCGCCTGGGGAAACGACAAGGGGTAGAAAGGGTTCGTTGAACGACGCGACCATGCGGGCCATCCTGCCGCCACATGGTTGAGAAACGGTTAACGGCAGAGGTCCGCCAGTAAGGTGGACAATTTGCCCACCCTACGAACGGGTCAGCCCTTCATCCCGTCCCAGAAGCCCTTGACCTTGCTGAAAAAGCTGGAGCTTTCGGGGTTGTTCTCCTCGCTCAGCTTCTCGAACTCGCGCAAGAGTTCCCGCTGCCGTGAAGTCAGGTTCACCGGAGTCTCCACCGCCAGCTCGATCACCATGTCCCCGGTGTTCGACGACCGCAGCGCCGGCATCCCCTTCATCCGAAGCCGCATCTGCTTGCCCGACTGCGCCCCGGCTGGGACCTTGACCCGCGCCTTGCCGCCGTCGATCGTGGGCACCTCGATCTCACCGCCCAGCGCCGCCGTGGGCATCGAAACCGGCACCCGGCAGAAGAGATGCACGCCGTCCCGCTGGAACAGCGCGTGTTCCTTCACCTCGATGAAGATGTACAGATCGCCATTCGGCCCGCCGCGCAGGCCCGCCTCGCCCTCGCCCGCCAGCCGGATCCGCGTGCCGGTTTCCACCCCCTGCGGGATGTTCACCGACAGCTGCTTTTCCTTCTGCATCCGGCCCTGGCCACCGCAGGTGCGGCAAGGGTTCTTGATGATCTGGCCCATGCCGTTGCACTGATGGCAGGTGCGTTCGATGGTGAAGAAGCCCTGCTGCGCCCGGACCTTGCCCATGCCGTTGCAGGTCGGGCAGGTGACGGGCTCTGCCCCGCCTTCCGCCCCGGACCCATGACAGGTATCGCAGGTGACCGAGGTCGGGACCTGGATCGTCTTCTGGACGCCGGTATAGGCCTCCTCCAGGGAAACACGCAGGTTGTAGCGCAGGTCCGAGCCGCGCTGCGCCCGCGACCGACCACCGCCGCCGCCACCCCGGCCCATGAAATCGCCGAACAGGTCCTCGAACACGTCGGAAAACGCCGAAGCGAAATCGCCCTGCTGGCCATAGGCCCCGGATCGCGGGCCGCCGCCCATGCCGTTCTCGAACGCGGCATGGCCGAAGCGGTCATAGGCCGCCTTCTTCTGGTCGTCCTTCAGGCAGTCGTAGGCCTCGTTCACTTCCTTGAACTGGGCCTCGGCCTGCGGATTGTCGGCGTTGCGGTCGGGATGCAGCTCTTTCGCCTTGGTGCGATAAGCCTTCTTCAGCTCTTCAGCCGAAGCCCCCTTCTTGACGCCAAGCACCTCGTAATAGTCACGCTTTGCCACGGCAAAATCCCCAAGTGGAACCGGCGAAGGGCGGTCCGTTGCCAGACCGCCCTTCCTCCGATTCGCGCGGTGTTACTTCCGCTTGTTGTTGCCCAGGTCCTCGAAGTCGGCGTCGACGATGTCATCGTCATCCACCGGCCGCGGCTCATCGTCACCCGAGCCGCCTTCCGCCTGGCTGGCCTTGTAAATCGCCTCGCCCAGCTTCATCGCGGCTTCGGTCAGGTTCTGGATCGCGCCCTTGATCTTGCCCGCGTCCTCGCCCTTCAGCGCGTCTTCCAGCGGGCTCATCGCCAGCTCGATCGCCTCGACGGTGGACGGGTCGACCTTGTCACCATGTTCCGCAAGCGACTTCTTGGTCGAATGCAGCAGGCTTTCGCCCTGGTTCTTGGTCTCGACAAGTTCCTTGCGTTCGCGGTCGGCCTCGGCGTTGGCTTCGGCGTCCTTGATCATCTTCTCGATGTCGGCATCGGACAGACCGCCCGAGGCCTGGATCGTGATCGCCTGTTCCTTGTTGGTGCCCTTGTCCTTGGCCTTGACCGTCACGATGCCGTTGGCGTCGATGTCGAAGGTCACTTCGATCTGGGGCACGCCACGCGGAGCGGGCGGGATGTGTTCAAGGTTGAACTGACCCAGCAGCTTGTTGTCCGCAGCCATCTCGCGCTCGCCTTGGAACACCCGCAGCGTCACCGCGTTCTGGTTGTCCTCGGCGGTCGAGAAGACCTGAGACTTCTTGGTCGGGATCGTCGTGTTGCGGTCGATCAGGCGGGTGAAGACGCCACCCAGCGTCTCGATGCCCAGCGACAGCGGCGTCACGTCCAGCAGCACCACGTCCTTGACGTCGCCCTGCAGAACGCCAGCCTGGATGGCCGCGCCCAGTGCCACGACTTCATCGGGGTTCACGCCCTTGTGCGGCTCTTTCCCGAAGAACTTGGTCACTTCTTCCACGACGCGCGGCATCCGGGTCATACCGCCGACCAGCACGACCTCATCGATGTCGTCCTTGGAGACGCCAGCATCCTTCAGCGCGGCCATGCAGGGCTTGATCGACTTCTTGATCAGGTCCTCGACCAGGCTTTCCAGTTTCGACCGCGTCAGCTTGACCACCAGGTGCAAGGGCTGCCCGGTGTTCTTGTCCATCGAAATGAACGGCTGGTTGATTTCGGTCTGCTGAGACGACGACAGCTCGATCTTGGCCTTTTCCGAGGCCTCCTTCAGACGCTGCAGCGCCATCTTGTCCAGGGTCAGGTCAACGCCATGCTCTTTCTTGAACTCATCGGCCAGGTACTGGACGATGCGCATGTCGAAGTCTTCACCGCCAAGGAAGGTGTCGCCGTTGGTCGACTTCACCTCGAAGAGGCCGTCGTCGATTTCCAGGATGGTGATGTCGAAAGTACCGCCGCCAAGGTCATAGACCGCGATGGTCTTCGATTCCTTCTTGTCCAGACCATAGGCCAGAGCGGCAGCCGTCGGTTCGTTGATGATGCGCAGCACCTCAAGACCGGCGATCTTGCCTGCGTCCTTGGTGGCCTGACGCTGGGCGTCGTTGAAATAGGCCGGGACGGTGATGACCGCCTGGGTGACGGTTTCTCCCAGATAGCTTTCCGCCGTTTCCTTCATCTTCTGCAGAATGAAGGCCGACACCTGCGACGGCGAATACTTCTCGCCACGCACCTCGACCCAGGCGTCGCCGTTGCCGCCGTCGACGATCTTGTAGGGGACAAGCTTCTTGTCCTTCTCAACCTCGGCGTCGCCCAGGCGGCGGCCGATCAGGCGCTTGACGGCGAAGACGGTGTTTGCCGGGTTGGTCACGGCCTGGCGCTTGGCGGGCTGGCCGACAAGGCGTTCGCTTTCCGTGAAGCCCACGATCGAAGGCGTCGTGCGCGCGCCTTCCGAGTTCTCGATGACGCGGGGCTGCGAGCCGTCCATGATGGCGACGCAAGAGTTGGTCGTCCCGAGGTCAATACCGATGACTTTGGCCATGTGTGTATCCCTTTACTTCAGGCGATGTTCCGGCAAGGACCCTTGAGAAGCAGGCATCCCCACCTTGAGAAAAGACGTCAGGTCTGGCGGCCTGACGCCCGTGTGTGGCGTATATAGGAGGGCGCTTTCCGGCCTGCAACTCTTGCCACAGGGGCAGTGTCGCGAATCTTCTGCAATCGCGGGAGACTGTGGCACAAATCTGCAGGGGTGGCTTTTCGGGACCGCGCCATAAGATGCGGCGTCCCCCGTCTGGCAGGGCTGCGGATTGCCGGTCGGTCGTGTCTGCCGGAACCACCCTACGGACTCAGCGGTCAAGCTACGGATTTTGCATGCAGACTACACACCATCGTTGCGCAGGCCCTTGGGCCGCGGACCGTGCCAAAGGGCCTCGGAACAAATCTGTTGCATATAGTAATACTTTTGCTAACGTCCTTGCAGCCACCCTGAGGAGAGTGGCCAAAGTTTCCATCGGGAGGAAAATCATGAACGTTTTCAAGACTCTCGCGCTTGGCGCGGGACTGAGCGGGCTGTTGCTTTCGGCCGCCTACGCCGAAGGCCTGCAGGGCAAGGTCATCGGCTTCTCGCAGATCGGGTCGGAGTCAGGCTGGCGTGCCGCCGAGACCTCGGTGACCAAGCAGGTCGCCGCTGAACTGGGGATCGACCTCAAGTTTGCCGACGCCCAGCAAAAGCAGGAAAACCAGATCAAGGCGATCCGCGGCTTCATCGCCCAGGGCGTCGACGCGATCCTGGTTGCCCCGGTCGTGGCCACCGGCTGGGAAGAGGTTCTGACCGAAGCCAAAGAGGCCAACATCCCCGTCGTCCTTCTGGACCGCGGCATCGAAGGCCCGGAAGACCTGTATCTGACCTCGGTCGCCTCTGACCAGGTCAAGGAAGGCCGCGTCGCCGGTGAATGGCTGGTCGGCGCTGTCGGCGACAAGCAGTGCAACGTGGTCGAACTGCAGGGCACCGTGGGCTCCTCGCCCGCGATCAACCGCAAGCAGGGCTTTGAAGAGGCGCTGGCGGGCAAGGCCAACCTGACGATCACCCGCAGCCAGACCGGCGACTTCACCCGTTCCAAGGGCAAGGAAGTCATGGAAGGCTTCATCAAGGCCGAAGACGGCGGCAAGAACATCTGCGCGGTCTACGCCCACAACGACGACATGGCCGTGGGCGCGATCCAGGCGATCAAGGACGCAGGCCTGAAGCCGGGCACGGATATCCTCGTCGTCTCGATCGACGCGGTCCCCGATATCTTCGCCGCGATGGTCGCCGGTGAAGCCAACGCCACGGTCGAACTGACGCCGAACATGGCGGGCCCAGCCTTCGCGGCGCTGGACGCCTATCTGAACAACGGCACCGTGCCCGAGAAGTTCATCATCACGGAATCGAAGTTGTACACCCCGGCTGACGATCCGCAGGGCGAATACGACCGCCGCAAAGGCCTCGGATACTAGGTTTCCTCCCCGAGGTGCCGCCGGGCAAAGCTGAGGGGCTTTGCCCGGCGGAATTGCATTATCCGCAGGATAAGCGGACAGTTGCCTGAAAGATGAGGGAGGCGGGAATGTCTGAGCCAGCCGCAAGGCCGGTGCTGGAGGCGCGGGGGATCGTCAAGATCTTCGGCCAGCACCGCGCATTGGACACCGTGGATTTCACCGCCAACGCCGGCGAAGTGCATGCGCTTCTGGGCGAGAACGGTGCGGGCAAGTCGACCCTGATCAAGATCCTGACCGGGGCCTACCAGCCAGACGGCGGCGAACTGCTTCTCGACGGCCAGCCCATTTCGCTGCGCGACCCGTTGCACGGGCAGGGCTACGGCATCGGCACCGTGTACCAGGAAGTGAACCTCCTGCCCAACCGCTCAGTCGCCGAAAACCTTTTTCTCGGCCGGCAGCCGACCCGCTTCGGCCTTGTCGACCGCAAGAAGATCGACGCACAGGCGCGTGAGCTTCTGTCGCGCTACGGCCTCGACATCGACGTCCGGGCCGAGCTTTCGGAATACTCCGTTGCCGTCCAGCAGATCGTCGCCATCGCCCGCGCGGTGGAACTGTCGGGCAAGGTCCTGGTCCTTGACGAACCCACCGCCAGCCTTGACCGCAACGAGGTGCAGCGCCTGTTCGAGGTGGTGCGCGGGCTGAAGGCCAACGGCCTCGCGATCATCTTCATCACCCATTTCCTGGATCAGGTCTTCGACCTTGCCGACCGCGTCACCATCCTGCGCAACGGCAGGAAGGTCGCCTCGCAGGCGCTGGACACGCTGAACACCACTGATGTCGTCCGCATGATGCTGGGCAAGGACGTGGCCTTCGAACACCACCCGACCGCACTGGCCGGGGCGACCCGCGGCCAGGTCCGCGTCGCCTTCAAGGGGTTAAACCGCAAGGGCCTGTTGCCCTTCGACCTGACCGTCCACGAAGGCGAGGTCGTGGGCGTCGCGGGCCTCCTCGGCTCAGGCCGGACCGAGGTCGCGCGGCTGATGTTCGGCGTCGATGGCTCGGACGGCGGGCAGATCCTGGTCGACGGCCAGCCCGTCACCATCCGCAACCCCGCGCAGGCCGTGGCCGCGGGCTTCGGCTTCTGCCCCGAGGACCGCAAGATCGACGGCATCTTCGGCGACCTTTCGGTGCGCGAAAACATCATCATCGCGCTGCAGGCCAAGCTGGGCTGGTTCAAGGCCCTGAACCGCGAGGACCAGGTCGAACTTGCCGGCCGCTATGCCGAGGCCCTGGACATCCGCGCCGCCAACCATGACATGCCGGTGAAACTCCTGTCCGGGGGCAACCAGCAGAAGGTCATCCTCGCCCGCTGGCTGGCCATCGACCCGACCTTCCTGATCCTCGATGAGCCCACGCGCGGCATCGACGTGGGCGCCCATGCCGAAATCGTCCGCACCATCAACCGCCTGCGCGAAGAAGGCCTCGCCCTCTTCGTCATCTCGTCCGAACTGGACGAAGTCGTCGCCTATTCCAACCGCGTCGTCGTGATGCGCGACCGCGAGATGGTGGCCGAGCTTGACGGCGACGCCATCGCCCCCGACGCAATCGTGCAAGCCATCGCCGGAACACCACAAGAGGCCCGCTCGTGACCCGCCCGACCGTCGACATCCGACCGACCACCCAGCCGCCCCTGCCGCCCTCGCGGCCCCTGACCCATTTCTTCACCCGGCCGCAGGTCATCGCGCTGGCCGCCGTCCTGCTGGTCAACTGGATCCTGTTCCCCGGCTTCTTCACCATCACCTGGCAGGACGGCCGCTTTTTCGGCAGCCTGATCGATGTGCTGAACCGTGGCGCGCCCGTTGCGATCCTCGCCATCGGCATGACCATGGTGATCGCGACCAAGGGCGTTGACCTGTCGGTCGGCGCGGTCATGGCGATCAGTGGAGCCGTTGCCGCCGTCATGGTCTCGTCGGGCTATCCCGCCTGGATAGCCGTGCTGGCGGCCCTTGGCACGGGGTTGATCTGCGGGCTGTGGAACGGGATCCTTGTCACCGTGCTGGAAATCCAGCCGATCATCGCGACGCTGGTCCTGATGGTCGCGGGCCGGGGTCTCGCCCAGTTGGTGACCGAAGGCTACATCGTCACCTTCAGCGACCCCGTCCTGATCTTCATCGGCACCGGGTCGTTCCTGGGCTTCCCGATGCCAGTGGTCATCGCCGCCGTCATGATGATCGCCGCCACCCTGATCGTCCGCCGCACCGCCCTTGGCCTTCTGATCGAGGCGGTGGGCGTCAACCGGTCCGCCGCGCGCTTTGCGGGCCTGTCGGCCGGGGCGCTTCTTCTCATCGTCTACACCTTCGCGGGCCTGTGCGCCGCGATCTCGGGCCTGATCGTCGCCGGGGACATCCGGGGCGCCGACGCCAACAACGCGGGCCTCTGGCTGGAACTCGACGCCATCCTCGCCGTCGTCATTGGCGGCACCTCGCTGATGGGCGGGCGCTTCTCGATCCCGATGGCCGTCCTTGGCGCGATGATCATCCAGGCGATGAACACCGGCATCCTGATCTCGGGCTTCAGCCCACAGTTCAATCTTGTGGTCAAATCCGCCGTCATCATCGTGATCCTTGTCATGCAATCGCCCCTGTCGGCGCAGCTTTTCCGCCGCCGCACGCCTCCCGGAGCGTCGAAATGAACCGTAGCCTGCGCCCCTTGCTGGCGACCGCCCTGATCTTCCTGTTCGCCTACTTGCTGGCCGTCCTGCAGCACCCGAACATGCTGTCGACCCGGGTTCTGGGGAACTTCCTGACCGACAATGCCTTCCTTGGCATTGCAGCTGTCGGCATGACCTTCGTGATCCTGTCGGGCGGGATCGACCTGTCCGTGGGGGCCGTCATCGGTTTCACCACTGTCCTCGTCGCCGTCCTGATCATGTGGCTGAACCTGCACCCGATCCTGGCCTTCGCCATTGCCCTGATCGTCGCCACCGCCTTCGGCGCGATCATGGGGGCCGCGATCCACTATCTTCGGGTCCCAAGTTTCATCGTCACCCTTGCGGGCATGTTCCTTGCAAGGGGGGGTGCTTCGGTCCTTTCCCCTGACTCCATAGGGATCGAGCACCCGTTTTTCACCGCCGTGCAGAAAAGCTACATCCTCCTGCCCGGCGGAGGCCGCCTGACAGTGGTCGGCATCATCATGCTGGTCGTCTTTGCGGTCGCGATCCTCCTGGCCCACCGCACCCGCTTTGGCTCCAACGTCTATGCCTTGGGCGGGTCCGAGACCTCGGCTGCCCTGATGGGTGTCCCTGTCGCCCGCACCACCATCTCGATCTACGCGCTGTCGGGTTTCCTCGCCGGTCTCGCCGGGGTGGTCTTCTCGCTCTATACCTCGGCTGGCTATTCGCTGAACGCCCTCGGGGTCGAGCTTGACGCCATCGCCGCTGTCGTCATCGGCGGCACGCTTCTGACCGGCGGCTACGGCTTTGTCGCGGGCACCTTCATCGGCGTCATGCTGCAGGGATTGGTGCAAACCTACATCGTCTTCGATGGAACGCTGTCCAGCTGGTGGACCAAGATTGTGGTCGGTGTGCTTTTGTTTATGTTCATCGTGCTGCAACGGCTGGTCTTCCGGGCCGGGCCGCGCCGAACGTAACCTTTTGGGCCAGGTGACATGAGCGAACCCGGGAGCCTAATCCGAACGCTCTCCGGGCGACAATCGGCGCGGAACTTCCATTCCTACGTCATCAACGAGGTCGGCCGCGCCATCGTCTCGGGCGGCATGCCGGTTGGCTCCAGCCTCCCGGGCGATGCCGAGATGATGGACCGCTTTGGCGTATCGCGCACCGTGCTGCGCGAGGCCTTGAAGACGCTGGAGGCGAAGGGTCTGGTCGAGGCGCGCGCCAAGGTCGGGACCCGCGTGTTGCCGCAATCGCGCTGGAACCTGTTCGACCGGCAGATCCTGACCTGGAAGCTGGAAAGCGGCCCCTCGCCTGCGTTTCTGGACGCCTTCCGGCTGGTGCGCGAAGGCCTGGAAATCCAGGCCGCCCGCCAGGCCGCGCTGCACCGCGAGGCGGAACATGTCCGGCTCCTCTACTACTGGCTGAACCAGCGCAGCGTGATGGCGCACCAGCCCGAACCCTTTGCCCTGGCCGAGTTCGAGATCCACCGCGTCATCGCCGAGGCGTCAGGCAACCCGTTCCTGCGCGCCGCGACCGCGCTCCTGGAGTTCGGCATAGCCCATGCGGTGCAAGGCCGGTTGACCCAGGACCTGCTTGCCCCGCCGGGCGGTCTGGGGACCGAGAAGACCCCGCTCTACGAGGCGCTGGTTGCCGCTGTCGAACGCGGCGATCAGGACCTTGCCGCCGCCAGGATGGCCGAGCTTCTGGCCCCGTGATCGCGGGGCTCAGGTCCCTGCCCGACCGATCAGTTCCGCTTGTTCCAGCTGGCCGAGGCATGCTGCCGGGTGAAGAATTCCGCCATCAGGCCGATCATCACGCAGACCAGCGCACAGTAGATCGCATAGTCATAGCTGGTGTAGCGCGGCGTGTAGTTCAGGAAGATGAACCCCCGCGCCTGGTCGATGGTGTGGAACAGCGGGTTCCAGTCGAACCAGTCGCGTCGGCTGGGCGACAGGTTGTTCGCCAGCACCATCTTGCCCGAAGCGATGACATTCGCCCGCTGATACAGCGTCTTCAGGATGCCCACCGTCTCGGGCTGCCAGGGCATCGCCGACAGGAAGATCATGCCGATCCCGACCCCGGTGAACCAGGACAGAAGGTACATCCCCATCATCCCCACCGGCTCGTCGATGGTGATCGGGTTCCACATCGCGTGATAGACGAACAGGATGACGCCCGCCGCCAGCGTCTGCTGGTACAACGACCCCAGCGCCGCCCCCATGATCGAGATGATCGGGTTCATCGGCGCATGCATCATCATGGCAGAGGTCGGACCTTCGGCCTGCGCCACCGCACCGATCGCCTTGATATGCGTCATGAACATGAAGACGCCCGACATCACATACAGCATGAAATCGCCGCGCACCGCGATGCGGCGCAGGCCGAACAGGCTCATCATGAAATACATGATCATCAGCATCAGCAGCGCCTGCACGATCGCCATGACCAGCCCGAGGACGGCATTGTGATGCGTCTTGCGCATCTTCCGCACGCCGGCATGGTAGATCAGCTCCAGGGTCTCAAACCCCAGGCTGAACCAGGATCGCTCGTACTTCTTGTGTCGGAACATGCGGCCTGCTTTCCTCCGGTGCGGCATCCTGCAACAGGAAATCTTGCCGTTCCGTTGACGCCGAAGGATAAGGGCGCCCAACGCGTTGTTCAATCACCACGGGAGCGGACATGGATTTTGCTGAACTGATGCCGCTTTTCCGCCAATTGGCGCTGCAGGCGGGCGACAAGATCATGGAGATCTACGCCCGCCCCGATTTCGAGGTCCGCGCCAAGGGTGACGCCTCGCCGGTGACCGAGGCCGACGAGGCCGCCGATGCCGTGATCTCTGCCGGTCTGCGCGCGGCTTTTCCTGATGTGACCTTGATCACCGAGGAACAGGCGGCCAGCCACGCCCAAACCGCCAGCACCTTCTTCATCGTCGATCCCTTGGACGGCACAAAGGAATTCGTCCAGCGCCGCGGCGATTTCACCGTCAACATCGCCTATGTGCAGGACGGCGTGCCCCTGCACGGCATCGTCTACGCCCCCGCCAAGGGGCGCCTGTTCTATAACTTGCCGGTCGGCCAAGCCGTAGAGGAAATCCCCTATCTAGGTCTGGACAAGCACTCGGTTGAGCATGTTGGATTGCTGAACGAACTGCACGTCTCGACCCCCGACAACGCCGCCCTGATGGTGGTCGCCTCGAAGTCCCACCGCGACCAGGCGACCGACGACTACATCTCTCGCTATGCCGTCCGCGACATGACCTCTGCGGGCTCCAGCCTGAAGTTCTGCCTTGTGGCGACCGGAGAGGCCGACCTTTACCCCCGTCTTGGCCGCACCATGGAATGGGACACCGCCGCCGGAGACGCCGTCCTGCGCGGTGCGGGCGGCCATGTCGTAAGGTTCGACGACCACCAGCCGCTGGCCTATGGCAAGCCCGGCTGGGACAACCCGTTCTTCATCGCCTATGCCCCCGGGGTTACGCTCAAATGAAAACCCTCATCGCCATTCCGGCCCGCTTCGCCTCCACCCGCTATCCCGGCAAGCCGCTGGTCACCCTGCGCGGTCCCGATGGGGAAAAGACCCTGATCCGCCGCAGCTGGGAGGCCGCGACCTCCGTGCAGGGCATCGACCGCGTCGTTGTCGCCACCGATGATGACCGCATCGCCGATCACGCCAGCGCCTTCGGGGCCGAAGTGGTGATGACCTCGTCGGACGCCCGCAACGGCACCGAACGCTGCGCCGAGGTTGCCGCCAAGCTGCCCGGCTTCGATGTCATCGTGAACCTGCAGGGCGACGCCCCCCTGATCCCCGCCTGGTTTGTCGAGGATCTGGTCAAGGGCCTGACCAGCGACCCGCAAGCCGACATCGCCACCCCGGTCCTGCGCTGCGACGGGCGCGCGGTCGCGGGCTTTCTGGCCGACCGCCGCGCCGGTCGTGTCGGCGGCACCACTGCCGTCTTCGGTGCCGGGGGACGGGGGCTCTATTTCTCCAAGGAAGTCATCCCTTATCTCGGGCGCGACTACGCCCGGGACGAACCCACCCCGGTCTTCCACCATGTCGGCGTCTACGCCTATCGCCCCGCTGCACTGGCCGCTTACCCGTCCTGGCCCATCGGCCCGCTGGAAACCCTGGAAGGGCTGGAGCAGCTTCGTTTCCTGGAAAGCGGCCGCAACGTCCTCTGTGTCGAGGTCCAGTCTCGCGGCCGCCAGTTCTGGGAGTTGAACAACCCCTCCGACGTGCCGATCATCGAGGCGATGCTGGCCGAGATGTCCGCATAAAGGCGCTGCTTCAGGCATGGATTGTCGTCAGGCTGTCGTTTTTTGGTGCGAAATCGGCCTGACTGGTGCAGTTTACGAATATTGCCGCGGCGCTGCCCGTTTAAGGTCAGATTCGACTGCGAAACGCATTGCGTTGGATAGATTGCTTTAGGCCGGACAGGGTTAGGACGAGTCAGATGAAGACCAGAAAGATCACCAAGGCAGTATTCCCGGTGGCGGGCCTCGGCACCCGATTCCTGCCTGCAACCAAGTCGATCCCGAAAGAGATCATGACTCTCGTCGACCGGCCGCTGATCCAGTATGCCATCGACGAAGCCCGGGCTGCCGGGATCAAGGAATTCATCTTCGTGACCTCGCGCGGGAAATCCGCGCTGGAGGACTACTTCGACCACGCCCCGGAACTGGAATCCGAGCTGAAGAAGAAGAACAAGACCGACCTTCTGGACATCCTGAAGGACACGAACATGGATTCGGGCGCCATCGCCTATGTCCGCCAGAACCGCCCGATGGGTCTGGGCCACGCGGTCTGGTGCGCCCGCCGCCTGATCGGGAACGAACCCTTTGCCGTCCTCTTGCCCGATGACGTGATCGCCGCCGAAACCCCCTGCCTGCAGCAGATGGTCGAGGCCCATGCCGAAACCGGCGGCTGCATGGTTGCCGCGATGGAAGTCGCGCCGAAGAAGACCTCCAGCTACGGCATCCTCGACATCGCCGAGGACAACGGCCAGATCGTCAAGGTCAAGGGCATGGTGGAAAAGCCGAAAGCAGGCGACGCACCGTCGAACCTGGCCGTCATCGGACGCTATATCCTGACGCCCAAGGTGTTGACCAACCTGAACAAGATCAAACAGGGCGCGGGCGGGGAGATTCAGCTGACCGACGCCATCGCGCAAGAGACGAAGAAGAAGGACGGCGTCTTCGGCCTGCGCTTCCGCGGCCAGCGCTATGACTGCGGGTCCAAGATCGGCTTCCTGCAGGCCACCGTCGCCTTCGGCCTGTCGCGGCCCGAATTCGGGCAGGAGTTTGCGGATTTCCTGAACGATCTGACCGCCATGCAAAAGGCTGCGCAATAGGCTTTGGCGACCCGGGGCGAGAACACCAGCTTTCCCCGGGGCCTGCCCCATGCCTGCGCCATAGGTGAACTTGACCAGCCCCCGACCGGCCTGACCGCCGTGCTTCTGGCGATGAAGAACCGCCGCCGCCGCCAAAAGCTGTTGCTGCGTGCCTGGCGCAAACGCCGCCAACTGGCCGCCGTGACGGACCGCCTGGCCCAGATCGCCCCCGGCGACATCCTCTGCTTTATCTGCCTGCGCAACGAGGCCCAGCGCCTGCCGCATTTCCTGGCGCATCACCGCGCCTTGGGTGTGCGCCACTTTCTGGCCGTCGACAATGCCAGCACCGACGGATCGGGCGCGCTTCTGGCCAGTCAGCCGGACGTCTCGCTCTGGCGGACCGATGCCAGCTACAAGGCCTCGCGCTTCGGGATGGACTGGCTGACCTGGCTGATGCTGCGGCACGGGTCGGGGCATTGGTGCCTGACACTGGATGCGGATGAACTCCTCATCTACCCCTACTGGCAGACCCGCCCCCTGCCTGCCCTGACCGGCTGGCTGGAAGGCCAGGGCCGTCATTCCTTTGGCGCGCTGACAGTGGACATGTATCCCGAAGGCCCGGTGTCGCAGGGTCAGGTCGCACCCGATGACGATCCGCTGGACCATCTCTCATGGTTCGACGCGGGGAACTACCAGGTTCAGGTCCAGCCCCGGATGCGGAACCTCTGGGTGCAGGGGGGCGCCCGGGCACGGGCGTTCTTTGCCGACCAGCCCCGCCTTGCGCCGACCCTGAACAAGATCCCGCTGGTTCGCTGGCACTGGCGACAGGTCTATGTGAATTCGACTCACTCCCTGCTGCCGCCGAACCTCAATGAGGTCTACTCAACCGATGGAGGAGAGCTGACCTCCGGCATCATCCTGCACACGAAATTCCTGCCCGAGATCACCCGCCGCTCGTCTGAAGAAAAGGCCAGAGGCGAGCATTTCGGCAACGGTTCGCAGTACACCGCGTATTACAACCGGCTGATCCAAGACCCGGTGTTGCATACGTCGAGGTCAACTCGCTACACCGGCTGGCGACAGCTGGAGGCCATGGGCCTGATGTCGCGGGGCGGCTGGATATGACACGAAATGGCCGACATCCCGGCCCCTTGGGTGAACCATGGGCCTGATCTCGCTGATCCGACTACGGACACGTCGCCGCTATCTTCTGGCCCGCGCGTTTCGCCGCCGCCGTCAGCTGTCCCCGGTCGCCGACCGCACCGCCACGCTGGCCGCCCAGCCGATCCTCCTGTTCTCCACGATGCGCAACGAACGCATCCGTCTGCCCTATTTCCTGTCCTACTACCGCCGCCTCGGGATCGACCACTTCCTGATCGTCGACAACGGCTCGGACGACGGCACCCGCGAATACCTCGCCGAACAGCCCGACGTCTCGGTCTGGACCACGCAGCACAGCTACAAACGCTCGCGCTTCGGGATGGACTGGCTGATGCACCTCCTCCGCCGCCACGGCCACGGGCGCTGGTGCCTGACCGTCGACGTGGACGAATTCCTCGTCTACCCGTTCTGCGAAACCCGCCCTCTGCGTGCCCTGACCGACTGGCTGGACAGCGCCGAAACCCCCAGCTTTTCCGCGATGATGCTGGACATGTATCCCAAGGGCGCGATGCACGAACAGCCCTACCGCGAAGGTCAGAACCCGTTCGAGATCGCCCAGTATTTCGACAGCGGCAACTACGTCATCAACCGCAATCCCCTGTATCGCAACCTCTGGATCCAGGGCGGCCCCCGCGCCCGCCTGTTCTTCTCGGATCGCCCGAAACACGCCCCGGCGATGAACAAGACGCCCTTGGTGAAATGGCACCGCTCCTACGCCTATGTCTCATCGACCCACATGATGCTGCCCCGCGCACTGAACCTGACCTACGACGACCAGGGCGGCGAGCGTCCCTCCGGAGTCCTCCTCCACGCCAAGTTCCTCGACACCTTTGCCGCCAAGGCCGCCGAGGAACTGGCCCGCGGCCAGCACTATGCCGAAAGCCACGAATACCGCGCCTATCGCGAAGGCATCGCCCGCGAACGCGATCTCTGGTGCAATTGGAGCGAGAAATATGTCAACTGGCGTCAGCTGGAGGTTCTGGGCCTGATGTCGAAAGGAAACTGGGCGTGACGGACTGCGCGGCCCTTGGCGTCGTGATGTTGTGCCACGCGGCGCTGGACCGCGCGGCGCAACTTGCGCGGCACTGGGCCTCGCACGGCTGCCCCGTCGTCATCCACGTCGACGCCCGCACGTCGCAGGACCAGTTCGACGCGCTGCAGGCCGCCCTGAAGGACCTGCCCGACATCCGCTTTTCCCGCCGCACCCCCTGCGAATGGGGCACCTTCGGCATCGTCCAGGCGACGATCGACGCCAGCACGCAGATGCTGGCCGACTTCCCCGCCGTCTCCCACATCCTCCTCGCCTCCGGCTCCTGCCTGCCGATCCGCCCCGTCCGCGCGCTCCAGGCCCACCTGGCCCGGCACCCGCACACCGACTTCATCGAAAGCGTGACCACCGCCGATGTCGGCTGGACCGTCGGCGGGTTGAACGAGGAACGCTTCACCCTGCGCTTCCCCTTCGCCTGGAAACGCCAGCGGAGGCTTTTCGACGGCTACGTCACCCTGCAACGCATCTTACGCTTTCGCCGCCGCCTTACAACCGGGCTTGTCCCCCACCTCGGCAGCCAATGGTGGTGCCTGACCCGCCCCACGCTGGAAGCGATCCTGCACCACCCCGACCGCCCGCTCCTCGACCGCTATTTCCGCCGCGTCTGGATCCCCGACGAAAGCTATTTCCAAAGCCTCGTCCGCCAGGTCTCCACCCGGATCGAAAGCCGGTCCCTCACCCTGTCCAAGTTCGACTACCAGGGCCGGCCCTACACCTTCTACGACGATCACCTGCACCTTCTGCGCCAGACCGATGCCTTCATCGCCCGCAAGATCTGGCCGCAGGCAGACCTCCTCTACCGCACCTTCCTGACCCCCGACGGCGACCGCGCGCTCGCCTCCGAACCCAATCCCGGCAAAATCAACCGCCTCTTTGCCAAGGCCGTCGAACGCCGCGTCAAGGGCCGCCCCGGGCTTTACATGCAAAGCCGCTTCCCGACCCGCGCCCGCGGCGGCACGCAATCCGCCGCCCCCTACGGCATCTTCTCCGGCTTTGCGGAACTTTTCCACGACTTCCAGCCCTGGCTCGCCCGCGCCCTGGACGCCCGGGTCCACGGCCATCTCTTCGCCTTCGACCGGGTCGAATTCGCGGACGGCGAAAGCGTGTTCAAGGGCGGCCTCTCCGACAGCCCGACCTTGCGCGACTACAACCCGAAAAGCTTCCTGACCAACCTGATCTGGACCACCCGCGGCGAAACCCAGTGCTTCCAGTTCGGCCCCGCCGACGAACAGGCCATCGTCCCCTTCATCGCCTCGGACCCCAACGCCACCATCTTCGCCATCACCGGCGCCTTTGCAGTGCCCCTCTGGCGCTCCGGCCAATCCGCCGCCCAAGTCCGGGGCGAAGCCGCCCGCCTGCAAAAGGTGGAATCCGATTTCCTGCATCAGTTGAACGGCCCCGAGACCAAGGCCCGCACCCGGATCTGGTCGCTGACCGACTTCATCGAGAACCCCGCCGAACCGCTGGAGCAGTTGGTCGACCTGTTGAACCCCCGCGCCGCGCATCGCGCCACCGATCTTCCGCAGCTTCTGCCCCTCAACGGTTTCGGCAGCTTCCTGCAGGACCTGCGCAATCAGGGCATGGCGCCGGTCCTGATGGGCGACTTCCCCTCGGACGCCGACCTTGCCCAGCCGGAACAGACCTTCGCCCGCCCCCGGATCGTGCGCTGAGATGCCCCGCTTCACCTCCTTCGTCGTCTTCGCCGAAATGCGCACCGGGTCGAACCTCTTGGAGGCGAACCTGAACGCGCTCCCCGGCGTCCACAGCCATGGCGAGGTCTTCAACCGCTACATCCTGGGCAAGAAGGACCGGACCGAGCTGTTCGGCATCACGATGGAGGAGCGCGACCGCGACCCCCGCTCCCTGCTTAGGAAACTGCGCGAGGAAACCGAAGGCCTGCCCGGCTTCCGCTTCTTCCACGACCACGACCTGCGCATCCTGGATGACGTGCTGCCCGATCCGGCCTGCGCCAAGATCATCCTGACCCGCAACCCGCTGGAAAGCTATATCAGCTGGAAGATTGCCCAGGCGACCGACCAGTGGAAGCTGACCAATGCCCGCCGCCTGAAGACCGCGAAGGTCCGCTTTGATGTGCCGGAATTCATCGGACTTCTGCGCGAGTTTCAGGCCTTCCAGCTCCTTTTGGTGCAGTCGCTGCAAACCACCGGGCAGACCGCCTTTTACCTCGATTACGAAGACCTCGGCTCGCTTGAGGTGCTGAACGGCCTTGCGGCCTTCCTTGGGGTCGAAGGGCGGGTGAAACAGCTGGACGACACGCTGAAAAAGCAGAACCCCGGGCCCTTGGAAGACAAGCTGGAGAACCCCGAAGCCATCGCCGAGGCCATCGCCTTGATCGACGTCTTCAACCTTGGCCGCACCCCCAGTTTCGAGCCGCGCCGGGCCGCAGGCGTGCCGACCGCGATCGCCTCCGAAACCGGCCTTCTGTTCTTCCCGATCCGATCCGGCCCCGCGACCGCGATCCGCGACTGGTTTGCCGCGCTTGGGGAGGTGACCGAAGGCTTCGAACAAAAGTCGCTCCGCCAGTGGAAGCGCAAGCATTCCGGCCACCGCAGCTTCACCGTCCTGCGCCATCCCCTGCTGCGCGCCCATGTCGCCTTCCGCCGCAAGATCGTCCTGGCCGAAGCGCAGGACCTCCGTCGCATCCTGATCAACGGCTTCCTCGCCGAATTGCAGCCCCCGGGTGAGCCCTTTGCGACCCCGGAAGCCGAACGCGCCGCGTTCCTGATCTTCCTCAACTACTGCCGTCTTGCCATCGGCGGCCAGACCGGCGCCCGCGTCGACCCCAGCCTTGCCAGCCAGACCGCGCTGGTGCAGGGGATGGCGGGCTTCCAACCGCTCGACCACCTTCTGCGCGAAGACCGCCTTGCCGAAGGCCTCGCCGCCCTTGCGGCCGAGGCTGGCGTCGCCCCGCCCGCCCTCACTGCCGATCCCGCCGAAACCGCGCTCCTGTCGATCTGGGACGAATCTCTGGAATCCGCCGCAGCCGAGGCCTACGCCCGCGATTACATGGGCTTCGGCTTCACCCGCTGGAAAGCCTGAAGCGACCGGTCCTCACCCCGAAAGTCCTCCAAGCTGATTTGCCCTCTTCCAAATACTCCCGCCGGAGGCCACGACAGCTCGACTTGGCACGCCGCCGCTCCAGGCTGACCAACATCGCCATTCGCGTCCCCTCTCTCTCCTTCAGGGGCAGGGCCAGGGAGGGGGTCCCTGCCAAATCAGAAAGCGCAACGATGCCACCCCGCGTCCCCTCTCCCCCAGGGGGGAGAGGGTCAGGGTGAGGGGGAATCCGCCCGCGGTCAGGGACTAAGAAACACCTAAAGCCCGCGACCAAGCCTTTGATTTGAAAAGGAACCTATAGCTTGTCCACCGTGGACAGGCTCAGGCCGCCTGCGGCGCCCGCGCCTCGGTCAGGATCGCGTACAGCTTGGCCGGGTCCGAATTCGCCCGCAGCTTTGCCACCACACCCTGGTCCCGCATCGTCCGGCTGACCAGCGCCAGCGCCTTCAGATGGTCGACCCCGGAATCCTTGGGCGCGAAGAGGCCGAAGACCAGGTCCACCGGCTGGCGGTCGACGCTGTCATAGTCCAGCGGCTTTTCCAGCCGCACGAAGACCCCGATGATCCCCTTCAGGTCCTCCAGCCGGGCATGGGGCAGTGCGATGCCATGCCCCACGCCGGTCGGCCCCAGGGTTTCCCGTTCCTGCAACCCGTCGATTGCCGCCGCCCCATTCAGCCCATAGGCCTGCGCCGCGATCTCGCCCAGCTCCTGAAACAGCCGCTTCTTCGACGTGAACTGGCCGACCACGCGGACAGCACCTGGCACCACTAGCTTGGAAAGTTCCATGGGTCGGCGATTTTCCTGCGTCACTGGGACGCGTTACTTGCTGTTGCGAGGGTCGATCCAGCCGATGTTCCCGTCATCCCGACGATACACCACATTCACGCCCCCATGGCCTTCGTTCCGGAACACCAGCATCTTCTGACCCGCCAGCTCCATCTGCATCACGGCTTCGCCCACGGTGATCGAAGGGATCTTCGTCTCCATCTCGGCGATGACCACGGGCTGCAGGCTTTCGGGCTCAGTTTCCTCGGCATCCTCGGTTGCGGCGAGGATATACGAGGACGCCCCGCCGAATTCAACAGGCCCCGCACGGTGGTTGTGGTGGTTCCGGATCCGCCGCTTGTAGCGGCGCAGCTGCTTGTCCATCTTCTCGCGGCAGGATTCGAAGGCCGCATAGATCTCGGACGCATGCCCCTTGGCCTGCGCGGTCAGCCCGGTCGACAGGTGGATCACCGTCTCGCAGACGAACTCATGCGCAACCCGCGAGAAAACCACGACACATTCGGTCGGCCGTTGCGCATACTTCTCAACGACCTCACCCAGTTCCGCCTTCACATGGGTCTGAAGAGCCTCACCAACGTCGATCTGTTTCCCGCTGATCTGGTAACGCATGATCTCTCCTTTTCGCATGCCGACGACCGCCTCCGGGTTACGCCCGGTGCGACCGTCCTTCCGGTAATGGGCAGAAAAAACGTCGCGTCACACCGTCTCTGCCGGGTGGAGCCACCGCAGAATGCCGACCGGAGACATGGTCATGTAACGCGCTCATTGACGTCATTTGGCGCTACCCTTGCCCGAGTTGTCAACCGAATCGATTGCCGCAGTTCGGGGGGCCGCCTAGACGATGCGGAAGTTCTCGCCCAGATAGACCCGGCGCACGGTTTCGTCCCGCACGACCTCGTCCGTGGTGCCCGACATCAGCACCTTGCCGTCGTGCAGGATGTAGGCCCGATCCACGATTTCCAGCGTTTCCCGGACGTTGTGGTCGGTGATCAGCACCCCGATCCCCCGCGCCTTCAGATCGTGGACCAGGTGGCGGATTTCCCCCACTGCGATCGGGTCCACGCCGGCAAAGGGTTCGTCCAGCAGCAGGTATTTCGGATCCGCCGCCAGGCAGCGCGCGATCTCCACCCGCCGCCGCTCCCCGCCCGACAGGGCCAGCGCCGGGGTCCGCCGCAGGTGGGTGATCGAAAATTCCGACAGAAGCTCCTCCAGCCGTTCCCGCCGCTTGTGGCGGTCCGGCTGCACGATCTCCAGCACGGCCAGGATGTTGTCTTCCGCCGACAGGCCCCGGAAGATCGAGACCTCCTGCGGCAAATAGCCGATCCCCAGCCGGGCGCGGCGGTACATCGGCAGCGCGGTCACGTCCTTGCCGTCGATCAGGACCTGCCCGCCTTCCGGCATCACCAACCCGGCGATGGAGTAGAAGCAGGTCGTCTTCCCCGACCCGTTCGGCCCAAGCAGCGCCACGACCTCGCCCCGGCGCAGGTCCAGACTGACATCCCGGATCACCGGCCGCTTCTTGTAGCTTTTGCGCAAGGACCGGACCTGCAGCCCGGCACTGCCATCGGTCACCGTCAGTTCAGGCCGCTGGGACGCTGCCACCACCATCAGTTACCCCCCGGCACGAAGGTCGTCGTCACCCGACCCTCCATGATCCCGGTCCCATCCTTGAGGTTGATCGTCAGCTTTTGCCCAGCCATCGCAGACGGCCCCTGCGTCAACAGCACATCGCCCGACAGCACGATCACTCCGCTGTCGATGGTATAGACCGCCTCCCGCGCCTCGGCCGCATCGCCAAGGTTGGTCACCGTCACCCCGCCCGAGGCGACGAGTTTCTCGATGTCGTTCTGCTCGGTCCCGTAGGTCACCATCACCTCGGCTGCCGCCAGCTTCATCTCACCCTGGGTGACCACGACATTGCCGCTGAACACCGCCGAGCCATCGGCATTGTTCACCGCCAACTGATCCGCCGTCACCTGCACCGGCAGGGTCGTGTCCTGGTTCAGATCGCCAAAGGCGATCTTCTGCTGCGCGGGTGCGCCCGTCGCCAGAAGGGCAAGTCCGACAGCCAGACCGAAAGACCGAAGCGTGAATGCCATGCGAAAAACCTCTGCGAGCCTGTCTAGCCGCCGGGCTGGTATACCAGCCGTACGCCGCCATTGAAAACCAGAACATAGGCACCCGGGGTCCGGGGATCCTGACTTAGCACCATCCGGTCCGCGCGGATGTCCCCGGCAGGGCCTGTCGCGGTGACCGGCGCCCGGCTTTCCAGCCCAGTCCGGTCCAGCTTGGCCGCCATTTCCGCCGTCTCAAGCCGGTAGCCGGAGGAGGTCGTGACCACCACGCCCCCCGAAAGCACCACCTCGCGCGCCGCCGGGTCCATCCGGGCCGTCACCGCGGTCAGATCGGTGCGCGACCCATCCGGCGTGGCAAGTTCCAGCAGCAGCCCCGCTGCCGCTGCTGGAGTGCCCTCGGCCGCCGGACGCGCCTCGTCCGCCGACAGGGTCAGGGCCGACCCGTCCGAGGTCGTGCCCGCATAGGTCGGCGCCGTCATGCGCGGCTCACGCGCCAGGTCCTCGACATCGACCTCGGCATAGGGCAGCGCCGCCTCGGGGTCTATGCGGCGCGCAACCAGGAACAGCGTCGACAGGATCGCCAGCGCCGCCAGCGGCAGAGCAACCTTCAGCCAGCCCACCACCCGCGTGTGCGTGTCGGCCCGTGCCATCGTCACGCGACGCCCGCGCGCAGGCAATCATGCACATGCAGGATGCCGATCGCCTTGCGGCTGTCCGGGGCGGTGACCAGAAGACAGGTGATCTTGCGGTCGTTCATCAAGGCCAGTGCCTCACCCGCCAGCGCATCCGGGCCGATCGTGCGGGGGTTCGCCGTCATCACTTCACCCGCCTTGTGCAGCATCAGCCCTTCCAGATGCCGCCGCAGGTCGCCGTCGGTAATGATGCCCACCAGATCACCTTGGTCATCCGCGACGCCGACGACACCAAAGCCGCGCTTCGTTATCTCGACCAGCACCTCACCCATCGCCAGTCCCTCGGCCACCAGCGGCGGGTTGTCGTGCATCAGGTCGCGTACTTTCAGCAGTCGCGCCCCCAGTTTGCCGCCGGGGTGGAACATGCGGAAATGGTCTGGCGTGAAGGCGCGGTGTTCCATCAGCGCGACGGCCAGCGCATCGCCCAGGGCCAGAGTCATCGTGGTCGAGGTGGTGGGGACGATCCCCTTTTCGCAGGCCTCGGGCACGTCTGGAAGCAAAAGCCCCACCGTCGCCTGCCGCATCAGCGTCGAACCCTTGCGACTGGTGATCGCGATCAGCGGAATGGCAAAGCGCTTGGCATGGGCCAGCATGTCTGCAAGCTCCGGCGTCTCGCCCGAGTTCGACAGGACCAGAAGCACATCGCCCTCGGCCACCATGCCCAGATCGCCATGGCTCGCCTCGGCCGGGTGGACGAAATGCGCAGGCGTGCCCGTGCTGGCAAAGGTCGCCGCGATTTTCCGCGCGACATGGCCCGACTTGCCCATCCCCGACACGATCACCCGCCCCTTGGCCGCCATCAACAGGCTGACCGCCCGGGCAAAGCTGTCGTCCAGCGCCCCGGCCAGCACGTCAAGCGCCCCCGCCTCGCGGCGGATCACCCGGCGGCCGGTGGCGAGAAGGTCAGTGGAGGTAGATGTCATTGGCGTCTTCCCAGCCGAGAAGATCCAGCTCGGCCCGAGTCGGCAGGAAGGCAAACAGCCTTTGCGCCAGGTCGAGCCGGTCCTCGCGGATCAGGCGGGCCTCAAGCTCAGCCTTCAGCTGGTGGAGGTACAAGACGTCCGACGCGGCATATTCCTTCTGCGCCTCGGTCAGAGTGACCGAGCCCCAGTCGCTCGTCTGTTGCTGTTTCGACACGTCGACGCCAACAAGGTCGGCCAGCAGGTACTTCAGCCCGTGCCGGTCGGTGAAGGTGCGGATCAGCTTTGACGCGATCTTGGTGCACCAGACCGGAGAGGTGGTGACGCCGAAAGCCTTCTTCATCACCGCGATGTCAAAGCGCCCGAAATGGAACAGTTTCAGCGTGGCGGGGTCGGTCAGCAGCCGTTCAAGATTGGGCGCGCGGGTCTGGCGCTTGGCGATCTGTACCAGATGCGCATCCCCATTGCCATCCGACAGCTGCACGACACACAGCCGGTCCCGGCGCGGGTCAAGGCCCATGGTCTCGGTGTCGATGGCAACGACGGGGCCAAGGGTCAGCCCGTCGGGAAGGTCGTTCTGGTACAGGTGAATGGTCAATTCGGTGCTCTTTCTTGGGTTATCCCCGGATTACGCCCCCCGCCCGGAAGGGTCAACTGCGGCCCTCTCGCCGCTGCGCGGGGCCGCTTGTCGGTGCACGTCGAGCCTCCGCGCTGCAAAGGCGCTCGTGGCCTGGGAGTGGGCTATGTCTACCTGGCGACAGGCCTGTATCCCTGGCCCACGATCGCCCGTCTCGCACCGCCGACAACCGAGTCCACCCGTCGCGGTATCGCGGGTGCGGCCTTCCTGTCGGCTCCTTTGAGCTCTTGACCTTACCCTCACGCCCGCCCGTTCCGGGAGTCCGTCCCGATGTGCCGCCCCGGCAAAAGGACCAGAAACCACCGCCGCCACCCCGCGTCCCCTCTATCCCTGGGGGAGAGGGCCAGCGTGAGGGGCCTGCCGCGTCAGGGTTAACGAAACCCAAACACCAACAAGCAAGCCATTGATTCCAATAGCGAACAGATTCTGCCCACGCAGGACCGCGGGTCAGTTGACCACAAACTCGGCGTGCAGGGCCCCCGCCGCATTGATGCTTTTCAGGATGTCGATCATGTCGTGCGGGGCCACCCCCAGCGCGTTCAGCCCGGCGACCACCTCGGCCAGATCGGTCCCGCCCCGGATCTCGGCCAGCCCGGTCCCGTCCTTGGCAATCTCGGCATTCGACCGGGGGACCACCACCGTCTCACCTTCCGAGAACGGGTTGGGCTGGATGACCAGCGGGCTCTCCTCGACCCGCAATGTAAGGTTGCCCTGCGCCACCGCGACCCGGCTGATCCGCACATCGGCCCCCATCACGATGGTCCCCGACCGCTGGTCCACCACCACCCGTGCCCGCGTCTCGGGCTCCACCAGAATGCCTTCCAGCCGCGCCAGCACATGCGCGGGCGACCGCATGCCAGTCGCCCCGATGTCGACCGCAACCGTGCCCGCATCCTGCATCTCGGCCACCCGCCCGCCGAATTCAGCGTTCACCGCCCGCTCGATCCGTTCGGCCGTAGTGAAATCCGCCGCCTTCAGCGCCAGCCGCAGCACCGGCAGGCCTGCGAAATCGAACTCCACCTCCCGCTCCACCCGCGCGCCCGAAGGGATCACCCCCGCCGTCGGCACCCCTTGCGTCACGCCGGCCGCCTCGCCACCAGCCGAAACCCCGCCAGCGAGAATCGAGCCTTGCGCGACCGCATAGATCTGCCCGTCCGCCCCGTTCAAGGGCGTCATCACCAGCGTGCCTCCCAGCAGGCTTTTCGCATCGCCGATGGCCGAGACCGTGACATCGATCCGCCCCCCCGCCCGCGCAAAGGGCGGCAGTTGCGCGGTCACGAAGACGGCCGCGACGTTCTTCGGCCGGAACTCTTCACCCGTGACATTGGCCCCCAGCCGCTCCAGGAGGTTGGCCATGATCTCTTCGGTGAAAGGCGCGTTGCGCAACCCGTCGCCGGTGCCGTTCAGGCCCACCACCAGGCCATAGCCCACCAGGTCGTTGCCGCGGACGCCGTCGAATTCGACCAGATCCTTGATGCGGATCGGCTCGGCCGCGGTCGAAGTCGCAAGGAACAGAAGCACAAGGAACAGGCGGATCATCGGATGTACTCCGTAAGGCTCAGGCGCGAGACGCGGGCGGTGACGAGGTAGAGCGATTCAAGCTGCGCCCGGATCGTTTCCAGCCGGGTTGCGGCCTCGTAAGGATCGACCGAGCCGATGTCCGACCGCAGGATGCCAAGCGAGGTTTCCTCGGAGGAATTGCGGGTGCGGGCGGCCTCGATCTGCGCCTCGACCGTGCCGATCCGGGCGGAGAGGGTGATGCGATCCTCTTCGCTGCGGGTCAGGCTTTGCCCGGCCGTCGCCGCAAGGCGGGCCCGTTCCTCCGGATTGCCCGCCAGGATGCCACGATCGAGAAGGGCGGCCATCGCCAGCCCGGCCAGCGTGTCGCGGATCGCCGGGTCCATGGCGGTCGTCGACAGGTCCGCCACCTCACCCGGGGCGACCGGAGCCCCGGTCAGCGCCGCGCCGCCCTGATAGAAAGCACCATAGCCCAACGGGTCATCAAACCAGGTCACCACCGCCGCAGCCACCTGCCCCGCCGTCGTTGCTCCAACCGCCGCCGTCTCCAGCGCGGCCAGCAGGTCATCGGCTGTCTCGAGGGGCACGGTGTCGGTCGCCTGCCCCGCAAAGATCGCGCGCCCCGAGACCTGGGTGTTCAACAGCCCGATGGCCGAGCCGAGCCGCCCCCGGGCGTCCGAAGCAAGGGTGCTGATCTGGGCGGGGGTCGAGACATCGCGTGCGCCCATCAGTTGGGTCGAGATCCCGCTTGCCAGCTGCGACAGCCCAGTGATCGCCGATTGCTGCGCGGCGGTCTGAAAGGCCGCATCGGTGGCCGTTGCCTTGAAGGCCGCAAGGCGCGACAGACTGGCATCCACAGCCAGAAGCGGCGAGTAATCCCCGCGCAGGGCCAGCCCGATATCGGCATGCTTGCCGCTTGCCACCTCTTGCGAGGCGCGTTGCACCTGCCCGCGCAGGTCTGCCCCCTGGCGGGCCAGGATGTTCGTCAGGCTGGCGTCACCAACTGAAATGCGCATCATCCATCCAGCCTGATCAGGGTGTCGATCATGTCGGCCACGGCCTGGATGACCTTGGCATTGGCGGCATAGTTCTTCTCGATCACCAGAAGCTCCTGCATCTCGCGGTCGGTATCGATGCCGTTCTGCGCCTCAAGATCCGTCAGCGCCGTCAGCTTGGCGGCGGCAAAGGTCTGGTCCGACTGCGCCGAAAGCCGGCGGGCCGAGGCGTCGGAGATCAGATCGCCGGTCAGCGCGGCAAAGCTGCGGTTCCCGGCGGTAAAGGCGGTCGAGGACAGGGCGCGCGCGCCGGACAGCGCGCCGTGCAAGGCCTGCAGAATCGTTCCGTTTCCGGGTGGGCCCTCGGTCGCCGCACCCAGCCCATCGCGCAATCGGTACAGCGCCCCGCCCTGCGCAGGATCGGCCAGCGCATTCAGGCGCAGGCGCGACGAAAGGCCGACCTCGTTCAGCGGGTCGAAGGCCAGGCCCGCATCGGTGAACAGTCCCGGGTCTCCCGGCACCAGCGTCGGATCGACCCCGGCGGCCGAGAACCGTTCGACCAGATCCCGCGCGACGGCGTCCAGTTTACCTTGCGCCGTGACAGCCAGGTCATCGCGGACCGCAAACAGCGCGCCCAGCTTGCCGCCCAGGATGGGGCTGGCCGAGCCTTCCGTGTCATAGGGCCGCCCGTTGATCGTGATCCCCGACAGCCCGCCCAGCGCCTGGGTCATGTCGGGCGTGATGGTATGGGTTGCGGAAAAGCCGATGACCGAGGCAGAGCCTTCGAGCAGCGGCGCACCGCCCACGGTGAACAGCGCGATCTGGTTTAGGTCGCGCGGGATCTCGCGCACCGGGACGATGGCTGCGACCTGGTCGATCAGCCGTTGCCGTTCATCCAACAGCGCCGAGACATCGCGCCCCGCTCCGGTGAAGGACCGCAGCTCGACGTTCAGCTCGTGCAGCTGGCCCAGCGTCGCGTTCAGCTTGCCCACCTCCTCGCCGATACGACGGTCGGCGGTGGCGCGGGCCGACTGGATTTCGCCCGAGACCGAGGCCAGCCCGTCGATCAGCGAGCGCGCGGTGGCTGCGATGGTGCCCAGCCGCGCCTGCGATTCGGGGCGTCCGGTGGCCTCGACCAGGGCCTGGTCAAAGGCTGCAAGCCGCGCGGCAAGCGACCCGGCGCTATCGGGCGTGCCGAGGGCCTGCTCCATCCGCGCCAGGAACCCGGCCCGCACATCACGGTCGCCCCCACCGGCCTGCGCGATCCGGCGTTCCCCCAGAAGATGACGGTCCACGTCGCGCGTGACGCCCAGCACCTGCACCCCCTGCCCGGTGCCCGCCAGCACGGCCGACCCAAGCCCCACCTGCCGCCGGGCGTAGCCGGGCGTCGTGGCATTGGCCACGTTCGACGACAGGATTTCCGCCTGCCGCGAGGTGGCCGACAGGCCCGACAGGGCCCCGGCCAGGGCAGAGGTGATGCTCATCGCCTATCACCGCTTGATGTTGGTGGTTTCCTGCAGCATCTCGTCCACCGTCTGGATCACCTTGGCGTTCGACGAATAGGCGCGCTGGGTCTGGATCAGGCTGGTCAACTCGGCCGCAACGTCGGTCTTCGACCCCTCGCGCGAATAGCCCTGGATCGAGCCGGTCGGGCCGGACCCTGCGTCCCACAGGAAGAACGACCCCGAGTCGGGCGAGACCTGGTAGGTCTGGTTCGACAGCGACAGAAGGCCGTTGGGGTTCGGCACGTCGACCAGCGGGATCTGGTAGAGCCGCCGGGTAAAGCCTGTGTCGTAGGTCGCGTTGACATAACCCTTTTCGTCGACCTCGATCGTGGTCAGGTTGCCGACGGGCGAGCCGTTCTTGGTGATCGAGACCGGGGCGAAGTTGTCGGACAGCTGCGTCAGCCCGTTCGGGTCGCCCAGCCGGCCGATGCCCACCGTCATCGGTCCGCCCGCCACGGTCAGCGCCAGCGTACCGTCCGCCGGGTTGTAGGCGCCGCCTGAAACCACGGTGACCGAGGCCAGCGTGCCACCCGCGCCGCGGCTGTCGTCGAAGGTCAGGTTGTATTCGCCGATCAGGTTGCCGCCCCCGGCGCTGTCGCGGATCTGCATCGTCCACTGGTTCGACGAGCCGGTGGCTGGGACCACCGGCACGAAGGTGACTTCCAGCGATTCAGACGTGCCGAGGTTGCCGAAATATTCGACCGACAAGGGCGGCGGAACGGCGGTGGACCCGGCGACGGTATAGGTCGCGGGCAGGTTGACCCCGAGGTTCATCGTTGTCGTCGGGTCGCCCGCCGTCTGGTTGGTGTTGATCACGATCGGCACCAGCCCGGAAATCGTGTCGCGCGGGTTCGACGGGATCGTGCCATCGGCATCCGCCGGCCAGCCCAGCAGCACCAGACCGGAATCGGTTTTCAACACCCCGTCGGCATCGGTGCGGAAGCTGCCTGTGCGCGTCATCAGCAAGGGCGTGTCCGACAGAGCGTTGCCCAGCGACACCTGGTTGATCACCGGCAGCATGCCCCGACCGGCGATTGCCAGGTCCAGCGGATTGCCCGTGCCCACGAGATCGCCGCGTTCGTCGATCAGACGGACGGTCGAGGCCCGGACACCCCCCGCAGAATAGGTCCCCGCCCCGCGAGAGGAGGTGATGACCATGCTGGTGAAATCGGTCGAGGCGCGCTTGTAGCCATAGGTGCCCGAGTTCGCGATGTTGTCGGAAATCGAAGCGAGACGGGTGGCATTGGCATTCAGCCCGGCCACACCCGCGCTTAGCGAGGAGGAAATCGTCATGGAAAGCGCCTTTCTGCTGCTTCGCCCTTCGTTCCGGCAAAGCTGCACCCGGATCGCTTAACACCGCCCTAACGGCTAAAAGTCGAACGATTATCGGTCGCGGCGCAGCAGGATGACCTCCATCCGGTTGTTGCGTTCGGCGGCGGGATCGGCCACCGCAGGCTTGCGGTCGGCAAAGCCCGAGATGCGCTGCATCCGGTCCGGGTCAAGCCCCGCCGCCTCCAGCATCTTGCGCGTTTCCTGCGCCCGCAGCGCGGACAGGTCCCAGACCGGGTTGTCGATCAGGGTCACCGGATGCGCGCGCAGATGCCCGCTGACCGCGATCTCGTTCGTGGTCAGGTTCAGGACCTCGGCGATCAGATCGGTCAGCGCCAGCATGACCGGCGAAGGCTCCGCCGTCTCGGCGATGAACAGGGGCGCGCCGGGCTGGTCGAACAGTTCGATCACCAGCCCCTCGTCGGTGATCTTCGTCACGACATGGCGCAGTAGCTGCTCCATCGTGTTGCTTTCCCCACCCCGGGCAAGAAGCGCCTTCTCGACATCCTCAAGCTCGGACTGGGCGCGACCCTCGCCCGCAGCCCCCCTGCCCGCCTCATCGCCCGTCTGGTCCGACGCGGCCGAGGATGTCTTGCGGTCCATCGCACCCGTGCCGGTATGGGCCATCGTTTCTTCGGCAAAGACGCTGTCGCCGCCAAAGGCGCCATCGCCGCCGCCCGAGATGCGGTTCACCGGGATCGTCCGATTGAAGTAATCCGAGATCCCCTTCCGTTGCTTTTCCGTCGTCGCGTTCAGCAGCCACATCAAGAGGAAGAACGCCATCATGGCGGTCACGAAGTCGGCGTAGGCCACTTTCCAGGCCCCGCCATGGTGGCCCCCGCCACCAACGACTTTCTTCCGTTTGATGATGACCGGCGCCGCATTGCTTTGCGCAGCCATCCACATCACCCAAGTCATTTACCCGGGATCATTCCTAGCAGGAACAGACCTTACACCCTGTTAACCGATTGGGTTTTAGGGAATTTCCACGCCGCTGTCACAATTCGCGCACCAGTGGATCCGGGCCTGACCCGCAAGGCCTGGGCGAACCAGGCAGGTTCAGTGCAGAAGGGCGTTCCAGGCGGCCAGGGCCGCGGGCGCGCCATCGCCCTCGATCACGCCCAGAAGCAGAGAGTCCTGCATCCGGGCACAAACGATGCTGTGGCCCTCGATCAGCGTGGCCCCCAGCATCAGGCAGATCGGATCGCCCGGCCGGGCTGACAACAGGTCAAGCTGGTGCACCACGGACTCGGTTTCATCGTCCAGGAACCCCTGCAGGTGCGAGACCATCTCTTCCGGGCCAAATGTGCTGCCATCCGCATCGCCCCCCCGAACCAGCCAGGCGATCAGGGTCGGGCCCACGCCTTCGGCAAAGTCGCGGATGCCCTTGCCGGACAGCTGGAACGACGGCTCCTCGAAGACCTCGGGCTCGGCAGGCGCTTCCTCGGGCAGGGGCTCGTCGGCGTCGGTCTCGTTCAGTTCGACCAGCAGCAGGTCTGCCAGAAGCGCGACCGGCAGGCCGACGCTGACCTCCTCGCCACCGCGGCCGACTGGGCCGGAAATCACCCGAAGCTCTTGCCGGGGGGCGGCCACGGCCTGCAACAGCTTGATGAGGTCGTCCTTGTGCTCATCCTCAAGCACTTCCGCGCCAAGGCAGGATTCCGCCCCCGGCAGGCCGATGCATGACGTCAGCCGCAACACCCGGCGCCCCGCGACATCCAGCGTCAACGACGCCCCGGTGGAGGAGCGAAACTCCAGCGACCGGGCCAGCATGGTTTCGTTGGCCGCCCGCAACACCTGCGCCACCGGGTTGCGGTCATCAGGCTGTGCAATGACGCGGGACCCGCCCGAAAGCACCCGTACATCCGCCTGCAGACTGCGCAGACGGGCGAGGATTGGAACGCTTCCCTTGTTCAACGGCTTCTTCGGCCCCCGTCACGCACGCGCATCACCCGCCATCAGTGATGCCTTCCAGCGTTTCGCGGATTTTCGCCACAAACGCGGGAAGGTCAATGCCGGGATCGCAGATGCAGCACAGGGCGTCGGCAGGCTCAGCCTCGGACCGCAGGAACAGGCGCAGGCCAGACGGCCCCATCACCACCGCAGCATGCGGTTCGCCAAAGGCCTCAACCGAGAGGGCGAACAGGGGGTCGTCAAAGCAGGTGCGGGCCTGGTTGCACAGCCGGTCCAGGTGTTCCTGCGTCGTGACCATCGGCCCGGCACTGGTCAGGATCATGCGCGAGGACAGATCGGCAAAGGCCACAAGCCGCGCCTGCGGAAAGGCCTTCACAACCGCCCCAAGGCTTTCCGCCACACCCACCCTTTCGTCCTTTCCGCGTTACGACGTCTTCAGACGGCCAAGCGGCATCGCATCGCCCGTCCCGACGATATGATCTGCAAAGGTCACCAGCGTGGGGCCGGACTCGGCCGTCGGCCGTTCGGTGCGCAGCAGCCGTTCGGTCTTCGCCTCGACCCGGCGCGGCTGGATCTTGATGACCGGCGTGTTGCGGATTGCCATCAGCCGCTCGAAGGTCCGGGCGATCAGGCTTTGCCCGACCTCGGTTTCCTCGGCGGGGTCCGGAGTGATGGCAGGCTTGCCCGCATCGCCCGGCTCTGGGTCACCCTCGTCGACGATCCGGTGGATGACCTCGAACAGCGCCTTGGTGAAATCGTCCGCGCCGCTTTCGATCCACTTCTCCTCGTCCCCGCCCGCGCGCATCGCCTGCAACAGCGAGACCGGGAAGACCTTGGCGAACAGATCCTCGGTTTCCTGCTCGACCCGCTTGATGACCTTGGCGCGGTCCTTCTCGCCGACGATCTTGTCGAACCGGGTGACCAGCAGCAGGCTGTTCCGCCGCATTTCCTGCGGGAAGGTCGACCAGACGCCCGACTCCGACTGCCGCCACGCCTGGGTCGCATGGGTACACCACAAGACGCCATCTGCCAGGTGCGTCATCCGCTCCCACACTTCCGAGGACATCGAGGGGTCGGAAATCCCGGGCATGTCGATCAGGTCGCAATACCGCAGGATGTCGCTTTTCATGAAGATGCGGACATGCTCGGTCGTCTCAAGGCTGACGTCTTCCAGCTCGGCCAGATCCAGATCATAGGCGTGACCGTCCAGGCCCATCGTGTAGGCATCATCCGGGCCATAGGACAGCCAGACCGGCGGCAGCTGCGTCGCCGTCACCTTCTCCAGTAGCGGTCTTGCCCCCATCAACACGTTGCAGAGCGTGCTTTTGCCCGAGCTGAATTCGCCCATGATGGCGATGCGGGGTTTGCGGGTCAGCGGCATTCCTCAGGTCCTTTCGTACCCTTTACGCTACTCAGTCAGCATAAATCGCCAGTTCGTCCATGATCGAAGCCAGGCACTCCTGCCGGTCTTCCCAGGCGTTCACGCCGAACAGTTCCTTCATCTCTTCCATCGAAATTTCGGAACTTGCCAGCGCGCTCATCAGAAGCTCGCGCTGTTCCTGCAGGAAGTCCCGCAGGGTGGTCTGGGTCCGTTCGCGGAAGAGGCCGATCTGGATCGTCTTCAGGTCGTTGATGATCGGGTCAGTCTCGGCCCGGATCAGCTTGTTGAAGTCCTGCGCAAAGGCCTTGTAGCCCCGGCGGCGCTGCCACCAGCCTTTCCACCAGCCGACCTGCAGGTCCAGCGCGATGGTCTGGCCCAGGTTGATCGGCGGCGGGATGTAGGACACCACGGGCGTCTCGATCTTGAAGCCTTCGACCGTGATCGAGAAGGTCCTGCCGTACAGGTCGGCAATCTGGACCGCCGTCTCGTTGTTCACCTCGGCCGCGATGGCATGCATCTTCTTCAGCACGACCTGATAGCTGGACGACAGCAGCATCCGCAGCCCCAGCGGGCTGTAGTGCCAGGTCGCGTCTTCGCCATTGGTCTGCAGATGCTCGATCAGGCTGTTCGTCGCGCGGTCCAGAAACCGCTCATAGCTCTGGTCGATGCGGTTGGTGAAATCCTTGCAGACGTTGTTCGTCAGGTGCGTCAGCTTTTCGACCGCGCCCAGTTCGATCTTGCGCAGTTCCGCGTCCAGCTGCTGCGGCGTCATCGTCCGGTTCAGCTGCCCGTCCGATTCCAGGATGCGGACCTGGTCCACCACGTCCAGCGACTGCGCCAGGTTCAGCGCCTGGCGCGACGACTTCTGCAGCGCCTCACGCACCGGGCCTTCGTACATCCGCTGCCCCAGCGCATCCAGCAGCGCCGGGACGCCCGAGGCATGCCAGACCAGCTGCTCGGCCGACCATTCGGCCATCTTGTCGGCAAAGGCCGCGCGGGTCCAGTTGATCGCCGACTCGGTCGAGTCGTCGGTCATCTCGTCGATCTTGCCTTCCAGCACCGCGTTCGCCCAATGGGCCGAGCCGTAGATGATGTCGATGTCCGGCGGCGCGTTGTTCTTCTCCAGCGTCTCCAGGATCGAGCGATGGATCTCGGGCACCTGGCTTGCCGGGTCGGGCAGTTCGTCGATCCGGTTGACGAAGATGATGATCTCGCGCGACTGACGATGCGCGATCAGGCGGATCAGCGCCATGTCCATCGTCGTCAGCGCCTGGTGGGCCGACAGGACGACGATACAGGACCGGCTGTCACGGACCGCGTTGATCGTGATCTGCTCGCGCATCATGAACGTGTCGTTCACGCCGGGGGTGTCCCGGATGCACATCTGGATCGGGAAGTCTTCGCGGTCGATATACAGGTCGGCGGACTTGGTGATGTCGGTGAACCGACCCGCCTCTGCCCCGCCCGACTCCTCATCGCCGACGCAGACATAACGGCGCAGCAGCGAATCATCGACCGTGCCATAGCGGTGCTCGGTGCCCAGAAGCATCTCGAACTTGCGGCCCAGGCGCGCCTGCGCCTTTTCGCGCATCTGCACGACCTGCAGGCGCAGCTTCTCAAGCTCTTCGTCCGCGCCGGCCCGCGCCGCCAGCTGGCCGATCCGGCCGCCGTTCGACACCAGCTTTTCCCATTCCGCGTTGTCGAAGAACTTGAACTTCGCCCGCACGTTCACTTCCGGCGAGGGCGTGTTGATGTGCAGCGAGGTGACGACCGAGGTCCAGGGGTTCACGTCCGTCGGCAACAGCCCCGGCGCGCCGATCATCGCGTTCAAAAGCGAGGTCTTGCCGGCCTTGATCTGGCCGATCACGGTGACCGAGGGTTCGACCTCGCGCACCTGGCCCATGATCCGGGTGACCTTCTTGGCCGTGTCCGGGTCGGCCATGGTCACGAAATCGCGCAGCACATCCTCGAACTGCTTGATGGAATCGGCAATGCGGCCCAGCCCGGGAAAATTGCGCTTCAGGGCAACTTCCGGTTCCGGGGCGGCCATGCCGTCCAGCGCGTCCTCGTTCTCTGCAACCGCACCGAGTCCCATGTTCACCTCACACTTGCAGGGCTGAATCGCCTAGTTCGAGCACCAATCGACACAAGTCCCCGCAATCATGTCATAAGTTTGGAAAGTGGTCCCAATTGGGCACATTCTTGACGATTCTACGCTCACAATGGCGTCACACTGCGCGTAATGTTTCCAGTTCGCGTCTAAGTTGCAAGAGCATGGTCAGCGCGTCATCCGCGGGCGCGTGACCTTTCTCCAACTGCATCAACGTGATGAGGTCCAGCACCTCACCAAGGTCACTATTGATTCGGCGCATCGCGTCCGATCGCCCGCGCGAGACGACCGCAAGCACCTGCTCGCCGGTTTCGCGAGTATGGTCCAGAATCTGGTCGACCGGAACCTTCGCCTCGAAGTCGATCTCGCTTTCCAGCGCGGCGGCGCGCGCCTTGATCAGCGCGATCGCCTCATCCGCCAGACCGGCGTCCGGGCCGATGTCGGGCGCGGGGGCGGCAGGGGTGGCGGCAACCGGGACCGCCCGCGCGGCAATCCGGGGGCGTTCGCGGCGCGGGGTGGGCTGATCGGTCTCCACCTGCCGGTCGCGCATCATGATCGCGCGGGGCGAGAACTGGGCCTCGTCCAGGGCCGGAGCCGCAGGCGCAGCCGGAGCGGGGGCCGCGGCGCGGGCCGAGGCGGGCAGACGCTGGACCGAAACTTCCCTTGGCCTCGGTTGCTCGGGCGGCGGCGTCACCGGCGCTGCGGCTTCCGCCGGACGCGAGCGCGGCTCGCGATTGAAAAGGCGCGGCCGCTCCACCGGCGCGGCGGGGGCAGGCGTGGGCTCTTCCACCGGTTCGGGCTCAGGCGCGTGGTCCTCGACCGGCTCCTCGACCTCGGGTTCAAGCTCTGCCGCGACGGACAGATCGTCCTCGGTCTCGGCCTCTTCCGCCTCAAGCTCTTCCGCCTCGCCCTCGCCTTCCAGTTCCTCGGGTCGGGCCCGCAGCGAGGACAGGTCAGGCAGCGGCGTGCCGCGGGTCAGGCCCGCGACCGGCGGTCTGGCCGCGCCGAACAACTTGCGCCGTTCCGGTGCGGGGGCATCCGGCTCGGCCTCCTGCGGCGGGACCGGGGGCTCTGCACTCCGTTCCGGGCGCGGCGTCACGGCGCGCGGGATCCGCTCCCGCGGGAGCACCGGTTCTTCCGGCGGTTCTTCGGTCTCTGCCTCGGGCGTCACCTCGGGGGCCGGTTCGGGCGATGCCGTGATGTCGGCCAGCATCCGCGCCAGATCGCTGTCGTCGGTGGCGGCCTGCGGGCTTGGCCTCGGCCGCCGAACCGGCTCGGGCGGCCGGGGGGCGGGTTCCGGCTCGGGCTCCGGGGCAGCCCCCAGCTCGGCCTTCGACTTCCAGGTCGACCGCAGCGGCACCAGCGGGGCAGCCGGCTCTCCGTCTCCCGCCACGCGCTTGATCCGGTCGGCGAACCGCCGCCGGGTTTCCGGCTGGCCTGCCTCGGCCGCGACAGGCGGCGTCGGGTCAATGATCACCGGCCTTGGCTCGGGCTCGGGCTCGGGCTCGGGCTCGGGCTCGGGCTCGGGCTCGGGCTCGGGCTCGGGCTCGGGCTCGGGAGCAGCTTCCTCAGCGACCTCGACCTCGTCCACAGCCTCTGCTTCGTCCGTCTCGGGCTCTTCCGCCTCGGACCAATCCTCGTCATCCGTTGCGACCGTTTCAGCCGTCTCGACGACTTCCTCGGGCTCATCCCGGATTTCCTCGGCTTCAACCGCAGCGGCGCTGGCCGGTTCCTCCGCCTCGGGCGGCGGGGTCCAGGGGCCGCTCGCCTCCCCCGGCTCGGCAAAGCGCCGTGCCACCAGTTCGGAGGCCTCAACATGCCGCGCCAGCAAAAGCTCGGCCGTGTCCATATCCGCCCGCCGTCCGGACTGGACGCGGGTCTTGATCGCCGAGATCACCGCCGACGCGCCGCTGTCACGGAACAGTTCGCGGTTCACCGGCCCGCCCGGCGGCATCGCCGCCCGCGCTTCCTTGGCCGAGATCGACAGGATCTGCCGGAATTCCTCACCCGCCCGCAGCTCCACCCGGTCATGCATCGCCGAGGCCGACTGACGGCTGCCCAGCAGGTCAACCTTGGTCAGGAACATGAAGCTGTTGTCCTTGACCGCATCCGGCAGGCTTTCCCAGACCACCTGCTCTTTCGGCAGATAGGACGTGGTGCACCAGATCACGATATCCGCGCGCTTGCTTGCCCAGCTTGCCGCGCGCTTCTGTTCCGCCTCCATCGGGCCGGCGGACACCTCCAGCAGGCTGATCACCTTCAGCGCGGCAAGGTCCATCTCCAGCGTCACCAGCGCCGGGGCCAGCGGCAGGACTTCCGCCAGATCGCTGCCGGGCAGGATCTTCGTGCTGCCGTCGGTCAGGGTGCAGATCATCCGGGGGGCTTCGCCGTACTGCACGACGATCGTCGGCAGACGCAGCGTTTCCGGAACGACGATGGCACCGACCAGAAGGTTCAGGATCGAGGATTTGCCAGAGCCCGGAAGACCCAGAAGCGCGATGCGGGCCGGGCGCTCAAGCCGTTCGATCAGGCGTTCCGCAGCCTCTGCCGGACCGCCCGCAGGCAACAGCCCGCGGTCAAGTGCGCGGCCAAGCCGCTGGGCGACTGTCAGTTCCTCATCGGGGTTTGCCATATCTTACTTTATGACGGTGACTCGCCTTGGCCGCAACCGGACTGCAGACAAATCCTCAACCGACGGCTCAGGGTTGCTTTCTTGCACCGCCTGGACAACCGGGCGCGGCGTGCGTCCCACCTTCGGCTCGGGCGAAGGCATCGGCGTCACCGCAAGCTTCGGCAGCGGCGTCACCGCCGGGGCTGGTTGCGGGGCGAGGACGGCAGGCTTCGGCATCGGCAGCCCCAGATGCTCGGGCGTGGCGACGGTGGTCAGACGACGCGGGCGCGCGACCGCTGCCGAGGGGCCGCTCGGGCGCGCCTGCTTCGGCCGGACCGAGGCGTCGTTCACCTTGATCAGGGTAAAGCTGATGTTGTCCTGGTCGGGATCGTCCAGCTTGGTAAGCTCTTCCAGCAGCCGTTCGGCGATCTCGGTCGACCGGGACTTGCGATACCTGTTCAGCACCTTCTCGATCTGGGCGTTGGTCAGGAACTGCACCCCGTCCGAGGCGCAGAGCACGATGTCGCCGGCCTGCAGCTCATACGGCCGGGTCGGGCAGTCGATCTTCGGGATCCGGGTGCCCATCAGCACCGAGATCAGGCAGTTGCGGTCGGGATGGTTGGCCGCAACCTGCGGGTCCATCAGGCCCGACTTGACCATGAAGTCGATCTGCGGCGCCATCGAATGGTCTTCGTTCAGCTGGCTCAGCTTGCCGCCCCGGAACAGGAACAGCGGCGAATCGCCGACCGAAATCCACCACAGCCGGTTCTCGACCAGAGCCGGGACGACCAGTGTCGCGCCCATCCCCTCGGTCTCGGGATGGCTGCGGGTGTGCTGGCGCAGGGTGTCGTTCGCGAAATCCGCCACATTGCGCAGGATTTCCGGGGCCCGTGCCTCGAACGCCTGCACATCAGCGAAATGAAACTTCAGCTCGCTGAAGACTTCCGTCAGGACGATCTTCGACGCGACGTCACCAGCAGCATGGCCACCCATGCCATCCGCCAGCACCACAAAGCCCGCTTCGGCCCCGACCGGAAAGTCCGCAGTGATCGCGTCTTCCTGATAATCCCGCGCGCCCTGGCTGATCCCGGACGCTACGTCGTAACGCGGCTCACGCGATCGCCATATCATCCGCATCCCCCTCGGAGTCGACTGCCGACCAATTGAAGTCAGCGTTACACAACACTTTCAGCACCAAAGTCGTCTCACCGATCTGGATTTCGTCGCCGTCACCGACGACGCTTGTGGACAGAAGGGGTTTGCCATTCAACCGCACCAGGTTCGACTTGCCGCCATGGCCAAGGTGGAACTGGTGCGACATCGGATCATAGGCGATCGCAGCATGATGCTGCCGCGAGATCGCCATGTCGCCGAAATCGAGCGCGATGGTCTGGTCCGACCCGCGGCCGATCTGCGAAACGCCACGCATGACCGGGAAGGCCGCGCCGCGACCGGGGCCGGATTTGATCACCAGCCAGCCGGTCGGATACATCACCACACCCGACTTGTCGCCCGGCTCGATCGATTCCTCCATCCGGCCTTCGTCGAACAGCGGCACGACCGAAGCCGGTTGCGGCTCGAACCCCAGAACGCGGGTCTTGGTCCGCGTCGCGCGCCGACGTGCCCCCGCATCGGCAGCGATCTCGCGCGCCGGGGTCGGCATCGGCGGAGCGGCGGGCGCCGCAGGCTCTTCCTCCATCTCCCAGATGTTCATAGCGGGCGTCGGGCCTTCCTTGGCCACCACCGCGCTGTTCGCAGTCTGGGTCAGAACTTCCGGGGCGCCATCGGACAGCTTGGGGAACCGGCCCGCCGCCGGGCCATTGCCCCGGGCGACAGACTCGATTGCGGCCTTGGTGGCCTGAATCTGCTCTGCTTCGCTGCCGTCAAACCGGGCGGCGCGCGATGCCTTGGCCTTCCGACGAAACAGCCAATCGAAAAACTTCATTTTCCGCACTCCACCCCGGGAAAGTCCCGGGTTCATCCATCTTCTCTTGGCAGTGTTACCAAGGTCTCAACGGGCACGCTTTGGCCAGCTTCCCGGCCTTCCGCTTCGCCCGACCCTGGTCACCGATCACCGAGACCTTCACCCACTTGTCACAATTGCTATGCAGAAACTTTGTCCAAAAAATGATGCGAATCCGGTCATTTCACGGATCGAAGCCTGCATTCGGATCAGAATAGGCGACGCACGACGAAATCTGCAAGCTCAGACAGAATGTCCCGCAGGGGATGCACGGGCAGGTTGTCAAGCGCCGCCTTGGCCCGCGCGGCCCAAGCCAGAGCATCGCTCCGGCTGGCCGAAATCGAATCGTGATGGCGCAGAATCGTCATGGCCTGCGCCAGGTCCCCGTCGCGCTGGTCGCCCTTTTCGATCACCCGGACCCAGAAGGCCCGCTCCTCGGCGTCGGCCTTGGCCACGGCCTTTATCACTGGCAGCGTGAGCTTGCGTTCGCGGAAATCGTCGCCGGTGTTCTTGCCGATCACCGCGTCCGAACCGCCGTAATCCAGAATGTCGTCGACGATCTGGAAGGCGATCCCAAGCGCATCGCCATAATCGAACAGCGCGCGGACCTGCGCCTCGGGCGCCCCCGCGATGACCCCGCCGACTTCGGTCGCAGCCGAGAACAGCGCCGCCGTCTTGCCGCGGACCACCTGCAGATAAATCCGCTCATCCGTCCGCAGGTCCTGCGCTGCAGTCAGCTGCAGCACCTCCCCCTCGGCAATCGTGGCCGAGGCATTGGCGAGGATATCCAGCACCCGCAGGTTGCCGGTCTCGACCATCAACTGGAAACTGCGCGAAAACAGGTAGTCGCCGACCAGCACGCTGGACTTGTTGTCCCACAACAGGTTCGCCGTCGGCCGCCCGCGCCGCCGCTGGCTTTCGTCGACCACGTCGTCATGCAACAGCGTCGCGGTGTGGATGAACTCCACCGTCGCGGCCAGCTTGACGTGATCCCCACCCGCATAGCCCAGCATCCGCGCCGCGGCCAGCGTCAGCAGCGGACGCAGCCGCTTGCCCCCGGCCTCGACCAGATGCGCCGTGACCTCGGGAATCCGCGGCGCATGTTCGCTGGCCATCCGCTCGCGGATCAGCACATTCACCGCGGCCATATCCTCGGCAAGTGAAGCGCTCAGCTTGTCCTGCGGGGTTCCATCTGTCTTCACCGCGCGTTCGCCTGCCCCGTCCATTCCTGCTGCCCTTGCCCCGCCCGACCTGCGGTTGTAACCCGATCTGATGAAGGAACTTCTGCGCACGAACGACCCCACCGTGATCGCATTCGCCACCGTCCTTCTTGAGGGCGAGGGTATAGCGGCGTTTCCGCTGGACGTCCACATGAGCGTCCTTGACGGCAGCCTTGGCATCTTGCCGCGGCGCCTGATGGTTGCGGATCAGGATCACTTCCGCGCCAAGGCGATCCTCAGGGACAACGACATCGAAACCGTCCCCTGAGGGTCGCCCCCATGCTGTTCGCAGACGACGCACTGTCCGACGACAAGTTCCTCTGTGGCCGCCTGCGCCTTCTGCAACCCGTGAAGGGCTATCGCGCCGCGACCGACCCCGTGCTGCTGGCCGCCGCCTGTCCGGCCGAATCCGGGCAAAGCGTGCTTGATCTTGGCTGCGGCGCCGGAGCCGCCGGCCTGTGCCTCGGTTTGCGGGTGCCCGGTCTGGCGCTTGCCGGCTTGGAGCTGCAGCCCGCCTACGCCGACCTTGCCCGCCGCAATGCCGACCGCAACGGAATCCCGGTCGAGGTGCATGAGGGTGACCTGAACCGCATCCCCGCCGCCCTCCGCCGCGACTTCGACCATGTCATCGCCAATCCGCCCTACTACCCCGCCGGAGGCAGCCCCTCGCCTGTCGCGGCCCGGGCACGGGCGATGCAGGTCGACACGCCCCTGTCCGCCTGGGTCGCCGCCGCAACCCGCCGCCTGCGTCCGGGAGGCTGGCTGACGCTGATCTGCGGCGCGGATGGATTGCCCGGCGTCCTTGCCGCCTTGGCGCCAAAGCTCGGCTCCTGTTCGGTCCTGCCTCTCGCCGCGCGAGAGGGTCGCCCGGCCCTGCGTATCCTTCTTCGCGCGCGCAAGGGTGGCCGCGCGCCATTCCGGCTGCTTTCCCCCTTCGTCATCCACCAGGGCGCCGCCCATGACGGCGACCGCGAAAGCTATACGCCTGCCGCGAATGCCGTCCTGCGGGATGGTGCCGACCTGTCAGCGGCGTTCGGCTGAATTCTCCGCATCATTCTGTCACATCCCTGTAACAGGGGATGACACGACTCGGGTTTCGTGGTGCACTTCTCCTCGTGGGTAGCTTTTACAGGAGGACGACCATGACGATCGCATCGCATCTGGTGGAACTGCGCAGGAAGCACGAGACCTTGTCCGAAATGGTCGAGCAGGCCCAGCGCAGCCCCGCAACGGATGCCCTGAAGATCGCGGATCTGAAGAAGCAGAAGCTGCGCCTGAAAGAGGAAATTGAGCGGCTGAGCCACTAATCCCTTCCGGCGCTGGCCCGGGCGGCCAGCGCCGCACCCGCCGTAATCAGCACCGCCGCAACGGCGATTGTCCAACTCGGCTCGGCGATCCCCGCCAGCACCAGCGCGAGCGTTGACAGCAAGGGTGATGCGTAGCTTCCTACGCCCAAAAGCTGGATATCGCCGCGCTTCATCCCGATGTCCCAGGTGAAGAACGCCGCCCCAACTGGGCCGATCCCCAGCGCCAGCACCGCTGCCCATCCCATGGCATCCGCGGGCCAGACCGTCTCTTCCAGCGCCAGATGCGCCACGACCGACAGCACCGCCGTCGCCAGGCAGAACACCGTCACGCTTTCGGTCGGCACCTCGCCCAACCGCCGCGACAGCACCGAATAGCCCGCCCAGGTCAGCGCGCAGGCAAAGGCCAGCACCAGCCCCAGGGTCGACCCCTCGCCGTCACCCCCGCGCCCAAGCACGATCACCGCTGCCCCGGCAAAGGCAATCAGCGCGCCCACCACATGTGGCGCGCGCAAGCGTTCCCCAGGCAGAAGGCCGGACAGAAGCACGATGAACAGCGGCCAAAGATAGGCGATCAGCCCGGTCTCCGCCGTGGGCGACAGGCGGAACGCGGTGAAATACAGAAAGTGATAGCCGAAAAGCCCAATCGTGCCAAAGGCATAGACCTTCCAGCCGACACCCCGCAGCACGCCGAACCCGGCCCGCGCGGTCCAGACCAGCCCGATCACCCCCCCGATGCCAAAGCAGATCGCGTTCAAGAGCAGCGGCGGCACCGGCGCGCTGCCGATGGTGAACAGCGCCAGCAGGGACCACATCAGGACGGCCGTAAAGCCGATGGCCGTCGCGCGTGGTCGTGTCATCTTCAGCCCTTGCTACCCGTGCACCGCTTCTGCAACAGACGCCGGGCCTCGTCCAGCCGGGCACGATGCTCGGCATGCAGAAACCCGCGCCGATAGGCCCGCTGATAGGACATGTGCAACGGATTCGAGTTCACCTCGCTGATGACCGGCCCGCGCCCGGTGATCGCGATGTCCCAGCCGATCAGCGCATGGCCCGGGAACAGCCGGTGGGCCGAGCGGCAGATCTCCACGATCTCGGGCCAATGCGGCAGCTGGTAGCCCACCAGCGGCAGCTCCGGGTTGACCAGACTGTGCGTAACCGCGCGCCCGGTGAACAGATCGCCCATCTGGGCGTCCGTCACCACCCCCTCGGCGTCCAGCGCGCACCCGACGTTCGGCTTGCCGAAAATCGCCGCGTCCACCCAGGTCCCCGGCGCCGGATGCCGCCAGACCGCGTACAGCACCTGCGGCCCCCCCGCCTCCCACAGGGTCACCACCCGCACCGTCCCGATCCCCGGCCCGATCAACGCCTCGATCTCGACCGGCTGGCGCAACTGTTCCTGGATCAGCCAGCCCCGCGGGTACAGCCGAGCCACCTCGCCCGCCAGTGCAACCCTCTCGACCACGCGAGAACCGATATCCACCTGCCCCGGCCCCGCCGCCGCCAAAGGAATCGAGCCCAGCGCCATCGTCCCGTCCACCGGCTTGGCAAAGGCGGGCAGCTGCCCCGGCTCCCCCATCCAACCGGCCAGCTCCTCGGCCGAAATCAATGTCCGTGTCGGCCCGAACATCCTGGCCGCCGCAAAGACCGCCTTCAGCTCTGGCACCGGGAACCCGTTGGCCTGCAACACCAGCCCCGACAGAAACTTGTCCGCCATCAGCTGGGTCTGGTCATCCGCCCCCTTGGCGATCAGCGACCGATTCAATCGAAAATTCGACGACGATCCGACAAAGGCCGCCCGCGCGGTCGTGTCGCCCACCCAGGCCCCTTGAACAAAGTATTCATCCGGGCGCAGCCGCTGCGCGCCGCACATCCGGCAGATCATGTCCATGCCGACCTTCACCGCCGACCGACCGGTTTCGCGAGAGGCCCGGGTCAGCGCCCCAGCCACGTCAAAGCGGGGCTTCGGTCGTTGCGCGACCAGAATAGCGCGGCTATCCGACACTCGATGATCCTGCAGGCCAGGGACGGGAGGGGTAGAGCTAGCCGCCCCCACCCGTCCCTGGCAAGAGGTCAGACGAAGAACTGCCCGCCGTTCGCGCTGATCGTGGACCCGGTGATGAACCCTGCATCATCCGATGCCAGGAACACCACGATCCGTGCAATCTCGTCGGGCTCGCCCAGGCGACCGACCGGGATCTGCGGGATGATCCGCTCGTTCAGCACCTTCTCGTCGATGGCGCGCACCATTTCCGTGCCGATATAGCCCGGACAGATCGCGTTCACCGTGATCCCGGCCCGCGCACCTTCCTGCGCCAGCGCCTTGGTGAAGCCAAGGTCACCCGACTTGGCCGCCGAATAGTTCGCCTGCCCGGCCTGACCCTTCTGGCCGTTGATCGACGAAATGTTGATCACCCGGCCAAACTTGCGGTCGCGCATCCCGGACCACAGCGGATGGGTCATGTTGAACAGACCCGTCAGGTTGGTGTCGATCACCTCTTTCCACTGGCCCGGAGTCATCTTGTGGAACATCGCATCCCGTGTGATCCCGGCGTTGTTCACCAGCACTTCGACGGGACCCAGATCCGCCTCGACCTTCGCGATCCCCGCCGCACAGGCGTCATACTCCGCGACCGACCACTTGTAGGTCGGGATGCCGGTCTCCTTGGTGAAGGCCGCCGCCGCCTCGTCGTTGCCGGCGTAGTTTGCCGCGACCGTGTAGCCCGCCGCCTTCAGCGCGACCGAGATCGCCGCGCCAATGCCCCGCGACCCGCCCGTGACCAATGCAACCCGTGCCATCGTGATTCTCCTCCCTTGGGTATGCTACCGTATGCCATTGAAATCCTGTTACCGAAACGAAATCGGGCGCGCAACATTATTGCGCGCCCGTTCGCTATTGCGGCGAATTGCCGCGACGCAGCGACATGCGGGGATCAGGCCTGTTCCAGGCACATGGCGACACCCATGCCGCCCCCGATGCACAGGGTTGCCAGACCCTTCTTGGCGCCGCGACGGCCCATCTCGAACAGCAGCGTGTTCAGGATGCGCGCACCGCTCGCCCCGATCGGGTGGCCGATGGCAATCGCGCCGCCGTTCACGTTCACGATGGACGGGTCCCAGCCCATGTCCTTGTTCACCGCGCAGGCCTGGGCCGCAAACGCCTCGTTTGCTTCGACCAGGTCCAGGTCGCCGACCTTCCAGCCCGCCTTGGCCAGCGCCTTGCGCGACGCATGAATCGGGCCGACGCCCATGATCGACGGGTCAAGCCCGGCGGTCGCATAGGATGCGATCCGCGCCAGCGGCTTCAGCCCGCGCTTCGCGGCCTCCTCGGCCGTCATCAGCACGACCGCCGCCGCGCCATCGTTCAAACCGCTCGCATTCGCCGCCGTGACCGAGCCGTCCTTGGTGAAGGCCGGGCGCAGCTTTTGCATCGCTTCGATGGTCGCGCCGTGGCGGATGTATTCGTCCGCATCGACCACGATGTCGCCCTTGCGGGTCTTGACGGTGAAGCCGACGATCTCGTCCTTGAACTTGCCCGCCTTCTGCGCGGCCTCGGCCTTGTTCTGGCTGGCCAGCGCGAATTCGTCCTGCATGTCGCGGCTGATCTGCCACTGGTTGGCGACGTTTTCGGCGGTCTGGCCCATGTGATAGCCGTTGAAGGCGTCCCAGAGGCCGTCCTTGATCATCGAGTCGATGAAGTTCAGATCGCCCATCTTCTGGCCCGCCCGCAGATGCGCAACATGGGGGGAAAGGGACATCGATTCCTGCCCACCCGCAACGACGATCTTCGCATCGCCCAGTTGCACATGCTGGGCGCCCAGCGCCACCGCCCGCAGGCCCGAGCCGCAAACCTGGTTCAGCGACCAGGCGCTCGACTCTTTCGGCAGACCCGCCTTGATATGCGCCTGACGGGCCGGGTTCTGGCCCTGGCCGGCGGTCAGCACCTGGCCCAGGATCGTCTCCTCGACCTCGGCCTTGTCGATGCCGACACGGGCCACCACCGCCTCGATCACCGCCGCACCCAGATCGTGCGCAGGGGTATTGGCGAACGCGCCGTTGAAGCTGCCCACGGCGGTGCGGCCCGCCGACACGATTACGACATTGGTCATTTCCGGATCCTCTCCCTAAGCGCCAAGCTGTGCCACCGCGCCCGAAGGGCCGTCGCTGTCTTCATGGCCTAAGGTCAACTTGCTGCAAGTGCAAGACAGATGGTGGGCTTGGGCAAGGTGCCGCAGGCCCCCCGGTCATTGCACGACGGTGGACCGGCCCCTGAAACTGACCCCGATCCAGCCGAGCGCCCCGGTGGTTCGGCTCTGCTGTTTTCGATGGAGGGACGATGACACGGCCAGCATACGTCACGCCAGGCTGGTCCGGGCGTGCCCTCCACCATGCCACTTCGTCACCGCCTGGCGCCCCTGCCGCACGCTTCCACCATTGTGCCGCCCCGTCGCGCCGCACCGACGGGCCACCCGCCCTTACACCGCGATGTTCGGCCGCCCATGCCGGAAGGCGCGGAAGTCCGGGGTCACGGTCGGTGCGCCGAACAGGTAGCCCTGCAGGCAGCCCACCCCGGCATCGCGCAGCCAGTTCGCTTCGCCTTCGGTTTCCACCGCCTCGGCCACGACATACATGCCCAGTTCCTGCGCCATGGCGATCGCCGCCCGCGCGGCCGATTTTGTCGCGCTCGCCCGGTCAACGTTCTTCACCAGACTGCCGTCGATCTTGGCGATCTCGAAGTCCATCTCCTCCAGAAGCTGAAGCGACGTCATCCCCGCCCCGAAATCGTCCAGCGCGAAGACGATGCCCTTCTCGCGCATCTCGGCCATGAAGGGTTTCAGGACATCCGGCACCTGCAGCGCCGAATCCTCGTTGATCTCCAGGATCAGGTTCGGCCCCAGCCGCGGGTTGTCCTGCAAGGCGCGGTTCAGGATCTCCATCCAGGGGCGATAGCCGACCGACCGGGCGGACATGTTGATCGACACCCGGATCTGCGGATTGCGCTGCATCGCCATGAGCCCCAGCTGCAGCGCCGCGCAGTCGATGTCCCGCCCCAACTGCCGCTGTTCCACCGCCGCCATGAAATCCCGCGCCGGAATGACCTGGTCGCGCAGGTTCAGAAGCCGGATGAAGCCTTCGAAGAACCCGATCACCGACGGATCCGCCGCATAGACCACCGGCTGGAACGCCAACCGCATCCGCCGGTCCTTCAGCGCCGAGGCGACCATCGCCAGCGTATCGCGATCCTGCGCCGAGATCGCCGCGCTCAGTGGGCTTGCCAATGCCGGGTCGCGGTCGAACTTCGACGACTTCGGTTCCTTCATATAGCTCATGCGCAACCCCCGGCCGGTCAGATCCCTGTCGACAGCCTAGCAACGGTCGGGTAAACGGATCGTCAATATTCGCATTTTGTTCTAATTCTTCCCGCCCGAAACCCGAAAGTCCGCCGATGGAAAATGCCGACAATTCGACGCGTTGCCCCTGGTGCGGGACCGATCCGCTGTATCAGGCCTACCACGACGACGAATGGGGCCGCCCCGAGCGCGACCCCAAACGCCTGTTCGAACTTCTGATCCTCGAAAGCTTCCAGGCCGGGCTGTCCTGGATCACCATCCTGCGCAAACGTGACGGCTTTCGCGCGGCCTTCCAGTGCTTTGACCCCGATGTCATCGCCACCTGGGGCGAACCCGAGGTCACCCGCCTTTTGCAGGACCCCGGCATCGTCCGCCACCGCGGCAAGATCGAAGGTACGATCCGCGGCGCGCAGGCCTTCCTGCGGATCGAATCCACCCAGGGCTTCTCATCCTTCCTGTGGTCCTTCACCGGCGGGCAGCCCCTCGTGAACCACCCGAAGACGCTCGCCCAGGTCCCCGGCCAGACAACCCAATCCCAGGCGATGTCCAAGGCGCTGAAGGCTGAAGGGTTCAACTTCGTCGGCCCCACCATCACCTACGCCTTCATGCAGGCCGCCGGCATGGTCAACGACCACCTCGCCACCTGCGACTGGCGCAACCCGCCCACCTGATCGCCCCTTGGCCTTTGCGCGCCCGCTCGCCATATATGGGCAAACAGTCTACAGGAGTCCGCCATGCTGGGTCTGGGCGAAAAGCCGCAAGCTGCAACCGATCTGATCAAGGACACGACCGAGGCCACATTCATGGCCGACGTGATCGAGGCCAGCCGCGAGGTTCCGGTCATCGTCGACTTCTGGGCCACCTGGTGCGGCCCCTGCAAGACGCTGGGCCCGATGCTGGAAGCCGCCGTCAAGGCGGCAGGCGGCAAGGTCAGGATGGTCAAGGTCGATGTCGACCAGAACCAGCGCATCGCCGGGCAACTCCGCATCCAGTCGATCCCCACGGTCTATGCCTTCTGGCAGGGCCAGCCCGTCGACGGTTTCCAGGGCGCCGTCCCGGCCTCGGAACTCAAGGCCTTCATCGACCGCGTCTCGGCCCTGGCCGGTGACGGCGGCCTGGCCGAAGCCATCCAGGCGGCCGAGGACATGCTGACCGAAGGCGCCGCCGTCGACGCCGCCGAAACCTTCGCCGCCATCCTTGGCGAGGAACCCGAGAACGCCGCCGCCTACGGTGGCCTGATCCGCGCGCACCTCGCCTTGAACAACCTCGACCAGGCCGAAGGGCTGATTTCGGCAGCACCCGACAAAGTCGCCAAGTCCAAGGAACTCGACGCCGCCCGCGCGCAGCTGGAACTCGCCAAACAGGCCGCCAATGCCGGACCCGAGGCCGAACTGCGCGCCGCCGTCGAAGCGGACCCGAACGACCATCAGGCCCGCTATGACCTTGCCGCCGCACTCCTCGCCGCCGGAAACCCGAAGGAAGCCGTCGACCAGCTTCTCGAACTCTTCCGTCGCGACCGCGAATGGAACGACGGCGCGGCCAAGGCCCAGCTCTTCACCATCTTCGAGGCGCTGAAGCCGCAGGACCCGATCGTCCTCGCCGGACGGCGCAAACTGTCGTCGATGATATTTGCCTGACCCCGTTCGCGGGCTAGCTAGGTATCCATGTTCAAACTGGCCGACCTGCCGGACACCATTCCGGTCTTTCCACTTCCCGGGGCGCTGATGTTGCCCCGGGCGCGCCTTCCCCTGCACATCTTCGAACCGCGCTACCTTGCGATGATCGAGGATTGCCTGAAGACCAAGCACCGGCTGATCGGCATGATCCAGCCGCGCGAGACGCCCTCTTCGGAAAAGCGGGCCGGGGAAAAGCGGCTGCAAGCCATCGGCTGCGCCGGGCGTCTCACCGGATTTTCCGAAACCGAAGACGGCCGCTACATGATCACGCTCGCCGGGGTGTCGCGCTTTCGGGTGAAAGAGGAAGTCCAGGGCTTCACCCCCTATCGGCGCTGTCTGGTGGACTGGGCCCCCTTCGCCCGCGACCTTGGTACCACCGAGGACGATCCCGGCTTCCGGCGTGAGGCGTTCATGGCGCTCCTCGGTCGCTATTTCACCAAGCTGGAGCTTTCGACCGACTGGAACAGCCTCAAGGAGGCCGAGCCCGAGCTGCTGATCAACTCGCTCTCCATGCTCTGCCCCTTCTCGCCTGAGGACAAGCAGGCCCTTCTGGAAGCGCCGACCCTCGTCACCCGGCGCGAAACCATGGTCACGCTGATCGAATTTGCCCTGCGGGGCGGTGCGGGCGAGGAGATTTTGCAATGAGCGAACCTGCCGACCGCCGCATGCTTGAGGCTTTGGTCTGTCCGGTGACCCACGCCGTCCTGACCTACGATGCCGACCGCCAGGAACTGATCTCCAAGGCCGCCCATCTCGCCTTCCCGATCCGCGACGGCATCCCGGTGATGCTCCTCAGCGAGGCGCGCGAACTGGATTAGCCCTGCCCCTCGGGCGTCCATCCGGGTTCGCCTCTCTCCGCCGCTGCCAATCAGCGCCCCCTCTCCCTGCAAGGGGGACGGCCGGGAAGGGGGTCCCTCCGATCAGCAAGAGCTTGCCCTGAAGCCAATTCCCGGCTTTCCTCTGGACATCCACCCGCACGGAGCCCCCATGACCGAGGAAATCGTCACAGGCCGCGACGTCACCATCCGCTTCGACGCCCGCCGCTGCATCCATTCCCGCACCTGCGTCCTCGGCCACCCCGAGGTCTATGTCCCGAACGTCAAGGGCGAATGGATTCACCCCGACGCCGCGAGTGCCGAGGTGGTGATGCACACCGCGCTCGCCTGCCCCTCGGGCGCGATCCGCGTCGCGCACAATGACGGCTCCGCGACCTCGGACACGCCGCCGGTGGTGAACACCGTCCGGGTCCGCGAAAACGGCCCGCTTGCGGTTGAGGCCGAGTTGCAGATCAAGGGCGAACCCCAAGCCACCCCTCGCGCGACCCTGTGCCGCTGCGGCCAGTCGGCGAACAAGCCCTTCTGCGACGGCGCCCATTCTGCCGCAGGCTTCACCGCGACGGGGGAACCCGCCGCCAAGGAGTTTGCCGCGCTTGAGGTCCGCAACGGCCCCCTGAACGTGCAGCCGCTGAAGGATGGGCCGCTGATGGTGACGGGAAACCTGGAACTGGTCTCGGGCACCGGACGCACGACCGACAAGGTCACCAAGACCTTCCTCTGCCGCTGCGGCCAGTCGAAGAACAAGCCCTACTGCGACGGCAGCCACAAAGCCGCAGGGTTCACCGCCGACTGACAGGCCGCCTCCTCGTTCGCCTTCGGCTTCTCGTCGGAACGCGCACCCAAGCGAGGAGGGACGAAGTCAACGACGAGCGGACCTGAAGGCAAACCTTTCCAAATCCCTAACGCCCACAACCAAGCCATTGAAATCAGATGCATTCCAGGCTTTGTCCACCGTGGACAAATTACGCCGCCAGATCGTCGCCCCCCACCGCATACAGCCCAGCCGCGCCTTCCCTGACCTCGGCCAGCAGACCCAGATTCTCCGGCAAAAGCCGCCGGATCATCACCCGGGCCAGCGCCTCGCGGCCCCCGTCGGCCAGCGCAGCCTTCAGATGCGCCTGCCCGCCCAAGACCCGCGCAAAGGCGCGCAGATAGGCCACCGCCCCGGCAAAGCGGTCGTTCAGACCCATGGCGACCAGAGCCTCGGTCGCCTCCCGCAGCGCCTCGGCCGTCGCCCAGACATCTCCCGCCAGATCCGGCAGCTTCCCCCTCGCCGCCTCGGCCCCACGCTGGACCTCGTCGATCAGCCGGAACGCGACCTCGCCCCCGTCCGCCATCTTCCGCCCCACCAGGTCCATCGCCTGGATCCCGTTCGTCCCCTCATAGATCGGCAGGATCCGGGCATCCCGCAGATACTGCGCCGCTCCGGTCTCTTCGATGAAGCCCATCCCCCCGTGCACCTGCACCCCCTGATGCGCCACCTCGCAGGCGATGTCGGTGCAGTAGGCCTTGGCAATCGGGGTCAGGAACGCCGCCCGGGCTTTCCAGTCCGCCGCACCCGTGGCCGTCGCCATGTCGATCGCCACCGCGCAGGACAGACCTATGGACCGCGCCGCGAAGACCTCGGCCCGCATCGCGGCCAGCATCCGGCGGACATCGGCGTGCTCGATGATCGTCCCCTCCTTCGACAGAGGAGTCGCCCCCTGCCGCCGACCTTCCGCATAGGCCAGCGCGTGCTGCAGTGCCGCCTCGGCCACGCCCACCCCCTGCGCCGCAACCGACAGCCGGGCGTTGTTCATCATCGTGAACATCGCCGCCATCCCGTTGTGCGGGGCGCCGACCAGCCAGCCCGTCGCATCGTCGAACTGCATCACGCAGGTCGGGCTGCCGTGGATGCCCAGCTTGTGCTCCAGACTGACGACCCGCAGCGTGTTCCGCTTCCCGGGATTGCCCGCCGCGTCGGGGATGAACTTTGGCACCATGAACAGGCTGATCCCCTTGGTCCCCGGCACCCCGTCCGGCAGCCGCGCCAGCACCAGATGGCAGACGTTCGACGTCAGGTCACTGTCCCCCCAGGTGATGAATATCTTCTGACCCGAAACCGCATAGGTCCCGTCGCCGTTCGGCACCGCCTTCGACCGCAGAGCGCCAACATCCGTCCCGGCATGCGGCTCGGTCAGGTTCATCGTCCCCGACCACTCGCCCGAGGTCAGCTTCGGCAGATACAGCGCCTTAAGCTCCTCCGACCCATGATGCTCCAGCGCCTCGATCTGCCCTTTGGACAACAGCGGCTTCAGCTGCAACCCCAGGCAGGCCCCCGACATCATTTCGTCCACGGACAGTGCCAGCGCAATCGGCAGCCCCATCCCGCCATGGTCGGGGCTGGCCGCCATGCCGACCCAGCCGCCCTCGGCAATCGCGCGGTAGCCCTCGGCAAAGCCGGGCGAAGAAACCACCGCCCCGTTCTCCAGCCGCGCCGGGGATAGATCGCCCGCCCGGTTCAGCGGGGCCAGCACATCCGTTGAAATCCGTCCCGCTTCCGAAAGGATCGCCTCGGCAAGGTCCGGCGTTGTTCCGGTAAAGCGCGGCGTGGCCAAGACATCCGCAAAGCCCACGACGTGATCCAGGATGAACCTGATATCCTTGACCGGAGCGCGATAGGGCATGGACCTCTCCCGTGGTAAGCCTTGGCAAAACCGGGGCCCTGCCGTAAGGGAGGCCCGGACCAACGCTATTCGTTTCGCATAGCCCTTCAAGCTGGACGCTGCGTCAGAAGCCCATGACCCTTCTGCTTTCCCCGGATGATGCGGGCATCGCGCGTGCCGCGGACCTGCTGCGCCAGGGCGAACTGGTCGCCTTCCCGACCGAAACGGTCTACGGCCTTGGCGGCGACGCGCGGTCGGACCGGGCTGTCGCGGGCATCTTCGCGGCCAAGGGACGCCCCAGCTTCAACCCCCTGATCGTACATCTGCCCGACCTTGCCGCCGCCGAGGCGATTGCCCAGATCGGCCCCCAGGCGCGCGACCTTGCCGCCGCCTTCTGGCCCGGCCCGCTGACCCTTGTCCTGCCGCTACGCGCCGATGCCGGGATTTCCCCTTTGGTGTCCGCTGGCCTGCCCACAGTCGCAATCCGGGTGCCTACCCATCCCTTGGCCCAAAGACTGCTGCGCGCCTTTGGTGGCCCGGTTGCCGCGCCCTCGGCCAATCCCTCGGGCCGGGTGTCCCCGACGCGGGCCGAGCATGTCCTGGACGGCCTGTCCGGCAGGATTGCGGCGGTCCTCGACGGCGGGCCCTGCGCCGTGGGGTTGGAATCGACGATTATCCTGGCCGACCCGGATCCGATCCTTCTGCGCCCCGGCGGCTTGCCAGTCGAGGCGCTGGAGGCTGCGCTTGGCGCAAGCCTGGCCATCGGTGGCGCAGCCGACAGGCCCAATGCGCCCGGGCAGCTTGCCTCGCACTACGCCCCCGAGGCCGGGGTGCGGCTGAACGCAACCCACGCGCAGGGTGACGAGGTTCTGGTCGGCTTCGGCCCGGTCAAGGGCGCACTGACCCTTTCCGAAACCGGCGATCTGGTCGAGGCCGCCGCGCGGCTGTTCCAGACCCTGCGCGATGCCGACCGGCTGGCTGGACCGGGTGGCCGAATCGCCTTTGCCCCGATCCCCGAAACCGGCCTTGGCCGCGCGATCAACGACCGATTGCGCCGCGCCGCAGCCCCGCGGGACTGACGCCAACAGCCGCACCTGTCACCCGTTGCGCCGGCAACCCAGGATAGTCGCAGGCTTCCAAATTTTCCCCGTTAAGAATGTGGCAGAGTTGTGTCATAGTCCCCGCGGGCCAAAGAGCCCTCGTCATCAGATACCTGCCGCCAAGGGGCAGGCGGACAGAAGGGAACCGTGAAATGTTTAACGAATTCAAGACTTTCATCGCGCGCGGCAACGTGCTCGATCTTGCTGTGGGTGTGGTTATCGGCGCCGCGTTCACGGCCATCGTCACATCGTTGGTCGATGACCTGATCAACCCGCTGATCGGCCTGATCGTGGGCGGTGTCGACTTCAGCGGGCTAAGCGTTGGCCTTGGTGATGCCCAGTTCATGTATGGAAACTTCATCACCGCGATCATCAAGTTCGTGATCGTGGCATGGGTGGTCTTTCTGATCGTCAAGGGCGTCAACCGGATGATGCCGAAGAAGGTCGAAGAGCCCGCGCCGCCGGCCGGCCCGTCGGACAACGACCTGCTGAAGGAAATCGTCGCCGAACTGAAGGCGCGCCCGCGCGTCTGAGGCCAAGGCCGTCACGACAAGGCGACCCGCCAAGGCAATCTGGCGGGTCGTTCCATTTCAGGCTGTGGCCATTGGCGCGCGCGGACGCAGGTACCAGTACCACAAACGATAGGCCCAAAGACCGATCAAGGGGCCAAAGTGCACCGCAGCCGGGGGCCAGCTGCCCCAGTTGTGCAGCGCCGCCCAGTGGACCAGGACGAGGACAGCGGCGGGATAGGACAGGCGCTGCAGTGTCTTCCAGCCCGCATGCAGCCAGCGCTGAGCGGCGTTGTTCGAGGTCACTGCCAGCGGCACGAAGATCAGCATGGCAAGCCAGCCGGTCCAGATCTCGGTGTGGGGCAGCGCCTCGACGATGCGGTCCAGCGTGCCCCGGTCGGTGATGTAGACGAAGGTGTGAAGCGCGGCATAGACAAAGGCCGCCACCTCGATGTCGCGGCGGTGATGCACCAGCCAGCGCGGCCACTGGCGCCCCTTGAACAAAAGCATCAGGCCCGAGGCCATCATGCCGATGATCATGAACCGGGCGGACCATTCTCCGGTCGGATGCAGCAGCCGGTGGAAGGCCTGCGGATCATCGCCCAGAAGCGGTCCGATCATGGCCAGCATGGGCAGGGAGAGGACGACCCAAAGGATCAGGGTCGAGGGTTTGTAGCCGAGAAATGTCATGGGGCACCTGTTGTCTGGTGCCCCATATACGCGGCAGGGTGGCAATTCCGCCGTGATGCAGATCAGATTTTCAGCGCCTCGGCTGCAGAAATCACCGGCAGCCCCAAAGCGGTGCCGACCGCGTCATAGGTCAGCTTGCCCGCGTGGACGTTCAGCCCGTTCAGCAGATGCCTGTCGTCGGCGCAGGCCTTCTTCCAGCCCTTGTTCGCCAGAGCCAGCATGAAGGGCATCGTCGCGTTGCCAAGAGCCTGGGTCGAGGTCCGCGCCACCGCTCCGGGCATGTTCGCCACGCAGTAATGCATGATCCCGTCGACCTCGTAGATCGGGTCCTGATGCGTGGTCGCGCGCGAGGTCTCGAAGCAGCCGCCCTGGTCGATGGCCACATCCACCAGCGCCGCGCCGGGTTTCAACTCCTTCAACTGCGCCTTCGAGATCAGCTTCGGCGCTGCAGCGCCGGGGATCAGCACCGCACCGATAATCAGGTCGGCTTCGCGGGCGAGCGTGATGGTATTGCCCGCGCTGGCATAGGCATTCTTGAACTGCCCCCCGAAGACATCGTCCAGGTAGCGCAACCGGTTGATCGACCGGTCCAGCACGGTGACATCCGCGCCCATCCCGGCCGCAACCTTGGCGGCATGGGTGCCGACGACCCCGCCGCCGATAACCAGCACCTTGGCCGGGGAGACACCCGGCACGCCGCCCAGCAGCACGCCGCGCCCGCCATTGGCCTTCTGCAAGGTCCAAGCGCCAACTTGCGGCGCCAGACGCCCAGCGACTTCGGACATCGGGGCCAGCAGGGGCAGGCCGCCCCGGTCATCGGTCACCGTCTCATATGCGATGCAGGTCGCGCCGCTGGCCAGCAGGTCTTTGGTCTGCTCCGGATCGGGGGCGAGGTGCAGGTAGGTGAACAGGACCTGCCCCTCGCGCAGACGCTTGCGTTCCACCGCCTGCGGTTCCTTGACCTTCACGATCATGTCGGCCTTGGCGAAGACCTCTTCCGCCGTGTCGACGATCCTGGCCCCTGCGGCCACATAGTCGGCATCGGCAAAGCCTGCTCCCAGACCCGCCTTGGTCTCGATCAGCACCTCATGGCCGCCGTTCACTGCCTCACGCGCAGCGTCCGGGGTCATGCCCACGCGGAACTCTTGCGGCTTGATTTCTTTCGGACATCCGATCTTCATGATTTCCTCCCTGTGGGACCTGGTCCATGTGGGATCAATCGTGATCCGAATCTGTGGCGATGCTTTGAATTCTGGTTGGCGCATCGCTGCATCCCGCGTAGATTCTTCGCATAAACCGACCATTCAGCACAGAATCTTCCATGACCCCAGACCTTGACGCGACTGACCGCCGCATCCTCACCGTGTTGCAGAAGAATGGCCGGATCACCAACGCCGAACTGTCCGAGGCGGTGAACCTCTCCCCTTCGGCCTGTCACCGCCGGGTCCAGCGGCTTGAGGAAGAGAAGTACATCGCCGGATACGTCGCCCTCCTGGATGCCCGGCGCATGGGGCGGATGACGACGGTGTTTGTCGAGATCACCCTGCAAAGCCAGGCCGAAGACCTGCTGGATGCCTTCGAAAAAGAGGTGGCAAAGGTCCCCGACCTGCTGGAATGCCACCTGATGGCGGGAACGGCGGATTACCTGCTGAAGCTGATGGCCGAAGACACCGAGGATTTCGCCCGCATCCACCGCCAGTTCCTGTCGCGCCTGCCGGGTGTGCGGCAGATGCAGTCCAGCTTCGCGCTGCGGACCGTGGTGAAAACAACCGCGCTGGCGGTCTAGGCCGCGACCTGCAGGTAGCCCATCACCGCGCGGCGAGTGCGGTCGGCCAAAGCCGAGCGGTCGCCCTCCTGCGCTTCGCTGGCGGCATCGATCATGCCGTGCAGGATCGCCAGGATGTCCTGAGCCGTCGTTTCGGGGCGCGGAATCTCCAGCTCATCCAGCCGCGCGGCGATCAGCACGGTGATACGCGCCGAAAATTCGGCCGCTTCCGGGTCGGGCGGCAGTTGGGTCCGCGCCAGGTTCAGCGTGCGCGACAGCGCGGGCCGCGCCAGGTAATGCGCGACGGTCGCCTCGATCAGTTCGTCGACCAGGTTCGACAAGCTGTGCGCGGCATCGGAACAGACGATCCGCTCCACCGCCTCCAGCAGGTTCGCCCGTTCGTCCCGGACCAACGCCGCCAGCAGCGCCGCCTTGCCCGGGAAATACTGGTACAGCGACCCGATCGAGATCCCCGCCCGCGCCGCAACGGCGTTGGTGGTGACCGCCTCTAGCCCTCGACCCGAAACGATGTCGGCAGCGGCGGCAAGGATGCCCTCGACCTTGGCACGAGAGCGGTTCTGGCGGGGATGTTTGCGAAGCTCGATCATGCATCAGAGCTACGTCGGCGGACCTCAGCGGCAAACAACTAAATGTGGCACGATTTGGAAATAATCTGTTGATACCCGCCCAAGTTGCACCACTGCGCCGACACGATTTTGCCACACAATCCGGGGTTGCGGATCGGCCCGCAGACCCCTGGCCACCGACGCCAGGAAGGCATTGAAAAACCCCCGGCCTCGCGGACGGGGGTTGATCGGGCGGGAATCACTTCCCCAGTGTCGCTGACGTCCTAAAGACCGCCTTCGCGCTGAAGCTTCTTCCGGGCAAGTTTCCTTGCACGGCGGACCGCTTCGGCCTGTTCGCGTGCCTTCTTGACGGAGGGCTTCTCGAAATGCTGCTTGAGCTTCATTTCCCGAAACACCCCTTCACGCTGAAGTTTCTTCTTCAGAGCACGGAGAGCCTGTTCGACGTTGTTGTCGCGGACGCTGACCTGCATGTGGTTGTCACCACCTTCCTAAGCTAGAGTTGCACTATGTGTGCAGGCAGCGCGGCCTATATCAAACACAGGGTGGCTTGTCCACCGCGGGACAGGAGTGAGGAAAATGGCCGAAGACCCCCTGAAGGCGCAGCTCTTGGATGCAGCCCTTGGGCATGTGCCCTTTGACGGCTGGTCGGACCGGACCCTGGCCGCAGCCGCGACCGATGCGGGGATTGCCCCGGGACTGGCGCGGTCGCTGTTCCCGCGCGGTGGCGTGGACCTCGCCCTGGCCTACCACCGGCGCGGCGATGCCCAGATGGTGGAACAGCTGGGCCAGACCGACCTTTCCAGCTTGCGCTTCCGCGACCGGATCGCCCGGGCGGTCCGGATCAGGCTGGAGCTGGCCGACCGCGAACTGGTGCGCCGGGGCAGCACGCTGTTCTCCCTGCCCCACCACGCGGCCGACGGCGCCAAGGCGGTCTGGGGCACGGCGGATGCGATCTGGACCGCGCTTGGCGACAGCTCGGACGACCTGAACTGGTACACCAAGCGCGCGACCCTGTCGGCGGTCTATGGCGCGACGGTCCTGTTCTGGCTGGGGGATGATTCGTCGGGCCATCAGGCAACCTGGGATTTTCTCGACCGGCGCATCGACCAGGTGATGCAGGTCGAGAAGCTGAAAGCCTCGTTCCGGGAAAATCCGTTGGGCAAGGCGATCCTGGCAGGCCCCGGAAAGCTTTTCGCAAGCATTCGCGCTCCAAAAAGGCCAGATGACCTGCCCGGCCACCATCAAGGTTGAGACGCTCCGATGACCCTGTCCGACAGCATGCTTGCGATTGAAATCTCGACCCCCGGTGGTCCCGACGTGCTGATGCCGGTGTCGGTCCCGGTGCCGGTTCCGGGCCACGGCCAGATCATCATCCGTGTGGCCTTTGCCGGGGTGAACCGCCCCGACGCCCTGCAAAGGGCCGGGGCCTATGCGCCCCCACCCTCGGCCTCGCCGCTGCCGGGGCTGGAATGTTCTGGAACCGTGGTCGAGGTCGGGCCAGGCGTCACGCGCTGGCAGATCGGCGATCAGGTCTGCGCCCTGCTGCCCGGCGGGGGCTATGCGGAATATGTCGCGACACCCGAAGCCCATGCCCTGCCGATCCCGAAGGGCCTCTCGCTGAAGGAAGCCGCCTGCCTGCCTGAAACCTGCTTTACCGTCTGGTCCAACGTGGTCATGCGCGGCGGGTTGCGGGCGGGGGAACGGTTCCTGGTCCACGGCGGCACCAGCGGCATCGGCACGACAGCGATCCAGATCGCCCATGCGCTGGGGGCACGGGTTTTCGCCACGGCCGGATCGGACGAGAAGTGCGAGGTCTGCCGGTCGCTGGGGGCCGAGGTCGCCATCAACTACCGGACCGAGGATTTCGTGTCGGTGATGAAGGATGCAGGCGGGGCAAACCTGGTCCTCGACATGGTGGGCGGCCCCTATATCGAGCGGAACATCAAGTCGCTGGCCGATGGCGGGCGACTGGTGCAGATCGCCTTCCTGCAGGGGGCCAAGGTGACGCTGAACCTGGCCGAGATGATGACCCGCCGTCTGGTGCTGACCGGATCGACGCTGCGCCCGCAATCCGACCTGGCCAAGTCCCGAATCGCCAAGGCGGTCGAGGCCGAGGTCTGGCCGATGATCGAACGCGGCGCGGTCCGGGTGGTGATGGACAGCGAACACGAACTGTCGCAGGCGGCTGCAGCGCACTGGCGGCTGGAATCCGGGGGCCACGTCGGCAAGATCGTGCTGCGGGTTGATCCCTGAGCGCCGGTTCGTAGGGATTTCCTTACCTCACTGCCATTGAGGGGGCTTTGACGCTTTCTTCACGCGCACGTCAAAGTGACGTTTGGTAAACCAATCTCAGGCGGGATCGGATGTTTCGATCCACAACTCAGGCCTCAGGCGCTTCCCCAGACGCCAAGGGCACCGATGATTTGATAAAGCAGTTTTCCCCAAACTTCCCCTCAACAGTTGCTTTTCAGATTGCCGATCCCGCCCCCAATCCCGTTCATCGCACTGGTTCCAGCACGGCATCCTTCAGGCGGCAATCGCGGATGACATCATCACCGCAGCGCCGGAACTGCAGGTCCGTCGTCAGGCAGACGCGGGCCTCCTGGATCAGACCATCCTTGCAGGTGATCGTGATCTGATCCCGCGCAAGGCCAGGATTCGCCTCAAGGAACGCCTCCTCGATCACGCCGGCCGACAGGGACAGGGGACGCGAGACCTCCTCGAACAGTTCGGGGATCGCGACCCGGCCATAGGCCTCACGGGCCGTCCGGAAGAAGGCGGGCGCGGACAGGCCCGAACAGCGTCCGTGCTTCTTCCACTGGTAGAAGGCCGTGCCCGCCCCGCCCATGATATCGGCCATCGCCGCCGTCTCGCCGCGAGTCGGATCGCGCTCGCCCGTGCGGCACCAAGACGGCCAGCCGTCCTCATACTGCGGCCACAGCCCGTGCAGCACGAAGGTCAGCCCTCGCCCGGCATCGCATTGCGGATCGTCGCGATCATCGCCCTCCAGCGCACACCAGGCCGCTGACCAGGACAGGGACAGCACGTAGTAATCGAAATCACCCGCCCGCTCGCCCTCGGCCCTTGCAGTGCTCGCCCAGCACAAAGCCGCGACAGCCAGCAGGAACAGGCGCATTTCCACTTTCCCTTCTTGCGTTTCGGCCCTATACGGTCGCGTGAATTCCCTGAAAACGTGGAACTCGCGGGCCAGGCCCGCCGCCGTTTTCCCGGCCCGGGGAAGGTTTGTAAAGGAGAGATCCGATGTCGAAACCGCTTATGGCCAAGGCCACTGCCGTCTGGCTGGTGGACAACACGACGCTCAGCTTCGCGCAGATCGCGGATTTCTGCGGCATGCATGAACTGGAAGTGCAGGGGATCGCCGACGGTGACGTGGCGACCGGGGTCAAGGGCTTTGATCCCGTGGCCAACAACCAGCTCGACCCGATCGAGATCACCCGCGCACAGGCCGACCCGCTGTACCGGATGAAGCTGAAATTCAACGCCGCAGCCGTGGGCGAGGAAAAGCGCCGCGGACCGCGCTACACCCCCCTGTCCAAGCGTCAGGACCGCCCGGCCGCGATCCTATGGCTGGTGAAGTTCCATCCCGAACTGTCCGACGGTGCGATCGGCAAACTCGTGGGCACCACGAAGCCGACAATCCAGTCGATCCGTGAACGCACCCACTGGAACATCGGCCAGATCCAGCCCATCGACCCGGTGGCACTCGGCCTCTGCAAGCAGTCCGAACTGGACGCCGCCGTGCAGGCCGCCGCCCGAAAGAAGGCCGCCGAGGGCACCGTGATGTCCGACGACGAACGCCGCAAGCTGGTGTCGACCGAACAGTCGCTTGGCATGGCACCCGAGGCGCGGATGCCCTCCTCGCTCTCCGGCCTGGAAGTCTTCGGCGACGAGGAAAAGGACGAAAGCCCGGCCTCCGACTTCTCGGATGCCGACAGCTTCTTCAACCTCCCCGGCGGCAGCCACGACGACGAGGACGAAGACGAAGACACCCGCCGCCGCTGATCCGGCAGGCATCGCGCAAGTCCGGAACCCGGTCGCCCTGCGGCCGGGTTTTTCGTTGCGCGCCGATCAGGGGCTCAGACAGGTCACGGTTCACGGGCGGCGGCGTGAAATGGGCTTGGGATCGGCCGGCGAGGTTTCCCTCAAGGAAGCCCGCGAAAGTGCGGACCGGGCGCGGGCCTTGGTTCGTGCAGAGAAGGACCCGATCAAAGAAAGGATCAGAGAACGCAAGGAAGCCGCGCGCAACCTGCACCTCTTTAAGGACATTGCGACGGACGCCTTCGAAAGCCGAAAGGCCGAATTGAAGGGCGATGGGGTAGCGGGCCGCTGGTTTAGCCCGTTTGAGCTGCACATCCTTCCCAAGCTGGGCAAGGTGCCGGATTCGGACATTGATCAGAACGACATTCGCGATGTGCTTGCCCCGATCTGGCATACGAAAGCCGAGACAGCGCGCAAGGCGATGAACCGGCTGGGCATCTGCATGACCCACGCGGCGGCGCTGGGCTTGGAAGTTGACTTGCAAGCGACGGAGAAAGCCCGAGCCCTTCTGGGCAAGCAGCGCCACAAGGCCCAGAACGTGCCCGCGATGGCGTGGCGTGATGTGCCCACCTTCTATGCCAGTCTTTCCGAAGGCAGCGTCACGCACCTTGCTCTGCGGCTTCTGATCCTGACTGGGGTTCGGTCGGGTCCGATTCGGTTCTTGAAGGAAGATCAGATAGAAGGCGACGTCTGGACGATCCCGGGCGAAGCGATGAAGGGTCGCAAGGATAGAACGGCAGATTTCCGGGTTCCTCTGTCGAATGAGGCACAAGAAGTGGTGAAGAATGCACGTCGACACGCCCGCGACGGCTTTATGTTCCCAAGCGTTCGCAAGGGCGTGATCTCAGACGCCACAATGTCGCGCCTTATGGAACGCGCCAAGCTGGACGCCCGCCCGCACGGGTTTAGATCAGGCCTTCGCGACTGGATTGCCGAAACTACCGAAACCCCGCACGACGTTGCGGAGACGTGTCTTGGCCACACCGTCGGAGGCTCGGTCGAGCGCGCCTATCGCCGCACCGACTTCCTGGATCTGCGACGTGTCGTGATGGAGCGCTGGGCGGTGCATGTCACAAGGCAGAACGGTACCGCATTTGGAAGGGTGCCGGCGTGAGCAAGTGCTGCTTCGAAGACCGCGCACTACCTGACCACAGACAAAGATTAGCAAAGTCAATCGTTTAAGCGGATGAACCGCGCTAATCGTCGGCGATATGCGGTAGTCCAGCTTCCGTAGATGCGCTGGTAATCCGTAGCCTCAATTCATGTCAACATGATGCGAGGCGAACCAATGAAAGTCATAGATCCGCTTTTGACCGTCCGTGAAAGCGCATCAATTCTTCAGATGAGTGTAGCGACCTTCTGGCGTCGCGTTGCCGATGGCACCATCCCAAAACCGGTGAAACTTGGCGGCCTCTCCAGGTGGCCCGAATCGGAGGTCCTGGCTGCCATTGAACAGGCCAAGGCCCGGAGGACGGTCTGATGGCCGGACACAAAGTAAACAAGACTGGGCGAAACAAGCCCTTGGACCACTTCACGAAAATGTATCGCGCCACACTGCAAACCCCAGCGTGGGCGGCCCTGACAACGTCGGCACAGGCCCTTTACCCCTTCGTCAAACTGGAGTGGCGCGGACCGAATTCCAATAACAACGGGCACATCCGGTTCAGCTATCGACAGGCAGCGAAGGCCATAGGTGTGTCGGTGAACACGGCCATGCATGCATTCCATGAGCTTCAGGCGAAGGGTTTTCTGGTTGTGACAGAGATGGGCGTGCTGGGCATTGAAGGTGACGCTCGTGGTCCTTCATACGAGGTGACCGAGATTGAATTGCCGGGAAAGCCTCGTGGAAGCGGCCGCGAAGTGTTTCGACAGTGGCGCAAGGGCAAGGAGTTTCCGGTGGCTAAGCATCCCAAGAACAATCGTTCAGGTAAGAACGGGCGCAGAATCCCGTCTTCAAACTTCAGACGATCCCATCATCAAAAAGGTGAAGAAACTTCGCCATGCACGGCGAAACCGATACTTCCTATCTTCAAACTGGCGACGTTCTCAGCCCAACCGCATGTGCGACCGTCGCTATAATGGGGACATCCTTATACGCCAGCCAGGGAGGTAAAGCTTAAGCACTGCGGAAGCAGAACCACTTCGCTTGGCATCTCTTCGTGTCCAGCGAGGGTCGTGGCGGCTTGATCAAACCGACCTTGTGGGATCGCCAATGGGCGTGCATGTTCATGAAGCGGCTGGAGCGGGACTAGTTCGTCTCGCTGCGGGGACATGTCGTAAGCCCCGTCTTCCCTCCGGATTCGGGGACAATCCTAGGGTTAACTTCTGGGGCTAGACGGCCAGCAATTCCAGCCTCAAGTTCATGGCCAATTCTGTCGGCGGGCTGTTTCCGAGGGCCGAATGGGGTCTGTGGCGGTTGTAAACCTCCTTCCACGTGGCGATCAGTATGCAGGCGTCGTTCAGTGTCGAAAACAGCAGTCCATCCACGAACTTGTCACGAAGTCGACCGTTGATGCTCTGATGAATCGGTAAATCATGGGTTTGCCGGGAGCGATGTAGTGCTGATGGGTGGTAGTGCGCTAACATCCTAACAGGATGCCGTAGAGGTGAACTCGGTGACTTTGTCGCTGGCGCGTCAGTAAGTATGGCCGAGTGGCAGCCTTTGGCCGTGAGTGGATGGCTGATCGCCACCGAGAGCGGCAGTCCGAAGGGCGCGGAACCTTCGTGCGGCTCGCGTTTCGACCTGATGAAGCCTTCCAGTTCGACTGGAGCGAAGGCCACGCGGCTTTGGGCGCTCAACACACCAACCTTCAGGCCGCGTGTATAACGCTGGCGCAAAATCGGTACTTCGTGGTGCAGGCCTTTCTTCTTCAGGCCGACGAGATTGCTGTTCGATGCCCATTGGCATTGATTACGGATCCTCGAAGGCAGAGTTGGCCGAACACGAAGTGCGTTCCATCGCTTATCACATAAACGCAGCACTCTTCCCGTCATACTGGGACTTTTCCGGCTTCGACTGCACCGCCGGCGAGATCAACGAAGCCACGATTCGCCAGCTGCACAAATGCGAGTTCATCGGTGCTGCCAAGATCATGGCGCTGATGGGCGGCCTCGGAGAGGGATACAACTATGCTGGAACAATCCTCGGAGTCCGCGCCACTCGGACCATTATTGCGCATGCTCGCCCTCTCTCGGGTGGAAATTGGGTTGGGCATTCCGAACCAGCTGCATGAACAGCAAATATCTGCTGCTGTGCAGCTTTGGCACCCGACGTCGCTTTGTTATCGAAACGTTGGCAGGTGACTGGTCGACCGCTGACTAAGTAAACACCAGCATAGGAACGACATGACGCCATTCTGAAGTCCGATCGCGGCACGCCTCAACCAGCGAGCCACGGACGCATCGGTGAGCTTGATTGAGACGTCATTGCAAACTAGATTTACCTTACGAAGGGGCACAGCGAAAACAGAAGGTCACTTCCCTATCAAACTTTGAAGCAGTGCGTTCCGCTGAACTCGCCGAACTTTCACTTTGTAAGCTAAAGCCAATTCGCAGTTTGATGGCATCTTCATTCTGACGCGCAAAGGGCCTGAGTTGACGTCAGTTTGCATGTCGCAAAGATTCACTTCAGCCAATTTGGTCACGTCTTCCCACCAAACTGCAGAAGCCTTCAATCTGAGGTTAAACTTCTTCTCCTTGCTACTGAAGGCATAGGAGCTCAGCCCACTCTGCAATCATCACACGCCGCTTCTCGTCCATATCTCAGCGTCGGTAGGCACCTTCCCCAATGTTGTTGACCCGACGGCTAGGGCTACCTAAAGCGGCCTTCTGCGCCGGCCGACATCGGCAACTCATTTAAGAAGTATTGGGGAGGTCAGATGGATCGATCCGCCGGAGGTTAACCTCCACACGGAATAGTCGCATTTTCCGTATCGTGCCGAAGATATTGAGCATACCTGTCGATTGGCTACCAAATCAGGTGGACAAATGTGCTTCTACCATGTTCTATGTTCTCCCGACTCATGCGCAATCCACTCACTGAGATCCCCTACGTCAGAGAGGATCGCCGAGCTCTTGGGGTTTGCAGCCGATACATGATTTTCATCGACAGGGCGACAGGTGGTCAAGAATATCTGCATCTTTTCGGATGCAACGGGCCAGATGGGCGGTGCGAGGCCGGACCAGCGGCTTTCGAACGTTTACAAGATGTACCGGGCCATGCGCCCAGGCCCAGATTCTCCCATTCGCCCGAAGGAGCAAGTCGCATTTTACGACCCTGGTCTGGGAACGGGCGAAAGCGGCGGATTCTTCGGTCGCATCAAGCCGATCCTGGAAAGTGCAGTCGGCACCGGAATCGATCACAACATCATTGAATGCTATGAACAGATCATCGCGCACTATGAACCCGGTGACCGTGTGCTGCTGTTTGGGTTCTCGCGAGGAGCCTACACTGTCAGAGCACTTGCGAATGTCATGAACCTCTGCGGCATCCCGACACGGATGCCCGATGGTTCGCCGGTTCCTCGTTATGGACCCGGTCTGCGCAAGATCGCCAAAGACGCGGTGAAGTTTGTCTACAACCACGGCGCGGGAAAGCCGCGGACACAGAACCCGTACTTTGAGCACCGCGAGGAGCTTGGCCGCCGGTTTCGTAGAAAGTATTCTAGCTTTCCTCTGGAGGGTAAGGACAATCAAGGCAACGTTCAGCCGACCTTCATAGGCGTCTTCGATACGGTAGCATCGTTACGCACCGCCGACGTCCGCACGCTGGTATGGGGGGGCACCTTCGCAGTCGGTACTGCATTTGTCGCCAGCATAGCGCTTGGTTGGTCGTGGATCTTTTCCGTCCTGGTTGGACTGCTCTTTGGCGCTCTCGCCTGGCAACTCGGCTCACTGTTGCTCGATAATTTCAAGTTCTTCTCGGAAGATCCGGATCGCAGTCTCAAGCTCCGGCGCCCTGGCGATTGGGCCCAGATCCTCAAAACAGGGCACTTTGCCGCCTGGAACAAGCGCAACTACGACCAGTGGCTTGATCCCGACGTCCAACACGCCCGGCATGCTATGGCGATCGACGAAGACCGTGCCGACTTTCCCAGAGTAGGATGGGCGTCCAAGGCGGCAGCGATCGAGACCAAAGATCGTGAGCCGAAGTGGCTCAAGCAAGTCTGGTTTCCGGGGTGCCACAGCGACATCGGCGGTAGCTATCCGGAGGCCGAGTCACGCCTGAGCGACATTGCGCTCGATTGGATGGTAGACGAGCTCAAGGAGTGTGTTCCTTCGATCAGAATCAACGAAAACTTCCTAAACCGCGCGCCTGACCCATGTGGCCTGCAGCACCGCGAAGACGCAATGGTTGAAGTTGGGCCGTTTCGCATCGGCTGGAAGAAAGGTATCCGAGAGGTTGGCGACGATTTTCCTCTCCACGCCTCGGTCCACGAGCGCATGCGAGCGAATGCTGTAGCCCAGTGCGCCGCCGTCAAACCCTACCGGCCGGCGCAGCTAAAAGGGCGGAGTGATTTGAAGCGTTACTACGAAGAGTAGAACGGGGCCGAGGTCAAACTGTTGGAGCAACCTAGGAGGCAGGGGCGGCCCATAGCAGACGGTGGACCCCTTTAAACTTAAGGTCAGTTCGCGGCCCATAGCAGACTTTCAGCGACAGTCCTTTCGCACTGCGCCTCTCGACAATCTGAGGTGCCGCTAGAACGCAACTTCCCGCAGCGGCACTCACAGTCGATTTCTTCGTCAGTGCCTAGCCCCCAGTCCATGCCGAAGGATCGCTATGATAAGAATCAGCATCGACGCAAAAGACAAGAACGCCCCGCAAGCTGCGATTGCGGGAGTTCCGCCCTGAATGACGATTGCGATGCCTGGAACCATCACGCTGACGCCAAGGAGTGCACAGCCAGCATGGACCTTCGCGAGACGAGTTTCGTTCGCCGCAGGCGTAAGCCGATAGTAAATGCCAATCAAGGCGAGGGTGACCCATCCCACCAGATTGAGGTGGGCATGAGCAGAGGCCAAAAGATGATCACCGCTGATGGCCATCTGGATGCCCCACACCATGCCGCCGGTGGCGCAAACTGCGGCCGCGGAGAAGAACAGGAAAGCGGGATCACGCATCTTGGGCCATCCTATGCGCCAGACCGGGACCGACAAGGTCCGATCCATATTGGCGCGCAAGGGCGGCCACCTTGGCGATATCCTGCGGCAAGCGGAGATCAGCACGCGCCGCCTCGGCAAAGAAGCCTTCGAAGCCGCCGGGTGTCAGGATGGTCAGGCAACACGCGCCGTCCGGACCCGTCCGAAAGCTGTGCATCTGCCCACGCGGCAGAAAGGCAAGGCCAAGGGGGCCGCGCGTGAACCGCGCATCGCCAGTCTCGAATTCCACCTCGCCTTTCAGGACAAAGATGATCTCGTCTTCGTGTCTGTGGATATGGGTCGGTGGACCGTTGAAGGGGCCGGCCTCGCCGTAGATGATGGAAATGGCACCGCCCGTGTCGGCCGCCGCCAGGATCGTGCGATATGTTGTGTCGTTCCATTTGTGAACTTCGTCAGACGTTGTCATCTCTTCTCTCCCTCTGATGCCGGATGGACCCGGATGTCTGCGGTGAGCGCGTCTATGGAGGGAGCGCGGCCATATGTTAAACTGATAGTTTGTATGATAGGAATTTGTTCCATGAATTTATCCAGCTTTGACCTCAACCTCCTGAAGGTGCTTGATGCCCTGCTGCGCGAGCAGTCCACCGTGCGCGCGGGTCAGAGGATCGGATTGTCGCAGCCTGCGGTCTCGGCCGCGCTTGGGCGGCTCCGTGCGGCCTTTGGCGATCCGCTGCTGATCCGCGACGGCCAGGGTTTGCAGCTGACAGAGTTTGCGCTGACCCTGAGGGCGCCGGTGCGCGCCCTTCTCGAGGATGCGACGGCGGTTCTGGCGCGTCCTATCTTTGATCCGCAGACCGCGACGGACACGTTTCGACTGGCCGCCCCAGATTTTTTTACACAGGTACTGCTGCCCGATCTGATGGCGCTTCTTGAGCGCGACGCCCCCGGCATCACACTGCGCTATTCAGACGCGATCGGACGGACTGCGATCGACGATCTACGTGACGGCCGCGTTGATCTCCTGTTTGTCCCAGCGCACGTTTTGTCACCAGGGTTGGAGTCCGAGTTCCTGTTTGAGCCGGATTATCGGGTGATTGCCCGTCGCGGGCATCCCGAGGTCCAGCGTCACGGCCTTCGGGCGGGTGATCCGATGCCCATCGCGCTTTTCTGCGCTCTGCGTCATGCGGTTTTCCGTGTCACAGATGATGAACCCGAGGCACATGAGCGGTTCATGGAAAACAATGGGTTCGTTCGAAAGACGGCCATGCGGGCGCCCAGCTTCACGCCTGTCTGGCAGGCAGTAGCCGCGACAGACATGATCGGCATCATCCCACGGCAACTGGCCGAGCGCGTGGCCCCTTCAGCGGGGCTGGACATGTTTCAGCTGCCATTCGACCTCCCCAAGGAAGAGATGCACCAGGCGTGGCACCGTCGGAATTCCGGCTCACGCGGTCTGATCTGGCTGAGAAGCATTGTCGCGTCTCTGCTTGCGGTGGTGGACAGAGGTCAGATGGGCGGCGCGTGAGGAGCGGTTTCGGCCCTTACCTGCCGAACAAGTAAAGCCATCTCAGGACCCTTGATGTGCATAAATTTGCAGCCTGCCCCGCTCGGGTGGTCCGTTCATTTGGTACATGAACAGGCTTTCCAATACAGCCCTGGAGGCAGGCAGGTCAGGTCCGGATGGCTGAGCCGGCCTGATGCGAGACCTCAGGGGTCAGCGGGGAGCAGGCCGACGGCTTGCTTTTCCGAAACGAATTGCTCGATCAGCCGACCGACGAGCGCGGGGTGCTCCCAATGCGGTGAATGACCCCAGTGCGCGTTGCTGACCAGCCTCCTGTTGCTTCCCCTTGCCAGGTCAGCTTGCTCATCCGCGATGCAGAAGTCATCCAGTTCGCCATGCAGGATTAGCACAGGGCCACGATATCCGATCATGGCCAATGCAAGGTCGGCCACCATCGATGCGCCGAGGGCCATCTGCCAATCTCGTGCAGTCAGCTTCATGCTTTCGGCAATCGCCCTATCGATCGTTTCACGTGGCGTGTCGGGTCCAACGGCGCTTTCCTGGAACTCTTTCACGAAAACAGGGTCGACCGGATCGATCAGCTTCGCGATTGCGTTGTCGTGCAAGTCAATCACCGCGGGGTTGGACCCGATCCGGACGAATGCACCGATCAGGACAAGCGAGGTGACCCGCGATGGAGCGAGTTCCACCAGCTTCTGCGCCACCGTCGTGCCCAAGCTGTGCCCGACGATGTCCGCCGATGCAACTTCAAGAGCCCGCATCACTGAAATCACGTCCCGCGCAAGGTCGGCAAGATCGTATGGCGCCGTTGGCTTCCCGCTGTCGCCGTGGCCCCTTGGCGAGATTGCGATGAGCCGCCGGTCTTTTCGCATTTCGGCCATCAGCGGCAGGTAAGAGGGCCAGCTGTCTGAAAGGCCCGGAAGAAAGATGACGGGATGGCCCATCGGATTGCCAGTCTCGACGACATCAAGTGCCAGTCCCGGAGACACCAGAATCCGCTTGGTTCTTAGTTCCATATTCAATCTCCTTGTAAAGCCATGGCAGGCGGCGAACAGATTAAAGCCATGGAATTGTTGAGTTTCGTGAAGGGTGGCATGATGCGGCCGGGGCCTTCTGGCTCCGGACCGCATCCGCGCTGTCAGAGACGGCCCAAGTCAAGCCAGGCTTTGTCCCCAAGCCACGCTTGCTCGAAGGCCGCGCGCGCGTTGAGGTTGCCTTCTGCGTAAACGGGTTCCTTTCCCAGCGCTTCTTCAACCTGCATTAGGCCCCAGAGCGCCCACCCGTCGCGCGGGGCTTGGGCGAGCGCAGCCTTGAACGCTTCGGCGGCCTTTGATGGATTTCCGGACTGTAGCAGTACGGCACCAAGCGTCCGGGACACCGGCGTCGGCCAGTAGACCGGCTCCATATAGGGGATGGTCGCCTCCAGCTCTGCCGCTGTCTCAAGCAGCGACACAGCGCTATCCCAGTCCTCTGCCTGCTGGGCGATCCGCGCCTCGACCATCAGCTTTGCGATTGTCAGCACATCTCGGGCCGGCAGGTACTGCGCTTCGAGACCATCGAAGCCTCCAGCAGATACGAGATCGGCAATGGCGCCCGCCTCGGCCTGCGCTTCAGCGGCACGACCGGCCTGGGCCAGCACGGATCCCCGAGCATAGTGCCAGAAGCCAAGAACGAAGGGGAATTCATCGGATGGCCGAGCGAGAGCAAGCACCTCGTCCGCGCTGCTGAACTGGGCATGCGCCGAATAAGGCGCGGTCCGGATCGCCTGCACCCATGCAAGTTGGGCCGAGACCTCGTCGGAGGTGATAGAGGCAAGCTTGTCAGCCGCCGCCAGCGCTTCGTCCTTCAACCCTGCGTTCTGTGCACCGACCAGCAGGAAGTGGACATTGTGCGGGTAGTAGCCAAAGCGATAGAGCGGGCTGGCCGCATCGCCGGCGCGTGCCAGGAACGCCTCGTCATTCGCGATCGCAGCCTTGTTCACCGTGATCGAATCTGCGTAGCGCCCGATGCGGTTGTAGATATGGGCTGGCATATGCGTCAGGTGACCAGCCGTCGAGTTGATCGCTGCAAGCCGGTCTGCAGCGGCCTCGCCCTGGCCAGGGTCCGCCGAGGCCTCAACCGCGTGGAGGTAGAGATGGAGCGCGCCTGGGTGGTCGGGATTGACTGACATCGCGGCTTCCAGCGTGGCAAGGATCGCCGCTCCGTTGCCCTTGGGTGTCATGCCGCCGGCCTCCCAGTAGTCCCAGGGCTGTGTGTTCATAAGGGCGTCGGCCGTCAACGCCAGGACATTGGCATCGTCGGGGAACTCAGCTGCGACGCCCTGCATCGCCTTGGCGAAAGCTGCATTCAACGAGTTCCGATCGCCCCCGTCCATTGCGTACCTCGCCAAGATCGCCTTCGTAAGTGCGACTTCCTTGGGGGTCCGGGCAAGTTCGGCCGCTTTCGTCGCGGCGGCGAAGGCCGGGCCGATGGCCTCGTCATGCATGCCGTCATTCAGGTTCGGGCCAAGGGCATAGGCCTCGCCCCACCAGCACATGGCGCAGTTCGGGTCGGCCGCCTGTCCCGCGCGGAAGGCGCGCACGGCCTCGGCGTGGTTGAAGCCCCAGAGATGGCCAAGACCCTGCGCGAACCAGGCCTGTGCCATTGGGTCGTCAGTCCTAATTTGGAAGGCATAGTCCCCAAGGCCCGGCACCATGACCGGTGCCCCGCTGCTGGTTGGTGAGCCGGCCTCTGCGTGGATGACACCGGGCTTGAAAAGCTCGGTCTTGCGGTCGTCGTGCGCAAATGCGGGTGCCGTCAAGGCCGATGCAGCCAGCAGGAGGGCAAGCGGATTGCTGAAAGGATTTTTCATGGGTCTGTCTCCGATTGAAGGTGAGGGATGTGCGGCCAGTCAGGCCGCTGTGGGAACAAGATGCCGGCAGGCTTCGCCAACATGGCGGTGGTCAGATCCGCAGCAGCCTCCAACCAGTCGCAGGTTCGGCAGGTAACGTCCGAAGGCGCCGTAGAAGTGCCCGAACTCGATGGCATCGCCGTCATCCAGTTCGGTCGCAACGTCCAGTTCCGCATGGCTTAGCCGGGACGCATTGGCGCGGATGCCACCGATCCTGTTATGCAGCGGACCGCTGAGTTCGCGCGCGAAATGGGTCGGGTGTGCGCAGTTTACCATGTAGAAGAGCGCACTTCCGCCTGTGGCCGCCTCGGTCTCGGCCAAGGCGTCGTGCAGGGGCTGCCCCGACGGCAGTTTGCCATCCGTTTCCACCGTAAAGGAAAGGGCGTGTGGCACACCGGCCTTCATGGCTGCACGGGCAATGCCCACGGCTTCGCCAACGTGGGTCATTGTGACTGCGCTGACCATGTCGGCACCTGCATCGGCGAGGGCCTCGACCTGCGGCCGGTGGATCGCCTCGGCCGCGTCGGCGGTCAGGGCGGTGTCCACACGGTATCCGTCGGCAGAGGGCCCCACGGCCCCGTTGACGACGATCGGGAAGTCCGCCGTCGCGTGGGCTTTCCGCAGTTCATTCGCAAAGTCCACCGCCAGGCGGTTTGCAGCGCGTAGCGCAGCCTCGTTCCGGCCAAGCGCCGGTGCCCAACCCATGTTCGCACGCCAGGTCGCGGTGTCCAGCACAAAGCCGGTGTTTGCCGCCTTCGCCAGGGCGAAGTAGCGGACGAAGTAGCGTTCCAGCGCCGCGCGGCCCTCGGCGCTTTCCAACAGGACGAACGAGGCGAAGTGCGGCAGATCGAGGCCCTCATGGTAGATCATGCAGGTCTCAAGCCCGCCATCGGCGAGGAAGACCCTGTTCGAGTCGACAAGTTGGTGGAGTGGGGTCACGGTCATCTTCAGGTCCTTTAGGTAAGCAGTGGCTTGGCCCGGCAGGGCCAGTCCTGCGGGATCACGTCGCCAGTTGGGGTTTTCCGGGTCCTTCAGCGGTCGCTGTCAGGCGCGATTGCGTCTCTGGTCACGAAGCATGCGGTTGATCACGTCCCATCGGGGGCGCTCTTCGAAGCCGATGTCACGAAGGATGTGGGCATCAAGCTCATCCAGGGCACGCATCGCTCTGCGTCTTTCGACAAGCGTCTCCAGTCGTCTCAAGAGTCTCATGATCTTCCTTCCGTTCTCTCTGTCTTTGCTGAACCGGCTCCTCAGTTGCGGCCCGGATGGGGTTCCGAGAGGGCATGGCTGTGCGGTCTTTTTCAGGTCATCGAACCGATGTAGTCTTTGTCGGTCGACGGCGCGGTTATGCTCCTGGCCGCGGCATCTGTGCTAGAAGCCGCGTGGTACAGTTCCCAAGAACAGAAAATTATATTTTGTAATCAAGTATTTGGTTGGAATCTGTCTGTGCGGGGCAATGGACAAGCCGCTTGAAACTGCACTTGCGGTACAGTAGCGAGGACCCATGGGATCGTTGCGGAAAGGCGAGGCGACGCGCGAACGCCTGCTGGAGACGGCAGAGCGCGCGGTTCTGGACAAGGGCTTCAGCGCCACATCGATCGAAGAACTGATCGCCGAGGTGGGTATCACTAAATCCGGGTTCTTCTACCATTTCCGGGACAAGAACGAATTGGCGCTCGCGATGCTGGAACGATACATCGAGACCGATCTCAGCGAGTTGTCCGCATTCGCTGAACGGGCAAAACAGCTTAGCGACGACCCCCTTCAGCGGCTATTGATCATGCTGAAGCTTTACGCCGAGCTTCTGGATGGCGTTACACCAGAGCGATCCGGTTGTGTCGCTGCGTCGATGGCCTACCAGGAAAACCAGATCAGCCGGCAGGTCGCAGCACGAATGCGCGATCTTGTGCTTGCGTGGCGGCGCCACTTTCGATCAATGCTAGACGATGTTGCCGAACGGTATCCGCCACGCGATGCGGTCGACCTCGACACCGTGGCCGACATGTGTGCAGGCGTCCTGCAGGGCGCCGTCGTCCTGGCCAAGATGCTCAAGGACCAGCGGGTGATGGGTCAGCAGGTTATGGTGCTGCGATCATACATCAAGCTTCTGTTCCAGCCAGGTCTGAATTGAATCGGAGCAGTCGTTCCAGTACTCGAGCTCTGACTTTCTGTGGCAGCATCCGCGCCGATGTGCGCATGCGTTCCTTTCCCATGTTTGCTATGTCACCCGTCTTCTGAACGGCCAACGCGCTCATCACGGAACCGCGCTCGATCTCTGCATCCGGTTAATTCACAAGATGTCCCTGACCATGCAGAGTCCGCATTGCGCCTTGAACTTGACGTGCTTGCTCATGGCTCTTTGGCGTCGCGGGCATATTGATTGCCTAACCTATGCACTGGCTTTCCTGCACAGGAATTGCCGAATAATTGTCGCGGCGCTCGTGACCAATGTTCCCATGAGTAGTCCGAACCAGACACCGGTCACACCCATGTTCCGTGCATCGCTCAGCCAAAGCCCCAGCGGAGCTCCAATCAGCCAGTAGCCGACAAGCGTCAGGATCATTGGTACTCGCGTATCCTTCTGTCCCCGCAGAATCCCCGTTGCAGCCGTTCCGGGGTTCGCGATGAACTCCATCGCTGCGAGGATGAGCAACAAGGTGGCGGCAAGGCTTGCTGCAGTAGCTCCGGTGGCGGTTGGTTCGAAAACAGCCGACGCTAGTGGAGACGCTCCGGCGGCCAGGACACAGAGTAGAATCGTGCCAAACACGACAGAAAGGCCAAAAGCTCCGGTTGTCACGCGACCGGAGCGCTGTGTATCACGAGCCGCCTCTGCCAACGCCATTCGCACCGTGGCAGCCTGCAGAAGCGCTGCTGGGACAGCGTAAGCAACTCCTGCAACACGCAGAGTCAGTGTATGGGCCGCCACCTCCGCCGGGCCCAAGGTGGCAGCATAAAGTGTGGCTCCAAGAAAGACCCCCAGTTCCGCGAGCATCGCCACACCGATGGGCAGGCCGATCCGAAGCACGGGATAAATGTCGGCCCATCCGATGCGCGGAGGCCTTTTCCCGCGAGCCTTGCGGCGCGAGACCAGCACCAGGACCAGAAGGCTTGTGGAGGCGACGATGAGTGAGGACAAACCGGCCCCGGTTGGGCCGACAGCGGGAATTGGTCCAAAGCCGTGCATGAGCAACTGGTTGCCGACCGCGTTCAAGGGGAGCATGGCTGCGGTGACGGCCAGAAAGACCCGGGGCCGCTGCGCCGCAGTCAGGATGGTTCGGTAAAGGGCCACGCCCAGCAGTGGCACCAATGTCAGCGCCATCGTACGCGTGTAGCCTTGGCCCGCTTCGAGAAGGGCCTGGTCAAGTCCGATAAGGGCCAGCCACTCGGGACTGGACCACAATATCGGCACCAGGACCATAGCCAGCAGGAGGACGATCGCCTGACCAGTCCGTTCCAGCCGGGCCTGTTTCCAGTGGTCGGACTGGGCAACGGCAGCCGCGTAAAGCGGGGCAAGGCCTCCAATGGTGCCTGCCCCTAGGTAGAACAGGATCGACTGGAAGTCGCTGCCCACAGCCACAGCCGCCAAGGCTTCTGCGCCGAAACTTGCGGATACCATCAGAGTGTCGGTGATGCTCATCCCCATGTTCACCAGGGCGATGAGCATGAGCGGGACCGCCAGCCGCAGCAGAGCAATCGGCTCGGCCAGGAGAAGGCGAAGTCGCGCGTGCAAAAGGCCCGGCGTCCGGGTGGAGGGATCGGCGAAGGACATGGCATTGGTCTCATGAGAAAGAGGCCGACGCGGGCAAGCCCGCGTCGGCGACAGGGCATCAGCCCCAGTTGCGGTCGTGATCGGCATGGGTGCGCAGATATGCGCCCGGGGCGAAATGCGTGTCGTAGAACCTGGTGTCCAGCCGATGGGCCTGCAGATAGGTGTTGATGAACACCGCAGGGGCCGTGGCCGGGAAGCGACCGAAGGTCGAGAACACGTAGTCGGCCATGATCGTGGCGATCTCGACCGCCTCGGCATCGATCGGGGCCGCCGACCCCCGCACGGTTTCGGTTTTGCGGTACTGGCCGACTTGGTCTGGGTCGAACGGTCCGCCCTTGCCGAATTTCCGCGCTACCACCGCCTCGACTGCGGCGCGCATATCGGTGTGGTGCGGCGGGACATGGGCCTCGAACACGCCCGGGAGACCGGTCACGTAGGGTAATGGATTGCCCTCCCGCATCTGGAACTGGAAGCCCAGCCCCGGAACCGCAGGATCACCGCTTGCGCCCAGGACGACGAAGGGATTGATCCCGGTGTACATCCACCCGCCGAGCCCCAGTGCCTGCAGCATCAACGCACCAGCGTAGCAGGCCGTCCCCGTTTCGGTCGCCACGTCCGTCATGGCCACCTGTTCCAGGAAGGTCATCGGATAGGCGACGGACATGTTCAGCCGGTGCGAGAACTTCTCCAGCCCAGGGATCTGGCGACCGTTCACGTCGTCGTAGATGCCGGTCCCGTTCTGGATCAGATACAGCAGCAGCAGGATCACGTGCTGTGCCACATCCGCCACCGGCCAGATCAGAGTCGAGCCTGGCACATTGGCACACCAGGTGTTGTGACCCTCCATGTAGGGCATGGCGGCAGGGATGTTCAGTCTGCCGTCGGCCAGCTTCACGATCCGCTTCCGGTGTTCCTCGGTCCAGTCCTTGAGGTCCAGGCTGCCATCGGTCGCCACCGGCACCATGTCGCGGGTCGGCAGGAAGTAGACGCCCGTGTCATCGGTGAAGAAGAACTCGGTGGTGTTGAACCCGGCAGAGGACGGGAAACTTCGTCCGCCGGCCGCCGTGGTGTAGTTCGGCAGTTTGCCCGCGTAATTCGGGTGATGAGCAAAGAGATTCACCCAGCCCGTGTTCCCGGCAACGGTCGAGATCAGCAGCATCTGCTCGGTCGGATCCAGCGCTTGGGGTTCTTCGGTCGAGGTGTAGGCGAGAGGGCCGTTCGGAATGCTCGCCCCCTTCGAAAAGCGGCGCGACCTGCGGCCATGGATCGCTTCGATTAGGGGAAAGGTTGCAGCTTCGACAAGGCCGCGAGAGACGGAGGAATAGCTATCAAGCATGATTTTGCCTTTCTTGGTGAGGGTCTGGCCCTGGGCGAAGCCAAGGCCGGTCAGAACAGCGCCGGACGCGGCCAGCGTGCTGCCAAAGAGCCGGCGGCGGGTGATACGGAACGTCATGGCTATTCCCGCTAGCCAGAGAAGCGCATAGCGTCGTGGAGGGTCCGGATGGACATCTGGTCAAGCGGGTCGCGCTCGGCGCCGATATCGCGCAACATGTGATCGGACAGAGTGTCGAGGTTTGCCGTCGGCGTGCGGCATGGCCCCAGCGAAGCAAGCCAGAGGCGAAGGCGCTTTGCGAGACGGCGCTCGGCGCGATATGAGATGGTGATGTCAGTCATTGCTCAAACCTTTCGAGTGAAGGGGCCGAAGTGGCCATCCGGCGGTCTGATCGCATATCGTCATCGGTGACCGTGAGGCGCGGACTCGACAGAAACGGTCCAAATGTGCCAAGCCTTGAAAATGCCCACGCCCTATGCACCGACAACGATTTCCGTCTGCCTCGTCGCTATGCCCGAGACTGCGACCGGTGTCCTGCACGGGCTTTACGAAGTCCTGACTTACGTCGGTTCCGGCTGGGAAATGCTGACCGGATGGCCGCCTGGTCCACGGCGGTTCAAGCCGCGGATCGTCGCGGCCAGTCGCGAATCCTTCCGCAACTCCGCTGGCCTGCCGATTACGCCGGATCTGTCTTTTGCCGAGGCCCGTCGCGCCGACATCGTCATTGTGGCTGACCTCGCCATAGGTCGGGACGAGGAAACCCGCGGACGCTGGCCCGAGGTCGCAGCATGGCTTCGGCAGCAGCACGCTCAGGGCGCACTGATCTGCTCGGTCTGCACCGGATCCTTGCTCCTCGCAGAAGCTGGACTTCTGGATGGAGAGGAGGCGACCTGCCATTGGGCCGCAACCGACCAGATCCGCCGGCGATACCCCGCTGTGCGCCTGCGACCGGAACGTGTTCTGGTCTCGTCCGGGGCGGAGCACCGTCTGGTCACGTCGGGCGGCAACGCGTCGTGGACAGACCTCGTGCTTTACATCGTGGCTCGGTTTTGCGGAGAGGACGAAGCCCGGCGCACTGCCAAGCTGTTTCTCTTTGGGGACCGCAGCAACGGTCAAGCTCCCTTCGCAGCGCGGGTGCGTCCGCCGCAACACGACGACGCCGCGGTTGCTTTGGCACAAGTCTGGGTTGCCGAGAACTACGCATCGCCCAACCCGGTTGCGGGCATGACCATGGCGTCCGGTCTGGCGGCACGGACGTTCAAGCGAAGGTTCCTGGCCGCGACGGGCTACTCTCCGCTGGAATACGTACAATCGCTACGCATTGAAGAATCGAAGCAAATGCTCGAGTCGACGGACGATCCGATCGATCAGATCGCAGAGGAAGCAGGGTATGTTGAGCCGGCATCGTTCAGGAAGCTCTTCAAGCGTTCCACAGCAATTTCGCCCCTGCAGTATCGGCAGCGATTTCGGCAGGCTCTTCCATCGAAAACGAAAGTGAGTTGGAGTGCTAGCTCCACCTCTTGAAGGGCAGCTTACCGCCCATATCGGTCGTCCGTGACAAGCGCAGAATCGCCATCACCCGCAAAATGCATATGCCGTCGCGCCACGGCCGCCGTCAGACCGCCATCGACTCTGGAGCCTTCCCCGCTTCGATCGCCGCGGTGAACCAGCCAGGCTTCCGCCCGCGTCCCGACCAGGTAACTTCCGGGTTCTCCAGATGACGATACTTGGCGCCGGTGGATCCGGAACTCTTGCGGGGGTGCTGTCAGACGAATGAGAACCAGTCTCCGTTACCCCAACCCCAGCGTTCAATCAGGCAACGAGAAGGCCGCGCCACTCAGCGAGAGCAGCGGCGCGGGTTTGCTTGTAGGTGTTGCGGCTCTGGAGGTGGCGCTCCATCGGAAAGTGGTTGTGGACCGAAGCATGAACTGAAGCGAACTTCTGTAGCGTATGCATGCGCCGGAACCGCAACATCGCACGCTCGCGTCGTCGGAACGGAAGGTGAGAGTTCTCCGCTCGGTTGTTGAGCCAGCGCCCCATCTCGCGGTCATCCCCGCGCCCCAGGTCCTTCAGAGCAGCGCCGTTGGACCGAAGCCGATCCGTCACGATCGCCTCCGGACTTCCATGCCGTTTCATCGCTTTCTTCAGAAACTTAAGGGCTGCCTTGCGATCTCGTGTCTTGGTGACGACGCTTTCCAGCACCTCGACTTCATGATCGACAGCGCGCCAGAGGTAGTGTGTCACTCCGTTGTTCTTCACGTAGACCTCGTCCAAGTGCCACTGCCAGTGGCGATGGGCGCGCATAGCCTCGACACGCTTTCCCCTGATCTCGGCGGCAAACATCGGGCCGAACTTGTTCCACCAATTCCGGACCGTTTCGTGGCTGATCTAGATGCCACGCTCGTGCAAAAGATCCTCCACGTTGCGCAACGACAACGGGAAGCGGATGTAGAGCATCACCGCCAAGCGAATGATCTCGGGGCTCGTTTTGAAGTACCGGAATGGGGAACGTTTGGTCATCCCGAACGGCTAGCCGGGTGCACTAACCCGTCGCAAGCGAAGTTCTTCTGACAACACCCCCCCTGCCCAAAGTAAGGACTTCTGCGCGGCCGTCGGAATGTATCTTGACGCAAAGATAAATCCAGACTATCTTTGCATCAAGATAGTTCGGAGCTATGGCCATGACTGGCACGAAACCAAACTTGCCCGACCAGGAAGACGATGTTGACCGTTTCATCGCCCAACGTGCGAAGGAGTCGCCCGAAGTTGACACGGCCGGCATGGCCATTTTCGGTCGTATCAACCGGATCGCGACTCGCATGGCCCCCCACATGGAAGCGTTGTTCGCCCGCTACGGACTTGAGCGCGGAGAGTTTGATGTCTTGGCAACTTTGCAGCGCAGTGGTCCACCTTACCGCCTGTCGCCAACAGTCCTTTATACCTCGCTCATGGTTTCTTCGGGCGGGTTGACCCATCGGCTGAAACGGCTGGAGGCGGCTGGTCTGATCAGACGGATACCCTCTGCCGAAGACCGGCGGAGCCTGATCGTCGAACTTACAGACGAGGGCAAGAAGGTCACAACGGCGGCGTTTGCAGAGGACATGCAACTCGAAAGCAGCTGGCTGACGGCACTCACGCCGGAAGAGCGGCACGTTCTGACCGGCCTTTTGCGGAAACTCGGTTTCGCTGTGCCGATCCATGGCGACAGCTCCGACCCGCCAGCCTGACGGCGCCAGCGACCTTAAAGGCCCCTTAACACAGCCGGCACGCCGAGGCGATCTTCGCCACGGAACGGTCGGTCTTTCCCCCAATCCAGGAGAACCGACATGGCTATCACCGCAGCAATCCTTCCCAGTCACATCCGCAGGCTCACAACCGCGCCTTTGCCGTTGCTACTGATCGTCGGGTTTTTTCTTGCGGTTTCGATCCTGCTTTCGAAAGTCGCGGCGGCTCAAGGTGCGCCTATGCTGACCTATCTTGCCTTGGCGATGGGCGGGTCAGGACTGATTTTGACACTTTCGACACGCCGAACCGGTACGGCCGAGACCGGAATCCTTGTCGTCGCCTTCTACAGTCTTGGTGCTGGCGGCCTGATGGCGCTTGGGAGTGCGTTGGGCTATCTGACCGTCCACAAGGTTGGCGCAGCATTCATCGCACTGGCCCTCGCCTTTCCGCCGATGCTCACCTGGCTAATTTCGATGGTTCTCCGAATGGAGAGGTTTGACACCCTGCGTCTGGGAGGACTGTCGGTTGGCCTGGCCGGAGGCGTATTCCTGGCTGTCAGCAAGGGCATCGGTGCGCCATCTGACTTTGGTGCGATCCTTACCGCCTCCTCGATGCCAGTCGTCCTAGCGGTGGGCAATGTGTTTAGGACCAAATACTGGCCAAAAGGCGCAAGTGCCGGACGACTGGCTGGAGCAATGCTGATCTGCGGGGCCGGCCTGACGCTGCCGTTCGCCGTCTTAATGGAGGGCGCCCCGGCGATGGCAGCTATGGCGCAGCCTACGATGCTGGTGGTCCTTCTGATCGCCCTGGTGACCTTCGTGGCGCAATATCTGGCATTGTTCCAGCTGCAGCGCGTCGCCGGTCCTGTTTATCTAAGCCAGATCGGTTCGGTTGCGGCGATCATTGGCAGCCCCGTGGCAGTCTTCGCGCTGGGAGAGCGTTTGCCTGAAGGATTTGCGTTCGCCGGGCTTCTGATTGTTCTGGGTCTCACCTTGTTCCAGTTCGGCGGCACTAGACGTGCAGCTGAAGGAAGAAGCCCCTGATCGGCCGGTTTCCGCGAAGACCCTCTTCCACAATCCTTCAACTCAACGCCACGGAGCACGCCATGCCCATGACCAGAATCTCTCTTAAGGCCGGTAAATCGCCCGACTACCATAGCGCCTTGATGAAGCAGATCTATCTTGCGATGCGCGAAACCTTCAACGTGCCGGAGGACGACAGGTTCATGACCCTATCGGAGCACAGCGAAGATCAGTTCGACTTTGGCCCTGCCTATCTTGGCATCCAGCGATCCAGTGACCTGGTCATGATTCAGATCACAGCCAACAACACGCGGACTCTTGAGCAGAAGCAGGCCCTCTACGCCAAGATTGCCGAGCGCTTGGCCGCCGATCCGGGAGTTCGGCCGGAAGATGTCTTGATCAGTCTCGTTGAAGTCCAGAAGGAGAATTGGTCGTTCGGCTGTGGCCAGGCGCAGTACGCTTCGGCGAGTTGAAAGGAGATCAGTGACCAGCGCACCAGCTATCTTGAGCCGAGTCCTATTCAGTATCTGTCATGACCCAAAAACACACGCACCGGACATCAGCGCACCCTTGGATAGACGTCATCTGGCAGACGGTTTGCCTGACCGACGGCATTTACCGGGCCACGCCGGACGGGTCCTGGAACCTGATCCTGTCCTGCTCGCCCGACGGAACGCCGACAGTATTTCTTACTGGACAGGCGACAGAGCCCGTCGATGTGCCCTATTCCGCGGGCGAGCATTCCGTCGTCATTTCTTTTGCCGCGCATGTGTTCCTTGCGGCGGACACCGAGGTTAGGACCGGCGCAACGATCCGCTTTCTGGAGGTGCAGGACGGTTGGTTCCTGCTGGACGGCGTGCAGCTTCCCCTGCCGAGCTTTTCAGGTGCAGAGGATCTGGTCGACAAGATGGTCGCAGCGGGACTGCTTAAGTCCGATGACGTGGTAGCGAAAGCGTTCAGTGAAAGGCCAAAGGCGGCCTCGAAACGGTCGGTGCAGCAGCATTTCCGCAAGACAACCGGGATCACGCAGAAGGATTTCCAGCTGATCCGCCGCGCGCAAGAGGCGGTAAGGCATCTGAAAGCGGGCCAAAGCGCGGCGGATGTCGCAGCTGACCTCGGCTATACTGACCAGTCGCACATGATCAAGTCGATCAAGAAGATCATGGGGCATTTGCCGTCGAACCTCGGGTCAGTCCACAAGATCTGAACCGGGACTGAATACCGTTCGACGATCACGGTGCCAGCGCAAAAGTCCTACCCCAGAAATGCGACAAACGGCCCAGCTCACGCTCGATCAGATGCGCATCCAGTCTGCCCGCGTCGGCAGAGACAGCCAAGTGTACCTGGGCGGATTTCGAACCGACCACCTTCTTCCAGATTCCAACAAGACGACCGTTTGCAAGAACTGTCGGGCTGAAAAATGTCAAAGCCGGGTCCGGCACGCCCGGATGGCGGTCATAGGCGGAACGATCCTTGTAGGCGACGAGGATTTCGTCAAACGGCGACAGAAGCCGCAGCAGGGTGCCATCGACCGACTTCCGTGGCGGGTTGAACAGGTGCAGCCAAAGTGAGCCCCCGTTCAGCCTGCGCTCCTCCAGCAGATCGCCCGCAAGCCGGATCGCCCGGCGCGCAACTGTCAGGGGAAGACCCGACCACCAAGCAAGATCTCGGTCGGTCGCTGGACCTCGGCTTTGAAAATAGCGGGCGGCCAGGGTTCGAAGCGCCGTGTCCGGGTCAGGCGTGTGATGGTTTGTATCTGCAAGCCAATCATCCAGCAGGACAAAGGTTGGCTGTTTGCCGCGATGGGCGCCAAAGCAGATCAAGCCCGCCTGCGCCCAGTAGCCGATGACATGAAGGCCTGCGCCTTTCTCGGTCGGAAGGCCCGACCGTTGGAAGGCTGCATAAATCTCGGGCCGGGTCCGCGGCCCGTCGCGCAGCGCCGCTTCGAGGATCGACCTCCCGCGATCCACGATCGTCTGGTCAAGACCCACACCCCGCAAGACGGACCAGGATCGTTCGTTCTGACGCGCGCCGGTAAGCGCCAGCATCCAGCGCAAATCCGCTGCGGGCACGAAGTGGATGGTTCCGCGCAGCGGCCAGGTTCGGACAATCTGCCGATCAGCAATCGCGCGCTCGACGTCGGCAAACGTCAGGCTGTCCGAGCGTTGGCCGATGGTCCAGAGGGCAGCGCCAAAATCCTGCGCCTGGATCGCGCCGAACCATTCGACGATGTCGGAAACTGAGTTCCTGCGCGCCCCCGTTAGAAGCTGCTGCTGGAAGCGAAGGAATGCGGTGTCGTGACTCATGTTTCTCAGGGCTACTTTCAGCGGTGTGGACCACATGCGGCAGGGAATGAGGAGTAGAGCAGTCTCTGGCCGCGTAGGCAAATTGTAGAAATGCGCAAACCTGACCGGCGCAGGGCGCGGGCATGCAAAAAGCGAAGGTTGAACCGCGGTCTTGGCCCCCCTACGCTTGCGACAGTCACTTGCGCGCATTGCCGCGAGCCCGCGCAGATTTCGGTTGAGGACGCATGACTTCTCCCCCGGTTCAATGCGAGCAAGACCGTCTCGGCAGGGCCCGTGCGGGCGATCAGCTTGCGTTCGAAAGTCTGGTTTCCCCGCATCGTCGCCGGATCTTCGTCCACTGCTACCGGATGCTCGGCTCGCCCCATGACGCTGACGACGCCCTTCAGGAAACCTTGCTCGCCGCGTGGCGCGGACTTGCAACCTATGATGGGCGCGGCTCTTTCGCGGCGTGGCTCTACCGGATCGGCACCAATGTCTGCCTGCGACTGATTTCGAAACGGCCCAGGCGTCATTTGTCCCCAGATTATGGCCCGGCTTTTCAGTCGACCGCCGATCTTGGCGAGCTGATCCCGGGGCGAGTGTGGGTAGAGCCCTGTCCGGATCAAGACCTTTCCGATGAAGGTTCAGACGAAGGCGATCCGTTCCATCATCTTGCGCGCCGTCAAACGGTGTCCCTGGCCTTTGTGGCGGCGCTGCAGCTTCTGCCCGGCACGCAGCGCGCGGTTCTTCTGCTGCGCGATGTGCTGGAGTTTTCCGCAGCGGAAACTGCCGGGCTACTCGAACTGTCCGTACCCGCTGTGACGAGCGCCCTGCAAAGGGCGCGCGCCACTGTGCGTCAACGGCTTCCGCACGACCCGAACCGAGCGGAGCCTCGGCTTCCTTCGCCCGACCGGCAGGGAGAATTGCTGAACGCCTTCGTCTCGGCCTGGGAACGCAGGGACGTCGACGCGCTTGTCAACTTGCTTGCCGAGGATGCCCGCTTCACCATGCCCCCGCTTCCGGCCTGGTTCAGTGGGCGTGACCAGGTTGCGCTGTTCTTCCGCGAGCGTGTCTTTGCTACGGATTGGCGGCTTCAACCACTGCGCGCAAATGGACGGGCGGGGTTTGCCTGCTACCTCAAGCCCCAAGGCGCAGACCGGTTCCAGATGGCGGCGATCCTGCTGACAGAGTTCCGTGGTGACCGGATAGTACATCTGCACAGCTTCCTTGATCCGGCGCTGCATCGCCGCTTCGGGCTTCCGGAAGAAAACCTCTAAAAACCTGGCCGGGGTCCGATTAGTTTCCGCGCGCGCTCGTCTCATTCCTCATGACGGGCCTCCAACTAGGGCTGCGTCACGATGCAACTTGGATGGAAAGGCGAAACTTATGGCAAATCTTATATTCAGCAATCTCATGTCGCTTGACGGGTTCTGTGCGGGTCCTGCGGGCGATCTGAACGGACTTCCCATGGGGGCAGAGTTCGACCAGCACAATCTGGACCTGCTGCGCGGTGCGGGGGCGCTTCTGTTCGGGCGCGTGACCTTTGACATTCTGCGGTCCTTCTGGCCGGAGGTGCTGAAGGAAATCGCGCCCGATCCCTTGCTGGCGGACATCGCCGGTCGGCTTGCCAAGGCGCGCAAGAGCGTGGTCAGCAATCAGTTGACGCTTGGCCCGACCGATCCCTGGGGCGATTCCCGGATCGTCAGAGGCGCGGAGGTCAACGCCCGTGTCCGCAGCCTGAAAGCCGAAACCGACGGCGATGTCGTGGCCTACGGAAGTCGTCGTCTGATGAACGCGTTGCTTGGTCATGGTCTGGTCGATGAACTGCACGTTCTTGTCGGCAACACTGTGCTCGGCGTAGGCGAGCGGCTCTTTCTGGCTCCGCCGTCCGGCCGATTGGCCGTGGTTGAACAGCGCCAGCTTCCGCAAAGCGAAACGGTCCTACTGCGCTATACCTGCAATCAGGGCTAGGCCTGCGCGCTTGCGCGGAGAATCCGGTATTCCGTACACCGATGAGTGGCGTCCGGTTGCCGGAAGTCACGGAAAACGCTAACCTCCGGCTATGGCCTTTGACTTCTATAGACGCGTCTCCTCGCATCCATGGATCGACAGCGTCTGGCGGTTTTCCTTTCACGACGACGGCGTCTATCGGGCGACGCCGGACGGATGCTGGCGCCTGTTCCTCCTACTGACGCCGGGTGCCGCGCCAAGGGTCGTCAATGTCGGCCAGAGGGCGAGACCAGTCGACGTGCCGCATCTGGCCGGGGAAGAGGTGGTGGCCATTGCCCTAGCCGGTCATGTCCACTTTGCCGACGACCCCGCACCTCCGACCGGCGCGAAAATAAGGTTCCTTCCGGTGCGTGACGGGGGGTTCGACGCCAAAGGGCTGATGCTTCCGTTGCCGACCTTCGACAATGCCGAAGCCATTGTCGCGGCAATGGAAAAGAAGCGCGTGCTCAGGACGAACGACCTGGTGGCCAAGGTGCTGGAAGGATCGGCTGATCCAGCGCCCGATCGGACGGTGCAGCACAATTTCATGCGCACGACGGGCATAACGCAAACGGATTTCCGGCTGATCCGACGGGCGCAGGAGGCCGTGCGTAGGCTGAAGGCCGGTGGTGCCGGCGCTGATGTCGCGGCCGAGCTTGGCTATGCCGATCAGCCGCACATGATCAAGTCGATCAAGAAGATCATGGGCTGCCTTCCGTCGGACCTTGAAGCGGTTCACCGGATCTGACGGGTTTAGGTTATTACATCAGACCAAGCGAATAGTCCGACGGCTGCCAGAGTTCGATCGGGTTTCCTTCGGGATCATGGATGCGCGCGAACTCACCGACCTCGCTGTTCCATTCGGGCTGCTGGTGAACTGTGATCCCTGCAGCACGAAGTTGTTCAAGCATCGCGGCAAGATCATTCACCCGGAAACAGAGCATCCACTGCTGCTCCGGGCGGCTAAAGTAGTCAGTGTCGACCCTGAACGGTGCAAAGACTGTCTGGCCACGCTCCTGCACCCAGGTTCGGTCATTGATGTCGACGCCAAGGACGTCCTCGTACCATCCGGCCAGAGCCTTTGGGTCTTTGGCGCGAAAGAACACGCCACCGATGCCGACGACTTTCTGCATGGTAACTTCCTCACTTGATCGTTTGGGGTTCACGGCAATCTGCTTTCCGGATCACAGGGAAAGTTGCCCCGTCATTACGACGACGCCAGAGCCACTCAATTCTGCGTCAGGAGCCATCGTGACACTCAAAATGCTTGGCCGACCCATCAGCCTTCCCTGCTCGATCGCCAACTGCTTCCTGGTCGAAAGCATCCCGTGATGGTCCAGATAGGCGCACAGGGGCCCGGCAGCCGTGCCGGTGGCAGCGTCTTCCCAAAGTCCCACTGTCGGGTTGAAGAACCGCGCGTAGGCCAGTTCGGGCGCACCTTCGTCGAAGGCGTAAAGATAGCAGCCCTCGGCCCCGCAGTCGCGGAGGCAGGGCAGCAGCGCCCGCGCATCAGGCCGTGCCGCGTCGACGACATCGCGCGAGTGCGCCCTGACCATCAGATGGTTCGCCCCGGTGTCGGCCACCCGCGCCTCGGGATGCTGCAGTAGATCGGCGGCCGTAAGGTCAAGCGCCGCTGCCAGGGCCGTAACATCGTCAACTGTCCGGCCAAGGGTCAGGGGCGCCTGCCGCATCGCGCCGTGGATGCGGCCGTCCTGCCGCCAGACGCGGATCGGCAGGACTTGGTCCCCGATTTCCTGATGGAAGATGACCGGCCGGTCCAGCGCGCCAAGCTGCCCGGTTTCGCCAAGCCAGATCCAGGCGCCCAGTGCGTTGTGCCCGGCGCCAAAGACCTCGGATCCGGCGGCCGTAAAGGACCGCAGTTTGCGCGTCGCCCGGTCGCTGGGAAAGATGAACGTGGTTTCAGCCTGGTTGAACTCGGCCGCCAGCTTTTGCATCACCTCGTCCGCCAGACCGGTCGCCGCATCGACCACGGCAAGGGGATTTCCCTGCAGCGGCGCTTCGGCGAAGACGTCAACAAGGGCAAAAGGATAGTCGCTCATTCGAGTCTCCATATGACCTTAGGTAGATAAAGCCAGGTACATCGGCCCTGTGTGGCAAACTGGCCGGTCGGACGGCAGTCCTCCGGCCAGAAGCAAGGCAGGTCAGCCGTTCAGCAGTGCGGCAAATTCCCGGAGGTCCTGAACGTAGAATGCGGGGTCCTCCCAGGCGGCAAAGTGACCGGCGGTCTCCAGGTCGTGGAACTGGACGACATTCCCGCCGGTCTGCCGGTCGGCCCATTCGCGCGGCATCCGAACCATGCCGGGGATCGGCGCTTCGGTCGCGACGGCAACCGGGACCTTGGTGTCTGTTCCAGTGGTTGTCAGTGGCTGCATGGCGTTCACATTGTAGATCCGGAAGGAGGACGCCGCGGTGCCGGTCAGCCAATAGATCATGATGTTGGTCAAAAGCGCGTCGCGGCCAAAGCGGCTATCAACCTCGTCACCAACGCCCATCCCCGCCATGAAGCTGAGGATCCAGGCGGCCAGCCCGACAGGCGAGTCGGTCATGCCAAAGGCCAGGCTTTGCGGTTTCGAGGACTGCACCATGTTGAATGCACCGTGCTGGAAGAACCATTGCTGCAAGGCTCCGGCGTATGCCTGCTCGGGTCCGCTGAGTGCCGCGAAGTCGGTGGTGTGGTCGGGATAGCCGACATCGGTCACATGATAGCCCAGAAGCTTGTCGGGATTGCGCTGCGACAGGGACATGGCAATGACCGATCCCATGTCGCCCCCCGCGGCGATGAACTTCGGATAGCCCAGAACTTCGGTCATCAGCTTTGCAGCAAGGTCGGCAACTGTGTCGAACGGCAACGCTGTTTTGCCAGAAAAGCCCGTGCCCGGAATTGAGGGGACGACGACGTTAAAATCCTCGGACAGGCGGTCGATGACTTTGTGGTAGCGGAAGAAGGAATCCGGCCAGCCGTGCAGCAGCAGAAGCGGCGTTGCATCCTTCCGGGCCGCAGGTTTGTGGACGAAATGCATGTCGATCCCGTCGATCGACACCTTGTAGTTCGGCAGGGCATTCAGCTCGGCCTCTGCCTTGCCCCAGTCATAACCGTTCAGCCAATAGTCGGTCAGCCGCTGCATGTAATCAAGGTTGGTGCCCATCATCCAGCCCGCCCCGACAGGCTCGTCCGGCCAGCGTGTCAACCGAAGCCGCGCCTTGAGGTCCTCGATGTCCGCCGCGGGAAAGGCAATCTTGAAGGGTGTCGGCGTGGTCATGGCAGTCTTCTCCTGTGCGAAGGTGGTGTGGGCGAAAACACCGCCAAGAAAGGTTGAAGCGGTGAGTGTGCTGGCGAACTGACGGCGGTTCATCTGGTCGATCCATGCTGGATTGCGATGAAGTCAACCTAGGCAAGGCGGCGGCCGGACGATTGTAAAAATGCGCAAACTTCCGGTGCCGGCTTCTGGAAGGCAGTGGCCCTACTTGCGCGCCCGCATCCGTCTGTTTCTTATATACCTTGACACGTATATTCCGCAAAAGGCATACTCCCCGCATGCCGCAAGACACTTTTGCCATCCTGGCCGAGCCATCCCGCCGCAGCATTCTCGACCGGCTTCGCACGGGCGAGGCAAGCGTAAACAGCCTGTCCGCCCAGTTGCAGATGACCCAACCGAGTGTTTCCAAGCACCTGAAAGTGCTGAAAGACGCGGGCTTCGTCAGCAGCCGTACCGACGCGCAACGGCGTATCTATCAACTTGAGTTTGACAGGATCAAAGCCATCGATGCCTGGCTTGAACCTTATCGAGAGCTATGGAGCCGGCATCTGGATGCCCTCGAACGCCATCTTGACCGAAAGCGTGATCACTGATGAGCGGTGCGCTTGATCTGGGTCCCCTGGCGGATGTGCGAAGCGAGATTTGGAACGGCCTTGCGACGCTGATCTTCACCAGGACGCTGTGCCATCGGCCTGAACGGGTCTGGCGTGCCCTCGTTGAACCCTCCGAGCAGTTGGAATGGCTGCCCTTCGTATCGGACCGACCGCTGGACAGCCTTGGCCCCGCACGTCTTCGGATGACGGATGACAGCGCCGACACCGGGTTGTTGGACGGCGAGGTCCTGGAAGCCGATTTTGCGCGACTACTTGTCTTTCGCTGGGGGGAAGACGTGTTGACGTGGGATCTGCAATCGGATGACACCAATACTGTCCTGATCTTGCGGCATACGACGACATTGCCGGATCACCTTTCCAGCTTTGCGGCCGGGTGGCATGTCTGCATCGCTGTCCTGGACCGCTTCTTGGAAAGCTGCCCAGTGGGGCGCATCGTGGGACTGCGTGCCATTCGGGCTGGAGCGCCAGAGCTGAAGGCGCTGTATTCCGCCCGGCTGGGGCTGCCGAAGAACGACTGATCCATCAGAAAAGCTCAAGGGAGAAGACCCATGCCCCAACTGGTCGAAGCTAAAGCCGTTCACGAATTCAATGTGCCCGCCGAGCGTGTATTCGACGCGTGGCTCGATCCGGTCAGGGTACGGTCGTGGGCAGCGCAACCCGTTCCCGGAATGCCCTCAACTGACGTACGCAGGATCGAAATAGACCCGCGCATTGGGGGCAAGTTCACCTTCACGGACATGCGAGAGGACGGCGAGGCGGTGAACTGGGGCTACTACCGCGAAATAGACCGGCCTCGAAAGCTCGTCTTCACTTGGTTCACCTCGGACGAAGAAGAGGAAGAGAACAATTCCGTTGTGACTCTTTCCATTGATCCGACGGCCAAGGGATGCCGCGCGACGATGGTGCACAGCATGGATCAGCGCTGGGCAGATTACGTCGATCAAACCGCCAACGCCTGGAAACTTCAGTTGCGCCAGATCGAGATGCATTTCGCAACCGCAGAAGATGAAGGCTAGCTGTCCGAGATCACACGATCCGGTCTTGCCCGTGGCATGTTTCCCTTCACCCGAGGGCAGTTGCACTATCTCCTCACTTACCCGGTCTACACCGTACGCATCCGGCACAAGGAGAAGAGCTACCCCGGTCAGCATCCCGCCATCACCGAACCTGATTGATACTCGCAAGCCGGTTTCCTCAGAGCATCATACAATTGGTCAGCCAAGGTCCCCGCCGAGGGCGATCCGGGTTCCTAAGCGCTATTCACCGACAATGGACAGGGCGTGGCATGTGACCTAACTTGACGATCCTGGGGATGCCACCCTGAGCGCAATTTAGCGGTGCGGATGCTGCGACCGACATGACCGGGTCGGGCACATGAATGGATCCAGGAGATGATCGAAGTCACATTCCATGACACTCCCCAGGTGCGCGCGGACTGTCCGTGCCGCGTCTGCGGGGCCACCGGCGGCCAGCATATCCTGACGGTGAGCAGTCACTTGGGCGAGCATCGCCTGATCGAGTGTCTGTCCTGCCTTTCTCACTACTTCGACGGTGTAGATCCGGTGATCGGTTACCACAGTTTCGTCAGCGAGGCTTTCTGGCTGGACTACGTCCAGGCTGGCGCCGGAATAACCACCATGCTCGCGCCACTCAATGCACTTGACCCGGTGCCAGAGGGCGATTTGATCGATGTCGGCTGCGGCTTTGGCTTTGTGGTTGATTACTGGTCTTCCAACCACGGGTCAGCGGTAGGACTGGAAAGTTCGTATTACGGCGAGGTTGGCCGCGCCAAGCTTGAGGTGGATATCCGTCCACAGATGCTGGACGCCTATCGCCATAGCGAGCCTGACCGCCAGTTTGCCGTGGTCTACTCCAGCGAGGTGATCGAACACACCCCGGACCCCGAAAGTTTCATGGAGGATCTTGTCTCAATGCTGGATCAGCGGTCAGTCCTTGTTCTGACCACGCCGTCGACCACAGCCATCGATCCAGCAAGCGATCGTGCGCGCCTTATTGCTGCACTATCGCCGGGCTTTCACTATGCGATGCTGTCTGAGCAGGCAATGCGGCACATGTTGAACCGTCGCGGCCTGCATTTCCGCATCGAGACGCATGACGGGCAGATGATCGTATGGGCCAGCCGGTCCGAACTTCCCGCCGTTGCCTACGGTCGGACGGACTGGCCGCGCTATTTTGCCTTTTTGGAGCGCTATGCCCGGCACAAGGATCCGCATATCGCCGGCGGTGCGCTGGCGCGACTGCTCAAGGACGGGTTGAACACCGGATTTGCCGATGTTGCTGAAGCAGCTTGGAACCGCCTTTTGGCGCTTGCGAGCGAGGCCTATGGACTCAATCTGATGCAGGCTGACATCGCGCGGCTACTTGAGATCCGCACACCCCTGGCCGAGCTTGAGCGCTACCCGTCCTGGCTGGGCACGGTACTCTTGTTTGGTGGGATTCTCGTCGGACACCGCGACAACGACCGGCGGACAAAGCTGCGGATGGTCGATGACGCGTTGACTGTCCTGCGGCGCCGCGCCGATGTCGATCTGCAGTTCGGTCAGGAGGCGCAAAGCTTCCTGCCCTTTGCGGAGCGTCAGTACGTCATCGCATTGTCCGAGGCGATGACTACCTCCCTGCTGGCAAGCGTTCAAATGGGCGACCATGCGGACCTGTCATCGTCGTTACAGGTTCTTTCCGACGTCCTGGCCCGGGCGCGCGGGGGGGACGCGCAATAAATGCCCCACGCCGCGCAATATATGAGACGATCCAATTGAGTTCCATCTCGCAGCCGCGAGCATTGACAAAAAACAACTAAGAGGCGAATACTACTATATTGGAGAAGGGCAAAGTGAAGTTGTAGTAGAGCGGAGGCGCCATGAGATCGCTTGCTAGTTCGACCGCACTCTTGACGCTATTCTTGTCTTGTCCAGCATTTGCGGACCCAACCGTGATGGTCGGCATCTCGGTGAACTTCGGCGGCGGGGAACAGCCCGCATGGGGTGTCACCGGCAAGATCCTGTCCAATGACAAGCCAGATCAGGTTGTCGGCGCCGCCGGGGCGACGTGGTTCTTTGAGGGCTATTGGGGTCTGGATGCAGGTATCGGCTACACCTTCGATGAAGGCGCAGCAACGCTGACCTATGACTTCTTGAATGAACGCCCGCAGTTCTCTGTCGGCTGGGCAGATATCGACAGCGTGTGCTGATCCCCGGCCTCGATCAGGATAGGGGGCTAGAAGGAACTGCTGGACGATGGTGCGACAGCATAGCCGCAAGACCGCTCTCGCCGCAGTTTCCCCGCGAAGATCAGTCAAATGGAAGCTTGCACTTCAGGTGATCGCGCCCCGTCTAGTCGATCGCGGCATGGCGTACCTGTCCCAAGGCCATGCCGACCTAGCCTATTGGAGCCTGATGAAGGCGGCCCGCCTTGGCCAGACCAGCGCTTCCTTGAGCATCGCGCTCGCGAGTGCGGCAATGAGGCGTCGCGACATGGCCGCCGCCGAACGGTGGTGGCGAGATGCACTGGCACAGGACCCGCAGGATGCAGACTCGCTGCTCAGCCTCGGAACGGCTCAATACCGCCAGCATAAGATCATTGACGCCATCGCCAGCTATCGCGGCGCGCTGGAGATTGCGCCAGAGCTTCCTGGGGCAAGGATTTCGCTGGCAATTGCCTATCTGGCAGCCGAATGCCCATCGCTCGCGCTGAACGAGGCTGAAGCGCTTCTCTCTCGAAACCCAGACCAGGTTGATCTGCGATTTGTGCGGGCTTCTGCCCTTATTCAGTTGGATCGTGCCCCGGAAGCGATTGCTGACCTGACTTGGCTTTACTCTGCTAAGGCAAATCCAGCTGAGGCGGCCCTACTGGAATGTGAGGTCCATCGTGCCTTGGGCGATTATGAGGCCGCCCTGATCCTTGCGGCGGAACTGTGCGAGGCATTTCCGACGCGCGCTGCCCCGCTCCGCTGTTTCCGGGAGATTTTCGCCGATTTCATGCAGGCTTCACCGACCGCCCGTGCCGAAGAATTCCTGACGGCGGTAGGCTTGCCGGTCCCGGCAACACGGTTGCGCGCTGATGATGCCTATGATGCGCCCGTACACCCCATTGACGTCGTGCTCCCCGTGCACGACGGACTTGAGCATCTGCAGGCCTGTCTGCGAAGCCTCGACAACCACCGCACCCCGGCTTTGGGTAGGATCATCCTTGTCGACGATGGATCTTCTCCCGCGACGCGGCGCTGGATGCAGGACGCCGCTCGTGGACGGGCTGACCTGCGGGTGATTCGGACCGGAGGCACGGTCGGCTATGCGCGCGCACTCGCAAGGGGATTGTCCGCAAGCCGCACAAAGCGCTTTGTAGCCCTGAACAGCGATTGCGTCGTAAGCGCGGGATGGCTGGACCGGCTGAACGCTGCGATGCCTGCGGATGGGCGTGTCGCGATGGTCGGGCCGCTGTCCAATGCGGCAGGCTGGCAGAACCTTGGCGATATCTTTGATGCCAACGGGAACTATACCGACACGCCGATGCCTTCAACGGACATGATCAGCCTGCTGCAAAGCAGGCTGGCGATGGTCAAGGTCTTCGGCGCGCCGGACAGTGCGCTGATTCACGGCTTTTGCGTGCTTGTCGATCGCCGCATCTATGACGCGCTGGGCGGGCTCGATCTTGACCTCTTTCCCTTTGGATACGGGGAATTCCAAGACCTCTCTTTGCGCGCCTTGGACGCGGGGTTTCATCTGCGGATCGCCGACGACTGCTATGTTGGCCATGCGCGCGGCGGCAGCATCGCGGGTCCGAGGCGGGTCGAGCTTTCGCGAGAGGCGCGCCGTAAGCTTTATCTGCGCCATTCGGCCCTCCGCTACCTCTCAGCAGAATGCATGGCTGCAGGAAATCGCCAGGTCGCCTTCGTGCGCCGTCGCTGTCGGGCGATTGAGACCCATTGTCCCGGCGAACCTACCGAAGTCTCTGCTCGTGCCCGGCTGACATCGCATGCGCGGCGCAGGGTCAGGTTTGCCGGGCGTCGCGCCGCAGTCTTCGTGACCTATGCGCCGGACGGACGTATCCTACCCTATACGCGGCATTACCTGCAGCGCCTTAAGGCGTTGGGTTTCGCGGTCGTCCTAGTGGTCAACGGTAGGTCGGACCTGCTGCCGTCAGTGGACTGCCTCGACCTCGCGGCCGTGGTGATTGCGCGGGACAATTCCGGCTTTGATTTCGGAGGGTGGCGCGATGCGCTCACGCGGTTTCCCAGCCTGTGGGACGCCGAGCTCTTGCTGTTCACCAACGACAGCATAATTGGGCCCTTCGCCTCGTTCGAAGCAGTTGTCGAACGAGTCGCGACCAGCCCCGCTCCGCTGTTCTTCCTGACCGAATCCGAGTTTGCCGAGCGGCACTTCCAAAGCTTCTTTTGGGGCCTTAAGGGCGAGGCGTTGCGGCATCCTGCAGTACAATCCTTCATGGCGTCGATCCGCGACTTGACTACCAAGACACATGCCATCTTCCAGTACGAGGTCTTTCTGCGACAGGTGTTCGAAGGCTTGCTGGGGCTGCGCTCTCTCTGTCTTTTCCCGCTTTCGGACCTGTCGGGTGTCGATCTGGACATTCGGCCGACCTTCAACCCGACCCACCACCTCTGGCGCGAGCTCTTGCGCAGCGGGTTCCCGTTCCTCAAAGGTGATTTCTGCCGGAAAAATGCACGGGGGCAAGCAGCGGCTATGTGGTTGCGCGAGTTGCAGGCCTGTGGCGGTGATCCCGAGCTCGCCCGTCTCCATGTCGAGGCGTTGCAGCTTCAGCGCACGGGTCGCTGAGGCGGACCTAAGCGTGGTCGTAGCTGCCAAGTGCCAGCCCGGGCGACCAGCCGCTGGTGTCCACAGGCACCTCGGCAATCTTGCGGGCGACGACCATCGTGAGCATGGGAGCCGGAGCCGAGGCCATGTGCATGACGCCTGACCCTGTTTCAGGCTGGTGTGGAACGACAGATGCGTGACCATCCTCGCAGCGGTCCAGGATTTCAAAGCCGGTGTTGATATTCAGAAGCGATGTCCAGCCATGTCGTGTAATCCGCCAGTAATCCCACGGCTCGGCATGCAGGGGCCAGATCGTCGGCATCCGGGCGATGAAGAGCCCGCCCGTCTTGAGGACGCGATTTGCCTCAAGAACAAAGCGCAACGGGGATAAGAGATGTTCCATGACCTCGGAAGAATAGACCATGTCGATTGATCCCTGTGCGATCAGGTCGGTCAGCCGGTGCGCGTCGCCCACGATATCAACGTTGTTATCGGCGAGATAATCCATCCCGACATAGGTCCAGCCCGCCTCGACCTTGCGGCGCATCCGGGCACTGGCCGGACCCCTGGCGCCGACCTCCAGAAAGACAGGCTTGCCTCCACAGGTTGCTAGATGTTCAGCGCAATATCGGTCAACCAGCATATGGCTGATCGGAAGAGCCTCGGGGTTCGTTAGGATATCCGTCACGGGCAGATCGATCACCGCCCCGCAGTCGAAACGGGCGTGGAGCGTCAGGTTAGCCCGGCGATCCGCGTCGGCAATTGTCTGGCGGGCCAATTCATGCCAATCGGCATAGACGCCCGAGATTGCGTGGCCCAGGCCTGAATGTCCCGGTCCGAACGCGTCCATCAAGGCCGGCGACGGGATGGGGTGGACCGGTCGGCTGGCGACAAGTTCTCCGTGCCTCGGTTGCAGATCCTGCAGCGCCCAGGTCCACCAGCGCGCCTGCAAGACCTCAAGATCGGTCGTCAGGCCTAGTCCGACCAGACGGCTGCCTGGCCTGACGATTTCGAATGTCAGCGTGAAGACGTTGTTGAGGACGGCAAAAGACTGGCAGATCGCATGCGCGTCGGCCACCCGACGCAGGGGAAGATGGCGGACGGGGTGAGGGCGTGCCTCAGCCACGGGCTGCAGGCTCGCCCCGGCACAGGACAGGACCGGACCGGCGGCATCGGTTGTGTCGCGGCCGAAAAGATAGATCCAGTCGACCGCCGAGACATAGGCAAGAAAAGACAGCTCGATCTGCAGCCCGTCGTTCTTGGACCAAACCTGCAGACGATCAACCTCTTCGCCCCGGAGCAGGATCGTCCCGTCGCGCGCGATATGAACGACGACCTTGCTCATTCGGCTGATCGAACCGTGAACCTCGATCCGTAGCACTTCGGCAGTTCCCAGGCGAACCCAGACCGTGAAGTCATGGCGGTGTCCCCCGAAAAAGGCTCCAAGAAGCGCGACGCCGCTCGGACCGTTGGGAGCGGAGGTCGCGACCAGAAGCCCCGCCTGATGGTGCAAAGTGCTGGAGCCGATCGGCGTCGGAGTCATCTCCGCTTGCAGATGCAGATGTTCAATTGAGGCCGACATTCAAGCTCCGGTGGGATTGCAGACGGACAAGAGAATTTCGGGCTTGGTCAGAGGAATGTGCCAGGGGCGCCATCCTGCGCCCGCCTTACCCGCCAGCTGGACAAAACCCCAAGCTTGCTTGAGCTTTGCTAAGCAGTCTGACGCGACCGACTCTAGATTTCCCGGCTTTGAGATTAGCAGATCAGTTTCTTCTGACAATGCCCCCGCAAAGTCTACCGCACCCGCGACGAAGCCCGTGCCGACGTGTTCGACTCATCGAGCGCTTCTACAATACGCGCGCATTTGAAACCTTTGCTACCTCAGCCCCATGGAGTTCGAGGCCCGCGCTATGCTAGCTTAACCTCCTGTCCATGAATGTTCGTGGGCTCCGTGGACCGGGACGGGTTCTACCGGCTGCTGACGGAGCGGTTGGGGAGGTTGTGAATCCAAGGGGCGGGCCAGAACCTCATCTGACGGTCCAGGTGGTGAGGCCGTTTGCAAGGCCCCCGCTTCCTGGCTCCGTGCATGACCCTGCCTTGGCGCTGGGGCCGAGGATTTCGTTTCATGCAGCGAATCGCTGCAGTTAGAGCGCGCCTACGTTTCGGCAAGTGCGGCGCAATGTCGCGATAACGCCCAAACCGTTAACCCAAAATTAACTGGGCATTAACAAAGCGCCGCGACCAAAGTCCGGCATTCTCGCCGGGTTGTCCGGGATTGTGGTCGGCACAGAATTGGCAGTCGAGCCTGTAACTGGCCGACACTAAAGAACATTGCAGTATTGCAACCGTGTGCAATATCCACCCTGGGTTGCAATCATCAAGGCAGTTTCCGTGAGCTGCCGCTTCTGCCAACCCTTCGACGACCCCGGCAATCCGGCCTTTTCCTTAAGCACGGAGTCGAGGGAAACGCCCAACTCCAGACACTTTCCGGATGCACCTTTGGGTAGAGTGGTGCAGCGGTAAGGACTCCCCCCAACTCCGCCGTCACTGCGGCCTGACAATGGATCTTCGTGCCATGTATGCCGAAACGATAGACACCGAAGCTGGCTTCTCCTCCCCGGATGAGCTTCCCCCCGGTTCGGTCCTGTTCCACGATCAGTACCGGATAGACAGCACAATCACCTGTGGCGGCTTCGGGATCACCTACTTCGCCACCGACCAGACCGGCAAGGATGTCGTCATCAAGGAGTGCTTCTCGGGCGCGCATAGCCGCCGGTTGCGCAAGTCCGTCCGGCCGCGCAGCGAAGGCTGCCAGCGCGAGATGGCGAAGATCCTGAAATGCTTCCTCAAGGAAGCCCGCAGCCTGTCCACCCTGCACCACCCCAATGTCGTCCGCGTGCACGAGGTCTTCCAGGAGAACGACACCGCCTACATGGTCCTGGACCGCATCCAGGGCGACGACCTCCTGAACATCATCGACGACAACCGGATCCTGCGCACCCCAGCCTGGATCATGACCCTCGCCATCAAGATGATCGCCGCCCTGGCCTATGTCCATGACAACGACATCCTGCACCGCGACGTGTCGCCCGACAACATCTTCATCAACACCGAAGGTGAGCCGGTCCTGATCGACTTCGGCGCCGCCAGCTGGATTTCCGACACCGGCAACGAAGCGAAATCCGCCCTGACCATCGTCAAGGACGGCTACTCCCCGCACGAGCTTTACTTCGCCGGCGGCAATGTCGGCCGGTGGAGTGATATCTACTCACTCGGCGCCTCGCTCTATCACGCCATCACCGGCGAGGCCCCCGCCGACAGCCAGACCCGGATCGCCGCCCGCGCCGCGCATGGACCCGATCCGGTCATCCCGCTGGCCGGGAACTTCGTCGGCTATCCGGCGGGGTTTCTGGAAAGCATCGACAAGGCCATGCATCTGTTCCCAGGAGAGCGGTACCAGACCGCCGAAGACTGGTTGGAGGATATTCGTCAACTCACCGGGCAAGAGGAATCGAACGTGAAACTGATTGACCGAGCCTTGGGCATCAAGCGGCCTGCCCGGCCGACCCGGCCCGCCCAGCCGAAGGCTGCACCCGACCCGGGGAAGGCCTCTGTTTCCACTCCAACCCTTGAAGGAAAAGCCATGTCTCTCGATATCTCTGCACTGAACGAAATCACCGGCTTCATCGGCGGTTGCCTCGTCGACAGCGAATCCGGGATGATGATGTCCGCTGTCGGCGGCGGGAAGTTCGATCTCGACGCTGCCAGCGCCGCCAACACCGAGGTCGTGCGCGCCAAGAACAGGGCGATCCAGATGCTGGGGCTGAACGACAAGATCGAGGATATCCTGATCACGCTCGGCAAGCAGTACCACCTGATCCGCCCGATGGAGAAGACGCCCACCGTCTTCCTCTATGTCGCGCTGGACAAGACCCAGGCGAACCTCGGCCTGGCCCGGGTCCAGGTGAAGAAGGTCGAACAGTCGATCGCGATTTGAACTCTAAGGACGCCGGGGGTCTCTTCCGGCGTTCACTGCATAACCTATAGGGCGAACAGTCGGGCGATCAGTACGGCGGCCATCATCGGTCCGATGCCAGGAACCGAGCGCAGGCGGCGGACTTCGGCGGCGAAAGGGTGCGGGTTTCGATCGGGGCGGCGATGGTTTCCTCGACCGCTTAGTGATGAGCCGGAAGCACCGCGGTCAGGGCCCCGATCTCGCGGGCAAGCCAAAGATCGCGGGCGATAGCGGCCCGATTCTTCGTGGCGCGCCACGAGAGCGGAAAGCCTTGCGCGATCAGGATCTTCCGGCGGAGTGGGGGTCAGTTCCAGTGCCCGGCCCATGCGGTCCAGCACGTCGGCGTCCGCCCGTGCGGTCCGTGCGGTCTATGTCAGACGCCCCGTGGCGCGAGCATTCGCGCGCCTGACTCGGGTTGCCGCGGGCGAAAGGGCTTGTCAGAGGAAACCCGCCTGGTAGGCTTATGGTCGCTCGTTTGTTGAGTTTCGCGGCTCGGTTTCATGGCATTAGCCTTGGAAGACAATAGCTTATGGTCCCAGTCGAAGTTGAGGGGCCGTCAAGCAGTGTGCATGGAGATTCCTCTGACTATGCCACTGGACCCAGTCTCGCTCTACTTGCTCGACAAAGCCTTTCCGAAGATCGCCGCAACGCGACCCTGGGCCGCGCGATAGTCGGCAAAGTCCTTTGCAAAGGATTTTATCCCGAATTTCGTCGCCATCACTGCTGCGGCAAACTCGTCGGCGGTGGCGTGCAGCCCGTCCAGGCTGAAGCGCCCCTCTGACACGCCAATCTCGATCCAGCGCGCGATGTGACGCGTGATCCGGGCGTGCGCCTCCACAACGGCCGCCTGCGAAAACGGACCGTTCGCCGACAGGATCTCGTCAGCGTGGGGCGAGTTGAGCATCGCTTCCACGGCCTCGCCGTCGATCGCATGGAAGGCGGCCAGCAGGACCTCGGCTGCGGGGCCCGGCTTGGCAAGCACCCGTTCGACGGCCTTTTCGGAGGTCTCGAAATGGATGCGCACCAGCGCGTTGAAGATGTCTTCCTTGCCTGCGTAGTGCAGGTAAAGCGCCGGGCGGGACATGCCCGCACCCGACGCGATATCGGCCATCGAGGTCCGCCGAAGCCCATAGCGCGCAAAGCATTCGAAGGCCGCGCGCAGGATCGCGGCTTCTTTCGTGTCGATCTGCGGCTCGTCCTGCATGGTCATGCGTACAGGATACGGGACCCCCGACCTGACGTCAAACCGGCCATTGACAAATTGACATATTGAGTCCAAATTGTCAGAAACAGCGGAGATCCTGATGTCCTTCACCCTCTCGGTAAACGGCGCCCGGCGCCAGGTTGACCTTCCCGGCGATGTTCCATTGCTGTGGGCGCTGCGCGACGGTCTGGCGATGACCGGCACCAAGTTCGGTTGCGGCGTCGCCGCCTGTGGGGCCTGCACCGTGCTGATTGACGGTGAAGCGGTCCGGTCATGCCAGGTCCCGCTGGCCGATGCAGGTGGCGAGATCACCACCATTGAAGGCCTTGGCCAGCCGGGTGCCCTTGCCCCGCTGCAGGAGGCATGGGTCAAGCACCAGGTCGCGCAGTGCGGCTACTGCCAGTCCGGTCAGATCATGCAGGCTGCATCGTTGCTGGCTCAGATCCCGGACCCGACGGACCAGGACATCGATGATGCGATGCAGGGCAACCTCTGCCGCTGTGGCACCTATCCCCGTATCCGCGCCGCGATCCATGAGGCTGCAACGATGATGAAGGCGGGCTGACATGGCATCCTGGAAAACCATCACCCGTCGGTCGTTCATTGTGCTGGGTGCTGCCGTTGTCGGTGGCGCGGCCTTCGGGGCCTACAAGGTCGCCGAAGTCCCGGCCAATCCTCTAACGCCTGCCCCTGGCTCCACTCCGCTCAATCCTTGGGTCATCATCAACGCGGACGGCATCACCGTCATCGCCCCGCGGGCCGAGATGGGGCAAGGGATTTCCACCACACTGGCCGCACTGGTGGCGGAAGAACTGGACGTCGACTGGGAACAGGTCCGCGTCTTGCACGGGCCGCCCGCCCAGGCCTATTACAACGCAGGCTTTGTTGAACGGATGTCGAACGAGCCCGATTACCAGCTCTCGCTTCGGGAAAACTCTCACAACGCCATTCTGGCTGCCGTGCCGAAGATCTTCTCGCTGCAGATGACCGGTGGCTCGACGGGCGCGATTGGTGGCTTCGTGCAGATGCGCCTGGCAGGCGCCGGTGCGCGAGAGGCCTTGAAGGCTGCTGCGGCCAAGCGGCTCGGCGTCCTGCCTGACACACTCAAAACAGAAGGCGGAAAGGTTATCGGCGAACAGACCTTCACCTATGCCGAACTGGCAGAAGAAGCCGCGACAATGGTGCCGGAGGACGTTCCGCTCCGCGACCCTTCGACCTGGCGCTACATCGGCAAGACAATGCCGCGCCTCGACATGGTGGGCAAGTGTACCGGGACCGAGACCTTCGGGATCGACATCACGCTTCCCGGCATGAAATTTGCTACGGTTCGCATGAACCCAAAGCGCGGCGGCGCCATGACCAGCTTTGACCCGGCCGCCGCGCTGTCGATGCCGGGGGTCGATCAAGTGGTCGGCCTTGGCAACGGCATAGCGGTCATTGCCAACAATACCTGGACTGCAATGCAAGCGGCGCAGTTGGTAGATGTTCAATGGGGCGACGCGGATTATCTGGTCGACACCGCTGCCATGATGACCCGCATCGAGGCGGCCTTTGCGACCGAGCCGGACTCGCGGCTCCGCGATGACGGCGAAGTCGAGGCTGAACTGGCCAAAGGCGACAGAATAGAAGCCGAGTACCGCATCCCTTTCCTGGCTCATGCTTCGATGGAGCCGCTGAACGCCACTGCCTGGGTCAAACCCGATGGCGCAGTCGAAGTCTGGTGTGGCAACCAAGCACCGATCATGACCCGGGATGCCATCGCATCTTCCCTTCGGATCGGGTCGGACAAGGTCAGGCTGCACACGCCAGTGATGGGCGGAGGTTTTGGAGGTAGAACCGATCCGGTACCGGCCGTGTTGGCAGCCCGCATCGCCGCCGCAATGCCGGACACTCCGGTCAAGCTGACCTACAGCCGCGAAGAGGACATGACGCAGGACTTCTATCGCCCTGCCGCCATCGCCCGGCTGTCGGGGCGGGTCGAGAACGGCAAAGCCACGGCACTATGGGGTCGGACTGCGGCGCCCTCGGCAAGCCGGAATGCCCTGTCGCGGCTGGTCGGGTTCGCGCCTCCCGGCCCCGATCGCGCGACCGTCGAAGGCGGGTTTGACCAGCCTTACGGTCTGCCGCACTACCGCTACGACGGCCATGTTGCCGACCTGACAGTGCCGCTTGGCTTTTGGCGGTCGGTTGGCAACTCGATGAACGCTTTCTTTCTGGAAAGCTTCATCGACGAACTGGCCCATGCGGCCAAGGCCGACCCGCTGACCTTTCGACTGGACCTTATGCGTGACACCCACGGGCCGTCGGCAACCCTTCTGGAAACCGTGCGGGACATGTCTGACTGGGACAGCCTGAAGCGCCCTGGCTTTGGGCGCGGCGTCGCATACTGCTACTCTTTCGGCACCCCCGTCGCTCAGGTGCTGGAGGTGCAGGATACCCCCGCCGGCATCAAGCTGACCCGCGCCTGGATCGCCTGCGACCCGGGCCTCGCCATGGACCCGGGCATCATTGAGGCGCAGATGACCGGCGCGGTGGTCTACGGCCTTTCCGCCGCAGTGCAGGGCGCCATCACCTTCGCCGACCAGTCGGTCGTTGAGCAGAACTTTACCAACTATGAGCCTCTCAGGATGCACACCACACCAGGGTTCGAGGTCAAGGTGCTGCAGAACAATGGAGCCTTCGGTCATATCGGCGGAGTCGGGGAGCCCGGCACTCCGCCAGCTGCGCCCGCTCTTGCAAATGCGCTCTACGACCTGACCGGAACCCGCGCGCGGAGTCTGCCGCTGAACCAGCTGTTCGAGTTTGCAACTTAGGAGGGTGAAGACCGCACATCGCGTCTTTGCAGTCGCTCTCGGCCCTTAGCGGACCGTCGGCACCTCCTTCCCTCGCTGCACTTCTTGGGGTCCATCCGTCAATGCAGCCTAGTTAGGAAGAGCTCGGCTTCAAGTTTTGCGAGCGGTTAGAGGCATAGCCCAGCCCGATCCCCGACATTACAAGGAATGCCCCAAGTAGCTGCGACGCCGTCAGATACTGGTCAAGCCAGATCCACCCCAACACGACCGCTGAGACCGGACTGAGCATCCCTAACATCGCCGTCACGCCGGGCCCAAGGCGCACGACGCCACGCAGCCAGAACCAGTATGTCGCCGCAGCGCCCACGAGACCAAGCCAAGCCAGACCAGCTAGGTTGGTCGTCGTCAAGGGCGGCAGGGGCGGCTCAATCAGCAGAGCGATCGGGACCAGTAGCAACCCTCCTGCGGTCAGTTGCCATGCGGTGAATGCCAGGATCGGGACCGGCGGTTGCCACTTCCGACTTAGGACGGTTCCTGCCGCCATAGAAACCGTGCCTGCCAGCGCCGCCACGATACCAAGGAGATCGTAGCCCGATGCCGGACCCAGAAGGAGGAGTGCCACGCCTCCGACACCCAGCACCGCCGCGATGATGGCAATGGCGGCGATGGGTGTGCCGAGGAGCCAACGGGAGAAACCGATGACCATCAGGGCCTGAAGTGCCCCGAGCGTCGCGGCCGCGCCTCCGGGAAGCCGGTAGGCCGCGATGAACAGTAAGGCCCAGAAGATGGCGAAGTTCAGCGCGCCCAGGACAAGGATCCGGCCCAGCCATTCCCGCGGCGGGAAGACCCGGGTGATTGCAAGGAGCAGGAGCCCCGCCGGGAGAGCGCGGAGCGCCGCGACCGTCAGCGGATACCCCGGCGGCAGGGATTCGGTGGTGACGATGTAGGTGCTTCCCCATATGATCGGGGCAACGGCGGTCAGGGCAAGGTCGAGCGCGCGGGGCATTGCTGACTCGCGTCAAACCGGGCGCAGGGTCGGCAGGACACGGGGCGCTAAGGCCCCGTCGATCCCAACGTCGCGGGCGAGATGTGGACCAAGCCGGTTGGCCAGTTTGGTCAGTTCAGCCTGCAAGGCGCGCTGCTGCCAGGAGCGGGCGATAGATCTTAGCATGATGCTTTCCCCCTCCGATCAGGCGGCCAGCCGCGCAGCGGTGCCGGCGGTCAGACGGGCGGCGATGTCGGCGACATGCGCGCCAAGGAACCGGGCGCCCGCAAGCTCGGTCGCGTTGGGGCTGAACCCGCCGTCCGACCCCGCGATGGTCCCCGCACCGTAGGGAGCGCCACCGATGATGCCGTCGCCCGAGGTCTGTCCGGCAAAGCTGTAGGGCAGCCCGGCGATCAAGAGACCGAAGTGCTGCAGCGCGATCTGGGTGGAAAGCATCGTCGCTTCATGCCCACCATGCTGCGAACCGGTCGAGACGAAGACTCCGGCCACCTTCCCGACCAGCGCGTTCCGCATCCAGAGGCCTCCGGCCTGGTCGATGAACTGCTTCATCTGCCCGGCCATCAGGCCGAAGCGGGTCGGCGTGCCGAAAAGGATGCCGTCGTAACTGGCCAGATCGGCGGGCGTGGCAACGGGGGTGTCGTCGTCGACGAAGCCGGAGCTTTTCCGGACCTCCTCCGGCACCGTTTCGGGAATGCGGCGGATGTCGACCGTGGCTCCGGCGACAGTCCGGGCACCTTCGGCCACGGCATCGGCCAGGGTGCGGACATGGCCGTAGCTGGAATAGTAAAGCACGAGTATGCGGGTCATCTGATCCTCATGGGCAGGGGTTTCTCTGCCCGGAAGATCAGTCATGGCTGCGCCAGGAAACATCGGTTGCGGCGCAAGACAGTCTTTACGAGGAAGAGGGTAGTTCCCCGGCCAGCGCCTGTTCCAGATGGTCGAGGAAGGCGGCGATCCGCAGGTCCTTGGACGGACTGGACGCAGAAATCGCCCAGATCTCGCGCGGGGGGAGCTCGAAGCCGGGCAGGACGCGAGTGAGGGCGCCGGAGGCTTCGGGCGCGCGGGAGATGAAGTCGGGCAGCGTGCCAAGGCCGCAGCCGGCGATCAGGAGGTCGCGCAGCACGAAGCTGCTGCTGACCCGCGCCCAGGGGTCGACGGCGACGGTGCAGGCCCCGTCCGGGCCGCGAAGGTCCCAGCTGGTCAGATGTTCCGACAAAAGGTAGCCGACAACGTCATGCCCGGCGATGTCGTCAGGCGTCGCGGGTGTGCCCCGTTCGGCCAGATAGGCGGGGGAGGCGAAGATGCCGACCTTGACTCCGCCGATCTTGCGCGCGCGGAGCGTGGAGTCCTTGAGGCTGGACCGGATGCGCAGGGTTAGGTCGAAGCCGCCCTCGACCATGTCGACCACCCGGTCGTCCAGCGTCAGGCTGACCCGCAGGTCGGGGTAGCGCCGGAAGAAGGCCGGGAGCATGGGACCGATGACCAACTGCCCGAAGGACGAGGGCGCATTGATCCGCAGGTGTCCCACAACCGCCCGGGCGCTTTCGCGGATCCTGTCCTCGACCCGGTGGACGGCGTCGAGGATACCCCTCGCCTCGTCATAATAGACCCGTCCCGCCTGGGTCAGCGACATGCTGCGGGTCGTGCGGGTGATCAGCGTGGTGCCGAGGCTGTCTTCCAGCAGCCGCAGCTCGCGGCTGAGGAGCGCGGAGGAGACGCCCAGATCCTCGGCCGCACGGGCGAAGCTGCCGCGATCGACGATGCGGCAGAAGGCCTGCATGACCGAGAGCTTGTCCATCTTCCCGTCCCGACCTAGTCAAACTGCAGGATGGAGAATGATGGGTGGCTGTCCTGCGGGCAAGGCGGATGATCGATCGTGAGCTGTATCGGGGGTATGCGGGCTGTCGATGCCGATGTCACGGGCGAGGTGCGGGCCGAGACGCAGGGCGAGCGCGGCCCTGGCTTTTTCGTGGGAATAGATGCGCCAGGCGCGGGCGAGATGGGTCAGCATTTCAGGGTCCTTTCGACCGGATGGGGTGTCTGTTGAATTGGGAGGGGTGGCTCCGCGCCCCGGTTGGCAGGGGCGCGGAGGTGGTTCGTCAGCCGACTGGAACGTCGGCAGCGGCGGCCCCACCGCGCACGAAGATCAGCGAGGCGAGGGAAGCCATTCCGGCGACCACGGCCGCACCGATGAAGGCGGTCTGGTAGCCCGCGAGCATCGCGTCCGGTTCGCCCTGCATCGAGGCGGCGAGCGAGACCATCACGGCAAGGCCGAGGGCCGAGCCGACCTGGTAGGTCGTGTTGATAAGGCCGGAGGCGAGTCCCATGTCCTGCGGCGCCGCGCCGCCCATGCCGGTCATGGTGACCGGGATATAGGCCAGCGACATGCCGATGGCGGCCAGCAGCGACAGAGGCAGCACGTTCGCCGCGAAGGTCCCGTCAGCGGGCAGGCCTGCGAAGAGGGCAAGCGACAGCGCCAGGGCCAGAAGGCCCGTCACCATCACTGGCTTGATGCCGAAGCGGCCGATCAGCGGCCCGGTCAGGCGGACCATCATCACCATGATGACCAGCGTCATCGGCAGAAGCGCGAGGCCCGAGCCGAAGGCCGACAGGTTCAACACGGTCTGCAGATAAAGGTTCAGGAAGAACCACAGCGGGATCCAGGCCGCGCCAAGGAGCGCCATCACGAGGTTGCCCGCGGCCAAGCCCGGCGCGCGGAAGATGCGCAGCGGCAGGAGCGGGCTTTTCGACGCGGCCTGCAGCCAGAGGAAAGCCACAAGAAGGACCGCCGCCAAGGCCAGAAGGCCCAGAGTCTGCGGGACGAACCAGCCCACATGCTCACCCGTCACGATGGCATAGACCGCCGCGACGATGGCCCCGGTCACGAGGGTGGAGTCGATCAGGCCAATCTTGCCCCGGGTGCCCGGAATGGCGCGCAGGATCGAGGGGCCGGCGGCCAGCACGGCAAGGCCGAGCGGCAGGTTGATGAGGAAGGTCCAGGACCAGCTCATCCATTCGGTGATGACGCCGCCCAGGAAGACGCCCGCGGTGCCACCGGCGGCGGCCGATGCGCCCCAGAAGCCAAAGGCCTTGCCAAGCTCGGCAGGTTGGCCGCCGAAAAGGCGCATCAGGATGGTCAGCGCGGCGGGGGCGATCAGGGCCGCGCCGACGCCTTGCAGGGCGCGGCCCGTCAGCAGCACTTCCTGGCTGCCAGCTAGACCAGCCACGGCCGAGGCGCCGGTCAGGATGGCGTAGCCCCACAGGAAGATACGGCGCGCACCGAAGACGTCGGCGAGCTTGCCGCCCAGAAGGAGGAGACCGCCGAAGGCGATGACATAGGCGTTGAAGATCCAGCTCAGGCCCTCGTCTGTAAAGCCGAGGTCAGCCTGGATGGCGGGCAGGGCCACGCCGATGATCGAGGTGTCGAGGATCACGATGAACTGCGCGGCGCAAAGCAGCGCCAGCGCCTTCCACCGCTTGGGATCGAGTGAGGGTGTCATGGTTTTAGTCCTTCGAAGACAGGGGTTGTGCCGGGGCGAATCGCCCGGTCCTCCCTGTCGTCGCGGTTCCAACGCTGTCAGGGTCAAGCACCTGGTCCGAAGTTTTTTTCAGGGTGGGGGTGTTGACCTTCCAACACTGGAAAACCCCATCTCGGCGCAACGGCACCTTTGCCGAACGTGATGAAAGGACCTGAACATGCTTGAACTTACCCTTCCCGGAATGACCTGCGGCGGCTGCGCCCGGGGCGTGACCGCCGCGATCAAATCCGTCGATCCGGCGGCCGAGGTCGTGACCGATGTCCCCGCCCGCAGCGTGCGGATCGAGACTTCGGCCAAGCCCGAAGCCATCAAGGCCGCTGTGGCCGAGGCGGGTTACACCGCCGCTTGAACCCAACGGACAAGCAGCTGACGGAGTGGGCCGGGAACCATTTCCCGGCCCGTTTCCTTTCCTGGACAGGGCCGCGACAAGGCGCTTGACCCTGACATCGTTGGAAGCCCCAGAACCTGATTCGACGCATCTCGCATCGAAAGGATTCCCACCATGAAGGACGTCATCGACAGCCCGTCCCCGACACTCCACGACAGCCTCGGCATCACCGGCATGACCTGCGCGTCCTGCGTGGCCCGGGTCGAGAAGGCTATTGCGAAGGTTCCGGGAGTGGCCTCGGCCTCGGTCAACCTGGCGACGGAACGTGCCGATATCCGCTACGACGGCGCGCCGGTGCGCGAGGCGGTCGTCGCTGCGATCCGGGGCACCGGCTATGATGTCGAGGCCGCGACGCTGGAGGTCGGGATCGAGGGCATGACCTGTGCCTCCTGCGTGCTGCGGGTGGAAAAGGCGATTGCCGCGGTGCCGGGCGTGCTGTCGGCCTCGGTCAACCTTGCGACCGAGCGGGCGACGGTGCAGGCCACCGATGGCTCGCCAACGATGGCCAGGGCCATCGAAGCCGCCATCCGCGGGGCGGGGTATGAGCCGCAGGCCGCGAAGATCGATGCCACGGACAAGGCCGCAGCGCGCGAGGAGGAGCAGGGCCGCCTGAAGCGTGACCTTCTGATCGCAGGCGGGCTGACGCTGCCGATCTTCCTGCTGGAGATGGGCAGCCACCTGATCCCCGCCTTGCACCACTGGCTGGCGATGAGCGTGGGGCGGACGCCGCTTTACCTGCTGTATTTCGCGCTGGCAACCATCGTGCAGTTCGGCCCCGGCCTGCGCTTCTACCGCAAGGGCGTTCCGGCGCTGCTGCGGCTGGCGCCCGACATGAACTCGCTGGTCGTCCTCGGCTCCACCGCCGCCTGGGCCTATTCGGTCGTGGCGACGTTCGCGCCGGGGCTGCTGCCGCAGGGCACGGCGAACGTCTATTTCGAGGCCTCGGCCGTCATCGTCACGCTGATCCTGCTGGGCCGTTTCCTGGAGGCCAAGGCCAAGGGCCGCACTTCCGAGGCGATCAGCCGGTTAATGGGCCTTCAGGCCAAGACCGCCCGCGTCCAGCGCGGGGCGGAGTTCGTCGATGTCGCGCTGGACGAGGTGCAGCCGGGCGATGTGGTCCAGGTCCGCCCCGGCGACCGGGTACCGGTGGACGGCACGGTGCTAACCGGGTCGTCGTTCGTGGACGAGGCGATGATCTCGGGTGAACCAGTGCCGGTGCAGAAGGGCGAAGGCGCGCCCGTCACCGGCGGAACGATCAACAAGACCGGCAGCTTCACCTACCGGGCCGAGAAGGTCGGCGCCGACATGATGCTGTCGCAGATCATCCGCATGGTCGAAAGCGCGCAAGGGGCGAAGCTGCCGATCCAGGCGCTGGTCGACAGGGTCACGGCCTGGTTCGTGCCTGCCGTGATGCTGGCCGCCGCGCTGACCTTCGGCGTCTGGTGGGTCTGGGGGCCTGACCCGGCGATCACCTTCGCGCTGGTCAACGCCGTCGCCGTCCTGATCATCGCCTGCCCCTGTGCGATGGGCCTGGCCACGCCGACCTCGATCATGGTCGGCACCGGCCGCGCGGCCGAGATGGGCGTCCTGTTCCGGAACGGCGAGGCCTTGCAGAGCCTGACCTCGGTGGACGTCGTCGCGCTGGACAAGACCGGGACGCTGACCGAAGGCCGCCCCTTGCTCACCGACCTCATCCTCGCCCCCGGCTTCTCGCGCTCGGACGTGCTGGCGCTGGTCGCGGCGGCCGAGGCGGGGTCAGAGCATCCGGTTGCCACGGCCATCGTCGACGCGGCACGGAGTGAAGGGCTGATCCTGGCCGAGGCCGACGCCTTCGAGGCGATCCCCGGCTACGGCATCCGGGCCAGCGTGGGCGACCGGCGGGTCGAGGTGGGGGCCGACAGGTTCATGACTTCGCTTGGACTAAAGACCGCCGACTTTGCCCAGACTGCGGCTGTGTTGGCAAGCCGCGCGCGGACCCCGCTTTACGTCGCCATCGACGGTAAGGTCGCCGGCCTGATCGCGGTGGCCGATCCGATCAAGCCGACGACCCCTGCGGCCATCGCGGCGCTGCACAAGTTGGGCCTGAAGGTCGCGATGATCACCGGCGACAACCGGCGCACGGCCGAGGCCATCGCACGGGAATTGGGGATCGACGAGGTGGTGGCCGAGGTCCTGCCAGAGGGCAAGGTCGCCGCGCTGAAGGCGCTGCGCGAGGGCGGCCGCAAGGTGGCTTTCGTCGGCGACGGGATCAACGACGCCCCGGCGCTGGCCGAGGCGGATGTGGGCCTTGCCGTCGGGACTGGCACCGATGTCGCCATCGAAAGCGCCGATGTGGTGCTGATGGGCGGCGACCTCGGCGGCGTGCCAAAGGCCATCGGACTGTCGCGGGCCACGCTGCGTAACATCCGGCAGAACCTGTTCTGGGCCTTCGCCTACAATGCCGCCCTGATCCCGGTTGCGGCGGGGACGTTGTATCCCGTGAACGGCACGCTTCTGTCGCCGATGCTGGCCGCAGGCGCGATGGCGCTGTCGTCGGTCTTCGTGCTGGGCAACGCGCTTCGGCTCAAGCGCTTCGCCCCTGCCAACCCGGCGCGCCAAGCTCCGGGAGAGGCCCTATCCGCGCAAACCCTGTCCTAAAGGAGGCACCGATGTCCCATTCCCATGTCGAGATCTACACCACCCCCACCTGCCCCGACTGCGCCACGCTGAAGCGCTGGCTGACGGCCCAGGGAGTCCACTATGTCGAGCGTGACCTGACCAACCCTCGCATCGCGGAAGAGGCGCGTCGCCGGACCGGCCTGCGGATCGCGCCGATCACCTTGGTCGATGGCAAGGCAATCTGGGGCACGGCCGCCGAGCAGTTGCCGCGCCTTAGGCGGCTTCTGGCCGCTGATCACGCCTTTTGAGGCCGAACTCCAATTCGGGCTTGACCTTCCAACGATGGGAAGGCGCAGGCTTCTTGTAGTCACCCAGAAGGGAGATGAGTCATGAACATCGGCGATATCGCGAAGGCCACCGGAATCTCGGCCAAGATGATCCGCTATTATGAGGAAACCGGCCTGATCCGCCCCGCCACGCGGACGCTTTCGGGTTACCGGGTCTACTCGGACAACGACCTTCAGACGCTGCGCTTTGTCCGCCGCGCGCGTGACCTGGGCTTCACGGTCAAGCAGATCGACGATCTTCTTACCCTTTGGCGCGACCGCACCCGGGCCTCCGCCAGCGTGAAGGAGATCGCACTGGGCCATGTCGCGGCGCTGGAGAAGAAGATGCAGGAGCTGAAGGAGATGTCCGACACGCTTTTGCACCTGGCCTCGCATTGCCACGGCGACACCCGACCGGACTGCCCGATTCTGACGACGTTGGGCAGCACCGAGGCGGTGGCTCCGCTGCCCAGGACCCGCGACCGGCGCAAGACACGGGCCTTCGATCGCGTCCGCTGACGCCTGAGAAAGGAAGACCACCATGACCCACGATCACGATGCTCACCGGATCTACACCTGCCCGATGCATCCGGAAGTCCGCCAACACGGGCCGGGGAACTGTCCGATTTGTGGGATGACCCTGGTCCCGGCGGATGAGCCGCCGGTTGCTGTGAAGCCCGTGGAGAGCAGTTTCGACACGGTGCCCGAGGGCTGGCACGGGCCGGTCTACACCTGCCCGATGCATCCTGAGGTGCGTCAGGCCAAGCCCGGCTCTTGTCCGATCTGCGGGATGGGGTTGCAGCGCGAGGTGAGCAGCGCGCTGGTTGAGGGGCCAAACCCGGAACTGGTGGACTTCACCCGGCGGATGTGGGTCGGGGTCGTGTTTACGGTGCCTCTGCTTGTTCTGGCGATGGGGCCAATGCTGGGCCTTGGCTGGGTGCGCGGCATCTACGGTGAACGCCCTTCGATGTGGATCGAATTGGCTTTGGGGACTGCAGTGGTCCTCTACTGCGGCTGGCCCTTCCTGGTGCGGGGCTGGGTGTCCTTCATGACCTGGCGGCTCAACATGTTCAGCCTGATCGCGATGGGCGTCCTGGCCGCCTGGGGGTTCAGCGTGGTGGGCGTCTTTGCCCCCCATGTCTTCCCCGACGGCTTCCGGGACGATATGGGTCATGTCGGCCTCTACTTCGAGGCGGCGGCGGTTATCGTCACACTAGTCCTCGTCGGTCAGGTGATGGAGTTGCAGGCCCGCGAGGGCACCGGCCTCGCGATCCGGGCTTTGCTGGACTTGGCCGCCAAGACCGCGCGGGTGATCCGGCCCGACGGGACCGAGGCCGAACTGCCATTGGAAAAAGTGCAGGTAGGCGACCATCTGCGGGTGCGGCCCGGTGAGAAGGTGCCGGTCGACGGTGTGGTGCTGGAAGGCCGGTCCTCGGTCGACGAAAGCATGATCTCGGGCGAGCCGGTTCCGGTTGAGAAAGTCACTGATGACCCGGTGACTGGCGCGACGATAAACGGCACCGGCGCTCTGGTCATCCGGGCGACGCGGGTGGGGTCGGACACGCTGCTCAGCCAGATCGTCGAGATGGTCGCGAAGGCGCAACGGTCGCGGGCGCCGATCCAGAAATACGCGGACTACGTCGCGGGCCTGTTCGTGCCCGCAGTCATGGCTGTGGCCGTTCTGGCGTTTCTCGCCTGGGCGGCGTGGGGGCCGGAACCGTCGCTCTCTTACGGGCTGGTCGCTGCTGTCTCTGTCCTTATCATCGCCTGTCCCTGTGCATTTGGTCTCGCGACGCCGATGTCAATCATGACCGCCACCGGGCGCGGCGCGCAGGTCGGGGTGCTGATCAAAAACGCCGAGGCGCTGGAACGGTTCGAGACCATCGACACGCTGATCGTCGACAAGACCGGCACCCTGACCGAGGGCAAGCCCCGCCTGATCGCGGTCTTGCCCGAACCAGGCCACGACGAGGCCGAGGTGCTGCGCCTTGCCGCCTCTCTGGAGCGTGGGTCCGAGCATCCCCTGGCCGAAGCCATCGTGCGCGGAGCCGAAGAACGCGGCGTGCAGATGGTCGAGGCGAGCGATTTCGAGGCGATCACCGGCAAGGGCGTGAAGGGAGTCGTCTACGGGCGGCCGGTGGCGCTGGGCAACCTGCGGCTGGTGCAGGACATGGACCTCAGCGGCGAGGCTTTGGTCGCCAAGGCCGATGCCCGCCGTGATCAGGGCGAGACGGTGATGTTCATCGTGCTGGACGGGGCGGTGGCCGGGCTGGTCAGCGTGGCGGACCCAGTCAAGGAGAGCACTCCAGCCGCGCTGAAGGCTCTGCACGCGCAGGGCCTGCGGATCATCATGGCGACCGGCGACAACGACCGCACGGCGCAGGCCGTCGCCGCGCGCCTTGGAATCGACGAAATCCGTGCCGACGTGCTGCCGCAGGACAAGGCCCGCATCATTCGCGAGCTGCAGGAGGCCGGGCATCGCGTGGCGATGGCAGGGGATGGTGTCAACGACGCGCCGGCGCTGGCGCAGGCCGACGTAGGCATCGCGATGGGCACCGGGGCGGATGTGGCGATCGAAAGTGCAGGCTTCACGCTGGTGAAGGGCAACCTTGATGGGATAGTCCGGGCGCGGAAGCTGTCGCGGGCGACGATGCGAAACATTCGGCAGAACCTGTTCTTCGCACTGATCTACAACGCGGCGGGAGTGCCCGTGGCGGCGGGCCTCCTCTACCCTTTCACCAGCATCCTGATCGGCCCGATCTTCGCCGCCTTCGCGATGAGCGCCTCGTCCCTGTCTGTGGTGCTGAATGCGCTGCGGCTGCGGCGCGCGGAAATTTGACCCCCGTGCGCGAATTAATTCGATGCGAGGCTTGACCCTCCCACGGTGGGAAGCCCCATCTTGAGGCAACAAGGACCGGACTCTCCGGTCACAAGGAGACAGACGATGCTGAACCTGCACATCCCCAACATGAACTGCGGCGGCTGCGCCCGGAGTGTCACCGCCGCAGTCCGCTCGGTCGATGCCGAGGCCAAGGTCGAGCCGGACCTGCCCGCCCGCACAATCGCGGTCGACACGAAGCTGCCAGAAGTCACCGTGCGTGAAGCGCTGGCCGAGGCCGGGTTCGCCGCCGCCTGACGTGAAACTGCGCTGGCGGGCTTGATCCTAATCATGTCCGCCAGCGGTGAAAGCTGCGACTCTTGTTGCAAAGATGGAACGGACCGGATGCTGCGCTTTTTCGCCCTCATCTGCTCGCTGGCCCTGATGCTGGCGCCCATGGCCCAGGCGCAGTCGGGTTGCCCGATGGCAGCGGCGGTGGGGATGCATGCGACGCTTGGGGCGGACCATCAGATTCCTGCCTCAAGCCACCCGGCGCAAGCCTGCAAGCAGCTCTGCGCCGTCGTTGCGATCCTGATCCCGCCCGAAGATGTCAGCACGCCCTTCGTCACCGTCCGCCCTGCCCCCTTGCGCGTGGCTCGGTTGATCGATCGTGAACGTCCTGACCCCTCCGAACGCCCGCCGAAAGGCCTGGTCTGAACCGTTTCCTTCAGACCCGGGCGCGGGACGCGCCTGCCTTTTCGGAGCATTGACATGCACACTCTCTCTCGTCGCGGCTTCCTTGCCGCCAGCGCGGCCCTTGCCGCACCCCTGTTCCTTCCGCGCGGCCTGCGGGCCGAAACCGCCCCCCGCCTGTTGCGGGCCACCACCCGCACGCTGGACATCGGCGGCCGCGCCGTCAGCGCGAAGGGCATCCTGAATGACCAGGGCACGACCGGCCTGATCCTGAATCCGGATGAGGCGTTCCGGCTGGACCTGGTCAACGAACTCGACACGCCCACCATCCTGCACTGGCACGGCCAGATCCCGCCCAACGCGCAGGATGGCGTCCCAGACATGCCGCAACCGGCGCTTGCGGCGGGCGAACGGCGGTCCTTCGACTTTGCCGCCACCCCCGGCACGCACTGGATGCATTCCCACATCCCGGTGCAGGAGATGGAGCTTCTCGCCGCGCCCCTTATCGTGCGGCGGGCCGAGGATGTGGCGGCCGACCGGCAGGAGGTGGTGATCCTCCTCCAGGACCTCAGCTTCCGCCCGGCCGAGGAGGTGCTGGCCGAGATCACTGGTAGCACGGGCGGCATGGCGCATGACATGGGCGCGATGGGCCATGACATGGGCGAAATGGACATGGGCGGCATGGACATGGGTGGGATGGGCCACGACATGTCCATGATGGACGGCATGTCGATGGGGGCGATGGACCTCAACGACTTCAACTTCGACGCCTATCTCGCCAACGCCCGCACGCTGGACGACCCCGAAGTCGTGGCCGTCGACAGAGGTGGTCGCGTGCTGTTGCGGATCATCAACGGCTCGGCCGCGACGGTGTTCTGGATCGACACCGGAGCGCTACAGGGACGGGCGGTGGCGACCGACGGCAACCCGATCAACCCGGTCGCGGGCAGCCGCTTCGGCCTCGCCATGGGCCAGCGGCTGGACATCGAGCTGGATCTGCCGGCGGAGGGCGGGGCTTTTCCGGTCCTCGCGCTTCGCGAAGGCGCGATGGAACGGACCGGGATCATCCTGGCCACCAAAAGCGCAGCGATCGACCGGATTGCGGGGACGTCCGACACGGCGCATCCGGCCTTTTCCGGCGACCTCAGCCAGGAGACGCAGTTCAGCGCGCTGGTGCCGCTGGCGGACCGGCCGGTGGACCGCGCCGACACCCTTTTGCTGGGCGGGTCGATGATGCCTTATCTCTGGACCATCGACGGGCAAAGCTGGGGCACCCACGGTCCGGTGGACGCGCGGACCGGGGAGCGCGTCCAGCTGACCTTCCACAACATGTCGATGATGGCCCATCCGATGCACCTGCACGGGCATCACTTCCAGGTCGTGGCCCTGAACAGGCGCGCGGTGAACGGGGCCCGGCGCGACACGTTCCATGTCCCGCCGATGGGCATGGTCACCGTGGCGCTTGACGCGGGCGAGGCGGCGCGGTGGATGCTGCACTGCCACCACATGCCGCACCTGGCCACCGGCATGATGACCGAATTCGTGGTGTCAGCATGAAGGGGGACCGTCACATGCTTCGCCTTGGTTTGATAGCGCTGCTGGCCACGCCCGCCATGGCGCAGGACAGCCTGCCGCTGTCAGAGCTGATGTCCGCCACCCATGTCCACGGCATCGGCCCCGGATCGGGCGGCGCGGACAGCTTGACCTTGGCCACCCACAACGGGCTCTGGGCGGTCGATCTGTCCAGTAGCACGGCAACGCGGCTCGGTGGCTCGCAGGACGATTTCATGGGCTATTCGGCGGTCCTCGGCAGCCCCGGCACCGCCTTTGCCAGCGGCCATCCGGCGACGGGCGGCAACATGGGGGTGATCCGGACTGACAATGCAGGGCAAAGCTGGACCCATGTCTCGAACGGGCTGGACGGACCGGTCGACTTTCACAGCATGGAGGTCAGCCGCGCCGACCCCGCGGTGATCTACGGTATCGACCACGACCGCCGCGTCCAGCGCAGCGCCGATGGCGGGGTGACCTGGGAGGCGACGGGCGAGGCGCCGGAGAAGCTGATCGATATCGCCACCGCCCCCCGCGATGCCGCCATGCTTTACGCGGCGACGGAGACGGGCCTCTTCCTCAGCCCCGACGGCGGCGCGACCTGGCAGCCGGTGATCGAGGGCGTGCCCGTCTATACCGTCGATGCCGGGGCGGATAGCGTGGTCCGGGCAGTGGACCTTTCGCGGGGCCTGGTGACGCTGTCCGAGGGCGGAGAGATCACTTCGGTCTCCTCTGACCTGCCCGACGGCTATCTCCTGTTCCTCGCCACAACCTCGGTCGATCCCCTTCGCCTTGCAGCCCTATCGGCCAAAGGGCGGCTGGTCGTCTCTCAGGACGGGGGCGCAAGCTGGATCGATGCCCTCACCGGTGACTGACCCATGACCCTCCCCGCTGCCCAACCCGCCGCCAGACCGACAATCCTGCGCTTTCTGGCGGCGATGGCGGCGGGCAACCTGCTGTGGGAAGTGGCACAAGTGCCGCTCTACACCCTGTGGGTCGACGGCAGCTGGGGCCAGATCGGCTATGCCGTCCTGCATTGCACCGTCGGTGACGTGATGATCGCGGGCATCTGCCTGCTTCTGTCTCTGGCCGTGCTTGGGCGCAACGCCTGGCCACTTCAGCGATTTGGCGCTGTCGCTGCGGCCACCGTGCTCCTTGCCTTGAGCTATACAATCTTCTCGGAATGGCTGAACACCGAGGTCCGCGAAAGTTGGGCCTATCGCGAAGCTATGCCCCGCCTGCCGGTCCTGGGCACCGGCCTTACCCCGGTCCTGCAATTGATCGTGGTCCCGGTGCTGGGATTCCGGTGGGCGCCGCCGCGGGCAGGCAGATGACTGCTCCCCGCCCTTCGCGTCCGCTCAGTCGCTTTCGACCCACAATGATCACATCTTCAATGGGCGGAAGGGAAGATCTGTACCACAGCGTAGGGGCAAGGTCGTTGCACGCCAAAGGCTGGACGGGGAAAGGTGGCGTCCGCCCTCATACCTGGACGCGACGGTATTTGTTCTTAGGACCTCGCAAACCCATCTGGACGTCAGACTTTGGCGGACTCCCTAAGACAGGGCAACAATATGCAAAAGGGGGATTGGTCGGGGGATCAGAAAGACAAAAACCCAGCAACATATTAATGTTGCAGGGTTTTCTTCAAAGTAATGGTGCCCAGAAGAGGACTCGAACCTCCACGCCTTGCAGCGCTGGTACCTGAAACCAGTGCGTCTACCAATTCCGCCATCTGGGCACTGATGGGCGATGTAACGGGGCCATTTGGCAGAGTCAACGGCCCCGCCACGAAATTTCGCACGTCCGCTTTGGCCTTGCCCGGACCGGACGGCGCGGATATTCATCCGCCAGGATTCCGGTGCCCCAAGGCGCCCTTTGGAGATTGCGCGGATGAGCAAGCTGGTCACCATCTTTGGCGGTTCGGGCTTTGTCGGACGCTACATCGCCCGCCGCATGGCAAAGGAAGGCTGGCGCGTCCGTGTCGCCTGCCGCCGCCCGAACGAGGCCCTGTTCGTCAAGCCCTACGGCACGCCGGGCCAGGTCGAACCGATGGCCTGCAACATCCGCGACGATGCCTCGGTCCGCGCGATGATCCGGGGCGCGGACGCGGTGGTGAACTGCGTCGGCATCCTGAACGGGCTGGGCAAGAACACCTTCGACGCGGTGCAGGCGAAAGGCGCAGGCCGGATCGCCCGGATCGCTGCCGAAGAAGGCGTCGGGACCATGGTCCACGTCTCTGCTATTGGTGCCGACGCGGGCTCGGCCAGCGACTACGCCCGCACCAAGGCCGAAGGCGAAGCGGCGGTGCAGGCCGCTTTCCCCGGCGCCGTGATCCTGCGTCCCTCGATCATCTTCGGGACCGAGGACGGCTTCTTCAACCGCTTTGCCGGGATGACCCGCATGGGTCCGATCCTGCCCGTCGTCGGCGCCACAACCCGCTTCCAGCCGGTCTATGTCGATGACGTGGCCCAGGCCGCCGTGAAGGGCGCGCTGGGTCAGGCGGCCCCGGGCATCTATGAACTCGGCGGGCCCGAGGTCGACAGCTTCCGCGGGTTGATGGGCCGCATGCTCAAAGTGATCCAGCGCCGCCGCGCCGTGATCGGCATCCCGTTCTTTGTCGCCCGGATCTTGGCCTTCGGCTTCGACATGCTGCAGGCCGTGACGCTTGGCCTGATCGAGAACAAGATGCTGACCCGCGACCAGGTCCGCAACCTCGCGCAGGACAACGTTGTCGCCCCGGGTGCGAAGGGTCTTGCCGACCTTGGCATCAACCCGACTGCGATGGAGGGCGTCCTGCCCGAATACCTGTGGCGCTACCGCCCGGCCGGCCAGTATGCGGCGATCAAGGATTCGGCGAAGAACCTGAAGAAGGCCTGAGGACGTGGACACCACGCTGACGGCAGCCATTCTGGGGCTTCTGGAAGGGCTGACCGAGTTTCTGCCGGTGTCGTCGACCGGGCATCTCTTGCTGGCAGGCCATTTCCTCGGCTTCGAATCCAAGGGCCGCACCTTCGAGGTGGTGATCCAGCTTGGCGCAATCCTGGCGCTTTTCTCGGTCTACGCGGCCCTGATCACCCGGCTCCTGCTGCGCGCCCGGCACGAAGAGGCGGCACGGCGCTCCATCGTTTCGGTGCTGCTGGCCTTTCTTCCGGCGGTCTTTGTGGGAGTCCTGGCGCATGACTTCGTCAAGACCGTGCTGTTTGAAACTCCCGCGCTGATCGCGGTCATGCTGATCCTGGGCGGCATAGTCCTTCTGGTGATCGACCGGATCGCCCCTCCCCCGGCTCACACCGATGCCTTGGCCCTGCCCTTCGGCAAGTCGCTGGTCATCGGGTTTTGCCAGTGCCTTGCCATGGTGCCTGGAGTGTCCCGGTCAGGCGCCACAATCGTCGGCGCGCTGATGCTGGGCGTCGAAAAGCGCGCAGCGGCTGAGTTTTCGTTCCTGCTGTCCTTGCCCACCATGGGCGCGGCGGTCGTCTACGACCTGTACAAGAACCGCGACGTGCTGGACTTCGGCGCCGTGTGGGAAATCGCTGTCGGCTTCGGCGTGGCCTTCCTGACCGCCGTAATCGTGGTGCGCTGGGTGCTGAACTTCATCAGCCGCAACGGCTATGCCTTGTTCGGTTGGTGGCGGATCATCGTCGGTGGCGCTGCGCTCATCGCGCTTCAGCTCGGCTACTGATCGTAGTGTTGCGGGGCGGACACCACACGCCCGCCCCGCAGTCTTGGTTTCAGGCCTGGCTCTGGCCCATCTTGGCGAACCGTGCCGGATCAGCCGACTTCAGCCGCATCGCCAGAAGGTAACCAATGACACCCCCCAGCGGGATCAGCGCAGGCAGGATCCAGCTCAGCGAGCCACCCGTGGTCCCGGTCAGGTCGCCGTAGTTGAGGAAGATGTAGACGAACAGCGCCGCCATGATCAGACCGGCAATCGCTGGCAGGATCTTGGTCGACAGCGGTGAGCCGCCACCCTGCTTGGCAAAGAAGGCGATCACCGACAGCGAGGTGATGGCCATCATCCCGATGACGCCCAAGGTGCCGATCTGGCTGATCCAGGTGAACATGTTCAGGATCGGGTCCAGTCCCATTCCGGCAAAGATCGCTAGCACGATCAGCGCGCCGATGGTCTGCGTGACAGAACCGATATGCGGGCTCTGGTGCGCGTCGTGGGTCTTGCCGAAAGCCTCGGGCAGCAGGCCGTCACGCCCCGCCACATAGGAATAGCGGGCGATATAGTTGTGGAAGGCCGACAGTGCTGCAAACAGGCTGGAGACCAGAAGTAGACCGGCAATCATCGAAACGGTCGAGTTGGTGTAGGTCTCGGCCAGGATGAAGAAGTGCGCCGTCGGGTCTTCCAGCCCGCCGAGGGTCTCCAGCAGCTTGTCGGCCCCGGTTCCAGCGATCATCAGCCAGGTGGTGAAGACGAAGAACACGCCGATCATCAGAATCGAAAGGTATGTCGCGCGCGGAATGGTCCGCTCGGGGTCCTTCGCTTCTTCGCCATAGATCGTGGTGGCCTCGATGCCGATGAACGACCCCAGGCAGAACAGGATGGCCGCAGTCAGCGACCCCGACGACAGCGCCGAGAAGTCCAGGATGTTGACCGCAAGTCCGTTTCCTTCGGCCCCGCCTGCGCCCAGGATCGCGAAGTCGACGATCAGGACGATCAGGTATTCCAGGCCGACCAGGACCACCATCACCTTGGCCGACAGGTCAACCTGCCGGTAGCCCAAGATGCCCACCAGCGCGATGGCGATCAGGCTGTAGACCCACCAGTCAAGGTTGATGCCGAACTGGCTGAAGACCCCGGCCGATACGCCGCCCAGAAGGCCGATCAGGCCGAACTGCATGGTGTTGTAGGCGACCAGCGCCATGACGGCCACTGCCCCGCCCATACCACCGCCCAAGCCCCGCGCGGCATAGGCGTAGAAGGCGCCCGCGTTGATGACATGCCGGCTCATCGCGACATATCCGGCCGCGAAGGCCAGCATGATCAGCGTCAGCAGGATGAAGGTCAGCGGGATCCCGGTCCCGTTGCCCAGCAGAAAGGCCAGCGGCATGGCCCCCGCGACCCCGGTCAGGGGTGCGGCAGCCGAGATGACCATGAAGGTCACGGCGACAAGGCCCAGCGAGTTCCGGCGCAGCCGGTTCGGGCCGATTTCGGTAAAGTCTGACATGTTCCCTCCTTGTTGCGCGGTGACCGGTCTTCTTGCCGGTTCACCCTTGACCCGCGGTCGATACGCCCCGCGAAATACTTAACATATTAACTATCTCCGCCGAGATGTATAGCCTTTCTGTAGGCCCTCTGCCCGTAGAGAAGCGCCGAACCCGAGCCGGACAGCCGCACTGCCGCGACCCGACCGACGATGATGTGATGCGTCTCCCACAACAGCGCTGTTGCCAGGCGGCACTCGAACACCGCCGTTGCCCCCGACAGGACCGGCTGCCCCAAAGCTCCGGCTTCCCACGTGGCGCGGTCGAAACGGTCCTTGCGTTCGGTCCCGCTGCGCCCGGCGAACAGGTTCGCCAGCTCCTGCTGGCTTTCGTCCAGAAGGTTGGCGCAGAACGCCCGGTTCTGCAGGATGGCCGTCGCCGCCGGGGATTGCCGGTTGATGCAGACCAGCAGAGACGGCTGCTCGCCATCAGCGGAAACCGAGGTCAGCGACGACACCGTCACTCCGTCCCGCCCGCCTTCGCCATCGGTGGTCGCCACCGCAACAAAGGTCGCGGCGCGGCTCATCCCCTCGACAAAGGCGGCGCGCAGGTCGGCAGCTTCAGTCATCGCTCTATCCAAGGTCAAAGAAACGCTCCAATTCCACATCCGGGACTTTCCGGCGAAACTCGTCGTGCTGAGACTCGCGCGTTGCAGTGAAGCCGTCAACGAAACGATCACCCAGCCAGTCACGGGCAAAGTCCGACGCCCGCAGCCGCGCAATCGCCTCGGGCATCGACCGGGCAAAGTCGCGGGTCGGCGCCTGGCTGTAGCCCGAACCGATGACTTCCGGGTCCGGCTCGATCTTGTTCACGATCCCCGCGATCCCCGCCGCAAGCGTGGCCGCCGTCGTAAGGTAAGGGTTCGTATCCGCCCCCGGCAGCCGGTTTTCCACCCGCAAGGACCCCGGATCATGGCCAACCAGCCGGAAACAGGTCGTCCGGTTCTCGTACCCCCAAGTCAGCCCGGGCGGAGCAAACGTGCCCGGTGCAAAGCGGCGATAGCTGTTCACCGTGGGCTGGAAGATCAGCGTCATGTCCCCGACATAGGCCTGCAACCCGCCCAGAAAATGGCGGAAGGTCTGGCTGACGCCGTTCTTCTGGCTCGCATCCCAGAACACCGGCACCCCCGCCTTGTCCTTCAGGCTGACATGCAGGTGGATCGACTGGCTGTCCGCCGCCTCGTTCCAGCGCGGCATGAAGGTAACCGACTTGCCCTGCCGCAGGGCCAGCGCCCGCAGGAAGTTCTTCAGGATCACCAGCTGGTCCGCAGGCTCCAGCCCGCCCCCGGCCGCAATGCAGCACTCCATGAACCCCGCGCCGATCTCTTCGTGCATCTTGGCGAGGTCGACCTTCAACGGCTCGCAGATCGCCGACAGCGCCTCGTACCATTCCGTCTGCACCGCCTGGTACAGGATCAGATCGTGGCTCGCATGCTGGGTCGCGGGCTTGAGGTTACGATAGCCCTTGGCCTTGGCGCTCTCCGGCGTCTCGTCGAACAGAGTATATTCCAGCTCCATCCCGTATTTCGGGAACAGACCCGCCTCAGCCGCCCGCGCCAGGACCTTGGTCAGGATCGACCTCGGGCACAGCTCGGCCGACGCGCCGGTGAAGTTCGACAGAACCAGAAGATCATGGCCCGGCTTCGACCACGGCAGGCGGCGCACGGTGGAGGGGTCCACCACCAGCGGATCGTCATGGAAGTCCCCGCTGTCGTCATTCACCCCCGGCAGGTTCAGATGCACATCTGTCGGGTCCAGCGCCAACTGCGCCGGGGCCATGCCCATCCCCGCCTTGGCAATCCCCTTCAGACTGCCCACCGACACCATCTGCCCGCGCAGAAGTCCGTTGGTATCGGTCATCGCCACCGTGGCAAAGCGGCTGCCGGGGTCGGCGAGGTAGTCGTCAAGCGTCATGGGTCACCTGTTGCGAAGGGGCGCTTGCAAGCGCTTCAAGTTGTGTAAGGTCCGGCCCCGGGGCGGTCGAATAGGCCTTCAGGAACACCCGCAGACCGTTCGTGATGTACCGCGCCAGCGTCGCGCGATCCGGCACGGCATCCGGCATGTACAGGGCCTGAGTCCGGGGCGCCGAAAGGATCAGACCCCAAAGGTCCTGCGCGGCAAGTTCGGTATCCGCAAACTCAAGCCGCCCTGCGTGACGCTGCCCATCCAGATAGCGCATGATCCCGCGCAAAAGGTGGTCTGGTCCGCTGGCCTGATAGGCCCGCCCGATCTCGGGAAACCGCTGCACCTCGCCAATGATCAGCCGGGCCAGCGACAGCATCTCGGGCCGCATCACCGTATCGGCATAGGCCCAGGCAAAGATCAGAAGATCGCCGACCATTCCGGCTTGTGAGGGATGCTCGAACACATCCAGCATCGCGTCGCGCTTGCCCAGCATCATCGCCTGGAACAGCGATTCCTTCGACGGGAAGTAGCTGTACAGCGTCGGCTTCGTCACTCCCGCCTCCGCCGCCACTGCATCCATCGAGGCGCCCGTGTAACCTTGCGCCGCAAACACCTTCAGCGCGGCATCCAGGATCGCCCGCTCGCGGTTCAGCCGGTTCTGCTGGCGGCGGGGCAACGTCATGTCAGGCGCCCCAGCAGGTCGAGAAGCGGGGCGTTGTAGGCCTCGGGCGCTTCGACGTTGCAGACGTGTCCGGCCCCGGCGATCACCTCGAACCGCACATCCGGGCGGGGCGCCATGTCCCAGATGCGTCCTGCAACGCCCCGGATTTCTGCCGGAGGTGCCAGCCGGTCATGCTCTCCGGTCATCATCAGGACCGGCATCGTCAGGCGCGCGAAGTCGAACCGCTCCAACGGGTTGGTAAAGCACAACAGCGCGTCGCGGTAGGTGGCCGTCGGGATTGCGGCCATGCTGTCGAACAGCCGCTGCCGGATCGCCTCTGACGCGCCGGGGCTAGCCAGGACCTTTACAACGGCAGGCGCAAAGTCGGCTGGGGTCTGGCCCGCATTCAACGGCACCTCGCGGCTCACGCGGAACGCCTCGCGCTCATCCGGCCCTGCCTCGGACATGCCTGTGCAGCCGCCAGACAGGACCAGCCCGTCCAGCATGTCCGGATGGCGCATCGCGAAGGACGTGGCGATCCAGGATCCGTAGGACAGCCCCACCAGCACCAGCCGTTTCGCCCCCAGCTTCTCCACCACCCGCAGAATGTCGGCGCAATAGTCGTCCACCGTGGACTGCCGCGCACCCAGAGTGCTGTCGCCATACCCCCGCAAATCCAGCGCCGCCGCCCGCATCACCCCGCCCACGGCCTGCAGCTGGTCCACCCAGTTCGACCGCCCGCCCCCGATCCCGTGCAGGAACAAGCAAAGCCGCCCATCGCCAAGGTCCGGAGTCACGGTCAATGCCAGCCGGGGCAGGTCGTCGAAGACCAGCGTCTCGACCGAGGCGAGCGGCCAAGAGGGCGAATTCTCGACCACTGGCAACTTTGCCGTCGCCAGTGCCGCAATCCCCGCTTCGAAAACCGCTTTCGTCCCCTCGCAGATCGCCCCCAGCCGCCCGGCCGGGGCCCGCACCGTCGCCGTCCAGTTGAGCACCGACCCACCCGCCTCGGCCGGGGTCACCGTCACCCGAGCGTCATAGGCCTCGCAGTCGCGGATGCCCTCCAGATGGGTGTAGCCCACCACCCGGTCGCTGTCCGAGAAGTACGTCTGCTGTTCCCGATAGACAGTATCCTCACCCGTCACAGTGAAGGCACGGACCAAAGCCCCCTGCGGCCCCCGCTCCTCGCGGATCGTTGCCACCCACGGATGCCAGGCGCCGCAGAAATCCCGCAGCACCCGCCAGACGTCGTCCGGCGCCCGGGCCACATAGCCCTGAACCTGGACGACGTCACGCCCCATCAGCGCAGGCCCCGCAGCGAACCCGCATCCCCCCGCCACAGCGAGTTTCTCGCCCCGCCCTCATCCCCGGGCGCCGAGTCCAGTTCGGACATCTCGTACAGCGCCAGGACCCCGATGTAATCCTCCATGATCTCAGAGGTATAGGGCAGCATCAGCGCCCCGCAGCGGCTGTCGCGGTACATCCGCTCCAGCGGCAGCGACTTCAGCATCGACTGCCCGCCACAGGTGCGAATCGCCAGCGCCGTCATCTCTTGCGCGCCCTCCATCACGTTGTACTGCGCCGCATACATCCGCATGACCTCGGCCTTCGAGGGCATGCCTTTGGCTTCCGAAAACGCCTGCCACCACAAGGCACGCATGTTCGCGAGGCGGGCATACATCTTCGAAACCGCCACCCGCTTCGTCGCATACATCCGCCGGTCGATCGGCGGCTGGCCGGGGACTTGGCCCTTGAGGTAAGCGATGGTGAAGTCATAGGCGCCCTGCGCCACGCCCATGTAGGTGGGGGAAAGCGTCGCCATCATGTGCGGCCAGTTCGGCAGCGTCTTCCCGAAGATCCCCCGCGGCATCAGCAGGTCGTCCTTGTTGACGAAAACGTCTTTCAAAATCAGGTCCCGGCTGTTCGTCCCCCGCATCCCCAAGGGGTCCCACTCGCCCTTCACCGTCAGGCCGGGCGTGTCCTTGTGGACCACGAACAGCATCGTGTCCTCATGCCGGGGCTCCACGCCCTCGAACACTTCGGTGCAGACGATGGTGTAATAGTCGCAATAGCCCGCCAACGAGGCGAACTTCTTGAAGCCGTTGATCTTCCACCCGCCCTCGACCGCGCGGCACTGGGTCTGGTTCGGCTTCGACGTCCAGTTCTGCCCGCCCTCAGAAATCGGCTGCGAATAGATCGCCCGCTCCTTCATTGCCCGGGTGAACTGCCGCGCGCGCAAGGGCGCAAACTCCGCCCGCTCCGCCTCGGTCAGGTTCGGCATGTCATACATGAACCGCGACCAGGCCATCGACGAGTTGTGCATGTTGAAAGTCAGCGCAGTCGCCCCGCAGTACTTGGCGATCTCGGCCCCGACCATGGCGTACTCGCCCATGGAAAAGCCCCAGCCGCCGAACTCCTCGGGGATCGACAGCCCCAGGAACCCCGCATCCGCCAGGTCCTTGTAGTTCGCCGTCGGGAACGATGCCTCGTCATCCACCGCCTTGGCGCGCGAGGCGAAGACCGGCCCCATCTCGTTGATCTTGGCCAGCGCGGTCGCGACTTCCGGGCGGACCCGGCTAATGTCGTAGTAATCAGCCGGGCTGCTCATCGGCATCACGGCTATGGGGGTTTGCACGTTCATAGGGCGAGGTCTCCTTGCAGAACGCCGTCCTTCACGACGACGCGCCCGTCGAGGGCGATGGTGCAGTTGCGCATCGGCAGGTCGAAATGGCCCAGCGTGTAGCGCCCGGCATATTGGTTCGCGCCCGTGGACCACAGGAAGGATCCGGCCAGCGCCCGGAACTCCACCGCCTGCATGTCGCGCTTGTCGTACATCGCCGCCGACACCCAGCGCGCGCCGGGGTGCATACCCCAGCCGACATGGCTCATCCCATAGGCGTTCCGGTCGTCCCAGGCTTCCATGTATTCGCGGAAGTGCAGGGCATCGATCCCGTCGCCCTTGATGGCGGTGACGAAGTCATCCTCGATGGTGAAATCGATCTGGCTGGTGAGATAGGTCTTGAAGGTCAGGTTCATGTCCCCGACCCCCATCACGATCCGCCCGTTCACCGCGTTCTGCCCCGGGAAGGCCAGGCACAGCCCACCCGGCCAATGCGCCACCGCGCCAGGAGTCGTCGCGAACCCCGCCGTCCCGCCACAAGGCGCGCCGCGCAGGTCCACCGTCAGGTCGGTCCCGATGGCCGAGGTCACCCGCATTTCCGACGCCTCGCGCAGCATCTGGATGCCAAGCTCAACCTTTGGCCCAAGCTCCGCCTTCGGCTCGGTCCGCTCCAGAATCTCCGGGTGTTCGTTGGTGATGACCAGCAGGCGCGTCCGCCCCGCCGCCTCGATCTCAGGCCATTCCGGCGCGTGGATCAACCCCTCGACCGTGCAGTCGACGATCACGTCCACCAGCTTCAGCGCCTCGATCACCGCGCGGTTGCCCTGGATCGCCCAGCTGGTCCCCGTCGACTTGACCGGAACCGGAGCCGTCTGCGGCGGCGTCGGCATCTGGATCATGCAGAAGTTGGCCCCCAGGTCGTAGGCCGCCAACTCGCACAGATGCACCAGCACGGGCCGCGACTGGGTTTCCGACATGATGGCAATCGGAGTGCCCTTGCCGATCCCGTTCAGCGCCAGCACCCGACGAAATGCCGCCAGCCATTTGCCTTCGACGCGTTCCTGCAGCATCGCGATGTTCCCTGTTGACGATTCGCGGCTTTGCGAATTTCTTAACTTGTGAGTAAAGTTTCACGAGCCTGCGACAATCTGTCAACATAATTTTCGAAAATCCTGCGACTTTCGATAGACCCTTGCCGATTCAGACCTTTCCCGCAGCCTGAAGCCCGGCCCAGGTCGGGCGCGGCAGCTCAAACCGGTCGTGGCTGCGGATGTATTCCGAACCGAAACTGCGGGCGACAAGGTCCAGCGCGTCGGTGTCGATATGCGCGCGCTCGGGGTTCTTGAGGTAGCGGTCCTCGATATGCACCGCCAGCACTCGGCCGATCACCACGGTCTGGCACGGCCCGGTGACGACCGAAGACAGCACGCGGCATTCAAAGGCGACCGGACTTTCGGCAATCCGGGGTGGGGCGATGTGCTCGCTGGGCAGCGTCGCCAGACCCGCCAAAGCCAACTCATCCACCCCGCGCGGGGCATCGGCCGAGGTCAGGTTCATCGCTTGCACCAGCCGTTCCGGCACAAGGTTCACCACCAACTCTCCCGTCTCAAGGATGTTCAGTGCGGTGTCCTTGAAGCCCAGGTCGGGTGCCGCCATCAGGCCCAGCGCAATCGTCGGCGGGGCCGAGCCCATGACGTTGAAGAACGAATACGGGGCGGCGTTGATGCCGTCCCTCCCCTTCGTCACCACCCAGGCGATGGGCCGGGGGATCACCGTTGCCGCCAGCAGCTTGTAGGCAATCGGCTCGGGCACCTGATCCAGATCGTAACGCATCAGACCTCCCGCACGGCAGGTTTGGCGCGGGTGTCCACCACCAGCTCGAACACATCGGGGCGGGCGTAATGGCCGGTTACGTCGAAATCGAACTTCGCCCGCATCACGTCCGCAGGGTCGATGTGAGCATAAAGAATGGTCTCGCCGCTGAAATCCGGCCCGGCCAGCACCTTGCCCATGGGCGAGATGATGGCCGATCCGCCGCGCATCATCACGCGGTCAGGCTCATCGCCCAGCGCGCTTTCATGCTCTGCCCCATAGGCCGCGCGGGTGATGTGCTGACACGCGGTCAGAACAAACGTCCGCCCCTCCATGGCTACATGCTGCATCGTCGGCAGCCAGGTGTCCCGGTCATCCGCCGTCGGCGCGCAGTACAGCGTCACCCCCTGGTGATACATGTGCATCCGCAGCGCGGGCATGTAGTTTTCCCAGCAGATCACCGCGCCGATGGTGCCGAGATCGGTCTTGAAGACAGGCATCGTGGACCCGTCGCCAAAGCCCCAGATCAGCCGCTCCCCTGCCGTCGGCATCAGCTTGCGGTGCTTGCCGACCAGCCCCTTCGCACCGTCAAAATAGAGGACCGTGCAATACAGCGTCGCCTTGTCGCGTTCGATTACGCCGACCACGGCGAACATGCCTGTCTCGGCGCAGGCCTCGGTCAGACAGGCGACCTCCGGCCCGTCCAGATCAATTGCTGCGGCGTGATAGCGGGCAAACGCCTCGCGCCCTTCGGGTTTGCGCATCCCGATGGGGGCACCAAAACTGGCCCCCTTGGGATAGCCGCCGATCAGCGCCTCGGGGAAGACCACCAGCCGCGCGCCATTTCCGGCAGCCTCACGCAGACGGGCGGCGGCTTTCTCGGCAGTTGCCAAAGGGTCCGAGGGGACCGAAGCCATCTGGACCACGGCTGCGGTAAAGGGGGTGGACATGGGACGCCTCCGCTATGGATGGGAGGCCCCGGGGGCGCTTCGCCCCCCGGACCCCCAGAGGATACTTAGGGACAGATGAAAAGGACTGGACCGGCAGGTCAATCCTCGGGCGTCGAATTCACCACCGGATTGCGCAGCGTGCCGATCCCCTGCACATGGCCCACCACGACATCACCCGGATGCAGCCATTCTTGCGGCGTCCGTCCCGCGCCAACCCCTTCCGGAGTGCCACTGGCGATGATGTCCCCCGGCTCCAGCGTGATCCCGGTCGAGATGTCGGCGATCAGTTCATCGACCTTGAACAGCATGTGACGCGTGTTAGACCGCTGCTTTTCCACGCCGTTGACCGTCAGCCACAGGTCCAGTGTCTGAGGATCGGGGATCTCGTCCGCCGTCACGATGCAGGGACCAAAGGGGGCATAGCTATCCATCCCCTTGGAGAAGATCCACTGCCCCGCCCGCCGGTTGTCGCGGGCCGACACGTCGATCATCACCGAATAGCCAAAGACATGCGCCAGCGCGTCCTTGCGCGCGACGCGCCGGGCCGTGGTGCCGATGATAACCGCCAGCTCCACCTCCCAGTCCAGCTGCTTGGTAATCTTCGCATTGTGCTCGATCGCATCCCCCGGCCCGATCACCGAGGTCGGCGGCTTGGAAAACACCACCGGCTGTTTCGGCAGGTCCTTCGAGGTGTCCAAGGAGGCCGCGCTTTCCGCGACATGCTCGACATAGTTCAACCCGATGCCGAAGATATTCTTCCGGGGCCGTGGGATCGGCGCCAGCAGCCGCACATTTGCGAGCGCGGTGGCCGAGCCCGGCTTGTGGTGGCCCCCTGCGGCCTCCAGACAGGCGCGCAAAGTCTCCAGCCCCGGACGCCCCGTGTCGATCAGCCCCAGCATCGACACAGGCAGGCTTTCGCCCTGACCCTCCGCCAGCCGTTCCACATCGACGACCAGATCGCCCTCGATCACCCCAAGCCTCGCCGCGCACTCGACGGACGCGCGATACGTCACCAGTTTCATGGTCTTTCCCTACAAAAGCGGCTGCTGGCCGCCGTTTTCCCCAAAGGCCTCTTCGCGGTAAAGGCCAAGCGCCCGCATCACCGGCAGATCGTTCAGACAGAAGAGGCACGCATCCTCGCGGTCCGAGCCGTTGACATGCTCATGCCAGGCCCAGGAGGGCACGCAGAAGATGTCGCGCTCGGCCCAGTCGAACCGCTTGCCGTTGATGATCGAATGCCCCCGCCCCTTGGCCACATGGTACAGGTAGCTCCCCGTATGCCGGTGCGCCCGCGTATGCTCCCCCGGCCGCAGCATCTGCATGCTCGCCCCCAGCGTCTGCATCACCGGCCCGTTCGTCACCGGGTTCACATATTCCATCATCACCCCATCGAACGGACTGCCATCCGTGCACCCCGCATACTTCGCCAAAGCCTCATAGGTCGGCGCCCACTCATACTTGAACATCGGGCTATAGCCCTTGCGCCAACTCTCGCCATAGGGCGTCAGCCCCGGATTGCCCCAGGTCTTCGTCATATCATCGACGGCATACCCGACCACCTGGTTCAGGTCCGGATGCACCTCGTAGAAATTCGCCTCCATCGCGTTGACGAAGGGGATGTCCAGCCCGTCCTGCCACAGACACAGCGACCCGTCCTCTGAGACCCCATGCTCATGCCAGGTCCCGTTCGGCGTCAGCACAAAGTCATTCGCCCCCAGCGTCATCTTGTGGCCATCAACCACCGTGTACGCCCCGCGCCCCTCCATGATGAACCGGATCGCAGAAGCCGAATGGCGGTGCGCGCTCGCCACCTCGCCCGGGTTCATCACCTGCAGCCCCGCGTAGATCCAGCCCACCGCCGCCGCCACATCCTGCCGCCCCGGATTGTTCAGGTAGATCACCCGCCGCCCCGCCTTTTCCGGCGTCACCAGGTCCACCGACCGGATCACATGTTCCCGCAGATCGCGATAGCGCCAGACCACCGGCACCGACTGGCTCTTCGGCTGCCACGGCTCGATCTTGTTCGCCACCGTCCACAGGGCCCCCGCATGGAACCCCTCCAGCTCCTCGTAATAGGCCAACAGCTCCGGCGTATCCTCGACATTGGCCCGCCCGATCACATCCTCTCGGTGGTTCTCGCGTCCACTGGCCATGACAGCCCTCCCTGTTCCGATGCCCCAACCATGCCAGCACATATTTTCGATGGCAACCATGATTTTCGAAAATTATCGAATTGCACGGTCAACCTGCTCTGGCTACACTCGCCGCCAGACAAGGATGCCCCCATGACCCTGGCCGAAAAAGCCTATGTTTCCCTGCGCAAGGACATCGTCGAGGGCTGCTTCGCCCCCGACAGCCCCCTGCGCCTCGCCGACCTGTCCGAGCGTTACGGCATGGGCTTCTCCCCCCTGCGCGAAGCGCTGAACCGCCTGCAGGCCGAGCGTCTCGTCACCGCCGAATCCCTCCGCGGCTTCCGCGTCTCCGCCCGCTCCCTCGCCGAATTCGAGGACGCCCTCCACGCCCGCCTCCTCGTGGAAACCGAGGCGCTCCGCCTCTCCATCGCCCACGGCGACGACGCGTGGGAGGCCTCCGTGGTCGCCGCCCTCTACGCGCTCCGCCGCCAGGCCGGTCGCGCGGATGGCGACGTGGACGAGTTGAAAACCCGCCACCACGCCTTCCACCGCGCGCTGCTGGCCGCTTGCAGGTCGGACTGGCTTCTCGACTTCTTCGAACGCCTCTACGCCGCGACCGAGCGCTACCGCATCCCCGCCCTCACCGCCGCCGGCCCGCAGAAACGCGACATCGACGCCGAACACGGAGCCATCGCCGACGCCGTCCTCGCCCGCGACACCGAGCTGGCCGAACAGCTCCTCCGCGACCACTACCTCCGCACCGCCACGACGATCCGCAGCGGCATGTCCCCCGCCTGAACTATAACCTCCGCCGCACCCGTAGGTCGGGCTTCAGCCCGACTCCCCGCCCATCGCCAGCCGCCCCTCCCGCGTAGGGTGCGCATTCATTGCGCACCATCCACCCGCCCCCCGTAGGGTGGGCAATTTGCCCACCACCCCGAGCAACACAGGGCCGCGCCCTCCCTCGGGCGGGCGCCGCAACGGTCGAGGGAGGCGCTTTATGGTTCAACCCCTCCCACCGCAGTTCGGCAGACTGCCGCTGCAAGAGCGCCCTCCCGGGGGGAGGGAGGGCGCGGCCCGGCGGGCTTACGCCCTTGATTCCGGGCCAGGAAGATAGCGCCACAAACCAGTCCGATCAGCCAATCACCGAAAGAAGCTACTCGCCAAGTATCCGATCCAAAAGACGAAGGAGAGCTCCGAGACCTAAGGCGCCGTTTGGTAGATTCCGCCGGTGCGATTTACGAGATGGAAACCATCGAAACCTAACCTATTGAGCTAGAATCGTTTTAATTCATTGAATCTGCACGATTCTTCGGGCATCATTGCGAGCAGTTTGGGAGCCGATCATGACGGTATGTGTGGCAGTCAAGGTGCACGACTGCATCGTCTTTGCAGCCGATAGCGCCACTTCACTGTCGGCCGTCGATGGAGCCGGGAACCAAGTGATCATCAACATCTATGAGAACGCCAACAAGGTGTTCAACCTCCACAAGGGCCTGCCGATTTGCGCCATGACTGCAGGCATCGGGAACTTTGGGCCATCTTCAATTTCGACAATGTCTAAGGATCTCAGGCGTTTGTTTGCGTCTGACGACCCGGAGTGGAAGTTGGAGCCCGAGAACTACACAATTGAAGAGGTGGCGCAAAAGGCGCGCCGGTTCTTCTTCGAAAGGCGCTTTGCAGCGACGGATCCTGCCCCGCAGGGCACGTTCGACTACTGGATCGGTGGATACTCGGCGGATGCAGAACTCGGTGAAATTTGGCGGATTCAGATCCAGAACGGGAACTGCGGAGCCCCGGTTTGCGTTGCTACCCAGGATCAAACGACTATCGAGTGGGGTGGCCAGCCTGAGGCGATAAATCGCTTGTTGCTCGGGTACGGCCAAGCGCTTCCGCAAGCGCTTCTAGACGCCGGTCTAGAGCCAGACAAACTAGACGGTTTGCTGCGACATATCGTCCAGCGCTCACAAGCCAATGTTCTGTCGGACGCGATGCCCGTGATCGATGCCATCAAACTGGCCGAGTTCTTGGTGGACACTACAAAGAAGTTTGTGCAGTTCCTCCCGGGCGGAAACACGGTCGGCGGGGCGGTGGATATCTCGGCGGTGACGAAGCACGAGGGCTTCAAGTGGATATCTCGGAAGCACTTCTACGACCAGCGGTTCAATCCTTTGGAGACTGACCATGCAAAATGATCGTTCGTCTATCCTGCTGTTCGACCCAATGCCCAAGCGCGATGTTGATTTGCCGCCTATGGTAGTGCGCCCGGTTGAGCCAAAAGCAGGGTCCCTGAGGCGTGACCCAGCACCAATTCCTCAAGCGCTAGAAGAAGCGCTCGCCAACATCCGCGTCTAGGGTACCGTATCGTCTTAGATACGGCTAGGAGTGGTCGCCCGAGAGGGGTGGTGGTTTCGGCCCCCACCCCCTTAACAAACCCCTAACGCCCACAGCTAACCCATTGGAATCCCTTGCGGCCTCCACCCTGTCCTGCGTGGACAGACCTCACCCGTTCACGTCTACCACCACCCGGCCCTGCACGCCCCCCTTCAGGATCGCCGCCCCCAAGCCAGGCAGGTCCGCCAGCACCGCAGGCCGCACCATCGCCTCCAGCTTCTCCATCGGCAGGTCCGACACCACCCGCCCCCAGGCCCGCACCCGCCGCTCATAAGGAACCGTCACGGAATCGATCCCCAGCAAGTTCACCCCCCGCAGCAGGAACGGGATGACCGAGGCAGGCAGCGCCGCCCCCCCCGCCAGCCCCACCGCCGCCACCGACCCCCCGTACTTCATCTGCCCCAGCACCCGCGCCAGCATCGCGCCCCCGACCGCATCCACGCACCCCGCCCAGGTCTCGCTCTCCAGGGGCCGCTTCACCGTCTCCGCCAGCTCCTCCCGGGGAACAATCCGGCTGGCCCCAAGGTCGCGCAGATACCCCTCCGTCTCCGGCCGCCCCGTCACCGCCGCGACCTGGTAGCCAAGCCGCGCAAGCAACGCGACCGCCACCGACCCGACGCCGCCAGCGGCCCCCGTCACCAGCACCTCACCCTTTGCCGGCGTCAGCCCATGCTCCTCCAACGCCATCACCGCCAGCATCGCCGTGAACCCCGCCGTCCCCACCGCCATCGCAGCCCGCGTCGTCAGCCCATGGGGCAGCGGCACCAGCCAGTCCGCCTTGACCCGCGCCTTCTGGGCATACCCGCCCCAATGCACCTCCCCCACCCGCCAGCCGGTCAGCACCACCTTGTCACCGGGCTTGTAGCGGGCATCGTCCGAAGCCTCGACCACGCCCGCAAAGTCGATCCCCGCTACATGCGGCCAAGCCCGCACGATCCCCCCGCCGGTCGGAGACAGCGCCAGACCGTCCTTGTAGTTCAGCGTCGAATACTCGACCGCCACCGTCACATCCCCCACCGGAAGCGCGCTGTCCTCCAGCTCCCGCACCCGGGCCACGGCAGCATCGCCTTCCTTCTCCAGAACCAGTGCGCGGAACATCTTCGGCCTCCCATTTTGCTCTCCCCAAGTCGTCCCCGAGGAAGCCGGATTGTCAACCCGGGCGACCTGCCGCACTCTGCCCGCAAAGGAGACTCCAATGACCCAGGAACACATCGGTTTCATCGGCACCGGCCTGATGGGCCACGGCATGGCGAAGAACATCGTGGAGAAGGGCTACCCCCTCACCGTCACCGCCCACCGCAACCGCGCACCCGTCGACGATCTGCTGACACGGGGCGCGACCGAGGCCACCATCGAAGACCTCGCCGCCCGCGCGACGATCATCTTCCTCACCCTCCCCGGCTCACCCCAAGTGGCCGAGGCCGTCGCGAAGATGACCCCCCACCTCAAACCCGGCACGGTGATCGTCGACTGCTCCACCTCCGACCCCACCGTCACCGAGCGCCTCGCCACCGACCTCGCCGCCAAAGGCATCCACTTCGCCGACGCCCCCCTCTCCCGCACCCCGAAAGAAGCGTGGGAGGGCACGCTCGACTGCATGGTCGGCGCGGACCCCGGGGTCTTCCAACGCATCCAGCCCGTCATCGCCACATGGGCCGGTAAGATCGTCCACATCGGCCGCGTCGGCGACGGCCACCGGATGAAGCTTCTGAACAACTTCCTCTCCCTCGGCTACGCCGCGATCTACGCCGAGGCGCTGGCCCTGGCCGCCAAGGTCGGCATCTCTACCGCCACGTTCGACAGCGTGATCCGCGGCGGCCGGATGGACTGCGGCTTTTACCAGACCTTCATGGGCTACGCGCTGGAGGGCAACCGCGAGGCGCACCGCTTCACCCTGTCGAACGCCTACAAGGACCTGCGCTATCTGGAGAGCATGGCCAACGCCGCCACCGTCACCACCACGATGGCGAGCGCGGCGAAGAACAGCTTTGCCGGGGCCGTGGCGCAGGGCGGCGCGGGGCCGGAGGACTATGTGCCCCACCTCACGGATTTCGTGGCGCGGGCGAATGGGGTGGAGTGAATTGTCCTGCAGCCGCAAGTTCCGACTACAGGAGGTTAAGTGTCAGCAAACTGGGGGTCTTTCCGCATCCGATCGAAGATCTTCTCAACATCTGACGTAAACTGAATCTTGAACTCTTCGCCACCGTCTCCGATGCGCTCGACCCGAAAGAAGCGTCGTTCTAGCCTTTCAGGACTAGTCTCGTGGAAGACGTCAAGAAAGCGCACAGATACGCAGACTTCAGGATACAAGCGCGTTCCCTTTGCAGGTCGAGTAAATGCATCATCTTCGAGACCCGATACCATTATGCCACCTTCGAAGTGACCACCCGCTCCAAGGTCTGGGAATATAGTGTCAAACGACCCCCACTCAGCCACACTGACTTGGACGTAGATTTGGCTGGCTGGAGATTGCCCTGTGTTGGACAGGTTTACTCGGAAGATCCAAAAACTCTTGCCGACTTGTCCGGCCTGAACTTGCGTCAGCTTGACGTCGAGGTAGGCTCTGGCCTGCAGCTCTCCGATCCGGCGAGTATCTTGCGCCATGTCCTGCGTCGCGCGAAGGGTCAACCAAAGAAATATCGCGGCGATGAAACTGAAGACAGCGACCAGCCAGTTTGCCAAGGTATCTTTGGACGTTACTAACGTACCGTCATGTTTCCACCATCCGGGTATGCCATCAGACAACCAAGCGAAACACAGGACGGCAATGGCCAACCCAGCCACAAGGCCGAACGCGAGACCGGCGTACCATCTATTGTCTCGCAATCAGAACTGCTCCCCCAACGTTCCCCTCACCCACACTTCGAATGCCCGCACGACCCGCAGGCCAGGCAGCCTTCCACCATCCGCAGGTCATAGCTCCCGCAGGCCGGGCAGGCCTTGCCGCGCGGAGCCTCTCCGACCCGCAAAAGCTCCGCCTTGGGGTCGGATTTCAGGCCGAGCCCCTCGCCCTCGATGAAGCCGATGTCGATCAAGTGGCGCTCGATCACTCCGCCAATGGCCGCCAAAATAGACGGGATGTAGCGCCCTTCCATCCAGGCCCCGCCGCGGGGGTCGAAGACGGCTTTGAGCTCCTCCACGACGAACGAGATATCACCGCCCCGCCGGAACACCGCCGATATCATCCGGGTCAGGGCCACGGTCCAGGCGAAATGCTCCATGTTCTTGGAGTTGATGAACACCTCGAACGGGCGGCGGTGGCCGGCAATGACGATGTCGTTGATCGTGATGTAGAGCGCGTGTTCCGATCCCGGCCATTTGACCTTGTAGGTCTGGCCTTCCAGGGCAGCAGGCCGGTCCAGCGGGTCCGACAGATACACCACCTCGCCCCCCGTCACCGGTTGCGACGCGACGGGTGCGGTCTGCTTTTCGGAAACGGTCAGCACTGACCCGGTCACGTCGTTCGGGCGGTAGGTCGTGCAGCCTTTGCAGCCCTGGTCCCAGGCGGCCATGTAGACCTCTTTGAAGTCGTCAAAGCTGATGTCCTCGGGGCAGTTGATGGTCTTGGAGATGGAGCTGTCGACCCACTTCTGCGCCGCCGCCTGCATCCGGACATGGTCGAGCGGCGGCAGGGTCTGGGCGTTGACGAAATGGTCGGGCAGCGGCGCATCGCCATGCTTCTCGCGCCAGAGGCGGACGGCGTAGTCGACGACCTCCTCCTCGGTGCGGGAGCCGTCCTTCTGCAGGACCTTTCGGGTATAGGCATAGGCGAAGACCGGCTCGATCCCCGAGCTGACGTTCCCGGCGTAAAGCGAGATCGTCCCGGTGGGCGCAACCGAGGTCAGAAGGGCGTTGCGGATGCCGTGCTTGGCGATGGCGTCGCGGACGTCCGTGTCCATCTGCTGCATGTTGCCCGAGGCAAGAAAGCCTTCGGCGTCAAACAGCGGGAAGGCGCCCTTTTCTTTCGCCAGATCAACCGACGCCAGATAAGCCGCCCGCGCGATGGCGTGCATCCAGACCTCGGTGACTTTCGCGGCCTCTTCCGACCCATAGCGCAGGCCGACCATCAGCAGCGCATCCGCCAGCCCCGTGACGCCAAGCCCGATCCGCCGCTTGGCCTTGGCCTCGGCCTGCTGTTCCGGCAGGGGGAAGCGCGAGGCATCGACCACGTTGTCCATCGCCCGGACAGCCACCCGCACCAGATGGTCCAGCGCCTTCATGTCCATCGCGGAACCGGCCTCAAACGCGTCCTTCACCAGCGTCGGCAGGTTGATGCTGCCAAGAAGGCACGCGCCATAGGGCGGCAGAGGCTGCTCGCCGCAGGGGTTCGTCGCGGCAATCGTCTCGACATAGCCGAGGTTGTTCATCGCGTTGATGCGGTCGATGAAGATCACACCCGGCTCGGCATAGTCGAAGGTCGACCGCATGATCTTGTTCCACAGATCACGCGCCTCCACCGTCCGGTAGACCTTGCCCCCAAAGACCAGCTCCCACGGGCCATCGGCCTTGACGGCATCCATGAAGGCATCGGTCACCAGCACCGACAGGTTGAACATCCGCAGCCGGGCCGGGTCGCGCTTGGCTTCGATGAAGGCCTCGATATCCGGATGGTCGCAGCGCATCGTCGCCATCATCGCGCCGCGCCGCGACCCGGCGGACATGATCGTCCGGCACATCGCGTCCCAGACGTCCATGAACGACAGCGGCCCCGAGGCATCCGCCGCCACGCCCTTCACCTCAGCCCCACGAGGGCGGATGGTGGAGAAATCGTAGCCGATCCCGCCGCCCTGCTGCATGGTCAGCGCTGCCTCTTTCAGCGCGGTGAAAATCCCCTCCATCGTGTCCGGGATCGTCCCCATGACAAAGCAGTTGAACAGAGTGACCGACCGCCCCGTCCCCGCCCCCGCCGTGATCCGCCCGGCAGGCAGGAACCGGAAGCCTTCAAGGGCCGCATAGAATTCGGCCTCCCACTTCACCGGGTCAGCCTCGACCTCGGCCAATGCCCGCGCGATCCGCCGCCAGGTATCCTCGACGCTACCATCAATGGGTGTCCAGTCGGCTTCCTTGAAGCGGTACTTCATGTCCCAGATCGCTTCGGCAATGGGGGCGTGGAACCGCGACATGGGGCGAATCTTTCTGTGTGTTGTGGATAAGTTCGGCGGAAGGCCCAAGATACGCCCCCGACCCCCTCGGGTCAACTTGAAGCCCCGGCGGCAGGCCCTATGATCGGCTCCATGATCCATCTCCTGAAACTCTGTGTCGGCGCTGACTCGGTCGAGGACCTCCTCGACTGGCAGCGCCAGCAACGCCCCCACTGGCCCGAGGGAAAGGCGATCCATGTCACCCGGATGTGGCCGAAGCGCGAGGCAGATGTCCTTGAAGGTTCGCTCTACTGGGTCATCAAGGGCGTGATCCTCTGCCGCCAGCGCATCACCGACCTGCAGGAGGTGAACCTCGGCGACGGCATCCCGCGCTGTGCCCTGATCCTCGACCAGGAGGTCATCCGCACCGAAGCCGCCCCACGCCGCCCGTTCCAGGGCTGGCGCTACCTCGACCCCAAGGAGGCCCCCCGCGACCTGCCAAAGGGCCGAGCGAAGGATGATCCCTTGCCACCAAAACTGGCGCAGGCACTGGCCGAGCTTGGCCTGCACTGAACACTGACAGTTCGACCAAAATTTTCATTGTTCTATTCTCAAATCATCCACGGGGAGCGCGAGGGGTGAGATACTCCTCGCTCCAAAAGACCAACCAGCACCACCCTCTGGCCCCCGCGCGCAAAACCCGCCATGAACGGACACCATGTCCCGTCCGATCCTCCTCGCCGCGCCGTTCATCTTCCTGCTCCTCTGGTCTGCAGGCTTTGCCATCGCCAAGATCGGGCTTCAGCACGCCGGCCCCTTCACGCTGCTCGCCCTGCGCTACTCCATCGCGGTGCTCGTCCTTCTCCCTCTGATCCCGGTTCTGAAGCCGCAATTCCCGACAGGCCGCGCCGCCTGGGACATCGCGGTCACCGGCTTCCTGATCCAGGTGGCCTATTTCGGCCTCTGTTACATCGCCTTCAAGTCCGGCGTCTCGGCGGGGGGCGTCGCGATCATCGTCTGCCTGCAACCCATCCTTGTCAGCCTGATCGCGCCCTGGTTGGTCGGCGAGCGTGTTGGCCGCCTGCGCTGGATCGGCCTTGCCCTTGGCCTTGGCGGGGCCGTGACGGTGATCCTTGCCCGGTCCGGCATCGCGCACGAACCAACTCTCGGCCTTCTCGCTGCGGTCGGCGGCCTGATCGGCATCACTGCCGCCACGCTTTATGAAAAGCGCTTCGGCGCGACGACCCACCCAGTCCCCGCGAACCTGATCCAATACGCCGTCGGCGCGGTATTCACCCTGCCGCTCGCACTTGCGACCGAAGGGATGCAGGCCGACTGGACGCCCGCGCTTTGGGCCACCCTCGCCTATCTGGTGATCGGCAATTCGCTGATCTCGATCACCCTCCTGCTGGCGATGATCCGCGCCGGAGAGGTCGCCCGGGTGTCGGCCCTCTTCTACCTCGTCCCGCCGCTGTCGGCGCTTTTCGCCTGGCCGCTCCTGGGAGAGGCGATGCCCCCGCTCGCCTGGGCCGGGATGGCGCTGGCGGGGATCGGGGTCATGCTGGCCCGCAGGTAGCTCCTCGTTTGACTTCGTCTCCTCGTCGCAGGGGCCAGCGAGGAGTGACGAAGTCTACGACGAGCACTCAGAAGGGCCGCGCCGCAACCCCAAGCTTCGCCGCGAGACCGGCATAGGCCGCAAGGTCCGCCGAAGACCACTCTGCCACGCGCGAAGCCCACAGCGCCGCCTGGCTTGAATGGATCAGCCCATCCGACAGGATGCGCAGATGGTTCGCCCGCAAAGTCTCGCCCGACGAAGTGATGTCCGCGATGGCCTCGGCGGTCCCGTTCTTCACCGTGCCCTCGGTCGCCCCCTGGCTGTCGACCAGCTGATAGTCCGCAACCCCCTGGGATTGCAGGAAATCCCGCACCAGCCGGTGATACTTGGTCGCGATCCGCAAACGATGCCCATGTGCCTTGCGGAACCCCGCCGCCGCCGCGTCCAGGTCGTCCACCGTCTCGACATCGATCCAGACCGCAGGCACCGCGATCACCAGATCAGCGTGACCGAAGCCCAGCTTTGCGACCTCCGCCACCTCATCCTCGCCCAGCTGTTCCCGCACGAGGTCCGACCCCGTGACCCCCAGATGGATCCGCCCCGCCGCCAGCTCGCGCGGGATCTCTCCGGCGGACAGCAGCACCGGGACTACGCCCTCGACCCCCTCGACCACCCCGGAGTATTCCCGGTCCGACCCCGTGCGCTTCATCATCACGCCGCGCGCGCCGAACCAGTCAAAGCAGTCCTGCATCAGCCGTCCCTTTGACGGCACGCCCAGGCGGATCATGCCGATGCCCCCTTCAACTGCGCGACCAGACCGGGCTGGATGACCCCGCCGACCGCAGGGATGAAAGCCCCTGCCCCCAGGACCGCCGTCAAGGCATCATACCGCCCGCCCGACGCGACTGGGGGCATCCCGTCCTTGACGAAGCTGAAGACAAACCCGTCGTAATATTCCAGCGCCGTCCGCCCGTGGCTTGCCTCGAACGCTAGCGCCGCCACGTCCACACCCTTTGCGACCAGCGCGTCCAGCCGCGCGGCAAAGCGGTCCACCGCCGGGCCGATGGCAGGTAGCATCGGGGTGATCCCGCGCAGGTGGCTTAGCGCATGCGCCGCCGGGGCCTCCAGCGACAGCAGATCATACAGCAGCGCCGCCTCGGTCGCCTTGATCGGTGGTGTTCCCGCATCGGCCACCAGCGCCTCGGCCCGCGCCGCGATCTCGTCAGCGGTCCGAAGGCCCACGAAGGTCCCCGCGTCCTCGATCAAGGCGATCGGAGACCCCGCCTTCAACCGCTGCAAAAGCGCCATCCGCCCAGCTGGAACCGGAGCCCGACCGGAAAACCGGTCAAGAAGCGCCTTGAACCGCACCGGCCTCCAGACATGCCGGAGTAGGGCCGCCTTGCGGCGTTCGGTCGTCTCCAGCCCGCGGACTGCGGCCATCAGGATACCGATGTCCCCGGTCACGGGGCGCAGACCCAGCCCTACCAGGAGATCGCGGAACAGCGCGAAGACCTCGGCATCCGCTTCCTCGGGCGACGATCGGTCAAAGACCTCATAGCCGACCTGCAGATACTCGCTGGTCCCTTCTGACCCCCTTGCCTGCTTGCGGAACACCTCGCCAAGATAGGCATAGCGCGCCGGTTCCGCCCCATGCGCCATGTGCGCCTGCACGACCGGAACAGTGAAATCCGGCCGCAGCATCATCTCGCCGCGCACTGGGTCATCCGTCACATAAGCCCGCGCGCGGATATCCTCGCCGTAGAGGTCCAGCAAAGTACCCGCCGGCTGCAAGATATCGGCCTCGACCGGCACCGCGCCCGCTGCAACGAAGGCTGCGAGGAGCCGCTCCCCCTCTGCCCGGACCGCGGCCTTGGACGTCATTGGCCCAGCATCTTTCTGACCGCAACGACCAGATCGCCTCGAGGCACTTCGACCTGGGCAGGACGGTCTTTCCATTCCTCCAGCGTCGCACTTTCGGCGATCTTGGCGCCGAGGATCAGGTCCTTGAGGATAACGGTTCCCTTCTCGGCTTCGTTTCCGCCCTGGATCACGGCGATGGGCGACTGGCGCTTGTCGGCATACTTGAGCTGGTTGCCGAAGTTCTTCGGATTGCCGAGATAGACCTCGGCACGGATACCAGCCGACCGGAGTTCCCCGACCATCGCCATGTAGTCGGCCATCCGGTCGCGATCCATCACCGTCACGACCAACGGCCCAGCCGCCTCGGTCTCGATCCGCCCCTTGGCCCGCAAGGCGGCCAGCAGCCGGTCCACCCCAATGGAAACCCCCGTCGCCGGCACGTCCTGCCCGGTAAACCGCTTCACCAGGCCATCGTAGCGTCCGCCTCCGGCAACCGAGCCGAAGTTCCGCGGACGGCCCTTCTCGTCGGTAATCTGGAATGTCAGCTCCGCCTCGTAGACCGGCCCGGTATAGTAGCCGAGGCCCCGGACGACGCCCGGGTCCAGGACGATCCGGTCCGGTCCATACCCCTGCGCTTCCAGAAGGGCCGCGATGGCCTCCAGTTCGTCAACCCCCTCGACCCCGATCGACGATCCGCCCACCAACTCCCGCAGCCGTGCGACTGTCGCGGCTCCGGCTTCGCGCTTGGCGGTGGTGAAGCCCATCACGACTTCGGCTTGTTCCGCCGACAGCCCCGCCCCCTTGGTGAAATCCCCGCTCTCGTCCTTGCGGCCTTCACCCAGCAGCGCCCGGACTCCGTCCGGCCCCAGGCGGTCGATCTTGTCGATGGCCCTCAGAACGATGCCGCGTTCGGTTTCCTTGTCGTCGCCAGCAAGGCCCGCGACTTCCATCACGCCGTTCAGGACCTTCCGGTTGTTCACCTTCACCACGTAGTCGCCGCGGGGGATGCCGACCTCTTCCAGGGTGTCGGCGAGCATGGCGCAGATTTCGGCGTCGGCTGCGACCGAGGCGGAGCCGACCGTGTCGGCGTCGCACTGGTAGAACTGGCGGAAGCGGCCCGGACCCGGTTTCTCGTTCCGCCAGACGGGGCCCATCGCGTAGCGGCGGTAGGGGGAGGGGAGGTCGTTGCGGTACTGGGCGGCGACGCGGGCGAGGGGGGCGGTGAGGTCGTACCGCAGGGCCAGCCAGTCGGCGTCCTCATCCTGCCAGGCGAAGACGCCCTCGTTGGGGCGGTCGACGTCGGGGAGGAACTTGCCGAGGGCCTCCACCGTCTCGACGGCAGAGGTTTCCAGCGGGTCGAACCCGTACCGGTGGTAGACCCCGGCGATGCGGTCGAGCATGGCTTTCCGTTCGGTGACCTCGGCCCCGAAGTAGTCGCGGAATCCCTTCGGGGTCTCGGCGCGGGGGCGGCGGGGGGGCTTGTCGGCCATGGTCGGACCTTCGCTTTTGATCGCCGTCCGTGTATCGGATGGGGGGAGAGGCGGCAAGCGGGGGACAGGATGGGGTCGGTCGATCTGGAAGAGAAGGTGGCCCACCTGATCCGGGCGGTGGAGGACCTGTCGGATGTGGTGGCCCGGCAGGCGACCGAGATCGCGGGGCTGGAGCGGCGGGTTCGGCTTCTGATGGAGCGGGCCGCGGAGGAGGAGGCCCTGCGGGGGGAGGCCCCGGAAGCGAACGTCCGCCCGCCTCACTGGTGAGGGGTGTCCACGGTGGACATTTCCGGATTCCGCTTTGATTACAAAGGGATGGTCGCGGACGTTAGGGGTTTGTTAAGAGGTTGCCTAATACTGCGTGAACGCAGAGTTCGCCTTCTCACTAATTGAGTAAGCGCTATCGGTTCTCTTGTACTGGACGTGGTTGACTCTATATGCGAATCTCTGATTCGCAGTTCGATGCAACCTCTGTGTTGTCAGGCCGCCAGGACAAAGCATACATGCCACAGAAAGAGATCGACTACACCTCGCCACCTGTAAGCGAGGTGGTTTTCGGTTTCCTACTCGAGCGTCCCACTCGCCTTTTGACTGCCCATTTTGGTGCTTTCTGGAGCAGAGTCCGCGAGAAGTTCCCGAGCAGCGAAGATCAACCGCCATTAGTTTCGCTTGGTGACACGCTAGACCCTTCCGCGCACCTGTCTAGAGTGTGGTTTATATCGCGGGACGGTCGGCGATTGATTCAGTTGCAGCATGATCGGCTGTACTACAACTGGCGTCGGCTAGCGGGTGATACCTCACCCTATCCAGAGTATACGAACCTCTTCGCGGAGTTCTCTGAAGTGGTAGATTTATTTGAAGCTTTCCTAATTGAGGAAGGCCTTTCAAAGAGTCTACTAGCAGGTCAATTTGAGCTTACTTATATCAATATGCTCGAGAAACCTGCATTCTGGGAAAAATCTGCTGCGCTTGGCGACGTCTTGGTGGACCATCGCAGATGCCATGAGCATGATCGGTTTCTGCCCAGTCCAAAGGATTTCTCTTGGGCTTCGGTTTACGATATGCCGCATCAATCAGGTCAAATGGTGGTTGAAGCGAAGTCTGGACGCAAGACACAGAATCCTGATGAGGTAGTCATCCAGCTGACATTGACCGCTAAGAGCAACTCGTTAACAGAAGCTGAAAATACGCTTCGCAAGGGGTTTGCTTGGTTTGACACTGCACATAAGCAGATAGTTTGCGGCTTCGCAGATGTTACTGATTCTAGAGTGCAGAACGATGTTTGGGGTAGAAAGAAATGACCGCTATTGCAAGAAGTCCGGCTTGGGGTTCAGATTATTATCGTGTTACGAACGAACTCGTGTCGCACGTTAAAGTTCCCAAAAAGGCTCCGGTGGGTGTTCCCGCGTCAGCGGGAACGCATCACGAGTGCAATGTCGTTTGGACTGTTCCACTGCGTTCTGGAGTAGTTTCGCCCACTATTGCTATTGAAGCAGAAAGCAAAGCAAAGGATAGTGTACTTGAGGTTCTTGCAGACCCGAAGTCTTTGGAGATAAGAGAAAAAACGCGCCAGACCGCGATTTCGCTTGTCGAAAGTCTTCGGCGGAATCACATTGCTCCGAAGCTGATGGAGGACACCGAAGGGGACCTTATACTTATTTGGGGTAATCCGGCTGTAATGTTGATCTCTGTTGAAGAGGACACGCTTCACAGTATTGCACATCCAGGCCGTACAGACGCTGTGTACTATCCAAGCGAGAAAGTAACTGCTTCAGTAATCCCAGAGTCTGTCCTCAAGAGAATCCCTTCCATTGAGCACGCTGCGATTTTTTCTCTGTGATCTGTTAGGACGCGCAGCGTCAGGCCTCGGGCTTGAGCTTGCAATAAGCGACGATGCGAAGCTTTCTCGGATTGCGTTTGCTCCGCGCATGGGTGACTCGATGGAGGGCATCAAGGTTGATGCAGTATTTGAGTTTCCGAAACTAGAGCCGGATTCGATTTTTTGGGATCGTTTCGCGCCAAATGCCGAGTGTATCCATTGGCTCGGAAAGCGCATGGAAGCAGCGTCAAGAGCCGAAGGCAGAGTGCGGAATTACATTGGATTCCTAAATGCAAGAGCGAGGGATATCCGAGAGTTCAGAAGTGCAGCGGGGTTCGGTTTCTCTATCGCGCATGCGCCAAGAGAAGGCCTTCATCATGTGCACATTTCCTTCCGTTCCGAGGACGGAGTAACGCCCAATAAGCCGCAGCGCGCTGAACTGCGTGTTGCTCTTGTACAGCGTATCTTCACAGAACATGTGTCTGCACCCTAAGCGGTCCCGAACAATTCCTCCACCTTGTCCAGCACGTCGTCGATCAGGCCGGATTTCGCCTGCGCTCCGGTGAAGCGGAGGGTGTAGCCGCCCGGGCAGGCCTCTCGCGTGATCGTCAGGCCCTGGCGGAGCTTCAAGAGCCTCCGGGGGCGGCGGGTGGTGGGGTTGGTGGGCTCACGCAGCACATCCTGCAGGACGGGGCGGAGGGTGGACCATTGGGTCTCACTCCCCTGACCCATGACGGGGTGGAGAGTGGCGGTGAGGAGGTCCTCGTGCCCGGACTGGAGGGCTGCGGCGAGGGTGTCGAGTTGGCGGGTGGTGAGGCTCGTGGGGTCGGTGAGGAGGGGGGCGAGGGCTTCGGCCACGCTGACATGGTTGCGGATGCGGGTGCGGGTGGTGCGGGGGAGTGCGGGGAAGAGGGCGGCGATGGCGGTGTCGGGGGTGTCGAAGTGGCCCTCATGGATGGCGTTCAGGATGAGGGTGGCCTTCTCCCACGGGGTGACGGGTTCGCGGATCTCGTTCTCGGTCACCATCTGGGCGAGGGCCTGGGCGATGGTCTGGGGGGCGCGGAGGAAGGCGGGGATCGTCGTGTGGCCAAGCGCGCGGCAGGCGGTGAGGCGGCGGAGGCCGGAGATGAGGCCGTAGCGGTGCCCGTCGCGGGGGGTGGAGAGCTGCCAGACCTCGATGGGGGTGCGGAGGCCCTCGGCCGCGATGGAGTGCTGGAGGAGGTGGAGGGCCTGGGGGTCGAGCGCGGTGCGGTCGCGGAGGAGGGCGTGGGGGGCGATTTCGGTCAGGGGGAGGTGGTGGAGGGGGGACATGCGCGTGGGCTCCTTTGCCAAGGAGGGAACGCGGTTTGGGTTAGCGTCTGGTTGGCGGGGCGTGCGGTTATTCGGCCGGAACGGTCTGGCGGCGGGGCTGGAGGACCATCTTCTCGGCCCAGGCGTAGAGGTGGGCGCCGATGATGCCGGTGATGATCGACAGGAGAAGGGCGAGCCAGGGCATGTGCTGGCCGAAGACTTTGTCGACGAGCGAGATCATCTGGTAGTGCGTCAGGTACATGAACATCGAGGCGCCGGCGATTTCGGCGATGAGGACCTTGACCGGGGCCGGGACGATGAGGGTGCGGATGAAGAGGACGGCGGCGACCCCCCCGGCGACGTAGAAGGCGGCGGAGGTGAAGTGCCAGTAGGCGAAGATGGTGACGAGCGAGAGGGCAAGCGCGAAGAGGCGCGAGGGCAGGTCGCGGGCGGAGGCGAGGACCATGCCGAGGGCGAAGCACCAGCCGTAGTGCCAGGGGGTGCGATCGAAGTTGTAGTCGCCGGTCCACTTGAGCTCGATCACGTAGTCGAGGGCGGCGGTGAAGGCGAAGAAGGCGACCGCGCTGGCCATGGGCCGGGCGGCGAAGGCGCGGCGGACGGGGGCGAAGGAGAAGAGGAGCGCGGCGAGGATGAGGATCTGGATGTAGAATTCGACGAAGTAGAAGGTGTAGCCGCTGATCGTGTTGGGGTCGAAGTAGTTGGAGATGAGCAGAAGCTCGGGCAGTTCGAACTTGCGGGTGACGAGTTCGAGGAAGACGCCCATCAGGATCGTGGGGATGGCAACGTAGCGGATGGTGCCCCAGAGGGTTTTCGTGCTGCCGGAGCGGAGGATCTCGGGCAGCTGGAAGCGGGCGACGGAATAGCCGGCGAGCATGACGAGGAAGTAGGCGGCACCCCAGTTGTTGGAATAGACGAAGGCCTCGGTGTGCAGGGCGACGATGCAGACCATGAAGAAGGCGCGAGTGAGGGTGACGGTTTCGAGGCGGCGCCAGGTGGATTTGCTGCCGCCCTCGGCATGGGATTGCAGCGCGGCAACGGTGAGCTTTTCCCAGTCGTCGGGGAGCTGGCCGAAGCGGGATTCATAGGCGAGCGAGAAGGCGATGTAGTGGAGCGAGTCGCCGCCGAGGGATTCGAAGGTGTCGTCCTGGTCGATGGGCTGGCCGGGGAATTCGTGCTGGAAGAGCGAGCGGACATCGGTGATCTCGCCCTTGGCCGTTGCCGGGGGGGCGGTGACTTTGCGCAGCGCGAACTGTTCGGCGAGGACGCGGCGCTGGACCTTGCCGGTGCCGGTCACGGGGAGCGTGTCGAGCGCCATGACGTGCAGGGCGTTGCCTGCGGAGATGCCCATTTCGGCGAGGGCGGCGGTCGCGGCCTCTTTCACCTTTGCGGACTGGTCGGGGTTGCCGGTCAGCGCGACAAGCACGCCGTCGCCGCGTTGGGCATCGGGGACCTTGGCGACGGCGATCTGAAGCCCCGGCTTCAGCCGGGCGCGGATGCGGTCTTCCAGCTGGTCGGGGACGATCTTCTGGCCGCCGCAGTTGATGAGGTCATCGGCGCGGCCGTCGAAGTAGAGGTGGCCGTCCAAGAAATGGCCAAGGTCGTTGGTCTGCAGCCAGCCGTCGGCATCGGTCAGGTCATGCAGCCCCGCGGCGTCGATTCTCGAACGGGCGACTTGCGGGCCACGGATGCGGATGCGGCCATCGGCTGAAAGGGCGACCTCGCCCTGCCCCACCGGATGGCCAACAGAGTCGAGCTGGGCGTCGGTGGCGTCAGAGATCACCAGGAAGGTCGAGCGCGAGGCTTCGGTCAGGCCGTAGTGCTGCACGATGCGGGCCTTGGGGAACATCGCGCGGATCTGGCGCTTTTCCTCGGCCGTCATCGCCTGTGAGCCGATTTCCAGCCAGCGCAGCGCCTTGCCTGCGTCGCCGATAATGGCGGGGTCGGCCAGAAGGATGCGTAGGAGCGTCGGCACGGCGGAGAGCGCGTTGACCTGGCCTGCCTTCAGCATCCGCGACAATTCCATCGGGTCGAAGCCGCGCGGCGGCATGTAGGCCTGGCCGCCCACGGCGCTGACCGCGCGGAAACGGGCCATGCCGAAGCTGAAGGTGGCCGGGACACCGACATATTCGCGGATCTCGGACGTCATCTGCATCACGTCAATGATGCGTTCAGTGGTGTAGCCAAGGTTGCGGTAGGTCAGCAGGATGCCCTTGGGCAGGCCTTCGGTCCCGGAGGTATAGCTGACCTGGGCGGGAAGGTCGTCGAGGATCACCGGGTGCTGGGCGGTGAGCCAGCCGGTCTGGTCGCCGGGGTCAATGCAGCGGTCGATCTCGATCCCGGGCAGCTGGTCGGCCTGGGAGGTGCCGTTCACGAGCACCAGCGGACGTCGCGCCGCGTAAAGCGCGAACATCTGTTCGACGAACGGGATCGAGTTCTTCCGAACTACGGCAGTGGCCTGAAGCTTGCCAAAATCCATTCTTGCGTCCTGCAAATTATTACCAAAAACGACACTCACAACGCGAAGTACTAGGCCTGATTGTTGACCAAACTTTGACTTGAAAGCGGTAGCGCCGGGAAATCGAACGAATGGCGCATCGCAGCAATGCCGCGCCGCGCACCGGCTGGCAAGGGCAGTTTCGCCGGTTCGGATCGTGGGCAGGTCACAGTTTCCTGACCTGAGCAACCTGGGGGCGAAGCCCCCGCAGGTCAGAACATCTGCAAGAGGCGCTTGAGGTAATCCAGCTCTTCCAGGGGGCGGGCAAGCTCACCCGAGCGGCGGCGGATTTCGTCCAGAAGTTCCTGGGCGCGTTCGTCGGGGTCGTTCTGGACCATGTTTTCGTCCGAGCCGATTCGCGCGGTTTCGCCCGGGCGGCGGCCGAGCGGATCGGTGCCCTGCGGATCGGCCGAGCCGAAGTCACGGTCGCCACCCTGGCTGTCGCGGTTTTCGCGCTGTTCATTGGCCAGTGCCTCGCCAAAGTCGCGCATCCCGTCGCGGAGGGCTTCCATCGCCTCGGCCTGACGGTCGAGCGCGCCGTCAAGGTCGCCATCGCGCAAGGCATCCTCGGCATCCTCCATCGCGCGACCGGCGCGGTCGAGGTTGCGGCGGCCTTCTTCGCCCTGTTCGGTGCCATCGCCGGGCAACTGGCCCTGCTGCAATTCGTTCAGCCGTTCGCGGAGTTCGCGCTGGCGGTCGGTCAGGCTGCGGTCGTCCGTGCCGCCTTGCCCGTCGCCCTGCTGCTGGTCCTGACCCTGGCCCTGGCCGTCCTGACCTTGCTCCTGGCCTTGACCCTGCTGATCGCCGGGTTCCTGGCCCTGTTGTTCCTGGCCCTGGCCCTGCTGTTCGCCGTCGCGCGGCACGCCCTGCAGGTCACGGAAAGCATCGTCGGACAGGTCCTGCTGATCGCGCAGAGTCTCTCCCAGGTCGCCCATTGGGCCGTTCTGGCCCTGGCCCTGCCCTTGCTGGCCCTGCACCACCTGCATGTTTTCCATCAGCTGGCGGAGCTGTTCCATCAGTTCGGCGGCCTCAGCCGTTTTGCCCTGCTCCATCAGCTCTTGCAGCTTGTCGAGCATTTCCTGCAGTTGGTCGCCGGACATCATCTGGCCCTGCATCATCTGCGATTGCTGCTGGTCGCCGGGGTTGCGCTGCGCCTCTTCGGCCAGTTCGCGCATGTATTCGTTCAGCGCCTGCTGCATTTCCTTCATCAGCTGGTCGATCTCTTCCGGCGAGGCGCCGTTTTCGATCGCTTCCTGCAGGCGGTCTTGGGCGCGCTGCAGGCGGTCGAGCGCGGACTGCAGGTTGCCCTCTTCGACCATGAGCGCGATCTTCCACAGCTTTTCGGCAAGGGCGTCGCGGTCTTCAGTGGTGAGCGCGGCTTCTTTCGCCTCGAGGTCGCGCATCAGGACGCGCAGGTGCAGGAAAGCGCGGTCATGGCGGATGAAGCCTTCGGGGCGGTTGGTGACGGCCTTGAGGAGTTCGACCGCGCGGGGGGCGTTGACCCGGTTCCACAGGATGTCGCGGCGCATCTCGATCAGCGCGTTGGCGAGGGGGTCGAAGAAGCGCTTGCCGTGGAGCATGACGGCATAGGGGGCAGAGGTGCCTTCGTTGCCGCCCGCATCGACGGCGGCAAAGACCATGGTCACGGGGAGGTTGGCGAAGACATGTTTCGACAGGTCGTCGACGAGAGTGGAGGTCAGTTCGGTCCGGCTGCCCTTGCGGGGCATCGGCAGGTCGAGGACGACGGGTTCGATGGTTTCGGGGTCAACGGTCAGGCCGTGGCGGCGGTCGACTTTCGCCAGGTCGAGGGTAATGGTGACGCGACCTGCGGTGACGCCGTAGTCGTCGGTGGCGTTGAAGCCTTGCTTGAAGCGGCCGTCGGCCTCGCGCGTCATCTCGCCGGTCACTTCGATGGTGGGGGCGCGGTCAGGGATGGCGGTGATCTGCCAGGTGCGGCCGCCGGGGCCTTCGATGGCAAGCTCGCCCGAGCGGGTGATGGTCAGGTCGTGGACGCCTTGCATCGCGTTCGGGGCGGCGGCGGCAGGGGTGGGTTCCGCGCCGGGTTCGGGGGCGGGGGGCGGGGGAATGTCGGCGACAGTCTGTGCGACGGTCAGGCCACCTTCGGGGCCGTAGAGGCGGATCTGCAGGCGGGTGCCGGTGGGAACTTCCAGCGCGGGGTCGGTGATGTCGTTGAGGTAGAGAGACGGCTTGCCGGTATAGGCGGGGGGCTGGGCCCAGGCCTCCCATGACGGACCGGCGGGGGTGGCGAGTGCTGCGCCGGGGGTGAGGCCGGCGACGGAGCCCGCGCGCCAGAAGGACCCGAAGAGGGCAGCCATGACAAAGGCGGTGAGGGCGACGTAGCGCAGGGAGAAGCGGTCGCGGGAGGAGAGGCGGAGGTCGGGCTGGACGGGTCTTGCGCCAGCGGCGCGTTGGGCCATGCGGTCCTGGTGGGCCTGCCAGACGGCGAGCGAGGCGGGGTCATTGGTGCCGATGGCCTGAGTGTCGCGGAGCGCGGCGATGGGGCGGCCGGGCATCGTGCTGTCGAGCCGGTCAAGCGCGTCCATCGCGGTGGGTTTGCGGAAGGACTTGAGGCCCCAGGCGAGAAGGGCGAGGGCGGCGAGGGCGATGACGGCCCCGGCGGCTTGGGCGTAGTGGAGGGGGCCGAGGTCCTGGATACCGAAGGCAAGGGCGGCGAGCGTGACGAGGACGAGCGACCAAAGCGGCCAGAAGGCGCGGGCCAGGCGTTCGGCCCAAAGCCCCGCGAGCGTCAGGCGCATCGGCCAGACCAGCGATTTCAGCGGGGGTTGGGGCGTCTGTCCGGTCATCTCACCTGCCTGCGACCGGACGGAGTGTCACAGCCATGGGGGGATGGTATCGCGGTTGAGGATTTCGTCAAAGCTTGGACGCGCCCGGATGACAGCGAAGTGATCCCCGTTGACTAGCACCTCGGGGATCAGGGGGCGAGTATTGTATTCCGATGCCATGACGGCCCCGTAGGCCCCGGCGCTGCGGAAGGCGACGAGGTCGCCCTCGGCGACGAGAGGCAGGTCGCGGCCCTTGGCGAACGTGTCGCCGGTTTCGCAGACCGGGCCGACGACGTCGAATTCCTGCGTTGGGCTGGCGACGGGGGGCTCGGCGACGGGGACGATGTCGTGGTGCGCGCCGTACATCGAGGGGCGGACGAGGTCATTCATCGCGGCGTCGAGGATCAGGAAGTCACGGCCCTCGCCGTTCTTGACGTAGATGACGCTGGCCACCAGCAGTCCCGCGTTGCCAGAGATCAGGCGGCCGGGTTCGATTTCGATCTCGCAGCCAAGGTCACCCACGGTGCGCTTGATGAGGGCGCCGTAGTCGGTGGGAAGCGGCGGGGCCTCGTTCGAGCGCTGGTAGGGGATGCCGAGACCGCCGCCGAGGTCGAGTCTTGTGATCGTGTGGCCTTCCGAACGCAGGCGGCGGGTGAGGTCGGCGACCTTGAGGTAGGCCTGTTCGAAGGGTTCCAGTTCGGTCAGCTGGGAGCCGATATGGACGTCGATGCCGATAACCTGCAGGCCGGGGAGGCGGGCGGCCTCGGCGTAGACTTCGGAGGCGCGGGCGATCGGGATGCCGAACTTGTTTTCCTTCTTGCCGGTCGCGATCTTTTCGTGCGTCCGGGCATCCACGTCGGGGTTGACGCGGATGGTGATTGGAGCAGTGACGCCCAAAGACATCGCAACTTCGGACAAGGCCCGCATTTCGGGTTCCGATTCCACGTTGAACTGCCGGATGCCTCCGGTCAGGGCCAGACGCATTTCCTCGCGCGTCTTGCCGACGCCGGAAAAGACGATGCGGTCACCGGGGACGCCCGCGGCCTTGGCGCGCAGGTATTCGCCGCCCGAAACCACATCCATCCCTGCGCCGAGGTTGCCCAGCGTCTTCAGGACGGCGACGTTCGACAGCGACTTGATCGCGAAGCAGACGAGGTGGGGCAGCGGGCTGAGCGCCTCGGTGAACAGGCGGTAGTGCCGGGTCAGGGTGGCGGTGGAATAGACGTAGAACGGAGTGCCGACCTCGGCCGCGATGTCGGGGATGGCGACGTCCTCGGCATGAAGGGTGCCGTTCTTGTAGAGGAAATGGTCCATGCGTCGTCCCCGTGCTGCCGCGTCGTCATATCCGGGCGTTCGGCTGGTGCAAAGCGCCGATTTCTTCGGAGAAATCGGTTCGGAGGCTTTGAGGGCTCCCGTCCGGACGTAACAGAGTTTCCGGGGTCGTACCCCAGGCGACCTCCCAAAGTGCAGGTGCCGCGTCGGGATGCGGGACTGCCGCGATCAGGACGGTCTGACAAGGCTTGGGCAGTCAGCACCGGGCCTTGGGGAGGGTTCTGGCCGTCATGGCAGTCCGTCCTGCATGGGCAAACGCCGGGCCTGAACCGGGCTGCGGCAGGGCATGGGTGGTGAGAGTTTTCCCAACGGCCTGCCTCGTGTATAGTGCACTGGCAGGGGCGAAGGTCGGACGATGGCAGTGACGCTGAAAGAGGTGGCGGAACGGGCCGGGGTGTCGCGGTCGGCGGTGTCGCGCACGTTCACGGATGGTGCCTCGGTGTCTGCGAAGACCCGGGCCAAGGTGGAACAGGCGGCGGCGGACCTGGGCTATGCGCCGAACGCGCTGGCATCCAGCCTGACGACGGGGCGGACCAAGCTGATCGGGCTGGTCGTCAACAACTTCCATAACCCGCTGATCCTGGAGGTGTTCGACCTGTTCACCCGCGGGCTGCAGGACCGGGGTCTGCGGCCGCTGATGGTGAACCTGACCGATGCGACCGACCCGGCGGCCACAGTGCGGATGCTGCGGCAATATTCGGTGGATGGGGTGATCGTCGCCTCGTCCACCCTGCCGGCAAGCTTTGCGGAAAGCTTCAAGGCGGCCGGGTTGCCGGTGGTGCATGCGTTTGGCCGCGCCTCGGCCGCGCCGGATGTGCCCGTGGTGGGGATCGACAATGTGGCCTGCGGGCGGATGGCGGCTGAGGAACTGATCGCGCGGGGCTATGCGCGCGTGGGGTTTCTGGGCGGGCCGAGAGGAGCGACGTCGACGCAGGACCGGGCCGCAGGGTTTCTGGGCAAGCTTGCGGAACATCCGGACATCGCCGTCACCGTAAGCTATGCCGCCGACTATACCTTTGACGCCGGTCGGGAGCGGATGCAGCGCCTGTTGGCGGACGGGTTGGCCGAAGCGTATTTCTGCGGTGATGACCTGCTGGCGGTGGGCGCGCTGAGCGCGATCCGCGGGGCGGGGCTGTCGGTGCCGGGGGATGTCGGGCTGATCGGGCTGAACGACATGGAAATGGCGCGCTGGCAGCTGATCGCGTTGACGACGATCCGCCAGCCGGTGGCAGAGATCATCGCGGCAGCCATCGAGATGGTGGTGGCGACAATCGGGACGCCTGACCGCGAGCCGGAGGTGCGGCTGTTTCCCTGCGAGGTGGTTGAGCGGGGGACGTTGCGGTAGAGGGTCCGCTCGTCGTGGACTTCGTCACTCCTCGCTGAGGTTGCCGAGGAGGAGACGAAGTCGAGCGAGGAGGTGGCTCAGCGGAACATGGGCGGGCGGGCGTCGACCCAGGTGCCGCCTGCCTTGGCCGAAGCGACGGCGGCATGGACGGCGGCCATGGAGCGGACCCCGGCGGCGGCAAGGGGCAGGCCGTCGCGGGTCTCTCCCCTTATCGCGTCGGCGAGGTCGCAGTAGATGTTGGCGACGGCCATGGGAAAACCCTCCGGGTGGGCGATGGCGACGCGGGAAAGGCGCCTAGCGTCGTCGTAAAGCCCGCCTTCGCCTTTTTCCATGATCTGGGTGCGGCCGCCAACGGGGGTGTAGATCAGCTGGTTCGGCTGTTCAGAGTGCCAGCGCAGGCCACCGGTTTCGCCAAAGACCTGGATGTCGAACCCGTGCTGCCTGCCGATGGCGACCGAGGAGGTCCAGAGGCGACCCACGGTGCCCTTGGACAGGCGGAAGTTGACCATGGCGTCGTCTTCCAGTTCGCGCGATGGGATAGTTGAGGCGAAGTCGGCGGAGAGTTTTTCGACCTCGTCATCGCAAATGAAGCTGGCCATGTGCAGGGCATGGATGCCGCAGTCGGCGAACTGGCCCGAGACGCCGGCCATCGCCGGGTCATAGCGCCAGCGGACGCGGGGGTTGTTCGCGTCGGTGGCGTCGCCGTGGTGGCCGTGGCTGAAGTTGGTGACGACGAGGCGCACCTTGCCGATGTCGCCATTGCGGACCATGGCGCGGGCCTGGCGGATCATCGGATAGGCGGAATAGCAGTAGTTGACCGCGCAGATCCGGCCGGTGCGTTCGGCGATTCGGGTGATGTCCTCGCCTTCCTCGACCGTCATGGTCATCGGCTTTTCGCACAAGACGTGGAACCCGGCCTCCAGAAACGCGCGGGTGATCTCGTAATGGGTGGAGTTCGGGGTGGCGACGGTGACAAGGTCGATGCGGTCGGCGCGCTTGCGTTCGCCTTCCAGCATTTCCTTCCAGTCGCCATAGGCGCGGTCAGTGGCGACGCCCATGCGCATGGCAAACTCTCGCCCTTCGCGGGGGCGGTGGTCGAAGGCCCCGGCGACCAGGTTGAAATGGCCGTCGGCAAGGGCACCGAGCCGGTGGGCCGGGCCGATCTGGCTGCCGTCGCCGCCACCGATCATGCCCCAGTTCAGTTTTGCCATGATGAGCCTCAGAAGCCGATGGATTTCAGGTATTCGCGGTTCTTGCGCGCGTCGTCGATTGGGCTGACGTCCAGCGTCGGGTCACAATCCTGTTCGACGGTGCACCAGCCTTGATATCCGGCGTCAAGGAGGATCTGGCGGACGGACGGAAAGTCGACGTCTCCGGTGCCGAGGTTGCAGAAAATGCCCTGGCCGCAGGCGTCGTAGAAGCCGGTGCTTTTGGCGATGACGTCGGCTTTCACCTTCGGGTCGATGTCCTTGAAGTGCATGTAGGAGATGCGGTCGATGTGGCGGCGCATGAAGGCCACGGGGTCGAAACCGGCATAGGAGTGGTGGCCGGTGTCGAAGCAGATCTTCAGGATCTTCTCGTCGACCTCGTCCAGCAGGCGTTCGAGTTCCGGTTCAAAGTCGATGAAACCGGCGGCATGGGCGTGGATGCCGACGGTCAGGCCGAATTCCTCGGTCCCAAGCCGCGCGATGGTGGCGATGCGGTCGCGGAAGGCGGCCCATTCGGCGTGGTCCATCTGTTCGGCGGCACCGGCCCGGCCCGCGGTGGGCGCGCGGCGGGGGGAGATGCTGTCAATCAGGACCAGGTGCTGCGCGCCGTGGGCGGTCAGCGCGCGGCAGGTGCGCCAGGCGGCGTCGCGGACATCGTCCCAGGCGGCGGGGTCGTGGAAGGGGCGGAAGACGACGCCGCCGATCAGGTCGAGGCCGTTCTCCTCCAGCGCGTCGAACAGGATCGCGGGGTCTTCGGGCATGTAGCCGATGGGGCCAAGCTCGATCCCCGTATAGCCCGCATCGGCGCAGTCCTTCAGGACCTGCCGCCAGGGCGGATTGCGCGGGTCGCCTGCGAATTCGACGCCCCAGGAACAGGGCGCATTGCCGATGCGGATGGTCATTGGGTCCTCATGTGGGGGGAACGGCGAGCCATTGGCGGCTGTCGGATGACTGGAAGGCGGTCTCGACCAGTTGCCAGACGGCAAGCCCGTCGCGGAAGGTGGGCCAGACGGGTTGGCCGGTGTGAATCGCGGTCAGGAAATCCTTGGCCTCGATGATGATCTGGTCCTGATAGCCGGTGCCGTGGCCGGGGCCCTGGCAGAAGGGCAGGAAATCGGGGTGCGCCGGGCCGGTCAGGATGCGGGTGTAGCCGCGCGTCGCCTCTGGCCCCTTGGCCCGGTAGAGCCAGACGGAGTTCTGGTCTTCCTGGTCAAAGCGGATGCCGCCCTTGGTGCCGTGGATTTCATAAGCATAGCCCATCTTCCGGCCCGTCGCCGTGCGGCTGATATAGAGGTGGCCCATCACGCCAGAGGCAAAGCGCAGCATCAGCTGGGCGTGGTCGTCGTTGGTCACCGCCTCGGGTCCGGTGGGGCCGGGGCGAGTGGCGTGGACGGTCTCGATCCGGGCACTCAGTTCCGCGACCGGCCCCATAAGCGCCAGCATGCAGTTGATCGGATGCGGGGCGAGGTCGCCCATGCAGCCGTTCGCCCGGTCCCTGGTGCGCCAGGTGGAGGGAAGGTCGGGGTCGGCGAGGAAATCCTCGGTATGTTCGCCGCGGAACCAGGTGACGTCGCCGATGGCGCCTTCTGCCAAAAGCTGGCGGACGAACTGGGTTGCGGGGGCGCGGACGTAGTTGAAGCCGATCATGTTCGGCAGGCCGGAGGCCTCAGCCGCCGCGACCATGGCCTTGGCGTCTTCCAGCGAGGCCCCAAGCGGCTTTTCGCAGAAGACGGGTTTGCCGGCGGCGAAGGCGGCCTCGGCGATCGCGCGGTGGGTGGATTGCGGCGAGGCGATGACGACGGCCTGCACCTTGGGGTCTGCGACCAGATCGCGCCAGTCCGCCGTGCCCCGGGCAAAGCCATAGGCCTTGCGGTAGCGTTCGGCGCTGTCGGCGCTGGTCGCGGCGATGACCTCCAGCCGGGGACGCAGGGGGGTGTCGAAGACCGCGCCAACGGCGGACAGGGCCACGGCATGCGCCTTGCCCATATAGCCGCCACCAACCAGCCCGATCCCGATCTCTGCCATCGCCAGCCCCCTCCCCGAGGCATGTATTGCAACCGGTTGCAAAATCTGTATCCTGACTTCCGAAGGTGCGCAAGTCCCCGCTTTGGGGGCTTTGCCACGCGCCGTGGGTGGGGACAGAATGGCAGAGCTTGCGCGGCTGCGGGATCGGAATTTTCTGGTGCTTGGTCGCGCCGGGATGGACCTGTACGCCGACCCTCCCGGAACCCGGGTTGAGGAGGCAACGCGGTTCGCGGCGCATCTGGGCGGGTCCTCGGCCAATATCGCGGTGGCCTTGGTGCGTCTGGGGTGCAAGGCGGCACTGCTGACGCGGGTGTCGGACGATGCGGTGGGCCGGTTCTGCCTGGCGCAGCTGGACGCCTATGGGGTGGACCGGCGGCATGTTCGGGTCGTGGGCGGCGAGGCGCGCAATTCGCTGGCGGTGGTGGAGACAAGGGCTGAGAACTGCCAGTCGGTGATCTATCGCAACGGGGCCGCCGATTTCGCGATGACGGAAGCCGATGTCGAAGCCGTGGATTACGCCGGGTTTTCTGCCTTGGTCACCACGGGTACAGCCCTGGCGGCCGAGCCGTCGCGGACGGCCTGTTTCCGGGCCTTTGACCTGGCGCGGGAGGCGGGGCTGCCGTTGATCCTGGATCTGGATTACCGGCCCTATTCCTGGCCATCGGAGAGTTTCGCGGCCCAGGTCTATGCCCGGGCGGCTGCGCTGTGCGATGTCGTGGTTGGCAACGACGTGGAGTTCGGCGTTCTGGCCGGGAATCCCGAACACGGGCATGCTGTCGCGCGGGATATTGTCAGGCAGGGGGCGCAGATCGTCGTCTACAAGATGGGCGAGAAGGGCGCGGTTACGATCACGCCGGACGGTGAGTACGCCACGGGGATCTATCTGACAAAGGCCCTGAAGCCGACCGGGGCGGGAGACAGTTTCCTGGGGGCTTTCCTGGCCGGGCTGGCGGCGGGGCTGCCGGTGCGGGACGCGGTGCTGCGCGGGTCGGCGGCTGCGGCGATGGTCGTGGCGCGGGTCGGCTGTGCGCCGGCGATGCCGACGGGACCCAAGCTTGATGAATTCATGGCCGCTCATCCCGGCCCCATCCCCGAAGGGACTTGAAGATGCACATTCCTCCGCATGACAACCGGAACCGGGCGATCGTCGACATGGCCGACCCGCTGGTGCCGCTGGTCTACTTCAACATCGTGCGGCTGAAGGCGGGTGAGCATTTCGATTACCAGACGCCCGGCTATGAGACCTGCGTGGTCCCGGCGACGGGGACGGTGACGGTAGAGGTCTCGGGCGAGGTCTTTGCGGATATCGGCAACCGGGGCGTTGATGTCTGGGATGGCGAGCCGGAGGGGGTCTATGTGCCCTCGGGCACGGGCACGCGGATCACGGCGCGGACCGATACGGAGTGCTTCATTGCAGGTGCGCAGTATGGCGAGGCGCTGAGCCCGTTTGCGGTCAGGTCGGGCGATCTGGATGTGGTGCAGTACGGGTCGGACGACACGAAGACGCACCGGAAGATCAAGCATATCCTGGGGACCAAGTATCACGACCGGGTCGGGCGGCTGCTTGTCAGCGAGCTGTTCACGGTGGGCGCGGGAGGCTGGTCCGGCTTTCCGTCGCACAAGCATGATACCGACCGCCTGCCGGACGAGACGCGGCATGACGAGTGCTACAACTTCCGCTTCCGGCCCGATTATGGGTCTGGGATGCAGATGCTGCAGCGGGTGGATAACGAGCCCGGCGACGCCTATCACATCATGAACCGGTCCACCGTGCTGATCGACAAGGGCTATCACCCCTGCTGCGCGCTGCCGGGGTACGAGATGTATTACTTCACCATCTTGGGCGGGCAGTCGCAGCGCAGTCTGAAGCAGTATTTCCAGCCGACCCATGCGGCGCAACTGCACACGATCCCGGGGATCATGGACATGGTAGCGAAGTTCAAATGATTGCCACGCTGGCCGAGGTGCTGGGGCCTGCCTTGGCGGGCGGCTATGCGGTGCCGGGGCTGGTCTGTCTGGGCTGGGAGGACGCACGGGCCTATGTCCGTGCAGCCGAGGCAGAGCGGGCGCCGGTGATCCTGCAGGCCGGGCCGGGCGCGCGGGCGCATATGCCGGTGGCGGTCTGGGGGGCGATGTTCCGCGCTTTGGCCGAGGACGCGTCGGTGCCGGTGGTGGCGCATCTGGACCATGGGCTGACCGTGGGTGACGCCCATGCGGCGATTGCGGCGGGGTTCACTTCGGTCATGATCGACGGGTCGGCTTTGCCGCTGGAGCACAACATCCGCCTGACGGCCGAGGTCGTGGCGCTGGCTCATGCGGCGGGGGTGTCCTGCGAGGGGGAGTTGGGCGTTGTAGGCTATGCCGGGGGGAAAGCCTCGACCGGAACCGATCCTGAGGAGGCGGCGCGGTTCGTGTGCGAAACCGGGGTGGACGCGCTGGCGGTGTCCGTGGGGAATGTGCACCTGCAGACGGGCGCAGGTCAGGGGCTGGACCTCGGGCTGATCCGCCGGATCGAGGCGGCGACCTCTGTGCCACTGGTGATCCACGGCGGGTCGGGGGTGCCGGAAGATCAGCGCGCGGCTTTGGCGGCGGGGTCGCAGATAGCCAAGTTCAACATCGGGACGGAGTTGCGGATGGTGTTCGGCGCGGCACTGCGCGAGGCGGTTGCCCGCGACCCGGCGCGGTTCGACCGGATTGCGATCCTGAAGGATACGGAAGACCCGGTGATGCAGGCGGCGCGGGCAATGTTCCGGGGCTTGGGTACATCGGGCCGGGGGTAGCGCTGGCGAGGGGTCCCGCCAGCGCCAGATGGGCTTACTTGCCCCAGATCGCGGCATAGGCCTCGCGGTAGCCATTGTTTGGGTCGAAGGCGTTGCCTTCGGTGCCCGCCAGACCCTCTTCGGTCACCAGCGCAGGCGCGGTGATGTAGCCCGAGCAGGCCTCACCCTGGACGGCGCGGTTCAGTTCGTCCACCAGCTGCCAGCCCTGCAGGTTCAGGGGTTCAGCCACGGTCACGGCCTGATACTGCCCGGTGCGGATGCGCTGGAAGGCGGCTTCCGAACCGTCACCTGCCGAACCCGCCTTGGGCGCGCCCTTGCCGTCGATCCCGGCTGCGGCGAGCGACGGCCCCATGAAGTCGAAGTACAGGTCGTTGATCGCCAGCGAATGGGTCCAGGCCGCGCCATGCTTTTGCAGAAGGGTGGTGGTGAGCGGCCCCATGCGTGTCGAGGTTTCGGCGATGGGCGTGTCGACATATTCAAGGACGGTGCCGCCCCCGGCCTCGATGGCGGCCTTCATCCGGTCGGCCTTGTCGATGGCAATCTGGTAGGTGGAATCGGTGAAGATCACCACGCCCGGCTTGCCGCCCGCGTCATCCAGCGCCCATTTCGCGGCCACGTCGGACACGGTCATCGCGTCGGTGGACACGTTGGCGAAGATGCCGCCCGGGGCGTCGCAGCCGATCTTCGGGCCTGAGTGCCAGGAGACCATCGGGATGCCCGCAGCGGTCACGCCTTCAAGGGCAGCAGCCTGTTCAGCGGCGTCGAAGCCGTTGATGACGATGCCAGCCGGGTTCAGCGCCAGGGCCTGGCCCACGGCGGCCGAGCGGCTTTGCACCGAGCCTGCGCCGTCTAGGACTTTGACCTCCCAGCCGATCTTGGCGGCGGCTTCCTCGATGCCGGTGGTGACGCCCAGGATACCGCCGTTCTTCAGGTCGGCAGCGAGGACGACGATGGTCTTGCCCTCGGCGGCTTTGGGGCCGGTCGTGGGGCCGTCGAAGGCGTCTTGCGCGAAAGCTCCGAAGCCGGTGAAGGCCAGGGCTGTGCCCGCGAGAAGGGTTTGAAGCAGGGTCCGTTTCAGCATTGGTGGTTCCTCCCTAACATGCTGTAGTTATTTCGATTTCGCGCCCTTCTTGCGCTGGGCGTATCCGGCGATGCCGATGGCGATGAGAAGCGTGGTGCCGTTGAACAAGGGCTCGACCCAGAACGACCCGCCGAACTGCTGGATGCCCGAGATGCCGACGGCGAGGATCATCACGCCGACGATGGTGCCCCAGACATTGACCCGACCGGGCTTGATGGTGGTGGAGCCGAGGAAGGCCCCGACGAGGGCGGGGAGCAGGAATTCGAGGCCGACCGAGGCCTGGCCGATGCGGAGTTTCGAGGCGAGGAGGACCCCGGCGAGGGCGGTCAGCGCGCCGGAGGTCACGAAGGCCCCGATGACGAATTTCCGGGTGGGGATGCCGTTCAGTTCCGCCGCGCGCTGGTTCGCGCCGATGGCATAGAGGTAGCGGCCGATGGGGGTGTAATCGAGGACGACCCAGAGGATCAGGGTGATCGCAAGGACGTAAAAGGCGGTGATCGGCAGGCCGAAGACGAAGGTGCCGTTGATGGCGTAAAAGGCGTCGGGGAGTTGGCCGACCATCTGGCGGCCCCCGGTGTGCCAGAGCGCGAGGGCGTAGAGGATCGTGCCGGTGCCGAGGGTGGCGATGAAGCTGTCGATGCGGGCGACTTCGACGAGGAGGCCGTTGAGGGCTCCGACGATGATGCCAAGGATCAGGACGACGGCGACGGCGATGGGCCAGGGGAGGCCGTACATGGTCTGCAGGCTGATGGCGAGGATGTGCCAGAGGACGATGCCGTAGCCCACGGTCAGGTCGATGCGGCCTGCGACCATGGGGATCATCGCGGCGAGGGACAGGAGCGCGATGATCGCCTTGTCGGACAGGATGGAGCGAAGGTTCAGAAGTGTCGGGAAGGTGTTGGGCAGGAGGACCGAGAAGAACAGGATCAGCGCGACCATCAGGATGACGAGGCCATAGGTCGGGGCGAGGCGGAGCAGTTTCTGCCCGGTGGAGAGGCCGCGGAGTTCGTCCTTGGTAGGTTCGACGGCGTTGGATTCGATACCGGGCATCTTGGTCCTCAGGCGGCTTCACCGGCCGATGCGGCCTGGATCAGGGATTCGGTGGAAAGTTCGACGCCGGTCAGTTCGGCGACGGGCAGGCCCCGGCTGAACACGATGGCGCGGTGGCAGATGTTGGCGATCTCCTCGAAGTCGGTGGAGACGACGAGGACCCCCATGCCAGAGGCGAGGGCCTGGTAGAGGAGGTGGTAGATCTCGGCCTTCGCTCCCACGTCGACGCCTGCGGTGGGGTCTTCGGTCACGAGGAGGCGGCGTCCACTGTCGAGCCAGCGGCCGACGACAACCTTTTGCTGGTTGCCGCCCGAGAGGGCTTCGATGGCGAGGGTGGGGTCGTTGGGCGACAGGCCGACGCGGGTGCCGATGGCCTTTGCCTTGGCTTCTTCCGTGCCAGCGGACATGAGGGACAGGAGCCCGCGCCCGGTGGCGGAGGGGTTGAGGAAAGCATTCTCGCGGATGGCCATGCCGGGGGCGACGCTTTCGCCGACGCGGTCGCGGGCGACAAGGCCGATGCCGGAGCGCATGGCGGTTTGCGGGGTGGCGAGGTTGGGTTCTTTGCCGTCGAGGGTGATCTTGCCCGCGTGCGGGATGACGCCGAACAGGGCGCGGCCGATATCTTCGTGGCCCGCTCCACGGAGGCCTGCGAGGCCGAGAAGTTCGCCGCGCTTGATCTGGAAGCTGACGGGGCCGACGGCGGGGGTTTTGAGGCTTTGCACGTCGAGGATCGCGGGGCCGTCCTGGACCGGGGGGCGGGCGATTTCGCGCGCTTTGCGGCCAACGATGAGGGAGACAAGCTCCTCGGGCGTGGTGTGTTCGACGGGGCGCATGCCGACCATCTGGCCGTCGCGAAGGACGGCGACGCGGTCGGCGATGCGGAAGATTTCGTCCAGGCGGTGAGAGACGTAGATCATGCCGACGCCCTTTGCCTTCAGCGGGCGGAGGGCGTCGAAGAGAAGCTCGACTTCGTCGGCGGGAAGGCTGGCGGTGGGCTCGTCGAGGACGAGGAAGTCGCAATCGGCGGCAAGGGCGCGGGCGATGGCGACGAGGGATTTCTGTGTGCGGGTCAGGCTGGAGACGCGGGCGGTGGCGGGGAATTCGGCCTTGACGAGTTTGAGCGCCTCATCAGCGAGGGCCTCGGTCGCGGTCCAGTCGATGCGGCCCTTGCTGCGGACGTAGCCGAGCGAAAGGGCGATGTTTTCGGCGACGCTCATCCAGTCGATCAGGCCGAGGTCCTGGTGGATGAAGGCGACCTTCTGGCCGCCGGATTTCCCGGCCTCATGGGCGTAAGGCGTGCCGTCGATCAACACGCCGCCTTCGTCGGGGCGGTGGATGCCGCCGAGGACCTTGATGAGGGTCGATTTGCCCGCGCCGTTTTCGCCGAGAAGCGCCACGATCTCACCGCGCGCGACCTTCAGCGACACGCCTTTCAGCGCCTTCGTCCCGCCGAAGGACTTGACGATGCGGTCGAAGAACAGGCCGTCGGACGACGGTTGCATGGCAGGTTCCTCCCTTCCCGGGCGCGCCTGATCTTGCGTCAGGTTTACCGGTAACGTAGCCTAACCTGAGCCTGAGGGCCTTTTGAGTCAAGCGGAAAGTTATCGATAACATGAGGAGCGGATGAAGGCCAATCTGGAGGACATCGCCAAGGCGGCGGGGGTGTCGAAGATGACGGTCAGCCGCGTCTTGCGCGGAGGCACGGGTTTTTCCGACGACACGCGGGATCGGGTGGTCAAGGTCGCGGAAAGATTGGGATATGTTCCGAACAAGCTGGCGGCGGCCTTTGGGTCGTATCAGGCCAGCACGCTTGTGGGCATGTGCGTGCCGCGCCTGACATCGGGCCTGTTTGCGCATGTGCTGGACGGGGTGGATCGGGCGTTAAGTCGGCTTGGATACCAGCTGATGATCGGGGCCAACAACCATTCGACCGCCGAGGAGGAAGCCTGGGTCCGCCAGATCGCCAGCTGGCGTCCGGCGGGGCTGATTCTGTCGGGGCGGAACCACTCGACGGCGACGGTGGACCTGTTGCGGCAGGTGGCGGTGCCGGTAGTGGAGATCTGGGACCTGACGACCTCTCCCATCGACATGTCGGTGGGGTTCTCGCACTACGACTGCGGGGTGGAGATGGGGCAATTCCTGCTGCGGCGGGGGCGGCGGCGGGCGGGATATGTGGGCGCTTTGGCGCGGGCGGACGTGATGGGACAGGCGCGGCTGGAGGGGTTTCAGGCGGTGTTGGCGCAGGCGGGTGCGCCGCTGGTCGACCGCGAGGTTCTGCTGGACATGCCGGGGTTCTATGCGGGCTACTACGGGTTGGAGACCCTGCTGGCGCGGACGCCGGACCTGGACGTGGTCTATTTCCACAACGACGACATGGCGGTCGGGGGCCTTGCCTATGCGCAGGCCAAGGGCATCCGCGTGCCAGAGGATCTGGGGATTGCCGGTTGGGGCGGGATGGAGGCGGCGTCGATCCTGCCGAAGCGGCTGACGACGACGGTGGTGCCGACGACGGCCATTGGGAAGGCGGCGGCGGAGGCGCTGGTGGCGCGGTTGAAGGGGGAGGCCGGGCAGGAGGTGACGGTGGTCCCGACCCGGTTGGTGCCGGGGGAGACGGGGTAGCTGGGAGCGGAATTTTCAGAAGTTCCGTGACGGAGCCTTTGAAGGCTCCGGCCCGATTTCTTTGAAGAAATCGGTTTAACCGTGCGCCCAGGGTCCGTGTGGGTGGTCCAAACCGTCCAGCCGCTGGAACCCGTGCAGGCCGAAGAAGTCGCGCTGGCCCTGGATCATGTTTGAGGTCCCGCGCGCGGTGCGCATCAGGTCGAACCACGCAAGGCCCGAGGACAGCGCGGGCAGGCCGAGGCCGTTGAGTGCGCCTGCGGCGACGACGCGACGAAGGGCGGGGACGGACCGGCGCAGGTGGTCGGCGAAGAACGGGGCGAGCATCAGGTTGCGGGCTGGGTCCTCGGCCAAGGCGGTCGCCATGTCGTTCAGCATGGCCGAACGGATGATGCAGCCCGCGCGCCAGACCCGTGCGATGGCGGGCATGTCGAGCGCCCAGCCGAAGTCCTTGGCAGCGGCGGTCAGCATCGCGAAGCCTTGGGCATAGCAGAGGATCTTTCCGGCGATGAGGGCGTTTTCGAGGTCGTCGAGAGAGACATCGGCCCGCTGCGGGGCGGGGCCGTAAAGCGCCTCGCCCTTGGCGCGTTCGTCACGGCGGGCCGAGACGTTGCGGGCCATGACGGCGGCTTCGATCACCGGGATCGGGGCGGCGAGGTTCTGCGCCTCGATCGCGGTCCAGCGGCCGGTGCCCTTTTGCCCGGCGGCATCGACGATCATGTCGAGAAGCGGGCCTTTGACTATGGGATCGGTGGCGGCGGCGACGGCGGCGGAAATCTCGACAAGGTAGGAGCGAAGGGTGCCTTCGTTCCAGCGGGCGAAGACCGGGGCGATCTGGGGCGCAGTCATGCCAAGACCGTCGCGCATGACGCCGTAGACCTCGGCGATCATCTGCATGTCGGCGTATTCGATGCCGTTGTGGACGGCCTTGACGAAGTGCCCTGCCCCGGCCTGCCCCATGTGGTCGGCGCAGGGGGTGCCGTCTTCGGCCCTTGCGGCGATGGCCTGCAGGACCGGGGCCATGCGGGTCCAGTCCTCCGGATTGCCGCCGGCCATGATGGCAGGGCCGTGGCGCGCGCCTTCCTCGCCACCGGAAACCCCGATGCCCATGAAGCGGAAGGGGAGACCAGCGGCAGTGCGGCGGTTGGTGTCGTGGAAGTTGGCGTTGCCCGCGTCGATCACCAGGTCATCCGGGCCAAGGTGCGGGGTCAGCGCCGTCAGCATGTCATCTACGGCGGGGCCTGCGGGGACCATCAGGATGATCGCTCGCGGGGGTTGGAGCGCGGCAACGAGGTCGGCAAGGGTGTCGGTGGGGGTGATCTGGGAGGCCAGGGGCCCCGCGTCGGCCTTGAAGGCGTGTGTGACGCTGGTTGTGCGGTTCCAGACGGCGATGGGAAAGCCCTTTTCGGCGATGTTCAGCGCGAGGGCGGCTCCCATGGTGCCAAGGCCGATCAGGCCGGTTTGCGGTTTCATGGCCATTGCACGCCCTTGCGGTTCAGGATCACGGAATAGAGGCTGGTCGTCGCGGTGATGAACAGCCGATGCTTGGCGCGGCCGCCGAAGCAGATGTTCGAGACGGTCTCGGGGACGAGGATCTTGCCCAACAGCCGCCCGTCGGGCGCGATGCAATGGACGCCGTCGCCCGCCGAGGACCAGAGGTTGCCGTCCGCATCCAGCCGGATGCCGTCGGCGCAGCCCTTGTCGATGCTGTGGAAGACACGGCCGTTCGTCGGACGGCCTGCGACCATGTCGAAGACCTTGATGTGCTGGGGGTCTTTGCTGAACATCCGCCCGGTATCGGCGACGTAGAGGAGGCTTTCGTCCAGGCTGAAGGCCAGGCCGTTCGGGCAGGCCATGTCGGTGATGACAGCCTCGATCTGGCCCGAGGGATCAACGCGGTAGACCGAGCAGGGCAGTTCCTGCGGCGACTTGAAGCCTTCGTAGTCGGTCATGATCCCGTAGTGCGGGTCGGTGAACCAGATCGCGCCGTCCTTGGCCACGATCACGTCATTGGGGCTGTTCAGGGGTTTGCCCTGGTAGCTGTCGGCGATGACGGTGAGGCTGCCGTCCCATTCCGTTCGCGTGACGCGGCGGGCGCCATGTTCGCAGCTGAGCAGCCGCCCCTGCCGGTCGCGGGTGTGGCCGTTGGCGTAGTTCGAGGGCTGGCGGAAGGTGGTCACTCCGTCCTCGGACCAGCGGAGGATGCGGTTGTTCGGGATGTCGGAGAAGAGCAGGCAGTTCTGATCGCCAAACCAGACCGGGCCTTCGACCCAGTCGAACCCGGTCGCCAGGCGTTTCAGGGGTGCATTGCCCATGACGAAGCTGGCGAAGGCCGGGTCGTGGATTTCGAAGAATGACATGGGCAGGCTCCTTCCAGCCGGTGTCGTTTGGGCGAAGGGTTCGCGCTATCAGGATGCGAGGTCAACCCGAGAAGACGATCTGGGCTTTCATCGCCTGGCTGCGGTCCGAGGCGAGGCGGAAGGCGTCTTCGGCCTGGGCCAGCGGGACAGTGTGGGTGATGAGGGGCCTCACGTCGATCAGGCGCTTTTGCATCAGACCGACGCCCACGGCGAATTCGGGGTGGAAGCGGAAGCTGCCGCGCAGGTCCAACTCCTTGGCGGTGATCGCCATCATCGGGAGCGTCATGTCACCGCCGAGACCGAGTTGGAGGATCACTCCGCGCGGGCGCATCGCGGCGATGCCACTGGCGAGCGCGGCGGCGACTCCGGTGCATTCGTAGAGGACGTCGAAATAGCCCTTGTCGGGGGTGTATTGGCCAAGGGCGTCGGGGTCCTTGGCGGTGTTGATGGTGCGGTCGGCGCCGACTTTCGCGGCAAGGGACAGGGTGAAGTCGGACAGATCGGTCGCGACGATTTCCGCGGCCCCGGCGCGGCGGGCGGCGAGGATGGAGAGGACGCCGATGGGGCCGCAGCCGGTGACAAGGACGCGTTTCCCAAGCATTCCGCCCGCGCGGGTGGTGGCGTGGAGGGTGACAGCGAGGGGTTCGGCCATTGCGGCCTCGCCTGCGGTCAGGCCGGTCGCGTCGACGCATTGGCTGGCGTCGGCCACAAGGATTTCGCGGAAGGCGCCCTGGATGTGGGGGAAGGGCATGGCGCTGCCGTAGAAGCGCATGTTGAGGCACTGGTTGGGCAGGCCTTCCAGGCAGAACTTGCAGGTGCCGCAGGGGCGGGAGGGGGAGACGGCGACGAGCTGGCCTTTGGCGAATGCGGTGGTGCCGGGGTCTTCGACGTAAGCGGAAACCTCGTGGCCGAGGATCATCGGTTCCTTGAGCCGCACGGCCCCGAAGCCGCCGTGGTTGTAGTAGTGCAGGTCCGAGCCGCAGACGCCTCCGGTGGCGAGGCGGAGGCGGAGTTGGCCGGGGTTCAGGGGTTCGACCTCGCGGTCCTCGATCCGCAGGTCTTTGGCGGCGTGGATGACGATGGCCTTCATAGCGCGACCGGGGTGACGAGGGGCTGACCGGCGAAATGGGCGGTCAGGTTGTCGCGCATCAGCTTGCCCATCGCCTTGCGGGTGTCGACGGTGCCCGAGCCGTGGTGGGGTTGGAGGAGGACATTCGGGGCCGACAGGAAGCGGGGATTGAGGTTCGGCTCACCTTCGAAGACGTCGAGCGCGGCCCCGGCAATGTGGCCGCCTTCGAGGGCGTCGAGGAGGGCCGTTTCGTCCACGTTGGCGGCGCGGCTGATGTTGATGACGGTGCCATCGGGGCCAAGGGCCTTGAGGACGTCGGCATTGACGATGTGCCGGGTCTCCGGCGTGGCGGCGAGGGCGACGAAGAGGTGGTCACAGTTGCGGGCCAATTCGGCGGCGTCGGGGATGTAGGTCCAGCCCTCGGCCCCTGGTTTGGGGCTGCGGGCGGAATAGGCGATCTGCATGCCGAAACCCTGGCAGCGCCGGGCGATGGCCGCGCCGATCCGGCCCAGACCAAGGATACCCGCACGGGTGCCTGACACCTTGCGGGTCAGCGGAGGGTTGCCCTTGGCCGCCCAGTCGCCAGAGCGGACCCAGGCCTCGGCCGGGACCACCCGTCGCACCAGGGACAGCAGCATCGCCACGGCAAGGTCGGCCACATCGTCGGTCAGGACGTCGGGGGTGTTCGAGACCTTGATCCCCCGCGCCCGGCAGCTGGCAAGGTGCACCGCATCATAGCCGACGCCAAAGACCGAGATCATCTCCAGCTTCGGACAGGCGGCGATCATCGCCTCGGAGGCTCCCAAGTCGCCCCGGGTGGCGATGGCGCGGACCTCTGGGCCGACCTTGGCCAGCAGCTCGTCCTTGTCGGCGGCCTCCCACCAGCGGTGGATGGTGTAGGCGGTGTCGAGGGGGGTCTGGTCCCACTCTGGATACGGGCCGACTTGCAGGACATGGGGTTTGGTCATTCTTGTCCTCAGCGCGCTTGACAGGGTGTGTTATCGATAACATAAACGAGTCGAAACGCGCTTGTCGAGAGCGAAGTGAGGGGACGCGGGGCATGGGACATCGGCTGTTCGATCTGACGGGGCGGCGGGCGCTGATTACCGGGTCGTCGCAGGGGATCGGCTTTGCGTTGGCGCAAGGACTGGCCGAGGCGGGGGCGCAGGTCGTGCTGAACGGGCGGGATGCGGGGAAGCTGGCCGCTGCGGCGGTGCGGATTGCCGGAGCGGAGACTTTGGCTTTCAATGCGACCGACCATGAGGGTGTCCGGGCGGCGGTGGATGCGTTCGAGGCTTCGGGGAAGGTTATCGACATCCTGGTGAACAACGCCGGGATGCAGCACCGCGCGCCGTTGGAGGAGTTTCCGGCGGAGGCGTTCGAGCGGTTGTTGCAGACTAATATCGCGAGCGTATTCCACGTCGGGCAAGCCGTCGCGCGGCACATGATTGCGCGGGGGCGGGGGAAGATCATCAACATCGCCTCGGTGCAGACCGCCTTGGCTCGGCCCGGGATCGCGCCCTACACGGCGACCAAGGGGGCGGTGGGGAACCTGACCAAGGGGATGGCGACGGACTGGGCGAAGCATGGGTTGCAGTGCAACGCGATTGCTCCCGGATATTTCGATACTCCGCTGAACGCGGCTCTGGTGGCGGACCCGGCTTTCAGCGCCTGGCTAGAGAAGCGGACACCGGCGGGGCGTTGGGGGAAGGTGGAGGAATTGCAGGGGGCCTGCGTGTTCCTGTCCTCGGACGCGTCGAGTTTCGTGAACGGGCATATCCTGTATGTCGACGGCGGGATCACGGCGTCGCTATGAGCTTGCGTGTCGTCATCATGGGGGTGGCGGGCTGCGGGAAGTCGTCGGTGGGCGAAGGCCTGTCGGAGCGGCTGGGGGTGCCGTATCGCGATGGGGATGACCTGCACACGCCGGAAGCGGTGGAGAAGATGCGGGCGGGGGTTCCCTTGACTGATGCGGACCGTTGGCCCTGGCTGGACCGGGTGGCGGGGGTGCTGGCGTCTGGGGCTCCGGTCATCGTGGGCTGCTCGGCGCTGAAGCGGGTGTATCGGGATCGAATACGGCAGGGGGCCGGGGGGCCAGTGCGGTTGGTGCATCTGGCGGGCAGCCGCGAAGTGATCGCGGCGCGGATGGCGGCGCGGACCGGGCATTACATGCCGACCTCGCTCTTGGACAGCCAGTTCGCGGCTCTGGAGGCCCCGGGGCCGGACGAAGCGGTGACGGTGGATATCGACCAGTCTTTGGCGGCCATTGTTGAGGCAGTGCTGGCCAAGCTTGATGGAGGAGAGCCATGACCCTGGCCCTGATCGGAGCCGGAGCGATGGGCGGGGCCATTGGCGCTCGGCTGGTGGCGACGGGCGCCGAGTTGCGCGTGTTTGACCTTGACCCGGTGAAGGTGGCGGCGCTGACCGAGCTTGGCGCGACGGCGGCCACTTCGGCGGCGGCAGCGGCGCGGGGGGCGCGGGCGGTGATCCTGTCGCTGAACGCCGCCCATATCGTGCGGGCGGCGGTGTTCGGGCCGGGGGGCGTGGCCGAAGGTGCTGATCCCGGAGCGCTGGTCATCGACATGTCCTCGATCGATCCGGTGGCGACAAAGGCACTGGCCGCCGAGGCGCAGGCGAAGGGCTTGCGCTGGGTGGACAGCCCGCTGTCGGGCGGCATCCCGAAGGCGGCCACGGGCGAGCTGACGCTGATGCAGGGCGGCGAGCCGGAGGATGTGGCCGAAGCTCAGGCAGTGCTGGCGGGCGTGGCGTCGAACCAGACGCGGATGGGCGGGCCGGGGGCGGGGCAGACGACGAAGCTTATCAACCAGGTGCTGTGCGGCCTTGGGTTCCTCGCGGTGGCCGAAGCGACCGCTCTGGCCGAGGCGGCGGGGGTCGATGCGGCGATGATCCCACAGGCCTTGGCGGGGGGCCGGGCGGATTCGGCGATCCTGCAGGAATACATGCCGCGCATGGCCGCGCGGGATTACCGGCGGACGGGGCGGATCGACAACATGGTCAAGGACCTGAACGGGGCCGCCGATCTGGCGCGGGCGACCGGGACGGCGATGCCGCTGACCGCGCTGTGCGCCGAGGTGCACCGGATGCTGACGGCGGCGGGTCTGGGGGGCGAGGATCAGGCCGCGCTGATGGAATTCTTTGCTGTTCGAAAAGACTGGGGACCCGGAAAGGACTTGGCATGATTACGCGGTATGCGCTGTTCGAGGGGACCCTGCACGAAGGGCATGAGGAGGCCTTCCGCCGCGACGTGCTGGCGGAAATCCTGCCGGTCTGGCGGCGGTTTCCGGGGGCGCTGGCGATCCATGTCACTTTTTCCGAGGACCGGGATGAGGGCGCTCCGGAATACCCGCTGATCCTGGCCATCGACTGGCCCGACCTGGCAACGGTGGAGGCCTTTCTGGCCCATCCGATCCGCAAGGAGGGGCGCGCGGCGACCGAGGCGGTTCTGGCGCGGCACTTCACCGGGCGCATCCACCACCATGTCACTGCGGCGCAGTCCTTTGCGCCGGTGCTGGATTCCGGTCAGGGGTAACGTAAGCTCAGGCCATGACGCAACCGCGCAAGACCCCGACCATGGCCGATGTCGCCCGCATTGCCGGGGTGTCGCCGATGACGGTCAGCCGGGCTTTCAAGCGGGACAGTTCGGTCAGCGAGGCGACCCGGGATGCGATCCTGCAGGCGGCCGAGGGGATCGGCTATGTCTTCGACTCGACGGCGTCGTCGTTGAGGTCTCAGCGCACGGATTTCGTCGCGGTCACCATCCCGTCGATCAACAACGCCAACTTTGCTGAAACCCTCCGGGGCCTGTCCGAGGGGCTGAAGGCGCGGGGGCTGCAGATTCTGCTGGGCTACACCGATTATGACATCCACGAGGAGGAGCGGCTGGTGGAACAGCTGCTGCGCCGGAGGCCGGAGGCCATCGTGGTGACCGGGGGCAAGCATACGCCGCGCACCCGGCGCCTGCTGGACAGTGCGGGCATCCCGGTGATCGAGACCTGGGACCTACCCGCCGATCCGATCGGGCATGTCGTGGGCTTTTCCAACGCCGAGGCGGTGCGCGGGATGATCGACCATTTCGTGGCGCAAGGCGCGCAGCGGATCGCCTTTATCGGCGGCGATGCCGACCGCGACACGCGGGGCACCGACCGGCGCGAAGGCTTTGTCGCGGCGATGCGGGCGCAGGGGCTGGATGCAAGCCGATTGATCGACGCGGGCGCTCCGCCGATTTCGATGCGCGAAGGGGCGGATGCGATGGGGCGGCTGTTGGACTGGCTGCCGGACACCCAGGCGGTGATCTGCGTGTCGGACCTGTCGGCCTTTGGGGCGCTGACGGAATGTCAACGGCGGGGGGTGGCGGTGCCGGGCGACATCTGGATCGCGGGCTTCGGCGACTATGAGATTGCCGAAGTGTCTGTCCCGGCGCTGACCACGATCAACCCCTTCCCGCGCGAGATCGGGGCACGGGCGGCGGCGCTGATCCTTGATGTGCTGGACGGGCGGCAGGCCGGGCCTGCGACCGTGGCGATCCGGCCCGAACTGATGATCCGGCAGTCAAGCAAGTAGCTACAGGATGTCGGCGCTGCGGATGTCTTCCGCCGCGAAGTCGATCAGCGCGCGGACCTTGCGCGGCAGGACGCGGCCTTCCAGATAGACGGCGTTCAGGGTGCCGACCTCGCCTTGGTAATCGGTCAGGACTGGGATCACGCTGCCCGCGGCCAGTGCGTCTTGCAGGGCAAAGCGCGGGGCGTAGGCGAGGCCCTGCCCTTTCGCGGCAAGCTCGACGGCGGCGCGGGCGGAGTTCACTCTGTAGCGGCCCTGGACGGTGGCGGCCTCGTCGCCGAAGGCCCAGCGCCGGGCCGCGCGGCGATTTGTGTCAAGGATGCAGTCGTGCCGGGCCAGGTCTGCAGGGGTTTCGGGGGTGCCCCTGCGGGCCAGATAGTCGGGGCTGGCGACCAGGACCGAGCCAAAGCTGCCCAGCTTGCGCGCCTTGACGGATTGGGTGTCGGTCTGGCCCAGGCGGAAGGCGAGGTCGATGCCATCGGTGGCCAGATCGACATGGCGGTCATCCAGCCTGAGGTCGAAGGACAGCGCAGGATGCAGTCGGCCAAAACGCTCCAGCAGGCCCGCGACATAGATCTCGCCGAAGGTGACCGAGGCTGAGATGCGGATCACGCCGGCAAACCCCTGCGAGCCTTCGGTGACGCCGCCGATCAGGTCATCGAGATCGTCGAGGAGGGCGGGCGCGCGGGCCAGAAGATCCTCGCCCGCCGGGGTCAGGCCGACTTTGCGGGTGGTGCGCTGGAGGAGGCGAACGCCCAGCCGACCCTCCAGCCCCGCGACGTATTTCGAGGTCAGGCGGTTCGACGTGCCCAGTTGTTCCGCCGCCGACGTGAAGGACCCGGTCTGCGCGGTGGCCACGAAGGCGCGGAGTTCATCGATCAGGTCCAAGGCGCTATTCGGAACATACTGTGGATAGTCATTCCATAACTTCGCCATTTCATGTCGGTGGGTCAAGACTTAGCTAAGGCTCGCGACATGACGCCGCCCGATGTGCGGCCACTGGAAAGGACCCTGAGATGACCCCCAATTCCGACTACGCCGCCTTGATCCTTCGCGTGACCAGCGGTGCGCTGTTCATCGCCCACGGGCTGATGAAGGTCTTCGTCTTCACCATCCCCGGCACCGTCGGCTATTTCGAAAGCCTCGGCCTGCCCGGGTTTCTGGCCTATCTGACCATCCTGGCCGAGGTCGGCGGCGGTATCGCCCTGATCCTGGGCGTTGGCACCCGCGCGGTGTCGCTGGCGCTGATCGCGGTGCTGCTGGGTGCTGTCTGGGTGCATTCGGGCAACGGCTGGGTGTTTTCCAGCGAAGGCGGCGGCTGGGAATTCCCGCTGTTCTGGGCCATCGTGCAAGGGGCTATCGCGCTGCTCGGCAGTGGTGCCTATGCGCTGAAGCCTTCGGCCCGGGCGCTGGCCACGGCCTGACCTCTTCGGGCCGCCCGTGTCAGGGCGGCCCACGCATCGAAAGGACTGACCCATGAGCGCGATCACCGACCTGCATGCCTTGCGCGACCGGCTGAAGCCTTCAGCCCGGATGCCCGTGGTCTTTCTGGGCCACGGCAGCCCGATGAACGCGCTGGAGGATACCGAATACAGCCGGGCCTGGACCGCGCTGGGGCAAAGCCTGCCGGAACCGGCGGCGATCCTGGTCGTCTCGGCCCACTGGATGACTCAGGGCACGACGCTGGTCGATGTGTCGAACCTGCCGAAGACGATCCACGATTTCTACGGCTTTCCCGAAGCGCTGTATGCGATGGACTACCCGGCCCCGGGCAATCCGGACCTGGCACGCGAGGTGGTCAGCCTTCTGGCCAGCCACCACTCGGCCGAGGACGATACCTGGGGTCTGGACCATGGCGCCTGGACCGTGCTGCGGTTCCTGTATCCGCAGGCGAAGGTGCCGGTGTTCCAGGTGTCCATCGACATGGCCCGGGGGCTGGAGCATCAGCTGGAGGTCGGCCGCACGCTGGCCGAACTGCGCGACCGGGGTGTGCTGATCCTGGGGTCCGGGAACGTGGTGCACAACCTGCGCGCCATGCGGTTCGGCGGCGCGCCGCAGGACTTTGCGTTGGAGTTCGACCGGATGTTCGCCGACCGGCTGGAGGCGCGGGATCTGAAGCCGCTGGCCGATACTGCCGGGTTGGGAAGCCTGCTTCGCATGGCGCATCCGACGGTCGACCACTACATGCCCGCGCTGACCATCGCCGGGGCGTCCGACTCTCGCGACCAGCTGACCTTCATGACCGATGCGATCGACCTTGGGTCGGTTTCGATGCGGTCGTTTGTCTTCCACCAGGCTGGTTGAACCGACGCCCGGTCGGTGAGGTCAGGCCGCACCCGGGCGTGAGCGCAGGAACAGATACAGCGGCAGGCCGCAGCTGACGCCGATGCAGAAGGTGGCGGGGATGGCCACCAGATGTGCCCAGGTGCGGCGGCTGGCGGTTTCGACCACCACCCAGACGGTCAGCGCGATGGCGGCGATGGTCAGGTCCCAGGTGAGCCCGGTGGTCGAGGCGTTGACGTACCAGGCGTCGATCAGGCCGGAAAGGCCAGTGCCCGTCTCCTGCATGTAGGTCACGAACCAGTACATCGGATGCACGGCGCCCCAGGCGGCCAGGGCCAGATAGGTCAGGCGCAGCGGGGTCATCGGACGACCACGCCCATCTGCACCTCACCCGAGATGTCCATCCCGCGGGTGGGCGGCTCGGGCGGGCCATCGGCCCCACAGGCGGCAAGGATCAGGCAGGCGATCAGGGCTAGGCGGGGCATGGGCGGGTCCTGTGGTCAGTTTTCCAGGGTCACGTTCACATCCCCGACCTTGCCGGACAAGGCAGGATTCACTGACACTCCGTTGGGGCCGAAGGTCATGTTGGTGCCTAGCATCGGGTCCTGGCAGGCCGCCAGGGCAAGCAGCGCAAGAAGAAGGATCGGTTTCATCACAGTCTCCCTGATCGGTGCCCGCAGACTAGCACCGACCATCGCGGGCGTCACCCCAACGCCTGTTTCCAGCGCGCGACCTGCGCCCGGACCTGATCCGGTGCGGTGCCGCCATAGGAGGAGCGGCTGCGTACCGAGTTTTCGACGCCGAGGACGGAGTAGATTTCCTGCGTGATGCCGGGATGGACGCTGTTCATTTCCTGCAGCGACAGATCGGGCAGGTCACAGCCCTTGGTTTCCGCCATTGCGACGAGGGCGCCGGTAACGTGGTGCGCTTCGCGGAACGGAAGGTTCAGCGTCTTGACCAGCCAGTCGGCCAGGTCGGTGGCGGTGGAGAAGCCGCTGGCGGCGGCGGCCTTCAGGGTGTCGCGGTTCGCAGTCATGTCGCTGACCATCCCGGTCATCGCGGCAAGGCCGAGCATCAGGCTGTCTGCCGCGTCGAAAACCTGTTCCTTGTCTTCCTGCATGTCCTTGGAATAGGTCAGCGCCAGGCCCTTCATGATGGTGAACAGCGCGACCGTGGCGCCGAGGATGCGGCCGAGTTTCGCCCGCAGCAGTTCCGCCGCGTCGGGGTTCTTCTTCTGCGGCATGATGCTGGAGCCGGTGGTCCAGCGGTCCGACAGGCGGACAAAGCGGAACTGGGCCGAGGACCAGATCACCAGCTCTTCGGCAAAGCGCGACAGATGCATGGCGCAGATCGAGGAGGCGGCGAGGAATTCGAGCGCGAAGTCGCGGTCGGAAACGCTGTCGAGGCTGTTCGCCGTCGGGCGGTCGAAGCCAAGCGCCTTGGCCGTGGCGTGCCGGTCGATGGGGAAGCTGGTCCCGGCGAGTGCCGCAGCGCCCAGGGGGCACTCGTTCATCCGGCGGCGCGCGTCTTCAAAGCGGCTGCGGTCGCGGGCGAACATCTCGACATAGGCCATCATGTGGTGACCCCAGGTCACGGGCTGGGCGGTCTGCAGGTGGGTGAAGCCGGGCATGACCCAGTCGGCCCCGGCCTCGGCCTGGGCCAGGAAGGCCTGCATCAGGCCCGTGAGCCCCTCGATGGCCTGGTCGCACTGGTCGCGGACCCAGAGGCGGAAATCGACGGCGACCTGGTCATTCCGCGACCGCCCGGTGTGCAGCCGCTTTCCGGCCTCGCCGATCCGCTCGGTCAGCCGGGCCTCGATGTTCAGGTGGATGTCTTCAAAGTCGGTGGTGAAAGGGAACTTTCCGGCCTCGATCTCTGACAAGATCGCGAGCAGGCCTTCCCCAATCGCCTTGGCATCCATATCAGTGATGATGCCCTGCGCGGCCAACATCGCCGCATGGGCCCGGCTGCCCGCGATGTCCTGGGCGTAGAGTCGCTGGTCGAACCCGATCGAGGCGTTGATCGCCGTCATGATCGCGCTTGGACCTTCGGCAAAGCGCCCGCCCCACATCGTATTGGCGGCTTTGGGATCGCGGGGGTCGGACATGAGCGGGGCTTTCTGGGGCGGAACGGACAGGGTGGGAAACGTGCGGAAATGGCTGGTCGTCCTTTATACGGCCTTGATGCTTGGTGCAAACCCGGGCTTGGCCGACGTGGCCGCCTTGCGCGACGGCGACATGAAGAAGCTGATGCTGCTGGGCGCGCCCATCGCGGTGCCCGAGGCGGTGCTGCTGGACGCCGACGATGCGGAGCACGCGCTGGGCGACTACAAGGGCAAGTGGGTGGTCCTGAACTTCTGGGCGACCTGGTGCGCGCCTTGCCGTCAGGAGATGCCGTCGCTGGACCGGCTGCAGGCGGCGATGCCGGAGATCGCGGTGGTCCCGGTCGCCACGGGGCGCAACGCGGTGGAAGGGATCAAGCGGTTCTTCGACGAGGCCGGGGTGACAAACCTGCCCATCCGGCGCGATCCGCAGTCGGAACTTGCCCGGGCGATGCATGTCATGGGCTTGCCGGTTACGGTCATCATCAACCCCGAGGGGCAGGAAGTCGCCCGGCTGATCGGCGACGCCGAATGGGACAGCGACAGCGCGAAGGCGGTGCTGGGGGCGCTGGTGGCGGGTCAGTGACCAGATACTCCTCGTTCGACTTCGTCTCCTCGTCGTGAGGGACCTCAGCGAGGAGTGACGAAGTCATCGACGAGCGGACCCCTAGAGGTCGAACGTCGCAAATACCGGGACGTGGTCGCTGGGTTGCTCCCATCCCCGCACCGGGCGCAGAATGCGGCTGCCAGAGGCGGCGCCAGAGATGTCCGGGGTGGCCCAGATGTGGTCCAGCCTGCGGCCCTTGTCGGCGCCATCCCAGTCGGGGCTGCGATAGCTCCACCAGCTGTAAAGGCGGCCTTGCGGGATGTCTTGGCGGGTGATGTCCTGCCAGCGGCCTGCCGCCATCGTCTCGCCCAGATGGGCGACCTCGATGGGCGTGTGGCTGACGATTTTCAGCAGCGCCTTGTGGTCCCAGACGTCATCCTCACGCGGGGCGATGTTCAGGTCGCCGACCAGGATCGCCTTGTGCGGACGGTCGGCGCGGAAGTGGTCGCGCATGTGGGTCAGGAAGTCGAGCTTCTGGCCAAACTTGAGGTTTTGCTCACGATCTGGGATGTCGCCGCCCGCGGGCACATAGAAGTTGTGGATGGTGACGCCGTTTTCCAGCCGTGCCGCAACATGCCGGGCATGGCCGAGCGTGGCAAAGTCGTGGCCGCCGACATCCTCGATCGGCAGTTTGGACAGGATCGCGACGCCGTTGTAGCCCTTCTGTCCCCGCGCGACGACATGGGTGTAGCCAAGGGCGCGGAAGCCCTCCATCGGCAGAAGCTCGACTGGGCACTTGCACTCCTGCAGGCAAAGCACATCCGGTGCCTCTTCGGTCAACAGGCGAGAGACCAGCGCCTCGCGCAGGCGGACCGAGTTGATGTTCCAGGTGGCAAGGGTGAAGGGCATTGGGTCCTCAGTCGGCAAGGTCGGACAAGGTGGCGATCAGCGCGACCTGGAATTCGGCCGGCGCTTCGACGTGGGGAATATGGCCAACCTCGGTCAGAATGGAAAGCGGCCCGCCGGTCAATTCGGACAGGCGTTCGCCCTGGGTCAGGGGGGTGGTGGTGTCGCGGTCGCCCCAGAGGAAGGCGACTGGCAGGGTCAGCGCTTGCCATGCCTCGGGTCGGGTGGATTGCGCGTCGGTCGGCGGGACCAGAAGCGTGGGCAGCCAGTCGGCAATCGCGGCAGTGGTGCCCGCGCGGCGGCCGGGCTGGTTCAGCATGGTGACGATGTCGCCGGTCGCCGCATCCTTGCGATACAGGAATTTCCGCAGCATCGGCCCCATGGCGGGCGGGTTCGTAACGGTGGCAGAGACGGCCAGTTCACGGGTGATGCGGGTGCGAAGCGGCAAGGGCAAGGTTGCGGGTTTGGTGTGGCTGTAAAGAACGATGGCCCCCGACACGACCACCAGGCCGGCGAAGGCATCGGGGCGCTGCATCACCGCCTCGGCCCCGGCGCCAGCGCCGAAGGAATGTGCAACGAGGATCGGGCGGATGCGCAGGGAGTCTACCAGCGCCAGCACGCGGCTGGCCTGCGTGGTCCGGCTGTAGTCGCCCAGTGGGTCGCGGAAGGACCAGCCCATTGGCGGCATGTCGAAGGCAATCGCGCGATAGCCCGCATCCGCCAGCGCCTGGGACGTCGGCTGCCACATCCGCGACCAGCCGACCGATCCATGAATGAGAAGGATCGCTGGGCCGTCCTGCGGCCCCAGTTCCTCGACATAGATCGGACCAAGCGCGGTCTCGACGATCCGCCCTTCCGCCGGTGGGGTGTCGCTGTCTTCGCGGAAAGCAGCGGCCAGACGCAGCCCGATCAGCAGGGCGATGACCAGCCCGAGGAGAAAAAGGATCGACATGCCAAGCTTGCGCATCGCCCATGGCTAGCAGGGGTCCGCCGCCCGGGCAATCGGGCAAAAAAAGGCCGGGCAAGAAGCCCGGCCAGGTCCAACAGGGAGGATGCCGCGCCATAACCCCGACGCGACCAGGGGAACTTGCTGCACAACCGGTGCATGAGGAAAAAGTAGCAATCAAATCCGGCAACAATAAGCCCTAAGCGGCAAGATTTCATGTTTGTTGCAAGGCGGTCGCAATAAACCGTGTCGTCGCTGCAACAAAAAAGCCCGGATCGAAATCAATAAGACCCGGGCCAGGTCCAACAGTGAGGGAACCGCGCCTTTGCCCCGACGCGGCCAGGGGAACAAGTCAGGCGACCAGCCGGTATCCGCCGCTTTCGGTGACCAGAAGCCGGGCGTTCGAGGGATCGGGCTCGATCTTCTGGCGCAGACGGTAGATGTGGGTTTCCAGCGTGTGGGTTGTGACACCCGCGTTGTAGCCCCAGACCTCGTGCAGCAGGACATCCCGCGCCACCACGCCCGCAGTCGAGCGGTAGAGGTATTTCAGGATGTTGGTTTCCTTTTCCGTCAGGCGGATCTTCTTGTCCTTTTCATCCACCAGCATCTTCTGGGCGGGCTTGAAGGTATAGGGCCCAAGCTGGAACACCGCGTCTTCGGACTGTTCGTGGGTCCGAAGCTGCGCGCGGATGCGGGCCAGAAGGACCGGGAACTTGAAGGGCTTGGTCACATAGTCATTGGCACCAGCGTCCAGACCCAGGATCGTGTCGCTGTCGGTGTCATGCCCGGTCAGCATCAGGATCGGGCATTTGACGCCCTGCTTGCGCATCCGGCGGCAAAGCTCACGTCCGTCGGTATCGGGCAAGCCCACGTCAAGGATCACCAGGTCGAATAGACCGGCCTTGACCTTCTCCATGCCGTCGGCACCGGTGCCGGCTTCGAAGACGTCGAAGTCTTCGGTCATCACGAGTTGCTCGCTGAGCGCTTCGCGCAGATCGTCGTCATCGTCGACGAGCAGGATTTTCCGCAGTCCGGCCATGGAAGCCTCCGTTGCTGATGCGCTTGAGATGCGCGCCGATCACGAAAGCCGCAAGGTTTGCAACAAATCCCTCACGCGGTCGTGTCGCCAGTGCGGAAATTGTTTCAGACCTGTCATGTTGCGTTCTTCCGTTCCAGGTCCGACAGGGCGGCATCAAGCTGCGCATCGGTCCAGCCTTCGCACACCGCCTGGGTCAGGAAATCGGCCATCGTGCGGGGGGCAAGGCCGCCGATGGGTGGGTTGCGGTCAAGGTTGGTCGGGAAGGGATAGCCCTCGGCTGTGGCGGCGATGACATTCGCGACATCGATCCCCTTCCCGCCCTGGCGCAGGACGGCGAAGACGGCGCGGCTCATCCTGGCGCGGTCAACCGATTCCATCGCCCGTCCGAAGGCCGAAGAAACCTGGAGGAGGTTGACCATCCGGAAGCGGTCCGTCGTGCGGTTGGTCCCTGCCCCGTGCATGACGGCCGGGTTGAAGAACAAGGCATCGCCTTTCGACAGCGGCAGCTGGACATGGTGCTTTGCGAAGTGGTCCTGAAATTCGGGCCGCGAGAAGGCGAGGTAGCCTTCGTGGAACTGTTGCGAAAACGGCAGCAGCATCGTCGGCCCGGTTTCCACCGGCATGTCGCAATGCGCCACGGCCCCTTGCAGGGTCAGGACCGGCGAGATCGAATGGATATGGGCGGGGAATCGCGCCATCTGTTCGGGCGACATGAAGCCCAGGTGGTAGTCGCGATGCGGGACCTGCGCCGCGCCGCCGGGGTTCACCCGGTTGACCTGTGCGGTCATCTGGTACGCCGGGCCAAGCCAGGCCTCGGACGCCAGCGCAAGTGCATTGGCGCTGTAGTAGGCGGCAAAGTTGGCGGGGTCGGCCAGGCAGTGCTTTTCCAGCGAGTTCCAGATCCTGTCGTTCGCCCCGGGTTTCGCGAAATGGTCACCGCCGCCGAGGTTGGCGGCCTTTTCTTCGGCAATGATCGTCTCGAAGATCGCGGAGGCGCGGTCGACCACGGCCGCATCGGGAAGAGCGTCGCGGATCACGACGATGCCGGGGCCGTCCGAGAAAGCCCAGGCCCATTCGGTGGTCAGCGCGCGGCAGGCCTGCGGATCGCGGGCCGCGCTGGCGACGGCTTCGCCGGTGTAGATCGGGATGTTCTGCACCACCTCGGCGGCCTGGTGCACATCTTCGGGCGCGGTCCGTTGTGCGACCTGGGCCTTGAACTGGTGGAAATCGCCGCTGTCGGCGCTGATCCAGACCGGGCGGCGGGCGGGGCGGGAGGGGGCGTTCATGGCTGCGGTCCTTTGTCGGGGCTTTGCAGCACACTGCCCTTCGCAGGATGTTTCGCACAGTTGCGATTCACCTCAAAATCACCTCAACTGCAGGGATGACCCGCCGCTTCGGCATCAAGGAAATCGCGTTTCAGGCGGGCCTCAGCCCGGCGACGGTCGACCGCGCGCTGCACGGTCGGGACCATGTCCGCAGCCTGACGCGGGAAAGGGTCGCGGCGGCGCTGGCCGAACTGGAGAGCCAGCATGCCGCCAGCCTGGCGCAGGGCCGCCGGTTCACCATCGACATCTTCATCCAGTCGCCCGACCGGTTCTCCACCGCCGTCCGCGCGGCCTTCGAGGCGGAACTACCGCTGGTCCGGCCCGTGGCCTTTCGCGCGCGGTTCCACCTGGCCGAAGTGATGGAGGAACGCGAGATCGTCGCGCGCCTGACTGCCATAGCCCGGCGGGGCAGCCACGGGATCGTGCTGAAGGTCCCTGCCACACCGGCAATCGAGGCGTGCCTGGCCGCAATCAAGGCGCGGGGCATCCCGGTCGTGACCTACGTCACCGACATCGCCACGCCCTTGCGGCTGGCCTATGTGGGGATGGAGAACCGCCGTGCAGGGGCGACGGCCGCCTATCTGCTGCAACGGATGCAGCGGCAGGAAGGGGCGCGGGTGCTGGTCACCCTGTCCTCGCAGATGTTCCGGGGCGAGGATGAACGGCGGATCGGTTTTCTTGACCATCTGGCGCGCCACGGCCCGGTGCTGCCGACGCTGACGGTCTCGGAAGGGTTGGGGGTGGACCGCACGACGCGGCAGTTGGTGCTGGAGGCGCTGCGGCGGCATCCCGATATCGGCAGCGTCTATTCCATCGGGGGCGGCAACCGCGCCATACTTGACGCCTTTGCCGAGGCGGGGCGCGGGATCGACGTCTTTGTCGCGCACGACCTTGACCGGACCAATCGCCAGCTTCTGGCCGAGGGCAAGCTGACCCTGGTCCTGCACCACGATTTTCGCCAGGACGCGCGGCAGGTCTCGCTGCATTTCCTGCGCTTTCATCGGCTGGTCCCGCCTGATGCAGCAGTCAATCCGACCGACATCCTAATCGCCTGTCCGACCGATCTTTAGCCATTTGCCCGGGCGGCGGCGCGCAAAGGCTTCCGCCCCGGGGCTTTGCGGCCTAGATAGGGGGCATGTCCCTTGGCCTGACCATTGCCGAACGCCTGACCCGCGCCCGTGGCGATCTGCGCATGGGGGTTCCCGTGGTGCTGTGCGGGGCGGGTGAGGCGGTGCTGGTGGCGGCTGTCGAGACGCTGGATGCCGCCCGTCTGGCCGACCTGCGCGGGTTTGGCGCGCCCGTTCTGGCGATCACCGAACGGCGCGCGACGACGCTGAAGGCGCGGGCCTATGACGGCGACCTTGCACGGATCGTTCCTCCGTCAGACGCCGATCTTGGCTGGCTGCGGTCGGTGGCAGACCCGGCGGATGACCTGCGGATGCCGATGAAGGGCCCCCTGCAATCGCTGCGTGACGGCCAGGCCGATCTGGCGCGGGCTGCGCTGGGGCTGGCGAAGTCGGCGCATCTTCTGCCAGCCGCCCTGATGGTGCCGGTCGAGAACGCGCTGGCGCTGGCAGGGTCACATGGCCTGACACTGTTGGCGCTGGACGAGATTGCCCCCGCTTTGGCCGCTTTGCCGCCGATGGAAGAGGTCGTCTCGGCCCGGGTGCCGCTGGTGGCAGCGGCTGCGGGCCGGGTGCATGTGTTCCGCCCCGATGACGGCGGCGAGGAGCATTACGCCATCGAGATCGGCCGCCCGGATCGCGACCAACCGGTGCTGGCGCGGCTGCATTCGGCCTGCTTTACCGGCGATGTCCTTGGGTCGCTGAAATGCGATTGCGGGCCGCAACTGCGCGCCGCACTGGCGCAGATGGGCGAAGCGGGCGCGGGCGTGCTTTTGTACCTGAACCAGGAAGGCCGCGGGATCGGTCTGGCGAACAAGATGCGGGCCTATTCCCTGCAGGATCAGGGCTTTGACACGGTCGAGGCGAACCATCGCCTGGGGTTCGAGGACGACGAGCGTGACTTCCGCATCGGGGCGGAAATCCTGCGCAAGCTGGGGTTCCGGTCCGTGCGGCTGTTGACCAACAACCCGAAGAAGCTGGCGATGATGGAAGGCTGCGGCCTTCAGGTGACAGAGCGTGTGCCGCTGCGGGTGGGCGAGACGGTCGAGAACCGGGCCTACCTTGCGACCAAGGCCGCGAAGTCCGGGCACCTTCTGTAGGTCATTCGAACCGCGGCTCCTCCAGCCTGCGCTTGCGGACATGGATTTCCGGCGCGGTGCCGCCGCCTTGGGGCGGACGAGCGTTGAAATAGTGCTTCTGCCAGCCCTGCCGCAGGGTTTCGGGGTTCTTCTCGGCGTGCAGTTTCAGGAACGTATCGCGCGCCCCGCGCCAGGCGTCGTATTCGGCCTTCAGGTCCGGGGCGTCCTCCAGCTTGCGGATCACCGGCTCGACCGCATCAAGTTCGTAGTGCTGGATCAGGGTGATGAAGCAGAACGGCTCGCCCTTCTTGAACCGCGCGCGCCCGGGCCGCGTCATCCGCCAGTTCATCGTGAAGGGAAACGGGAGCCAGTCGGTCTCGATCAGGCCGGTCAGCGGCTGGATGGCGTCCTTGACGTGGTTCGGCGCGCCTGTGGCCCAGATCGCCCAGCCGGGGGGCGTGCGGAACAGGTAGCCGGGGTGAAAGGTCAGGACGCCGCCGCCGAAATGCGACAGGGCCAGACCTTGCGCCTCTTCTGACACCTTCAGCGCGTCGATGCTGGGGCTTCCGTCCCATTCGACCTGAAAATCGGCGGTGCAGCGGATTTCCCAGCCCGAGGTGTTGGCCATGGCCAAGGGCAGGCAGCGATAGGGGAACCGCTGGTTGAAGGCATCCATCCAGTCGCGATCGGGAACCCCCGGCACCAGCGGTGGTGGCGAAGGCTTCACCATGTAGCAGTCCAGACGCATGCGCTTGCCTCCTGCAACCCGGGCGTGTTGAAGCGAGCTTATGGGATAGCAATTGACCGCACCACCGTTTCGAATAGATCACCGGCATGACATCGCTTGACCTGGTCATCACGCCGATGGGCGCCCTGTTTCGCGGTCGCCGCTTTGCCTGCAGCGTGGGGCGTGGTGGCATCGTCCCCGCGTCGTTGAAGCGCGAGGGGGATGGGGCCACGCCCGCGGGGAAACACAGGCTGGTCGGGATGCTGTATCGCCCCGACCGGCTGACCCGGCCCGCCGACTGGGCGCTGCCGATCGGGCCTTTGGATTTGTGGTCGGATGACCCGGAGGACGAGGACTACAACCTGATGGTCCGCGCTCCGCACCAGTTCAGCCATGAACGGTTGCGGCGGGCTGATCCGATGTATGACCTTGTCATCATCACCGACTGGAACTGGCCCTATGCTGAACCGGGCCGGGGCTCGGCGATCTTCATCCACCAGTGGCGCAGGCCCGGCGCGCAGACGGCGGGCTGCATCGGCCTGTCGCGCCGCGACCTGCACTGGATCGCCCCGCGCATCACGCATCAGACGCGGTTGATCGTGCAGGGCTGACCCCTTCCCAAAACGCTTTGACCTGCATAAACTGCGGCAAGTTTGGGGGGAAGCCATGGCCAGAACGACCAGCGCAGACGATCAACTTTTCGAATTGCGGCTGGCCCGGTCCGCACCCGACCTGTTCCCGATGCTGGAGGCGCTGTATGGCGCGCGGCCGGACTATCCAGTGTTCCGCGACAAGCTGGTGAAAGCCCTGCGCAAGGGTTGGGGCGACCGGCCAGAGGATCTGAAGCGGCTGGATCTGCAGCGCGATCTGGAGCCGGACTGGTTCCAGCGCCCCGGCATGGCGGGCTATGTCTTCTACATCGACCGCTTCAACGGCACGCTGGAGGGCGTACTGGACCGGCTGGACTATCTGGAAGACCTGGGGATCACCTATGTCCACCTGATGCCCTGCCTCAAGCCGCGCCCCGGTGACAGTGACGGCGGCTATTCGGTGATGGACTACCGCCAGATCAACCCGGCCTTCGGGACGATGGCGGAGTTTGAGGCGGTCAGCGCCGCCCTGCGCACCCGGGGGATGTCGCTGTGCGTCGACCTGGTGCTGAACCACACGGCGAAGGAGCATGCCTGGGCGAAGAAGGCGGCGAAGGGGGATGCGACCTATCAGGACTACTACCTGATGTTCGACACGCCCGACATGCCGCGCCTTTATGAACAGACGCTGGTCGAGGTCTTCCCCGACAATGCTCCTGGCAACTTCACCCATTACCCCGAGATCGGAAAATGGGTCTGGACCACCTTCAACGAACACCAGTGGGACCTGAACTGGGCCAATCCGGCGGTGTTCCTGGAAATCGTCGAGGTCATGCTGTTCCTTGCAAACAAGGGCGTCGACGTGCTGCGGCTGGATGCGGTGGCCTTCATGTGGAAGCGGCTTGGCACGCGCTGCCAGTCGGAACCCGAGGTCCACATGATCCTGCAGGCGCTGCGGGCCTGTTCGCGCATCGCCTCGGCTGCGGTCATCCATTTGGAGGAGGCGATCGTCTCGCCGTCCGAGATGCTTCCCTACCTTGGCCGGGGCAAGCATGACGGCAAGGAGGGCAACCTTGCCTACCACAACAGCCTGATGGTGCAGTTCTGGTCCGCACTTGCGACGCGCGACACCCGGTTGATGACCCATGTGCTGGCCACGCATTTCCCCGACCGGCTGACCAATGCGACCTATGCCAACTACATCCGCTGCCATGACGACATCGGCTGGGCGGTGACGGATGAGGACGCGGCGGCGGTCGGTCTGTCGGGGCACTCGCACCGCAATTTCCTGTCGGATTTCTATGAGGGGACTTTCCCCGGAACCTTTGCCAAAGGCGCGCTGTTCCAGGTCAACGAGCTGACTGGCGACAAGCGGATTTCCGGCAGCTTCGCCTCTCTGGCCGGGATCGCGCAGGACCCGGAGCTTGCCGTCCAGCGCATCCTTATGGGCCACGCGCTGATCGCGGCCTGGGGCGGGATCCCGCTGATCTACATGGGCGATGAACTCGCCCTGCCGAACGACGAGGGTTATCTGGCGAACCCCGACCACGCGCATGACAGCCGCTGGATTCACCGGCCCCGGATGGACTGGGCGCTGGCAGATGCACGACATCAGGGCGACACGCCCGCGGCCCGGGTGTTCCGGGGGACGAAGGCCATCCTGGCCCGTCGCGCGGCGACCCCGGCCCTGCACGCTGCGGTGCCGGTGCGGGTCGTGGCCGCGGGAAACGACGCGGTTCTGGCCTTCCAGCGGCTGGCGCCGACCGGGACGCTTCTGGGCCTGTTCAACTTTACCGAACACTGGCAGCACCTGCCCGAGGCCGTCGTCCGCTCGCTGGGGGTCAGCGCATTCCACGACGAGCTTTCCGATGCCCATGTCGAGGCGCACCACGGCCAGATCGCCCTGCCGCCCTATGCAAGGGTCTGGTTGACCTGACGCCCCCCGCGTCCGGAAAAGCCGACTGGACCGGCCACGGGGAACGGAACATTCTGTGCGCGGGACAAATGAAGGGTGCCATATGGCGCTGACAAGACGAGCCGCGCTGGTCGGCGCGGGGGCTGCAGTGGGCGCTTTGGGCGGCCGTTGGATGGGGGCATCCCTGCCCTCGCTGGATGGGGTGACGGTGATCTCGCCTGTGGGCGGGGAGACCATGTTGAACGACGCCTCACAGCTGTCGGAAACGCCGATCTTCAAGCATGTCATCGTGAAGGAGCCGCCCGGCGATGCGCTGGTGGCCGCGTTGCGGGCAGAGCTGAAAGAGGCCGAGGCCGCCGGTCGCCCGGTCAATCTGGCCGCCGCCCGACATTCGATGGGTGGGCAGGCGATCCCGCGCGATGGTCACGCGATAACCTTCGACTATCCCTTCGTCAGTTTCGAGCCGGGGGCCGAGACCTATACCGTGCAGGCCGGGACGCGCTGGCATCAGGTGATCTCGGCGCTGGACCCCTTCGGGATGTCGCCCAAGGTCATGCAGTCGAACGCCGATTTCGGGGTGGCTTCCACCTTCTCTGTCGGCGCGCATGGTTGGCCGATGCCCTTTGGGCCGATGGGGTCCACGGTGCGGTCGGTGAAGATGGTGCTCGCGGATGGCAGTCTGGTGACCGCCTCGCGCAGCGAAAACGCCGACCTGTTCGCGGCAGCGATGGGCGGCTACGGCCTGATCGGCCTGATCACCGAGCTGGAGGTGGAGGCGGTGCCGAACCAGCTTCTGGAGCCCACCTTCCAAACCCTGCCCGCCACCGATTTCGCCACCGCTTTCGTGGCCACGGCCAGCGGTGACGTGCCGATGGCCTATGGCCGGTTGAACATCGACCGCGAAGGGTTCTTCGACGACGCGCTCCTCGTCACTTACCGGCCGGTTGAGGGCGAGATTCCTCCTGCCGCCGGGTCCGGGTTCCTGTCCAAGGCCTCCCGCGCGATCTTCCGGGCGCAGCCGGGCAACGAATGGGTGAAACGCCGCCGCTGGGGGATCGAGACTGGGGTCGGCGCGATGCTGGCGGGGGCTTCCAGCCGGTCGTCCCTGATGAACGAGCCGGTGATCACGCTGGACGACCGCGATCCGACCCGGACGGACATCCTGCACGAATACTTCGTGGCCCCGGACCGCTTCAACGATTTCATCGCTGCCGCCAAGGCGATCATCCCGGGCAGCTATCAGGAGCTTCTGAACATCACCCTGCGCTGGGTGGCGCAGGACCCGACTGCTATGCTGTCCTATGCCCCGCAAGGGCAGCGCATCGCCTCGGTGCTGCTGTTCAGCCAGGAGATGACGGCGCGGGCCGAGGCTGACATGGCCCGGATGACGCAAGAGATGATCGAGGCGGTGCTGGCCATTGGCGGCAGCTACTATCTGCCCTACCGGCCGCATGCGACGCTGGACCAGTTCCGCCGCTGCTTTGCCCGGTCGGCGGAATTCGTCGCGCTGAAGCGGCAGGTCGATCCTGGCCTGCGGCTGCGCAATGCCCTTTGGGACAAGTACATGGTGGAGGCCTGAGATGGTGCTGCAACGGAAAGTGGCCTTTGCCTATGCGGTGATCCTCGCGCTGGTGGCCAGTCTGAACTACCTCCCTATCCCCGGGATCGTGGACGCTGAGGGCCGGACCTTCGGCATCTTCGCGCTGGATATTTTCGACGATGCGCTGCACCTTGCCTCGGCGCTTTGGGCGCTGGCGGCGGCGGTGATCTCGGCCCGGGCCAGCCGGATGTTCCTGATCCTGTTCGGAACGCTGTATTTCCTGGACGGGATCCTCGGTTGCTTTGCCGGGTCGGGGTTCCTGGACCTTGGCATCTTCACCTGGGGCTGGCTGGACATTCCCGTGACGCTGAAAATCCTGTCTTCGGTACCGCATTTGGTGCTGGGCGGGATCGCGCTTGCCGTGGGGTTGCGGCGGTGAGGGTCCTCTTCCGCCTTTTCAAGCGGCTGGTCCTGCTGCTGGTCGTTGTGGTCCTGGGCCTTCTGTTGCCCGTGGCTTACATCGAAACCATGTGTCGGCCCGAAGGCGCGCTGGTGGCGCATGACCCGCTGGTCGGGGCCGACTGGCAGCGGCCCGAGGGGCGGACGTTGCTGACTTACCCGGAATGGCACATCGTGCATGTCTATGGCGATTATGGCGAGGTGATCCGCACCGGCGACCCACATGGCTATGGCTTCCTGTCGGCCATCGGCGGCTTCTGGTCCTCGACCTGCGCGCTGTCGCAGGCGTCGGGGCCGCATGGCGGCTTCCCGTGGGAAACCAAGCAAATGGTCTATACCATCGGCGTCAGTTTTACTGCCGAACTGCTGGCGAAAGCCGCCTATGAGGAAACCGTGGGGCGTGTTGTCGTCGCTCTGCGTGGGGCAGATCGTGCGCCACTGGACGACCTGTCGGCGCGGCAGGCGGCGGACTACGCGGTCTTCCTGCAGCAGGTGCCGTGGTACAAATGGGACTTTACTCGCGATGCCGAGGCGCTTGCGGCCGCCGCAACCGACGCCCAGCGGGACCGGGAACGCCTCTTTGCACTTGGCCTCGAATACCGGGCGAAGGCGGCCTATGCCAAGGTGATCGAGGCTGCCGTGGCCGCCGTCGGTGCCGATCAGCTGCGGCTGCGGGCGGTGGTTGGCGGGCTGTCGGCCGAGGCTCTGGCTGCCCTGCCCGACGTGCAGGTGATCGAGACCTTGCCCGACGGCGTGGTGATCGAGGCCCCGCGCTATCGCGCCTTCACCCGGCTGGCCGAACAGATCGTGGCGGACGGCGGCAGTTTCGTCGAGATCGCCGGGAACGACGACATCCTCTTTACCGCCATCACTCCCGAGGCCACGTTCCCCGGGGCGATCCATTCCTTCGCGCGACAGGGCAATTCCGGTTTCCGGCATCTGGTGCTGGTCCCGGTGGCCGACCTGGACGCGGTGTTGCGCGACCTGCCCCGGGAAGCTCTGGAACATATCCATGACTACTGACCTTGGCCGCTGGCTGATCGCCGTGCCACTGGTGCTGGCAGGATGGGTCGTGGTCCTGGCCCTGGTGGCCTGGCTGGGGGGCGAGGCCCCTGCCCTTCTCGTGCTGTTCCCGCCCGACAACCTTATCGCCACCTTGCCCGACGGGGTGGCCGTGGTCGGACGGGGGCCGGTCAGCCTGACGGTCAGCGGCGGGAGTGACCTTGCGGCGCAGCTGTACCGGCTTGGGGCGCCGCTGGTGCTTCCGGCCGGTTTGCAGGGTTGCCTGCCACAGGGGTAACCTCACGCGCGGGGCGCGTAGCTCCGGGCCCCGAAGATCGCGCTGCCGACGCGGATATGGGTCGCGCCGTGGGCGATGGCGGTCTCGAAATCGCTGCTCATTCCCATCGACAGGCCCGTGAGCCCGTGGTCCGCGGCCATCTGGGCCAGCATCGCGAAATGCGGGGTGGCGTCCTGATCCTCGGGCGGGATGCACATCAGGCCCACAGGTGACAGGTCCATCGCCCGGCAGTCCTTCAGGAACCCCGCAAGATCTGCAGGCAGGACGCCCGCCTTCTGCGGCTCTTCCCCCGTGTTCACCTGCACGAACAGCTGCGGCAGCGCCCCGCGGGCCTGCCCGAGACTGGCCAGCTTCTGCGCCAGCGAGGGGCGGTCCAGCGTGTGGATCGCATCGAACAGATCGACCGCCAGCTTGGCCTTGTTGGTCTGCAGGGGGCCGATCATGTGCAATTCCACCAGCCCGAAGCGTTCGCGCCAGGCGGGCCATTTTCCGGCGGCCTCTTGCACATAGTTCTCGCCAAAGACCCGGTGCCCTTCGGCCAGCACCGCCTCCACCCTTTCAGGCGGTTGCACCTTGGACACGGCGATCAGCCGGACCGAGCCTTCCGCCCGCCCCGCCGCACGTTCCGCCGCGCGCACCCGCGCCTGGATGTCTGCCAGTCCCATGACTTCCCCCGTTTGCAGGGCAACCTAACCGGGTGGGGCGAAAAGAAAAGAGCGGGCAGTGCCCGCTCTTTCCGTATCGTCTGTCCGATTGGATCAGAACGAGAAGGTCAGACCCAGATCGTAGGCCGTGTCTTCCACAGAAGCGGCCGCGCCGATGGTTTCATCCAGGCGAACAACACCGCCCGAGACTGCAGCACCGCCGCCCAGGTCATAGGACGCGCCCAGGCCGAGCGCATCGACCGAGTAGACGTTCCCGGTGCCGTCAAGCGAGCCATCCTTGGACGAGGCATAGGCCGTAAGCGAGAGGGCATCTGCCGTGTAGGTGCCGGACAGCGCCCACTGGTCAAGTTCGTAGGCGAGCACGTTGCTGTCGTTCAGGTCAGCTTGCGAATAGCGCGCCTTGACGGTGACGGCACCGAAGCCCGCGTCCGCACCGACAACCCAGTTCTTGGCGTCGATGAACAGCGGCCCGCCGCCAACAGCATCGAAGTCCAGCTTTTCATAGCCGAGCGAGAACTTGTAGGTGTCGATCGTGTAGGCGCCAGCGACCGAGTAGGCCTGTGCGTCAAAGCCACCACCAAGCGGCGCGACATAGTCAAGCTGCGTCGACGAGGCGTAGATCGAGACCGGACCGGTGGAGTATTCGTACAGGACCGAGGTGTCGGTCGAGTAGTCCACGCTCGGGAACGGAGGCAGCGGGCCGTTGAAGTTCACCCCGCCGGTGGCGATGTAGGTGATCTCGTTGTGGTCGGACAGGCCGGTGTAGCCGACGCCGTCAACCTGGCCGACCGCTGCCGCTGCGGCGCCGTCGACGTCGCCCATGGTCAGCTTGCCGAACGCGCCCGAGATGAAGACGGTGTTGTCGCCGTTCAGGTAGCCGTCGCCCGGAGCATCGTCCTGGTCGTGACGCACCGAAGCGCCGAAGGCCAGGCCGGTATCGGTTTCGCCGGAAGCGGTGAACACGATGCGGACACGGCTGGAGAATTGTGCGTCGGTATCGCCGAAGTCACTGACGATACCCATCCGGGCCGAACCGGAGAGAGCGATCTCGGCCGAGGCTGCGCCTGCGCAGAATGCGAGGATCGCGGTAGATGCAAGGAGCTGCTTCATTTTGGTTTTTCCTGTTGCAAACCTGATTGTGACAGCACCAGAACCGGCGGGTCTTGGCAAGAATCCGCGCATCGGTGTTGCACAATTGGCAGGAGCAGTGTTCCGGACGCCACAGCCCTGCTGCAGAAAAGAAAAGAGCGGGCAATGCCCGCTCTTTCCGTATCGTCTGATCCCGAAGGATTAGAACGAGAACTTCAGGCCGAGGTCGGCACCCATGGCGTCGTCGATGCCATCGTTCTGCTGCGAGATGATCGAGCCAGCAACGGTAGCGCCGCCGCCCAGGTCATAGGCAATACCGATGCCGATGTGCTGGGTGTCGGTCGAAGCCGGGTCGACAAGGTCGTTTGCGTTGAACGTGGTGACGTTCTCGACGTTGCCGTAATCGGTGTAGAAGGCGGTGAAGGTCGTCGCACCGGCCGTGTAGTCCACCGAGAGAGCGTACATCACGTCGGTGTCAGCGCCAGCGACGTCCAGATCAGAAACGCGGGCTTTCACCGTAGCAGCGCCGAAGGTCGCCGAAGCGCCCAGCGACACCATGTCGTTGTCGTTCACGCCGTCATCTTCGTTTTCCCAAGCCAGGGCAACCGAGTAGCCGTCAGCAGCATACTTCACGCCAACGTTCAGCGTGTCACGAGCGGTTTCCTGCTGGCCAGCGCCCAGACCGAAGGTGAACGCGCCCGAGGAGTACTCGTAGTACACTGCGGTCTTGTTGGTGCCGATGAAGTTGATCTCCTGAGCGGCATCCAGCGGGCCGTAGCCGACGCCCGACACTTGGCCAACGAGAGCATCAGCAGCGCCCGAAACGTCGCCCATGGTCAGCTTGCCGAAAGCGCCCGAGATGAACACGGTGTTGTCGCCGTTGCAGTAGCCGTCGCACGGAGCATCGTCCTGGTCATGACGCACCGAAGCGCCGAACGACAGACCGGTGTCGGTTTCGCCCGAAGCGGTGAACACGATCCGAACGCGCGAGTTGAACGTGGTGGACGAGTCGGCACCATCATCGAAGTACACCAGACCCATGCGGGCCGAACCCGACAGGGCGATTTCCGCGGAGGCAGCGCCAGCCATCAGAGCGAACGCGCTGGTCGCGAGAAGAATCTTTTTCATGTTTCCCTCTTTCTTCAAGGTAAGCCCGCCGCAGGGGAATCCGCAGGGGAATGGATCGTATTTCCACCGTGACGCCCCCGATTGCAACGACTGGGAGCAGAAAGGGCGAAATCCCCGGAAAGTTGGTGCAGCTATGCCACAGGTTCCGGACAACCCCTGTCGCCACGGTCGCTGCACACGCGCAAGGCAGGCGCGAAAGGCCTTGGCAGGCCCCGGAGGCTCGGCTAGACAGCAGGCAAGGGTACGAAGGATGGCCGGATGATCTTGCATCAACTCAGCAAAGCGGCGCTGGTAACAGGGCTCGCCTTCACGCTCTCTGCCTGTGGCGGCGGAATTGGCAGCGGCAACCTGTTCGGCAAGCGCGGTTCCATCCCGACCGAAGACCAGATGACCCGCAAGGAACGTGCCGATGCCCAGCGCGCGGCCAACGCGGCGGCGAACCCCGACCGCGAGGAGAAGGGGTCGACGATCTGGGACCTGTTCTCGGCGTCCGACAACCCGAACACCACGGTCGAGGTCAACAAGTACATCTGGCAGGCCAGCCTGGAAGTGCTGAACTTCCTGCCCATCGAATCGGTCGACCCGTTCACCGGCGTCATCGTGACCGGCTATGGTCGGCCTCCGGGGGGCGGTCGGGCCTATCGCGCGACGATCTATGTGCAGGACCCGGCGCTGGATGCCCGCAGCCTGAAGGTTGCGGTGCAGGGCCAGGGCGGCAGTTCGGTCGCGCCGGAAACCGTGCGGGCCATCGAGGACGCGATCCTGACCCGCGCCCGGCAGCTTCGCATCCGCGACAGCAAGCTTTAAGGGCACCCGGTCCCTTTTCCAGTCAATCGCAAGCCGGGAAGGGGTGGACCTTTCCCGGCTTAAATGTGTAATTCCGCGCGGAAATCCGCACGAGGCCCCTGATGTCCCGCTATGACCCTTCGGTGATTGAACCCAAATGGCAAGCTGCCTGGGAGGCGGCGGGGACGTTCACGGCGAAGCGCGACCCGTTGAAGCCCAAGTACTATGTGCTTGAGATGTTTCCCTATCCCTCGGGCCGCATCCACATGGGGCATGTGCGCAACTACACGATGGGCGACGTCGTGGCGCGGACCAAGGCGGCGCAGGGCTATTCGGTGCTGCATCCGATGGGCTGGGACGCCTTCGGGATGCCGGCCGAGAACGCGGCGATGGAGCGGGGGGGCCATCCGAAGGACTGGACCTACGGCAACATCGCGGACATGAAGGCCCAGATGAAGCCGCTGGGCCTGTCCATCGACTGGTCGCGCGAGCTTGCGACCTGCGACCCGGAATATTACGGCCAGCAGCAGGCGATGTTCATCGACATGATGGAGGCCGGGCTGGTCTACCGGAAGGCCGCCGTGGTGAACTGGGACCCGGTCGACATGACGGTTCTGGCGAACGAGCAGGTGATCGACGGCAAGGGCTGGCGGTCGGGCGCTGCCGTGGAACGGCGGGAACTCACGCAGTGGTTCTTCAAGATCTCGGATTACTCCGAGGAGTTGCTGTCGGCCCTGGACGGGCTGACCAACTGGCCCGAGAAGGTGCGCCTGATGCAGGCGAACTGGATTGGAAAGTCGCGCGGGTTGCAGTTTGCGTTTGAAACGGTCGGCGCGCCGGAAGGCTTTGAAAAGCTGGAGGTCTATACGACCCGCCCCGACACGCTGATGGGCGCGTCATTTGCCGCGATCAGCCCGGACCATCCGCTGGCCAAGGCTTTGGAGTCCGATCCGAATGTGGCCGAGTTCGTGGCGCTCTGCCGCAAGGGCGGCACCAGCGCCGAGGAGATCGAGACGGCCGAGAAGATCGGTTACGACACCGGCATCCGAGTGAAGCATCCGCTTGATCCGGCTTGGGAACTGCCAGTCTGGATCGCCAACTTCATCCTGATGGACTATGGCACCGGCGCGATTTTCGGCTGCCCGGCGCACGACCAGCGCGACTTCGACTTTGCGACCAAGTATCGCCTGCCGATCAAGCCGGTGTTCACTGCCGATGGCTCCGATGCCGCGCTGGCCGAGGCCTTCGTGCCCATGAAGTCGGAAAAGGTCCACTACATTCGCGGCTTTGCCGGGGAGAAGGTGCAGACCGGCGAAGAGGGCGTTGCCACGGCCATCGCCCATGCCGAAACGCAGGGCTATGGCAAGGGCGTGACCAAGTTCCGCCTGCGCGACTGGGGGGTCTCCCGCCAGCGCTATTGGGGCTGCCCGATCCCGGTGATCCACTGTGCGACCTGCGGCGTGGTGCCGGAAGACAAGAAGAACCTGCCCATCGAGCTGCCTTATGACGTCAGCTTTGACGTCCCCGGCAACCCCTTGGACCGTCACCCGACCTGGCGCGACTGCACATGCCCGAAATGCGGCGCGAAGGCCCGGCGCGAGACGGACACGATGGACACCTTCGTCGATTCGTCCTGGTACTACGCCCGCTTTACCGCGCCCCGCGCGACGACTCCCACGGTGCTGGAAGATGCCGATTACTGGATGAACGTCGACCAGTACATCGGCGGGATCGAGCATGCGATCCTGCACCTGCTGTATTCCCGGTTCTTTGCCCGGGCGATGCAGAAGACGGGGCATCTGCCGCAGAAGGCCATCGAGCCGTTCAACGCGCTGTTCACCCAAGGGATGGTGACGCACGAAATCTACAAGACCACCGACGCGCAGGGCCGCCCGGTCTATCACCTGCCCGAGGACGTGACCGTCTTCACCGTGGCTGACCGCCGGATCGTCGTGCTGGGCGATGTGCCGCCGCCGGTGGACATGATCGACGACGTCGACGCCTTCATCCGCGCCCTGAGCGACGAGGGAATTCTGGTCGAGGTCATCCCCTCGGCCAAGATGTCGAAATCGAAGAAGAATGTCGTCGACCCGATGAACATCATCGCCCAGTTCGGCGCGGACACCGCGCGCTGGTTCGTGATGTCGGATTCCCCCCCCGAACGCGACGTGGAATGGACCTCCGCCGGGGCCGAGGCCGCGTTCAAGCACCTTTCCCGGGTCTGGGGCCTGTGCGACCGCATTAGCCAGATGCCCGCCGACCATCAGGGCGAAGGGGACGCAGCACTAGTAAAGGCCACGGCCAAGGCGATCGACGAAGTCACGAAGGGAATCGAGGGCTTTGCCTTCAACAAGGCCATCGCCGCTCTGTATGGGTTCACCAACACCATCGCGAAGGCAAATGCCTCGACGCCGGTGATGCGCGAGGCGATCCGGACGCTGGCCCGGCTGATGTCGCCGATGACACCGCATCTGTCCGAGGAAATCTGGGTGCTGCAAGGTGGTGCGGGCCTGTGCGCGCAAGCCGCCTGGCCCAAAGCGGACCCGGCTTTGCTGGTCGATGACACCGTGATCCTGCCGATCCAGATCAACGGCAAGCGCCGGGCGGAAATCAGCGTGCCGAAGGATATGCCCGCGGCAGAGGTTGAAAAGCTGGCGCTGGCGGATGAGGATGTGGTCAGGTTCCTTGCCGGTCAGCCGGTGAAGAAGATCATCGTCGTGCCGGGCCGCATCATCAATGTCGTCGTCTGATCGAAAAGACCGCATCACCGATCGCTTCCCTGCCCAGGAACGGGCGGTGAGCCGTCGGTTCGTCGTCCTTGCCCCGCTGGCCCTTGCCGCCTGCGGCTTTACCCCGGCACTGGCACCGAACGGCCCGGCGACGGCCCTTCTGGAAACCGTCTATGTCCAGGACCCGTCCGACAAGAACGGCTTTGACCTGGTCGAACGGCTGGAAGAACGGCTCGGCCGCCCGGAGAACCCGAAGTACGATCTCGCCTATACCATCACCACGGAAACCGTGGGCGTCGGCATCACCGCCGACAACAAGATCACGCGCTACAATGTGAAAGGCGTCGTCGATTATGCTCTGACCGACCGCACGTCGGGCACCCGGGTGACCGGCGGACGAGTCCAAAGCTTCACCGCCTATTCCGCCACCGGGTCCACCGTTGCCGGGCTTGCCGCCGAGGAAGACGCCGCTTACCGGCTGATGCGCATCCTGGCTGACCAGATCGTTGCTCGGCTGATCGCCGCTTCCGCCAGCCTGCCATGATCCTGAAGGGGGTCGAGGCCGCCCGGTATTGCGCAAAGCCCGATCCAGGCCGCGCCGGGCTGCTGATCTTCGGGGCCGATGCCATGCGGGTGGCGCTGAAACGGCAGGACGCCATTGCCGCGCTGGTCGGGCCGGAGGGCGAGGCCGAAATGCGCCTGACCCGGATGTCCGGGGGTGATCTGCGCAAGGACGCAAGCCTCCTCCTGGATGCAATCAAGGCCGTGGGCTTCTTCCCCGGCCCGCGCGTGGCCTTTGTCGAGGATGCGACGGACGGTCTCTCTGACACCATCGCCACCGCGCTGAAGGAATGGAAACCGGGCGATGCGGTGATCGTCATCACGGCAGGGGGTCTGACCGGCAAATCCGCGCTGAAGACGCTGTTCGAAAAGCACCCGAATGCGGTCAGCATCGGGCTTTACGACGATCCGCCCAGCCGGGAAGAGATCGAGGAGGCGCTGAGGAAGGCGGGTCTGCGCGACATTGACCGCGAAGCGATGAACGATCTGAACACCCTCGCGCGGGCACTTGACCCCGGTGACTTCCGCCAGACGCTGGAGAAGATCGCGCTGTACAAGTGGGGCGACCCCACGCCCCTGACCCCCGCCGACGTTGCCGCCATGGCCCCGGCGACGATCGAGGCCGAGGTCGACGACCTGATCGACGCCGTGGCCGAGGCCCGCAGCGCCGCCATTGGCCCCTTGTTCCGGCGGCTGGAGGGTCAGGGCGTGCTGCCGGTCACCATCTGCATCGGCGCGCTGCGGCATTTCCGCATCCTGCACGCCGCCGCAACCGACCCGCAGGGGCCGGGTGTCGGCATCCAGAAGGCCCGCGTGAACTTCAAGCAGAAGGACGCGATGGGTCGGCAGGCCGGACAATGGGGCACCCGCGCGCTGGAATCTGCCGTGGCGGTGCTGGTCGAGACCGACCTGATGCTGCGCTCTACCAGCAAGGCACCCGGTATGGCCGTTATGGAACGCGCGCTGATCCGCATCGCGATGACCCGGCGCTAGGCCCCGATTTCTTCGAAGAAATCGGCGCCTCACGCCCGGCGGATGGTCCCGGTCAAGGGGACGGCGGCGGATAGAGTGTTCGAGATTGTCCCGTATTTCAGGATGTTGCGATGCAGAAGGTCAAGCCGCGCATCGCTTTCGGGCGTGTCGACCGTAATCTCATACCGAATCGCCGTCAGCTTTGGCGGCGCATCCTGCCGGTCGGCCTGCAAGGCCACGCGCATCCCGTTCAGCTGGAACTTCAGCGTCGGCAGCACCCGCTCCGCCCCCTTGATCATGCAGGCGGCCAGCGCCGAGAGCAAAAGCTCCACCGGGTTCAGCGCGTCCTTGCGGCCTTCCAGGTCGGTCGCCAACGAAACCTCGGCGCCGTGGCTGGTGGCCAGACTCCCCGTCGCATCTACCCGCCGTGCGCTGACTTCGTATTGCAAGACGTCCCCCGCATTGACACTGCCTGACTTGAACCGAGAATACCCGCACGCATTTCACCCGCCTTGATCAGGCGCAATTCCGGAGCCGGGCCTTGACCGCAATCACCGACCTTCACGCCCGCTGCGCCGCGTTGGGCACCCGGCTGTTCACCGTGACCAGGCTGGAGGAGGAGAAGGCGCTGTTCGCGCGGGTCTTCACCTCGCATCCGAAGGAATACCCGGTGTCGGGGACCAAGCCGATGGAAAAGGATGGCTGGTACGACACCACCATTGCCGGACGGCGGACCTTTGTCGCGAATACCCCGCCGGAATTCGCCAAGTATTTCTTCGATCACGCGCTGATCGTCTCCCTTGGCCTTGGCTCCTGCATCAACGTGCCGGTAGTGGATGGGGACCGGGTGCTGGGAACCGTGAACATCCTGGCCGAAGCCGGTCATTTCACGCCCGAGAAGCTTGCCGCCTATGAGGCACTGGTGGCCGCCGCCGCACCGGCGCTGGCGGCCGAGTTGCGCTGATGGCGAAGGAAATGACCCCGGTCGAGGCCTTCCTTGCCCCGCTGGCGAAGATCATCCGCAAGCATCGCGACGTTGAGGCCCTGGTGTTCTGGGGCGGGGTGGACGGCTGGGACTCCTCTCCGTCCGAGGCGCTGGAGGCCGAAGAGATCGTGTTCTACGCCGAGGGACTGTTGATCGACGGGTTCCACATGGACTGGACGCTCGTCGCCGAGGGTGAGGCTGTCGAGCACCTGCGGCTGTGCTTCTGGCAAGACGGTGCGCCGCCGCCGCCGATTGCCGCGCCGTGGAGGGTCGAGGCGGAGGGGCGCTGGCTGGCCGCCTAGGCCCACGACAGAATCAGCCCGGCCATCACCAGCCCGGCAGCGGCGATCCGGGTCGGCGTGATCTCGCGCGCGGTGACGCCAAGCGCGCCGGTCGCGTCGATCACCATCGCCGCGGTCATCTGGCCTAGGATCAGCGCCGCGACCATTGTCAGCACGCCAAGCTGCGAAACGCCCCAGACTGCGCTCAGGACATACCAGGCACCGAAGCAGCCGCCGATCAGCGTCCATGCCGGGACCTGCGGCAGTTTCAGGAAGGTCGCACCCTGCCCTTGTGCCATCGCGATCACGAAAAGGACGACGAACCCCACGCCAAAGGACACGGCTGCAGCAGGGACCGGGCCGCCGAGTTCGCGCGCCAGCGCAGCATTGACCGGCGCCTGCAAGGCAATGGCCACGCCACCCAGCACAACTGCCAACAATACCCAGAACATCCCCGCCTCCGTTTCGTTTTTCGCCACAAAGCCACAGCGGGAAGGACACCGCAACCCTTGCCATGTATCCATCTATCGGTCAGATAGTATCCTTGATCCTATCGTGGTTTCCGATGGCATTCACTCTGCGCCAGCTTCAATTCTTCGTCGGCGCCGCCGAGGCCGGGTCGGTGTCGGGGGCCGCGCGGGCCCTGTCGATCAGCCAGTCCTCGGTGACCGAGGCGATTCGCGGGCTGGAGGACGATCTGGGCGTGGTCCTGTTCGACCGGCAGGCGCGGGGCATCATGCTGACGCACAAGGGGTCAGCCTTCCTGCGCCATGCCCGGCAGATCCTGGCCGATGTGGCCACGGCGCGCACCACGTTCCAGACCGAGGCCGAAACCGCAAAGGGCCGCCTGTCGCTGGGGGTGACCAGCCTTGTCGCGGGATATGTGCTGTCGGACATCCTGCAACGCTATCGCCGCGCCTATCCCCAGGTCGAATTGACCGTGATCGAGGACAGCGGCGACTATCTGCAGCATCTGCTGATCGGTGGAGAGCTGGACGTGGCGGTCCTGCTGACCTCATCGGTCCACGACCGGATGGCGCTCAACGTGGAAACCCTGCTGGTATCGCCTTACCGGCTGTGGCTTCCCCTTGGCCATCCGCTCGCGCAGCAGGAAAGCATTGCGCTGGAAGAACTTGCAGGGTCGCCGATGATCCAGCTGATGGTGGACGAGATCGAGGAATCCACCCGCCGCCTGACCGCGGCCCTGCCGGTGAAGCCGCAGATCGCCTTCCGGACCCGCAGCGTCGAGGCGGTGCGGTCGCTGGTGGCGACCGGCGCGGGGCTAGCGATCCTGCCCAGCCTCGTCTACCGGCCCTGGAGCCTTGAAGGCGACCGGATCGAGATCCGGGATGTCTCGGGCGATCTGCCGTCGGTGCAGGTGGGTCTGGCCTGGCGCAAAGGGGCGCCACTGACCGTGCCGGCGTCGAACTTCATCCGGTCGGCGCAAAGCACCGCGGTGGTGCGGCCGGGGTAAGGCTACTTGGTGATCCGGAGATCGCAGCGAAAGCGTTGCTCGGTGCCGGTCCAAAGCGCCGGATCTGCAATCAGGAACAGGCCCTTGTCGCGGTCGGGGGACAGGGGCTGGTCTTCGGGATCGACATTGCGTCGCGGGCCGCTGTCGGCAAAGAGGCAGGCCTGTCCCACCGTCACGATGGTGTCGCCGCCCGGCACATCCGACAGCGTTCCATCGCCGTCGACCCCAGAGACCGGCGTGCCGCAGCCCTGGCCCAGCGTCCAGCCCCCACTTTTCGCCTTGTACAGAAAACCGCATGGCCCGGTGGCGAAGATCGGTGTCGGATCGCCTTCCCGCAGGCCGACGGCCGTGAGGGAAAGTGTGACGTTGCAGCCTTCGCTACACAACTGTTCCAGCGCCTTCTGGTCTATGCGTTTTTCCATCGCTGCCTGCCGTGACCGCGCATCAAGTGAAATGACAGCCCGCACCAAGGCGCCACTGCCCGATCGCGTGACCCGGCCGTTAGTGTCGGTCATCTCGCCCGGAAGGCCGGAGATCAGCTTTTCCAGACTGTCGATCCGGTCCTGCAGCTGGGCTTTTTCCTTCTCAAGCCCTGCCAGCCGCTTGTTGACACATTCCGCAAAGGCAACCAGCCCCTTCGGCACTTTGTTTTCGACCGTTGGTTCCTTGCAATCCTCGGCCCGGGCCGCGCCCGCTGCCAGCATCAGGAGGACAAGCATAACGCGCATCACTCAGTCCTCCCGCAAGGGCGACACTGACAGGCGTCCGGCGTCCGAAACCGACCTACCCAGACGCAGCCAGCCCCTTCGACGGTAATGGTCGGCCCGCGATTCGGGCAAGATGCTCCATCCGGCGTTGGAATTCCGGCAAGAAGCCATGGGCGCGCGAAAAAACCAGCGCATTGCGGCTGGCTGCAATGATGGCCGCCGGATCGCGCGCCAGATCGGCGATGCGGTCCGCCAGTGCCTTCGGATCGCCCAGCGGGGTGCCCCAGCCGGCCTTGGCTTCACCGTTCAGTCGTTCCCACATCCGGTTGTCATAGCTGACAACTGCCACCCCGCAGCCCATCGCCTCGATATAGGTGCAGGACGGGTCGGACTGCCGGTGACAACCGACGAAGATGTCCGCCTGAGTGCGGGTGAAAGGGACCAGTTCGGTTTCAAAGTCGATGGCTCCGTGCAGCCGGACGCGGCCCGGCTCCTTCAGCCGCTGGATGCCTGCCGCGATCTCGCCCTGCAACGCACCGGTGCCGAAGACGTCCAGGGTGAAGTCCACGCCCCGCTCGATCAGCCGCCGCGCCACCGGCAGCAGGTCCTGCGCGCCCTTCATCGGCTCCAGCCGGCCCGAGAAGATCAGCCGCAACGGCCCGTCAGCGGCACGCCATGCCTCACGCGCGGTCATTTCGGCTTCGGTCGCGAAAAGCTCGGGCGTCATGCGCCCGTCAAGATATAGCAGCGTGTCCGGGCACATCGGCGCATAAGTGTCATAGGCCGGATAGCCGTTTGCTTGCAGGGCAACAGCCGCCCGGAACGCCCGTTCGCGCCGCTTTTCCTGCTGCCGCAGCCAAAGCCCACCCTTCAGCCGCCCGAGCATCCCGCGACTGCGGTCCAGGCCAAGGATCTGCATCCGGGTTTCGAATGTGTATTCGATGACATAGACGATCTTCTGGCCGGGCTTCAGGTGATCCGTCAGGCCGAGGCAGCGGAAGTCGTCCCCGCCCGCATAAATCAGGTCGAACCCCTCCATATGCCGGGCGGTCAGTTCTTCGTCGGGGTCGAGAAGAACCAGGTCGAACGGCAACTCGCTTCGGTCATAGTCGCGCCCGAACGGGATCGCTGGCGCACCGCGCCGCAGGGCGACGGTGATGCGGGTTGACCAAAGAGCCTGCTGGACACGCATGCCTTCGACGAACTTTACGTCCAGACGCAGCCTGTTGCCGGTTTCGATCACCGGCGCGGGCGCGATCATCAACATGCTGGCCATCCACATTCTACAGGATCTTCCAAGTAACTAAGCAGCGTTCCAGCCCGCACAAGCAAGAAATCTCGAAACAATCCCGACTCGGAACCACACATCGGTAATGCCGATATCTGGCTTCAGTTTTTTGTTATTGTGAAAGTTTCGTGGCGACTTACGGTTTTTTCAAGTCCGCGAGAACGGACTCTCTGCGCATGCAAGAGACACACCAACGGGAGCCTGACATGAAACACCTCAGACTGATGGGAACAACGACCCTTGCGCTTATGACCGGACTGTCCCCGGTCCTGGCCCAGGTCACCGAAATCGGTGCGCCCGAGGGACAGGTGAACATCGTCGCCTGGCCGGGCTATATCGAGCGCGGCGAGACGGACAAGGCCTTTGACTGGGTCACCAAGTTCGAGGCCGCCTCGGGCTGCAAGGTCAACGTCAAAACAGCGAACACCTCGGATGAAATGGTCGCCCTGATGAACGAAGGCGGCTTCGACCTTGTCACTGCGTCGGGCGACGCCAGCCTGCGTCTGGTCGCTGGCGACCGGGTCCAGCCGATCAACATCGACCTGATCCCGTCCTGGTCCACGGTCGATGACCGTCTGAAGGATGCCCCCTGGCACACGGTCGACGGTGTGCACTACGGCGTGCCCTACATGTGGGGGCCGAACGTGCTGATGTACAACACGGAGGTTTTCAAGGAACCGCCGACCTCATGGAACGTGGTGTTCGAGGAAATGACCCTGCCCGACGGTCAGTCGAACAAGGGCCGGGTGCAGGCCTATGACGGCCCGATCCACGTCGCCGATGCGGCGCAGTACCTGATGTTCCACAAGCCGGAGCTGGGCATCACCTCGCCCTACGAGCTGAACGAAGACCAGTACAAGGCCGCGCTGGACCTTCTGCGCCAGCAGCGTGAGCTGACCAGCCGCTACTGGCACGACGCGTTCATCCAGATGGATGACTTCAAGAACGAAGGTGTCGTCGCCTCGGGGTCCTGGCCGTTCCAGGTGAACCTGCTGAAAGCTGAAGGCCTGCCGATCGCGTCCACGATCCCGCAGGAGGGTGCCACCGGCTGGGCCGACACGACGATGATGCATGTCGATGCGGCAAACCCGAACTGCGCCTACCTGTGGATGGAACATTCGCTGGCCTCGAACCTGCAGGCTGACCTGTCGGTCTGGTTCGGCGCGAACCCGTCGGTCCCGGCAGCCTGCACCGATGGCCGCGGGATGGCCACGGCGGAAAGCTGCACGGCGAACGGGCTGGACGATTTCGAGAAGATCCGGTTCTGGACCACGCCGGTGTCGAACTGCAGCCAGGGCGAAGGAGCTTGTGTGCCCTACTACCGCTGGGTGTCCGACTACATCGGCGTGATCGGCGGGCGGTAATCGCCCGTAAAAGGCCCCCGCTTCGCGGCGGGGGCATCTTCCTTTCTATGGTGGGGTTCGACCCCACCTTCTGCGCAAACGGTGGGGTGAAACCCCACCCTACGGATGTGTCATGACCGCTGCCGTCGAATTCCTATCCGTGTCCCGCCATTTCGGCCCGGTGAAAGCCGTCGATGGCGTCGACCTGACCATCGCCGAGGGCTCGTTCTTCGCCATGCTCGGGCCGTCCGGCTCGGGCAAGACCACCTGTCTGCGGCTGATCTCGGGGTTTGAAAAGCCAACGGGCGGCACGATCCGGATCTTCGGCGAGGATGTCTCGAACACCCCGCCACACCTGCGCAACGTGAACACCGTCTTTCAGGACTACGCGCTGTTCCCGCACATGAACGTGCGCGACAATGTGGCCTACGGGTTGATGGTCAAGGGCATGGGCCGCGCCCAGCGCCATGCGAAAGCGGAAGAGATGCTGGCGCTGGTCAAACTGGACGCCTACGGGGACCGCAAGCCTGCGCAACTCTCTGGCGGGCAGCGCCAGCGGGTCGCCCTTGCCCGCGCTCTGGTGAACGAACCCCGCGTGCTGCTGCTGGACGAGCCCCTCGGCGCGCTGGACCTGAAACTGCGCGAGGCGATGCAGGACGAGCTGAAGGCCTTGCAAAAGCGTCTTGGCCTGACCTTCGTCTTCGTCACCCACGACCAGCACGAGGCGCTGTCGATGGCCGACAGTCTGGCGGTGTTCAACGAGGGAAAGATCGCCCAGATCGGCACCCCGCAAGACATCTACGACCGCCCGGCAACCCGCTTCGTGGCGGATTTCGTCGGATCGTCGAATGTCCTCCCCCCCGATCTGACCCGCGCCCTCGGCGGCCCGGCGGAATGGGCGTCTCTCCGCCCCGAGGCTACCCGCCTTTCGGCCACTGGCCCGGTCAGCGGACCGGTCAAGGCGCTGCGCTACCTCGGTTCGGGCACCCGCGTGGTGATCGACGCGCACGGAACCGAGATCGCCGCCCTTGTCCCGGCGGGCCAGCCGGTTCCGGCGGAAGGCACGACCACCGCCTTTGCGTTTGAGCCTTCGGCCCTTCACCTGATGGGGACGAAGTGAGCTCGTCGCCCGCGATACTGCCCGCCAAGGGCCCTGCCGACCGGCTGACCGCCCTGTTCTGGCGGCACCCACGGGTGCTTCTGGCTATTCTCCTCACGCCGCCGCTCCTGTGGCTGGGCGTCGTCTACCTCGGCTCTCTTGCAGCGCTTCTTCTGCAGTCGTTCTACTCGATCGACGAATTCTCCGGGGTGGTGAAGGAAGAGTTCACCCTCAAGACCTATGCCGAGCTCTTGCGCCCGTCGAACTTCGACATCCTGCTGCGCACGGTCCTGATGGCTGCCGCCGTGACCCTGGCCTGCGCGGCGCTGGCCTTCCCCATCGCCTATTATGCCGCCCGCTATGCCAAGGGGCACTGGAAGGCCGCCTTCTACCTTGGCGTCATGCTGCCCCTGTGGTCCAGCTACCTGGTCAAGGTCTACGCCTGGAAGCTGATCCTTGCGAAAGAGGGCATCATCGGCTGGGCGGCTGAGCAGACGCATACCTCCTGGATCATCGACGGGCTGCTGTCGATCCCCGGGATGGAAGGGTCATCGCTGTCCACCTCGCCCCTCGGGACATTCATGGTCTTCGTCTACATCTGGCTGCCCTATATGATCCTGCCGATGCAGGCCTCGCTGGAAAGGGTGCCGAACTCGATGCTCGAGGCATCGGCCGACCTTGGTGCCAGCAGGGGACAGACGTTCCGCACCGTCATCCTGCCATTGGCCCTGCCGGGGGTGATCGCGGGGTCGATCTTCACCTTCTCGCTGACCCTGGGCGACTACATCATCCCGCAAATCATCGGCAATTCGGCCAATTTCATCGGCATGGCCGTCTACCAATTGCAAGGGACCGCCGGGAACATCCCGTTGGCCGCCGCCTTTGCCGTGGTGCCGATCCTCATCATGCTGATCTACCTCGCCATCGCGCGCCGCATGGGGGCTTTCGATGCTCTCTGACCGCTCGCCCCTCTCTCTTCGCGCTGCAGCGATCGGAGGCCTTCTGTTCCTCCATCTGCCGATCCTTTTGATCTTCCTCTACGCCTTCACGACCGAGGAACGCAGCTTTCAGTTCCCGCCCCCCGGCCTGACGACCCAATGGTTCGGCGTCGCCTGGAACGACCGGCCCGACATCTGGCCGCCCCTGTGGCTGTCGCTGAAGGTCGCCACCATCGCCACCGCAATCGCTTTGGTCCTCGGTACGCTTGTCGCCGCCGCGATGACCCGCACGGCGTTTTTCGGGCGCGACCAGATCAGCCTCTTGATCCTGCTGCCCATCGCCCTGCCCGGAGTGATCACCGGCATGGCGCTGCGGTCCGCCTTCGGGGTCATGGACATTCCCTTCAGCGTCTGGACCATCGTCCTGGGCCACGCGACCTTCTGCATTGTCATCGTCTACAACAACGCCGTCGCCCGCCTGCGCCGCCTGTCCGGCGGGATCATGGAGGCGTCGGCCGACCTTGGCGCCAACGCTTTCCAGACCTTCCGCCACGTCCTGCTGCCCAACATGGGCTCCGCCCTTCTCGCCGGGGGAATGCTCGCCTTTGCGCTCAGCTTCGACGAGGTCATCGTCACCATCTTCACCGCAGGCTCGGGCACTGAGTCGAAGACCCTTCCGATCTGGATGCTTGACGAGTTGATCCGTCCGCGTCAGCGCCCCGTCACCAACGTCGTCGCCATCGTCGTCTTCGCGGCCACGTTACTTCCCATTCTCGCAGCCTACTACCTCACCCGCGGCGGGTCCGAGACCGCCGGCATGGGCAAATAGGGAGACCCCCATGGACACACTTTCCAGCATCGACACCGCACTTCTTATCGGGTCCGCCTTCGAGGCCGGCCAGGAAACGAAGGAAGCCATCCTGAACCCCCGCACCGGCGGGCTGATCCTTGAGGTCCCCGAGGCCTCCACCGCCCAGGTCGACCGCGCCGTCGCCGCCGCCCGCAAGGCGTTCGAGGGCTGGTCCCGCACCACCCCCGCCGAACGTTCGGCTGCGCTTCTGACCATTGCGGACCGGATCGAAGCCGAAGCCGACGCTTTTGCACGGCTGGAAGCCCTGAATTGCGGCAAGCCGATCAACGCCGCAAGGAACGACGAAATCCCCGCCATCGTCGACTGCTTCCGCTACTTCGCGGGCGCCGTCCGCTGCATGACCGGCACTGTCGCAGGCGAATACCTCTCCGGCCACACCAGCATGATCCGCCGCGATCCTGTGGGCGTCGTCGCCTCCATCGCGCCGTGGAACTATCCCCTGATGATGATGGCCTGGAAGCTTGGCCCCGCCATCGGGGGCGGGAACACCGTGGTGTTCAAGCCCAGTGAGCAGACCCCGCTGACCGCGCTGAAACTGGCGCATATCCTGGCCGATGTCCTGCCCGAAGGCGTGGTAAACGTCATCGCGGGCCGCGGCCAGACGGTCGGCAGCTACCTAATCAACCACCCGCAGGTCGACATGATCTCGCTGACCGGGGATGTCGCGACCGGCAAGAAGATGCTGGATGCCGCCGCAAAGACGGTAAAGCGGACGCACCTCGAACTTGGCGGCAAGGCCCCGGTGATCGTGTTCGACGATGCCGACATCTCGGAAGTCGTCGAAGGCCTGCGCGCGTTTTCCTTCTACAACGCCGGTCAGGACTGCACCGCCGCCTGTCGGGTCTATGCCGGAAAGAAGATCTACGACAACCTCGTCGCGGACCTGACCTCCGCCGCTGCCTCGATCACCTTGGCCGCCGAGGACGACACCGCCAACGAAATCGGCCCCCTGATCAGCCAGCGCCAGCGCGACCGGGTCGCCAGCTTCGTCAACCGCGCGCGGGAGCTGAACCATGTGCAGGTGACGACGGGCGGCGAGGCGATGGACCAGGGCTTCTACTACAAGCCCACCGTCGTCGCCGGGGCCAAGCAGGACGACGAAATCGTCCGCCGCGAGGTCTTCGGGCCGGTTGTCTCCGTCACCCCGTTCACGGATGTGGACGAGGCGGTCAGCTGGGCCAACGACAGCGACTACGGCCTTGCCTCATCGGTCTGGACCCGCGACGTGGGCCGGGCAATGGCGACGGCGGCGCGACTGCGGTACGGCTGCACCTGGATCAACACGCACTTCATGCTGACCAACGAAATGCCGCACGGCGGGTTGAAGCAGAGCGGCTACGGCAAAGACATGAGCGCCTATGCGCTGGAGGACTACACTGTGGTCCGCCATGTGATGGTCAAGCACGGCTGACGCCTTCTCGTTCGACTTCGTCTCCTCGTCGGTTGACCCCGGCGAGGAGAGACGAGGTCATCGACGAGCATCCCAAGCGAGTTGGTCGCCGCCTACTCCGCCGCCTCTCTCCGCCCCTGTCCCTGCAACAGCGCCGCCAGCTCCGGGCGGCAGGACCCGCAGTTGGCCCCTGCGCCAAGAGCAGTGCCGAGGGCCTCTACGCTCAGGATGCCACGGTTGTGGATTGCGTCCAGGATGGTGTTCAACCCGACGTTCAGGCAGGCGCAGACGGTCGGGCCGGGGTCGGGACGGTCGGCTCCGGGCCTACCCGCCAGAGCATCCGCCGCGCCACGGCCCAGCAGATCGGCCAGGTGGCCGCGGGACAGTCGCACCGGGTCGGGCGAGACGAACAGCGCCCCGGTCAGCTGGCCGCCCTCGGTGAAGGCAAAGCGGTGGACGCCGCGCGCAGGGTCGGACAGTGCCATCGCGGGGGCGGTGCCGCCGAACAGGGCGCTGGCCCAGGCGGACCAATCCTCGGGCAGGCTGGACCCGGCGAGTTCCACCTGCAGGCCGCCCGCAACCCGACCCTTGGCCCAATAGTCGCAGTCCGGGGTCAGATCCTCCCGCGCCACGGCAAAACCGTACCAGCGCGCGGGAAAGGGGCGAATTGCCACGGCGGCGGACTTGCTGGCGGGCTGGCCCGAGACCGGATCGCACAGCCCCGGCACCAGCGCGTCGATCCGGCCGGTGGGCGCGGTCTGCCCGGTCCAATGCATCGGCGCGAAGGGATGGCCGGGGGCAACACGGTCGCTCACCAGAACCCGCAGGATGGCGCGACCCTGCGGGCTTTCCACCTCGGCCAGGGTTGCGGAGGCAAGGCCCAGGCGCTGGGCGTCCTTGGGATGGAGTTCCAGATAGGGTTCGGCAAGGTGCTGCGACAGCCGGGGGGCAAGGCCGGTGCGGGTCATCGTGTGCCACTGGTCGCGGATGCGGCCGGTGTTCAGGCGGAAGGGATGGGCCTCGGTCGCGTGGGCGGGCAGGCGGGCCGAGATTGGGATCATCCGGCCCCTTCCATCCGGGGTGTGAAAGCGGCCATCCCCGAAGAACCGGCGCCGCGTGCTGCGCCCGTGCGGCCAGGTCACTGGCGGAAGCGTGTCATACTCCGCCCCCGCAAGCCCAGAAATGTCGAAATCGCTGCCCTGCTCGGCGGCAACGGCAGAGAGCCGCGCATACTCGTCAAAAATCTCACCTGGCCCCGCCCAGTCGAACCCCTGGAACCCCATCCGCTGCGCGACCTGTGCCAGTTGCCACCAGTCGGGCCGCGCCAGCCCCGGCGCTGGCAGGAAGGCGCGCTGGCGGCTTATCATCCGTTCGGAATTGGTGACGGTGCCGTCTTTTTCGCCCCAGCCAGTGGCCGGGAGCAGGACATGCGCCAGCCGCGCCGTATCGGTGTCGGGCCAGATGTCGCTGGCCGCCACGAAGTCGCAGGCGGCGATGGCACGGGCCACTCGGTCCGCTTCGGGCATGGTGACGGCAGGGTTCGTGTGCAATATCCACAGCGCCTTGATCCGCCCCTCTTCCACCGCGCGGAACATGTCGACCGCCTTGAGGCCCGGCCTGTCGGCCATCCGAGGCGAGGCCCAGAAGCCCTGCACAGCCGCGCGATGGCCGGGGTTCTCCAGCTCCAGATGGCAGGCGAGCATGTTGACCAGACCGCCAACCTCGCGCCCGCCCATCGCGTTGGGCTGGCCGGTGACCGAGAACGGCCCCATCCCCGGCCGCCCGATCCGACCGGTCGCCAGATGGCAGTTGAGGATCGCGTTGACCTTGTCGGTGCCGGTGTCGGACTGGTTGATGCCCTGGGAATAGACGGTGACGACCTTCTGGGTCCCGGCCCAGAGCTCCAGGAAACGGTCCAGATCGGCGGGGGATAGCCCGGTGTCTTCGGCTCGGCTGGTCCGGGCAGCGGCGACAGCGGCATCGGCCCCGGTCAGGCGCGGCAGGAACTCCGCGCTGAAGCGGCCATGGTCGAACAGGTGGCACAGAAGAAGGTTGAACAGATGCCCATCCGCCCCCGGGGCCAGCGCCAGATGCAGGTCCGCCCCTTCGCAGGTCGCGGTCCGGCGCGGGTCGATGACGACTATCTTCGTCCCCCGCGCCGCCTTTGCCGCCAGAAGGCGCTGGTGCAGGACCGGATGGCACCAGGCGAGGTTGCTGCCGACCAGCACCACAAGGTCGGCCTCTTCCAGGTCCTCATACTGACCCGGCACCGTGTCCGACCCAAAGGCCCGCCGATGCCCCGCCACGCTGGACGCCATGCAGAGCCTTGAATTGGTGTCGATATTCGCGCTGCCGATGAAGCCCTTCATCAGTTTGTTGGCGACGTAGTAGTCCTCGGTCAGCAGCTGACCCGATACATAGAGCGCCACGGAGTCCGGCCCATGCGCCGCGATGGTTTCCGAAAACCGCGCGGCGATCAGGTCTAGCGCGCGGTCCCAACTGACCTCACGCCCCCCGACCCGAGGCGCAAGCAAACGACCATCATTCCCCAGTGTCTCCCCCAGCGCCGCACCCTTCACACACAGCCGCCCCCGGTTCGCCGGATGGTCCGGATCGCCCGCAATGTGCACCCGGCCCGCAGCATCCCGCGAGGCCAGCACTCCGCAGCCGACACCGCAATAGGGACAGGTGGTGCGGACGGCAGCGGTCATGCAGCCGACCGCCGGGCAAGGAAAGCCGCGTCCAGCAATACCCGCCCGCCTTCCACCCGCACTGCATGGGTTTTCACCTGCCAGTCGTCCGTGCCTTGCCCGGTCGTGAGATCAAACACCGCTGCATGCAAAGGGCAGGTGACGGAGGTGCCATGCACGATCCCCTCGGACAGCGGGCCGCCTTTGTGGGGGCAGCGGTCGTCGATGGCAAAAACCTGATCATCGGCGGTGCGAAAGACCGCGATACAGCCACCTTGGGTTTTCACCACCCGCGCGCCTTGGCGGGGGATGTCGTCGAGGGCTGCGATGTCGATGAAGTGGCTCATTCGGCGGCCCTCAAGGTCAGGTCTGCAATCGGAGCCCAATCCGCCGGGGTGGCGGCATGTTCGGCCCAGGGGTCGGTCTGGTAGACGGACTGGCTGAGTATGAAGCGGTCGTACAAGGCGCGCCGCGTCACCGGGTCAGCGACCTGCTCCTGGCACCAATCCAGCCCGACCTTCGCCACCCATTTGTAGATCCGGTGCAGGTAGCGCGCGTTCTCACGGTACAGTTGAGTGAACGCCGCCACCACTTCCAGCACCTCGGCCTCGGTCGAGGCCTTGCGCAGGAACTCGGTCTCCTTCACGTCCATGCCCGCCGCCCCCGCCACGCTGATCTCATAGCCGCTGTCCACACAGACCACCCCGATGTCCTTGCAGGTCGCCTCGGCGCAGTTCCTCGGACAGCCCGACACCCCCAGCTTCACCTTGGCCGGAGTCCATGAGCCCCACAGAAGCTTCTCCAGCTGGATGCCCAGCCCCGTCGAATCCTGCGTGCCAAAGCGGCAGAACTCCGATCCCACGCAGGTCTTCACTGTCCGCAGACCCTTGGCATAGGCATGACCCGACACCATCCCCACTGCGTTGAAGTCGGACCAGATCGCCGGAAGGTCCTCTTTCCGCACGCCCAGCAGGTCGATCCGCTGCCCCCCGGTGACCTTGATCATCGGCACCGCATAGCGGTCCGCCGCATCGGCAATCGCCCGCAGTTCGGCGGCGGTCGTGACACCCCCCCACATCCGGGGTACGACCGAATAGGTCCCGTCCTTCTGGATGTTGGCGTGGTTGCGTTCGTTGACGAACCGCGACTGGCGGTCGTCGCGGTACTCCAAGGGCCAGTCGGACAGCAGGTAATAGTTCAGCGCGGGACGGCACGAGGCGCAGCCGCCCACCGTCTTCCAGCCCAGCTCCTGCATCACCGCGGGGATCGACTTCAACCCCTGCGACTTGATCAGCCGCCGCACGTCCTCATGCGTGTGGTCGGTGCATTTGCACATCGGCGGATTGGCATTGGCAGTGAACCCGTCGCCCAGAGTCAGCGCCATGACCTGCTCCACCAGCCCGGTGCAGGTGCCGCACGAGGCACTGGCCTTGGTCTGCGCCCGCACCAGATCCAGCGTCACAGCCCCGCCCTCGATGGCATTGACGATCTTGCCCTTGCAGACGCCGTTGCAGCCACAGATTTCCGCCTCAGGCGGCAAGGCTGCAACGGCTGCCAAAGGGTTTGCGGATGCCCCCCCGGCAAAGGCAGGGCCGAAGATCAGCGTGTCGCGGATGTCAGACACATCCTTCTTCTGCTTGATCAGGTCAAAGAACCACGACCCGTCGGCGGTGTCGCCGTACATGACAGCGCCGATCAGATGCTCGCCTTCCAGGATCAGCCGCTTGTAGACCCCGCGCCCCGGATCGCGGAACACGATGTCCTCGCGCCCCGGGCCTTCGGCAAAGTCGCCCGCGCTGAACAGGTCGACGCCGGTGACCTTCAGCTTGGTCGCGGTCTGCACCGGCTTGAACGCAGTCTCTTGCCCCAAAAGGGTCGCGGCCAGGACCTTGGCCTGATCGTAGAGGGGGGCGACGAGGCCGAAGAGCTGCTTGTCATGTTCGACACATTCGCCCAGCGCGAAGATCGCCGGGTCAGACGTGCGCAGCTGCTCGTCCACCGTGATGCCACGCCCGACCTCCAGATGCGCGTCATTGGCAAGGCGCACTTCGGGCCGGATGCCGACGGCCATGCAGACGAGGTCGGCGTCGTAGACCGTCCCGTCCTCCAGCAGCACCGCCTCGACGTGATCCTTGCCAAGGATCGCCTTGGTCGCGCCCTTGCAATGGACACGGATGCCCCGCGCCTCCAGGTCCTTCTGCAAGAGATACCCAGCCGCCGGGTCCAGTTGACGTTCCATCAGATGGCCCATCAGGTGGATCACTGTGACCTCTGCCCCGCGCGCCGCCATGCCCGCCGCGGCTTCCAGCCCCAGAAGGCCGCCGCCGATCACCACGGCCTTGGCACCCGGACGGCTGGCCGCGATCATCGCGTTGGTGTCTTCCAGGTCGCGGTAGGTGCAGACGCCTTTCAGGTCTTTCCCCGGCACCGGGATGATGAACGGGGCCGAGCCCGTGGCGATGACCAGCGCGTCGTAGGGGACTCCACCTTCAGCCGAATAGACCACCCGGTTTTCCCGGTCGATCTTGACCACCGACTCGCCAAAGCGGCAGTCGACGCCGTGGCTTTCGTACCATGCCGCGTCATGGGTGACGATCTGCTCATAGGTCTTTTCGCCCGACAACACCGGCGACAGCATCAGCCGGTTGTAGTTGCCGCGCGGTTCGGCGTTGAACAGGGTGACATCAAAATCGCCGCCCGCGTCAAAGATCTGCTCCAGCATCCTGCCCGAGGCCATGCCCGCGCCGATCACCACAAGTCTCTGTTTCATATCACTTACTCCGCCGCTTCGACGAAACGGTGACGTTCGTACAGGAACCGCAGCACCGCCTCGCGGGCGCGGACGTAGTCGGGGTGGCTGGCCAAGGCGATCCGGTCGCGCGGGCGGGGGATGGCGACGGGGAGCACCTCTCCGATGGATGCGGCGGGTCCGTTGGTCATCATCACGATGCGGTCGGCCAGAAGCACGGCTTCGTCAACGTCATGGGTGATCATGATCATCGTGTTCTTCAGCCGAGCATGGATATCCATCACCGCGTCCTGCAGATGCGCCCGGGTCAAGGCATCCAGTGCGCCGAAGGGTTCGTCCAACAAGAGGATCTTCGGTTCCATCGCCAGCGCGCGGGCGATGCCCACCCGCTGCCGCATCCCGCCCGAGATTTCGCCGGGCCGCTTGTCGGCGGCATGGGTCATCTGCACCAGGTCCAGGTTCTGCATGATCCAGTCGTGCCGTTCCGCCTTGGTCTTCGTCGCGCCAAAGACCTTGGTCACCGCCAGCTTGACGTTGTCATAGACCGACAGCCAGGGCAGCAGACTATGGTTCTGGAACACTACCGCGCGGTCGGGGCCAGGAGCATTGACTTCCCGCCCTTCCAGCTTGATCGCGCCCGTGGTGACGTCGGTCAGCCCGGCGACCAGGTTCAAAAGCGTGGACTTGCCGCAGCCGGAATGGCCGATGATCGACACGAACTCACCCTTGTCGATGGTCAGCCGGATATCGGCCAGAACCTCGGTCGTCTTCGCGCCCTTCGAGAAGCTTTTGAAGACGCGGTCGATCTTGAGATAGCTTTGATCCATGGCCCCTACTCCGCCGTTCCGCGCGACACGACGCGCCCGATCCAGCCGACCAGCCGGTCCAGGATGAACCCGGTCACCCCGATGTAGACCAGTGCGACGATGATGTCGGTCAGGCGGCTGGAGTTCCACGCGTCCCAGATGAAGAACCCGATGCCGACGCCGCCGGTCAGCATTTCTGCCGCGACGATGGCAAGCCAGGAGAGGCCGACCCCGATGCGCAGCCCCGAAAAGATGTAAGGCGCGGCCGAGGGGACCATGATCTTCCAGAAGAACTCGATCTGGTTCAGCCGGAGGACAGCGGCCACGTTCCGGTAATCCTGCGGAATGGCGCGCACCCCGGCGGCGGTGTTGATGATGATCGGCCAGATCGCGGTGATGAAGATCACGAAGATCGCCGAGGGGCGGCTGTCCATGAACGCCGCCAGGCTGATTGGCAACCAGGCCAGGGGCGGCACCGTGCGCAGGACCTGGAAGATCGGGTCGAACCCCCGCATCATCAGCGCCGACTGACCCAGCACCGCACCGACCAGCACGCCGACCACCGCCGCCAGCCCAAACCCGTACGCCACCCGTTCCAGCGAGGTCAGCACCCGCCAGCCCAGGCCTATGTCCTGGGACCCGTAGACGAAGAACGGGTCGAGGATAAGCTCGCGGCTCTGCTCCCATACATCGGTGGGGGCAGGGAGACCCGAACCTCCACCTGAAAAGGCGACCTGCCAGATCACCAGAAGCAGGGTCATCACCACCACCGGCGGGGCGACCCGTTCCGCAAGGAGGCGGCCCAGACCGGCCAGCCGCAGCTTTGGCCGGGCGACCACGGGCAGGGGCAGGACCTGTCCCGCCGATGGCGCAGTAGGAACCTCGCGGGGTTTCAGCGCAGTCACAGACATCGCCCCGCCCCCTTATGCCATTGCCTTGATCGACAGGCTGTCGAGGTAGGCATCGGGGTTCGCCGGATCGAAACTCTTGCCGTCGAAGAAGGTCTCTACCCCCCGGCTGTCCCCAAACCCCGCCGTGTCGATCCCCAACCCAGCCGCCGCCAGCAGCCACAGATCGCTGCGGTTCGTCGCGTCGACCAAAGCCTTGGTGTCCAGATCGCCCGGCAGATACCCCCAGCGCTTGTTCTCGGTGATGAACCAGCTGTCCAGCGACTTCCACGGGAACGAGGTCGCCCCGCCCCGCCAGAACTTCATCGCCAGCGACGGGTCCGACACCATGCGCCCGTTGCCATAGTTGATGTCGCCCTTGATCCGCCCGATGATGTCGGCGACCGGCACGTTGTACCACTGACGCCGCCCGACGATTTCGGCCATCTCGTCCTTGTTTGCCGCGTCATCGCACCAGATCTGCGCCTCCATCACCGCCATCATCAGCGCGACGGTCGCATTGGGGTTCGCATCCACCCAGTCCGCCCGCATCCCCAGCACCTTTTCCGGATGCAGCTTCCACAGCTCACCCGTCGTCGCTGCGGTGAACCCGATGCCCTGGTTGACCAGCTGCTCGTTCCACGGCTCGCCGACACAGAAGGCCTCCATGTTGCCGACCTTCATGTTGGCCACCATCTGCGGCGGAGGCACCACGATCAGGTCGACATCCTTGGTCGGGTCGATCCCGCCCGCCGCCAGCCAGTAGCGCATCCACAGATCATGCGTGCCGCCCGGGAAGGTCATCGCCACCGGCACTTCGGCACCCGCAGCTTTCTTGGCCGCAAACACCTCTTTCAGGGGCGAGCTGTCCAGCCCCACCCCGGTCTCGGCATGGGCCTGCGCGACCGACAGACCCTGACAATCCTCGTTCAGGTTCAACAGCGTGTACATCGGCAAGGGCTGGTTGTTCTGCATCACGCTGCCGGTCGCATAAAGATGCACCTTGGGCCGCAGGATATGCCCGCCGTCGATCCCGCCATTGGCCGCGCCCAGCGCCATGTTGTCGCGCGTGGCCCCCCAGCTGGCCTGCTTTTCCACCAGCACATCCGGCATGCCGTGCTTGGCGAACAGGCCCTTCTCTGACGCGATGATCAGAGGCGCGCTGTCGGTCAGGGCGATGTAGCCCAGCTTGCAGCCGGTCACTTCGGGCGTGGCCGTTGCCGCCCAGGCGCCGCCCGGCAAGGCGAGTTTTGCGGCGGCGACAGTGGCGGCCAGATTGGCGGCGGATTTCAGGAAGGTGCGGCGTGAGGGAAGGGTCAGGGTCATCGATCAGGTCCTCTGGCAAGCCCCGGCAAAAGGGGGAGACGGCTGGGTTGAACGGCAAAAAGCCACCGCAATCGCCGACAGGTGTCGGGATCGGTGGCGTCGTTGCCATAGCGGGGAACCGCATCCTTGCGGTGATCGGCACGGAAGGACCTCGTTGCCCTTCGCTTGGGTTCAGAGTGCCGTCCCGCACCGCGCCCCGTCAAGCGCTGCAATGCAGTATCGCAGTTGCAGCATCAGATTTCCGCAGTTCGGACCGCCGCCGCCCAAAACTTCAGCGCCCGACAAACGGCGGCTCGAACGTCTCGCCGTCGAAGAACGCATCCGACCCCAGAATCATCTGCCCTTTTTCCGAGGCAACGGCGGTCGGATGCGCCATCGCCCCCTCGATCTTGGCCGAGGCTCCGGGCAAATCCGCCCCCGCCGACCGCAGATGCTGGCGGTAAAGATCGGTCCGGAAACAGGCCATCGCCGCTTCCATCGCCGTTGCCTCGTCCAGCCCGTGCAACCCAGCAATCCGGCGCGCGTACAGCGCCGCCAGACTGCGCCATGGGAAATTCGCCGCCCCCGCATGAAACCGGATGAATCCGGGATATTGCCGCACCTCGCCCTGCGCGCTGACATGCAGGCGGTCCATCAAGCCGCGCTCGCTCAGTTCCGGTGGCAAGTTCAGATACTCCGCCCGCGACAGGATTTCCGCCGCCGTTGTCCTATTCTCTGGCACATCCAGCCAGCGGCAGGCCCGCCAGACCGCGCGCATCAACCGCCCGGTCTCCTCGGGTCGGCCTTCGGCAAAGTCACGGGTCAGGACCAGCCCCTTTTCCGGCGGCGAGGCCCAGATTGACCGCCCCGCCAGCACCAGCGCCCCCACACCTCGTTCCACGGCATAGGACGCCCACGGCTCACCCACGCAGAAGGCATCGACCTCGCCTGTCGCCAGTGCATCGGCCATCAAGGGCGGCGGCACCGTATGTATTGAAAAGCGCCGGTCCAGATCGCTGCCCGCCAGCCAGCGCCGCACCAACTCGGCCTGCGTCGAAAACGGGAAGGGAACACCGACGCGCAACATGCCGGGCACCACCGCCGCAAGCGCCTGCCGCGCCGCAACCGGGTCGCCAAAGCCGAACCCGTGCCCCCCGGCCCGCATCGCCTCGGCCAGCGCCGCGCTGACTGCGATGGCCTGACCGCCGACCGACAGCACCATCACAAGCTCGAACCGCGGGTAGTCCGGGCCCAACCTCAAAGCCTGCGCAATCGGCAACGGCACCAACATATGCGCCGCGTCGATCGCGCCCAAGCCTAGCATGTCGCGGCTTTGCGCCCAGCTTTGTAGGCGGATCAGGTCCAGCGACAGACCTTCCTCGGCCGCAAAGCCCAGTTCGGCCGCCACGATCAGCGGGGCGGCATCGGTCAGCGGCACATAGCCCAGGCGAAGCGGCGTCAAGCTCATGTCAAAAGCCCCGCCGCCATCACCAGCTGTTGCGCAATGTCGGCCATCCGGCGGTTCTGGTCCATCGCCGTCTTGCGCAGCAGCGCATAGGCCGCCTCTTCGTCAATCCCCCGCGCCTTCATCAGGATCGCCTTGGCCCGGTCGATGATCTTGCGTTCCTCCAGCGCGGCCTTGGTCGCCGCCAGCTCGGCCCGCATCTTGTGGAACATGTGAAACCGGGCAATCGCCGCGTCGAGGATCGGCTTGATCCGGTCCGGCTGCAGCCCATCCACGACATAGGCCGACACCCCGGCCTCGATCGCCGCCCGGGTCATCTGCTCATCCGACCGGTCGACGAACATCGCGACGGGCCGCTCCATCGGGCCGGACACCAGCGCCAGGTCCTCCAGCACATCGCGCGACGGGTCGGCCACGTCGATCAGCACGATGTCGGGGTTGTGCTCGGCAATGCGCCGTGCCAGGCCGGTCGCTTCTGAAATCACCGTTATTTCGTGATCGCCCGAGGCGCGCAGGCCGTCCACGATGCGCAGGGCGCGCTCGCGGTCCGGTTCGACGACGATGATGGCAAGTGGTTTCATGGCAGCCGGTCACTTGGGTCGACCGAGTTGGTGAGGGAACGCAGGTCGACGAAAGGCAGAAGCGTTTTCCGGGTCGGGTGAACCGACAGTGACGCACAACGCCGCCCAAGATTTGATCGGACAGCCCGTTTTTCGGGCGACACGAAAAAGGGAAGAAGGCAGCGCTCCATGCCCGGGATAAGTCTTGTTTCGTTCTTCCCCGACTCGGAGCCGCCTGCTACAGATGGGGGCATGACCCTTCACACCCCCAAGATAACGGGCGCACAAGGCCGTCCGGTGATCCGGCAACTGGACGAAGCCGCGATCAACCGCATTGCGGCGGGTGAGGTGGTGGAACGCCCCGCCAGCGCCGTTAAGGAACTGGTGGAAAACGCGCTGGATGCGGGCGCCAGCCGCATACAGGTCGACATCGCCGATGGCGGCAAGACGCTGATCCGGGTGACGGACGACGGCTGCGGCATGACGGCCGAGGATCTGCCGCTGGCCCTGTCGCGCCATGCCACGTCGAAGATCGACGGGTCGGACCTGCTGGACATCCGCAGCTTTGGCTTCCGGGGTGAGGCTTTGCCGTCCCTGGGCGCGGTGGGCCGGCTGACCATCACCTCCCGCGCCGAGGGGGACGCCGCGCAGATCGCCTGTGAAGCCAGCCGCCTGTCCCCGGTCCGTCCTGCCGCCCTGACCCGCGGGACCGTGGTGGAACTGCGCGACCTGTTCTTCGCCACGCCGGCGCGGCTGAAATTTCTCCGGTCCGACCGCGCCGAACTGCAGGCGGTGACCGAGGTGGTCCGCCGTCTGGCGATGGCTGAACCCCAAGTGGGCCTCACCCTGCGCGACGTGACAGGGGGCGAGGCGCGCATCCTGTTCCGCGCCGACCCGGCCAATGGTGACCTGTTCGACGCGCTTGGGTCGCGTCTGGCGAGCGTGATCGGCCGCGACTTCACTGACAACGCGCTGCGCATCGACGCCGAACGCGAAGGCCTGCGCCTGCAAGGCTACGCCGCGCTGCCAACCTATTCGCGGGGCTCCTCGGCGCAGCAGTACCTGTTTGTCAACGGCCGCCCGGTGCTGGACCGGATGCTCTACGGCGCGCTGCGGGCGGCTTACTTCGACGTTCTCTCCCGCGACCGCCACCCCGCCGCTGTGCTGAACCTGATCGCCGACCCACAGCGCGTTGACGTCAACGTCCACCCTGCAAAGGCCGAAGTCCGCTTCCGTGAACCCGACGCGGCGCGGTCGCTCATCATCACCGCGCTGAAGTCGGCGCTGACCGGGGCAGGCCACCGCGCGTCGTCCACCGTTGGCGCGGCCACGCTCGACGCCTTCCGGCCTGAACCGCGCGTCTACCAGATGGACCGCTCCAGCCAACCGGCCATTGCCCGCGCCTTTGCCTTCCAGTCCCCCGGCTTTGCCGAAGCCCCCCAGGCCCCCGCCTTTGCGCCGCCCAGCGAGGAGGAGGCGCAGCCGCACGAGGAGCATCCCCTGGGCGCCGCCCGCGCGCAGTTGCACGAGAACTACATCGTCGCCCAGACCGCCAAAGGCATCGTCATCGTCGACCAGCACGCGGCCCATGAACGGCTGGTCTACGAACGCCTGAAGCGCCAGCTGGCCGAGACCGGCATTCGCGCCCAGGCGCTCCTGATTCCGGAAATCGTGGACCTTTCGCCGACCGACGCCGCCCGCCTTCTCGACGCCGCCCCAGCGCTGGCCGAGGTCGGGCTGGTGATCGAGCCCTTCGGCGGCAATGCCGTGGCCATCCGCGAAACCCCCGCCGTCCTTGGCCCCGTCAACGGCGCTGCGCTGATCTGGGACATTCTCGACGAACTGGCCGACAAAGGCGACAGCCAGCTGGTCCGCGCCAGGATCGACGCGATCCTTTCCCGTATGGCCTGCCACGGCTCGGTCCGCTCTGGGCGCCAGATGCGACCCGAGGAGATGAACGCCCTTCTGCGCGAGATGGAGGCGACGCCGCTTTCGGGCCAGTGCAACCACGGGCGGCCGACCTATGTGGAACTGTCGCTCCACGACGTTGAACGCCTGTTCGGCCGCCGATGATTACGCTCTTCGGCCAGACCTATGCGTGGAACGACCCCGAGATCCTGCTTCTCGGCGGGGTTGCCCTGGCGCTTCTCGCGCTTCTCCTCCTCATCCTGCGCAGCGTGAGCCGGTCGGCGACAGCGGCGGAACCTCTTATGCGGGAAATCGGCTGGCTTTCCTCCCGCATTCAGCAGTTGGGTGACGGCCAAGAGCGGCTGGCCGGAGGCTTGCACCACGTCTCGGAAACCCAGGCCGTCAGCCAGACCGCGATGCTGCAGGTGATGGAACAGCGCCTCGCCGAAGTGCAGAGGCATATGACTGAAGCGCTGCACGGGACCTCGACCCGTACGGCGCGATCCTTGGGCGAGTTGCAGACCCGGCTGGAGACCATCGACAAGGCCCAGGCCAATATCGAGAAACTGTCGGGAAACGTCCTGTCGCTGCAGGACATCCTGTCGAACAAGCAGACGCGCGGGGCGTTTGGGGAAATCCAGCTCAACGACATCGTGCAGAAGGCCCTGCCCAAGGACGCCTATTCGATGCAGGCCACGCTGTCGAACGGCCGCCGCGCCGACTGCCTGATCCACCTGCCCAATCCCCCCGGCCCCATCGTCATCGATGCCAAGTTCCCGCTGGAGGCCTACGAGGCGCTGCGCCGCGCCGATACACCCCGCCTGCAACAGGAAGCCGCGCAACTGATGCGCACCGCCGTCCGCGCCCATATCCGTGCGATCAGCGAGAAATACATCCTGGAGGGCGAGACCGCCGACGGCGCGCTGATGTTCCTGCCCTCGGAAGCGGTCTATGCCGAGCTGCACGCCAACTTCCCCGACCTCGTCCGCGAAGGGTTCACGGCTAAGGTCTGGATCGTGTCGCCTACCACCTGCATGGCAACGCTGAACACGATGCGGGCCGTGCTGAAGGACGCACGGATGCGCGAACAGGCGGGCGCGATCCGGCGCGAACTCTCGCTTCTCTATTCCGACGTCGAACGCCTTGGCGCGCGGGTGGAAAACCTGGATCGCCATTTCGGCCAGGCCGCGAAGGACATCGAGGAGATCAAGATCTCCTCTGACAAGGCCACCAAGCGGGCGCGCAGGCTGGACAACTTCGATTTCGAGGAACTGGCCCCCGACGATCCGGTCAAGGTCATCGGCCCGACTGCCGCCGAATGATGCGCCACCTCACCCCCGCAGACTACACACGCCAGCCGTGGAAGAACGGGCGCGGAACCACCACAGAGCTTTGGCGACTGGAGCGCGATGGACAGCTTCTGGTGCGCCTGTCGAAGGCGGCGGTGGTAGAGGACGGTCCGTTCTCGCTGTTTCCGGGCATCGAGCGGAACCTGACCGTACTCTCAGGCCCCGGCTTCCGGCTGACAGGCCCCAACCTGGACCTGCGTTGCGAGCCCTTGGTTCCCGTGGCTTTCCCCGGCGACGTCGAAGTGACAGCTACCGAAACCAACGGTCAGCAGTCCGACGATTTCAACGTGATGACGGCGCGCAGCCTGCCGAAACCGCAAGTTTTCGTCGCTCAGAACGACAGCCTGACCTCGGGCGGAACCCTGGCACTCTATGCGCTTGGTCCGTGCCTGGTGAACGGGCATGCCGTCAATCGCGACGATATGATCCTGACTGAAGGCCCCGCCCGCCTGCAGGGAGACTGGCCGGTCATCGCTGTCAGGCTCGGTGGGCTGTAAGCCGGGCTTCAGACCGGTACCGCGTCAGATCCGCAGCAATGGCTGCGCCAGCCGCGGGATCAGCCCCCGGAACCGCAAGGGCGCATCCGTCGCCGCCAGACAGATGCAATCCTCCCCGGCCAAGGCGACCGGGGTATGCTCCATCTCTTCGTCGGCAATTTCGATGTCGCCGCGACCGAAACGGTCGTTCTCGTCGGCGAAGGCACCCTGCAGGACCAGCGTCAGCTCCATCCCCCGGTGGCCATGGTCCGGCACCGCCGTCCCCGCCGGGATGTACAGAAGCCGGACGGAGGCATCCTTGGCCGTGGGCAGGATGGCCTGCTTCACCCCGCCGCCGACCTTGCGCCAGCGCACCGCCGACAGGTCGCCGCCAATGTAATCCGCCAGCGGCGCCGGGAAGATGCCCGCCGGTTTCAGCGGTTCAGACCGGGTGGCCTGGGCAAGGCCCTCGATCCGCTCCAGCGCCTTTGCCAGGGCATCCTCGCCCATCGCAATTTCATCGGCCTCTTCCAGAAGCGTGCCCCCGACTGCGTCGAAGCTGCCTGCCCGCGCCCTGCATTCATCGCACAGCGACACATGCGTCGCCACGACCAGGTTGAAAGCCTCGGGCAACTGACCGGCCGCATAGGCCATCAGCAGCTGATCCGAAAGATGGTGGCGTATCGTCGTCATGTCCGTCTCAGTCCCTTAGCCGCTTGGCCCTTAACCCATCTGATGGCGCAGTTTCTCCAGCGCCAGCCGTATCCGCGATTTGATCGTCCCCAGGGGAAGCCCCGTCTCGGCTGCGATCTCTGAGTGCGAGAGATCGCCGTAGAAGGCGCGTTCGATCAGTGTCCTTTGCGGTGCAGGCAACGCCGCAAGGGCGCGTCCCAACCGTTCCGTCTCTTGCTGGGCCTCCATCACCTCGGCCTGGTCAGGCTCGGGCTCGGGTCCCCAATCCAGTTCCTCCGGCTCTGCCCGGCGCGCCTTGCGCAGCGCGTCGATCCGCCGGTTGCGGGCGATGGTATAGACCCAGGTCGCCACGGAAGCCCGCGTGGGGTCGAAGAGATGCGCCTTCTGCCAGAGCGTCGCCATGACGTCCTGAGCGCATTCCTCGGCCAGCGCGGCCCCTGCGCCCGACTTCATCAGGAAGGCCTTCACCCTTGGGGCAAAGTGCCGGAACAAGGCCGCGAAGGCCGCCCGGTCCTGATGGTCGCGCACCTTCACCAGAAGGGCGGCCCAGTCTGTATCGTCCGTCGTCGCCAACGACCCAACCCTTTTCTGGCGCGAACCGGCACCTGCACCCACGCCCGAAGGCAGCGGCGACAAGGCCTGCTCCGTCATAGCGGCTCTCGTGGCGTCTAGCATCATGTTGCTTCTACGCCGGTAACACGCAGTCGGATCATTTTTCAGCGAACTGGAGCGTGCGGGCCACAAGTCAAGACTTCCTGTCAACTTCGTTTGACAGATTTTTCGCATTAGGTGCGTATAGGGAACCTGACACGAAACTTTCTTCGCTGCGGCCCGGTAGGTGCATCGAAGGGTGATCCGATCGGGCACCCGTTGCGTAAGCACCTAAAAGCAAATCAAGGGAAGTCCCGGAATGCCGTTCGAACAGTTTGGTCAGGCCCCCCGTCGCGTCGCCGTGATCGGGGGGGGGATTTCCGGCATGGCCGCCGCCCATCTCCTTGCCGACCGGAACTCTGTCGTCCTGTTCGAAGCCGAGCCGCGTCTGGGCGGCCATGCGCGGACCGTGATCGCGGGCAAGCGCAAGGATCAGCCGGTCGATACAGGGTTCATTGTCTTCAACCATGTGAACTACCCGCATCTGGTGCGGCTCTTCGACAAACTTGGCGTTCCGACCTGCGAAAGCAGCATGTCCTTCGGCGCCTCGATCCGGGGTGGGGCCATCGAATACGGTCTGGCCTCGATGGACACGATCTTCGCCCAGCGCCGCAACGCCCTGAACCCGCGGTTCCTGCGGATGCTGACCGACATCCTGCACTTCAACCGCAATGCCGAAGCGGTGGCAAACGATCCCACGATGAGCATCGGCGAGCTTCTGGGCCGCCTGGGCACCGGCGACTACTTCCGGGACCACTACATCACTCCGTTTTCGGGCGCGATCTGGTCCACGCCCACCGCGGGCATCCTCGACTTCCCGGCCCAGGCGCTGGTGCGCTTCTTCCGCAACCATGCGCTGATGGATTTCGATGGCCAGCACCAGTGGTATACCGTCAAGGGCGGCTCCGTCGAATATGTCCGCCGCCTGCAATCCGCCATGACAGCCCAGGGCGTGGACATCCGCACGGCGACCCCCGTCGCATCGGTCCGGCGCGAGGCCGGATCGGTCTTCGTCCGCTCGGTGGGCGGCGAACCAGAGCTTTTCGATGACGTGGTCTTCGCGACCCATTCCGACATCACCCTGAAGCTCCTGTCCGACGGCACGCCCGAAGAAACCGGCGCGCTGGCGGCGATCCGCTATCAGCCGAACGAGGCGGTCCTGCATTCCGACGCCGCGCTGATGCCGCGGTCACGCAAGGTCTGGTCCTCCTGGTCCTATGTCGAGCCCAAGTCCGGCCCGGGCGACCGCATCGACCTGACCTACTGGATGAACTCACTGCAACCGATCCCGCAGGACGACCCGCTGTTCGTCACGCTGAACACGACGCGGCCGATCCGGGATGAGCTGATCCACGACGTGAACACCTTCCACCACCCGGTGTTCGACGTCGCCGCCTTTGCCGCGCAGGAACGGCTCCGCACGATGAACGGCACCCGGAACACCTGGTTCTGTGGGGCCTGGATGCGGAACGGCTTCCACGAAGACGGCTTCGCCTCGGCTGTCGACGTGGTGCAGGCGATGGCCGAGCGTCAGGCCTTCCGGCTGGTCGCATGACGGACGTGCAGCGCATCCCGGCCGAGACCTTCCACGGGCGCAAGGGCGCAGTGAAGAATGCCTTCCGTTACTCTGTGGACTACCTTCTGCTGGACCCCGTGAAGGCCAGGGGACCCGCCCTGTTCTCCCGGAACCAGGGCAACCTGATGTCGGTCCACGACGCCGACCACGGCGGCGCGCCGGGGCAGGGGACCGGCGTGCAATGGGCGCGCGAGCAGTTGACGCAGCACGGCCTGGCCGCCGACCGCGTCCTCCTCCTTGCCCAGCCGCGCCTTCTGGGTCATGTCTTCAACCCGGTCGCCTTCTGGCTGGCCTATGACCACCTCGGCCACCTCCGCGCTGTCATCGCCGAGGTGACGAACACCTATGGCGACCGGCATTCCTACCTCTGCCATCGCGAGGACCGCGCGCCCATCACGCGCGAGGACACGATCCAGGCGCAGAAGATCTTCCACGTCTCGCCCTTCCAGCCCGTCGCTGGCACTTACACCTTCCGCTTCGACATCCGGCCAGACCGCATCGGCATCTGGATCGACTACACCACTCCGGGCGGCGGCCTGTTCACCAACCTGATCGGCCCACGCCAAAAGCTGACCAACGCCGGCATCCTCGCCTCCGCCCTCCGCCGCCCCTTCGGCTCGCGCCGGGTGCTGGCACTGATCCACTGGCAGGCGCTGAAGCTGTGGCTCAAGCGCGTCAAGTTCAACCACCGCCCCACGCCCCCCGCCGAAGACATCTCCCGATGACCCACCGCTTCGGGGTGACCTTGCGTCTTTCCCTTCGCCAAATAGCCCCGCCCGAGGCCCTTCATCCGAGCCGGTTGCGCGCTCTTCGCGCGCAGAGGCGAGACAAGAGGCTTGCGCCGCAAGGCGCTCGATTTCGTAACCGCCGATGACCAACCGCCTCCCCGCCTGGTCGCTTTTTGCCGCCCTGATCGCGATGGCGGGCCTGCCGATCTACATTCATGCGCCGAAGTTCTACGTCGACAGCTACGGCACCTCCCTCGCTGCGATGGGCCTGACGCTGGCCGCGCTCCGACTGGTCGATGTCGTCCAGGACCCCCTCCTGGGCTGGCTGGCCGAGGCGACGCGGCCCCGCCGCCGCCTGACCATCGCCATCGCCACCATGCTGATGTCCGCAGCACTTTACGCGCTTTTCGCCATCACGCCCCCGACCCAGCCGCTCCTCTGGTTCGCCCTTACCCTAACCGTCCTCTTTTCCGCCTTCTCCTACCTGACCATCTGCTTCTACGCCGAGGGCGTGACCAAGGCGCAGACCCTCGGCCCCCAGGGCCACATCCGCCTGGCGGGTTGGCGTGAGGGCGGCTCGCTTCTCGGCGTCTGCCTTGCCGCGACCGCCCCCGTGGCCCTCGCTCCCCTGACCGACACCCCATTCACCGCCTTCGCCCTGATCTTCGCCGCCGTAGCCCTTGCCGCCACCCTCGCCATGCGCCGCGAATGGCAAGGCACCTCGGGGGAACAAGTCGCCCACCCCTGGGACCTCTTCCGCCCCGCGCTTGCCGACCCACTCGCCCGCCGCCTCCTCCTCATCGCGCTCCTCAACGCCGCCCCCGTCGCCGTGACCTCCACCCTCTTCCTTTTCTTCGTGGAATCCCGCCTCCAACTCCCCGGCTCCGAAGGCCCCCTCCTCCTCCTCTTCTTCCTCGCCGCCGCAGCCTCGACCCCGGTCTGGAGCCTTCTCGCCCGCCGCCATGCCCCGAAACCCACCCTCCTCGCCGCCATGGTCCTCGCCATCGCCAGCTTCCTCTGGACTCTCACCCTCGGCGCCGAGGACCTGATCCCCTTCGCCCTGATCTGCGCCGCCTCCGGGGCTGCCTTGGGCGCGGACCTCACCCTCCTCCCTGCCATCTTCGCCCAGCGCCTTGCCCAGACCGGCACACCCGAGGCGGCGGCCTTCGGGTTGTGGAACTTTGTCTCGAAGCTTTCCCTCGCGCTGGCCGCCCTGACGATCCTCCCCGCGCTGCAGGCTGCAGGCTTCCAGCCGGGCACGCAGAACACGGAATCGGCACTGGGAACGCTCACATTGATCTACGCGGGCCTGCCTTGCGTATTGAAGGTCATAGCAATCGCACTTCTGGCCCGGACGACCCTAGACATGCCCTTCAAGGACGCCCCACGATGACCACGATCCTCTCCGCCCTCCTTGGCGCGCTGATCGTCGTTGCCCTGATCGCGCTCCGCGCCCGCTATGCCTCCTTCGTGGCTCAGGCGCCCTCGGACTATGCGGGAAAGGGTCCCGCCTTCGACTTGCGTCGCCACCTCTCCGGCCCCCTCACCTGCGAAGGCGTTATCTTCGGCCCGACTGGCCGCGTCACCTCGCGCTTTGTCGCCGACATGACCGGAACCTGGGATGGCACCACCGGCACCCTGGCCGAGGTCTTCCGCTATGACAGCGGCACCGTGCAGCACCGCGCCTGGACCTTGGTGCTTGGGCAGGACGGTCAGATCACCGCAACTGCCCCCGACGTCGAGGGCAAGGGTCAGGGTCGCGTCGAGGGCCCTGGCGTCCTTCTCCGGTATCGCATCCGCCTGACGCCCGAAGCCGGCGGCCATGTCCTCGACGTGACCGACTGGATGTATCTCCTCGACAACGGGTCTATCATAAACCGGTCGCAGTTCCGCAAGTTCGGGATTAAAGTGGCCGAGTTGGTCGCCACCATCCGTCCGGTAGAGGCGCAGGCCCTCCAACTGGCCGCCGCGGAATGAGGGACTTCAAGGGCAAGCGCTACTGGCTGGTCGGCGCATCGGAAGGTCTGGGCCTTGCCCTTGCCCAGAAACTCAGTGCCGCCGGGGCTGAGCTGATCCTTTCCGCCAGGAACGCCGAGACCCTTCAGAAGGCCGCCGCCACCCTGCCCGGTCCAACAACCATCCTGCCTGTTGACGTCAGTTCCAGCGACAGCGTTCAAGCCGCCGCAGCCGAACTCCCCGACCTTGATGGCATGGTCTTCCTTGCGGGCGTCTACTGGCCGATGCGCGCGCAGGACTGGAACGCCGAACAGGCGGAAGCGATGGCCAACATCAACTTCACCGGCTGCATGCGTATCGTCGGCGCAGCGCTTCCGCCCATGGTCGCGAAGAACAAGGGCCACATCGTCATCACCGGCTCTCTCTCCGGTTTCCGCGGCCTGCCCGGCGCGATCGGCTATGCCGCCGCCAAGGCCGGAACCATGGTGCTGGCGGAATCGCTCTATGCCGACCTGCGCAAGACGGGCGTTACGGTGCAGCTTGCGAACCCAGGCTTCATCCGCACCCGGCTGACGGCGAAAAACGATTTCACCATGCCCTTCATTATGGAGCCGGAAGCCGCCGCGGCAATCATGTTCCGGCACATGCAAAGCGGCGGCTTCAAGATCAGCTTCCCGACGGTGTTCAGCTGGCTGTTCCGCGGCGGCAACTTCCTGCCGGACTGGCTGTACTACCGCGTCTTCCCGCCCAAAGGTTGACCACCCGTCAGGGTGCCGGGCCCGCCTTCTCTTGTGATCAAGGCCGACGAAACGCGGGCAACACCGATTGACGGTTGCTGCCCCGCACGACCACACTCTCTTGCGACAGCATGGTTGACAGCGCCGGGCCAGATATTTAACAAAGCAAGTAAGAGAGGAGGATGCCGTGCCGCATATCCAGATCGACTATTCCTCCAATCTGGAAGCGCGGCTGGACATCGCGGGTCTCTGCCGCACCCTGCGCGATGCCGCCGTGGCGACGGGGATCCTGCCACTGGCTGGCATCAGGGTACGAGCCACGGCCTGCACCCATGTCGTGATTGCCGACGGCAACCCGGACCATGCCTTCCTCGACATCTCGCTGCGCCTGCGCGGCGGTCGCAGCGACAAGGCCAAGGCCGATGCCACCGCCCGGATCTTCGCCACGGCCGAGGCCTATTGCGCCGAGGTGCTCGACACCTCGTCCTTCATGCTGTCCTTCGAAATGCGCGACATCGACCCTGACCTGTCGCCCAAGACCTCCTCCATCCGCCGCTACCTGCCGGGAGACGCCCAGTGACCGACCTTGCGACCCATCTGGCACGGCTTGACGACCATCTGGCCCGGTTCAAGGCCAATGGCATCCTGAACCTGATCGCCGGGCAGGATGTCCCGGGAACGGAGTGGTTCGAGACGCACTCGCCAGTCGATGAAAGCCTGATCGCCCGCGCGGCGCTGGGGACGGCAGATACGGTCGATCAGGCGGCAAAGGCGGCAAAGGCGGCGTTTCCGGCCTGGGCCGCGCTGCCCGGCGACAAACGCAAGGCGATCCTCCACCGCATCGCCGATCTGATCGAGGCGCGGGCCGAGGAGATCGCCCTGTGCGAATGCTGGGACACCGGCCAAGCCTGGCGCTTCATGTCCAAGGCCGCCCTGCGCGGGGCGGAGAACTTCCGCTTCTTCGCCGACCTCGCCCCCGGCGCGCGGGACGGAAAAAGCCTGCCGACGAAGGATCATCTGAACGTCACCAGCCGCCACCCCATCGGCCCGGTTGGGGTCATCACGCCCTGGAACACGCCCTTCATGCTGTCGACCTGGAAGATTGCCCCGGCCTTGGCAGCAGGCTGCACGGTCGTTCACAAACCGGCCGAGTTCTCGCCCCTCACCGCGCGGCTGCTGGCCGAAATTTGCCATGAGGCCGGCCTGCCCCCCGGCGTGTTGAACCTGGTGAACGGGATGGGCGAAGGCGCAGGGAAGGCGCTCACCGAACACCCCGACATCAAGGCGATCGCCTTTGTCGGAGAGTCGCGCACTGGCTCCATGATCATGAAGCAAGGCGCCGACACGCTGAAGCGGGTGCATTTCGAGCTTGGCGGCAAGAACCCGGTCATCGTGTTTGACGACGCCGATTTGGACCGAGCGCTGGATGCGGTGATCTTCATGATCTACTCGCTGAACGGCGAACGCTGCACGTCATCGAGCCGCCTGCTGGTGCAGGACAGCATCGCGGACAGGTTTCATAAAATGCTGGTCAGCCGGGTGAACAACATCAAGGTCGGCCACCCGCTGGACCCCACAACCGAGATGGGGCCACTGATCCACCGGACGCATTTCGACAAGGTCACCTCCTATGTCGGCATCGGCCAACAGGACGGCGCAACCCTTGCCGCTGGTGGCACTCGGGTCGGTGAGACGGGCTGGTTCATCCGCCCGACTCTGTTCACGAACGCGCGTTCGGAAATGCGGATCGCGCAGGAAGAGGTCTTCGGCCCGTTCCTCACCTCGATCACCTTCAAGGACGAAGACGAGGCACTGCGCATCGCCAACGACGTGGCCTACGGTCTGACCGGCTATCTCTGGACCAACGACCTGACCCGCGCCCTGCGGTTCTCTGACAGGCTGGAGGCCGGGATGATCTGGGTGAACAGCGAAAACGTCCGCCACTTGCCCACCCCCTTCGGCGGGATGAAAGCCAGCGGCATCGGGCGCGATGGCGGGGACTGGTCGTTCGAGTTCTACATGGAACAGAAGAACGTGGCCTTCGCGCTTGGCCAGCACAAGATCCAGCGCCTGGGAGCCTGACGATGCCCATCCCCGCCCCGAACCTGAACCCGCCCTTCAACATCGTCCGCCTGTCTCATGTCGAGCTGAAGGTCACCGACCTCGCCTGGTCGCGCGCCTACTACGTCGACACGCTGGGCCTGCAGGTGACGCATGAAGACGCGACCTGCATCTACCTGCGCGCGATGGAAGAACGCGGGCACCATTGCATGATCCTGCGCCAGTCAGCCGAGCCTTCGGTGGGTGTCTTGGGCTTCAAGGTCTGGTCGGAAAACGACCTTGACCGCGCCGCGCAATGGTTCACCTCGCGCGGGTTGCCGGTCGCGTGGATCGAACGCCGCTTCATGGGCCGCGTTCTGGCCACCCGCGATCCCTGGGGCGTGCCGTTGGAGTTCTACGCGCAGATGGACCGCCTGGCCCCGATCCACCAGCAGTACAAGCTGTACCGGGGGGTCAAGCCGCTGCGGATCGACCACTTCAACCTGTTCTCGTCCAACGTGGACCGGGCGGTGGAGTTCTACGGCGACATGGGCTTCCGCGTGACGGAATACACCGCCGATGAGGAAACCGGCCGCACCTGGGCCGCCTGGATGCATAGGAAGGGCGGCGTCCACGACATCGCCTTCACCAACGGCACCGGCCCGCGCCTGCACCACACGGCCTTCTGGGTACCAACACCCCTGAACATCATCGACCTTCTCGACCTGATGTCGACCACCGGGTACTTGGCCAACATCGAACGCGGCCCCGGCCGCCACGGGATTTCCAACGCCTTCTTCCTGTATATCCGCGATCAGGACGGCCACCGGACCGAGATCTATTGTTCCGACTACCAGACCTGCGACCCGGATCTTGAGCCGATCAAGTGGGACCTAAAGGACCCGCAACGCCAGACCCTATGGGGTTCGCCCGCCCCGCGCAGCTGGTTCGAACTGGGCTCGACCTTCGACGGTGCCGCTCTGGCCGACAGCGACCTGAAAGCAACCCCGATCATCGCGCCATGAACCTTGTCACCTTCACCGCCGCGGGCCGTCAGCACTGGGGCGTCACCGCTTCGGGGGGTGTTCTGGCGCTGTCTGGCGAGTTTCCGCAGTGGCGCACCCTGCGCAATGTGATCGAGGCCGGGGCGATCCCGCAGGTCCTTGCGGCGTGGCGGGGCCGCACAGCCAGTCACCCGGACGGCACATTCACCCATGACATCCCGATCCCCGACCCGGAAAAGATCATCTGCGTCGGCGTGAACTTCCCCGACCGCAATGCCGAATACAAGGATGGCCAGGACGCACCACCCTTCATGTCCCTGTTCCCCCGCTTTGCGCGCAGCTTCACTGGCCACGGGGCACCACTGATCCGGCCACCCGAGTCGCATCAGCTGGACTACGAAGGCGAGATCGCCATCATCATCGGCAAGGGCGGCCGCCGCATCCCGGAGGCTGACGCCCATTCCCACATCGCCGCCCTGACGCTCTGCAACGAAGGCACGATCCGCGACTGGGTGCGCCACGCCAAGTTCAACGTCACGCAAGGCAAGAACTGGGACCGCTCCGGCGCGATGGGCCCCTGGGCCGTGCCCTTTACCGATCCCGCGCAGATCACCGACGTCGCGCTGGAAACCCGCGTGAACGGAGAGCTTCGCCAAAGCGACCGCACCGGCCGGATGCTGTTCCCCGTGGCGCGGCAAATCGCCTATATCTCGACCTTCACCACGCTCGTCCCCGGCGACATCATCGTCACCGGCACCCCCACCGGAGCAGGTGCGCGGTTCGATCCGCCGATCTGGCTGAAACCCGGAGACGTCATCGAAGTCAGCGCCGAAGGCATCGGCACGCTGCGGAACGGGGTGGCGGACGAATGACCCCCGACCAGATCACCGCCGCCGCTGAAATGCTTTTTCAGGCCGAACGGACGGGCGTGCAATGCGGGCTTCTGTCCCTGATACATCCCGAGATGACGCTCGACGACGCCTATGCCGTGCAGGCAGCGCTTGTCGCCCGCAAACGGGCAAACGGCGCACAGGGCATCGGCTGGAAGATCGGCCTGACCAGCCGCGCCATGCAACAGGCGCTGAATATCACCACCCCGGACTCGGGCGTCCTTCTGGACGACATGCTCTTCCCCGACGGAGCCAAAGTGCCCAAAGGCCGCTTCATCCAGCCAAGGATCGAAGCCGAGATCGCCTTTGTGCTGAAGGCGCCCTTGCAGGGCCGCCAGATCACCCGCGACGAGGTGCTTGCAGCCATCGACTACGTCGCCCCCGGCCTTGAAATCCTCGACACCCGCATCCTCCGGGCCGACCCGGCAACGGGCCGCGCACGGATCATCACCGACACGATCAGCGACAACGCCGCAAATGCCGGGATCGTGCTGGGTGCCCAGCGTCACGCGGTGAATGCCTTCGACCTGCGTTGGGTCGGCGCCATCGTGACCCGCGACGGCGTGGTCGAAGAGACGGGCCTTGGCGCTGGTGTCCTGAACGACCCGGTGACCGGCATCCTGTGGCTGGTGCACCGGCTGGCGGACTACGGAATGGGCATCGCGGCAGGCGAGGTTCTGCTTTCGGGCAGCTTCATCCGCCCGATTGAGGCGCCCCCCGGCAGCCGCTTTCACGCCGACTTCGGCCCGTTCGGCACGGTCTCGCTGACCTTCGCCTGACGCCCGCCTGCGTCAGCTGCCCCGCACCCGCGCTGCGAAATCCCGGGCCTCGGCCTCGGCCGTCCCCATCCCGCGCGCGGCCAGCGCCGCTGCCCAGTCGGTGCCGGGAAAGTCACGCGCTGCAAGGGCAGTCAGGTCAGTGCCGGTCGCCCTCGCTTCGTCACACAACGCCGTGACCCGCGCTGCCGCCTCCGGGCGCGGCAAGGTCTCGGCCAGAGCGAAGGTCAGGGCTTCGGCGTGGATCAGGCCCTGCCCGTCCTCCAGAAGCTGAGCCATTGCGTCGGGATCGGGGCGCAGGCTTTCGACCACCTCAGCCGCCAGTGTCAGCATGCGCCCAGTCGAAAGACACAACTGCGGCAGCGCAAGCCATTCGCCGAACCAGGCCGCCCCGTCCCGTTGCTGCCGATGCAGGGCGCTGCCCTGCACCAGACCTGCCAGCCCGATCACATGCCGCGCCAGCGCCACCAGGGCCGAGGCCGCCACCGGGTTCTGCTTTTGCGGCATGGTCGAGGACCCGCCGCCACCGGAACTGACCTCGGACAGGCCAGACTGCGACAGCGCCAGGACATCCTCACCCAGCTTGCCCAGCGATCCGGCCAGCCCGGCGGCAAACCCGGCCAGCTCTGCCACCGACGACCGGTCGCTGTGCCAGCTGTGCCCCGGATCGGCCAGACCCAGCGCTGCGGCAAGGTCTGCCCTGACCCGCGGCCCCAACGGACCCATCGCCGACAAGGTGCCCGCCGCGCCCGATAGCGACACCGTCAGGACCGCAGTCCGCAGCGGTCCAATCCGCGATTTCCAGTCCAGAAGCGGCCAGCCCCACCCTGCGACCACCGCGCCAAAGCTGGTCGGTGTCGCGAACTGGCCGTAAGTGCGCGCGGCCATCGGTTGCGCGGCATGCGCCTCGGCCAGATCGGCCAAGCGGGCCAACAGCGCGCCCAGCCGCCCGTCCCACAGCGCCAGCATCGGGCGCAGCCGGAGGGCCAGCCCGGTGTCCATGATGTCCTGACTGGTCGCGCCCCAGTGCAGGTATTGCATCGGCTCGGGCGCACCGGCTGCCTTGCGGAAGGCGGCGAGCAGACCCGGGACCGGCACCCCGTTCCGCCCGGTTTCCGCAGCCAGGGCAGAGGGGTCAATCTGAACCTCTTGCGACGACCGGTCGATGAAGGCCGCAGCCTCGGCCGGGATCAGGCCCAGCGCCCCCTGCACACGCGCCAAAGCGCCCTCGACCAGCAGCATGGCGCGGATTTCCGCCGTGTCGGAAAACAGCCGCGCGGTGTCCGGGTCTCCGAAGAGCGAGCCATAGAGGGCGGAATCGGCCGGCGCTGCGGGCATCGGCTAGCCCGGCATCCGCAGGCCAAGGATCGACCGCGCCGTGCGCCAGTCGGCGACGGGGCGTTCGTACTTGTCGCACAGGTCGACAACCCGCCGCACCAGCGCCGCGTTCGAAGGCGCAAGCGTCGTCTTGTCCAGCCGCACGTTATCCTCCAACCCGGTCCGCGCATGGCCGCCGGACGACACCGCCCAGTCGTTCAGCACGATCTGGCTTGGCCCGATCCCGGCGGCGCACCACTGTGCATTCGCGCCAAACAACCGATGCACCGTCTTGATGTAATAGTCGAACACCTCGCGATCGGCGGGCATCGCGTTCTTCACGCCCATCACGAACTGCACATAGGGCCGGTCGGCGATCTGGCCCTTGTCCCACATCTCCTTGGCTTTCAGGATATGGCTAAGGTCGAACGCCTCAATCTCGGGCTTCACGCCATAGGTGACCATCTCGGCCGCCAGCCAGTCGACCAGATCCGGCGGGTTCTCGTAGACCCGCGTCGGAAAGTTGTTCGACCCGACCGAAAGCGAGGCCATGTCCGGCCGGAGTGGCAGCATGCCGCCCCGGGTCTGGCCCGCACCCGAGCGTCCGCCGGTGGACAGTTGCACGATCATCCCGGGGCAGTGCTTCTCCAGCCCCTCCTTCAACGCCGCAAACTTCTCGGGGTCCGAGGACGGCGTCTCGTCCGCGTTGCGCACATGGCAATGCGCGATGGTCGCGCCTGCCTCGAACGCCTCCTGCGTGCTTTCGATCTGTTCGGACACCGTGATCGGCACCGCGGGATTGTCGGCCTTGCGCGGCAGCGATCCGGTGATCGCCACGCAGATGATGCAGGGTTTGCCAGCAACTTCGGTCATCGGTCACACATCCAGAAAGACAGTTTCCCCTTCGCCCTGCAGGCGAATGTCAAAGCGATAATGACCGGGCGCCAGCTTGCGCGCCAGCAGGGTCTGACGCCGGTCGACCTGTTCGATCAGGTTCAGCACCGGATCGGCGGCGTTGTCCTCGTCCTCGAAATACATCCGTGTCTGCAGGCCAAGGTTGATCCCTCGCGCCACGATCCACAGGTTCAGATGCGGCGCCATCCGACGCCCGTTCCGGCCCATGACCGAACCCGGCTTGACCGTCTCGACCATCCACTGACCACTGTCGAAATCGGTGATGATCCGCCCCCAGCCCCGGAAATCAGCCGAGCATTCGGCATGGCGCGGGTCTTCGGGATGCGGATAGATCCCGGCGCTGTCGGCCTGCCAGACCTCCAGGAGCACGTCCTTGACCGGCGCGCCGGTGCCGTCCAGCACCACGCCTTCGACCCGGATACGCTCACCCTTCGTGTCCGGCCCGGCGATGACCTGTCCCAGCTCCTGCCGGAAGATCGAAAAGCCGGCCGCCCCCGGCGCAAGCCCGATGTGCACATAGGGTCCCGCCGTCTGCGACGGGGTTTCCTTCAGGTAGTCCAACGGCTGCGGCATGGTCAGTTCCCCTCCAGCCGGTTTTCGAACAGCGTCGACCGGCGCCCGCGCAGGACGATGTCGAACTTGTAGGCCAGGCAGTCCAGCGGAATCGCCGCGTTCATGTCCAGCGGAGCGATCAGCTGGTCGATTGCGCGCGGATCGGGGATCGTGTTCACGATTGGGCACTGCCGGATCAGCGGGTCTCCTTCGAAATACATCTGGGTAATCAGCCGCTGGCTGAACGCCGACCCGAACACCGACACATGGATATGTGCGGGCCGCCAGTTGTTCACCCAGTTCCGCCAGGGATAGGCCCCGGGTTTGACGGTGCGGAAGTAGTAATAGCCGTTCTCGTCGGTCAGGGTCCTCCCGCAGCCGCCGAAGTTCGGGTCCAGCGCGCCAAGATAGCCGTCCTTCTTGTGCCGATAGCGGCCCGAGGCATTGGCTTGCCAGATTTCCACCAGTGTCTTCGGCACAGGGCGGCCATTTTCATCCAGCACCCGGCCGTGGACGATGATCCGCTCCCCCACCGGGTCGCCGGTTTTGGCGTAGTTGCGGATAAGGTCGTTGTCGATCGGGTCGATGTCGTTGTGCCCGAAGGTCGGCCCGGTGATCTCGGACAGCGAGCCTTCCAGCGACAACAGCGCCAGTCGCGGGCTGCGTGGCACGCTGGTCTTGTAGTCCTGCGCGAGCGCCGGCGGATGCCAGAGCCGGTCGCGCTGATAGAACTCGGCGGGCTTCATGGGGTCTCCTCCTTGGCCATGGCGGCGAATGTCTCTTTGGCGATCTTGATCGCATGATTTGCCCGGGGCACGCCTGCGTAAATTGCGACGTGCAGCAAGGCCTCCATCACATCGGCTTCGCTGGCCCCGGTGTGGCGCGTAGCGCGGATGTGCATCGCAAGCTCGTGGTCATTCCCAAGCCCGGCCAGGAGAGCGATGGTCAGCATCGACCGTTCCCGCAGGCTGATCGTGTCTCGCGCCCAGACATGCCCCCAGGCCGCATCGGTGATCAGCGCCTGGAAGGGGGCGTCGAAATCGGTCTTTGCCGCCTCGGCCCGGTCGACATGCGCGTCGCCCAGCACCTTGCGGCGGATCGCCATGCCGCGTTTGGTCAGATCAACCATGTGCATGTGCTTTCAGAAAGGGGCCGACCAGTGTGGCCCAGGCCTCGGGCGCCTCGACGCACGGCAGATGCCCCGCACCCGGAATGACATGGAAGGCGGCACCCGGGATCAACCCCGCCGTCGCCCGCACCAGATCGGGAGAAGATGCCCCGTCCGCTTCCCCCGCGATCACCAGCGCAGGCACCCGCAGCCGCCGCGTCGCTTCGGTCTGGTCTCCCCCGGCAAGCGCCTTGCAGGCTGCGATGTACCCATCTGCCGGGGTCCGGGCCAGCATCGTGCGCCACAGCGCAAGCTCGGGCGTCGCGCGGAAGGGTGCCGCAAACCAGCGTTCCATCACCGCATCGGCGATACTCTCCAGCCCGCCCGCCTGGATCGCGTCGATCCGGGCCTGCCAGCTTTCCACTGTCCCCAGCCGCGCCGCGGTGTTGGACAGGACAAGCGCACGCACCAGATCGGGGCGCAACTCGGCCACCCGTTGCGCGATCAGGCCGCCGATGGACAGGCCAACGAAAACCACCGGTCCACGCGCCACCGCCTCGATCACCGCAATCGCGTCCTCGGCATGATCGTCCAGCCGCTCGCCGCCGCCCAAGCCCGACAACCCATGCCCGCGCTTGTCATATCGGAGCAACCGAAGCCCCTGCGGCAACAGCGGCAAGACCTTGTCCCACAGTCGCAGATCGGTGCCCAGCGAGTTGGCAAACACCACCGCAGGCGCGGCTTCAGGGCCGTCGACCTGCACATGCAGCACTCCGAACGGACGACATAAGGCTTGCATCGCGACTCCTCCCGTTCATAACCTAAATCAGCTGAACCCGGCGCGATAATGCAAAGGTGGCTTAGGGTCATAATCGTATGGCTATGCATCCCGCGATCAAGCTGCGCCACATCAGGGCCTTTCTGGACATTGCAGACCAGGGCAGCCTGTCCACGGTTGCCCGGCGGCAGCGGATCAGCCAGCCCGCGCTCAGCCGGACCCTGGCAGAGCTGGAACAGCTTCTCGACACATCGCTGTTCCAGCGCGTGCGCCGCCGTCTGGTCCTGACCGAAGCCGGAGCCACCTTCCGCCGTCACGCCGCGCTTGGCCTGCAATCGCTTGAGGCGGCGGCCGAGGCCCTGCGCCCCGATGGCAGCGGCGGGGCAATCCGCGTGGGCCTGCTTCCGACCGCCGCGACCCGGCTTCTGCCCCGCGTGGCCCTGCGGTTTCATGCCGACCTGCCCGAGGTCACTTTGAAGATCGAGACCGGCCCCCATCGTTATCTTATCGGCCTTTTGCGCGACGGTCTCGTCGATCTGATGATCGGCAGGATGCCGGTGGCCTCCGAAATGGCGGGGCTCAGCTTTTCCCACCTGCACGAAGAGGCTGTCGTCCTTGTCGCCCGAGCAGGTCACCCGCTGGCCGGCACAAGCATCCGCAGCATGCTGCAGATCTCACCGCTGATCCTGCCGCCCGGCGATGCCCTGATCCGGCCCGGAGTGGACGAATACCTGGCCAGCCTCGGCCTGACCGGCCTGCGCCCGACGGTCGAAACCGTGGCCCTTGCCGTCGGTCGCGGCCTTCTTGCCGGATCGGACGCGCTCTGGTTCATCTCGCGCGGGGTGGTGGCCGAAGAACTGGACCGCGGCGAACTGATCGAAATCCCGACCGGGGTCCGCTTCCTGTCCGGCGCGGTCGGCATCACCCGGCGTCAGGCGGCCGAACCGAGCCCGGGCATCGAGCACCTGGTCAGCCTTTGCCACGAGGCGGCGGCCACCCTGTACGGATCAGCCCGGCCTCAGCCCTGACCCTTGGGGTCGCGCGCCAGCCGCATGGCATCGGTCAGGATGGCGTGATCGCCGATATGGTTCATCAGGATCAGGATCAGCCGGGCATTCAAGGCGTGGCTTTCCGCCTCGCTCAGTCCCTCATGGGTCGCGATCAGCGCGGCATAGCTTTCGTCGGGCCGGGTCAGGTTTGGGGTAGTGGTCAGCACGGGCTCACTCCTTTCCAAGCGCCTTGGCCAGCGCAGCCGCAACGGCGGCCTCGTCATAGCGGTCCCAGCGCGCCGCGACATGCTGGTCGGGCCGGATCAGATAGACCGCGCCCGGTGCCTCACCCAGATAGCGGGCCGCAATCTCGGGCGTCGTTGCCAGCGCCAGTCGCGGGACGGTCAGGCCGTGGGCCGTCACCTGCTCCGGCGCCTCGGCGTTGATCGTCATCAGCGTGAAGCCGCGCCCCAGTGCCTGCAGCAGCCAACCTCCCGCGACCGGCGCATCGGGGCAGGGCGAACCGGGCCGGGTGCGGGGCGGCATGTCCGGGTGATCCGGCCCGTTCAGCGCCGATCCGTCATAGGTGCAGGGCACCGAAAGCCGCCCCGAATTCACTACGGTCCTGGCAAAGGGCAGGTGTTCGGCCAGGGTCAGCACAGCGTTGCGGAACAGCTTCGAGACCGGCGTCTTGGGTGTGATGAAATCCGTTGCCCGCGTGGAATTCAGGATGTTCTCGTCCGCGCCATGTATCCGCTCACGGTCATAACTGTCGAGCAGACTTTCGGGCGCGGTGCCGTCCAGTACGAGTGTCAGCTTCCAGGCCAGGTTGTCCACATCCTGAATCCCCGAGTTCGCCCCGCGCGCCCCGAACGGGCTGACCTGATGCGCAGAGTCCCCGGCAAAGAGGATGCGGCCATGGCGGAACTTCTCCATCCGGCGGCATTGGAAGGTGTAGATCGAACACCAGTCCAGTTCATACTCGACTCCCGGCCCCAGCATCGCATCCACCCGCTTGCGGATGTTGGCCGGCTCCAGCTCTTTCGCGCGGTCGATGTTCCAGCCCAGCTGAAAGTCGATGCGCCAGATGTCGTCGGGCTGCTTGTGCAAAAGCGCGCTGTCGCCCGACTTGAAATACGGCTCGAACCAGAACCAGCGTTCGGTGGGGAAATCGGCCTTCATCTTCACGTCGGCGATCAGGAAGTTGTCCTCGAACACCCGCCCGTCAAAGGACAGCCCCAGCATCCCGCGCACCGGGCTGCGCGCTCCGTCGCAAGCAATCAGCCAGTCGGTTTCCAGCCGGTAAGGCCCGTCCGGAGTCATGATGTCCAGCGTCACATGATCCGCTGCCGGGGTCACCGCATCGACGCGGTTCCGCCCCCGCAACTCGATCGGGGCACCCTCGGCCTGCGCCTTCACGATGGCGTCGTGCAGGAACTTCTCGAACCAGGGTTGCTGCAGGTTGATGAAGGCCGGGAAGGCATGGCCTCCTTCGGGCAAGAGGTTGAAATCATACAGCAGCCGGTCGTCGTGGAAGACCTTGCCGACGTTCCACTGCACGCCCTTGTCCAGCATCGGCCCCGCCGCGCCCAGCCGGTCGCAGATTTCCAGCGTGCGCTTGGCAAAGCACAAGGCCCGGCTGCCAAGTCCCGCGCCCTCGTGGTCGTCCAGCAGCACCACCGGCACCCCGCGCCGCCCAAGATCCAAAGCCGTGGCCAGACCGATGGGCCCCCCGCCCACGATCACGACCTTCCGGCGTACCGGGGTCGCGGCATCCTGATCCGGGGACTTCGCGTATGGGTAAAGGCGGAACGCAACGGCGTAGCGTTCGGGAACCAGCGCAGTCATTTCATCCTCCCCAATACCGTCAGCTTTGCAGGGCCGCCCACATCTCCAGATCGCGGGCGGCGGTCCAGATCCGGGGATGGCTGATGCCGCGCGCCTCGTCGTAGGCCCGGGCCACGTTGAACGGCAGGCAATGCTCGTAGATCGCATAGTCCTTGAACTTCGGATCACACTCCGCGCGGCAGGCGTCCCAGGCCTCTTTCAGCGACCCATTCCGCGCCGCGACCCGGGCCACCGGCTTGTAGGTGGACTCCACAAAATCCTTCGTCCGGTCCAGCGCGGCATTCACAGCCTTGGCCCCGATCACTGCATCGCCACGTCCCGGAGCAATCGCATCCAGATCATAGGCCCGGATCGCCTCCAGCGTTCCGCCCCAATCGGCGAAATGGCCGTCACCGCAGTAGCAGGCCGAATGCGCCTCGACGATGTCGCCGGTGAACATCACATTCTGATCCGGGACATGGATCACTGCGTCGCCCGCCGTATGCGCGCGGCCCAGCTGGAGAATATCGACCCGCCGGTTGCCCAGCCAAACCGACATCTTGCCGTTGAAGGTCGTGGTCGGCCAGGTAAGCCCGGGGATGCTTTCATGCCCCTGGAACAGGCGCGGAAAGCGCTGGAACTCACTGTCCCAGTCTTCCTGCCCTCGTTCCGCCACCATGTTGCGGGCGGCTTCCGACATGATGACCTGCGGCGCCTGGAAGGCCGACGCCCCCAGCACCCGCACCGCGTGGTAATGCGTCAGCACCACATGGCTGATCGGCTTGTCGGTCACCCCCCGGATGCAGTCGATCACCTTCTGCGCCAGCCGGGGCGTCGCCTGCGCCTCGACCACCATGACGCTGTCATCCCCGATGATGACGCCCGAGTTCGGGTCGCCCTCGGCCGTAAAGGCGTATAGCCCCTCGCCGATCTCGGTGAAGCTGATGGTCTTCTCCGCCATGTCGCCCTGCGACGCGAAAGCCTTTGCCATGTCCTGTCCTTATCTCGCGTAGGGGTCGGCCAGCGCTGGAATCACCTTGCCCGTGCACTCGCCAAACCCGATGGTGTAGCCGTCCCCCTTGCACTGTCCGCGCAGGGTGAGGGTGTCGTTGTCCTGAATGAAACTGCGGGTGCCGCCTGCAACCGGGAAAGGCTCTTTCCCGCCCCAGGACAGTTCCAGCAGGCTGCCGCGCGCGTCCTTTGTTGGACCCGAGATCGTGCCGGACCCCAGAAGGTCCCCCACATTCATCGCGCAGCCCGAGGTCGTGTGATGCGCCAACTGCTGCGGGGCCGAGTAATACATCTCGGCGTAATTGGTCCGCGCGATCACGGTTTCCGCGCCGCCTTCGGGGGTCAGACCAACCTCCAGCGCGATGTCGTAGAGCATCGGGCGCGGCTCCTGCAGGTAGGGCAGCAGCGGCTTTTCCCGCGCGGGGGTCGAGGTCCGGAACGGCTCCAGCGCGGCTTTCATCACGATCCAGGGGGAAATCGTCGTTGCCGTCGCCTTGGCCTGGAACGGCCCCAAGGGCTGATACTCCCAGGCCTGGATGTCCCGCGCCGACCAGTCGTTCAGAAGCACATAGCCGAAGATCATCTCGTCCGCTTCGGCCACCGTCACCGGCTGGCCATGGGTCGAGGGCTGACCCACGACTGCCCCCATCTCCAGCTCGATATCGAACCGGGCCGAGGGCGCAAAGCGCGGCACCGCGTCATCCGGACCCTTCACCTGCCCCCAGGGGCGGCGGACCGGCGTGCCCGACACCACCACCGAAGACGCCCGCCCGTTGTAGCCGATGGGAATGTGCAGCCAGTTCGGTGGCAAGGCGTTTTCCGCCCCACGGAACATGGTGCCCACGTTGAAGGCATGGTTCCGCCCGGCGTAGAAGTCGGTGTACTCACTGACGAGGAAGGGCAGGTGCAGGGTTGCACCCGCACGCGGCACCAGATGCGGCTCCACCTCCGCACGGGATGCCGAGCCCTCAGCCAGCAGCCCCGTCACCTGCGCCCGCAGATCGGCCCAGACCGCCGGGCCTGCCTCCATCACCTCGTTCCAGAAGGGCACATCCAGCAGCGAGCCACCCGGCAAGGCGATAACGCCCTCTTCCTCCAGCGCCGCGAGGTCCAGGATGAAATCTCCGATGGCCATCCCGCAACGCGGTTCATCCTCCAACGAGAACACCCCACAGGGCAGGTTGTTCAACGGAAACGGATGGTCCGGCGCGTTGGCGCTTTCGACCCAGGACCGCAGAAGGCTCATAGCGCTATCTCCATTCCGTCGCGTGCGACGATGACCGGCCCGTCATAGGCCACCCCGGCCCGCGCCTGCCACATGGCATCGGTGAAGGCCGGATCATCGACCGGCACCTGATGGTTCAACACCAGCTTCCCCACCTTGCCGATGGCAGCCACCCGGCCGACATCGTCGATCATCGTATGGCTGCCCACCAGATGCGCCCGCAGCTTTTCGCCCCCGCCGGTCCGTTGCAGGATCGCCTCAATCCCCTCGGGCAGCAGCGCTTCGTGCACCAACACGTCCGCACCCATGGCAAACGCGCCAAGACCCGGATCAAAGACCGTATCGCCCGAGAAAACCGCCGTCTTTGCCCCCTCGAACCGGTAGGCAAAGGAGTGCTCCACCGGCGGATGCGTCGTCCGGTAGGCGCTGACCCTCAGCCCTTCGAACGGCACCACACCCGCTTCGACCTCCACCACCTCGACCAGACCCGACAGCGGCACCCGCCCGTCGTCCACGACGCGCAGGTGGATGTCCATCGCCATCGCCGCCTGGAACCCCGCCCAATAGGCGCGCACCCCGGGAGGGCCATAGACCCGAATCCGATCCTTCCGACCCGAAACCCAGGCGGTGTGGATCAGCCCCCCAAGCTCCAGCACATGGTCCGAATGCAGGTGCGTGACAAACACCACCGCCAGCCGGTTCAGCGCCACGCCCGCCTCCACCAGCCCCCGCGCCACGCCCAGGCCTGCGTCGATGACGATCAGCTGCCCGTCCAGCTCCAGCAGCGAGGACGACGGCATCGACGCCCCCGCCCGCAAGGACGGGCCGCCCTTCACCCCAAGGGTCACGATCCGGTTCACGCCCGCACCACCTGTCTTCACTTGATCCCGGTCGTCCCGTCGAACTTCTTCTCCAGGGACCCCCAGCAGTCGATGTAATCCTCTTGCGCATGGCCGTTGGTCGCGGCCCAGGGGGTAAGGTGCTGAGGGAAACGGGTCTCGAACATGAAGCTCATTGTCTCGTCCAGCTTCTCGGGCTTCAGCGCGGCGTTCGAGGCCCCTTCGAACGCGTTCCGGTCCGGCCCATGCGGGATCATGCAGTTGTGCAGGGACATGCCGCCCGGGACGAACCCCTTGGGCTTGGCATCATAGACGCCGTAGATGTTGCCCATCAGCTCGGACATGACGTTCTTGTGGTACCACGGCGGGCGGAAGGTGTTTTCCGCCACCATCCAGCGTTCGCGGAACAGGACGAAGTCGATGTTGGCCGTCCCTTCGATCCCCGACGGGGCCGTCAGCACCGTGAAGATCGACGGATCGGGATGATCGAACAGGATCGCCCCCACCGGGCAGTAGGTCCGGAGGTCGTATTTGCAGGGCGCATAGTTGCCGTGCCAGGCCACCACATCCAGCGGGCTGTGGTCGATCTCGGTCACATGGAACATCCCCGCCCATTTGACATAGACCTTGGACGGCGCATCCCTGTCCTCGAACGCTGCGACGGGGGTCTTGAAGTCCCGACGGTTCGCCATGCAGTTCGCGCCAATGGGCCCCCGCCCCGGAAGGGCGAACTTCTGGCCGTAATTCTCGCAGACAAAGCCTCGCGCCGGGCCTTCCAGCACCTCGACCCGGTAGACCAACCCGCGCGGCAGAATGGCAATCTCGCGCGGTTCCAGGTCGATGATCCCCAGTTCGGTGCAGAACCGCAGACGACCTTCCTGAGGCACCACCAGCAATTCGCCATCGGCCGAGAAGAAATATTCGTCCTGCATCGACTGGTTGACCAGATACATGTGGCTGGCCATCCCGGTCTGGGTCGACACATCCCCCGCCGTGGTCATCGTCCGCATCCCCGTGACCCAGGTCAGCGGCTCGGATGGCACGGCGACCGGATCCCAGCGGTACTGGCCCAAGCTCATGATTTCGGGGTCGATCAGCGGGGCCGACTTCCAGTGCGGCACCTGAATACGCTTGAACCGGTGCGTGTGCTTGACCGAAGGCCGGATGCGGTAGCACCAAGTCCGTTCGTTCTGGTGGCTGGGCGCGGTGAAGGCGGTGCCTGACAGCTGTTCGCCGTAAAGCCCATAGTTGCATTTCTGCGGGCTGTTCATGCCCTGCGGCAGCGCGCCGGGCAGGGCCTCGGTCTCGAAATCGTTGCCGAAGCCGGGCATGTAGCCTTCGTGCGGGCCGGCAACAGAGGCGGCCCGGATCATGCCCTTGGGCAAGGAATGACTGGTCATGCGCTCCTCCAGGATGGTGGTATACAACCCGCGCCCAAAGGCTGGGTGAATGACGACTTGCACTTTAGTTGCGGATGCAACAAAGTCAACATTAAGTTGCACTAGCAACTATTGGAGAAGTGAATGCCCAAGACTGTGCTTTACGATTACTGGCGGTCCTCGGCGGCCTACCGCGTGCGCATTGCGCTGAACCTTTTGGGCCTCCCCTACCGGGCGGTCGCGGTGGATCTGACGCAGGGCGAGCAGGCCGAACCGGACAACCTGGCACGCAATCCGCAGGGTCTAGTCCCGACGTTGGAGATCGACGGCATCCGCCTGACCCAATCGCTGGCGATCCTGGAATACCTGGACGAAACGCGCTCGGCGGGCTGGCTGCCGCAGGACCCCGCAGCGCGGGCGACCGTGCGGGCCATGGCCTACGCCGTCGCCATCGACACCCACCCCGTCTGCAACCTGCGGGTCGCCCGCCATGCCGTCAGCCTTGGCGCGACGATGGAAGGCTGGATGCAGCACTTCATCGACCTGGGCCTGCAGGGACTGGAGGGTCTTTTGCAGCAGCATCCAGAGGGCCGGTTCTGCTATGGCGATACCGTGACCCTAGCCGACATCTGCCTTGTCCCGCAGGTCTACAACGCCCGCCGCTGGGGGGTCGACCTGACGCCCACGCCGCGACTTGCAGGCATCGCCGACGCGCTTGAATTCTCGCCCGCCTTCCGGGCCGCACATCCTGACCGCGTCAAACCCGCAGGATGACGTGCCCCATCTTCAAATGGTAACCACCTGACAGCAAGAAGGGCACCCTGCCGACGATGACCGACCGGAACGACCGCTTCGACCTTGAGGACTTCCTGCCCTACCTCCTGAACCAGGCGGCGGAGGCGACCTCGCACGGGTTCCAGGCGATCTACCGCGACCGTTACGGGTTCACCCGGACGCAATGGCGCGTGATGGCCAACCTCGGCAAGTTCGGTGCGATGACGGCCCGCGACATCTGCGCCATCAGCCATATCGAGAAGACCAAGGTCAGCCGGGCGGTCGCCGCGCTGGAAGAGGCCGAGATGCTCTCGCGCACCCCCAGCGAGATTGACCGCCGGGCTGAAGTTCTGTCGCTGACGCCAAAGGGCCAGTCGGTCTTTGCCGAACTGGGGCAACTTGCCATCGGTTTCGACCAGCGGCTGCGCGACACCTTAGGCACAGCCGAAGCCACTGCCCTGACGGCAATCCTGAAGCGCCTGGCCAGCCGTACGGCACCGACCGGCTACCCGGACGACTGACTACCCTCAGATCGCCCCGAACCCCGCCTCCAGCGCCGACAGGATCTTCGCCACATCCGCCTCGGTGACGACCAGCGGCGGCGACAGGATGATGTTGTTGCCGGAAACCCGGATCATCACCCCAGCCTCATAGGTCGCGCGATGCACCTTCCCGATCACCTTCTTGTCGATCGGAGCCTTCGTCGCCCGGTCCGCCACCAGTTCCAGCGCGCACATCAGCCCATGCCCGCCGCGCACATCGCCGATCACCTCATGCCGCGCCATCAGCGCCTGCAGCCCGGCGAACAGCTGATCCCCCCGCACGGCCGCGTTCTTATGCGGCTGAATCCGCTGCGTCTCGTTCAGACAGGCAATCGCCGCCGCCGCGCCCACCGGATGCCCGGAATAGGTGTACCCCGACCCGATGGCACCCTTGCCGCTGGTATCCTTCTCGAACACCTCGGCCACGCCTTCCGACACCATGACCGCCCCAAACGGGAAGTAGCCGTTGGTGATCGCCTTGGCCGACACCAGCAGGTCCGGCCGCACCCCCCAATGGCGCGAGCCCGACCAGCTGCCCGTCCGCCCGAAGGCCGTGATGACCTCATCGGCGACCAGCAGGATCCCGTACTTCGAACACAACGCCCGCACCCCCGGCATGAAGCTTTCATGCGGCGGGATCACACCACCTGCGCCCAGCACCGGCTCCATGATGAAGGCGGCGATGGTGGACGCGTCCTGAAACTTGATCTCATCCTCGATGGCCGCCAGACACAGCTGCGCCAGCCGCGCCGGGTCGGTCTCGTTGAACGGGTTGCGGTAGGTGTAGGGTGCTGGAGTGTGAAAACAGCCCGGCATCAGCGGCTCATACTGCGTCCGGAAGTTCGCGTTGCCGTTGACCGAGGCCCCCAGCGTGTGTGTCCCGTGATAGCCCTTCTTCAGGCTCAGGAACTTCACCCGGCCCGCCTCGCCCCGGATCTTGTGGTACTGCCGCGCCAGCCGCAGCGCGACCTCCACCCCATCCGACCCGCCAGAGGTATAGAAGGCCCGCGTCAGCCCGTCGGGGGCAAAAAACTCCGCCAGCATCTCGGCCAGCTCGATCACGTTGTCATTCGTCGTGCCCCGGAAAATCGAATAGTAGGGCAGCCGGTTCAGCTGCGCCGTGATCGCGTTTTTGACCGGTTGGCAGGAATAGCCCAAGTTCACGTTCCACAGACCCCCCACCGCATCGACGGTGCGATGTCCGTCGATGTCGATGATCTCGACTCCCTCCGCCTCGACGATGATGTCCGGCGGGTTCGCCAGACTATCCGCCGGGTGCGCCATCGGATGCCACAGGTGCCGGGCGTTGTTTTCCTTGAGGAAATTCGAATCCTTCATCGTCAGGCTCCTTGGCCTTGGGTCACAGCTTCACCCAGGCGGTTTTCAGGTCGAGGTATTTGTCAAAGGCATGCAGCGACTTGTCATGCCCGTTGCCGGACTGCTTGACTCCGCCCAGCGGCACCGTCAGGTCCGACCCGCCATAAGTGTTCACATGCACGATCCCGGCGCGGATCTTGCGCACCATGCGATGCGCCCGCGACAGGTTCGAGGTCCAGACCGCCGCCGCCAGCCCGTAATCGGTGCCATTGGCCAGAGCGACCGCCTCGGCTTCGGTGTCGAAGGGCGTGACCGTGACCACGGGGCCAAAGACCTCTTCGCGGAACACCCGATCCTCCGGCCGCGCATCCGCGACAATCGCGGGCGACATGTAGTAACCCCCGGTCTCTTGCAGGATGCGGTCGCCGCCGATGACATTGCGCCCAGCCTCTCGCGCCTCGACGACAAACCGCAGGTTCTGCGCCAACTGCCGCTCCGAGTTCACCGCCCCAGCCTGAGTCGCACTGTCCAGGGGATCGCCCACCTTGATCGCCGCCGCCTGCGCCGCCAGCTTTTCCACGAATGCCGCGTGGATGCTCCGCTCCACCAGAATGCGCGACCCGGCAATGCAGACCTGCCCCGAGTTGCGGAAGATGCCCATCGCCGAGACCTTCGCCGTCTCGTCCAGATCGGGCGCATCGGCAAAGACGATGTTCGGCGACTTGCCCCCCAGCTCCAAGTAAACCCGCTTCAGGTTCGACCGCGCCGCAGCCTCCAGCAGCCGCCGCCCGGTTGGACCCGATCCGGTGAAGACCAGCACATCGACATCCATCGACGCGGCAATCGCGGCACCGACAACCGGCCCCTCACCGGTGACAACGTTCAGAACACCCGGAGGCAGCCCCGCCTGCAACGCCAGTTGCGCCACCCGGACCAGCGTCAACGATGCGGTTTCGGCAGGCTTCAAGACCACCGTGCATCCGGCGGCCAGGGCCGGGCCGATCTTCCATGCCCCGATCATCAGCGGAAAATTCCACGGCACGATGGCCCCGACGACCCCCACTGGTTCACCGTGCACCAGACCCAGAAACGCCGGATCGGTCGGGGTAATCTCGCCGTTCAGCTTGTCGATCGCCTCGGCATAATAGCGCACCGTCGCCGCCGCCGACAAAGGCTCGGCCTTCAGCGCCATCCCGATCTCGGTGCCGTTCTCGCGCACGCCCAGCACGGCCAGTTCTACCGCATGGGCCTCGATCAGATCGGCCCATTTGAGCAGGATCTTCTTCCGCGCCGCCGGGGCCAGGTCGGACCAGCGGCCATCGTCAAAGGCACGGCGGGCGGCAGTTATGGCCGCCTCGGAGTCGGCCTGCGTGCCCCGGGCATAGGTGGTCAGCGGCGTCCCATCAATCGGAGACACGACAACAGTCGTACCCCCATCTGACGCCGGAACCGACTGTCCGTCGATCAGGTGCTTAAAGGCCTCAACCGGCGCTGCGCGCAGGGATTCGATCTGATTCTGGCTCATGTCGTTTCATTATTGCCACCACTGGTATATATTATGCACCGTGGTGAGCCTTCGGTCAACCGGCCAGCCTGCAATCTCAGGCCCCCACTCTCAGGTCGGTGAGAACCGCGCGGCCACGCTGAGAAAGGCCGCAGGCATGCGCCCGCCCGAATTCACCGTCAGTTTCTCGGCTTCTACGAACAGGGCGGCGATGATCTCGCTGCGCAGGTCGTTCGTCATCCGGTGCGCCGGCGTGGCAATCGCAATCGCCCCGGTCGCCTCGGCATCGCTGTCGAACACCGGCACCGCGATGCCATAGACATCGTCTTCGGCGGTCTGGTCAGCTTCGGCAAAGCCGGTCAGGCGAACTTCCTCCAGCCGGGCCCTTATAATACTGGGGTTCGTGATCGTCCGCGACGTCCTTGCGACCAGCGGTTCCGACAGCACCCGGTCCACCAACTCGGCCCGCGAAAAGGCCAGAACCGCCAGGCCCGACGCGGTGCAGTGCATCAACAACAGCTCTCCCGCCACCAGCGACACCCGGCTGCCCCGGTTGCTTTCGCTGATCCCGATCGTTGCCAGCGCCCGCCCCGACACCAGCGAGGCATGCGCCGTCTCGCCCAGCCTGGCCGACAGGTCCGCCAGTGATTGCTGGAACAGCGACGACACCGGAAACGCCGTCTCGCGCACCCGGGCCAGCCGCAAGACCCCTGCCCCCAGCCGGTACTGCCGCGCATCGCCGCGCTTTTCCAACAGGCCCGCGTCGCACATCACCCCCAACATCCGGTGCACCGTCGCCTTGTCGACCCCAGACCTGCGCGCCAGTTCGGACAGGCCGATCTCTGGCTCCGCTTCCGAGAAATAGTCCAGCAAAGACAATGCTTTGGCGACAGTGGTGGACATGGCTGCTCCAACGATACCCGACGCGCCCCAAATCCGTTGACGCAACGGCGCAGGGCGATTATTCTTGAACCACTGGTGATTATAATGAACCAAATCTTCGCGTCAACGCGGAACTCGGACGGCACCAGCAGGGGAAAAGCACATGACGAAAACCATTCTGGTCATCGGCACATTCGACACCAAGGCGGATGAACTCGCCTACCTGATCGACAGGATCAAGGCGCAGGGCGGCGACGTCTTGGCGATGGACGTCAGCATCCTGGGCGAAGCGAAAACCCCCGTCGACGTGACAAAGCATCAGGTCGCCGCCGCTGCCGACACCACCATCGACGCCCTGATCGCCCTGGGCGAGGAAGGCGAGGCCTTTGCCCGGATGAGCGCGGGTGCCGCCCTCCTGACCCGGAAACTCCACGCCGAGGGCCGGTTCCACGGCATGATCGCGCTTGGCGGCACCATGGGCACCGACCTCGCGCTGGACTGCGCGCAGGCCCTGCCGCTGGGCGTGCCGAAATACATCGTCTCCACCGTTGCAGGCTCCCCCCTGATCGCCGCCGAACGGATGGCCGCCGATGTGCAGTTCATCCTCTGGGCCGGAGGGCTGTATGGGCTGAACCCCCTCTGCAAATCCTCGCTCAGCCAGGCCGCGGGTGCCGTCCTTGGCGCCGCGCAAGCCGTCGAGCCGCCCCGGTTCGACCGCCCACTGATCGGGATGACCTCGCTCGGCTCCTCCTGCCTGAAATACATGAAACGCTTGCACCCCGAACTCACCCGGCGCGGCTATGACATCGCGGTCTTCCACACCACCGGCATGGGCGGCATGGCTTTCGAACGACTGGCGTCAGAGGGCACCTTCGCCTGCGTGATGGACTTCTCCTTGCAGGAGCTGGTCAACATGCTCCACGGCTCGCTCGTCAGCGCCGGGGCCGACCGGCTGACCGGCGCGGGCCGCAGCGGCACGCCGCAACTGGTGGCCCCGGGGGCGGCGGACATCCTGGACCTCGCCGGATGGCAGCCGATCCCGCCTCGCTTTCAGGACCGCCCCTTCCACGAACACAACCGGCTGATCAAAAGCGTCGGCTTCAACGCCGACGAACGCCGCGGCCTGGCCCAGGCCATCGCCGACCGGCTGGCCGGCGCCAAGGGCCAGACGCATTTCTTCCTGCCCAAAGGCGGGATCGAGGAATGGGACAAACCCGGCGAAGCCGCGCATGATCCCGAGGGCCTCGCCGCCTTCACCGAAGCCGCCGAACGCGCCCTGAGCGGTCGGGTCGACCACACCGTCCTCGACTGCCACATCAACGACGCGGCCTTCTGCGACGCGGTCCTGGCCAAGCTGGACGAGTGGGTGGCCGCCGGGATCGTCCCGAAGGGCGCCGCCTAGGCCTTCCCCCGCAACTGAAACCGCTGGATCTTCCCGGTCTGCGTCTTCGGCAGCGCCGTCGTGAACACCACGCTGCGTGGATACTTGTAGGGCGCGATGACCTTTTTCACATGGTCCTGCAACAGCTTGACCATCAGCGCATCGCCCGTCTGCCCCGCCGCCAGCACCACATGCGCCTGCACGATCTGGCCGCGCTCCTCATCCGCCACGCCCACCACCGCACATTCCAGCACCGCCGGATGCGACAGCAGCGCAGCCTCCACCTCGGGCCCCGCGATGTTGTAGCCCGCCGACAGGATCATGTCGTCCGAGCGGGCCGCAAAGTGGAAATAGCCGTCCGTATCCTGCCAGAAGCTGTCCCCCGTCAGGTTCCAGCCGTCCCGGACATAGGCCCCCTGCCGTTTGTCGGCCAGATACCGGCACCCTGTCGGCCCCCGCACCGCCAGCCGCCCGACCTCTCCGCGCGGCTTTTCCCGCATCTCTTCATCGACGATCCGCGCCTGATACCCCGTCACCGGCTTGCCCGTGCACCCCGGCCGGTGGTCGTCGAACCGGTTCGAGATGAAGATGTGCAGCATCTCGGTCGCACCGATCCCGTCCAGCATCGGCTTGCCAGTCTTCTGCTGCCATTCCTCGTAGACCGGCGCGGGCAGCGTCTCCCCCGCCGAAACCGCCGCCCTCAAGGAGGACAGATCCGCCCCCTCGTCCATCGCCTTCAGCATCACGCGGTAAGCCGTGGGCGCGGTGAAACAGATCGTGGCCCGGTGCTCTTCGATCATCGCCACCATATTCGGAGGCGAGGCCTGCTCCAGCAGCGCCGCCGCCGCGCCAAAGCGCAAGGGGAACACCGCGAGGCCCCCCAGCCCGAAGGTGAACGCCAGCGGAGGGCTGCCGATGAACACGTCCTCCGGCGTGACCCCCAGCACCTCGCGCGCATAGCCGTCCGCGATGATCAGCAGGTCGCGGTGGAAATGCATCGTGGCCTTCGGCTCGCCCGTCGTGCCCGACGTGAACCCCAGCAAAGCCACATCGTCCCGCCCGGTCCGCACCGCCTCGAACCGCACAGGTTTCTTCAACGCGACCCGGTCCAGTTCCGCATCATGGTTCGCCGTGCCATCAAAGCCCACGATGGTCCGCAGGAACCGGCTGTCCTTGCCACAGGTGACCAGCTCCTCCATCAGCCGGGTGTCGCACAGCGCATGGCTGATCTCGGCCTTGTCGACGATCTTGGTCAACTCACCCGCCCGCAGCATCGGCATTGTGTTGACCACCACCGCCCCCGCCTTGGTCGCCGCCAGCCAGCAAGCCACCATCGCCGGGTTGTTGGCGCTGCGGATCAGCACCCGGTTGCCGGGCTTGACCCCGTAATCCTCGACCAGCGCATGGGCGATCCGGTTCGACCAGTCCGACAATTCCTTGTAGGTCCGGCTGCGCCCGTTGCCGATCAGGGCGGTGTGGTCACCAAAGCCCTTCTCGACCATGCGGTCGGTCAGCTCGACGCCCACGTTCAGCCAATCCGGATAGTCGAAGCCCTCCAGCCGCATCTCCGGCCAGTCCTCCAGCGCCGGAAGCCGGTCGCGTGTGAACGTATCGCTATGTCCTGTCGGTCCAAGCATCCTTCGGGTCCTCCCAAACCCTTGCCGTCACGCCTTCGGAATGACGGCGGTTGCCTCGATTTCCACGCGGGCCCGGTCCTCGACCAGCGCCACCACCTGCACCAAGGCCATCGCCGGGTAGTGCCGCCCGATCACCGCCTTGTAGACCGCGCCCAGCTCTTTCAGGCTGCCCAGATACTCAGCCTTGTCCGTGACGTACCATGTCAGCCGCACCAGATGCTCCGGCCCTGCCCCGGCTTCGGCCAGCACCTCGACGATAGACCGCAAGGCCTGTTCGACCTGACCCACGAAGTCATCGGTCTCGAACTCCTGCGCGGCGTTCCAGCCGATGATCCCGCCGGTGAATACCATCCGCCCCTCGGCGGCCACGCCGTTGGAGTACCCCCGCGCCGCTTTCCAATGCTTCGGGTGAAGGACCTCATGCATCCTGCGTCTCCTTGTAGTACTCCAGCGCCGCCCGCATGTCCGAAGGCCAGGGCGCGGCCTTCATCCGGTCGATCCAGGCCACCGTCATCCGGACAGTCAGCAGCAGCCCGTCCGGCCCCCGCCCTTCGATCACCAGCCCCAGCGAGGACCCGCCGATCTTCTCGATCATCAAGGAAAACAGCACCTTGTCGCCCAGCCTGGACGGCTTCAGGAAACTGGTCTCGATCGCAACGGTCGGCACGCCGTTCGACGCGCCATTGTGCATCTGGGCAAAGGACCGCCCCACCACATCGGCAAAGAAGTTCTCGACGACCGAGTTCACCATCTCGAAATAGCGGGGATAGAAGACGATCCCCGCCGGGTCGCAATGGTTGAACTCGATCTGGATCAGGCGTTCATACATCGTCAGTCGTTGGCCTCGGGCGGCAGGAAGTCGACGTCGTGCCTGGCCGAGGCTTCGATGATCGCCGGGATGTCGGTCATGTCGTGCAGCGTCTCGAACAGGGCCTCAAGTTTGCCGGCCGGAGACACCCAGAACAGCGCCTTCGCCGGCTTGTCCGACTTGTTGAAATAGCCATGCGGCACGCCCTTCGGCATCCGCACCAGATCGCCCGCCTTGGCCACCGACCAGACCCCGTCCAGCTTCAGATGCAGCTCGCCCTCCTGCACCAGGATGAACTCGTCCTGATGCGGGTGGACGTGGACCGGCACGAACTGCCCCGCCTCGCTGTTGGTCTCGAAGCTGAAGGTCGTCTCGCAGGACGCCTTGGGGAAATACCGCTGCCCCAGGATGTTCAGCATCCGCCCGTGATAAGCCGTGCCGTCGCGGGTGATCCCGCCTTCAAGGTCTGCCATCTGTCCCTCCCCTATCCCAGAATGCTTCTGGCGATGATGATGCGTTGCACGTCACTTGCGCCCTCGTAGATCCGCAGCGCCCGGATCTCGCGGTACAGGCTTTCGACGGCGAACCCCTGCCGGACCCCGTCGCCGCCATGCAGCTGGACCGCCATGTCGATCACCCGGTGCGCCGCTTCGGTCGCGTAAAGCTTGGCCATCGCCGCCTCACGGCTGACCCTTGCGGCCCCCATGTCCTTGGTCCAGGCTGCCCTGTAGACCAGCAGGGCCGAGGCGTCGATTTCCAGCGCCATGTCGGCCAGATGCCCCTGCACCAGTTGCAACTCCGACAGCGCCTGCCCCTGAATGCGCCGCCCTTGCGTCCGCGCCACAGTCTCATCCAGCGCCCGCCGCGCCATCCCCAAAGCCGCCGCGCCCACGGTTGACCGGAACACGTCCAGCACCGACATCGCGATCTTGAACCCGTCGCCCGCCTTCCCGATCAGCGCGGCCTCCGGCAGGTCCACATCGGTAAGGCGCAGATGGGCCAAGGGATGCGGCGCGATCACCTCGATTCGCTCCACCACCTCCAGCCCCGCCGTTGCCGCAGGCATCAGAAAGGCCGACAACCCCTTCGCACCCGGCGCCTCGCCGGTCCGCGCAATGATCACATAGACATCGGCAATCCCGCCGTTCGAGATGTAGGTCTTCTCGCCCGACAGCCGCCAGCCGCCCTGCACCCTCTCCGCCACCGTCGCCGTCGCCGCCACGTCCGACCCCGAGCCCGGCTCCGTCAGCGCAAAGCCGGAAATCGCCGTCCCCGCCCGCGTCCGCTCCAGCCACTCCCGCTGCTCCGGCGTCCCGAACAGCGACACCGCCCCCATTCCCAGCCCCTGCATCGCAAAGACGAAATCGGCCAAGGCATCATGCCGTGCCAGCGTCTCGCGGATCAGGCAGAGGGACCGCACATCCAGCCTCTCCCCCTCACCCGTGCCCGAGTGCCGCAACCAGCCCCCCGCCCCCAGCGCCGCGACCAGCCCCTTGCAGGCCGCGTCCACATCGGAATGCGACACCGGCAGGTTCGCCGCGCACCAGTCCTCCAGCGCCGCCGCCAACTCTCGATGGCGAGCCTCGAAGAAGGGCCAATCCAGGAAACTCTGATCGCTCATTTTCTGTCCACAAATATCCCGCGGGGGTCCGGGGGCGCGAAGCCCCCCGGGTCAGTCACCCTGAAACACCGGCTGCTCTTTGGCAACGAACCCCCGGTACGCCCGCTCAAAGTCGCGGGTCTGCATGCAGATCGCCTGCGCCTGCGCCTCGGCCTCGATGGCCTGCTCCAGCCCCATGTTCCATTCCTGGTTCAGCTGGGTCTTGGTGATGCCATGCGCGAAGGTCGGCCCCGCCGCCAGCTGCCGGGCCAGCCCCATCGCCGCGTCCTCCAACCCTTCCGGAGCATGCAGCGCGTTCCAGAAACCCCAACGCTCGCCCTCCTCCGCCCGCATGACGCGGCCAGTGTACAACAGCTCTGCCGCCCGCCCCTGCCCGATGATCCGCGGCAGGATTGCGCAGGCCCCCATGTCGCAGCCCGCCAGCCCGACGCGCGTGAACAGAAATGCGCATTTCGCCCCCGGTGTCGCCAGCCGCAGATCCGAGGCCATCGCGATGATCGCGCCCGCCCCTACACAGACCCCGTCCACCGCCGCGATCACCGGCTTGCCGCAGCCGATCATCGCCTTGACCAGATCGCCCGTCATCCGGGTGAAGGCCAAGAGGTCCTTCATCTCCATCCCGACCAAGGGGCCGATGATGTCGTGCACATCCCCGCCCGAGCAGAAATTCCCGCCATTCGGGGCAAAGATCACCACATCGACGTCCGTCGCATAGACCAGCGCCCGGAACAGGTCGCGCAGCTCGGCATAGCTTTCGAAACTCAGCGGGTTCTTCCGCTCGGGCCGGTTCAGCCGGATGGTGCCCACCCGGTCCGCGACCTCCCACAGGAAATGCGCGGGCTTCAGCCCCGCCAGTTCGGTCTTGGTCAACAGGCTCATCGCTTTGCCGCCCTCTTCAGGATTTCGGTCAGCGTATCGACATCCGCATCGTCCAGCCCGGCGAAGATCTTCGCGACCTCCGCCTCATGGTCCCGGGCCAGCGCCTCGAAATGCTGCAGCCCCTGCGGCGTCAGGCTGACAAAGACCGTGCGCCGGTCGGTCTCGGACGGGCGGCGCTCCACCATCCCGTCGGCCTCCAGCCGGTCCACCACCGCCGTCACGTTGCCGTTTGACACCAGCAGCATCCGGCTCAGCTCGCTCATGCTGCAGCCCTCTTTCCGGCGATACAGCGTCGCCATCACGTCGAACCGCGGCAGGGTCGACCCGTGCTGCACCCGCAGGAATTCGCGCAGCGAGGATTCCGCCCCCCGGGTCACCGACAACAGCCGGATCCACAGCTTCAGCCGCCGCTTCGACCCTTCGGTCATGCCTCACCCCCGGAAATGGTGATCGCCTGCCCGTTCACCCCATCCGACCCCGGCCCGCACAGCCACAGCGCGGCCGAGGTGACCTCGTCAGGCCGATAAAGCCGGTTCTGCGGGCTCAAGGCTTCCAGCGCAGCCCGCGCCTCGTCCAGGCTGCGTCCGGTCTTCTCACTGATGATGCGGATGCTTTCGACCGTCATGTCGGTGTCCAGAAACCCGGGGCAGATCGCGTTCACGGTGACCGGCCCCCGCGCAACCTCCAGCGCCAGCGACCGCACCATGCCCATCACCCCATGCTTGGCCGCCGCATAGGGCGCGACCTTGGCATAGCCCTTCAGCCCGGCGGTCGAAGCTACCGCCAGCAGCCGCCCCCAGCCGTCGAATTGCCGCAAGCCTTCACGAAAGGTCAGGAACACGCCGGTCAGGTTTACCGCCAGCATCCGGTTCCATTGCTCCAGAGAGGTGCGGGCGAACGGCGCACTGTCTGCTTGCCCCGCATTGGCAATCACCACGTCGCAACGCCCCGCCTCGGCAAACAACCGCGCCACCTCGCCCTCGTCCGTCACATCCGCCAGGATCACCCGCGCCCCGGTCCGCACGGCCACCGCGCGCAGGGGGGCTTCCCGCCGTCCGCAGATCACCACCTCGGCTCCCTCAGCCGCAAACCCGCGCGCGAGGTCGGCCCCAACCCCAGTCCCCCCACCGGTGATCAGCACCCGCCGGACACGCGGATCAAGCGCCCCGCTCATGCCCGGATCACCTCTACTGCGCGCTCGGCCAGCCGTTCGGCCTGCCTCTGCCCCGCCCGGTAGGGCTTCGGCCAGACCGTACCGCTGTCTCCCGCCGCCACCGCGGCGTGCAGCGTCCAGTAGGGATCGGCCAGATGCGGACGCGCCAGACACACAAGGTCGGCCCGCCCTGCCAGCAGGATCGAGTTCACCTGATCCGCCTCGGTGATGTTGCCGACCGCCATCGTGGCGATGCCGGCCTCGTTGCGGATCCGGTCGCTGAACGGGGTCTGGAACATCCGGCCATAGACCGGCTTGGCATCGGTCGAGGTCTGCCCCGCCGACACGTCGATGATATCCGCCCCGGCTGCATGGAACATCCGGGCGATGGCAACGGCATCCTCGGGGGTCACCCCGTCACGGCCCACCCAGTCGGTGGCGGAAATCCGGACCGACATCGGCTTTTCCGCCGGCCAGACCGCCCGCATTGCGGCAAAAACCTCCAGCGGCCAGCGCATCCGGTTCTCCAGCGATCCGCCATAGCTGTCGGTCCGATGATTGGACAGGGGGCTGATGAAACTGGAAATCAGATAGCCGTGGGCCGCGTGCAGCTCCACCATGTCGAACCCGGCCCGCAATGCCATTTCCGTCGACGCCACGAACTCCGCCGTCACCCGCTCCATATCGGCTCGCGTCATTTCCCGGGGCGCAGGATGCTCCGGCGACCAGGGCAGCGGCGACGGCCCCATCGTCTCCCACGCCCCCTGGCGCAGAGGCATCTCATCCTCCTCCCAGGGCAACTGGACCGAGGCCTTCCGCCCGGCATGGCCGATCTGCGCGCACAGCTTCGCCGCCGTCTCGGCATGGACGAAATCGACCAGCCGCTTCCAGGCAGCCTCGTGCTCCGGCGCGTAGAACCCGGGGCACCCATGCGTGATCCGCCCTTCAGGCGACACGCAGGTCATCTCGGTGTAGACCAGCCCCGCCCCGCCCTTGGCGCGTTCGGCATAATGGGTGAAATGCCAGTCGGTCGGGCAGCCGTCCACCGCCTTGTACTGCGCCATGGGCGAGACGACGATCCGGTTCTCCAGCCGCATGTCGCGCAGCTGAAACGGCGCGAACATCGGGCGGCGGCCCTCACGGCCCCCCGCCTGGCGCTGGAACCAGGCCTCGGCGCTGGCCAGCCACTCCGGGTCGCGCAGCCGCAGGTTTTCATGGCTGATCCGCTGCGACCGGGTCAAAAGCGAATAGGCGAACTGGATCGGCGGCATGTCCAGGTAACGTTCAACCTGCTCGAACCACTCCAGCGAATTGCGCGCCGCCGATTGCAAGCGCAGCACCTCGACCCGGCGTTCGTCCTGATAGCGGCGGAAGGCGTCTTCCATCGTCGGCTCGGAATGCAGGTACTCGGCCAGCGCAATCGCACTGTCGAAAGCCAGCCGCGAGCCCGACCCGATCGAGAAATGCCCCGTCGCCGCCGCATCGCCCATCAGGACGACATTCTCGTGATACCACTTCTCGCAGATCACCCGCGGGAACTGGATCCAGACTGCCGACCCCCGCAGGTGCGCCGCGTTCGACATCAGCTCATGCCCGCCAAGATGCCGCTCGAAAATCTTCCGGCAGGTCTCGACCGTCTCTTCCTTGGACATGTCGGCGAAACCGAACTTGTCCCAGGTCTCAGGCAGGGTCTCGACGATGAACGTCGCGGTGTTGTCGTCGAACTGGTAGACATGCGCCCAGACCCAGCCGTGCTCGGTCTTCTCGAAGATGAAGGTGAAGGCGTCGTCGAACTTCTGGTGCGTCCCCAGCCAGACGAACTTGCACTTGCGCGTGTCGATGTCAGGCCGGAACACCTCCTTGTATTCGCCGCGCACTAGGCTGTTGATCCCATCGCAGCCGACGACAAGGTCATACTCACGGCGGTATTCCTCGGCGGATTTGAACACCGTCTCGAATTCCAGCCGCACCCCCAATTCCCGCGCGCGGGCCTGCAGCAGGACCAGCATCGCCTTGCGCCCGATCCCGGCAAAGCCATGCCCGCCCGACACCGTCCGCACCCCGTCATGCACCACGGCGATGTCGTCCCAATAGGCGAAATTGCCCCGGATCGCCTCGGCCGACACCGGGTCATTCTTCTGCATCCGGCCCAGCGCATCATCCGACAGCACGACACCCCAGCCGAAGGTGTCGTTGGCCTTGTTCCGCTCCAGCACGGTCACGTCATGCGCCGGATCGCGCAGCTTCATCGAAATGGCGAAGTACAGTCCCGCCGGCCCTCCGCCGAGGCAAAGAATCTTCATGTCCCGGTGCTCCCGTTGCTGCTGCAACTTTGACATCGCTCCTGATAATTTCAAGCTTAAAACTTTTATGCTTGAAAAAATCCCTGGTTCTTCCAAACTGCCGCCATGACCCATCTGCTTGAAATCGGCGAAGGCGCATGGACGCGGCTGGTGCTGAACCGGCCCGCCGCCCGGAACGCGCTGAACACCGCGCTTCTGGCCGATCTCGCCGCGACGCTGCAGCGGCTGGCCACTACGCCCGACTGCCGAGCCGTGCTGCTCTACGGCGCCGAGGGCAATTTCGCCGCCGGGGCCGATATTGCCGAGATCGAGACGAAGACCACCGCCGAAGGCGCAACCGACCCCCGCAAGGCGCATTGGGCCGCGATCCGCGCTTTCCCCAAACCGCTGGTCGCCGCCGTGGAGGGCTTTGCCTTGGGCGGTGGACTTGAGCTCGCCCTCATGTCCGACCTCCTCGTCGTCGGCCCCACTGCCCGCCTCGGCCTGCCCGAAACGAACCTGGGCCTGATCCCCGGCGCGGGTGGCGGCCAGCGCCTGATGTCCCGGATCGGCCCCGCCCGCGCCTCGCGAATGGTGCTGACCGGCGAAATCATCGACGCCCCCACCGCCTTCGCCTGGGGCCTCGCCTCACACCTGGCCGACGACGCCGTGACCGAAGCTGCCACGCTGACGGCCAAACTCGCCGACCGCGCCCCCCTCGCCCTGATGGCCGCCAAAGCCGCCCTCGTCGCGGGGGCCGAGGCTGCGCTGGCCCTCGCCCAGGAACGCCAGGCCTTCGAGTCCCTCCTCGACACCGCCGACAAGGCCGAAGGCATCCGCGCCTTCCGCGAAAAGCGCAAGCCGGGGTTCCAGGGCAAATGACCGCCGTCGCCGTCATCGGCCTCGGCACCATGGGCCTCGGCATCGCGCAAGTCTTCGCCGCCGCTGGCTATACAGTGCTGGCAACCGACAGCCACGAACCCGCCCGAGCCAACGCACTCGACCGCATCGCCACTTCCCTTGCCCCGCGCGTCGAGGCCGGAAAACTCTCCTCCATCGACCGCGACGCGATCCGCTCCCGCGTCCAGATCGTCGACGGTCCCGAAGCCATGGGCCAGGCCGCCCTCGCCATCGAGGCCGTGATCGAACAACTCCCCGCCAAGCAGTCCCTCTTCGCCGCGCTGGAACAGGTCATGGCACCTGACGCGATCCTCGCCACCAACACCTCCTCCCTCTCCGTCGCCGCCATTGCGCAGGGCCTCAAACACCCCGACCGCATCATCGGCCTCCACTTCTTCAACCCCGCCCCGGCGATGAAACTGGTCGAACTCGTCGCCCATCCCGGCACCGCCCCGCGGGCCCTCGACACCGCCCGAGCGCTGATGCAGCCCACGGGCAAGACCGTGATCGACTGCCCCGACCGCCCCGGTTTCATCGTCAACCGCTGTGCCCGGCCCTTCTACGGCGAGGCCCTCGCGCTGATGGAAGAAGGCCGCACCCCGGCAGAAATCGACGCCGCCATGGTCCAGGCAGGCTACCGCCTAGGCCCCTTCAGCCTGATCGACCTGATCGGCGCCGACATCAACCTCGCCGCGACCGAAGGCCTGAACCGCGCCATGGACGGCCACCCGCGCTATCACGTCTTCGACGCCCTCCGCGCCCAGGTCGCCAGCGGCACCCTTGGCCGGAAGACGGGACGCGGCTTCGTCCACCCCGACCCTCTGCCCCCGGCCCCACAGGACGCCCCCGCCATCGTCCTGCGCATCGAGGCCACCCTTGCGAACGAAGCCGCCTGGCTGCTCGCCGAAGGCGGCACGACGCGCGACGGCATCGACACCGCGCTGAAACTAGGCCTGAACCTGCCGCGTGGCCCGTTCGACTGCCTGCAAGCGCACGGCCCTGCGACCATCGCCGCCGAACTCGCCCGCCTGGAACAGGCCGCGCCCCCGCACCTCAAGACCCGTTACCTGCCACCCCCGGATGGACTGACCGCATGACCAACGACGTCTTCCTCTGCACCATGCGCCGCACCCCCATCGGCCGCTATGGCGGGGCCTTGGCCACCATCCGCCCCGACGACATGGCCGCGCATGTCATCGACGGCCTCCTCGACCTGCACCCCGGCCTCAGCATCGACGAAGTCATCCTCGGCTGCGCCAACCAGGCCGGCGAGGACAACCGCAACGTCGCCCGCATGGCTGTCCTCCTCTCCCGCCTTCCCGACTCTGTCCCCGCCCTCACCGTCAACCGCCTCTGCGCTTCGGGCATGGATGCGGTGATCGCCGGAGCCCGCGCCATCCGCGACGGGGCCGACCTCGTCATCGCGGGTGGCGTCGAAAGCATGACCCGCGCGCCTTTCGTAATGCCCAAGTCCGAAACCGCCTTCGCTCGGCAGGCCGAGGTCTACGACACCACCATCGGCTGGCGCTTCATCAACCAGCGCATCGCCAAGGCGCATGGCATCGACTCGATGCCCGAAACCGCCGAGAACGTCGCCGAGGACTTCGCCATCCCCCGCGCCGACCAGGACGCCTACGCGCTCCGCTCGCAGGACCGCTACGACGCCGACTGGCATCGCGCCGACATCCTGCCCGTCACCCTCCGCTCCCGGTCAGGCGAGACGATGGTCGACCTCGACGAACACCCCCGCGCCACCTCGCTGGACCGCCTCGCCGCGCTCCCCACCCCATTCCGCACCCCCGGCACCGTGACTGCAGGCAACGCCGCCGGGATCAACGACGGCGCCTGCGCCATCCTCCTCGCCTCGGCGCAAGCCGTCCGCGCCCACAAGCTCACCCCCCTCGCCCGGATCGGCCGCGCCGCTTCGGCCGGGGTCGCCCCCCGGATCATGGGTATCGGCCCCATCGCCGCCGTCGAACGCCTGGTCGCCCGCGGCGCGAAACCGCCCGCCGAACAGGACGTCATCGAACTCAACGAGGCCTTCGCCGCCCAGGTCCTCGCCTGCACCCGCGCCTGGGGCCTCGACGACGCCGACCCGAAGCTGAACGCCAGGGGCGGAGGCATCAGCATGGGCCACCCCCTCGGCATGTCCGGCGCCCGTATCACCGCCACCGCCGCCCGCCGTCTGTCCGAAAGCGGGGGCCAATCAGCCCTCGCCACCCTCTGCGTCGGCGTCGGCCAGGGCGTCGCGGTGGAACTTCTTGCCGTCTAAGCGGGACGGCTGACTGGGGCGAAAATCCTTCGAAGGATTTTCCAAAACTTTTCGAAAAGTTTTGCCCCCGGCCGCACCCGATCAGACCAACGTCAACCACTCCCTTAACCCCACCCCACAGGAATCCCGCGACGCCAAACGCGTTGACACCCAGGCGCAAAGCCACACCTTTGCATCGGCGCCCCCGCACCGCTTGGACACCCGAATGGCCCGACCGCCCCTCCTTATCCCGCGACCCGAGGGGCTTTACTGCCCGGGCGGCGATTTCTTCATCGACCCCCCCCCCCCCGTCCCCCGAGCGCTGGTCACCCACGGCCATTCCGACCACGCCCGCCCCGGCCACGCCGCCGTCATGGCCACCCGGGAAACGCTCGACATCATGGCGATCCGCTACGGCGACGACTTCACCAACGCACGCCAGCCCTACACCGACCCCACCCGCATCGGCGAGGTCACCGTCTCCTTCCACCCGGCAGGCCACGTCCTCGGCTCGGCCCAGATCGCGGTGCAAGGCTCGGGCCAAAAGATCGTCGTCTCCGGCGACTACGCCCGCGTCCCCACCCCCACCTGCGCCCCTTTCGAACCCGTCCCCTGCGACATCTTCGTGACCGAGGCGACCTTCGCCCTCCCCGTCTTCCGCCACCCCCCACCGCAAGTGGAAATCGCCCGGCTCCTCGCCAGCGTCGAAGCCTTCCCCGAACGCGCGCACCTGATCGGAGCCTACGCCCTTGGCAAAGCCCAGCGCGTCATCGCCGCCATCCGGGCCTCAGGGTGGGACGCTCCCATCCACATCCACGGCGCGCTGCAGCGCCTCTGCGACTACCACGTCGCGCAAGGCATTGACCTCGGCGACCTCCGCCCCGCGACCGAGGGCAAGAAGTCGGACTTCGCCGGAGCCATCATCATCGCGCCCCCGTCGGCCTTCGCCGCCACCTGGGCCCAGCGCTTCCCCGACCCGGTCCTCGCCTTCGCATCCGGCTGGATGCAGGTCCGCGCCCGCGCCCGCCAGCGCGGCGTCGAACTGCCGCTCATCATTTCCGACCACATCGACTGGCCCCACCTTACCGCCACCATCACCGAGCTTAACCCGTCCGAAGTCTGGATCACCCACGGCCGCGAAGACGCCCTGATGCGCTGGTGCGAGGTGACCCAGCGCGCCGCGAAACCCCTCCACCTCGTCGGCTACGAGGATGAAGCGGAATGAGCCTTTCAGCCTTCGCCACCCTCCTCGAACGCCTCGCCTTCACGCCGCAACGGTTGGGCAAGGAACGCCTCCTCACCACCGCCTTCGCCGAACAGACCGACCCCCAGCGCGGCCTGATGCTCGCCGCCCTGACCGGGGATCTGAAGCTGCGACAGGTCACCCCAAGCCTCCTCCGCGGCCTGACCGAAACGCGAGTAGATGCTCAGCTTTTCACCTACAGCTATGATTTCGTTGGCGATCTGGCCGAGACGATCTCGCTGATCTGGCCCGAAGGCACCCGCTCCGACCCGCCTCTGTCGGAAGTCGTCCACGAACTCGCGACCACCCCCAAGACCCGCCTTCCGGCGCTGATCACCGCCCGGCTCGACAGCCTCGGCCCCTCCGAACGTTACGCCTACCTGAAACTCGCCACCGGCGCGCTGCGCGTCGGCGTCTCCGCCCGCCTCGCCCGCACCGCCTTCGCCACCTGGGCCAACCTTCCCCTCCCCGAGGTCGAGGAGATCTGGCACGCCCTCACGCCCCCCTACCTCGACCTCTTCGCCTGGGCTGGCGGAGCCCCACGCCCCGAAGCCGCCGCCCGCGCGCCTTTCCGCCCGGTGATGCTCTCCACCCCCACCGACCTCGACCAGCTCTCCGCCCTCGACCCCGCCGACTACGCCGCCGAATGGAAATGGGACGGCATCCGCGTCCAGGCCGTCAGCGACGGCGGCACCCGGCGGCTCTATTCCCGGACCGGAGAGGACATCAGCCCCGCCTTCCCCGATGTCCTCGACCTGATGCACTTCGACGGAGCCCTCGACGGCGAACTCCTTGTCCGCCGCGGCGACGACATCGCCAGCTTCGGCGACCTCCAGCAGCGTCTGAACCGCAAGACCGTCACCCCCGCCATGCTCCGCTCCCACCCCGCAGGCCTGCGCCTGTATGACGTCCTGATCTGGAACGGCCAGGACCTGCGCGACCAGCCCTACGACGCCCGCCGCGCGACCCTGACCCAGGCCGTCGCAAACCTCGGCCCCCGCATCGACCTGTCCCCGAACCTGCACTTCGCCACCTGGAACGACCTCGCCGCCCTCCGCCTGAACCCGCCCGCCGACGTCATCGAAGGCGTGATGATCAAGCGCCGCGACAGCCCCTACCTCGCCGGCCGCATGAAGGGCCCCTGGTTCAAATGGAAACGCGACCCCCACCTGATCGACGCCGTCCTGATGTACGCCCAGCGCGGCCACGGCAAACGCTCCGGCTTCTACTCCGACTTCACCTTCGGCGTCTGGAACGGCGACGACCTCGTCCCCGTCGGCAAGGCCTATTTCGGCTTCACCGACGAGGAACTGAAGGAACTCGACCGCTTCGTCCGCAACAACACGGTCGAGCGTTTCGGCACCGTCCGCTCCGTCGCCCGCACCCGCGTGGTGGAGGTGGCGTTCGAGGGCCTCAACCGCTCCTCCCGCCACAAATCCGGCGTCGCGATGCGCTTCCCCCGCATCAACCGCATCCGCAGCGACAAACCCGCGTCCGAGGCCGACCACCTCTCAACCCTCCAGGCCATGCTACCGCCCGAGGCGTAGCGCCTAGAACGACACCACCGCCGCCCCGGCCTTGATCTCGGCATGCATGGCGCTGGCCCCCTGGATCACCACACCGTCCAGCAAGTCCTCCGGCCCATAGCCCCGCGCCTTCACGCAGGGCGGGCAGGCCCAGATCACCCCACCCCGCGCCTGAAAGTCGGCGATCAGCGCCGCCAGCGGGTCCAGGGGCGGCACATGCGTCATCGCCTGCCCACCCTTCCGCACCAGGTCCACCGCGTTCGAGGTGAGGAAGACACTGACCTGCAGCCCCGCCGTGAGCCCGCCATTGGCGATAGTGAACCCGACCGAAGACAACTCGCTCGCAATCCCGTTCGTCATCACCACCACAAGTTTGTCGCTGCCCGTTGCCATGATAATCTCCTGTGCAATGCATGGGTTTCGATGCCCCCTCATTGCCCGAAGCAGGAGCCTTCCGTCTTTGGCCGACCCGCCGAAATCCTTGACCGATCTACCAGAGACCGCGCAGCTCCTCTCCCAGGCCCTGCGCCGCATCCGCATCTCCGGCTCACTGCAATACTGCTTCATGCCGCAGGGCGACTGGACCACCGACGCCACCCCCGCGCCGTGGCGACCGAAGGACGCGATCGGCTTTCACATCGTCGCCGCCGGCCCCTGCTGGGTCGACTTGCATGGACGTCGCACCATACTTGAAACCGGAGACATCGCCGCCTTCCCCTTCGGCACACCGCACATGCTTGGCGCGGGCGAGGGCGGTCGGCTGATCGACCCCGGCGGAGACCTTCCGGCACAGCCCTGGCCCGCGACCCCAACGCTCCACTACCCCGCGCCAGGTCCACAGGTCCGCATCCTCTGCGGCTATGTCCAATGTCAGGCGACAGGCTTCGCCCCGTTCCGCGCCGCGCTGCCCGAGTTCATCCATTTGCGGACAGCAGGCCAAAACGACTGGCTCTCCGGCACCATCGCCCAGATCGTAACCGAGGTTGACCAGCCCCAACCCGGCGGCGGCCCGATTCTCGAACGCTTGACCGAACTCGCTTTCCTGGAAATCCTGCGCCGCCAGTTCCAGACCCCGGCGCCCAAGGGCTGGCTGGCCGCGATCCTCGACCCCACGCTGTCACGCGCCCTCCTCGCGCTGCACGACGCGCCCACCCGTGACTGGAGCCTACCCGCGCTGGCGCAGGCGACCGGCACCTCCCGCTCCGCCCTCACCGCGCGCTTCACGGGCCTTCTCGGCACCTCGCCCATGCGCTACCTGCGCGACTGGCGCCTCTACCTCGCTACCGAGGCACTTGCGTCCACTCCCGACCCGATCATCACCATTGCAACCGGAGCCGGTTACGGCACCGAAGCCGCCTTCACCCGCGCCTTCACACGCCAGTTCGGCACGCCCCCGGCAGAGTGGCGAAAAACCCGGAGCCGTCCGGAGTAGGCTGCGCGACAGCGCACCGTCCGAAGGTCGGGCCTCAGACCGACGCCCAACCAAGTAGGTCGGGGCCTGCCCCGACTTCGGTCAGAACAGCCCGTCGCCGCCCTTGTCCTGCTCCACCGCCTCATCGGCTACCACCGCCGCAGCCCCGCCGATAACCAGCGGCGCACAGCCCGAGGCCATGAGGCCCGTCATCAGAAGCACCAGTGCCAGACCCGTTTTCCGCATCATTCCATCTCCTGCCAAATTCTTTCCAATTCCCTAACGTCCGCGACCAAGTCCTTGATTCCAAGATGGTCCCAGCGTTTGTCCACCGTGGACAAATCAGAACTCCACCCCCGGCTGCGCCTTGATCCCGGACCGGAAGGGATGCTTCACCAGCGTCATCTCGGTCACCAGATCGGCCGCCTCGATCAGCTCTTCCTTCGCATTCCGACCCGTCAGAACCACATGAGTCAAGGGCGGTTTCTCGGTCTTCAGAAACTCCAGCACCTCGCCGATATCCAGGTAGTCATACCGCAGCGCGATGTTGATCTCATCCAACAACACCATGCGGACCTCCGGGTTCCGAATAATCTCCTTCGCCTTCTCCCACCCCGCCTTCGCCGCCGCGATGTCGCGGGTCTTGTCCTGCGTTTCCCAGGTGAACCCCTCGCCCATCGCATGGAACTGGCAGAGGTCGCTGAAATGCGAGGTAATCAACCGCCGCTCGCCGGTATCCCAGGCCCCCTTGATGAACTGCACCACCGCCGACGGCATCCCGTGCGCCACGCAGCGCAGGATCATCCCGAAGCCGCTGGAGGACTTCCCCTTCCCCGCGCCCGTGTGGACGATGATCAGCCCCTTCTCACCCTCCTTCCCCGCCATGATCTTGTCCCGCGCGGCCTTCTTCTTGGCCATCTTCGAGGCATGCCGGGCAAGGTCATCCACTTCGGGCGTCGCAACGGGATCGGTCATGGTCGGTCGTGTCCTTGACAAGGGGGGGTGCCATGGCTCAGGTGGGCTGGCGCTGGTTCCTGTTTATGACAGGCGAAGAGGGAATGCGACAGGTCGGAAGCGACCCACAGCAGCCGCCCCCGCGACCGTGACCGGAGAGGTCCCATGGCCACTGGCGATCAGCCGGGAAGGCGGGGGCTGTGGGGGAAACCCCGTATCCGCAAGCCGGGAGACCTGCCAGCGTGGAAGGTAACCGGCGGACGGGGTGTTCCGCGACCGGTGATCGGCGGTGTCCCCGCCCCTCGCTGGCCCACCCTTTTCGCCTTTTGGAAGGCACCGATGGGCACGACCCTTTTCGTCTGCACCACCTGCAAGGCCGGGAACCCGGTGCCTGAGGGCGACCTGCCCCCCGGTGCCCAGTTGCACGCCGCCCTGCTTGCCGAACCTGCGCCCGAGGGCGTCCGCATCGTCGGGGTGGAGTGCCTGTCTGCCTGCAACACCGGCTGCGCCGTATCGCTCACCAAACCCGGTGCCTGGTCCTACGTCTACGGCCGCCTTACCCTTGACGACGTCCCCGCAATCATCGAAGGCGCCGGGAAATACGCGGCCACCGCAGACGGAATCGTCCCCTGGCGCGACCGCCCCACCGTCTTCCGCAAGCAATCCATCGCCCGCATCCCGCCCCACCCCCTGCAAGAGGCCGCCGAATGACCGATCTGACGAAAATCCCCGTGACCGTGATCACCGGCTTTCTTGGCGCGGGAAAAACCACGCTGATCCGCCACCTGATGCAGAACCCGCAGGGCAAGCGCCTTGCGATCCTCGTGAACGAGTTCGGCACCGTGGGCGTCGACGGCGACATCCTGAAATCCTGCGCGGACGAAAACTGCCCGGTCGAGAACATCGTGGAACTCGCCAACGGCTGCATCTGCTGCACCGTCGCCGACGACTTCATCCCGACGATCGAGCAGCTGATGGCCATGCCCCAGCGCCCCGACCATATCCTGATCGAGACCTCGGGCCTCGCCCTGCCGAAACCCCTCCTCAAGGCCTTCGACTGGCCCGCGATCCGGTCGAAGATCACCGTCGACGGCGTCATCGCGCTGGCCGACGCCGAAGCCGTCGCCGCCGGCCGCTTCGCCCCCGACGTGGAGGCTGTCGAGGCCCAACGCGCCGCCGATGACTCTCTCGATCACGAGACCCCGCTGTCGGAAGTCTTCGAAGACCAGATCCTTTGCGCTGACCTGATCCTGCTGTCCAAAGCCGACCTCGCCGGGGATGCAGGCCTCGCCGCTGCGAAAGAGGTCATCGCCGCCGAGATGAACCGCCCGGTCCCGATGCTGCCGATGACCGACGGCGTGATCGACCCCCGTGTGATCCTTGGCCTCAACGCCGCCGCCGAGGACGACCTCGCGTCGCGCCCCTCGCACCACGACGGCGAGGACGACCATGAGCATGACGACTTCGATAGCGTCGTCATCGACCTGCCCGAGGTGACCGACCCCGAGGCCCTGTCCGCCGCCATTGTCCGGCTGGCCGAAGAACTGCACATCCTCCGCGTAAAGGGCCACGTCACCGTCGCCGGGAAACCCCTGCGCCTCCTCGTCCAGGCCGTCGGCGCCCGCGTCCGTATGCAGTACGACCGCCCCTGGGGGGCCGAGCCACGCAAGTCACAGCTGGTGGTCATCGCCGAGCACGACGACATCGACGAGGCGGCCATCCGCAAGGTCCTGGGGGCCTGACAGCCGTGACCCGTCCCTTCCCATCCCGCAGGCACCAAGCGCCTCCCTCCCCCCACCGTGGGGGAGGGTTGGGGTGGGGGGGCACCTCCCCTGGGAGGACCTGATGCACGTCGTCTTCCGCGAAAGCCACGGGCTGGAGGAAACCGAGACCCCCTTCGACCCCGGCCAGGACCCGGCCGACCTGGTGGTCCTCAGCTTTTCTGACAGCGACCTCGGGGCCTTCACCGCGGGGTATGAGCGCGCCCGTAGGGTGGGTTTCCAACCCACCGTCCGCCTCGCCAACATCATCGCGCTGAAGCACCCGATTTCTGTCGATACCTACGCCGAGCGCACCCTTTCGGGCGCAAAGGCCATCCTGGTCCGCCTGATCGGGGGCGAGGCCTACTGGCCCTACGGCCTCTCCACCCTGCAGGACCTCGCCCGCCGCAACGGCACGGCCCTCGCCATCCTCCCCGCCGACGGCCGCCCCGATCCGCGGCTCGACGAACTCTCGACCCTCCCCGTCTCCACCCTCCGCCGGTTGCAGGCCCTCTGCGACGAAGGCGGGGCCGTCGCTGCCCATGCCGCTCTGGCTCAACTCGCCTTGGCCGCAGGCATCTATGCCGCTCCGGTGATGGGCGAAAAGACCGTGCCGCAGATGGGGTTCTACGATCCGGAAAAGGGCGTCTCGCCTGCACCCGCAGGCTCGAACCCGGTCCTCGTCACCTTCTACCGCAGCTACCTGACTTCCGGCGACACGAGCCCCGTGGACGCGCTGATCCAAACCCTCCGCGCCGAGGGCTTCGCGGCCTACGGCGCCTTCGCCCCAAGCCTCAAGGCCCCCGGCGTTGCCGACTGGCTGTCAACCCACCTGACCGCGGCACCCCCGGTCGCGATCCTCAACGCCACCGCCTTCTCCGCCAAAGCGGACGACGGCGCGACGCCCTTCGACGCGGCCCGATGCCCCGTCTTCCAGGTCGCCCTTTCCACCGCCCGCCGCCGCGACTGGCAGACCTCCGACCGCGGCCTGTCGCCCGCCGACCTCGCCATGCACGTCGTGCTGCCGGAAGTCGACGGCCGCCTCTTCGCCGGGATCGTCAGCCACAAGTCCCCCGGCAAACGCCACCCCGAGCTGCAATTCTCCCGCTTCGCGCACCGCGCCGACACCGCACGCATCCAGGCCGTCGTTGACCGCGCAAAACACTGGCACCGCCTCGCCACCACTCCCGCATCAGAGCGTCACCTGGCGATCATCCTCTCCACCTACCCCGGCCGCGCGCATCAGATGGCCCACGCCGTCGGCCTCGACGCATTGGCCTCGACCGACCGCCTCCTCGAAACCCTTGCCGCCGAGGGCTACCGGGTCACCGCAGGCCAACCCCTACCGCAGGCGCTGACCGAAACTCTCACCTGGCCCCTCTCAGCCTACGAAGCCGCCCTCGCAACCCTCCCGGAACCCCTCCGCCAAGACCCGACCGAGGCCTGGGGCGACCCCGCCTCCGACCCCTCAGTCCACCAAGGCCAGTTCCACTTCCCCGCCACCCGTCGCGGGAACACCGTCATCGCCCTCCAACCCGAACGCGGCGAAGTCACCCAGCGGGACAACGACTACCACGACCTCTCCCGCACCCCGCGCCACGCCTATGTCGCCTTCTACCTCTGGCTCCGGTCGCAGGGCCTCCACGCCCTGATCCACATGGGCGCGCATGGCACTTTGGAGTGGCTTCCGGGCAAATCCGTCGCCCTCAGTGACACCTGCTGGCCCGAGGCGCTCATCGGCTCCACCCCGGTCATCTACCCCTTCATCGTCAACGACCCCGGCGAGGCCGCCCAGGCCAAGCGCCGCATTGGCGCCGTGACCCTCGGACACCTGCCCCCTCCGTTGGCGCAAAGCGTGGTCCCCCCGGAACTCCAGCGCCTCGAACGCCTGCTCGACGAATACTCCACCGCCGACGGCTTGGACCCCGCCCGCCGCACCCGTCTGATCGCTTCCATCCGCGATGAGGCCTCCGCCTCCGGTGTCGCCGCTGACCTCGGCCTGTCCGCCAACGCCACCCCCGCCGAGGCGATCACCCGCATCGACCGCTTCGTCTGCGACCTGAAGGAAAGCCAGTTCGGCCAGGGCCTCCACATCTTCGGCGATGGGCAAGGTGAAACCCAAGGCCTCCTTACCGCCCTGAACGGCCACCGCGTCCCTCCCGGCCCGGCAGGGTCTCCGAACCGGGGCCGCAGCGACGTGCTGCCAACGGGCCGCAACCTCTTCTCCGTCGACCCCCGCGCGGTCCCCTCGCGCAACGCCCATGCCCAGGGCGTCAAACTCGCCGAGGAACTGATCCGCCGCCACCTGCAGGACCACGGCGACTACCCGCGCGGCCTTGTCGTCGACCTCTGGGGCAGCGCCACCATGCGCACGGCGGGCGAGGAATTCGCCATGGCCCTCCACCTGGCAGGCCTTGCACCGAAATGGGACGAAGGGTCGGCACGGGTCTCCGGCTTCGAAATCCTCCCCCTCGCAATCCTTGGCCGCCCCAGGATCGACGTCACCCTCCGCGTCTCCGGCCTCTTCCGCGACGTCTTCCCGACGCTGGCGCAACTCTTCGAAGCCGGGGCCGAGGCCCTGAGCCAGCGCGAGGAAACCCCCGAAGACAACCCCTACACGGCCCGCGAAGCCCGCGTCTTCGGCCCCAAGCCCGGCCTTTACGGCCTCGGCATGGGAACCGCCGCCGACACCTTCACCGACGAAGCACGCCAGGCGGCAGGCGAAGCCTGGCTCAACGCCTCAAGCTGGGCCATCGGCTCCGACGGACAGTCCACCGAGGCTCGCGCCGCCCTCGAAGCCCGCGTCCTCTCGGCGGATAGCTTCGTCCACGCCCAGGACCTCCCCGAAACAGACGTCCTCATCGCCGCCGACTACGCCGCGCATGAGGCAGGTTTCGCCGCCGCCGTCGCCAAGCTCGGCGGAGCCAAACCCACCCTCTACCACCTCGACGCCACCCGCCCCGACACACCCCATGCAAGAACCCTCACCGAGGAGATCGCCCGCGTCGTCCGCGCCCGCGCTGCCAACCCGCACTGGGCCGAAGGCATGATGAACCACGGCTTCCGGGGCGGAGCCGAGATCGCCGCCACGCTCGACCACATGGCCGCCTTCGCCCATCTCGCGCAGGTCGTCCCGCCGCATCTCTTCGATCTCTACCACGACGCCACCCTCGGCCGCGACGAGGTCCGCGACTTCCTCGCCCGCGAAAACCCCGCCGCCCTTCAAGCCATGGAAGACCTCTTCCGCCGCCTCCATGACGCAGGACTCTGGCAGACCCGCCGCAACTCCATCGCCGCAAGGCTGGACGGTGCCGCATGACCAAGCCCTTTCACCTGTTCCCAAATATCCCCGCCGGAGGCACGTCCGAGCCGGTTGCGCGCCCTTCGCGCGCAGAGGCGAGACAAAAGGCTTGCGCGTCAGCGCTCATTTCGAGAACCGACCCAAGCCGGGGGCGAGCCGCATGACCGCCTGGGAGATCAAGGGCTGGTGCCCCGGCGCCCTCCGCCCGATGCAATCAGGCGACGGCCTCGTCGTGCGCATCCGCCCTCCCTTGGGCCGCCTGACCCCACAACAGGCCCAAGCCATTGCGCAAGCCGCCAAAACCCACGGCAACGGCATCATCGACCTCTCCGCCCGCGCCAACCTGCAACTGCGCGGCGTGACCGAGGTCTCGCACCCCCGCCTCATCGACGACCTCCGCGCGCAAAACCTCATCGACCCCGACATCGAAACGGAATCCCTGCGCAACCTCATCGTCACGCCCTTCCGCGACGCCGAGACAACCCAACTCGCCGCCACCCTCACCGCCGCCCTCACCCGGATGCCCAAACTCCCCGGCAAGTTCGGCTTCGCTCTCGACACCGGCCCGCGCCCCGTCCTGACCCAAGCCTCCGTCGACATCCGCGTCGAACGCAGCCCGGACGGCCGCCTGATCCTGCGCCCCGAGGGACACCCGCTTGGCCAATCCGTCACCGACCTCGCCCAGGACGCCATCGCGATGGCCAACTGGTTCGTCCAGAGCGGCGGCATCACCAACGGCCGGGGCCGCATGGCTGCCCTCATCGCCAAGGGCACCGTTCCACCGGGCTGCACCCTCGCCCCCGCCGAGCCGCTGCCGACCCCGACACCCGGCCTTTATCCTGACGGAGCCCTGGTCGCCCTCGCCTTCGGCCAGATTCAGGCCGAAACGCTGCACGCCCTCGCCGCCCTCGGCCACGAGATCCGCCCGACCCCGTGGCGCATGCTGCTGATTGTCGGCGCGACCGAACTCCCGGCCATCCCCGGCCTCATCACCGACCCGTCAGACCCGATCCTCAGGATCACCGCCTGCACCGGGGCTCCCGGCTGCCCGCAGGCCCTGGGCGATACGCGGACCCTCGCCCGAAAGCTCGCCCCTCACCTCGCGGCCGCGCAGAGCCTCCACATCTCCGGCTGCGCAAAGGGCTGCGCTCATCCCAGCGCTGCCGAGACAACCCTCACCGCCACCGGCCAGGGCTACGACCTGATCCGCAACGGCACTGCCCATGACACGCCCAGCCAGCGGAACCTTTCCCCGCAGGCGATCCTCGACCACCTGAAGGCCCCGAATGCCCCACACCTATGAAACCGACGGCGCCGCGATCTACCTGCAATCCTTCGCCATGATCCGGGCAGAGGCCGAGCTCGCCCGCTTCACGCCCGAGGAAGAGATCGTCGCCGTCCGCATGATCCACGCCGCCGGGATGGTGGAGCTTGCCCCGCATATCCACTTCACCCCCGGCATGGCCATCGCCGCCCGCGCCGCGCTGGAAGACGGTGCGCCGATCCTGTGCGACGCGCGCATGGTCAGCGAAGGCATCACCCGCGCCCGGCTGCCCAAGAACAACGAGGTCATCTGCACCCTGCACGACCCCAAGGTCCCCGCGCTGGCCAAGGAGATGCAGAACACCCGTTCCGCCGCCGCCCTGGAACTCTGGCGCCCCCATCTCGCTGGATCCATCGTCGCCATCGGCAACGCTCCCACGGCGCTTTTCCACCTTCTCAACATGCTGGAAGACCCCGCCTGCCCGCGCCCCGCCGCGATCATCGGCTGCCCGGTGGGCTTTGTCGGCGCGGCTGAATCGAAGGACGCGCTGATGGCGGCCCCGCCCGCGCCATCCGTCATCGTCAAGGGTCGCCTCGGCGGGTCGGCCATCACCGTGGCCGCCGTCAACGCGCTGGCCTCCCGGAAGGAATGACCATGGGTCGCGTGATCTGTGCGGGCCTCGGCCCCGGCGACCCGGACCTGATGAGCCTCAAGGCCGCCCGCACCATCGGACAGGCGAAGCACGTCGCCTATTTCCGCAAGGAAGGCCGCGCGGGACAGGCCCGCCGGATCGTGGAAGGCATGCTGAACCCGCAGGCCATCGAATATCCGATGGAGTACCCGGTCACGACCGAGCTTCCCTTCGACAGCCCCGGCTACATCGACGCTCTGGCGCATTTCTACGACGACTGGGCGCACCGCCTTGCCACCCTTGCCGCGACCGAGGATGTTGTCGTCCTCTGCGAAGGTGACCCCTTCTTCTACGGCAGCTTCATGCACCTCCATTCCCGCCTGCAGGGCCGCGTGACCGTGGAAGTGATCCCCGGCATCACCGGCATGACCGGCTGCTGGAACGCCACCGACACGCCGATCACCTGGGGCGATGACGTGCTCACAGTCCTCATGGGCACACTGCCCGAAGAGGACCTCGTGCGCCACATGTCGAATGCCGACGCGCTGGTGGTGATGAAGACCGGCCGCAACCTGCCCCGCGTCCGCCGCGCGCTGGAGCGGACGGGTCGGCTGGAGCAGGCCTGGCTCGTCGAACGCGGCACGATGCCCAACCAGCGCGTCGCCCGGCTGGCGGAGGTCGACCCGAACGACTGCCCCTACTTCGCCATCGTCCTCGTCCACGGCCACGGTCGCCGCCCGGAGATCCTGGAATGAGCGGCTGGCTCGCCATTGCCGGCCTCGGGCCGGGGGACGACCGTCTGGTCACTCCCGAAGTATCCGCCGCGTTGGCCGAAGCAACGGACGTGGTCGGCTACATCCCCTACGTCGCCCGCGTCGCCCCGCGGCAAGGCCTGACCCTGCACCCCTCCGACAACCGGGTGGAGCTTGACCGCGCCCGCGCAGCGCTGGAAATGGCTGCTGCTGGCCGGAAAGTTGTAGTCGTCTCCTCGGGCGACCCCGGCGTCTTCGCCATGGCGAGCGCCGTCTTCGAGGCGCTGGAAGGCCGTACGGACTGGCAGGCCCTGGACATTCGCGTGTTGCCCGGCATCACCGCGATGCTCGCCGCCGCCGCCGCCGCCGGTGCGCCGCTCGGCCATGATTTCTGCTGCATCAACCTCAGCGACAACCTGAAACCCTGGGAGGTGATCGAAACCCGCCTCCGCCATGCCGCCCGTGCCGATTTCGCGATGGCCTTCTACAACCCCCGTTCGGCCTCACGTCCCCAGGGGTTCACGAAAGCCCTGGCCACCCTGCTTCAGGAATGCGGCCCCGACCGACTGGTCACCTTCGCCCGCGCCGTCTCGACCCCCGAGCAGCGCCTCACGACCGTCACGTTGGGCGAAGCCACGCCCGAAATGGCTGACATGCGCACCGTGGTCATCGTCGGCAACTCCGCCACCCGCCGGGTCGGACGTTGGGTCTATTCGCCCCGGAGCGTGACATGAGCGCAACCAAAATCCTTAGAAGGATTTTGCCAGACTTTTCGAAAAGTCTGGGTCCCGGCTCAGCCGTTCAGCCAGGCCATGACCGCTTCGACGCTTCGCGCCACCTGCCGTTTTGGCACAAGGGGCCGGTCGATCAGGATCACCGGAAGACCCAACTCTCGTGCCGCGACAAGCTTCGCCTCGGCCCCCACACCGCCCGCATTCTTGGCGACGATCACCTCGATCCGCTGGGCCTGCAGCAGCGCAAGGTCTCCCTCGACCGTGAAGGGACCCCGAGCAATCACCGCCTCGGCGCGGGGCAGAGCAAGCGGTTCGGTCGGCGGGTCAACCAGCCGCAAGAGGTAGTGATGCTGCGGGGCGTTGTCGAAGGCGTTCAGGTTCTGGCGGCCGATGGCGAGGAACACCCGACGCGGAGCCTCTCCCAGCGCGGCCACTGCTCCGGGAAGGTCCGGGACATGGGTCCAGCGGTCGCCCTTGACGGCAGCCCAGGGCTCCCGCTCCAGCGCGATCATGGGGATTCCTGTCGCCGCGCAGGCTTCCACCGCGTTACGGCTCATCTGTGCCGCGAAAGGATGAGTGGCGTCGATCACATGGGTGATGCTCTCGTCCGTCAGGTGGGCCGCCAGCCCCTCCACGCCGCCAAACCCACCCACCCGCACCGGCAGCGGCTGCGGCACCGGACTTTCCGTGCGGCCCGCATAGGAATAGATCGCATCCACCCCCGCCTCGGCCAGCGCGCGGGCCATGGCTGCGGCTTCGGTTGTGCCGCCCAGAAGAAGGACGCGGGGCATGGCTGATCCCTGGCTGACGATCATCGGTCTGGGCGAAGATGGACCGGAGGGCCTGTCGCCCGCAAGTCGCGCCGCGCTGGACACCGCCACCGCAATCTTCGGCGGCCCGCGTCACCTTGCACTTGTGGACGCCGGGGACAAGGGTCACCCCTGGCCCATTCCCTTCGACGCCACCCCCGTCCTCGCCCATCGCGACCGTCCCACTGTCGTCCTCGCTTCCGGCGATCCGTTCTGGTTCGGCGCGGGCGGCAGCCTGATGGCCCATCTCCAGCCGGGAGAATGGGTGTCGCACCCCGCCCCCTCGACCTTCCAGCTCGCCGCGAACCGGCTGGGCTGGCGGCTTGAGGAGATGCTGACCCTCGGCCTCCACGCCGCCCCCTTCTCCCGCCTCCGTCCGGTCCTTGGCAAAGGCGTCCGCGTGATCTGTACCCTGCGTGACGGCGCGGCGGTTGGCGAACTTGCCGTCTGGCTGCGCGAGAATGGCCACCCCAACGCCCGACTCACGGTCCTCGAGCGCCTCGGCGGCACGCACGAACGCGTCACACAGGGCCTGCCCACCGAGCCCGTCGGTGCCCCGGTCTCTGCCGCCATCGAGGCCACCGATTCCGGGCTGCCGCAAGCCTCTGGCCTGCCGGACGAGGTGTTCCAGCACGACGGCCAGATCACCAAGAGCCCTGTCCGCGCGCTGACGCTTTCTGCCCTCGCCCCGCGTCCGGGCGAAGTGCTGTGGGACATCGGCGCAGGTTCCGGGTCCATCGGAATCGAATGGCTTCTCGCCGGGGGCGCCCGTGTCGAGGCGTTGGAGGCCGACCCCACCCGCGCCGCCCGCGCCCGGGGCAATGTCGAAGCCTTCGGCCTGTCGCACCGCCACCGCCTGACCGAGGCCCGCGCGCCCGACGGACTGGCGGACCTTCCCACGCCGGATGCCGTCTTCATCGGTGGCGGGGCGTCGGACGACCTCCTCACCCGGCTTTGGGAACTCATCCCCCCCGGCAGGCGCCTTGTCATGAACGCGGTGACACTGGAAACCGAGGCCCTCGTCCTGGCTTGGTCCGCCCGCCACGGGGGCAGCCTTCTCAAGATCGAACTGTCGGAGCCCACCCCCCTCGGCCGCAAGCGGGGCTGGAAATCGGCCTTGCCCATCCTGCAATGGAGCGTCACCCGATGATCGTCGCAGGCTTTGGCTTCCGGTCGGAGGTCACCCTCGCAGCGCTGCAAGACGCCCTCGCACGGGCAGGTGGCGCGCAGGGCGTGACCCATCTGGCGACACTTGCGGCAAAGGCCGATGGGCTGGGGCCGCTTGCGATGGCATTGGACCTGCCGATCATCGCCCTGGACCTCACGGCCTTGCACGGCGTTCCGACACCGACCCGGTCCGACCGGGTTGAAAAGATGTTCGGCACCGGATCAATCGCAGAAGCGGCGGCGCTTGCAGCGGCAGGACCGGGTGCTCGATTGCGGGGGCCGCGAGTGGCTTCGTCCGACGGCACAGCGACAGCGGCCATAGCGGAGAGTGCGATATGACTGTCCATTTCATCGGGGCGGGACCGGGTGCTCCGGACCTTCTGACCTTGCGCGGACGCGACCTGATCGCCGCGTCGCCCGTGTGCCTCTACGCCGGCTCTCTCGTGCCCGAGGGCGTGCTGTCGCATTGCCCGCCCGGCTGCCGCATCGTGAACACCGCGCCCCTGTCACTGAACGAGATCATGGCCGAGATCGCCCAGGCGCATGCGGCGGGGCAGGACGTGGCGCGGCTTCATTCCGGGGACCTGTCGGTCTGGTCGGCGATGGGCGAGCAGCTGCGGCGGTTGCGGGACCTCGGCATCCCCTATGACGTGACGCCGGGTGTCCCCTCCTTCGCGGCGGCTGCGGCGGCCCTTGGGGTCGAGCTGACCTTGCCGGGCCTGGCGCAGTCCGTGGTCCTGACCCGCACCGAAGGCCGGGCCACGCAGATGCCGTCCCGCGAAACCCTGCCCGCCTTTGCCTCCACCGGAGCGACGCTGGCCTTGCACCTGTCGATTCACCTGATCGACAAGCTGACCGCCGACCTGATTCCCCATTATGGCGCGGACTGCCCCGTGGCCGTCGTCTGGCGCGCCTCATGGCCAGACCAGCGGATCATCCGGGCGACGCTTTCCACCCTGAAAGCCTCGGTCCCCGAGGAGGTGGAGCGCACCGCCCTGATCCTTGTCGGCCCCGCGCTGGCGCAGGAGGGGTTCGAGGAAAGCCGCCTCTACGCCGGCGACTATGACCGCCGCTACCGACCCGTCGGCACGCATCCGCGCTTCCCCGGGACTGGCAGATGACCCCCGGCCTTCTCATCGCGGCACCCGCCTCGGGCACCGGCAAGACAACGGTCATGCTGGGCCTGCTGGCGGCTTTCCGCGAGAGGGGGCTTCAGGTCCAGCCGTTCAAGAACGGGCCGGACTACATCGACCCGGCGTTTCACCGGGCGGCATCGGGACGCGAGAGCTTCAACCTCGACTCCTGGGCGATGCCGGGTGCGATGCTGGACGGGATGCTGGTCGCCGCTGAGGGGGCGGATATGGTGCTGGCCGAAGGCTCGATGGGTCTGTTCGACGGGGTGGCCGCGCCGGGGGCGACCGGGAATGGTGCCTCGGCGGACCTTGCGGCGCGGATGGGTTGGCCGGTGGTGCTGGTGATCGACGCCTCCGGTCAGGCGCAGACGGCGGCGGCGGTGGCGCAGGGGCTGGCGCGGTTCCGACCGGGCGTCACCGTGGCGGGCGTGATCCTGAACCGCATCGCTTCGCCCCGCCACGAGGCGCTGATCCGCACCGGGATGGAGGAGGCGGGCCTGCCTGTCCTTGGCGTCCTGCCGAAGCGCGCGGCCATCGCCATGCCGGAACGCCACCTTGGGCTGGTGCAGGCCGAGGAACAGCCCGCGCTGCAGTCCCTGATTGCCGAGGCGGCGCAATTGATGCGTGAGGGCGTCGATCTCGACGCCCTCATCGCCGCTGCGAGGACGACCGCAGGATCAGCGCCCCCCGCAAGGATCACCCCGCCCGGCCAGCGCATCGCCCTGGCTCGGGATGCCGCTTTCAGCTTCGTCTACCCCCATCTCCTGCACGGCTGGCGCGCGGCGGGGGCCGAGGTGCTGCCCTTCTCGCCCCTCAATGATGAAGCCCCCGACCCGACCGCCGATACCTGCTGGCTTCCCGGCGGCTACCCGGAACTGCACGGACCCACACTGGCCAATGCCGACCGCTTCCGCACCGGCCTGCAGACCTTTGCCGAGAACAGGCCCGTCCACGGCGAATGCGGGGGCTACATGGCGATGGGCGAGGCAATCGTGGACAAGGACGGCACGCGGCACCGGATGGCGGGGCTTCTGGGTCTGGTGACCAGCTTCGAGAAGCGGAAGATGCACCTTGGCTACCGGCTGGCCACCCTGGCGCAGCCGATCCCCGGGCACTCTGCGGACCGGCTCCTGCGCGGTCACGAGTTCCATTACTCCACGATCCTGGATCAACCCGACGCCCCGCTGGCGCAGGTCACCGACGCAACCGGGGCCAAGGTCGCAGAAACCGGCTCCACTCGACTCCAGCGCGGCGGCGGGCTATCGACCGGCACCTTCTTCCACCTGATCGCAAGCGCATGACCGGTTTCGTCTCCTTCGTCTCTGCCGGACCCGGCGACCCGGACCTTCTGACCGTCAAGGCGGTGAAGGCGTTGGGCCGGGCCGATGCGGTCCTGTTCGACGACCTCTCCTCTGGTCCGATCCTGGCACTGGCCAAACCCGGGGCCGACATGGTGGGTGTCGGCAAGCGGGCAGGTCGCGCCTCGCCCAAGCAGGACCACGTCAGCCGCCTTCTGGTGGACTACGCCTTGACCGGCGCCCATGTCGTCCGCCTGAAATCCGGCGACTCGGGCATCTTCGGACGCCTTGAAGAAGAACTGACCGCTGTCCGCGCTGCGGGGATTCCTTGCGAGATCATCCCCGGCGTGACCTCGGCCTCGGCCGCAGCCGCCGCCGCGGGCATCCCGTTGACCCGCCGCCAGCACGCCCAGCGCGTCCAGTTCATCACCGCCGCCGATGTCACAGGCAACCTGCCCCCCGGCCTGAACATGGCAGCGCTGGCCGACCCGCAGGCAACCACCGTCATCTACATGGGCAAGCGCACCTTCCCCGCACTGGCGGCCGCGCTGATCGCCCACGGCCTGCCGCCCGATACGCCCGCACTTCTGGCCGAAGCTGTCTCGACGCCCGAGCAGACCCTGCACCGCTCCACCGTCGCTGCCCTTGCCGCATCGCTGGCCGAAGACCGCTCGACCCTGCCGGGCCTCATCCTCGTCGGCAACCTGGCGGACGGCGTCGGCGACTGATCCGGCAACGTCGCGTTCCGCCTTGCCGCCCTGACCTGAACGGCGCAGAGTGGATTGGCAAGGTGTCCCACACACACGCAAAGCGTCGGGACTGAAACGGGAATGAGGAGCGGGCCGACCCTTGCGGGGGCCCGTGACATCAGCCGCCCCCGCGACTGTCAGCGGTGAGCGGGTCCAGCATCGCCACTGCCCCAAGGGGCGGGAAGGCAAGGGCCCGCCGCGATCCGCCAGCCAGGAGACCGGCCCTGCATGAACGTGAAACCGCCGTCGGGTGTGACGGTCAGGAGGGACAGACATGCATATTGAACCGGGCCTCGTTGACGGGGCCAAGATCGCGCTCAGCTACGCCACGGCCGCTGCCGCTGGTGCCACCGCACTTTACCACGTCACCAAGGCCAGCCGCGAAGGCAGCATCGCCTCGGTCGCCGTCCGGTCGCTGATCGCGACTGTGGGCGTCTTCATCTTCTTCGAGGTCCTGCCGCACTTCCCCGTGGGCGTCAGCGAGGTCCACTTCATCCTCGGCTCGACCCTGTTCCTGATCCTTGGCGCGGGACCTGCCGCCATCGGGCTGGCCATGGGCCTTCTGATCCAAGGGCTTCTCTTCGCGCCCTTCGACCTGCCGCAGTACGGGATGAACCTGACCACGCTTCTCGTGCCGCTCTTCGCGCTGCACGAACTGGCCAAGCGGGTCATCGCGCCGGGCACGGCCTATGTCGATCTTGAATACAAGCAGGTCCTCGCGCTTTCGACCGTCTATCAGGGCGGGGTTGTCGCCTGGGTGGCCTTCTGGGCGATCTACGGCGCGGGCTTTGGGGCTGCGAACCTGTCGGCCATCGGGACCTTTGGCGTCGCCTACATGGCTGTCGTCCTGATCGAACCGCTGGCCGACCTTGCCGTGCTGGCCGGGGCCAAGGCTCTGAAGGGCAATGGTTCGCCCCTTGTGACCCCGCGCCTCTACGCGGCCTGAAACCAGTTGGCGCGGCCTTGGCCTTGGGGCCGCGCCTCTGATAAAGCCCATGCCCATGACCACGCTTCACCTCATCGGCATCGGCACCGGCAATCCGGACCATGTAACCGGACAGGCCATCCGCGCGCTGAACGGGGCCGACCTGATCCTGATCCCGCGCAAGGGCACGGCGAAGTCCGACCTTGCCGAAGTGCGCGAACACATCCTGTCGCGCGTCCTGACCACCCCCGTCCCCGTCGCCGCCTATGACGTTCCGCAGCGCGCCGACCAGGACGACTACCTTGGCGCGGTGAACGACTGGCACGACGCCATCGCCAAGGTCTGGGCCGAGACGATCGCTGCCCATCCGGGTGCAACCAACGTCGCGCTGATGGTTTGGGGCGACCCCTCGCTTTACGACAGCACCCTGCGCATCGCCGCCCGCCTGACGGGCATCAGCGTCAAGGTGATCCCCGGCATCACCAGCCTGCAGGCCCTCACCGCCGCCCATGCCATCCCGCTGAACACCCTTGCCGCGCCGGTGACCATCACCACCGGCCGACAACTGCGTGACAACGGCTGGCCCCACGGCGCGACGACCCTTGCGGTGATGCTGGACAAGGGCGGCGCCTTCACCACCCTGCCGCCCGACACCGAAATCTGGTGGGGTGCCTATGTCGGAATGCCGGAGGAGACGCTGATCCACGGCCCCCTGTCGCAGGTTTCAGACGAAATCCTTGCCACCCGCGCCCGCCTGCGGGCCGAACACGGCTGGATCATGGACATCTACCTCCTGCGCCGGGGCGGCGATGTCTGACCTGATCGCCCGGGCACTGCCCGTCTACGGCCTGCCCGAAGACACTCCGCTCACCCTTCTCAACCGGTCCGAAAACGAAACCTGGCGCGCGGGCGACCTGATCCTGCGTCTCCATCGCCAAGGCTACCACACCAAACCCGAGATCGCCTCGGAACTCGCCTGGCTGACGGCCCTGCAAGACCTCCCCGGCCTGAACGTCGTCCGTCCAGTTGCTGGCGCGCAGGGGTTGGTGACACAGGTTGACCACCGTTTCGTCGTCGCCTTCGCTCCGATCACAGGCCAGGAACTGCAACCCGGCGACGACCTCGCCCGCTGGTTCGCACCTTTGGGAGAAATCACCGCCCGCCTGCACCTGCAGTCCCGGCAATGGACCCCGCCCGCAGGCTTCACCCGCAAGCGCTGGGATGTCGAGACGATCCTCGGCCCCAACCCGCACTGGGGTGACTGGCGGCAAGCCCAGGGCCTTGAAGCGAGAGGCGAAGCCCTGCTCACCCGCGCCACGGAGCTGCTCGGCGCAAAGCTGCACGCCTACGGCACGGGACCCGAGACATTCGGCCTGATCCACGCCGACCTGCGCCTTGCGAACCTGATGGTGGACGGCGACCGCTTAACCGCCATCGACTTCGACGACTGCGGCTTTGGCTGGTGGGCCTACGACCTTGCCTCGGCCCTCAGCTTCATCGAAACCGACCCGCGCCTGCCCGACCTGATCGCCGCCTGGGTAGAAGGCTACACCCGCATCGCGCCCTTGCGCGCCGAGGACCGGGCGATGATCCCCTCGCTGATCTTCCTGCGCCGGGTTTTGCTGACCGCCTGGCTTGCGACGCGGGCAGACAGCGACACCGCACAAGGGTTTGGCGGTCCGGCCTACACGCATGGCACGCTGGACTTGGCCGAACGCTACCTCACTGATGGGCTGGCAGAGTTCCTCGCCTGACCGCTCCTCGTTCGCCTTCGGCTTCTCGTCGCAAGCGAGGAGGGACCACGTCCCCGACGAGCCGCTACTCCTTCAGCAAAAGCCCCAGCGCCAGCACCGTCATCGCCACACCCACCAGCACCAGCCCCGGCTGCACCAGACCATGCAGCACGATCTCCCACAGCGCGACCCAGCTGGGCACCAGATAGGTATAGGCCATTACCTTCGCCGCCGGCAGCCGCAGCGAGGCGTATTGCAGCAGGACAAAGGTCATCGCGCTTGCCGCCACCGCCACATAGACCAGCGTGACCCAGACGATCCACGGCAGCGCCGCCCAGTCCGTCGCGACCAGCGCGGGCCAGGCATACAGCGCCAGCAGCACCGTCCCCGCCACCATCATCCCGAAGGTGAACACCACCGCCGGCTCGCCCCGGTTCAGCTTGCGGATCAGCGGGGCGTAGGCAGCATGGGCCACGCAACCGACGAAATAGATCGCCTCGCCCCGCCCGACCTGAAACGCCATGAGCGCCCCAAGGTCGGCCCGGAAGATTACCCACAAAGCCCCCGCGCCGCCCACGGCCAACGCCAGGGCCATCCGACCCGTCAGCCTTTGCCGCAGGAAAAGCCAGCCGAATCCCGCAGCCATCACCGGGGTCAGCGTGAACACGGCCGCGGCCGAAACCGGCGCCGCCGTCTTCAACCCCTCGAACATCAGCACGAAATAGGTGCCCATCAGGCCGCCCAGCACCAGATAGCGCCAGGGTGCCGCCCAGGCCTGCCGCGGGATGCCGGTCGTCAGCACGGCCGCCGCGCCCACCAGCGCCCCCGCCAGGACGAACCGCACCGCCGTCACGGCGCCAGGGTCGATGAACGGCGCCGCCAGCACGCCCAGCGAGAACGACCCCGCGACCAGCGCCGAGAACGCCAGCATCGCCAGATGCCCGCGCGCGGGCTGGGACAGGCGGGCAAGCATCAGGTGCAGGACTTCCAGTCCTTCGCCGATTCCTTCAGATGCGTCAGGAACGCCTGCACCTTCTTCGTCCGGTGCAGATCGACATGGGTGACGATGCGCAGCGGAGAATCCCAATCGGGACGCGACGGCAGGATCTCGACAAGGTTCGGATCTTCGGCCGCCCGGAACACCATCATGAACCCGATCCCGATGCCGTTGCGGATCGCAAGCTCCATTGCCGGTGCTTCGGTGGCGGCAAAAGCGATCTGGTCGGGATGCACCGTCGCCCGCAGCCAGCGGTGGAACGGCGCGCGGGTCACCTCGGCATCGGTGCAGACAAAGCGATGGCCGTCGAACTCGGCCTCGGAGGCCGGACGACCGAACCGCTCGACATAGGAACGCGATGCATAGAGCCCCGCGTTGATCCGGGTCAGCGGCTGCACCACGTTGTCCGGCTCTTCCGGCCCGGCCCCGGCGCGGATCGCGACATGGGCCTCGCCATAGTCCAGCCGGAACACGCGCATGTCGGTCAGGAACCGCACACGGACGTCCGGATACTTCTCCTGAAAGCTGGTGATGACCGGGATCAGCAGATCGGACACCCCGGCAATCGACGTGACCACCAGCTCGCCCGAAACCGTCTCGCCCTGACCTTTGATCCGGCTGACCAGATGGGCGAACTGCTCTTCCGTCGTCTGCGCCACCGACAACAGGTCCCGCCCCGGTTCGGTCGGCGTGTAACCCCTTGCGTGGCGCTGGAACAGCTTGACCCCCAGCCGCTTCTCCAGCGCGTCGATATGGCGGATCACCGTCGCATGGTGGACCCCAAGCACTTCGGCCGCCCCCGAAACCGTGCCCAGCCGGGCGACCTGAAACGCGGTGCGGATCTCGTCCCAGTTTTCCATGACGCCCCCGATTGCTCTGTGCGGATTTGCACATCAACCCGATTCAGCGCCGGATACAAGAGGGCCGATTGACGGCTTCGCCTCCGCCCCGCCATGCTGCACCCCTGCATCAATCCGGAGTCCGCCCGTGAAGGTCATCGAACGCACGCCCGACCGTCTGGTCCTGCGCGACGTGCCCCTGCGTGCGGGCCTGTTCCTGCTTGCCGTTGCCCTGTTTCCGATGCTGTGGGGCTGGGCCCTGTTCCGGGCAGGAGAGCCGACAGGCGGCCTGGCCCTGTTCGGGATCGGGCTGCTTCTGCTGTTCGGCTGCTTCGGCGTCTTCGTCAGGGTGCATCGCATCACGCTCGACCGCGCGCGCGATATCGTCGAGATCACCGAGACCGGCATCCTCGGCCGCCGCCGCACGCAGCATGTCCTCCGCGACCTGCACGGTGCAACGCTGCAATCGATGGTCATCAAGCGCAAACCCGGCGACCGCGACCGCAGGGCCGGGTCAGGGTGGGTGCCGGAACCCCGGGTCTGGCGGGCGGCACTTGTGCATCGCAACGGTCACGCCGTGCCCCTGTCCAATGTCTATGGCAGCGAAAAATCGGCCGGCATTGCCGCCTCGGCGATCAATGCCTGGTTTGGCTCCCCGCCACCCGACAGCACCAAGGGCTGACCGCTTGACTTGACGCGCAAGTTTGTAGCTCTTGACCGCCAGTGATCACAGGGAGAGACGCGCGTGTTCGAACAACGGGCGATTTACGGCCATATCCGCTTTTCGTTCTACGGTCTGACCGACACGCGCACCCAGCCCGACGAAGACGGGGCCGCACTGGCCCGGCTTTATGACGAGACGCGCATGGCGCGCAGGTTCTTCCTGTTCGAGAACCTGACGCTGCCCAGCCTGATGCATCAGACTGACAAGGACTTCCGCACCGTCATCATGTCGTCCGAAGTGATGCCCGACCGCTTCAAGGAACGGCTCAGCGCGCTGGCGGCGAAACTGCCCGGCGCCGTGGTCGAGTATTCGCACCACCAGCGCGGCGACCTCGCCTTCCACAAGTACATGGTCGAGGCTTCGGGCTACAAGGGACGCGCCAATTCGGTGCATTTCCGGCTGGACGACGACGATGCGGTGTCCGTGAACTACATCGCCCGCCTGCGCGAAGTGACACGGATCCTGTCACCCTCGACCCATGTCACCTTCCCGACGGGCGTCTTCGTCTTCCCGGCCAGCGCGACCGAGGCGGTGGGCGTGTCGATGGTCCAGCAGCGCTATCTGACCGCCATCGGCCTGGCCACCGTGAACGGGCCAAGCTTCCAGAAGAACCCGTTCCAGATGCAGCACGGCAATGTCTGGACCCGCTGGCCGGTCATCTCGGACCCCGGCTTCTGCTCGCACATCCGCAGCCAGCATTTCGAGAATGACTCCGGCGCGATGCAGGACCGCATCCTTGGTGCCGTCCAGCGCGAACGCAACAGTCGCCGTGGCCGCCGCCATGCCTCGGCGGTGGACCGGCGGCTGGCCGAAACCTTCCCCTGGATCGACCGTGAAAAGCTTGACGGCCTGATTGGCCGCTGCGAAGCGGTGAAGTCGTTGGCCGACCTGCCGCCGGTGACGTGACCCTTCCTGCTTGACTCGCGCCCACACCGGGCGTATCCGCCACGCTGAATTCCCCGGAGGCACATGCTTCCGGTCCCTTGGGCATTGCCCGGGATCGCCATCCGTCAGCGCGTCTGCGCCCACGGGTGCCTTTCCGCTTTGCGCCTTGGCTTCGCCGCCCCATATCGGGGCAAACGTCTGAAAGGGTGACGCGATGTTCGAAAGTCTCTCCGAACGCCTTGGCGGCGTCTTCGACCGGCTCACCAAGCAGGGCGCCCTGTCCGAGGCCGACGTCGTCACCGCTCTGCGCGAGGTCCGCGTGGCCCTCTTGGAGGCTGACGTCTCCCTCCCCGTCGCCCGCGACTTCATCAAGCGCGTCACCGAAAAGGCCACCGGGTCCGCGGTGACGAAGTCGATCACCCCCGGCCAGATGGTCGTGAAGATCGTCCATGACGAACTGATCCGCGTTCTGGCCGGTGACGACACCCCCGAGGCGCTGAAGATCGACAACCCGCCCGCGACGATCCTGATGGTCGGTCTGCAGGGTTCGGGCAAGACCACGACCACGGCCAAGCTGGCCAAGCGGCTGAAGGAAAAGAACGGCAAGAAGGTCCTGCTGGCGTCCCTCGACACCAACCGCCCCGCCGCGATGGAGCAACTGGCGATCCTCGGCACCCAGATCGGCGTCGACTCGCTGCCCATCGTGAAAGGCGAAACCGCCGTCCAGATCGCCAAGCGCGCCAAGACGCAAGCCAACCTCGGCGGCTATGACGTCGTCTTCCTCGACACCGCCGGACGCCTCCACATCGACGAAGTCCTGATGGACGAGGTCCAGGCCGTCCGCGACATCGCCCAACCGCGCGAAACGCTGCTGGTGGTCGACGGCCTCACCGGCCAGGACGCCGTCAACGTCGCCACTGAATTCGACGGCAAGGTCGGCATCTCCGGCGTCGTCCTCACCCGGATGGATGGCGACGGTCGCGGCGGTGCCGCCCTGTCGATGCGCGCCATCACCGGCAAGCCCATCCGCTTTGTCGGCCTTGGCGAGAAGATGGACGCCATCGAACCCTTCGAGGCCGAACGCGTCGCGGGCCGCATCCTTGGCATGGGGGACATCGTCGCCCTCGTCGAAAAGGCGCAGGAGACGTTCGAAGCCGAACAGGCCGAACGCATGGCCAAGCGTTTCGCCAAGGGCCTGTTCAACATGAACGACCTGAAGATGCAGCTCGACCAGATGCTGAAGATGGGGGGCATGCAGGGCCTGATGGGCATGATGCCCGGCATGGGCAAGATGTCCGCCCAGGCCGAGGCTGCGGGCCTGAACGACAAGATGCTCCACCACCAGATTGCCCTCATCAACTCGATGACCAAGAAGGAACGCGCGAACCCTGATCTTCTGGCCGCCTCTCGCAAGAAGCGCATCGCCGCTGGCGCGGGCCTCGACGTCGCCGATCTCAACCGCCTGCTGAAACAGCACAAGCAGATGGCGGACATGATGAAGAAGATGGGCAAGGGCGGCATGATGAAGAACATGGTCAAGCAGTTCCTTGGCAAGGGGGGCATGCCCGACCCCTCGAAGATGTCGCCCGAGCAACTGGCCGAGATGGCCAAGGGCATGCAGCAGGGCGGCGGCCTTGGCGGCATGGGCGGCGGCCTGCCCCCCGGCATGGGCGGCCTCCCGCGCGGGATCACGCTGCCTGCGGGCCTCTCGGGACTGATGAAGAAGAAATGATCCATCTCATCGCGCGCCAGTTTGACGATGCCGTGCCGGTCCTTCGGACCGAGCGACTTGTCCTGCGCGCGCCCCGGCCCGACGACTTCGACGCTTACGCGACCTACTACGCCGAAGACCGCAGCCGCTTTACCGGCGGCCCCCTGGACCGACCCACCGCCTGGCGCGCCTTTGCCGCCCAGATCGGTCACTGGCACCTGCGCGGCTACGGTCTCTGGACCGTCACCGATGCGACGGAGGCTCCGGTCGGCCATGTCGGATTCTGGAATCCGGAAGGCTGGCTGGAACGCGAAATCGGTTGGGCGCTTTATCCCGGCCATGAAGGCAAGGGCTATGCGTATGAGGCCGCCATGGCAGCCCGCACCCACGCCTATACCGTGCTGGGTTGGGGACCGCTGACCTCGGTCATCGCGCCGGGCAACGACCGGTCCATCGCGCTCGCCGTGCGCATGGGGGCAACCTTCGAACGCGACTGGGTCTCCCCCTCGGGCAAGCCCGCGCTGATCTACCGCCATCCCGGCCCAGGGGGCGCGGCATGACCTATACCTTCGCGTTGCCCATCCCGACGCTGACCACCGACCGCCTGATCCTCCGCGAACCGCGTGAGGGTGACTTTGCCGCCATGCTCGCCTTCAACGACAGCCCCCGCGCTGGCTTTGTCGGTGGTGGCGTGCCCCGCCAGCAGATCTGGCGCGGGCTTCTGGCCAACATCGGCCATTGGGCGCTGCGCGGGCATGGGTTTTACTCGGTCGACACCAAGGCGGGCGACTTCATCGGCCGCGTCGGCGTGATCTTTCACGACGGCTGGGATGAACCGGAACTCGGCTGGCATCTGTTCGACGGCCACGAAGGCCACGGCTACTGCGTCGAGGCCGCCCGCGCTGCAAAGGCCGACTACCATGCCCGGCTGAGCCACGCGCCGCTGATCAGCTACATTGACCCGGCAAACCCGAAGTCCGAGGCCGTGGCAAAGCGCCTTGGTGCTACTCCGGAACGCGAGAAGGTCTTCTTCGACAAGACCATCAACGTCTGGCGTCATACTGGACCGGAGGTCCTGGCATGACGTCGCGCGCCCCGCATGAAATCGCCATCCCCGGCCCGGCCGCCACCTTCGCGGCCACGCTGTCCGGCATGCTCCCGGAGATCGAGACCGCGCGCCTGCGACTTCGCGCGCCAACCCTCGCCGATTTCGACGCCTGGGCCGAGATCTTCACCGGCCCCGCAGGCCCACATCTGGGCGGACCTTTCGACCGTGACGACGCCTTCACCGAATTCGCCGCCAGCTGCGGCCTCTGGCTGCTGCGCGGCCATGGTCTGTGGACCGTTGAACGCAAGGCTGGGGGTGACCCGCTTGGCTTTGTCCTGATCGGCTTCGAACCCGGCGACCAGGAGCCGGAGCTGGGCTACCTGTTCCGCCCCTCGGCGGAAGGGCAGGGCTACGCCACCGAGGCCGCCCGCGCGCTGCGCGACCATGCCTTCGTGGCGATGGGGATGGACCGGGTGGTCAGCTACATCGACCCGGCCAATCCCCGCTCGATCTGCGTCGCCGAACGGCTTGGTGCGACGCGGTCCGCGGATTTCGACGGGGCGCAGGTCTGGGTCCACACGCCCGTTGCGCCGAAGGCCGGACATACGCGCGTGCATACGCCCGGTATACCGAAAACAGACGCAATGCAGACGTCGAAAAGGGGGGACTGATGGACGCCGCAACCCGCGCATCCGAACTGCTGAAGGACCATCGCGCCTCGATCGACCGGCTTGATGCGATCCTTGTCTATACGCTTGCCGAACGGTTCAAGCACACCCAGGCCGTCGGCCGGCTGAAGGCCGAACACGGCCTTCCTCCCTCCGACCCCGACCGCGAGTCGCGCCAGATGGCGCGGCTCCACCAGCTTGCAACCGAGGCCGACCTCGAACCCGAGCTGGCCAAGAAATTCCTGACCTTCATCATCTCCGAAGTCATCAGGCATCACGAGAAACTGCAGAAATAACAGGGGCTTGCCCCGTTACCAGCCAAATAGGAGTAACATCATGGCTATGAAAATCCGTCTCGCGCGCGGTGGTTCCAAGAAGCGCCCGTTCTACTCGATCGTCGCCTCCGACTCGCGCATGCCGCGCGACGGCCGCTTCCTTGAAAAGCTCGGCACCTACAACCCGCTGCTGGCCAAGGACGACGAAAAGCGCGTCGTCATGAACATGGAGCGCGTGCAGCACTGGCTGTCGCAGGGCGCCCAGCCGACCGACCGGATCGCCCGCTTCCTGGAAGCCGCCGGCGCCCGCCCGAAGGCCGCCCGCAACAACCCCAAGACCGGCACACCCGGCAAGGCGATGGCCGAGCGCGCCGCCAAGAAAGCCGCCCGCGCCGCCGAACCGGCTGCCGAGTAACATTTTGACCGGCCAGTTCAGCCCTGCCTTTCGGGCCGAGCTGGCCGGGCTCATGCGGTGGCGGCGTGATGTGCGCCGCTTCCGCACCGATCCGGTTCCCGAAGACCTGCTTGCCCGCGGCCTGCAGGCCTTTGCCTTGGCACCGTCCGTGGGCCTGTCGGAACCCTGGCGCATTCTCCGGGTCCAATCGGCCCAGGCCCGTGCCGCCTGCCTTGCCAACTACCGCGACTGCAACGCCCAGGCACTGGCCTGTCAATCAGACGACCGCGCGGCCGTCTACGCCCGACTGAAACTCTCCGGCATGACCGAGGCTCCGGTGCACCTCGCCGTGTTCAGCGACGACTCGACGCCCAAGGGCCACGGCCTTGGGGCCGCGACCATGCCCGAGACCCGCGCCTATTCCGTTGTTGGCGCGATCATCCAACTCTGGCTCGCACTCCGGGCCGAGGGCCTCGGCCTCGGCTGGGTCTCCATCCTGGACCCCACCCGCCTCGCCCGGGACCTTGACGTCCCGGCCAACTGGCGTTTCATCGGATATCTCTGCATCGGTTGGCCCGAGGAGGACAATACCGTGCCCGAACTGGAACGCGCCGGCTGGGAAATCCGCGCTGCCGCTCTGCACCTGGAGACACGCTGATGTCCGACCTGATCTGCATCGGTGCCATTGCTGGGGCGTTCGGCGTCTCGGGAGAGGTCCGGCTCAAGTCCTTCTGTTCCGAACCCACCGACATCGGCGCCTACGGTCCGCTGTTTGACGAGGGTGGCGAACGCGAGTTCCAGATCACCCTGACCCGACCCGTTGCGGGCGGATTCGGGGCCAGGATCAAAGGCATAGCGACAAAGGAGCAGGCCGATGCCCTGCGGGGCACCAGCCTGTTCGTGCCCCGCGACCGGCTGCCGTCCCTGCCGGATGATGAGTTCTACCACGCCGACCTGATCGGCCTGTCCGCCTTTGACACGGGTGGTGCGCAGATCGGAAAAGTCACCGCCGTTTACAACCATGGGGCGGGTGATATCCTCGAAATATCGCCCACTGGTCATAAATCGGCCCTGCTTTTGCCCTTTACCACGGCAATCGTGCCCAATGTCGATTTGGCCGCTGGACGCGTTGTTGTCGATCTGCCGGAAGAATCCGACTGATCTTCTGGCCTGCCTGGGCCGGGACTGGCAATTGGGAAAGGGTGGAACATGCTTACGCGCATGCGCCTTGTGAAGGGTGCGACGGCACTGCTCTACATCGGGCCGCTGATTGCCGGGCTCTGCGGCTTTGGCTGGAGCATGGTCGCCCCCTTCACCGCAATCTTCGTCGTCTGGCTCATGGTCCTGCGTCCCGAACAATGGCCCGCCTCGCCCGAGGAATGGCTGAGCGGCAGCGCCTGGCTTGCGGCCCTGGCCCAGGTGCTGTCGCAGATCGTCCTGGTCGCTGTCCTGTTCGGCATCGGTCGCGGGTTGGGCGGCCTGGCCGATATCGGTTTGGTTTCGGTCAATCCGGTCCTGCCGCTTTCGGTGTCGTTCATTGCCATCCCGCTGTGTCGCATGCTGTGGGATTCGCACGAGGCGGCGAGCCTTGGCTACTTTCTGGATGACGAGGCCGAAACAGCCTATGGCCAAAGCGCGGCAGGCGATGCGGCCCGGGCAATCATTCCCCTGCTGAACCTGCCCGATTCCGCCCCTGATACCCAGGTCAGCACCGCCGTTGCCGATACTCTTGCCGTCGTGACTGCCGACCTGCGGCTGGATGCGCTTTGCGCTGCATTGGCCAAGCCGGATCGCAGCCATGCTGCCTTGCGCCGGGCGCTGGTCCTCTGGGCGACCGAGCCTGAAATCGTCGCCCCCGGCCTGATTCCCGAAGGCATGGCGAAGGCCTTCACCATCGCCAACGGCAATCCGGATGTCCTGCGGCTTTATGTGCCGCGTGCCGTCGCGTTGCTGGCTGCCTTCCCGAACCGGGCCACGGACTTCCCCACCCCGCAAGACCTGCGCGATGCGGCCGAAGCCGATCTCGACCCTGGCCAGGACCTGCCTGCCCATCTGCAGGCCGATCTGCGAGATGGGCTGCATGCGCTGGCCCGCTCGATCGAGAACGCCCTGTCCTCCGGCGCTGCTCCGGTCGCGCGCCCTGCGGTCGACGCGGTTCGCCCGGCAAAGGTCAGTGCGCGCCACGCCTGACGCGGGACTTCCCAGACCGGGCGTTTCACGCTAAGCCCCGCGCCATGTCCGACGCCCCAGATACCCCGAGAAGCCATGGTCGCCTGCAGGTCCGCGCCAGCCTGCAGCCGCGCGACCTGATGGAGGAACCCCGGCTCGTCAAGGGCGCCTTCACGGCCAAGATCATCACCCTGTTCCCCGAGGCCTTCCCCGGAACGCTGGGCCTGTCACTGACCGGCAAGGCGCTGGACTTCGGCCTCTGGCAGCTTGAGACCATCGACTTGCGCACCTTCGGCGAAGGCAAGCACCGCAACGTCGACGACACTCCTGCAGGCGGCGGCGCGGGCATGGTCCTGCGCGCCGACGTGGTCGATGCCGCCTTCCGCCACGCCCGCATCGGCACCCCCGTCGACCGCGCCCGCTGGCCTGTGATCTACCTCTCCCCGCGCGGCGCGCCCTTCACGCAAGGCACCGCCCGCCGTCTCGCCCAGGCCGAGGGGCTGACGATGCTTTGCGGCCGCTTCGAAGGCGTCGACCAGCGCGTCCTCGACCACCACCAGGTCGAAGAGATCTCCTTGGGCGACTTCGTCCTGACGGGCGGAGAGATCGCCGCCCAGGCAATCCTTGACGCCACCGTCCGCCTGATCCCCGGCGTCCTCGGCAATGCCGCCTCGACCGAGGAGGAAAGCTTTTCCGACGGCCTTCTCGAACACCCGCAATACACCCGTCCCTCCGTCTGGGAGGGGCAGGAGATTCCGTCCGTCCTGCAATCCGGCAACCATGCCGAAATCGCCAAATGGCGGAAGGCCGAAGCCGAGGCGCTGACCCGCACCCGTCGCCCGGATCTGTGGGAGAAACGGGGCCGCTGACCGCGCCGCGACCCTTGACCCGACCGCCCCTTCCCCCTATACGCGCCCAGTCCGGGGTCATCAGGCCCGCGGACCCGATTCCCTTTGCCTGCCTGCCTTCTTCCGCAGGGTCATCGCAGAGGGCGCGGCACACACAAAGCAGGCGCCACCTGCGGCGGGCTTCCTGGGCAACCAGGGGGGACCCGGACGAAGACCGGAAGCTCTGGCGCGGCATCACCTCTGCGGAAAACACCGCAGGCAAAACTGGAGAAAGCGCATGAACCTCATCGCGCAGATCGAGGCGGAGCAGATCGCTTCCCTCGGAAAGACCATCCCGGACTTCAAGGCCGGCGACACCATCCGTGTCGGCTACAAGGTGACCGAAGGCTCGCGTTCGCGCGTGCAGGCCTACGAAGGCGTCTGCATCGGCCGCAAGGGCGGCGCCACGATCGCTGCCTCGTTCACCGTTCGCAAGATTTCGTTCGGCGAAGGCGTGGAACGTGTGTTCCCGCTCTACTCGACCAACATCGATTCCATCGAAGTGGTCCGCCGCGGCAAGGTCCGTCGCGCCAAGCTGTACTACCTGCGCGCCCGTCGCGGGAAGTCGGCCCGGATCGCCGAAGTTACCAACTACAAAGAAAAAGCCGAGTGAGGAGTGGAGCCATGAAAGCCGATACCCATCCCGACTACCACACCATCACCATCAAGATGACCGACGGCTCGACCTACGAGACCCGGTCGACCTGGGGCAAGGACGGCGACACCATGTCGCTGGACATCGACCCGCTGGCGCACCCGGCCTGGACTGGCCAGCAGGCCAAGCTGATGGACACCGGCGGCCGCGTGTCGAAGTTCAAGAACAAGTACGCCGGCCTGGGCTTCTGATACCTGCCTGCGTGAAGATCAAGGGGGGGGGCGCGCCGAATGGTGCGCCCCCACTTCATTTTTTGCCCTTGGCAGAAGTTGAACCAACCATTGCATCCAAGAGATCACTCATGCGCTGGAGTAAACTCAAGCAACTTATCGAAGATGGTTTCGCCGACTCGGTGAAGGGGCGCGTAGAGATCTGGACCACGCGCTATCGTCACTCACATGATCAAGAAGGAGAGTGCTGGATCACCATTGACGGCGTTCGGTTGCACAGCATGGGTTCGATGCGCTTCTTTATCGATGAATGGGAAGCTCAAGGCAGTCCCAATTTCATGGTTGGAGAGAAGACCAGGAAGCGAACCGAAGATGTTGAGGCCGAACTCCATGCCAAGGGTTCGATGGGCCTCTGGTCCGTCAATTCTGCGCTTTTCGATTTTCTATCTAAGCCCATCGAAGAGGTTCTTTCCTCAAGAGTAGCACTTGTGCGTGCCTTGGGAATGCTGGACCGCCGGGTCGGCAAACGTCGACTCGCCGTTCTGGATACGTCCGACGCGCCAGAGTTTGTGAGGGAGCTTCACCGTTTCCGCTGTGCAGTCGAGCGGATCAGACTTCCGCCACTCTAGAAGCAGGCTACGGTCGGATTCATTGCGCAGACCGCCCCCTCCCTTGGGCGAAATCCTGCTTCCCCCTGCCCCCCTGCCCGCATAGAAAGCGCCCGGGACAAGGACAGGGAACAGCATGGCGCGGATCATCGTCGTCGGGAATGAAAAGGGCGGCTCGGGCAAGTCCACCACCTGCATGCACGTCGCCACCGCCCTGTCGCGCCTTGGGCAGAAGGTCGGCGCGCTGGACCTTGACCTGCGCCAGAAATCCTTCGGCCGCTACATCGAGAACCGCCGCGCATACATGGCCCAGGCCGGGCTCAACCTGCCCACACCGGACTACCGCGAACTGCCCGAGGTCGATCCCTCTAGCGTGGCCGACGGTGAGAACGCGCAGGACCTGCGCCTGTCCCGCGCGGTCGAGGCGATGGACGCCGAGATGGACTACATCGTCATCGACTGCCCCGGCAGCCACACCCGCCTGTCACAGGTCGCCCACACCCTTGCCGACACGCTGATTACGCCCCTGAACGACAGCTTTGTCGACTTCGACCTCTTGGCCCGCGTCGATGGCGTTACCGGCAAGATCAAGGGGCCATCAATCTATTCCGAAATGGTCTGGGGTGCGCGCCAGATGCGGGCGCAAGCTGGACTGGCCCCGATCGACTGGATCGTCGTGCGCAACCGGCTTGGCGCCCAAGCGATGCACAACAAGAAGAAGGTGGGCGCGGCACTGGAAGAACTGTCCCGCCGCATCGGCTTTCGGGTGCTGAACGGCTTTTCTGAACGGGTGATCTTCCGCGAACTGTTCCCGCGCGGCCTGACGCTTCTGGACCTCAAGGATACCGGCGTCGATCAGTTGAACCTGTCGAACATCGCTGCCCGGCAAGAGTTGCGCGATCTGATGACCGGCCTCAGATTTCCGTCTCTGGCTGTCGGTTTTTGAAGACCGGGCCACCAAGCCCCTGCTGGTTGACCACACGGATGCGCGTCACCTTCTTCAGGCGCTTCTCGAACGGAGTGTCATCCTCGGTCTTGCGAACACGACCAAGACCCAGTTTCTTCAAAATGCGGATCGTTTTATCCATCTTGGGCGTCCCTTATTCGATGCCCCATTTTTCATCGGCAAGCAGGGCAGGACTAAGGCAGCTTAAGTCAAATGCTGCGTCATGGCTGTGCTATTTTGGCGACAGATTGTCTCCAATCTCGCCACATATAGGGCAGCAAGGCCGGGAATGTCATAGGGATCGTTGTGCCACCCAGTCGGCCCAGGCCTGACGGGACCCCGCGAACACGTTGATGTCGACCGATCCGGCGACACCCGGGATCACCCCTGTCGAGGTGTATTGCCAGAAGCTCCAGGCATTGCCGTCATAGACGCCATGCGGATGATCGGCGACCGAGCGGAGCCAGAATTCCACCCCTTTCAGCCGCCACAGCTCGGTATCGTCGAAGAAGTCGACCGTGGTGTAGATCATCGGCCTCTGGCCGTAATGGCGCTCCAGGATGTCGAGGAAGATCTGTGCTTCCTCACGGATCGTCGCTCCATCGCGGCGGATGGTGCAGGTCGGGCTGGTCGGCGTCCATTCCATGTCCAGAACCGGGGGCAGCGCGCCCGGAGTGCGCGGGACATGCTTGATGAACCAGCGCGCCTGCTCGGCCGCCGGGCGGCAATGATAGAAGAAGTGGTAGGCCCCGCGCTTGACCCCCGCCGCTGCAGCCCCGCGCCAGTGAGCATCAAACATCGGGTCCACCAGGTCGCCGCCCTCGGTCGCCTTGATGAACGCGAAGTTCACCCCGTTGGCCCGCGCCTCGCGCCAGTCGACACTGGTCTGGAACCGTGACAGGTCAATCCCGTGCACGGGATAGCGGTCGGGGGACCGCCCGGGCCAGTCCGTCGGATCACTGTCCGCGAAATTCGCGCTCATCACGGTAATCTCGTCAGGGGAAGTCGCATCAACCCGGCCTGAGCGAGCGCCACAGGCAACAAGGGTCAGGCAAAGCAGGACAAGCGAGAGAAACCGGATCGACTGCATGCCGCGATGGTCTCACGCCGGAGCTGGTCCTGTCATCAGGTAGCGCGGCCCCGGCGGGGAATTCCGCTGACATCAGCGCCCGAAGTCGTCCTCGGTGATCTTGCCGTTGCCGTCGCTGTCCATCATCGCGAACCAGTCCGGCGTGCGTCCGACAAACTCCTCGCGCGAGACCAGGCCATCGCCGTCAGCATCGTTGAAGCCGCGCATCATGCCGCCTTCCGCGCGCATCATGCCCGGTCCCATTCCCTGCCCCATGCCCTTGCCCTGGCCCATTCCTTTGCCCTGGCCCATGCCGACACCGGCCATCGCGCCCATCTCTTCCCGCATCATCTCCTGATCGGCGGCCCGCAACTCGTCAAAGGCGGCGTATTCCTCGGACGACAGCTTTCCGTCCTCGTCCGCATCGAACGAGGTGAAAAGGTTGTCGCGCTTGGTTTGCGCCTCCTCCAGCGTGACGGCCCCGTCGCCGTCGTCATCCCAATTCTGCACGAAATGCGCACCGGGATTGCCCGCTTGGGCGAAAGCTGCACCGGCAAGCGCAAGGGTCAGGGCAGTGGACGTGAGAATCCGTTTCATCATGCATACTCCTTCAAAGGTTTATACATGTATTACGAACCTCCTCCCGGTTTCCGTCGCTGGATCAGGCTGCAGACAATTCGTCCCAACAGGCCAGCGCGTGCCCGGCGTACATCAGCCCCGGCCCGCCGCCCATCTGCACCGCCATGGCCAGAACATCGCCCAGCTCCTCGCGCGTCGCACCCGCCTTCATCAGCGCCTCGACGTGAAAGTTGATGCAAGGCTCGCAGCGCAGGATCACGGACATGCCAAGCGCGATGTATTCCTTCTCCTTCACGCTGAGCGGTCCGTTGTCCTTGACGGCCCTGGACAGCCCGCCAAAACCCTTGGCCGTTTCCGGAACCAGGGCGTTCAGGGCGCGCAACTCCTTGCGCATGTCGGTGATCTTCGTGGCGTAGCCTTCGGTCATCGCGGTCTCCTTTTCCGGCCCACTGCATTGCACAGGGACCGGAAAGGAGCCTTGACGTGCGTCAACCGAAGCGTGAGGGCGCCAGTTGTGCGACCAGTTCCGCGTCCAGCTCGGGCGTCCGCCCCCCGATCAGGTCGGCGGCCAGACGGCTTGCCGCCGCGCTTGTCTGGAACCCATAGCCGCCCTGGCCCGCCAGCCAGAAGAACGCAGGCTCCCGCGCGTCCGGCCCGATGACCAGCACCCGGTCCGGCGCAAAAGTCCGCAGACCCGCCCAGTTGGAAATCAGCCGCGTCACCGGTTCCGTAACCATCTCCTCATATCGCGCGAGGCCTTCCGCCAGCACCATGTCGTCGGCCCAGGCGTCATGCGGCTCCATCAGGTCCTCCTCGGCGGGGCTGACGATCAGCGCCCCCGCATCGGGCTTTGCGTACCAGTCCTCGCCGGGTCCGAACATCATCGGCCATTTGCTCACATCATGCCCGCCCGGTGCCGGAATCCGCGCCATCGACCGGCGGTAGGGCGTGAAGCCAAGCGGCCGCACCCCGGCCATCGCGGCTACCTGGTCCACCCAGGCCCCCGCCGCGTTCACCACTATCCGCGCGGTGAACTCCCCCGCAGACGAGGTCACGCGCCAACCCGCACCTTCCTTCGCAATCGCCGTCACCCGAGCCTTGGTCAGCACCTTAGCCCCGCGCCCCTTGGCCTCACGCGCGAAGCCCTGCACCAGAAGGTCTGTATCCACATCCTCGGCATGGGCGGCGTAACCCGCCATCGCCACGACGTCCGGGTTCAGGATCGGCACGATCCCCCGCGCTTCCTCGACGCTGATCCGGTCGAAGTGCATGTCCACCAGATCATGCTCGAAGGCCTCCGCCCTGTCGGCCTTCCCCACCAGCAAAAGCCCGCGCGGTGACAGCACCCCCGGCACCGACCGAAAGTAGGCCTCGGACGCCATCGACAGCCCCACCACCGCAGGTGCGCCATAACGCGGCTCGAACAGCGCGGCGGACCGGCCCGAAGCGTGATGCGCCAGCGCCTCCTCGGTCTCCAGCACGATGACCGACCCCAGCTCCGACATGCGCGCCGCCGCCGAGATGCCCGCGATCCCGCCCCCGATAATCAGAAAATCCGCGTCCATGCTTGCCCCCCGCCTTACCCGCCCCTCAAACCACTCCCGCCCGCCGGTTTCAACCCGGCCCTTCCTCGCTGCGGTCGGTCGCGGGCGGCGGGGCAGGGACCAGCGCGGCCACGGCGGCATACAGATCATCGTCCAGCCGCACCCTGGCAGCCGCCAGCGCCGGGGCCAGCTGCACCGCATCGCGGGCCGAGACGATGGGCACCACCCGCGCCGGATGCGCCATCACCCAGGCAACCGCCAGCGTCACCGGAGATAGACCCGCCTCGGCCGCCAGCCGCGCGAAAGCCCCATCCACGCCCGCAGGCACACCGGCATAGCGGCGGGCATAGCGCGCATCCGTTGTCAGCCGCCCCTCGCCCCCTGCCGCATATTTTCCGGTCAGGAACCCACCGCCCAGTGGCGAATAGCTGTAGACCGCCATCCCCTGATCCATCGCCATCGGCAGGATCTCGACCTCGGCCTGCCGCTTCACCGCCGAATACATCGGCTGGATCGCGTCGATCCGCCCGCCCATCGCACCGGCAATCGCTTGCGCCTTCATCACCTGCCAGGCCGCGAAGTTCGATACGCCGACACGCAGCGCCAGACCCTCGGCCTTCACCTCCAGAAGCGCCGCCACCGTTTCCTCCAGCGGAGTGCCGGGGTCGAAACGATGCAGGTAGAACAGGTCCAGCGGCAGCCCGATCCGGTCCAGGCTTTCCGACAGCTGCGCCCGCAGGTTCGCGCGTCCTGCCCCGCCGAAATAGCCCGCCTTGGTGGCAATCCGCACGCCCTCGACCCCGCGCAGTAGCGCACCCAGCATCCGCTCGGACGCCCCATCGCCATAGCCATGCGCCGTGTCGAAATCGCGGACACCTGCCTCCAGACAGGCCTCGACCATCGCCGCCGCCGCACGGTCATCGGCGGTGGTGCCGAACTGCATGGCCCCGAAGGCCAGCCCTTGGGAAATCTGTGTCATGGCCGCACCCTGCCACAGGCCCGCAGCATGAAAAAGGCCCGCCAGAAGCGGGCCTTTACCTGTCAGACGGGCTGCCCCATCACTGCGGGATGTCGCCCACGATGCCTTCGACGTAGAAGTTCATCCCCAGAAGGTCGCCATCGGGGGCAGTCGCGCCCTCTGCCAGCCAGGGCGAGCCGTCCTGCTTGTTGATCGGCCCGGTGAACGGGTGATAGGTCCCCGCCGCGATCGCATCGCGCAGCGCCTCCGCCTCGGCCTTCACTTCGGCCGGAACCGCTGCCGTGATCTCGCCGATCTCGACTTCGCCGCCCGCGATGCCTTCCCAGGCGTCCTGCTGCGCGTAGGTCCCGTCAAGCAGAGCGCCGACGCGCTTCACATAGTAGGGCGCCCAGTTGTCGATGATCGACGACACCCGCGGCCCGTCCTTGTATTCCGCCATGTCCGACGCCTGACCAAAGCCGATCACCGCGCCGTTGGTCTTGGCAGCCTCGGCAAGGGGCGCAGTCGAGTCGGTGTGCGACGCGATCACGTCCACGCCCTGGTCGATCAGCGCCTTGGCCGCGTCGGCTTCCTTGGCCGGGTCGAACCAGGTGAAGGCCCAGACGACCGACAATTCGACGTTCGGGTTCGCCTTCTTGGCGTGCAGGTAATAGCTGTTGATCCCCATGACGACCTCGGGGATCGGGAAGGACCCGATGTAGCCGATCTTGTTCGACTTGGTCATCTTGCCCGCGATATGGCCCTGGATCGCGCGGCCCTCATAGAAGCGGGCGTTGTAGGTGGAAACGTTCGGATGCTCCCGCTTGAAGCCCGTGGCATGCTCGAACTTCACGTCCGGGAACTTGGCCGCGACGGCGTTCGTCGGGTCCATGTAGCCGAACGAGGTCGTGAAGATGATGTTGCAGCCGCCCAGCGCCATCTGGGTCAGCACGCGCTCGGCGTCTGCACCTTCCGGCACGTTTTCCTGATACTGGATCTCGACCTTGTCGCCATAGGCCTCTTGCACGGCCAGCGCGCCCTGGTGGTGCTGGAAGGTCCAGCCGCCATCGCCGATCGGGCCGACATAGACGAAGCAGGCCTTCACCTTGTCCATGCCCTGCGCAAAGGCGCCGCCCGAGGCCAAGAGCAGCCCCATTGCGGCGGTCGCCAGCAGATTTCTCCGTTTCATACTCGTTCTCCCCTTGGTGGCAGGGCCTGTTGCGACCCTGCAGTTGTAGGCCTCAACGCGAGGCGTGAAAGTTTTGGCCCAGCGCAGCCGGAGCGCCATTCGCTTTGCGTCCCGCAGACATGATGACCAGCACAAGGATGGTTATCAGATAGGGGGCCATGGACAAGTACTCGACCGGGATGCCACTGCCCGCGACCTGCAGGTTCAGTTGCAGCACGGTGATCCCGCCGAAAAGATAGGCACCGATCAGCACACGCCAGGGCTTCCAGCTGGCGAAGACGACTATGGCCAGCGCGATCCACCCCGCCCCCGCCGTGATCCCGTCCACCCACTGCGGCACCCGGGCAAGCGAGACATAGGCCCCGCCCATCCCCGCCATCGCCCCGCCAAAGGCGATGCACATCAGCCGGATGCGGTTGACCTTGTAACCCAGCGCATGGGCCGCCTCATGGCTTTCGCCCACCGCGCGGATGATAAGTCCCACGCGGGTCGCCTTCAGCACCCACCACAGCACGGCGGTCATCGCGATGCTGAAATAGACCACCCAGTCATGGCCAAAGACAATCGGCCCCACCACCGGCAGGTCTGCCAGAGCGTCCGGCAGCAGTTGCGTGGTCGGCGGCGGCTTGATCCCGTTGTAGCCTTGCCCGCCAAGGCTGGACACACCCAGTCCGAACAGTGTCAGCGCCAGCCCCGTCGCCACCTGGTTCGCCAGGAACACCTGGGTCAGCAGCGCGAAGATGAGGCTCAGCACCGCCCCCGCCACGGCCCCGCCGACAAAGCCCAGCACGGGGCTTCCCGTCTCGACCGCCACGATGAACCCGCCAAGGGCCCCGATGACCATCATCCCCTCGACGCCTAGGTTCAGCACACCCGCGCGCTCCACCACCGTCTCGCCCAGCGCCGCCATCAGGATCGGCACCGCCGAGGCCATCAGGGTTGCGATCAGGATGACCGGATTGATCCCACCAAAGTCCATCTCAACGCGCCCCCACAGCCAGCCGGAACCGATAGTTCGTCAACACATCCACCGCCAACAGGAAGAACAACAGCATCCCCTGGAACACCTGGATCGCCGCATCCGGCAAGCCAAGGTTCGTCGACGCCATCTCGCCCCCCACATAGGTCAGCGCCATCAGGAACCCGGCCAGCACGATCCCCAAGGGGTTCAGCCGCCCAAGGAAGGCCACGATGATCGCGGTGAACCCGTAGCCGGTGTTGAAGTCGATGCTGATCTGCCCGGCCGGTCCCGTCACCTCGAACATCCCCGCCAGCCCGGCCAGCGCGCCGGAAATCCCCATGCACAGCACCACCAGCCGCGCAGGCGACACCCCGTGGAACCGCGCCGCCCTTGGCGCTTGCCCGGCCAGCCGGATCTGGAATCCCGCCTGATGCCGCGTCAGCAGGACATAGGCCAGCACCCCCGTCACCAGCGCCGCAACGCCACCCCAATGCAGGCCCAGCGGCTCATACAGGAACCCGTTCTGCGCCGCCGGATAGCTGCTGAAGTTGCGGCTTCCCGGAAAGCCCATCCCCTCGGGGTTCTTCAGGAAACCTGTCGAGGCCTTGGCGAGGATCGTCTCGGCCACATAGACCAGCATCAACGAAACCAGGATCTCGTTGGTGTTGAACCGCGTCTTCAGGATCGCCGGGATCATCGCCCACAGCCAGCCGCCAAAGGCCCCTGCCACCACCATGACCGGAAAGATCCACCGGCTTTCCGTCGGAAACACCGCCAGCCCGACACTGGCGCCGAAGATCGCGCCCATGATGTACTGGCCCTCGGCACCGATGTTCCATATCCCCGCCCGGAACCCCAGCGCAAGCCCGATGGCAATCAGAATCAGCGGCCCTGCCTTCACCAGAAGCTGCCCGCGCAGATAGAAGGCGAACTCGCCAAAGACCGGGTCCCAGAAGATCGTCCGGATCACCTCGAACGGGTTCTTGCCCATCGCGGCAAACAGGATGCCGCCTGCGATCATCGTCAGGATCACCGCAACGGGCGGCGTCGCATACAGCCAGAACCGGCTCGGCGTCGGGCGCTTTTCAAGCATCAGCATGATGCGCGACCTCCATCCCGTGGGCGCCGCCCATCATCAATCCGATCTCGTCCATGGTCAGCCCCTCCGCCGGCCGCGGCTTGGTCAGCCGCCCTTCATTCAGGACGGCAAAGCTGTCCGAGACTTCCAGAAGCTCGTCGAGGTCCTGACTTATGACCACGACCGCCGCGCCTTCGCCCGCCCGGTCCAGGATCGACTGCCGGATCTGCGCCGCCGCTGCCGCATCCACCCCCCAGGTCGGCTGGTTGATGACGATGACGGATGCCCCCTGCATCAACTCGCGCCCCATCAGGAACTTCTGCAGGTTCCCACCCGACAATGCCCGTGCGGCCACATCCGGCCCCGGCGTGCGTACGTCATAAGCCTTGATGATCTCCTCGGCGAATTTGCGGGTGCCTGCCCAGTCCACGAACCCGTTCTTCGTCAAACCCTTGCGGACGCCTGCCGTCAGAAACGCGTTCTCGACCAACGACATGTCCGGAGCCGCCGCATGCCCATAGCGATCCTCCGGCGCCGCCACCAGCCCAGCCTTCCGCCGATCCACCGGTCCCCGGTCGCCGACCGGCTGACCCGATACTCGCACCTTGTCCGCCGCCGCCTTCAGCTCCCCAGACAATGCGAGCAAAAGCTCATCTTGTCCGTTCCCAGCCACCCCCGCGATGCCCAGCACCTCGCCCTTCGCCACCGTGAAGCTGATCCCTTTCAACGAGGTCCCGAACGGAATCGGCGACTCCACCGACAGGTCTGACACCCCAAGCGCCACCTCGCCTTTCGCCCCTACCCGCCGCTCGGGCGTCTTCAGCGCCTGGCCGACCATCAGCTCCGCCATCTCCCGCGCAGTACGTTCCCGAGGCGTGCAGGTGGCCACCACCTTCCCCCGGCGCAGGATCGTCGCCTCGTCGCACAGGCTTTTGATCTCTTCCAGCTTGTGGCTGATGTACAGGATCGCCGTTCCCTCGCTCGACAACTGCCGCAGCGTGCGGAACAGGATCTCCACCTCCTGCGGCGTCAGCACCGACGTCGGCTCGTCCATGATCAACAGCTTCGGGTCCTGCAGCAGACACCGGATGATCTCCACCCGCTGCCGCTCCCCCGCCGACAGGTCCCCCACCATCCGCGACGGGTCCAGCGGCAACCCATACTCCTCCGACACCGCCCGGATCTTCGCCGCCAGCTCCCGCATCGGCGGCGGGTTCTCCATCCCCAGCGCGACGTTCTCCGCGACATTCAGCGCCTCGAACAGGCTGAAGTGCTGGAACACCATCGCCACGCCCAGCCGCCGCGCCTCGGCCGGCTTCGACGGCGTGTAAGCCGCGCCCCGTAGGGTCATCGTCCCCGTATCCGGTCGGACCAGACCATAGATCATCTTGACCATGGTCGACTTCCCCGCCCCGTTCTCGCCCAGAAGCGCGTGGATCTCTCCCTCGCCGATGGAGAACGACACGTCCGAGTTCGCCACCACCCCCGGATAGGCCTTGGTGATCCCCTCAACCCGCAGCAGTTCAGGTCTGGTCATGCCCGCTTCTCCCCCACCGCCAGGGCCGAAGCCCGCAACATCTCCGCCACCACGCCCACTGCAATCGCCTGCGGATGCTTGCCCAAAGACGGATCGCCAATCGGACACCTGATCCGCGAGATCGACCCCGCCTCATGCCCCACCGCCCGCAACCGAGACCGGAACCGCCCCCACTTCGTCGCCGAACCGATCAACCCGCACGACCGGAAACCGCGTAGCAACAGCCGATGGCACAGCTCCAGGTCCAGCGCATGGGAGAACGTCAGCACCAGATGCTCCGCCCCCACGGGCGCGTGATCCGCCACCAAAGCCGGATCGCTCGCCGGAACGACCGTAACCCCCTCCGGCACCAGATCCGGAAACCGCTCCGCCGCCACATCCACCCAGGTCACCGCAATCCCGGGCAGCGGGGCCAGCACGGACACCAAAGCCCGCCCCACATGCCCCGCACCCCAAACCCAGACCTGGCGATCCGCCTCAGCCACCGGCTCCACCAGCCAGCCCGCTATCAGCCCCGGCGCAGGCCGCACCCCTTGCCCCCGAGCCGCCGCCAGCACCCGGCTGACCGCCAAGGGCATCTCGTCCGCACCGCGTGCCACGACGCCGGCCACAGCCTCCGGCACCGCTTCGAATACCTCGGTCCACAGCACCACCGCCCCACCGCAGCACTGGCCCAGCGACGGCCCCAGAGCAATCCGCTCAACCCGGGGTGCAACATACCCCCTCTCCCCACCGGGGGAGAGGGTTGGGGTGAGGGGGAAACCCGCCAACCATTCCCGCGCCTTCGCCGCCGCCTCGAACTCCAGCGCCCCGCCGCCAATCGTCCCCGACTGACCGTGATCCCAGACCAGCATCGAAGCCCCGACCTCACGAGGGCTGGACCCCTCGACCGAGGCAATCACCACCCGGGCCACCCGCCCGTGAACCGCCAAGGCTGCCGCCAATGCCGAAAGGTCAAACACGCTCGACCCTCCGCACCGCCATCAACACCCGCTCCGCTGTCGCCGGGGCGTCCAGCGCCGGATAGACCGACCCATCCCCGCAAGCCGCCACCGCATCCGACAGCGCGTACAGCGCCGAGATCCCCAGCATGAACGGCGGCTCGCCCACCGCCTTCGACTTGCCCACCGCATCCTCGCGGTTGGGCTTGCCCCACAAGGCCACGTTGAACACGTCAGGCCGATCCGAACAGGCCGGGATCTTGTAGGTCGACGGCGCATGCGTCGCCAAACGCCCTTTCCCGTCCCAGACCAGCTCCTCGGTCGTCAGCCACCCCGCGCCCTGAACATAAGCCCCCTCGACCTGCCCGATATCCAGGGCCGGGTTCAAAGAGGTCCCCGTGTCATGCAGCAGATCCGCCCGCAAAATCCGGTTCTCCCCGGTCAGCCGGTCGATCACAACCTCGGTCACCGCCGCCCCGTAAGCGAAGTAGAAGAATGGCCGCCCCGTCCCCTTCACGCGGTCCCAGATGATCTTCGGCGTCGCGTAATAGCCGGTCGAGGACAACGAGACCCGCGCCTGATAGGCCCAGGCCACCACCCGCGCCCAGTCGTAGACCTCCCCGGCGACCTTCACCGTCCCATCCACGAACCGGACAGAGGAGGGCTTAACCTGATGCTTCTCGGCGATGAACTCCGCCAGCCGCCCGCGGATCGTTTCCGCCGCCGCCTTCGCCGCCATCCCGTTCAGATCCGCCCCCGACGACGCAGCCGTCGCAGACGTGTTTGGCACCTTCCCGGTATCCGTCGCCGTGATCTTCACCACCGAGGCATCCACCCCGAACACCGACGCCGTCACCTGCGCCACCTTCTGGAACAACCCCTGTCCCATCTCGGTCCCGCCATGGTTCAGCGCGATGGACCCGTCCTGGTAAACATGCACCAGCGCCCCCGCCTGGTTCAGCCAGGTCAGCGTGAACGAGATCCCGAACTTCACCGGCGTCAGCGCGATCCCCCGCTTCAGGACCGGAGACCGCCGGTTCCACTCCGCGATCTCCGCCTTCCGCGCCCGGTAGTCGCTGGTCCGCTCCAACTCCGCCACCAGCTCATGCCCGATGAAGTCTTCCACCGGCATGTGATACGGCGTCGTCTGAACCCGCCCGTCCGGCGCAAGATCATGCGATCCTACCGGAGCCGCCGCCCCACGAGAGGTCAGATCGACCTCCCCCATTTTCTGTCCGGAAGTATCCTCGGGGGGTCCGGGGGGCGAAGCGCCCCCGGGGCTGGCCATCCCGCGATAGAAGTTGGCCTTGCGCACCTCCAGCGGCTCGCGCCCCACGACGAAGGCCACATGGTCCATGACCCGCTCGACGCCCACCATCCCCTGCGGCCCGCCAAAGCCCCGATAGGCCGTGGCGCTGCAGGTGTTGGTCTTCAGCCGGTGGCTCTCGATGCGGATATGCGGCAGGTGATAGCAGTTGTCCGCATGCAACATCGCCCGGTCCGCCACCGGCAGGCTCAGGTCCTGAGACCACCCGCAACGGAACAGATGCGTGAACTCCAGCCCCAGTATGCGGCCCTCATCATCCACCCCCGCGCGATACTTGATCCTCAGATCATGCCGCTTTCCCGTGATGACCATGTCGTCATCCCGGTCATACCGCATCCGGCACGGCCGCCCCGTCAGACGCGCCGCCACCGCACAGGCAATCGCCAGCGCGTTCCCCTGGCTCTCCTTACCCCCGAACCCCCCGCCCATCCGGCGCACTTCCACGCGTACCGCACTCATCGGCAGGTGGAGCGCGTGCGCCACCTTGTGCTGCACTTCGGTCGGATGCTGGGTCGAGGAATGGACAACCACATCCCCGCCTTCCTGAGGCACCGCCGCCGCGACCTGCCCCTCCAGATAGAAGTGCTCCTGCCCCCCCACCTCGAACGACCCCTCGACGACCCGTGGTGCCCCCTCGATGGCCCGAGCAGCATCGCCCTTCGCCCAGACCACCGGCCCCTGCTCGAACCGGCTGTTCGCCGCCAACGCATCGTCCACCGTCAGCAGCGCCGGCAACTCGCGATAGGTGATCTTCCCCAACCGCGCCGCCTTCCGGGCCGCGAGGTGGCTTTCGGCAATCACAAGAAATACCGGCTGCCCGACGTAGTGGACCTTTCCCACCGCCAGCAGCGGCTCGTCATGCGCGGAAGGGCTGCAATCCGGCATGTCCGGAAGATCGTCGGCCGACAGCACCGCGAAAACGCCCTTGGCCGCCCGAACCGCCGACAGATCAATTCCCGTGATCTCGCCATGCGCCACGGTCGACAGCCCGAAGGCCAGATGCAGCGCACTGGCCAAGGGCAGGTCATCCACATACCGCGCTTGCCCCGTCACATGCAGCGGCGCCGCGTCATGCGGCAGGGCTTTCCCCATGCTCATGGCATCACCTCCAGCACCGAGACGGGCACCCCCGACAGATCGTGGAAATACCGACGCAGCAGGTTCTGCGCCGTCAGCATCCGATACCCAGCCGAGGCCCGCATGTCCGACATCGGCGCAAAATCCCCCGCCATCGCCTCGGCCGCCGCTTCCACCGTGGCCTCGGTCCAGGGTTTCCCGACCAACGCCACCTCAGCCGCAGAAGCGCGTTTCGGCACCCCCGCCATGCCGCCAAATGCGATCCGGGCCGAGGTCACGACGCCGCCCTCCACGGCTACATTGAAACACCCGCAAACCGCCGAGATATCCTGATCGAACCGCTTGGAAATCTTGTAGCAGCGCAGCGCCTCCGCCCGCTCCGGGAACGACACCCCCGCCACGAACTCCCCCGGGCGGCGATCCTGCTTGCGATACTCCAGGAAGAAGTCCTCCAGCGGCATCGACCGCATCTCATCGCCCCGCCGAAGATGCAGCGTCGCCCCCAGAGCGATCAGCGCCGGCGGCCCGTCCCCGATGGGCGAGCCGTTGGCGATATTCCCCCCGATCGTCGCCGCATTCCGCACTTGCACAGACGCATACCGCCGGAGCAGCTCGCCAAACGATGGCAACCGCTCCGCCACCGCCTCCCGCAGCGCGCTGATGGTGACACAGGCCCCGACATGCAGCTGCCCGCCCTGCACCTCGATGCCCTTCAGGTCCTCGACTCCATTCAGGAACGCCACCGGACGCAGATCGCGCAGCTGCTTTGTCACCCAAAGCCCCACATCCGTCGCGCCCGCCACCAGCACCGCGTCGGGGTTGGCCACATACCACTCCGCCAGCTCATCCGACCCAGAGGGCCGGAACACCCCCGCCTCGCCTGCCGCAAAGGACGCAACGGCGTCACGATCAGCCCTCATCCACTCCGGCACAGGCGCGTCAGCCGCAGCCTCCGCCGCCCGGACAATCGGCGCATAGCCCGTGCACCGGCACAGGTTCCCCGCCAGCGCATCATCATGCGCGCGGTCCCCGTTCAGATGCGCCACCGCCATGCTGACCACGAACCCCGGCGTGCAGAACCCGCACTGCGACCCGTGATGCGTCACCATCGCCGCCTGCACCGGATGCATCGCTCCATCAGGCCCCGACACACCCTCAACCGTCCGCACCGCCTTGCCATGCAACTGGGGCAGGAACAGGATGCAGGCGTTCAGCGCCTTTGACCCCGAGCCATCGGTGACCATCACCGTGCAGGCTCCGCAGTCGCCCTCGTTGCAGCCTTCCTTGGTCCCGCGCAGACCATGCACTTCGCGCAGCCAGTCCAGCAGGGTCCGCGTCGGGGCTTCCCCCTCGATGCGAACCGGCGTTCCGTTCAACAGAAACGCAATGCTCATCCGTCAGCCCGCCGCGGTCTCCCCGTTTGGAGCACTTTGCGTGGTCGCCCGATGCGGCGTAAAGCGACCCACGCGCCCCTTCTTCTGATTATCATTCCATCAAGCGCGGTCGGACGATTCAAGGCAAGAACAAACTCTTCCGCAAAAGGCGAAGCTGTTTTCAAGATTTGCCGAAAATTCCGGCAGCGCGAGGCTGTCCTAGCGACAGTTGACCCAAGGTAAGGCTTCCCCTACTCGCCCTTCGCAGCACCGCGGACTATTGGGCAGCCATCAACTGTTCTACAAATGGATAATTCGAATGGACTTCGCTTCCCTCCTTAAATTCGCTCACGTCGTCGCCGCCGTCCTCTGGGTCGGCGGTGGTTTTACCATGATTATCGCCGGCATGTTCATGGCCCGTCACTCCAGCGCCGAAACGCGCATCGCGGTGATGCGGGCCACGACACTGCTTGCCCCCCGTCTGTTCATTCCATCCAGCGTCCTGACCCTTGCCACTGGCGTGGCGCTCCTGTTTGTCGCAGGCTGGGGCTGGCAACCGTTCACCGTCCTCGGTCTGATCGGCGTACTCTTCACCGCCGGGTTCGGGGCCACTGTCATCGGTCCGGGCTGTGAACGCGCGATCAAGATCGCCGAAGACCACGGCGCCGAGGCCGCTCTGCCCCAGGCGAACCGCCTCTACCGGCTGGCGACGATGGATTATGCCGTCCAGTTCGCCATCGTTTTCCTGATGGTGATTAAACCGTCGTGGAGCGATTTTGCCGTCTTCGGCGGCATCGGCTCGATCATCGCCCTCGCGACCCTTGCCGCCCTGCGCCCAATGCCCCGCATCGCGGCCTGAGGATCGCATACCCGCAGCCCGGACCTGCAAAGTTTCGGGCTGCGCCCCACGCGGCGATCTGACAGGATGACCCGAACCAACAACGGGGACGGATCATGCTCACGCTCTACTACACCCCCAGGACCTGCGCGCTGGCGACCCATATCGCTCTGATCGACGCCGGGACCGACTACACGCTGCACCGCATCGACTTCGCCAAGGGCGAGCAGCGCGCACCCGAGTTTCTCGCCGTGAACCCAAAGGGCCGCGTCCCCGCCCTTGCCACCCCACAAGGTATCCTGACCGAGACGACCGCGCTTCTGACCTACGTCGCCCAGTCCTTCCCGGTGGCCAACCTCGCCCCCACCGACCCCTTCGCCCTGGCCCGGCTCCAGTCCTTCAACGCCTTCCTTTCGTCCACCTTGCACGTTGCCCACGCCCACGGCCCTCGCGGCAACCGCTGGACCGACGACCCCGCCGCCCAGGCCGCGCTGAAATCCTATGTCCCCACCTCAGTCACCGCCGCCTTCAAGCTGGTCGAGGACACCATGCTGGAAGGCCCCTTCGTGATGGGCGACACCTACACCATCGCCGACCCCTACCTTTTCACCATGTCCACCTGGATCGAGGGCGACCAGGTCGACACCGCGGAGATCCCCCGAGTCATGGCCCACCGTCAGATGATGTCCGAACGACCCTCGGTCATCCGCGCGCTGGCCGAGGAAGCCTGACCTCCTCGTTCGTCTTCGACTCCTCGTCGGTGCGTCCTGCGAGGAGTGACGAAGTCCACGACGAGCCTTCCCGTCACCTGCGAACCTGCGCTAGACTCGCCTCATGCCCGGCGCAAATCCCCGATTCATCCACCTTCGCACCCACACAGAACACTCGCTTCTTGAAGGCGCGGTGCCGGTCAAGAAACTCGTCGGCCTCTGCACCGCGCAGAACATGCCTGCTGTGGCGGTGACCGACACGAACAACATGTTCGCCGCGCTGGAATTCTCTGTCACCGCCATGGGCGCAGGGGTACAGCCCATCGTCGGCTGCCAGATCAGCATCGCCCACGACCCCGCCCAGCCGGGCGAGAAACCCCGCCTTCCCGCGTCCATCGTCCTCCTCGCGCAGAACGAACGCGGCTACATGAACCTGATGCGGCTCAACACGCTTCTCTACATCGAGGGCACCATCGACAGCTCGTCGAACTTGCCGCAGGTAACGCTCGACGAACTGGCCCAACACGCCGACGGCCTCATCTGTCTCACCGGCGGCCCCGAAGGCCCCCTCGGCCGCTTCCACGCCACCGGCCAGCAGGCCAAGGCCCGTGCAATCCTGGAACGCCTTGCCGCGATCTACCCGAACCGCCTCTACGTCGAACTGCAGCGCCACCCCGGCCCGGGCGGAGCGCTTCCAGAAACCGAAGCCCTTGCCGAACGCGGGGCCATCGACCTTGCCTACGAACTTGGCCTCCCCATCGTCGCCACCAACGACGTCTACTTCCCCAAGGCGGACCTGTATGAGGCGCACGACGCCCTGATCTGCATCGCAGAAGGCGCATACGTCGACCAGCAGCAGCCCCGCCGCCGCCTGACGCCGCAGCACTACTTCAAGTCCGAAGCCGAGATGGTCGCCCTCTTCGCCGACCTCCCCGAGGCGCTGGAGAACACCGTCGAGATCGCCCGCCGCTGCGCCTATGCCGCGCAAAAGCGCAAACCGATCCTCCCCAAATTCGCCGATGACGAGGTGCAGGAACTCCGCCGCCAGGCCAACGAAGGCCTCCAGGCCCGCCTCAAGGTCATCCCCCATTCGGCGACGCCCGAAGAATACCAGGAGCGCCTCGATTTCGAGCTGTCGATCATCGAAAAGATGGGCTTCCCCGGCTATTTCCTGATCGTGGCCGACTTCATCAAATGGGCCAAGGACCACAACATTCCCGTGGGTCCGGGCCGGGGCTCGGGCGCAGGTTCCCTCGTCGCCTATGCGCTGACGATCACCGACCTTGATCCCCTGCGCTATGCGCTGCTGTTCGAACGCTTCCTGAACCCCGAACGCGTCTCGATGCCCGACTTCGACATCGACTTCTGTATGGACCGCCGGGAAGAGGTGATCCAATACGTCCAGGAAAAATACGGCCGCGACAAGGTGGCCCAGATCATCACCTTCGGTGCTTTGCTGTCCAAGGCCGCCGTCCGCGACGTGGGCCGGGTCCTCCAGATGTCATACGGCCACGTCGACAAGCTGTCGAAAATGATCCCCGTGGAAGGCGTGAAGCCCGTCAGCATCACCAAGGCCCTCGCCGACGAACCCCGCCTGCGCGAGGCCGCAAAGGAAGAGGTCGTCGGGCGTCTGCTGGACTATGCCGCCAAGATCGAAGGCCTCTACCGCAACGCTTCGACCCACGCCGCGGGCGTCGTGATCGGCGACCGCCCCTTGGACCAGCTGGTCCCCCTCTACCGCGACCCGCGCTCGGACATGCCCGCGACCCAGTTCAACATGAAATGGGTCGAAGCCGCCGGTCTGGTGAAGTTCGACTTCCTCGGCCTGAAAACCCTGACCGTGATCCAGAACGCGATGGACCTCCTGAAACTCCGGGGGATCGAGTTCGACATCAACCTGATCCCGCTGGACGACAAACCCAGCTACGACCTCTACGCGTCAGCGAAAACCGTCGCCGTCTTCCAGGTCGAAAGCTCCGGCATGATGGACGCGCTTAGGCGGATGAAGCCCACCTGCATCGAGGACATCGTCGCCCTCGTCGCCCTCTACCGCCCGGGCCCGATGGAAAACATCCCGACCTATTGTGAGGTGAAGAACGGCCTCCGCGACCTGGAATCCATCCATCCGACCATCGACCACATCCTTGCGGAAACCCAGGGCATCATCGTCTACCAGGAACAGGTGATGCAGATCGCCCAGGTCATGGCGGGCTATTCCCTCGGCGGCGCCGATCTCCTCCGCCGCGCGATGGGGAAAAAGATCGCCGAGGAAATGGCGAAGGAACGCCCCAAGTTCATCGAAGGCTGCAAGGCCACCCACAACATCGACGCCAAGAAAGCCGGTGAGGTCTTCGACCTGCTGGAAAAGTTCGCCAACTACGGCTTCAACAAATCCCACGCCGCTGCCTACGCCGTGGTCAGCTACCAGACCGCCTACCTCAAGGCGAACTACCCCGCCGAGTTCATGGCCGCCGTGATGAATTGCGACATCCACCTCACCGACAAGCTGGCGGTCTACAAGCGTGAGGTCGACAAGCTGGGCCTGAAAACCATCGCTCCCTGCGTCAACGCGAGCCTCGCCACCTTCACCGTCCGCGACGGCGCCATCGTCTACGGCCTCGGCGCGTTGAAGAACGTCGGCGTCGACGCGATGAACCTGATCGTCAAGGCGCGCCAGGACAAACCCTTCGCCACCCTCTTCGACTTCGCCCGCCGCGTGGACCTGAAACGCATCGGCAAACGCCCCCTCGAAATGCTCGCCCGCGCCGGGGCTTTCGACCAGCTCGACCCCAACCGCGCCCGCGTGTTCGAGGCGCTCGACCCCCTCGTCGCCTATTCCGCCGCGATCCACGAGGCCGCCGCTTCCGCCCAGAACTCCCTCTTCGGCACCGCCGGGGCCGACATCCCCGAACCCCGCCTTCCCTTCCGTGACGACTGGCTTCCGACCGAACGCCTGTCTCAGGAACACCAGGCCATCGGCTTCTACCTCTCTGGCCACCCGCTGGACGACTACATGTCAGCGCTGCGCAAGAAGGGCGTCGAGACGCTGGCGCAAGTCACCCAGAAGGCCGAACGCGGCCCCTGCATCGCCAAACTGGCAGGGTCGGTGTCCTCCCGCCAAGAACGCAAATCCGCCAAGGGCAACCGTTTCGCGTTCATCCAACTCTCCGACCCCACCGGCCTCTACGAGGTCACCTGCTTCTCCGACGTCCTCGAAGCCTCCCGCGATTACCTCGACGCCGGGGAGAACGTCGTCCTCACCGTGAAAGCCGAGCTTGAGGGCGACACTCTTAAACTCCTCGCCCAGGGCATCACCCCGATCGACATGGTCGCCGCGCAGGCGGGTGCCCCTGACCTCCGTATCCACCTCACCAGGCCCGAGGCCGCCATATCGCTCGCCTCGCTCCTCGCCCGGGTCGAAGGTCGCAGCCGGGGCACGATCACCCTCTGCATCACTGATCCCCAGGGACGAGAGATCGACATCGCGCTCCCCGACAGCTACCCGATCACCCCGCAGGTCAAGGGCGCGATCAAGGCCATGCAGGGCGTTCTGGCAATCGAAGAACTGTGACCCATAGGTAGGGTGGGCAAAGCTGCCCACCCTACGAACCCGCCTTGCAGCCCCCGCCGTTCCGCGCCACCTTCGCGCCATGTCCAGCGCCTCCGACCTCCTCCCTCCTGGCCGCCTGATCGGCCTCGACGCCGCGCGGACCCTCGCCGTGGTCGCGATGGTGATCTTCCACTTCACCTTCGACCTCGCCCTCTTCGGCCACATCGACCCCGGCACGATGTCCCAGCCGTTCTGGTACTACTTCGCCCGGATGATCGCCGGCAGCTTCCTGTTCCTCTCCGGCATCAGCCTCTGGCTCGCCCACGGGCGCGGCATCCGCTGGCCGTCGTTCTGGAAACGCTGGGCGATGATCGCCGCCGCCGCCGCGCTGGTCACCGCTGGCTCGATCTGGTTCGTCCCCGGAGGCCCGATCTGGTTCGGCATCCTCCACGCCATGGCCGCCACCGCCCTCATCGGCCTCATCGCCCTGCGCCTCCCCTGGCCCGTCACCCTCGCCCTCGCCGCCGTGATCTTCGCCGCCGCCTTGGGCCCGCGCTTCCCTGCCTTTGACCCGCTCTGGCTCGTCTGGACCGGCCTTGCCGAAACGCGGCCCATGATGGGCGACTATGTCCCCCTCATCCCCTGGGCCGCCCCCGCCCTGGCCGGGATCGCCGTGGCAAAGGCCCTGAAACTCGACCAATGGCGCGGCACCGCACCCTCACGCCTGACCAACGCCCTCACCTTCCCTGGCCGTCACAGCCTCATCATCTACCTCGTCCACCAGCCCATCCTCTTCGGCCTCTTCAACCTCTACGCCCGCTTCATCGGCTGACTTCCCCTCGCCCCCGCTTTCCGCTAATCGGAACCCCGAAGTTTGGAGGCGCCTGCGATGAAGTTCACCCTGTCCTGGCTGAAAGATCACCTCGACACGACGGCCACCGTCGATGCCCTGGCCGAGGCGCTGACCGACCTTGGCCTTGAGGTCGAAGGCATCGAGGACCCCACCGCGCAGCTTGGCGCCTTCCGCATCTGCCGCGTGATCGAGGCCGTCCAGCACCCCAACGCCGACCGCCTCCGCGTCTGCCGGGTGGAGACCTTCCCCGACGGCCCCGGCGGCCGCACCGAAGAAATCCAGGTCGTCTGCGGCGCGCCCAATGCCAAGACCGGCCTCGTCGGCGTCTTCGCCCCCCCCGGCACCCATGTCCCCGGCACCGGCGTCGACCTGAAACCGGGCAACATCCGGGGCGTGGATTCGAACGGCATGCTCTGCTCGGAACGTGAACTCATGCTGTCCGACAACCACGACGGCATCATCGAGCTGCCCTCTGACGCCCCGCTCGGTGTCCGCTACATCGACTATCGCGGCCTGAACGACCCGGTCATCGAGATCAAGGTCACCCCCAACCGCCCCGACGCGCTTGGCATCCACGGCATCGCCCGCGACCTCGCCGCGCGGGGCATGGGCAAGCTGAAGCCTGTCACCGCCACCCCGGTCGCTGGCAAATTCCCCACCCCCATCGGCATCCACATCGCTCCTTCGCTGAAAACCAAAGGCTGCCCCCACTTCGCCGGCCGCCTGATCCGCGGCGTCAAGAACGGCCCCTCGCCCGCTTGGATGCAGGCCCGCCTCAAGGCCATCGGCCTTCGCCCGATCTCGGCCCTGGTGGACATCACCAACTACTTCACCTTCGGCCTGAACCGCCCCCTCCACGTCTTCGACGCCGCCAAGGTAAAAGGCGACCTGATGATCCGCCCCGCCAAGGACGGCGAAACCCTGCTGGCCCTCGACGGCAAGACCTACACGCTGACCCCCGGCCAGATGGTCATCGCCGACGACCACGGCCCGGAATCGCTTGCCGGGATCATGGGCGGCGAAGCCTCGGGCTGCACCCCCGAGACGACCGACGTCTTCCTGGAAAGCGCCTACTGGGACCCGATCACCATCGCCGCCACCGGCCGCGCGCTGAAGATCAACTCGGACGCCCGCTACCGCTTTGAACGCGGCGTGGACCCGGCCTTTACTCTCCCCGGCCTCGAACTCGCGACGCAAATGATCCTCGACCTCTGCGGCGGCGAGGCGGGGACCGTGGTGCAAGACGGCACCCCCATCGACCCGACCCGGACCTACCAGCTGAACCCCGCCCGAGTCATCAGCCTTGTCGGCATGGACATCCCCGAACCCACCCAGCGCGCCACATTGGAAGCGCTCGGCTTCACCCTCAACGGCAACGCAGTGACCCCGCCCACCTGGCGCCCCGACATCCTGGGCGACGCCGACCTCGTGGAAGAAGTCGCCCGCATCGCCAGCCTGACGAAACTCCAAGGCGCGCCGATGGCCCGCCAGCTTCCCGGCGTCCCCCGCCCGATCCTGACGCCCCTGCAGGTCCGCGAACGCACCGCCCGCCGCACCATCGCCGCGCTTGGGTACAACGAAGCCGTCACCTACAGCTTCATCGACGCCAAGTCGGCCGCCCTGTTCGGCGGCGGCACCGAGGCCGTCCGCGTCGAAAACCCGATCTCATCCGAGATGACCCACCTCCGCCCCGACCTCCTGCCCGGCCTCCTGTCAGCCGCCGCCCGCAACCAGGCCCGCGGCTTCATGGACCTGGCGCTGTTCGAGATCGGCCCGGCGTTCAGCGGTGGTGAGCCCGGCGACCAGCACTTGCAGGCCGCAGGCCTTCTGGTAGGGGCCGTCGCGCAACGTGATCCGCACGGCAGCCGCCGCATGGTCGATGTTTTCGACGCCAAAGCCGATGCAGAGGCGGTGCTGTCAGCCCTCGGCGCACCGTCACGCGTCCAGATCACCCGCAAGGTGGCCGACTGGTGGCACCCCGGCCGCTCTGGCGTGATCGGCCTTGGGCCCAACACCATGGCCACCTTCGGCGAGGTCCACCCACGCGTCCTGCAAGCCATGGATGTCAAAGGCCCCGCCGTTGCCTTCACCATTCTGATCGCCAACGTCCCCGCGCCGAAGGTGAAGACCCCCACCCGCCCTGCCCTCGCGATCAGCGATCTCCAGGCCGTGGACCGCGACTTCGCTTTCGTGGTGGACACGAAGGTCGAGGCCCTCACCGCCGTCAACGCAGCCCAAGGCGCCGACAAGACCTTGATCGAATCTGTCCACGTCTTCGACCAGTTCACCGGCGACAAGGCCGAGGCTCAGATGGGCCCCGGCAAGAAGTCCATCGCCCTGACCGTCCGCCTGCAACCGCAGGACAAGACCCTGACCGAAGCCGAGATTGAAGCCGTATCGGCTAAGATCATCGAGAAGGTCACGAAGGCGACGGGCGGAACTCTCCGCGCCTGACGACCGCTCATCTCATGTCTTCGACGCTCTTCGCTGCGCCAGCGAGGAGCGCACGAAGCGCGACGACGAGCGGTGTTTCCCGTTCGTGACTGGAAGTTGGGCGATGCCCGGCTATCCTGCAGCTTAAGACCTCAGGAAGGACTTGCCCGATGCATACCCTGTCTCGCCGTCATCTGCTTGGCCTCGCGGCCGCCCTTGTGGCCGCCCGGCCCCTCGCAGCCCAGACGCTGCCCAAGATTCATGTGGTGAAAGACCCCGATTGCGGCTGCTGCAAGGACTGGATCGGCCACATCCGCGACGCGGGCTTTCCCGTCAGTTTCGAAGACATGGCCCCCGGCGCGCTGGCCGACCTCAAGGCCTCGCTGGGCCTCAAGCCGACCCAAGTCTCCTGCCACACCGCCCAGGTCGAGGGCTATGTCATCGAAGGCCATGTCCCCACCGACGACATCAAGCGCCTGTTGACCGAACGCCCCGACGCCATCGGCCTTGCAGTGCCCGGGATGCCCTATGGCTCGCCCGGCATGGGCCCCGAGTCGGACCGCGAAGCCTATGACGTCCTGCTGATCGCCAAGGACGGAACCGCGAGCACCTTCAACAGCTACCCAGCGGCGGGCTAACCGAGGAAAGCTACTTCTTCGCCCGCCAGGTGTTGAACCAGGCCCCGATCCGCCCGAAGAACCCCCGCGCCTCTTTCCGCGCCGCATCCACCCGTTGGCCCGCCGCGTCAAACGTCTCGCCCACATCCGCCAAGGCCGGGTCCACCATCCGCTCACGGAACTGCAGCCACATCTTGCGGATCATAAGGATCACGAAGGCCAGGAAACCCAGGATCACGAGGTTCAGCCAGGGGATCAGCGTCACGTCCGGCCCCTCGACCGGAGTGATCTTAACCGCGTTCGGGAAGATCGAGAAGATCGGCAACCGCCAGCCGTAATGCGTCACCGCGACCCATTTGGGATTCGCCTTGTCCGACTTCAGGTTCTGCGCCTCGGCCTGCAGGGTGCTGCTGTCCCACTTGAAATACGGCGGCCAGAACCAGCCGGTATCCTCGTTGCGGTAGACCATCACGCTGGTCCCGTCCGCATAGACCGCGTCGATGAACCGGATGTCGCGGATGGTTGCGGTGGTTTCGACCCCGGTCCCGGTGTCCTCGATGGAATAGAACATCCAGTTCGCGCCAATGGGCGTGTTCTTGTTGTAGGTGTTGATGATCTGCACCACATCGCGCTGCGGCAGGGTGTAGTGCAGGAACAACCCGATGATCAGCACCACAAGGATCCGGATGCCCCACTTGATCTTGGTCCACATGGGTTCGCCCTCTCAGTGCCAGTTGATGAAGTAGATCGTCGCCAAAAAGCCTATCGTCGGCAGGATGTAGATAAGCCACAACAGCCGCTTTTTCAGCCCCTTGTCGTAATGAACCATCCCGGCCTCGATGAAGGCCGACCGCTCCTCCACAGTCAGCCCCTCCCGTGCGGGGTCGGTGTCCCATTCCTTCTCCAGCTTCTCGCGCCGAACCGACCGCGAGTAGATCGAGGTCAGGAAATAGGCAATCGTCAGCCCGACATACATGAAGAACGCAAGCCGTAGCCAACCCATGTTAACGTCTCCCTCCCCAGGGGCCCACCACCGGACGTGAGGGCTTCGGCCCCTCCGCCATCTGCGGGCGGTGCAACTCGTCCATGCTCGGCTCCGGCCCGAACAAAGCCGTCCGCGCGCCTTCCCGGTCCACCTGATACTCCCGCGCCAGGAAGTCCGCCACATAGGTCTTCTTGCGGTCGCTCCACGTCGCGTACTGCGCGTAGAACAGCTCCTTGTGGACGATGAACATCTGCCGGACGTCCATCGGGGACAGCTCCGACAACAGCATGTTCACCAGATCCCGATCCGGCCCCTTGCCCCTCAAGGTATAGAAATACGCCGGATGCTCGCTGGTGATCTTCGGCCAGGGCCCACCGGCCTCTACCCATCTCAACAGCGCCGCGAGGCCCAGAAACTCCTCCGGCAGAGCCGAACCCAGCTTGTAGGCCACCTTCCGCAATTCCGTCCGCCGAGCGTCCCCGATCTCGATCCCCAGCCGGTCCGCCGCGTCCACAAGGATGAAATCCATCTTCTGCCGCAAGATCGCCGCCGCATCCGTCCCGCGAGCCTGCACGATGGGCTCCACCAGCGCATTCCGCTCCAGCCAGTCGGCGATCTGGTTGCGGTGGTCCAGGTCCATCACCTGCGCCACCGGCACCTCGCCCAGCGATTGCCAGTCCAGCGTCGAGATCGCCGCCGGATAGCGCACCCCCTGAAAGATGTAGACCCCGCCGAAATGGCTGGTCCAGAAGTTCTGCTGCTGGAACGTCATCGCCGGAAGCGAGATCGGCACCCGCGTCACGTCGCCCGTCTTCTTCGCCAGCCCGATCATCTCGGCCACCAGCACATCATCGCGCCAACCGTCCGGCTCCTGCCGGAACCGCTCGATCAGCTTCGCCAGCTTCCCCGCATCCGCCACATGCCCGCCGATCGTATCCGCCTCGACCGTCACCTGCCTTATGTCGAACAGCTTCGCCGGCGTGTCGAACGCGTATACCGAGTTCTGCAGCTCCCCCGCCACCGCATCCCTTGCGGTCAGCGCAAACAGCTGCGCCTCGTTCTTCTCGATGAACTGCGTCAGGATCCCCCGGCTGGTGGAGAACTTGATGTTCAACAAAGGCGCATCCTTCTGCGCCGTGGTGAGCAAAATGAACTGCCGGTTCGCCCCGTTGGGGTTGAGGTAGAGGTCGTCGTTAAGCTCATCCCCGATCTCGGGCGAATAGCCGGACAGGTCGATGTGGAAATCGTCCAGCTTCGTGGTCTTGCCGGTCAAATGCTTGAGCGCCCGGTTGTAGCGTTCGACAAGGGCGGGCGAGGAGACCTCGATCAGGTTCCCGAACATCAGACCGCGTTGGATGAGGCGTTTCATGGTTCTTCGACTTTGAAGGTGAGGGCCTTCTGAATGTCCATTTTCATTCTTGCCCATTCCCCCCTGAGAAACGCGTTAGCCTTTTTGGTAACAGCTAGAAGAGCTTCGACTTCAGAATTTGTGTCAGAATGGTCGTGACGGGCTGATTCCAGGAGCGCTTGGTAGAGTTCCCGCGCTGGCGTTTCTGATAGATTCAGGCGCATATGTATCTTTCCTATGAGCGCAGTATGTCTGTTATGGTCTCGCTCATCTGGAGGAGAGAAAGTGATCTGGCAAAACTCCTCTATCTCGTCTCGCAGTTCATTAATCCACGCCTGTCGAAAGTCAGCAACCTTTAGCTCCGCCTGCAGCATTCGATTGGCAGCATCTCTTTTCTCCGCGGAACGGTTTGATAAGTGACTTGTCCATACAGAAAGGCCAACGACCAGAAATAGAGTTCCGAGAGCAATAAGAAGCTCCTGTCTCTCCAAAATGAATGCTTCGATCTTCTCTAGTGTACCTCCGGGATAGCTTCCCAGCGCTACAAGCAGGGGCGGTGCAAACGCAAATAGTGCCAGAAGTACAAAGACAAATGCAACGAGAAGCTCACGTCTAATCATCGGTCCCCCATATATGGAAGCAAGGTCGTGCAAAGTGGTTCCAGCATATCAGGAATCCAACTCACCTTGTGTCGTAACATCCACCATCCGCATCCCCAACCGCCGGTTAAGCTCCTGCGCCTTAACCAGCCAGACAAAGCCCAGGACCGGCCCCCAGAGCAGCGCGAACAGCGCCGAGCGGCCCAGGAAGAACCCCGCCCGCTCCAGCGGAGCCGCGAGGACCCCCGCCCAGACCCCCTCGTTGATCGCCGCATAAAGCCCGGCCGCCAGCCCGGCCCCCACGACCAGCGCCACCACAGCCGTCACCCCCACCGCCCGCGCAAGCGCCCGTTGAGACAGGTTCCCCCGCCCCACCAACCACCCCGGCAGCCAGGCCACCAGCGCGCACAACCCCGCCAGCGGCAGGATGGAGTTCCAGAGGTCGAGGGTCAGCGCGTTGCTCACTTCCCCTCCGGCCGCCGCAGTTTCCAGATCACCGACCCAATCGCCGCACCGACCAGGAAGCTGGCGATCCACATGATGCTTTCACTGGTCATGTAGCCAAAGGCCGACGCGACCCTGCCAGACCCGTCAGGATTGACCCCCGGACTGACCTGAAAGAAGAACAGCAGAAACACCCCGACCAGCGCGGGGATCACCGCGAAAAGGATCCCCCGGTTCGGCCCCCAGCGCAGACAGAACATCAGCGCGACCACCAGCGGCAAGATGAAGTCGGCCAGGAAAACCAAGGGGTTGTGCATCACCGCTCCCATGGCTTACCCCTTCCCCTCCAGATACCGCCGCTTCGCCTCTTCCGTCCGGCCAAAATCGCGCACCATTGCCTCGATGGCCACCTCGTCCGACTTGTCGGCATAGCGGAATTCGCTGTCGGCGTAGCGGTTGATCTCCTGGATCACCATCTCGACCGTGATCGGAGTCATCAGCCCCCGGATCATCGCCAGCTTCTCGTCATAGGGCTTGAAGAGGAACAGGTCCGGCTCCGCCATCCACTCATCCGGCAGCTCAAAGTCCATCGCCCGGACCTTCACCGCATCGGTGATGTTCTTGATCGCCCGCCCTGTGAACCGCTCATCCGCCTGCTGGATCGCCTTCAGATAGGTCCCGATCTTCGCCAGCGTGTCGAGCTTGCCGATCTCCCCCGACACCCGGTCCCAGACCTTCAAGAGCCCCTCCTCATGCGGCTTCGAATGTCCTTCGAAGCTGGCCGCGACAGCCTTCTTGATCTCCTGCGCCGCGAACAACTCATGCGCGCCCACCGGGATCGCATGGTTCTTCCCCAACAGAAGCGAGAGGATATCAATGTAATCCTCCCGGCTTTGCGGCCCGTCGACCAGAAACCGTGCCCCGGCGCGTTGGCGCAGGGCGTCGTCCACATTCTCCGGGTAGTTACTGAACATCCCGAACGTGCAGTTCCCCCGCACCACCGTCCCCGCCCCCGCGAAGGCCTGCATGAAGACCGCCGTCACCTCCTGCTGGCCAGCAGAGGACTGCCGGTCCCCCCGCTTCCCCGCCACCTGGTCGATGTCGTCAATGGTCCCGAACCCGATGACCGAGGGGTCCAGCACCGCATCAATAAACGCCTTCGCGTTCTGTCCCGACTTGCCCTGATAGCTGTCGATCTGATCGATGCTGAAGTTCTGATACCGGAACGGATACCCCGCCACCTTGCAGTAATCGTTCAGCAATCCCGCCATCATCTGGATCAGCGTCGTCTTCCCCGTCCCCGGTTTCCCATCCCCCATGAAGGTGAAGATGAACCCGCCCAGTTCCGCAAACGGGTTCAGACGGCGTTCAAAATCATAGGCCATCAGCATCTTCGCCAGCCGCAGCGACTGGTACTTGGCGATATGGTTCCCCACCACCTCATGCGGCTTCTTGAACGCCATGGCGATCATGCCACCCTTCGCCGCCTTCGCCGGCTTGAACCCCGAAAGCGTCAGCCCATCCGCCTCCACCTTCCACGACCCGGCGGTAAACACAGACGTCCGCGCCCCATTCTCCGCCCGGATCTGCACCTTCTTCATCAGCGCCTCGGCAAAGGCCGACACCACCGCCACCAGCTTCACATCATCCGTCGCCAGCGCGCCGATGTCCTGATCCAGCTCCCACAACACCCCCTGCAACGCCAGCGGAGCATTGTCGGTCAGCACCTCCTCCACCTCGCCCAGTTCAACGGTCGAAGACCCCACATGCGGCGCAATCAGATAGGCCAGCGCATTGCCAAAGGTGAACAACACCACCAGCGCCTCACCCGCCAGCAACTCGCCAAACTCCGCGCGCTTAGGCTCCGGCACCCGCCCCTCAAGGTTCGCCCGCTTCAGCTCCGCCAGGCCCGACTGAGCCGAAAACGTCTCCCCCATCGCCAGCGCAATCGCCAGGGACCGCCGCAGCGCGTTCAGACAGGCCGCCTGCACCGGCGACACGAGCCCATCCCCCAACCCCTCGATCCGCTCCGCCAGCCGCACCCCGCCCGGCCGCGCCGTCGTCCGCGTCGCCATCCCCGGCACCGTCGACCGGAACGTGGGCCGCGTCCCAACCCCCGGAGACCGCTCCGCCGCCACAGCCACCACCAAAGGCTTCGCCAACCGCGGCGCATGATCGAACCCAAAGACCATCCCCAGTGCCGCCTCATACTGCGCCCGGATCGTCTCTTCCTTCAGCTCCATCGTGTCGCGCGTGCTCATGAAACCCTCATTTTCTGTCTGAAAATATCCCGGGGTCCGGGGCAGCGCCCCGGGGGTGACCCCAAGTCACAACGTCGGAATCAACCGCCCCCCGGCCCCCACGACGAACTTCCGCAGCCCTTGAAGCCCCCGCGGGTTCTGCTCCACCAGAACCTGATAGGGCTTCTCCGGCAAAATGATCATCCGGTCCTGCCGCGTGGCCCCAAGCTCGGCCCCCGCCACCGGGTCCAGCTTGTAGACCTGCCGCCCGACGGTGGAGAACCAGCCGTCCTTCACCGCCTCCTCGCGGTCCGAGACCAGGTCCTCCACCGTCCAGACCAAAGCCCAATCCTCACCCTCCGGCGCCTTCGCGCCCTCCAGCACCTTGGAAATCGGCCCCGATTGAAGGGTGAAACTCGCCGAATACATCGGCCCCAGAATGATCCGCCGCAGCCGCTTCGGATGCAGATCGGCAAAATCCTTGTCGAACCCGGTCGCAATGGTCAGCAGCTTCAGCCCGCCCACCGACTGCGCCATCAGCGCCGCCTGCGCCTGCGGCCAGCGATATGCATCATTCAGGATCGGCCGCTTGCCACTGTCCTCCAGGTCCATCAGATACACCACCGGCAGGTTGGTCTGAGTATCCCAGACCGCCCAGTGCACCAGGAAATGCCGCCGCTCGCCCAGGTCCTCGATCCACTGCGCATCCGGGTCGTTCCGCGCCCAGAACATGCCCCCCGCCGCCAGCGCCTCATAGTAGTACCGCTGCGACAGTGCGAACTGCAGCGCGGTGGGGATCGTCTGGTCGCCCACGATCTGTCGGATCATCCGGTCCTTCAGCTCCGCCTCCGAAGGCATCCCGGCCAGGTGCTTCTCCGCCTGCTGGGCATCGACGGCCATCGTCATCAGCTCCTGTGCGACCGGAAACCCGCTCTCATGCCGGTCGATGGTCAGCTTGGGGGCCGTCTCCCCGCGCCCGGTCATCAGGTACTTGTGGTTCAACGCCCGGAACGTCCCCGCCACCGCCGTCAGATAGCGCCCCAAGACCCGAGCTTCAGTCCGCGTCAGCTTCCCCTCATTCTCCACCTCCGCCGCCACCCGGCCGAGATGCCCGGTGATCCGGTCGAACTTGGCAAAGTAGCGACGGGCGACGAGCGTGTCGTACAGCTCGTGGTGGTCCGAGGTCAGGACGTCTTTGACAGTGGGATCAGGCATGTCGGTCTCGGTTCTCACCGTATTCGTCGATCCAAAATACCCAACGGTAAAGCGGATTGGAGGCGATCAGCGATTTCATTTCCGGTGGGCTGCCCGTGACCCAAATTGGCCAGCGTGGAAGAATGACATGGAAAAAGAACTTGCCCCACATTCGGAGCAACGCGACAGCCGACACGACAAACCCAACAACAAACGATCCAAGAACGAGGTACAGAGCAACGGCCTCAGAACTTGTCGCTGAGTCAGCCTTGGGATGATACATGGTGTTCGCGATTACCAACGGAGCCACACAGGCAGCTCCGATGGCCAGGCTAAGCGCCGACTGCTTCCAGAACCTCATTCCCCATACGCGTTCTTGTCGTGCTTCTCGACAATCGCGGCGAAGCGCCGGGCGAAGCGCTCATCCGCCTTCGCCTTCTGCTCCAGGATCTGCCGGGCGAAGACCATATGCCCCTCGTGCGCTTCCAGCATGTCGGCCATCTTGTCGTTGGTCGCAGCGCCAATCGCCGCCATCGCGGTCTGGGCTTCCTGGTCGGTCTTCACCCCGATCTCGTTGATCCGGTGCGCCACGTCCTGCTGCTGGGCAGTCTTCAAGGACGAAGTCAGCGCGTCATAGAGGACCACCCGCTGCTTGGTGTCCGTCTGCAGCTTGTTGATCAGCACCAGCTGCGTCGCCGCCTGGTTCTGCAAGCTGTCTACCCAGGTCTTGCCCTTCTCGATATAGCGCTCCAGCGTCTGCGACTTCGCCAGCTTCACCTGCTCATCCTGGACCAACGCGTTGTACTGCGCGTTCAGCGTCGCCAGCTCGGTCTCCAGCTTGGTCCGCGCCGCAGCGTCCTGCTCGACCGAGATCTTGTTCTCCAGCTCGATGATCTTCGGGTCGAGGCTCGCCACTTCCTTCCGCACCGCCTCCAGCGCCGCGACGGTCTCTTCCCGCTCCGTCAGCGTCCCCGCCAGGTTCGTCTCGACGCGACCCTTCTGGGTGTTCAGAAGGTCAAGCTGCCCTTGCAACAGCTTCACGATCACGTCCGACTTGGAAATCAGGTCCTGCAGCTTGTCGTCTATGGTGGCCGCGCGCATCCGTTCCTGCCGCATCGACTCGGCCTTGGCAGACGAGAAGATGCCGATGAACGACTCCATCCCGGTCTTCGTCCGCATCTCGTTGAATTCGGCCGAGAATCCCGCGGTCACATCATCCAGCCCCATGATCAGCTCGGCGATGTTCGCGTTCATCAGATCGGTGTGCTTCGACACATCCTCAAGCGTCGCATTCTCCACGTCCAGCTGCACGCCCTGGTCCAGCTTCGACCGCGCCGCCTCGATCCGGCTGGTGATCGCCGAAATCTTCGCCTGCGCCTCGGCGACCTGAGCCTGGCTTTCCTTGATCTGCGTCTCGAAATCGGCCATCCGACCCTCCGTTGAACCACGTTTGCATCACATAGTGATGTAACAGCGAATTACATCATCCCGGCCCCGATTAATCGGACACCGCCGAACGCCCCAAGTCTTGCAACAACTCGCGTTCCCCGCCAAGCGCGGAATCCCGCCCCGCTGCATTTGCCCTTGGCCAAATACTCTCAGGGGGTTTGGGGGCAGAATGCCCCCATCGACCGAGGAGGAGGCGCAGCCCGACGACGAGACAAAAGGCTCGCGCGCCAGCGCTCCGCCAGATACCCGACCGTCACACCGGGATGTTGTCGATCAGCCGGACCCCGTCGATCCAGGCCGCCGCCAGCATCCGCCGTGGCCGCCGCGGATCGTCGGACGGCATCAGCGTCTCGGCATCGCGCAGCTCGATATATTCCACCCGCTCGAACCCCGCTTCGCGCATCGTCTCCGCCGCTTCGCGGATCGCCATCCGGTCGGCATGGCCCGCCCGGATGTCCTCCGCCGCCCGGGTAATCGCCGCGTACAGGACCGGAGCCTTCGCCCGCCCTTCTGCCGTCAGCCGCACGTTGCGCGACGACATCGCCAGCCCGTCCGCCTCGCGGATCGTCTCGCAACCCACCACCTCGACCGGCACGTTCAGGTCGCGCACCAGCCGCAAGACCACCTGCAACTGCTGCCAGTCCTTCTGGCCGAAATACCCCTTGTCGGCCAAGGACATGCCAAAAAGCTTGGTCACCACCGTCGCCACGCCGTCGAAATGCCCCGGCCGCATGTAGCCTTCCAGCGGCTGCGCGACGCCCTGCATCGTGACGTTGGTGATGAAGCCCTCGGGATAGACCTCCTCGACCGGGGGCGCAAAGATCGCGTCCACCGGGACCGTGCCCAGCAACTCGGCGTCGGCCTCCAAAGTCCGGGGGTATTTCTTCAGATCTTCGGGGTTGTTGAACTGCTTGGGGTTCACGAAGATCGTCGTGATCACCCGGTCACACTCCGCCCGCGCCCGGCGCGCCAGCGACAGGTGGCCGTCATGCAGCGCGCCCATGGTGGGGACTACGCCGATCACCTCGCCCTTCGCCCGCCAGCCCCGCGCCAGCGCGCGCAGGTCCGCCACCGTCCGGATGATCGGGATCATTTCTTCTCCTTGGCGGGCAGCACATCGGGGAACGAATGCTCCGCCGCCGGGAAGGCGCGCGACCGCACCTCGGCCGCATAGGCCGCAATCGCCTCATCCGCCACTTGCCCGAGCTCCGCATAGCGCTTCACGAACTTCGGCCGGAAGTCGGTGAACAGCCCCAGCATGTCATCCACCACCAGCACCTGCCCGTCGCAATTGATCCCGGCCCCGATGCCGATAGTCGGGATCGACAAGGCCGCCGTGATCCGCCCCGCCAGCCCCTCCGGCACCTTCTCCAGCACGATGGAAAACGCCCCCGCCGCCTCGGTTGCCTTGGCATCCGCCATCACCGTCTCGGCCTCCTCGGCCCGGCCCACCACCTTGTAGCCGCCCAAGGTGTTCACCGACTGCGGCGTGAGGCCGACATGCGCCATCACCGGCACACCCCGCTGGGTCAGGAACGCAATCGTCTCGGCCATGTGCTGCCCGCCTTCCAGCTTCACCGCCGGAGCCCCCGTCTCAGCCATCAGCCGCGAGGCATTGCGGAACGCGTGCTGCGGGCCTTCCTCATAGGACCCGAAGGGCATGTCGATCACCGGCATCGCCTTCTGCGCACCCCGAACCACAGCCCGCCCGTGCAGGATCATCATCTCTATCGTCACGCCCAGCGTGGACGGCAACCCGTGGATCACCATGCCCACCGAATCCCCGACCAGCACGATGTCGCAATGCGCGTCGACCAGCCGGGCCACAGGAGTGGAATAGGCCGTCAGCACCACCAGCGGCGTGCCACCCTTGCGGGCGCGGATGTCGGGGGGAAGCACAGGCCGGACTGGGGACGTGGCGCTCATCGCAAGGCCTCCGCTTTCACATTCTGCCCGCCATATGGGCACAAGCGAAACGCCGCCGCAACAAATTTGCGCCGCAGCGCAGCACCGCCGACCGCAGCGTCACAGGGTTGACCGCACCCCACCGCCCATCGTGAATACCGGGAAAGGAGACACCCATGCCCCTGATCCAGCGCGTCAGCCGCGACGGCACCGCCCCCGACATCACCCGCCCCGATCCCGCCAAGCTGATTTCGGGCGATCCGGTGCACAGCACCTGGAACCTCGAAGAAAGCGACGGGCTATACGCCGGGCTCTGGCAATCGACCCCCGGCAAGTGGCGCGTCAGCTATTCCGAATGGGAGTATTTCCGCATCCTGTCCGGCTATTCGATCCTGACCGGCACGGATGGCAGCGTCACCCAGCTGCACCCGGGCGACAGCCTGATTATCCGCCCGGGGTTCGAAGGAACATGGGAGGTCGTGCAGACCACCCTGAAGGATTACGTCATCCGCGTTTAGCCAGCGGTGCCGACACTGACAGCTTGCGTCGGCAGGCACTCGGCATCCGGGATGCCGCGACGGGCGCAGGCAGCCAGACGCTTCTTCTCGGCCTTCTCGGCAGCCGCCTTGTCGCGTGCCTCCTGCTTGGCCAGCATTTCTGCCTGCTTTGCCTTCTTCGCCTCGTTCTCCGGCGTTGCCGGGACCATGTGGCCATAGGCGTTCAGCATCTGCGGCCCTTCGATGGCCAGGCTTTCCGCCTCGGTCCGGACCTTCACCCGGGTCCCGTTCGGCACCCGATTGTAAAGGTCGATGGCGTCCTGGTTGAACAGGCGGATGCAGCCCGCGCTCGTCGCGTGACCCACCGAGGCCGCGTCCGAGGTGCCGTGGATCCGGAACATCGTATCCCGCCCGCCGCGATACAGATACAGCGCCCGCGCGCCCAAGGGGTTCTGCAGCCCCCCCGGCAGCCCGCCGGCATAGGCCGCATAAAGGTCGGGCCGGGTGCGGATCATGTTCGCGGTTGGCTGCCACGACGGCCATTCCGCCTTGCGCCCGATCACGCCACTGCCCCGGAACGCAAGTCCCTCGCGCCCGACCGCGATGGGATAGCGGGTCGCCGTTCCACCCTCGCCCACCAGGTAAAGCTTCCGCGCGAAGGTATCGACCACGACGGTCCCCGGCGCCTCTGGTCCCGAATAGGACACTTCGGTCCGGATGTTGCCATCCTGCAGGTACTTCGCGGGCACGGGTTCGATGAAGAACTCCGCGTCCTGAACACCTTCATACCCCGGCACAGCCTCGGGAGCTTTCTGTTTCGCAGTGCCCGCGCAGGCGGCAAGCAACGGAAGGGCGAGGATCGCGAAGATCCGGGCAAGGGAATGGGACACTTTGGCAGACTCATGTAAGGGCAGCTATCCCACTTGCGCCATGGCCATGCCGATGCGTCAAGTCCAAAAATGCAAGCTTTTCCGAATCTTCCCGGTCGAAGCTGGTCTGGACGGCGATTCCTGTTCGATTCTGCGCAATCGGCCCCGGCATCAGGGAACCCGGCGGATTTCCGCGCGTTGTGGTATACCGCTCAAATCAGAAGCGGCAGCAAAGGGGACCACCATGGCCATCGAAGCACTCATCATCACGCTCATCATCGGCGCCGTCGCGGGCTGGCTCGCAGGCCTGATCGTCAAGGGTTACGGCTTCGGCCTCATCGGCAACATCGTCGTCGGCATCGTCGGCGCCTTCATCGCGGGCCTCCTGTTGCCCTACGCCGGCATCAGCCTTGGCGGCGGCATCGCTGGCGCGATCATCTCCGCCACCCTCGGCGCCGTGATCCTGCTGCTCCTCATCCGCGTCATCAAGCGCGCCTGAACGGAAAGGGCCGGGGTCTGACCCCGGCCCAAAGCCTTATCCCACCACGTTGAACGCAGGCCCATAGGGGTAATGCGTGATATCCTCGGGCTCGTCCTCGGTCACGACGAAGATGTCGTGCTCACGATACCCGCCCGCCCCCGGCATCCCCTCGGGGATCGTCAGCATCGGCTCCATGCTGATCACCATCCCCGGCTCCAGCACCGTGTCGATGTCCTCGCGCAGCTCCAGCGCCGCCTCGCGGCCATAGTAGTGCGACAGCACCCCGAACGAGTGCCCATAGCCGAAGGTCCGGTATTGCAGCATCTGCCGTTCAGCCAGGAACTCGTTGATCTTCATGGTGATCTCGGCGCAGGACGCACCCGGCTTCAGCAGCTTCATCCCGAATTCGTGGCTGTCGATGTTGGTCTGCCAGACCTTCATGCTGGCATCATCCACCTCGCCCACGAACAGCGTCCGCTCCAGCGCCGTGTAATAGCCGCTTATCATCGGAAAGCAGTTCAGCGACAGGATATCCCCATGCTTCAGCTTCCGGTTCGTGACCGGGTTATGCGCCCCGTCCGTGTTGATCCCCGACTGGAACCAGACCCAGGTGTCGCGGTATTCCGCATCCGGGAACCGCTTGGCGATCTCGCGCTCCATCGCGTCACGACCCGCAATGGAAACCTCAAGCTCCGTCGCCCCGACCTTGATCGCATCGCGGATCGCATAGCCGCCCACGTCGGCGACGTTCGCCCCGTGCTTGATCAGCGCGATCTCGGCCGGAGATTTCATCATCCGCTGGTGCATCGTCGCCGGGGCAATATCCATGCCCCGCTTCGGCTTCAGGAAAGTGTTGAACTTCTCGGCCCGCTCCATCGTCAGATGGTCGGCCTCGCAGCCCACCGCCTTGCCGGTGCCCACCACCGACACCACCGCCCGCCAGAAGTTGTCGCGGGTCCAGTCGGTGTAGGTGATGTTGTCCTCGATCGACCGCCGCCACGGCTGGCCCGCGTCAATGCCTGCAGAAATGGTCACGCACTGGGTCTTGGTCACCACGCAGGCATAGGGCCGCCCGAACGAGCAGTAGAGGAACCCCGAATAATACGCCACGTTGTGCATGCTGGTCAGGACGACCGCGTCCAGCTCGTGCATCTCCATGATCTCGCGCAGGCCTTCCAGCCGGTCATGGTATTCCTGATCGGCGAAGGGCAGCGTGTCCTTCTTGCCGCCATTGTGAAAGCGGTACATCTCGGGACGGTTCAACGACATTTCCAGACCTCATGTGCAGGGGTCCGGGACAGGCCGCAGGAACCCCGAAAGGTCCCGGCGTACAGGACGGAAGCAGCATCAACTGCAAGCGTCGGGGCGGAAAACCCCTGCGGCGACGCCATCGCCACGGCTCCCCCCTTCCATGCGCCCTCGCGGCATTTCGCGCAAGAGCGTTTCCGACCCTTGCGAGGCGCAATTGCGACCCCATCTAACGCCCTGACACAGGAATGGAGAAAGTCATGCGCTGCCCGGTAGACAACGAGGTTCTGGTGATGGCCGACCGTGGCGGGGTCGAGATCGACTACTGCCCGAAATGCCGCGGCGTCTGGCTTGACCGGGGCGAGTTGGACAAGATCATCGAACGCTCCCTCGGCGGCCCCGCTGCCGCCCCGGCCCCCACGCCGCAAGCCGCCACGCAGCACCACGCCGCCCCCACCGCAGCCCCGGTCTACCAGCCCGAGCCCCGCTACCGCGATGACGACCGTCGGCGGCACAAGGACTATGACGACGACGATTACAAGTACGGCTACAAGAAGAAGCGCAAGGAAAGCTTCCTGAGCGACATCTTCGACTTCTGACGAAACGCACCCCAGAATTGCTCCTCGGCTCCGCCGTTGCTTGTCGCTGCCTCTCGCGACGAGAAGCCGGAGGCGGACGAGGAGCCGCCATTTACGCGCCCCAGCCACCCGCCTATCCTGCCCCAAGCAGGAGGCCGCGATGACCCCGATCAACCTCGCCGAGAAACTCTCCACTTTCACCGCCCACTGGTCGCCCCGGATCGTGGGCAGTTTCAACGGCCATGACCTGATGGTCGTGAAGGTGCTGGGAGAGTTCGTCTGGCACGATCACCCGGACACCGACGATTTCTTCCTGGTCCTCAGTGGAGAGCTGACCATTGACCTTCCCGACGGCGCGGTCACCCTGAAACCGGGAGAGGTCTTCGTCGTCCCCAAAGGCATGCAGCACCGCCCCCGTGCGACGGTCGAAACCCACCTCCTCCTGATCGAACCGGCAGGCACCCCCAACACCGGCGACCCCGCCACCGCCGCGACGAAGGTCCACATCTGATGCGCCCTGCCGCGCCCCTCGCCAAATTCCTTCGAAGGAATTTGCAAAACCCTTCGAAGGGTTTTGGCCCGGAGCCCCAATGATGCGCCCTGGCCCCCGCAATCTCATCACCGACGTCCCCGGCCTCCGGGTCGGCAACGCTGACGACGCCCGGCTGAAATCCGGCGTCACTGTCCTGACCGCCGACCAGCCCTTCGTGGCGAGCGTCCACGTCATGGGCGGCTCGCCCGGTACCCGGGAAACCGACCTCCTCGCCCCCGACCGCATGGTGCAGGACATCGACGCCATCTTCCTCGCAGGAGGTTCCGCCTTCGGCCTCGACGCAGGCCAAGGCGTGATGCAAGCCCTGCGCGAGGCCGGGCGTGGCTTTGCCGTCGGCGCCGTCCGCGTCCCCATCGTCCCCGGCGCCATCGTCTTTGACCTGCTCAATGGCGGCGACAAGGACTGGACCCAATCCCCTTACCCAATACTCGGCCGCCGCGCCTTCGACACAGCGTCGCAAGACTTCGCCCTCGGCAGCGCAGGCGCCGGATATGGAGCGATGACCGGCACCCTGAAAGGCGGCCTCGGTTCTGCCTCCTGCGTCCTGCCTTCCGGTCTAACCGTCGGCGCCCTCGTCGTCGTCAACGCCCTCGGACAGGCCACTGTGGGTGAGACCCCCCACTTCTGGGCCGCCCCATGGGAGGAAGGCACCGAATTCGGCGGCCTCGGCCCCGCGCCGATGGTCCCGCAGGACGCCCCTCTCCCCCGCAAACGGCTGGGCGAGGCCACGACCATCGCCATCGTCGCCACCGACGCCACGCTGACCAAGGCACAAGCCCAACGGATGGCTGTCGCCGCCCATGACGGCATGGCCCGCGCCCTCGTCCCCTCGCACACGCCCCTGGACGGGGACCTCGTGTTCAGCGTCGCGACTGGTGGCAAGCCCCTCGCCGACCCCCTGACCGACGCCTTCCAGCTCGGCCACGCCGCCGCCACCTGCCTCGCCCGCGCCATCGCCCGGGCAGTCTATCTGGCTCGATCCGAACCCCTGGACCTGCAACCGACCTGGCAGTCCCGCTTCAGTCGGTGAAGCGCCGACCGCGGCCCCAAGTGTCCCCTCTCCCCTTGGGGGAGAGGGTCAGGGTGAGGGGCCGCCCACGGTTAACACCTGCTGAACGGCCACAAGCAAAGCCCTGATTTCATTGACGCAAGACGATCCGCCCAGCGTGGACACTACCACCGCTTCAATGCATCCTCGTCAGCATCCTTCGCCGCCACCCAGGCCTCACCCCCGGCCGAAAGCTCCTTCTTCCAGAACGGAGCCCGGCTTTTCAGGTAGTCCATCAGATACTCCGCCGCCGCGAAAGCATCCCCCCGATGCGGCGCCGCCGTGGCGACCATCATGATCGCCTCGCCCGGGGCCAGCTTCCCATACCGATGGATCACCAGCACGTCAGCCAGGGCCCAGCGCCGCACCGCCTCTCCGGCTATCCCGGCAATCGCCTTCTCGGTCATGCCCGGATAATGCTCGATCTCCATCCCGGACAGCGCCCCGCCCTCGTCCCGCACCAGACCGGTAAAGCTGACGACCGCCCCCACCCCCCGAACCGCCGCCGTGAAAGCCGACACCTCGGCCCCCAGATCGAAAGCCTCGGACTGAACCGCGACCCGCATCTCAGCCGCCCGTCATCGGCGGGAAGAACGCCACCTCACGCACCCCGGCCAAAGGCGCATCGAACGAGGCCAGTTCCTGATCCAGCGCCACCCGCAGCGAGGTCAGGTCCGCAAACGCCGCCTCGTACCGCTGTTCCCGCCCGCGCAACTCCTGCACCAGATCGGCAACCGTCGCAGCCGAAGTCTCGACCCGCTCCCGCGGAAGCCCGATCCGTTCCCGGACCCAGGCGAAATACAGCACGTCGATCACTTGTCTTCCCGCAAGAAGGGCAGCGACTTCACGAAGTACTCCCAGCCGGTCACCACCGTCAGGAAGGCCGCAACCCACAGAAGCCAGATGCCCACCAGGTTCGCATAGGACGCGCAATCCCGGTTGCCACAGGTGCGGATCGCCTCGGCCTCACCCGCGGCGACGGCGGCCTGGTGCTGCTCGGGCGTCATGCCCTCCAGCGCCAGGACGTTCAGGTAATCAAGCCCGGTCCCCAGGAACAGGACGGCAATCGCGATCATCTGCGCGGTGGTCTTCCACTTGGCCAGCTTCGTGACCTTCAGAAGCCCGCTTTTCGCACCCAGATACTCGCGCAGGCCGCCGACGAAGACTTCGCGGAAAATGATCAGCGTCGCGGGCAGGATCAGCCAGGGGTTCATCCCGTTGTAGCCGGTGATGACCATGATTGCGATCACCACCATCGCCTTGTCGGCGATCGGGTCCATCATCGCACCGAACTTGGACTCCTGCTTCCAGAGCCGCGCCAGATAGCCGTCAAACCAATCGGTCAAAGCTGCACCGACGAACAGCGCCAGAGCCAGCCAATCCGCCCAGGGCCGGTGGAAATACAGGAACAAGATCGCCACACCCGGAGCAGCAAGCAGCCGAAGCACGGTCAGCGAATTGGGGATCGTCCAGCGCATGACAAATTCGTAGACGAAGGGTCCGACCGGCGAAAGGGGCTTCTTGTCCAATGCGCCTTACACGGTGTCACAGCCCTTCGGGCTGACCCACCACCACGAACTGCAGGTCATCGGGCTTGAACAGCCGGGCCGCGACGCGCTTGATGTCCTCCATGGTCACCGCTTCGACCTTGGCGTTCCGGGTCGTCACATAGTCGCGCGGCATCCCGTCCATCTGCATGCCGACCAGAATGCTGGCGATCGGGCCGTTGCCATCGAACCGCAACGGGTAGGACCCGGTGAGATAGGTCTTGGTCGTCTCCAGCTCTTCCGGCGTCACGCCCTCGGTGACGATCCGGCCCCATTCCTCGCGCACCACCTGGATCGCCTCGGCCACCTTGTCGTTCGACGCGGCGAACTGGCCCAAAAGCATGTCGGCATGATCCATGTTCACGAGATACGTCCCGATCCCATAGGTCAGTCCGCGCTTTTCCCGCACCTCGGACATCAGCCGCGCCGTGAACCGTCCACCACCCAGAACCTCGTTCAGCACGAAGGCCGGGAAGAAATCCGGATCATCGCGCGGGATGCCCTTCTGGCCGAAGAACACCGTGGACTGCGGGGTCGGGAAGTCGACCACCGTGACCCCCGCAGGCAGCAACCAGGGCGCATCCTGGGGCAGCGGAGCCCCCGTCGCCGGCAGGTTGCCCAGCAGCCGGTCCAGAAGCACACCCAGCTCCTCTGCCGTGATGTCCCCACTGGCCGCGACATAGATCCGATCCCGCGCCAGCGCCCCCTTGTGCGCAGCCAGGATGTCGTCCCGCGTCAGGGCCGTCACCGTCTCGATCGTCCCGTCGCCGGTCGTGGCATAGGGGTGGTCGCCAAAGGCCAGCTGGTCGAACCGTTCCGACGCTATGGCCCCCGGGTCCTTCTCGTTCGACCGCAGGTTCGACAACACCTGCTCGCGCACCCGGTCCACCGCGTCCTGGTCAAAGCGCGGATTGATCAGCGCCTCGCGCAGAAGGTCGACAACCTGGTCGCGGTTCTCGGTCAGGAACTTCACCGAGACGCCTACCGAATCCGACCCGGAATCAAAGCTGATGTCCGCCGCCAGCGCCTCACGCGCTTCGGCGAAGGCGCGGCTGTCCATCTCGCCCGCGCCTTCCTCCAGCGTCGCGGTCATCAGGTTGACCGCCCCGCGTTTGGCCGGAGCATCGAGCGAGGTGCCGCCCTTGAACTGGATCTCCAATGCCGCGAAGGGGATGTTGTGATCCTCGACCAGCCAGGCGGTGATCCCGCCGGGCGAGGTCACTTCCTTGATCTCGATCTCGGCCCTGGCCGGAACCGCCAACAGGAACAGGGCGACGAATACGGCGCGGATCATTCCGTGGTCTCCCCTTCGGCGGCCGGCTTGGTCAGCCAGCCCGTCACCGCGTTCTTCCGGTCCAGCACCATGCGGGCGGCCTCCATCACGTCGGCCTCGGTCACCGCCGACAGCGCTTCGTCCCAGCCGTCGATATCCGCGACGGTCAGACCGACGCTCAACCCCTTGCCATAGCTGTTGGCCAGGTTCTCGACGCTGTCGCGCGCATAGATCTCGCCCGCCCGGACCTGGGTCCGGATCCGCTCCAGCGCGGCCGGATCGGGGCCTTCCTTCAGGAATGCCTCCAATGCGCGGTCCAGATCGCCCTCGATGGTCTCAAGACTGACGTCCGGCGCCGGCACGACCGCGATCCCGAAGGTGCCGTCGTCGATGCTGGTCCCGTCGTAGAAGGCCGAGCTATAGACCGCCACCTGACGGTCAAACTGCAACTCCCGCGCCAGAAACGACGTCTGGCCATTGCCACCCAGAAGCTCGGCCAGCACGGTCAGCGCCGCCGCCGTCTTCTGGTCGCCCGGATCACGTTCCGGCGCCAGGTAGGTGCGGAAGACGTAAGGCTCCGACACCCGCTCATCCGCCAAGACGATCCGGCGTTCGGCCAGTTGCGGCGGCTCCTGCGGCCGCTCACGCGGGACGATCCCCTCGGACGGCTCTAGCGGACCGTAATGCTTTTCCGCCAGCGCCCTGACCGCCTCCGGCTCCACGTCGCCCGCGATCACCAAAGTCGCGTTGTTCGGGGCATAGAACCGTTCATAGTAGGACAGCGCATCCTCGCGGCTCAACTGCTCCATCTCGTGGCGCCAGCCGATCACCGGGATCGCGTAGGGATGGTTCATGTACTGCGCCGCCCGCATCTGCTCGATCAGCAAGGAACTCGGGTCGCTGTCGGTGCGCTGGCTGCGTTCCTCCAGGATCACCTGGCGTTCGGTTGCCACATCGTCCTCGGTCAGCCGCAGGTTCCGCATCCGGTCGGCTTCCATCTCCATCACCAGATCCAGCCTGTCGGCGGCGATCCGCTGGAAATAGGCGGTGTAGTCCCAGGACGTAAAGGCGTTGTCATCGCCGCCCTGCGCCTCGACGATGCCAGAGAAAGCATTGGGCGCGACCTTCTCGGTCCCCTTGAACATCAGGTGTTCCAGGAAATGCGCGATGCCGGAATGACCAGGGGGCTCATCCGCCGCGCCCACCCGGTACCAGATCATCTGCACCACGACCGGGGCTCGGTGATCCTCGATCACCACGACATTCAGCCCGTTGTCCAGGGTGAAGGTGGTGACCGGCTCGTCTGCGGCGGCGGGCAGCGTCAGGGACAGCGCAACCACAGCGCCAGCGCCAAGTCGTCCGAGCATCGGCTTCTCCAGATCAGGTTTTCAGGGAAACTGCGGCGCAGCATCCGGACAATCAAGTCCGGTCGGGCCGATGCCACGCGCTTGTTACTCTTCGTCAGGCTTGCGCGGCGGGGCCGAGGGGTTGCGGACCCCAAGCGCACGCCAGCGCGCCAGTTCCGCCTGCTGGTCAAGACGATACTTGCGGTAGGCCTTGTAGTAGACGTTCACATTGAACAGGCGTTCCAGGATGCGACCGTTGTTGTCGCGCCGCCATTCCAGATCTTCCGAGGCCAAGGTCGCCCGAATACCGCCATCGACGCCGAACCGCCCGGCATGGGCGTACAGCGCCGAATCCGCCGCCGGAATCCCGCCCGCCGCCTTCGGATTGCCGCCCAGAGCGATTGCCGCGTCGGCCTCGGGGTTCTGGTCAGTCCGGTTGAACCCGCCCGGGGTCGGTTCTGGCAGTTCAGCCAGGTTTTCCGGCATTTCCAGGGGTTTCGGTGGCACGATGGCAAATTCGTCCGGGCCGGGACCCGACCGCAAGTTCATCAGCTGGGGGTCGCCCTTGCCGCCGCAGGCCGCCAGCGTGATCATCGTCGCACCCGCGATGATCGCCCTGCCTTTCATTGCCCGCATACCTGCCTCCGAACCGTCTTTTGCTCGTCTTAGCCTAAAGCCGCGCGGTCGTCACGCGGGATTAGCGCGCCTTGCGCTTGGGTTTTCCGTCTGTTGCCGATCCCTTCGCAAACATCACCAGCCCCAGCGCCCCGGCAAAGATCGCGATGTCGGCCACGTTGAAGGCATAGGGATTCTCGATCCCGCAGCAAGACATGTTCAGGAAGTCCGCCACCGCGCCATAGGCGATTCGGTCGATCACGTTGCCCAAGGCGCCGCCCACCAGCAGGCCGCCGGACAGTTCGGCCCAGGTGTTCCCCCGCTCGCGCCGCATCCACCAGACCACCCAGGCCGAGATCGCCAGCGCCAGCACGATCAGCCCCCAGCGCGCCAGGTCCGACCCGTGCGACAAGAGGCCAAAGTTGACGCCGTAGTTCCACGCCATGCGCAGGTTCAGGTAGGGCGGCAGCACGTCGATCTCGTGCCGGTTCATCAGGTCCAGCCCATGCACGACTGCCAGCTTCGACAGCTGGTCGATCCCGAAGGTCGCAAGCGCGGTGATCCAGAAACGTCGCATTTCAGTGCCGGAAATGCCGCTGGCCAGTGAAGACCATCGCCAGCCCACGCTCATCCGCAGCCGCGATCACCTCGTCGTCGCGCATCGACCCGCCCGGCTGGATGATCGCCGTCGCCCCCGCCTCGGCCGCCGTGATCAGCCCGTCGGCAAAGGGAAAGAACGCATCTGACGCCACGACCGACCCCTTGGTCAGCGGCCCGGGCAGGCCCAGCGCCTCGGCCATGTCCTCGGCTTTCCGGGCAGCGATGCGGGTGCTGTCGACCCGGCTCATCTGCCCCGCGCCGACACCCACGGTCGCGCCATCCTTGACGTAGATGATCGCGTTCGACTTCACATGCTTCGCCACCGTCCAGGCGAACATCAGATCGCGCATTTCGGCATCCGACGGCGCCCGCTTCGTCACCACCTTCAGGTCGGCAGGCGACACATGGCCGTTATCCCGGTCCTGCACCAGGAAACCCCCCGCCACCTGCTTGAACGCGAGGCCCCCGGCCTTCGGGTCAGGCAAAGCCCCCGTGGTCAGAAGCCGCAGGTTCTTCTTCCCCGCAAAGACCGCCTTCGCCTCCTCGGTGGCATCCGGAGCAATCACCACTTCGGTAAAGATCTTCACGATCTCCTCCGCCGTCGCCCCGTCAAGCACCTGATTCAACGCCACGATCCCGCCGAAGGCCGAGGTCTGGTCGCACTGATAGGCGCGGGTATAGGCCTCCACCAGCGTCCCGGCCGTTGCCACCCCACAGGGGTTCGCATGCTTGATGATCGCGCAGGCCGGGGCCGCGCCCGCGAACTCCGCCACCAGCTCGAACGCCGCATCGGTGTCGTTGATGTTGTTGTAGGACAACTCCTTGCCCTGCCACTGCCGCGCCGTCGCGACTCCGGGCCGGCGCGAGCCATCGGTGTAGAAGGCCGCCGCCTGATGCGGGTTCTCACCATAGCGCAGGGTCTGGGCCAGCCGCCCGGCAAAGCTGCGATAGCGCGGCGCAGGCTCCCTCACTTCGCCTGCCAGCCAGGTCGACACCGCCGTGTCATAGGCCGCGGTCTTCGCATAGGCCGTCAATGCCAGCTTCTGCCGGAATACCATGCTTGTCGCGCCGTCCTGCGCCCGCAACTGGTCCAGAAGCGCACTGTAATCCGCCGGGTCCGTCACCACCGTCACGAACCGATGGTTCTTCGCCGCCGCCCGGATCATCGCCGGCCCGCCGATGTCGATGTTCTCGATGCAGGTCGCATGATCTGCGCCCCGGGCCACCGTCTCTTCGAACGGGTAAAGGTTCACGATCAACAGGTCGATCGGCTCGATCCCATGCGCGGCCATCGCCACCAGGTGCTCGTCGTCATCCCGCAACGCCAACAGTCCGCCATGCACATTCGGGTGCAGCGTCTTGACCCGCCCGTCCATCATCTCGGGGAAACCAGTCACCTCGGCCACATCGCGCACCGCCAGCCCCGCCGCCCGCAGCATGCCCGACGTCCCGCCCGTGGAAATCAGCTCCACCCCGTACCCCGCCAGCGCCCGCGCCAGGTCCAGAAGTCCGGATTTGTCGGATACGGAAATCAGCGCGCGGCCGATGGGAACCAGGTTGGTCATGTCACACCCCTGTCAGTCTGGCAGCGGGTCCTCAGGCTCCACGCCCTCCAGGTCCCGGATCGCCAGCGGAGTATCCTTTGCCTTCGCCAAGGTCCAGCCTATCCGTGTCTCGAAGCCCCGCGCTTCCCCGCGCAGCACAATTTGCAGGCTGGGACGGGGGTGCAAACGCCCTTTTTCCAGGTAGGCCGAGGGCTCCAGCGCCAGTTCCGCCGCGCCCGAAGACCGGAAGATCCAGATCTCGCCGCTGCGCAGGACCATCGAGACAGCCGCGCCCCCCATGTCCAACGCCGCATCGACGTCAGGATGCAGGTGAAACCGCACCGCGAAACGCCCCGCCGCCATCGCGGTCGCGGTCATCACATCCTCGAACCGCTTTCGCGCCTCGGCCTTCAACGCGGTCAGCGCCTCCACCCCCGACAGCCGCCGCCCGTCATGGCTCAGGGTCAGACTGCGGCTTGCCGTCAGCCCATGCGTCCGCAGCCAGCCGTCATGCGCCAGGTACAGGTCCGTCCCCTCGCTGCCCGTGGTCATCCGCGTCGCCGTGACCTGCGCGCGATGCTCCAGCGCCTCGCCGGTCGGATACAGCCGGGACGAAGACACCCGGTCCATCGCCAGCACCGAATGGCACTCCGTCGCCCGCGCCGCCAGCCGCCACATCGGGCCAAAGGACAGCCCCGAGCCGCAGTTGACCACCACCGGCCGCCGCCCCGAGGTCAGCTCGAAGGCACAGGTCGAGGCATGCGCCGTCTCCGCCGCCCGTCCCCCCGGCGGGGCAGAGGCGTCAACGATCACCGTCGTCCGCCCGCCATGCAGCCGCGCATAGCCCATCGCGATGGCCGGGGTCGCCCCCGCCCGCACCGCCGCCAAGGCCAGCGCTTGGTCCAACCGCCCCTCCGCTCCCTTCTCGCCACCGTGAAACCGGGCCAACTCGCCATCGGCATGCCGCAACGCCCGCAAGGCCGGAGCAATCCGGGTGATCGCCGCCTGAACCGCAGGCGGGACCGTCTGGCCCGCCTCGCTCATCGCGCTGGCGGACCAGGTCAACAGCGTCAGGACATCCAGCAATTCCTCTGGGTTCCGCGTCGGAATCCCGCCTTCTGCGTCGACATCCGCCTCGCAGGCCGCCGCCAAGGCCTCGGTCGCGGGGCCCGTGAGCGCCTCCATCCCGATCAGCGAGATTCCGGCATAGACCAGCCCGGTCAGCGCCTCGAACCGGGGCAGCCCTTCCGCCGCACTGCGCCAGCGCCGCGCCAGATAGGCCGATTGCCGCGACAGCGACCGGTAGAACGCCTCGCTGTCGACCTTGTCCCGCCCACTCAGAAGGATCGTCGCGTGATGCACCCAGCGGATGATCCGCCGACCCGTAAGGTCGGGCGTCCACCCCGGCCCCCGCCCGCCCCCGAACTTCGCGATCCAGTCCCAAGTCCAGGCCTGCGCCCGCGCCTTCGCCTCTTTCGTCCCCAGCGCCGCCAGATCGTCCAGCCAGCCGAAGCCGTGAGCATCCCGGTCAAAGGCCGGATCCGGCGCCGCGATATCCCAGATCGACCCGCCCGGGGCTTCGGCCAGATGCCCGGCCAGAAGCACATTGCCCAGCACCAGCTGTCGCCCCCGGGTCAGCTGGCCGATGGACCGCGGCTCCGGCTGCGACACAAACCCACCCGCCGCCCGCGCTCCACGCGCAGCCAGCACCGCCAGCCTGTCGGCCAGCCGGTCAAATCGTTTCGACGTGCTGCTTGTGCTGCCCACGTCCTGCCTCGCTCGTTTGCCCGGTTCTCCCGGGTCGTCAGGCGATGATAGGACAGGGCAGGGCGTCTGTCACCAAGAACGGCCCACCTCAGGCCAGATGGTCGATGCGCCGCAGGAACTGCGCCAGATGCCCGACCTGATCCAGCCACCGCGCCAAAAGCTTCGGGTCATGCGGCGCGCCATGCACCCCCGCCGGGATTTCCCGCGCCAGCACCGCCTCGATTGCCAGCGACACCGGCACCGACACCAGCCGCCCCATCGCCGTGCCACGCACATCGCCCCAGGCATCCATCGCCCAGGTCTCGTGGAACACCGGCTTGCCGTCGCGTTCGGCCTTCAGCGCCACGAACAGCACCACCCGGTCCGGCTCACCCTCGGCATAGGAGTTGTCCTTGAGGAGAGCCGCCGCCCGGGCTTCCAGTGCCGCGTTGATCTCGGCCAGGGGTTTCCCCTCCAGCCCCTCGATCTCGCGGAAAATCGGCGCCCAGGCATCGGCCCAGCCGTTCAGCCGGATCGTGCCCCGGACGAAGTCCTTGACCTTCCAGTGCTTTTCAAACCGGTACTCGTCCATGAACGGATAGCTGTCGCGGTTCGGATAAACCTCGAAACTCTCCGGCTGCGGCAGCGGAGCATCATACCGGCTGATCGCATCCCAGGGCCGCGCGACCCGCAGCTCGGTGAAATGCCGCAAACTGCGCGAGGGCGACCGCAAAGCCTTCAGCACCCCCGCCGGGGCCCAGCTGAACTTGTAGCGGAAGGCATTCGCCTCTTTCGGCACCCCGCCGCAATAGCTGGTGAAACTCAGCACGTTGTCGTTGTGATAGGCTTTCGAGGCCCGATACCGCGCCACCAGATCATGCGCCATCAGGTGGTCGATGCCGGGGTCCAGCCCGACCTCGTTGATCGACACCAGCCCCGCCTCGCGGAAGGCCTGGTCGAGTTCCCGCATTTCGGGCGCGATGTAGGACGACGAACAGAAATTCGCGCCCTTCTCCAGACACAGCTTGGCGATCCCGACATGCTGGTCCGCAGGCAGCATTGACACAGCGATGTCACCTGGCTTCAACGCCGCGCCCAGCGCCTCAAGCGAAAACGCCCGGACATCCTGCGTCAGGTCGCCCACCTCGGCGCGGGCCTTCTCGACCGTGCGGTTCCAGACCACGACTGGATGCCCCGCCTCGATCAGCCGCCGCAGCCCCGGAATCGACGACAGCCCCGTGCCGCACCAATGGATCGTCATGCTCTCACTCCCCTTTGCCCCCAGAACCCAAAAATCTTAAGCAAGATTTTTGACAAATTCCTTCCTCAAGGAATTTGGGTCCCCGGATGATCTGTTGCTCACACGCCCGCGACGTGCCTGTCGAATTCCACCTTCGCCCGCCCCCAGACGCCCGCGTCCAGCGCCGTCAGCGTCAGCAGTGACGGCAGCAACTGCGCCGCATAGTCCTGCGAGGATTCCACCGGCATCAGTGAGGGCAGGTTGTCGATGGCCGTCACGTCCAGCGGTGGGTTGTCATGCACCCGCAAAGCCGGAGAATCCCACTCCGTCGCCCGGTCATAGACCTTGATGGGTGAGAAATCCGAGGTCGGGTCGCAGGCGATATCCCCGATCACCGTCAACTTCCGCGCATCGGTCTTAGCACTGGCCGGCACGAACACCGGACACCCCGGCCGCGCCAGAATGCAGTTCAGGAAAATCTCGTGCTGCAAGATCTCCGGGAACGGCCCGCCGCTCGCCGTCTCGGCCATGTCCCACTTCGTCACCGCGACACCCATCGCCGTGCACAGGTCCGCAGCCCCCGTGCCCACGCGCCCCAAGGCCCCGATGATGATCGCGCGCGGGCGACCAAGTCCCGCCAACTCCTCACCCAGCTGAGCCAGAAGCGCATCCTTCGATGGCACCTTCCGCACCGGCCCCGCGATCCCCCCGCGCTGTTGCGCCGCCCAGCATTTCAGGCTGACAGCCGCCCCCGCATAGCCCGCCCAATAGCCAAAGGCCGCCACCCGGCGACCGTCCTCGCCCACCAGATACTCCAGATCATACAACACCCCGCCGCCAGCCTTGAACCGCTGCAACAGCACCCGCCCCGCCGGTTGCCCCTTGTAGGCATGCCCGAACATGATGTGCCGGTGCGTCAGCGGCGTCCCATCCTCCGGCAATTCCTTCAGCCCGAAGATGATCGCATCGGCGGGAGCCTTCGGCCAAAGGTTCTCCTCGGCAATCTCGCACCCCGCCGCGACATAGCCGTCCAGCGGGATCGCCCGGACCGACGACCGCTCCACCGTCACCCGGATCCCCGCCTTCACCAGCGCCGCCGCGCCTTCGGGCGTCAGACCGACCCGCTCTTCATTCGGCCGCTGTTCCGCGCGCACCCAAAGATGGGTCATGTCCCCGTCCCTCCCCAAGCTCTCGGCCCTCGTGATAGCCCAAGACCCCCCGCTGCAAAACCCCGCAAACAGACTGTTTCCAGCCCTTCCCGACTTGCAATGCGACACATATCGTCGCAAGTCTGCCCCACCCGTTCCTTCCGAGTTTTGCCAATGCAGATTGAGCCCACCGCGATTTCCGACGTCCTGATCCTCACCCCCCGCCGCTTTGGCGACGCGCGCGGCTGGTTCATGGAAACCTGGAACGCCGCCCGCATGGCCGACGCGGGCCTCGACCTGCCTTGGGTGCAGGACAACCACTCCTTCTCGGCCACCAAAGGCACCCTGCGTGGCCTCCACTTCCAGTCCCCACCCCGCGCACAGGACAAGCTGGTCCGCTGCTCGCGCGGTGCGATCCTTGACGTCGCTGTCGACATCCGCACCGGTTCGCCCACCTACGGCCAACACGTTTCCGTCGAACTGACCCCAGACAACGGCCGCCAGCTGTTCGTTCCCAAGGGCTTCCTGCACGGCTTCGTCACCCTCACCGACGACACCGAGGTGCAGTACAAATGCTCTGACCTCTACAGCCCCGAAAACGACGGCGCCGTCCGCTGGGATGACCCGACCCTTGGCATCGACTGGGGCACCACGACGCCGATCCTGTCCGACAAAGACGCCAAGGCCCCCCTCCTGTCAGACATCGGCCACCCCTTCCGCTACGGGGTCCCCGAATGAAGCTCCTCGTCACCGGCGGCTGCGGCTTCATCGGCTCCGCCGTCGTCCGCCTGGCCGTCCAACGTGGCCACGAAGTCGTCAACCTCGACGCAATGACCTATGCCGCGAACGCCGCCAACGTGGCCTCCGTCGCCCAGTCCAACCTCTACAGCTTCGAACAAGCCGACATCCGCGACCGCTCTGCCCTTGACCGCATCTTCGCGCTGCACAACCCCACCGCAGTGATGCACCTCGCCGCCGAAAGCCACGTCGACCGCTCCATCGACGGCCCGGCGGACTTCATCGAAACGAACATCACCGGCACCTTCAACATGCTGGAGGCCGCCCGCGCCCACTGGACCCGCGCCGGAAAACCCGAAGCCTTCCGCTTCCACCACATCTCCACCGACGAGGTCTTCGGCTCCCTCGGCCTCGAAGGCCAGTTCACCGAACACACCCCCTACGACCCCCGCTCGCCCTATTCCGCGTCGAAAGCCGCCTCCGACCACCTCGTCCGCGCCTGGGCCGAGACCTACGGACTACCCGTGGTCCTCACCAACTGCTCGAACAACTACGGCCCCTACCACTTCCCCGAGAAACTGATCCCCGTCGTCATCCTGAACGCCTTGCACGGCAAGCCCATCCCCGTCTACGGCAAGGGCGAAAACATCCGCGACTGGCTTTACGTCGAAGACCACGCCGACGCCCTCCTCCTCGTCCTGGAAAAGGGCGCACTCAACCGCAGCTACAACATCGGCGGCGAGAACGAACGTCGCAACATCGACCTCGTCCGCACCATCTGCGCCCTCCTTGACGAGATGGCCCCCAAGGCCACCCCCTATTCCGACCAGATCACCTTCGTCACCGACCGCCCCGGCCACGACGCCCGCTACGCCATCGACCCCTCCCGCATCCGCGACGAACTCGGCTGGCGGCCCTCGGTCACCGTCGAAGAGGGCCTCAGACGCACCGTCCGCTGGTATCTCGACAACGAAGCCTGGTGGCGCCCGCTCCTGAACCGGCAAGGCGTGGGCGAAAGGCTGGGCAAGGCATGAAGCTTCTCGTTTTCGGCAAGACCGGCCAGGTCGCCCGCGAGCTTCAGCGCCTCGCCCCCGACGCCACCTACCTTGGCCGCGACGAGGCTGACCTGACGAACCCCGCCGCCTGCGCCGCCGCGATCGCAGCCTCTGACGCCCAGGCAATCATCAACGCCGCCGCCTGGACCGCCGTCGACAAGGCAGAAACCGAGGAAGCTGCCGCCACCACGGTCAACGGCGACGCCCCCACCGCCATGGCCCAAGCCGCCGCCGCGAAGGGCGTGCCCTTCCTCCACATCTCCACCGACTACGTCTTCGACGGCGCAGGTGATCAGCCCTTCACTCCCGACCACCCCACCGCCCCGCAAAACGCCTACGGCCGCTCCAAACTTGCCGGCGAAAAAGGCGTCCGCGCCGCTAGCGGAAACCACCTCATCCTCCGCACCTCCTGGGTCGTCTCCGCTCATGGCGCAAACTTCGTGAAAACGATGCTGCGGCTCGGGGCCGAGCGGGAAAGCCTGAACGTCGTCGCCGACCAGATCGGCGGCCCGACCCCCGCCGCCGCCATCGCCGACGCGCTTCTCACCGCCGCCAAAGCCATGACCCAAGGCGCAAGCGGCGGCACCCACCACTTCTCCGGCGCCCCCGACACCAGTTGGGCCGATTTCGCCCGCGCCATCATGGCCGAGGCAAACCTGCCCTGCCGGATCAATGACATCCCCACCGCCGAATACCCCACCCCGGCCAAACGACCGCTGAATTCCCGCCTTGATTGCAGTGCATTTACCGCCGCATTCGGCATCCCCCGCCCCGACTGGCGGCAGGGTCTGAAAGCGATCGTGAAGGAGCTGACCCAATGACCCGCAAAGGCATCCTCCTCGCCGGGGGCACCGGCTCCCGCCTCTGGCCGATCACGCTGGGCACCTCCAAGCAACTGCTGCCGATCTACGACAAGCCGATGATCTACTACCCGATCTCGGTCCTGATGCTGGCGGGCATCCGCGAGATCGCGATCATCACCACCCCCGAAGACCAGCCCCAGTTCCAGCGCCTTCTGGGCGACGGCAGCCAATGGGGCGTCAGCTTCACCTGGATCATCCAGGAAAAGCCGGAAGGTCTGGCGCAGGCCTACCTTCTGACCCGCGACTTCCTGAACGGCGCGCCCTCGGCCATGGTCCTTGGCGACAACATCTTCTTCGGCCACGGCCTGCCCGAGATTCTGCACCGCGCCAACCAACAACCCTCGGGCGGGACAGTCTTCGGCTACCATGTCTCCGACCCCGAACGCTACGGCGTGGCGGCCTTCGACGCCGATGGCCGCGTCACCCAGATCATCGAGAAGCCCAAGGACCCCCCCTCCAGCTTTGCCATCACCGGCCTCTATTTCCTCGACGGCCGCGCCCCTGACATCGCCGCGCAGATCAAGCCCTCCCCGCGTGGCGAGCTTGAAATCGTCGACGTCCTCGAACACTACCTCGCCGAGGGCTCGCTCCAGGTCGAACGCATGGGCCGCGGCTTTGCCTGGCTCGACACCGGCACCCCGGGCAGCCTCCTCGACGCCGGGAACTTCGTCCGCACCTTGCAGGACCGCCAAGGCATGCAGGTCGGCTCCCCGGACGAGATCGCCTTCCAGATGGGCTGGATCGACCGCGCCGGGATGGAACGCCAAGCCCAGGTCTTCGGCAAGTCCAGCTACGGCGCGCACCTGACCAGCGTCCTCAAGGAACAGCCCGCCCCGAAACGCTAGGCCCCCACCCAAACCATTTGCCCTTTTCCAAATACTCCCGCCGGAGGCAGCAACGCCCCGGCCAAAGCCGACGCATCCAGTTCCGCGCACCCGCCCCGTGCCTCCCCTCTCCCTCCGTGGGGAGGGGTCGGGGGTGGGGGCGCCCGCTCAGCCTCGCACGCGCTCCAGAACCTGACCCAGCGCCCCTCGCAAAGCCGCGACCCCGCCTTCCTCGCCGAACACCCGGAACACCTGCTCGTTCAGCCCGCCATGCGTCGAATACTCGTCGCGCAGCGCGCCGAAACTCTTCCCAGACCCTTCCGCCTCCCGCCCCAGATTGGCGAACAGCCCCGCCATGTAGTCCTTGGCCGCAGCCTCCGGTAGGCCCCGCTCCACCAGCCAATCCTGCGCCACCTCCAACAGCCCGAAGTAGCTCCCCATCAGAGCCGACCCCACGGCCAGCAGGTCGAACTCCTCCTGCGTCCGGCATTCCACCGCCTGCCCCAGCCGGTCGAACAGCGCCGCCACCTCCGGGTCAGGCGGAATGATCGGCGTCACACGGCGCCGGTCCGCCACAAAGGGCAGCGGGATCGCCCGGATCACCGGCAGGTCCAGCCCTATCCACCCCCGGATCACCTCGACCGGCGTCGCCGCCACCAGGCTCAGCACCTTCTGCCCCGCCCGGAATCGCAGCCCCCGCACGACCTCCTCCGCCACCTGCGGCCGGATCGCCAGCACCACCATGTCACACTGCTCGACGACCGCCTGATTGCTCTCGGCCACCGTCACTCCAGGAAACCGCCGGGCCAGGTCCGCCGCCATCGCAGCGCCACGAGGCGACAGGACCACCCCGCCGCCCAGCCCCTCGACCATCGCCGCAGTGATGTTTCCCGTCCCGATGAACCCCAGACGCACCGCAATCCCCACCTTCCAGACCCAGCGACGTTGCAAGGGAAGTGCCGCCGCATCAACCCGCGTCCCCTCTCCCCCAGGGGGAGAGGGTCAGGGTGAGGGGGTTGCAGCCAGCCCCAGAAAAGAGGTTAATCAATTCTCAACGGCTGAGACCAAGCCATTGATCTTGCAAAGGTATCAGCGTTTGTCCACCGTGGACAGCCTCACGCCGCCTCGGCCACCGGCCGCCGGATCGCGGGCCCGGCGTCCCGAACCAGAGGCCGCAGCCCCGCCCCGCCCGCATCCAGGATCTCGAACAGCTGCCGCCGCATCCGGGGGTCCCAGAAGTCGTTGATGTGGGCCGCAAGCAGCGCCACCCCCTCGTCATGCGGCTTCGATTCCATGAACTTGGCGATGTCGTTCGCCATCCGCGTGATCTTTTCAACCGACATGCGGCACCTCCGTCAAAATCCGATCCGTGTGGCTGAAGACCTCGAACCGGTCCCCCTTCGCCAAGGCAATCAGAGTAATCCCCGACGCCTCCGCCAGCTCCACCGCCGCGACCGTCGGGGCCGACACGGCAATCACCATCGGCGCCCCCAGCATCGCGACCTTCTGCACCATGTCCGTCGACACCCGGCTGGTCAGCACCACAGCACCCTGCGGCGCGATCCCCTGCCGCATCATCCCGCCCACCAGCTTGTCCAGCGCGTTGTGTCGGCCCACGTCCTCACGCGCGAGCAGCACCCGCCCGTTCCAGAACGCCGCCCCATGCACCGCCCGCGTCGCGTCGTGCAGCCGCTGCTCCCCCTGCAAGGCCGCCACTGCCGCCAGAACCTGCGCCGGGGTCATCCGGAACCGCGACGGCACCACCACCGGCACCTCGCGCAGCGCCTGGTCGATGCTGTCGATCCCGCAGAGCCCGCAGCCCACCGGCCCCGCCATCACCCGCCGCCGCGCCGCCAGCCGAGCGTCCGCTTCGGGCCGCAACCAGACCTGCACGTCAACGCCCCGGTCAACCTCGACCACTTCGACGGACAAAATCTCCTCCGGCCGGGCGATTCCCTCGGTCAGCGCGAACCCGACCCCGAAGTCCTCCAGGTCCGCCGGCGTCGCCATCATCACCGCCTGCGTCGTCCCGTTGAACGACAGCGCCACGGCCACCTCATCGGGCAGCACCCGTTCTCCGGCCGCAACCGAAGACCCGAACACCAGCCGAGGGGTTGGCCGCGCGCCCTTCATTCCGCCGCCAGAATCCGCCGCGACAGGGCAGCCTGCGCCGCGTATTCCTCCTGCCATTCCGACGGCCCGTTCGAGGGGCTGACCTGCACCGCCGTCACCTTGTATTCCGGGCAGTTCGTCGCCCAGTCGCTGAAGTCCGTCGTGATGACGTTCGCCTGCGTGTCCGGGTGGTGGAAGGTCGTGTAGACCACGCCGGGCGAAACCTTGTCGGTGATCGTCGCGCGCAGGGTTGTTTCCCCCGACCGCGAGGCGAGACGGACGAAGTCGCCATCCCGGACGCCCCGGTTTTCGGCGTCGTGCGGGTGGATTTCCAGCACGTCCTCGTCATGCCAGACCACGTTCGCCGTGCGCCGCGTCTGAGCGCCGACGTTGTACTGCGACAGGATGCGACCCGTCGTCAGCAGCAGCGGGAAGCGCGGCCCGGTTTTCTCATCCGTCGCCACGTATTCGGTGCGGATGAACTTGCCCTTGCCCCGGACAAACCCGTCGATGTGCATCAGCGGCGTGCCCTCGGGCGCCTTGTCGTTGCAGGGCCACTGGATCGAGCCCATCGTCTCGATCTTCTCATAGGACACCCCCGCGAAGGACGGGGTCGTCATGGCGATCTCTTCCATGATCTGGCTCGGGTGAGTGTAACCCCAATCCGCGCCCATCGCTTTGGCGAAAAGCTGCGTCACTTCCCAGTCGGCATAGCCCTGCTTCGGCGCCATCACCTTGCGGACCATGTTTATCCGACGCTCGGCATTGGTGAAGGTGCCGTCCTTTTCCAGGAACGAAGACCCGGGGAAGAACACATGCGCGTAGTTCGCGGTTTCGTTCAGGAACAGGTCGTGGACGATCACGCACTCCATCGCCGCCAGACCCGCCGCGACGTGGTGGGTGTCGGGGTCGGATTGCAGGATGTCCTCACCCTGGCAATACAACCCCTTGAACGTCCCCTCGACCGCCGCGTCGAGCATGTTCGGGATGCGCAGGCCGGGTTCCGGGTCCAGCGTGACGCCCCAGGCCTTCTCGTAGATCGCACGGACTTCGGGGTTCTTCACATGGCGATAGCCCGGCAGCTCATGCGGGAAGGACCCCATGTCGCAAGAGCCCTGCACGTTGTTCTGCCCCCGCAGCGGGTTCACCCCCACCCCGCGCCGCCCGATGTTGCCGGTCAGCATGGCGAGGTTGGCGATGCCGATGACGGTGGTGGACCCTTGCGAATGCTCGGTCACGCCCAGCCCATAGTAGATCGCCGCATTGCCGCCCGTCGCATACAGCCGCGCCGCCTGCCGGATTTCCTCAGCCGGAACGCCAGTAACCATCTGCACCGCTTCCGGCGAGTGGTTCGGGAGGCTGATGAACTCGGCATAATCCTGGAACTCGTCCCAGTCACAGCGGGTGCGGATGAACTCTTCGTTGTACAGCTTCTCCGTCACGATCACATGCGCCAGCGCCGAAACCACAGCCACGTTCGTCCCCGGCGTCAGCGCCAGGTGATGCGCGGCCTTGTAGTGCGGGCCTTCCACGGTTTCCGTCCGGCGCGGGTCGACGACGATCAGCTTCGCTCCCTTCCGCAGGCGCTTCTTCATCCGGCTGGCGAACACCGGGTGCCCGGCATGGGGGTTGGCCCCGATCACCATGATGACGTCGGCTTCCTCAACGGAATCAAAGTCTTGCGTCCCTGCCGAGGTGCCGAAGGTCTGCCCCAGCCCATAGCCCGTCGGCGAATGGCACACCCGCGCGCAGGTGTCGGTGTTGTTGTTCATGAACACCGCACGGGTCAGCTTCTGAACAAGGTAAGCCTCTTCGTTCGTGCAGCGGCTGGAGGTGATGACCCCCACCGAATTCCGCCCGTACTTGGCCTGGATGCCCTTCATCTTGGCCGCCGCAAACTCCATCGCCTCCGCCCAGGACACTTCCTGCCAGGGCTGGTCGATGCTGTCGCGGATCATCGGCTTCAGGATGCGATCCTGGTGCGTAGCGTAGCCATAGGCGAAGCGGCCCTTGACGCAGGAATGGCCCCGGTTCGCCTTGCCGTGTTTGTAGGGGGTCATGCGAACCAGCTCATCGCCGCGCATTTCCGCCTTGAACTGGCAACCCACGCCGCAATAGGCGCAGGTGGTGATGACGGCATGTGACGGCGTGCCGATCTCGATGATCGACTTCTCCTGCAGGGTCGCCGTCGGGCAGGCCTGCACGCAGGCGCCACAGCTGACGCAATCCGAGGCCAGCGCGTTGTCGGTCTTCGCCCCGAAGGACACGCGGCTGTCAAAGCCCCGGCCCTCGATGGTCAGCGCGAAAGTCCCCTGCACTTCCTCGCAAGCCCGCACACAGCGCGAGCAGACGATGCACTTCTGCGGGTCGTAGCTGAAATAGGGGTTGGAATCGTCGCGCGGTATATACAGCGGGTTCGCTTCGCCCGAGGTGTTCTTCACCTTGAAGTGTGTATCTACAGCCTCATACCGCACATCGCGTAGGCCCACGGCCCCCGCCATGTCCTGCAGCTCACAATCGCCGTTGGCCGAGCAGGTCAGGCAATCCAGCGGGTGGTCCGAGATATACAGCTCCATCACTCCGCGCCGCAGCTGTTTCAGCTTGGCGTTCTGGGTGTGGACCTTTAGGCCGGGCGCAACCGGAGTGGTGCAAGAGGCAGGCGTCCCATTCCGCCCCTCGATCTCTACCAGGCACAGCCGGCAGGAGCCGAACGCGTCAACGCTGTCGGTGGCGCAAAGCTTCGGCACCTGAATGCCCGCCTCAGCCGCCGCGCGCATGATGCTGGTGCCTTCCGGGACCGTCACGTCAAAGCCGTCGATGGTCAGGGTGACCATCGTCTTGGACTTGGCGGCAGGGGTGCCGAAATCGCGGTCGGGGATGATGAAGTCTTTCATCTCAGGCACCTTTTCTGGCGGCAAGCTGGTGGGCGACGATGGCATTCGCATGGCCATGGCCCATCGCATGGGTGTCTTTCAGGAACGCGACGATCTGCATATGCGGCAGGTCGAGCTTGTCCTTGATCGCGTCGAACCAATGGCTCATCGGCTGACCGTAGGTCTTCTCGATCGAGGGGAAGTAGGACGCAGGGCCCTTCACCTTCTCGGTCATTCGGCGGCCTCCTTCGCGCGGGCGAAATCATCCGGGAAATGCGTGATCGCCGACATCACCGGATAGGGCGTGAACCCCCCCAGCGCGCAGAGCGAGCCAAGTTTCATCGTGTTGCACAGGTCCGTCAGGATCGGCATCGCGCTGGCATCACCACGGGCCAGCCGATCAATCGTCTCCACCCCACGGGTCGATCCGATGCGGCAGGGCGTGCACTTGCCGCAGCTTTCAATCGCGCAGAACTCCATCGCAAAACGGGCCATCTGCAGCATGTCCGTGCTGTCGTCAGCGATGGTCAGACCGGCGTGGCCGATCAACCCGTCCTTCGCGCCAAACTCCTCATACCCGAACGGCGTGTCGAACAGCGACGGAGGGAACCATGCCCCCAGCGGGCCTCCGACCTGCACGGCCTTGACCGGGCGACCTGAGGCGGTACCGCCGCCAATCTCATTCACGATCTCGCCCAGCGTCAGCCCGAACGCCACCTCGTAAAGCCCGCCGCGCTTCACGTTTCCGGCGATCTGCAGCGGGATAGTCCCGCGCGACCGCCCCAGCCCGAAGTCCTTATAGAACGCCGCCCTCTTGGCCATGATGACAGGCACCGAGGCCAGCGAGATCACGTTGTTCACCACCGTGGGCCGCCCCATGAACCCTTGCAGCGCAGGCAGCGGCGGTTTGGCCCGCACAACCCCGCGCTTGCCCTCCAGCGAGTTCAAGAGCGACGTCTCCTCACCGCAGACATAAGCCCCCGCGCCGACGCGGATTTCCATGTCGAATTGCGGACCCAGCACGCCAGCCTCGCGGGCCACGACAACAGCAGCTTCCATCACCCGGATCGCCACCGGATATTCGCTGCGTATATACACATAGCCCCTGGTCGCCCCGCAAGCCAACCCGGCAATCGCCATGCCTTCGATCAGGGTGAAGGGGTCGCCTTCCATCAGCATCCGGTCTGCGAAGGTGGCGCTGTCGCCCTCATCCGCGTTGCAGACGATGTATTTCTGCTCCCCGGCAGCTTCCGAGACGGTCTTCCACTTGATCCCCGTCGGGAACCCCGCACCGCCCCGGCCCCGCAGGCCTGACTCCGTCACCTCGGCCACGATCTCGGCCTTGGTCATGCCCTTTGCGCGCTCCAGCCCCTTGAGGCCGCCATGTGCCCGGTAGTCGTCCAGCGACAGGGGATCGATCACCCCCACCCGAGCAAACGTCAGCCGCGTCTGCCCCTTCATCCAGGGCAGCTCCTCGACCAGCCCAAGCGCCTTCGGATGCGCGGCCAGATCTCCGAACAGCCCCGGCACATCCTCCAGCGTCATCGGGCCAAAGCCAATCCGGCCCGCATCCGTCACCACCTCGACCAGCGGCTCCAGCCAGACCATCCCGCGCGACCCGTTCCGCACGACCTCAACGGCAACCCCTCGCGCCGCACCGTCAGCCACAATCGCCGAAGCCAGCTTGTCAGCCCCCAGCGCAACCGCCGCCGAATCCAGCGGAACGAAAACCTTCATTTCGCCACCTCCGCCAGCACGCCCTCATCGCAGCGGCCCACCAGCCGCCCGTCGACCATCGCCGCCGGTCCGCAGGCGCAGAGGCCCAGGCAGAAGACCGGCTCCAGCGTCACGCGGCCATCCGCCGTCGTCTCGTGCCAATCAATCCCCAGCGCCGTCTTGATCCGATCCGCGACAGCATCCGCGCCCATGGTCTGGCACGCTTCGGCCCGGCACAGCTTCAGCACATGCCGCCCCGCCGGCTTTTCGCGGAAGTCGTGGTAGAAGCTGACCACCCCGTGCACTTCCGCCTTGGACAGCATCAGCGCCTTGGCGATCTGCGGGACTGCGCTGTCCGGCACATACCCGAACGCCTCCTGAATCGCGTGGAGGATCGGCAGAAGCGGCCCCTCCAATCCTTTATGGGCCTCAAGGATCTCGGCGATCCGGTCAGATTGGACGTGGGAATCGAGCATGCGGGCGACCTCTGGCTAGCATACAGAGGTATACGCCGATTGATATGGTTTTCAATGTTGATATACCGTCAATCAATAGGCAAAGCCTATCGAAACAGCCGCACCGCCTCGTCGACCAGGGCCTGCAGGACCGGCGTCTGCGGGTCGCGCCGCGCGGCAATCAGGCCCACGGTATGCTCCGCCTCAGGCTCGACAATCGGGATCGACACCAACCGCCCATCGGCCACGAACATGTCGGCCAGCTTCTTCGGTACCACAGAAGCCCAGCGCCCGGTCAGCACATGGCTTACCAGCGCCATGGTGGAATTCGACTCGATCATCGGAACCGCCGCTACCCCGGCCTCGCCCAGATGCTGGTTCACGATCCGCCGGTTCTGCATGTCCGAGGTCAGAAGGCAAAGCGGTACACCGGACAGTTCTGCCCAGCTGACATGCCGACGGTGCGCCAGATCGGACCCCGGGGCGATCAGGAGCCGATAGAACTCTGTGTACAAGGGCACCTGGCTGACCCGCCCCAGGGGTTCGTTGTCCAGATAGGTGATCCCCGCCTCAAGGTCCAAGGCTTCGATCCCCGTCAGGATCTCGACACTGGTGCGCGACAGGATCGACACCCGCACGTTGGGGTGCTTCTGCGTGAACGGTCCGGTCAGGTCCGCGACCATCGGCAGCGCCGTCGGGATCACCCCGATCCGCAGATTTCCCGACAGACCGGATCGCACCACTCGCATCTCGTCCTTCAGCGCCCGCACATCGCCCACGATGCCCAAGGCCCGGTCCAGCACCCGCTGGCCTTCCGGCGTCAGGCCCTGAAACCGGCTCCCGCGGAACACCAGCTGTACGCCCAGCTGATCCTCCAGCTGCCGGATCGCGGAGGACAGCGAGGGCTGCGTCACCCCGCACACCTCCGCCGCGCGGCCAAAGTGCCGTTCCTTCGCCAGCGCGATGAACATTTCCAGCTTGTCGATCATTCCCGAACCCTGCCCCGCCCCGCCCTTGCCCGCAAGCCCCGCACGGCTTACCTCTGGGCCATGAGACGCTTCCTCCCCTTCCTGCCGAAACCGCCCCTCGTCGCTGTGATCCGCCTTGGCGGCACCATCGGCACCGGCACCCGGTCCCTGAATGATGAGGCGCTGGCCCCGCTGATCGAGAAAGCCTTCAAGCTGAAGCCCGCCGCGGTGGCGCTTCAGGTCAACTCCCCTGGCGGCTCGGCGGTGCAGTCAAGCCTGATTGCCGCCCGCATCCGTCGGCTGGCCGACGAGAAGAAGATCCCCGTCCATGCCTTTGTCGAGGATGTTGCGGCCTCAGGCGGCTACTGGCTCGCCTGCGCCGCCGACGACATCTGGGTGGACCAAAGCAGCATCGTTGGGTCGATCGGGGTGATCTTTGCCAGCTTCGGCTTCCCCGAACTGATGGCCCGCCAGGGCGTCGAACGGCGTGTCGTCACCGCAGGCCGGTCGAAAAGCTTCGCCGACCCCTTCCTGCCGCAAAAGCCCGAGGACGTGGACCGCCTGAAGGCCCTGCAAACCCCGATACATCAGGCCTTCATTGACCATGTGAAACGCTCACGCGGGAGACGGCTGGACGAGGCGGCGGATCTTTTCAACGCAGACATCTGGGTGGGGCAACAGTCCGTTGACCTTGGCCTGACCGACGGCGTCGCGCATCTGGTGCCAAAGCTTAAGTCGCTTTACGGCGACAAGGTGAAACTTGTGCCCCTTGGGCGCAAGCGCAGCCTGTTCCAGCGGCTTGGACTGTCACTGGTGGATGAGACCCTGGGCGCAGTCGAAGATCGCGCGCTCTGGGCAAGGTACGGCCTCTAGATGCTGTTCAAGACCATCATCGTCTTTCTCGGCGCCATGGTGCTGATCGCGCTGGTCGGACGGGCGCTGTTCCCCTCGGCACTGCCAAAAGTTCTGCGGAAACGCGAAGGCCCCCCTCGCTGCGGCAAATGCGGGCGCTACCTGATCGGTCAGAAGACATGCGACTGCGGGGGCAAGGCGAAATGACGGCATTGGTGACGGGCGCGGGCAAGCGGCTGGGCCGGGCGATGGCGCTGTATCTGGCGGGACGGGGGCACGACGTCGCGGTGCACTACGCCTCGTCCGCCGATGAAGCCGAGGCCGTCGCAACCGAAATCCGCGCGATGGGCCGCCGGGCACAAGCGTTCCAGGCCGATCTTCTGGACGAGGCACAGGTCCAGGCCCTGATCCCCGCCGCCACCGCCGCCCTTGGCCCGCTGACGGTTCTGGTCAACAACGCCTCGATCTTCGAATACGACCGGATCGACACCGCAACCCGCGCCAGCTGGGACCGCCATATCGAATCGAACCTCCGCGCGCCCTACGTCCTGACGCAAGCCTTCGCCCGCCAGTGCCCCAAGGCCAGAACCGATGCAGCAGGCGAACCCCTCGCCCAAGGCCTGATCGTCAACATGATCGACCAGCGCATCCTGAAACTGACGCCCGAGTTCAGCACCTACACAATCGCGAAGATGGGCCTCTGGGCCCTGACCCAGACCGCCGCCCAGGGCCTTGCGCCGGACATCCGCGTCAACGCGATCGGCCCCGGCCCGACGCTCAAGGGTGCCCGGCAAACCGAAGACCACTTTGCGAGGCAGCGCTCTGCAACCGTCCTGAAGCGTGGGGCAAACCCTCAGGACATCACTGCGGCGCTGGGTTTCTTCCTCGACAGTCCAGGTGTTACCGGCCAGTTCATCGCCGTTGACGGGGGCCAGCATCTTGGCTGGAAGACACCCGACGTTCTGGGCTTGGAATAAGCCTTCCGACGCAACCCCGCGTCAACTTGTCCACTTCCCCTGGCTCTGTCACACCGCGGTCATAATTCGTTTGAAATTTCAGGGATTTGCACAGATGGAAAAATATTTATCTTGCAAAATCAATGCATTAATAAACTGCTTAAAAAATAGGCATCCTCACGAACCGGGCCAAAAACAAGGGAAATTCCGCTCTCCTGAAATCTTCTCCTCTGACTTATCCCCAGATTCCGTGGACAGCTTTGCTCTTGCTTAGCCCCCCGTTCGGTGGCAGCCCGAACCGAGAATCGACATAGTGTAAACCATGGACGAAAAACCCCGCAGCGGACATGAGGTGATCCAGGATTACCTCCGCACTCTCGACGGCTCGCCCGGCGTCTACCGGATGCTGAACGCGGCATCCGAGGTGCTGTACGTCGGCAAGGCGCGCAACCTGAAGGCCCGCGTCACCAACTACGCCCGCCCCTCGGGCCACTCCGGCCGCATCGCCCGGATGATCCATGAAACCGCCTCGATGATGTTCCTGACCACGCGGACAGAACTTGAGGCGCTGCTCCTCGAACAGAACCTGATCAAGCAGCTGAAGCCGCGCTACAACGTGCTGCTGCGTGACGACAAGAGCTTCCCGAATATCCTGATCTCGGCCGAACACCCCTTCCCGCAGATCAAGAAGCATCGGGGGAAGAAATCCGAAAAGGGCGCCTACTTCGGCCCCTTCGCCAGCGCAGGCGCCGTGAACCGGACCCTGAACCAGCTGCAGAAGGTCTTCCTCCTCCGCAACTGCTCGGACTCGATGTTCGAAAGCCGCACCCGCCCCTGCCTGCAATACCAGATCAAGCGCTGCTCTGCCCCGTGTGTCGGCAAGATCACCCCCGAGGGCTACGCCACCCTCGTCGACGACGCCAAACGCTTCCTGGAAGGCAAGTCTACCTCCGTCCAGGCCGACCTCGCGAAAGCCATGACCGAGGCCTCCGAAGCGATGGAATTCGAACGCGCCGCCGCCCTGCGCGACCGGATCAAGTCCCTCACCCAGGTCCAGCAGACCCAGGGCATCAACCCGCAAGGCGTCTCCGAGGCCGACGTCGTCGCGCTCCACCTCGAACACGGCCAGGCCTGCGTCCAGGTCTTCTTCATCCGCGCCAACCAGTCCTGGGGCAACCGCGACTTCTACCCCAAGACCGGCGCCGGCGCCGAAGCGCCCGAGATCATGGAGGCCTTCCTCACCCAGTTCTACGACGACAAGGACCCGCCCCGCCTGATCCTCCTCTCCCACCCCGTCGACAACCCCGACCTGGTGACCGAAGCCCTGACCGCCCGCGCCAACCGCAAGGTCGAACTCGCCGTCCCCCAGCGCGGCGAAAAGGCCGAACTCGTCGAAAACGCCACGCGCAACGCCCGCGAAAGCCTCGCCCGCCGGATGGCCGAGTCGACCACGCAGAACAAACTCCTCCATGGCCTGGCCGAAGCCTTCGACCTGGACGCCCCCCCGCAGCGGATCGAGGTTTACGACAACTCCCACATCCAGGGCACCAATGCCGTGGGCGGGATGATCGTCGCGGGGGCCGAGGGCTTCCTGAAATCGCAGTACCGCAAGTTCAACATCAAGTCCGAGGCCGGGGCCAACTCCGACGACTTCGGCATGATGAAGGAAGTCCTGACCCGCCGCTTCGAGCGCCTGCTCAAGGAAGACCCGGAACGGAAGACCGACATGTGGCCCGACCTTCTGCTGATCGACGGCGGGGCAGGGCAGGTGTCAGCCGTGGCCGAGATCATGAACGAACTCGGCGTCGAGGACATCCCGATGGTCGGCGTCGCCAAAGGCATCGACCGCGACGCCGGGAAGGAAGAATTCCACCGCCCCGGCGAACGCCCCTTCGCCCTGCAACGGAACGACCCCGTCCTCTACTTCATCCAGCGCCTCCGGGATGAGGCCCACCGCTGGGCCATCGGCGCCCACCGCGCCAAACGGGCGAAGGCGGTCAGCTTGACCCCCCTCGACGACATCCCCGGCATTGGAGCCACCCGCAAACGCGCCCTCCTCCAGCATTTCGGCAGCGCGAAGGCTGTGGCACGGGCGGGGGTAGAGGACCTGCAGGCCGTGGACGGCATTTCCCAAGCCATGGCCAAAACCATCGCGGACTACTTCTCCGCAAAGGGGTGACCCGTAGGTCGGGGTTCACCCCGACTCTTTCCACCCTGTCATCCCCGCGAAGGCGGGGAACCACAGGCCGGACACATGGATCCCCGCCTTCGCGGGGATGACAGGATCGCACTATGGTCGTCGGATGAAGTCACCGTGGCTCACCGTCATTCCAAATGGGGCCGCCGATGAGCGCCCATCGCCTGGAATCAGGTGTGGTTCTGGATATGGTCCCAACCACCCCAACACCCCCTCAACCCTCCCCTCTGTCACCGCTTCCTCCGTGATCTCCAGCTTCACCGCCTTCAACCGAACCCCCTCACCAAACACCGCCGCAAGGTTCTTTGGGTCTACTTGTCGCACCGTCTCGGGTTTCGTGATGTCGTCGAAGGTCACCAGGATCGGGTAGCGGGTAGCGAAATCGAGGCTACTCCTGGAGTTCGGGTCGAGTGTAAGTGGGTCAGTCTGGTCTTGGATCACTGGGATTGCCTCCTCCAACCCGATGTGTCCGTCCGCTTGTTGGTCGCTCACATAGCTGTAGAGCAGACGTTCCTGATCCGGCAGAAGCGCAAAGAGCCAACGGCCGGGGAGAACCTCGACCATCGCCGCCTCTCCTCTCAACCTCAGTGTCGAACTATCAAGATCGCGCAGGATGATCTTGTTTCTTGGAGAAAATGAGACTTTGGTCACCGACGACCCGCTCACCTCGCCCTGAGGCGTCTCGATCACTAGGGTCAGCCGCTGGTTCCAGCTTGTGCCAAAGCATCCACGAAGCGCCAGAAATGCCAGTGCAACCAAGGCGACCCTGACAAGAATCTTCTTCATCGGAAATCACCCAACCTCAACGGCACCGCCTCACCCTAGCACACCAACGCCCGGCGGCCCTCCGAATCCCCATACCATTCATCTGTCCCCAAATATCCATGCCGGAGGCATCCGCCGCCCACCCCAGGCACTCCCCTAACCACCCCCAAACACCAGAAGCCCCAAGCGCCTCCCCTCCCCCAACGTGGGGAGGGGCCGGGGGTGGGGGGCACCCCGCCAGCCCCAATTCGCGACGGATGGTTAACGACCCCCCGTGCATAAGCGCGTATGCATGGACTATAGACGCGATGTAGACGCAAAGTAGCCGCCGAATCTACAGCCAACCCCTTGATCTAACACCGCGAACGCCGGGCCAGCGCCTACTTCACCACGAACCCATGCGCAAACGGATCGCGGTCGTCGATGAAGATCGTGTTGATCCCGGTCTGCCGCGCCCACCCGGCGATGGAGGGCACAATCGCTTCCCTCCCAGCAACCGTGACAGCAGCCTCGACCCGTCCCTTGAAGATCGATCCGATGATGCTCTCATGGTGGAACTCGTCCCCCACGGCCAGCTTCCCCTTCGCCGCCAGCTGCGCCATCCGGGCCGAGGTCCCCGTCCCGCAAGGGCTGCGATCAATCGCTTTTTCCCCATAAAACACAGCGTTACGGGCATGCGCCCCCGGCACCGTCGGCTTGCCCGTCCATAGGATATGGCTCAGCCCCTGGATCGCCGGATGCTCGGGATGTACGAACTCATACTTCGCATTCAGCGCCGCCCGCAGCTTCGGCGACCACCCCACCAGCTCCCCCGCCGTATGGTCCGCCATGTCGCGGAAGGCCTTCTGCGGCTCCACAATCGCGTAGAAATTTCCGCCATAGGCCACGTCCACCACGACCTCGCCCAAACCCTCAACTTCCGCCGTAAGTCCTTCTGCATAAAGGAAACCCGGCACATTGGTCAGCCGCACTTCCTCGACAAACCGCCCGTCCTGTATATACGAAACCTCGACGCGTCCAGCTGGAGCATCCACCGCCAACCTCCCCGGTTCGCGCGGAGCAATCAGCCCATTCTCCAGCCCCATCGTCACCGTCCCGATCAGCCCATGCCCGCACATCGGCAGGCAGCCGGAAGTCTCGATGAACAGCACTCCAACGTCGCAATCGGCCCGGGTCGGCGGGTAGAGGATCGACCCCGACATCATGTCATGCCCGCGCGGTTCGAACATCAAGCCAGTCCGTATCCAGTCGTAATCCTTCAGAAAATGGGCCCGGCGCTCCAGCATCGTCGCGCCCTCCAACCGGGGACCTCCGCCCGACACCAGCCGCACCGGGTTGCCGCAGGTGTGCCCATCGAAGCAAGAGAACGTATATACGGCCATGTCAGAACCTTTGGGGAGAGAAGGGAGTCAGGTTCAGCGGGGGTCTGGCGTCGGTCAACAAATCCGCCACGAGCCGCGCTGTCCCCGCACTTTGGGTCAGGCCAAGATGACCGTGACCGAAGGCATATACAACATGCGGTGAGGCCTTGGACCGCCCGATGGCCGGCAGACTGTCGGGCAACGAAGGCCGAAACCCCATCCACTGCTTGCCACCCTCCGTTTTCAGCGTCGGGAAGAAAGTCTTCGCTTTCCGCAACATCGCTTCGGACCGCTTGTAGTTCGGCGGCAGGGATAGGCCTCCCAGTTCCACTGCACCGCCGACGCGAACTCCGGTCGTCAGGCGCGAAACGACGAAGCCATGCCCCCCGAAAGTGACCTGACAACGCAGGTCCAGCGCGTCTGCCGGAAGCGTTGTGTTGTAGCCGCGCTCGGTTTCCAGCGGGATCCGCTCCCCCAGCGTCGCTGCAATCCGGTGGGAGAAGGCTCCGGCCGCAAGGACCACCTTGTCAGCGGACAACGGCGCGGATTTCGTCTGTATGGACACGCCACTGTCTTGCGGCTTCAGCCCGGTGACTTCGGCCCGCAGGATCGTCCCGCCCTCGGCCTGGAACCGCTCGGCCAGCGCCAGCACATAGTCCTTCGGGTCGGCGATGGACCACCAGCCGGGGGTGAAGGTGCCGCGGGTGAAACGGGGGGAAAGGCCGGGCTGCAACTCGGCCATCTCCTCGGCGGTCATGTGGCGGAACTCGATCCCGTGCTCGGTTCGCGCCTCCCACCCCGGCAGTGCGGCGCGGAACTCGGCCTCGGTCTCGTAGACCTGCAGGTTGCCGTATTTCATCAGCATCCCCAACGTGCCGGTCGCGGCCAGAAATGGCTCTAACTCGGCCCTGGACAGCTCCATCATCGAGGTCTGGGCCGCGGTCGAGGCCGCAACCGCACGCGGCGAACAGGCCCGCCAGAACCGGTACAGCCAGGGGGTGATCTGCAGCGCATAGGCTGGCGGAATGGTCAGCGGGCCAAGGGGGTCCAGCAACCACTTCGGCGCCTTCCGCAGGATGCCGGGAGAGGCCAGCGGCAGGATATCGGTGAAGGCGAAAGCACCGGCGTTTCCGGTCGATGCCCCCGCTGCGGGGCCTTCCCGGTCAATCACGGTGACTGACAGCCCCCGCGCCTGCGCCATCAGGGCAGCAGAGAGGCCGATGACCCCGGCCCCGATGACGGTGACTTCGGTCATGTCAGGCGGCGTACTTCCGGGCCTCGGGTTGCTTGGACCAATCGGCATACCAGGCGTCGAACATGCGCAGCTGCGCCTCGATAAAACCCTTCTGGCTGGCCGACAGCTCATCGCCCTCGTTGAAGTGGTGTGTATACGCCGCCTCGCCGCGCAAGACCATCATGTGCTTGAAGAACAAGACCAAATCCGGGCCCGCGTCGACTTCCGACAGGACCTGCATCGCCTGGTCCAGTTCATAGGCCAGCCGCCGCGCCTCGGCATCGCCCTTCTGTGCCGCCTTGCACAGCGAGACCAGATGCAGCACCTCGCGCGGCAGGACGTTCCCAATCCCGGTGATCGCGCCGTCGGCGTTGCAGTTGACATAGCCGTGGTAGACCGCTGTATCTACACCGATCATCAGCTTGAGGTCTGGCGAGGCCCCGGTGATCGCGTTGGCCGCATAGGACAGGTCGTCATAGCCGCCGAATTCCTTGAACCCGACCAGATTCGGATGCTCCGCCCGGATCTGGAAGAAGAGGTCGGCCTTGGTCGAATAGCCGTAGTAGGGGCTGTTGTAGATCACTGCTGGCAGGCTCGGCGCTGCCGACAGCACCGCCTTGAAATGCAGCCGCTGGGTCGCGACCACCGTGCCGCGCGATAGCAGGCGGGGGATGACCATCAGACCATGTGCCCCCACTTTCTCGGCATGCGCGGCGATGGCGGCAGAGGTCGCTGTATTTACAGCGCCCGTCCCGACAACGACCTTGATCCCGGCCTTCACCAGCCGCTCCACCCCCTCCATCCGCTGTTCGGTGGTCAGAAGCGGCCAATCCCCCATCGACCCGCAATAGACGACTGCAGACATGCCAAGGCCGATCAGTTCCTTCGCCTTGGCAACCAGCGTGTCGAAGTCTGGCGAGCGGTCCGCCTTGCACGGTGTCATCAGCGCCGGGATCGTGCCCGAGAAGATATCCGATTTCATGGTCCGGTCCTTTCAAGGCCAAGCGAGTCTGTGTGGGATGCAGTCAGAATACAGCTTGTATTTAGTTTGTCGACAAAAATCTCGGATCAGAGCGTGACCCGTCGCCGCAGATCGCGCGACATCATGTTCTGGATCTGCTTGACGATCTTGTCGGCATGATCCTTAGCAAGCTGGTCACACCGTTCCACATCCCGCGCCGCAATCGCGGCGATGATTTCCTCGTGCTCTTGTATATACGGATGCGGCAGGCGCGGCTCGAAGGTTGGGTAGTAGTACAGCCGCAGGATCCGGCGGCCCTCGTCCAGCAGGCGCGAGAACAGCTGGATGTAGTAGGGGTTGCGCCCCGCCTCGGCGATCGCGACGTGGAAATCCCGGTTCAGCAGGATCATCCCCGCCGTGTTGCCCGCCACCACTGCCCGGGCAAAGGCTTCCTGCTGCTTCCGAATGGTTGCCAGATCGGCGTCATCGTGGAACTGCGCCGCCAGACGGGTCGTCATGCGGTACATCAGGGTCAGGGCGTCAAAGAAGTGATGCAGGTTCGGAAAGTCGATCTGGCTGACCACCGTGGACCGATTCGGCAGCAGCGTCACCAGACCTTCCGCCGCCAGCCGGACCAGGGCCTCGCGGATCGGGGTGCGCGACATCGCCAGACGGTCCGCCAGACCGGCCTCGTCAATCGGCGTGCCAGGCATCAGCACCAGATCCAGGATCTCGTCCCGCAGCGTGTCGTAGACAAACTTGGCACCCGTGCCACGCTTGCGTTCCTGAAGATCGTCCATGCTGGTCATGCAGCCCCCTTGCCGACACAACAAATACAAGACCCCCCGGGTGTGACAACCTGTTTGTCAAACCCCGGCCTGCAATCGCCGGTCATCAGGTCCAAGGTCCCGCGGGCCATTGCCGCGATCAGGGATCGACCCCGCCCAGCCGGCAGATGATTTCCCACTCGCTGTCTGACACCGGCTGCACTGAAAGCCGGGTGTTGTTGACCAGAACCATCTGCTCCAGCCCGGGAGTGACCTTGCATTCCTCAAGGGTTATTGCCCGCTTCAGCGGCTTGACGGCTTTGATCCAGACGCAGTCCCAGCGCGGGTCGTCCGTGGTGCTGTCAGGGCTGCTTTCCCGGCAGACTTCAACGATTCCAACAATTTCCTTGCCGATGTTCGAATGGTAGAAGAAGCCGCGGTCGCCGACTTTCATAGCGCGCATGTTGTTGCGGGCCTGATAGTTGCGCACGCCGTGCCATTCCTCGCCCGCATCGCCCTTGGCGACCTGGTGGTCCCAGCCCCAGACATCGGGCTCGGACTTGAACAGCCAGTAGCTCATCCGATCACCCGCTTCCATTCCTGCACCATCACCGACTGGAACAGCCCCGCCTTCGCGTAGGGGTCCCCCGCCGCCCAGGCATCCGCCTCGGCCTTCGACGCCACGCCCAGGATCACCAGGCTGCCACACATCTGCCCCGCCGCATCGATGAAGGGGCCCGCCTGCTCGACCACACCGGTCTCCTGTATATACGCCAGATGTGCGGCCCGATTGTCGGTGCGGGTCTGCAGGGCGTTGGGCTTGTCGATACAGATCAGGGCATAGCGCATGGTCATTCCTGTTTCAGAGGCCGGCTCATCAGCTGGCCGATGGCATCATTCAGTGCGATCCGACCACTGGCAAGGGCGTCCACCATCCCCGTAATCGGCATGTCGATCCCCAAGCCCGCCGCCAGCTTCACCGCGGCGCGCGCGGTGGCAACCCCCTCGACCGTCACCTTGGGATCAAAGACCTCGCCTTTACCCAGCGCGCAGCCAAAGCGGAAGTTGCGGGATTGTGAGGAGGTGCAGGTCAGCACCAGATCGCCCAGCCCCGACAGCCCCGCCAAGGTCTCGGCGCGCGCGCCCAGGGCTTCGGCCAGACGCACCATCTCGGCATAGCCCCTGGTCATCAGCGCCGCCCGGGCGCTGTCGCCGAGTCCGGCGCCGATCACTGTGCCCGCTGCGATAGCGATGACGTTCTTCAACGCCCCGCCAAGTTCCGCGCCGATCACGTCGTCGGTCCTGTAGATCCGCAAGGTCGGCGTCGACAGCATCTCCTGCAGCGCCGCACCATCCTTCGTCGCGAGGGTCAGAGCCGTTGGAAGCCCCCGCGCAATATCCGCGGCAAAACTGGGGCCGGTCAGGATCGCCGCCTGAACCCCAGGCCGTCGTGCCTCGATCACAGCCACCGGCCCGCGCAGAGTCGTCAAGTCCACACCCTTGCAGCAAGCAACCAGCGGCTGCCGCCCGTCGATCTGCGGCCAGCCATCGAGCGCCCCACCAAGGGCCTGCATCGGCATGGCCAGCAGAAGCGCGTCGCCACCGCAAATTTCCCCGATTTCCGCATGAATAGAGACGTTTTTCGGCAACGCGACCCCCGGCAAGGCTGCATCGTTCCGCGCCGTCTGGCGCATCACGTCAACCTGGCCTGCATCCCGCGCCCAAAGCCGAACCTCGCGGCCCGCCTTGGCTAATGCCACGGCCAGCGCCGTCCCGAAGGCTCCGGCCCCGGCGATCCCGATCATGCCTTGGCCCCCTTCTTGCCGGAACCCAGCAATGCAGGTGCCGTCTGATCCAGCGGCCAACGAGGCCGCGCGACAAAGTCAGGATCACTGGTCAATACAGCCCGCATCCGCTCGATCCCCGCCCAGGCGATCATCGCAGCATTGTCCGTACAAAGGCGAAGCGGAGGGGCGATGAACGGCAGCCCGGCTTGCGCTGAAACAGTCTCTAACATGGCCCGAATGGCCTTGTTTGCCGCGACGCCGCCCGCCACCGCAAGCACCGTGGGCCGCTCATCGGCCATATCAATCGCGCGCGATGTTTTCTTTGCCAGCACCTCGGCCACCGCCGACTGGAACCCGGCGCACAGGTCGCGGCGATCCTGAACCGTGATTCCGCCCTGCTTGGCCACCAGTTCATCCCGCGCCCGCAGCAATGCCGTCTTCAGGCCGGAAAAGGACATGTCGCAGCCCTCGCGGTCCAGAAGCGGCCGTGGAAACCGGAACCGCAGCGGATCGCCCAACGCAGCCTCAGCCTCGACAGAAGGTCCCCCGGGCTGGGGCAAGCCCAAAAGTTTTGCTGTCTTGTCAAAGGCCTCGCCCGGCGCGTCGTCGATCGTCCCGCCCAGCCGCTGGAAACTGTCTGCGCCCTTGACCAGCAGGAACTGGCAATGTCCGCCGGAAACCAGCAGCATCAGGTAGGGAAACGCCACCCCGTCCGTCAGCCGCGGCGTCAGCGCATGGCCCGCCAGATGGTTCACCGCCACCAGCGTCAGGCCCCGCGCCGCCGCCAGACCCCGTGCCAGCATCACGCCCGACAGGACACCGCCGATCAACCCCGGCCCGGCCGTCACCGCAATGGCGTCGATCTCGTTCAGTCCTACCCCCGACGCGCCCAGCGCCGCCTCGACCACCCCGTCCAGCCGTTCGGCATGGGCACGGGCCGCGATCTCGGGCACCACGCCGCCAAAGGCCTCATGCAGGCTGGTCTGACCCAGCACGTCCGAGCTCAGGATCTCCGGCCTGCCACCCTCCGGCGCACGCACCACGGCCGCCGCGGTGTCATCGCAGCTGGTCTCGATCCCCAGGATGGTCAGTGTCCGGTCCATGGCCCGCCGTTGCGTGGTGGCTGATCCGCAGGTAACACCATGGACATGGCGAGACAATCCGAACCGCTCCCTGCCCGGGATCCAGCCGTTCCCGTGCTGCTGACCCGGCCCCGGGCGCAGGGCGAAGCCTTCGCCCGCCAGTTGAGCCTGCGTTTCGGCACAAGAGTCCGTCCGGTAATCGCACCCCTGATGGCGCCCGAATACCTTTCGCCCCCGATCCCGCCAGGACCCTTTGCCGCAGTCGTCTTCACATCGGCGCACGGTGTCGAAGGGGCGCTGCGCCTGGGGTTGCAGTTGCCCCCACTTGCCTGGTGCGTCGGGCGGTCCACCGCCGCAGCCGCCACGGCTGCAGGGCTCACCGCTCGGTCTGCCGATGGGATTGCCGACGACCTCGTCGCCGCCATCGAACAGGACCCGCCAAATGGCAGATTAATATATATACGGGGCGTAGATACATCAGGAGACATTGCCAGCGCATTGAATTCAAAAGATATTCCGACAGTATCTTTACAAGTGTATCTACAGAAGCCCGTACCATTTTCAGGCGAGTCGCTTCTCCTGCTCCGCAAGCCCGCCCCCCTGATCGTCCCGCTTTTCTCGCCGCGCAGCGCCCGGCTTTTCCGGCAGGCGTTGCCCCCGGATGCCCAGGCAGACCTGCAGATCGTCGCGATGAGCGAAGCTGTCGCCACCGCCGCTGCCGACATTCCGCGTACAGCCATGGTGATCGCGCGGAACCCCGACGCCCCCGGAATGCTTGAAGGTGTCGAAAGCTTGCTTGCCGCACCCCCTCTGCCTTGAACCGGCGCACGGCCAGTGCTTAGGTTGGGGGCACGGGATGACAAAGGGCCACCGCATGACCAGACGCAAGGAACCCCAGTCAGATACCGCCGCAGACCCGGCCCCGCCGGAGCTGACAGAGCCGGTCTCCACCGCACCGCCCTTTGTCGAGGAGGTTCCGCTGGACAGCGTCAAGGCAGACGCACCCCCGCCAGAGCCGCCATCAGCACCAGCACCCCCGGCCCCGGTTCCACCCCCGGCCCCCCGCCGCGGAGGCGTGTTTGCGCCGCTGCTCGGTGGGGCCCTTGCGGCCATCGGCGGCTTCACGCTGTCGCATTTCGACATCCTTGGTCTGGCCGCGCCCAGCACCCCGGTTGATCTGGCGCCCCTGACCGCCAAGGTTGACGACCTTGCCACCCGTCAGGCGCAAACCGTCGACAAGCTCACCAGCGACCTCACTTCGGCCACCGCCCGCATCGACGCGCTTGAGGCGCGTCCCCTTGCCGAGCCGCCCGACATGTCGCGGCTCGACGATCTGGACCAGCGGCTGGACGCGATCGAGGCCATGCCGTCCGACGGCACCGCCAACACGGCCGCGCTGGCCGCCAAACTCGCCGAGCTTGACCGTCGCCTGACCGCGCTGCCCGCAACCGATCCCTCGGAAGACCTGCAAGAGCAACTGGACGCGGCACTGGCCCGCCTGGACGCCGCCGAAGCCACGGCAACCTCCCGGGCAGCCGAGGCCGAAGCGGCCACCGCCGCAGCCAGCCGGGCGCAGGCGCTGGACGCGCTAAAGTACGCCGTGACCGAAGGCCGCCCCTTCGCCCCGGAGCTCCAGACCCTTGCCGACCCCGTGCTTTCGGCCGCGCTTGAGCCCCTTGCCGCCAGCGGCGTGCCGACGCTCGAAACCCTGCAATCCACCTTTCCCGACGCCGCGCGCGAAGCGCTCCGTCTGGCGCGCGAGATCAGTGGTGATGATGGCTGGACCGACCGTCTGGTCGACTTCCTTGCCTCGCAGACCGGCGCCCGCCCGGTCACCCCGATTGAAGGCACCACGCCCGACGCCATCCTCTCCCGCGCCGAATTCGCCCTGTCCGAGGGCCGCGTCGCCGATGCCGTCGCCGAACTCGATCCGCTGGATCCCGCCGCAAAGGCCCCGCTTGACCCCTGGATCGCGCAGGCCAAAACCCATCTTGCAGCCGCCGCAGCCCTTGCCGCTGCACGGGGGGAATGATGCTCTGGTCGCTGACAAAGGTCGTTCTCTTCGTCGTCCTCATCGCCGCACTGGCCTTTGGCGCCGGGATGCTGTCCGAAACTGGCGAAGCGATGCGCCTCATCGTTGCCGGCTGGGAATTCACCATCGGCCCGGTTCAGGCTGTTGTCCTTGGCGTGCTGACTTTCATCGCCGTCTGGCTGGCCCTCAAGGTCCTCGGCCTGCTGGGCGCGACCTTTCGCTTCCTGAACGGCGATGAAACAGCGATTTCCCGTTACTTCGACCGCAACCGCGAACGGAAAGGCTACAAGGCCCTGTCCGAAGGCCTGATGGCCCTGGCCTCGGGCGAGCCCCGCCTCGCGCTGACCCGCGCGCAGAATGCCGAGCGTTTGCTCGGAAAACCGGAACTGACCACGCTTCTCGTCGCCCAGGCCGCCGAGGCCGCTGGCGACCGCAAGCGCGCGACCGAGGCCTACAAGACGCTGCTGAAGGACGACACAACCCGGTTCGTCGGCGTGCGCGGCCTGTTGCACCAGAAGATTGCCGAAGGGGATCGTGAGGTAGCGCTGAAACTGGCGGAAAAGGCCTTCGAACTGCGCCCGAAACATGCGGAAACCCAGGACATCCTGCTGAAACTGCAGTCCGATGCCGGTGACTGGTCCGGCGCGCGGGCGACCCTGGGTGCAAAACTCAAGACCGGGGCGCTGCCCAAGGACGTGTATCGCCGTCGCGATGCCGTGCTTGCTCTGCAACAGGCGCGCACCGTGATGGACGACGACGTCAGCATCGAGGCGCGCGAGGCCGCGATCGAAGCGAACAAACTGTCCCCCGACCTGATCCCCGCCGCCGCCATGGCCGCGCGCGGCTATCTCGCCAAGGGTGACCGCAAACACGCGACCCGCGTGCTCAAGAAGGCCTGGGAGGTCCTGCCCCACCCCGATCTCGCCGCCGCCTTCGCCGAGATTGAACCGGATGAGACCCCGCAGGACCGCCTGAAGCGCTTCCGCACCCTGACCAACGCCCGGCCGGACAACGACGAGACCCGAATGCTGCTGGCGGAGCTGCTGGTCGCAGCCGAGGACTTTCCCGCCGCCCGCCGCGCCTTGGACGACGTGGCAACCCGCGACCCAACCCAACGTTCATTGGCAATTCTGGCGGCGATCGCCCGAGGTGAAGGCGCTGACGATCTGATCGTCCGCGATCTGGTCGCACGCGCGATTTCGGCACCCCGTGGTCCGCAATGGGTCTGTGACAAGTGCCACGCGATCCATGACGGCTGGCAGCCGGTCTGCGACAACTGCGGCAGCTTCGACACCCTTTCCTGGAAAACGCCCCCCGCCCATGCCGCCACCTCGCCCGTCCTGGCTGAGCTTCTGCCGCTGATGGAAGCCCGCCCCGAGCCGGAACCTGAGCCCGTGCCGGAGGTCGAACAGCTTCCCCTTGACGAGATCGCGCGCCGCGCAAATTAGGGCTACACACTGCGGATGGGCGATGCTAATAGCCCGCGCAGGAAGGATGCCGGTGTAGCTCAGCTGGTAGAGCACGTCATTCGTAATGATGGGGTCGGGGGTTCGAGTCCCTTCACCGGCACCATTCTTCCAAAGCAAAGGCCGCCGGTCCCGTTGGACACGGCGGCCTTGTTGTTTCCCGGCCGATCTAGCGCTTCGGTCCCTTCGGCGGCACGAAGCGCTTGGACGTATCCCGCGCATCCGCCTTCGGCTTCGCCGGACGATCCGACCCACCGGCCCGGTCGAACGGCTTCTTCGTCCCGAATGACTTGGCTCCACCCGCTTTGCCTGCGCCCTCGCGCTTCACATAAGGCCTCGCGTCGTCGCCCTTGGGCGCGTAGGTCTTCTTCGGACGATCCCCATCCTCACGCGGGCGGAACTCCTCGCCCTTTGGCGCATAGGGCTTCCGGGCTGGACGTTCTCCGTCCTCGCGCGGCTTGAACCCTTCGGACCGCGGCTTGTAGCCTTCGGATTTCCCGGCATAGGGCTTCCGGGCCGGGCGGTCCCCGTCGGCGCGCGGGGCGTACTCGCCGCGCGGCTTGTAGCCCTCGGTCTTCGCGGCAAAGGGCTTGCGCGCCGGACGGTCGCCATCGGCCGGGGAAGCCCCTTCGCCACGCGGACGGTAGTTTTCCGGCTTGCCCTTGTAGCCGCCACCCTCGCCGGCATGGCTCTTGTAGCCCGCCGCGCGACCGGGGCGATCCGCCGACCCGCCGTGGCTCTTGTATCCGGCCGACTTGGGTGCTGCCTTCTGGTCCGGAGACCAGCGCGGCTTGCGCGGAGCCTCGTCCGTCGTCTCGGCACGCGGCGCACGCTCTTCGTACGGTTTCCGCACTGGACGCTCTGGCCGCGCCTCGGACGGGGTCACGCGAGGCCGCTCGTCATACTTGGTCTTCGGCTTCGGCGCAGCCTCGGCGACGGCTTCGCCCTCCTCCTCGACCACACGCGGCGGCTTCGGCGTATAGGCGGGCTTCTCGGCCCGCGCCGGGCGCTCGGCCCGCTCTGGACGCTCAGTCCGTTCCGGGCGAACGGCGCGCTCGAACTTCGGCTTGTCGAAGCGCGGCTTGTCAAAGTCCGGCTCGCCCTCGATCCGCTCCATCAGCAGGCCCTTGTCCAGGTCGATCTGGGTCCGGAACTTGTCTGCCACCCCTTCGGCGATCTGGACGAAGGTCTCCTCCTCGCGCACCCGGATCGCACCGATGGAATCCTTCCCGATCGACCCCGCATCGCAGATCTTCGGCAACAACCAGCGCGCCTCGGCCCGGCCGGCCCGCCCCACGTTGATCCGGAACCAGACCGAAGGCCCGAACTCTCCCCGCTCGCGCGGGGCCGAGGGTGCAGGCATCGGGTTGTCCGTCGACAGCACTTCCGGCGCCGACCGCCCCTCGCGCCACAGCCGCACGAAGGCCGCCGCCAGCGCCTCGGGCCCGAACTGCTCCAGCAACTCCCCGGCAATCCCGGCCTCTTCCCCCAAGGGGGCCGTCAGCGCCGGATGCTCCAGGATGCGCAGGTCGTCCTTCGCCTGAACATCATCCGCACCGGGCGCGCCACCCCATTCCGCCACCAGCTTCGCGCCCGACAACAGCCGCTGCGCTTTCTTGAACTCGGCTGGGGTCACGATCAGCGCCGAAACGCCCTTCTTCCCAGCCCGGCCCGTCCGCCCGGAGCGGTGCAGCAGCGTCTCCGAATTCGACGGCAGATCGGCGTGGATCACCAGCTCCAGCCCCGGCAGGTCAATGCCCCGCGCGGCGACGTCGGTCGCGATACAGACCCGCGCCCGCCCATCCCGCAGCGCCTGAAGCGCATGGGTCCGCTCTTGCTGCGACAGCTCCCCCGACAGCGCAACAACCTGGAACCCCCGGTTCCCCATCCGCGCCAGAAGGTGGTTCACGTTCACCCGCGTCTTGCAGAACACGATGGCCGTCCGCGCATCGTAATAGCGCAGCACGTTGAAAATCGCGTGCTCGCGGTCGCGCACCGCCACCGAATAGGCCTTGTACTCGATGTCGACGTGCTGTTTCGCCTCGCCCTGGGCAACGATCCGCAGCGCGTCCTTCTGGAACTCACCTGCCAGCTTCTCGATTTCCTTCGGCACGGTCGCCGAGAACATCAGCGTCCGCCGCTCGGGCGGAGCCGCTGCCAGGATGAACTCCAGATCCTCGGCAAAGCCCAGGTCCAGCATCTCATCCGCCTCGTCCAGCACCACGGCCCGCAGGCCCGACAGGTCAAGCGACCCCCGCTCGATATGGTCGCGCAGACGCCCCGGAGTGCCCACGACAATATGCGCGCCACGTTCCAGCGCCCGGCGTTCCGTCCGGTAGTCCATCCCGCCGACGCAGGTCGCCAGCTTGGCCTGGGCGCCCGCGTACAGCCACTCCAGCTCCCGCGCGACTTGCAGCGCCAGTTCCCGTGTCGGCGCAATGGCCAGGGCGATTGGCTTGTCGGCGTACAGCAGCACATCCTGCCCGCCCAACACCTCGGGCGCAATCGCAAGGCCAAAGGCCACCGTCTTGCCTGACCCGGTCTGCGCCGAGACCAGCAAGTCGCGCCCGGAGACGCCTTCAGCCAGCACGGCGTCCTGAACCGAGGTCAGCGCTTCATAGCCCTTGAGGGCCAAAGCCTGCGCCAGCGGCGAGGCCACGTTTTCGATCGTCATGGATGTCTTTCCAAAGGGGGGCGCAGCTATTCGCCCATCAAAGCCAAACGGCCCCTGTCCCTTTGGTGCGGGCCTCCTCGCCCACAGTCCGAGGAATCTCGACCGTCCGGGGCACCTATCCCAGATCGGAGGGGCTGTATAGACCTAACCCCGCAGTCGCGCCAAAGCCTCGGCATGTGGCCCGGGCGGCAGGGCCAACACGCCCTGCGCCTGCGCGCCAGCAGTATTGAACGTCAGGGCCGCTCCGGTCTGGTCCGTCACCACCGCCCCCGCCCGTTCCGCAATCAGCGACCCCGCCGCGATGTCCCATTCCCAGGCGTCGCGCAGGGTTAGCATCCCGTCGAACCGCCCCTCAGCCGCCAGGCACATCCGGTAGGCCAATGACGCGCGGAAGCTGCGGATGATCTCCGGCACACCGCCCGGCCACTTCTCCGGCGCCATATTCGCCTTGGTGGTCAGGATGTTGGCCCCCTCCAACCGGTCACGCGCGCTGACCGCAATCGGCTCGCCATCCTTCATCGCGGGCGACGTCAGCGAGGCCGTGTATATACGGTCAATCGCGGGCAGATAGACCACCCCTGCCGTCACTTTCCCCGTCTGCGCCACGGCCAGGGAATGCGCCCAGGTCTCTTCGCCTGCGACGAAGGCCCGCGTCCCGTCGATCGGATCAACGATGAACACTGTATCTACAGACAGCCGCTCACTGGAATCCGGTGTCTCCTCGGACAGCCAGCCATACTCCGGCCGAGCGCCAAGAAGCTTTGCCTTCAGCATCTCGTTGACGGCAAGGTCGGCCTCGGACACCGGGCCATGCTCGCCGCCCTTGTCCCAGACCTTCGGGTCCTTCCGCCAATAGCGCAGCGCGATCCGTCCCGCTTCGCGCGCGGCTTCGGTCAAAAGGGCCAGATCACGCGCCGGCAAGGGTCATCCCGTCCACCAGGATCGACGGCACCCGCGTCGACAAATGCGCCCGTGCGTCGTTCGCCGGGATGATCCGCAAGAGCATGTCCCGCAGGTTCCCTGCGATGGTGCATTCATGCACCGGATAGGCCAGTTCCCCATTCTCCACCCAGAACCCCGACGCCCCGCGCGAATAGTCCCCCGTCGTCGGGTTGATCGTCGACCCGATCATCGAGGTCACCAACAGCCCCGTCCCCATCTGCTTCAACAGGTCCTCACGGCTCACAACCCCTTGCGTCAGATCGATATTCGTCGTCGACGGCGACGGCGGAGCCGACGTCCCCCGCATCGCATTGGCCGTCGAAGCCATCCCCAGCTTACGCCCCGTGGCCAGGTCAAGCACCCAGCCGGTCAGCACCCCATCCGCCACGATCTCGCGCCGCCGGGTCGCCAGCCCCTCGCCATCAAAGGGCCGCGACGACCCGATCCGCACCCGAAGCGGATCCTCGATCAACGACAGGCCCGCCGGCAGCACCTGCTTGCCCAACAAATCCCGCGCCCAGCTTGACCCGCGCGCAATCGACGTCCCGTTGATCGCCGACAACAGATGCCCGATCAGCGACGCCGCCACCCGCTCGTCATAGACCACCGGATAGGTCCCGGTCTTCGGCTTCACCGAACCGACCCGCGCCAGGGTCCGCTCTGCCGCCAGCCGCCCGATTTCCTCGGCCGAGGGCATATCAGAGGCGTATATACGCCCCTCACCAGCATAGTCCCGCTGCATCTCCGTGCCGGATCCGGTGAACGCCACCGCCGACAACGAGGTCGATGTCCGCCCGTACCCGCCCGAAAACCCGTTCGTGGCCGCCATGTGCAGCGCCCGCTGGCTGTAGCTCGCCGCCGCCTCGACCTGGGTGATGCCCGCCGACCCCAGCGCCGCCGCCTCCACCGCCCGGGCCGAAGCCTCAAGCACCGCCGCGCCAAGCTCGCTCGCCGGATCAGCCAGATCCAGCGCCGCCACGTCCCAGCCCGACGCCAGCTGGCCCGGATCAGCCAACCCCGCCGTTGCATCCTCGGGTGCCTCGCGGGCCATCGCCACGGCCCGCTCGGCCAGCGCGGTGATCGTCGCGTCAGAGGTATCGGACGCCGACACACAGGCCTGCCGCTTGCCCACCAGCACCCGCAGACCGATTTCCACCCCCTCGGACCGCTCTGCCGTTTCCAGCGCGCCCTTGCGGATTTCGATCGACACCGCCGTGCCAGCGACGGCCAGCGCATCGGCGCTGTCTGCCCCAGCCTTGCGCGCGGCGTCTAGCAGGGAATGGCTCAGGTCGGCGAGTCTTGGGGTCATCACACTGTCCCATATGGTCTGCGGATCAGGTAGCCCCACCCGCGACCCTTCGCAAGGTCGCGGGGCAATTCGATGCGTTACTGCAGCTGCTGGCCGTTGGCGAACAGTCCGCCGTCCTTGAACTCGATCTCCGAGGTCAACTCATCCGGCCCCGCCCCGGGCCGTGCGAACATCGCCATCGCCATCCGGAAGCCCATCGCGTCGTCTTCCGACACGATGCCCAGCGCGATCAGGTTGTCGACCAGCTGGTTCGCTCCCTTGATCCCGATGGTGATCTTGCCATCGGGCCGCGGCATGCCGTCAAAGGTCGCAAGGTCGGTATTGTCGAACTTCAACCCGCCGGTCGCCGATACCTCGGCCCCGGCCGCCTTGGCCAGAACCTGCGTCAGGTCCAGACTGTGCAACTCGCCCGGAGGCTCCACCCCGTCCATCTGCACCAACGGGTCCATGATGTCCTTGCTCCAGAACCCGGTGCCCTTCAGGTCGACAATCACGGTCGCAGGCTCGCGCGACAGTGCGGCACCCGGGTCGACGATGGCCCAGATATCCTCGGACACCGTGAAATCGACCAGCTTGGTCAGGAAGGAAAAGTCCTGCGGGCTGTCCGATTTCGACACCGGCATCAACACGTTGAACCCGCTTTCCGCAAAGGCCAGCTCGACCTGCGGAAACGGAATTTCCGCCCCCGAGACGGTGAACTTGGCACCGTTCAGCGACGTGCCATAGCTCATCCGGTCCTTGTTCATCGCCACATTGAACCCGCCGCCGGTGGCAACCGCCGACATTTTGGTCGGCCCGCTGGCCTCGGTGATGTCCAGATCGGCCAGCATCGCGCCAAAGCTCATCGTCGAGTCGAGAGTGAAGCCCGAATTCAGCGCCACCGCCATATTCGCCATCATGTCGGCGCCGAGGAAATTCCCCTTCGTCGTGCCGGTCAGATCGGCCAGCGACACCGTGCCTTTGCCCTGCCCACCGCCATCCGAGGTGTCGGTGCCCGAGACGTTCAGCACCACCCCCTTCGCTGCATAGGTCATGTCGAGGTCAGTCTTGTCGCCATCGCGCGCGACCAGATACTTCGCCGTCGCCTCGGTCATCACCATATCGGCCTGGGTGTCCAGCACCTTGCCGTCCTCATCGGTGATCTCGTCCAGCTTGATCGTCACGCTCGGCGCAGTGAAGTCATAGCTCGTTTCGGTCGCGCTGCCGCCCGCCACGATCTTCATCCCCGGCTGGCTGACGGTCAGCTTCATCGAGCCCGGACCGTCGCCCTCGTCCGGGAAGGCCAGTGCCAGCGGATAGCTGTCCGGCATCGCCACCGTGACGGTCCCGTCGCCATTGTCCGTGAACGTCAGCTTGTCGAAACTGATCGAGGAGCTGCCCCCCATCGCGTCCTTCTGCGTGACCGCCACGTCCGTCACCTCGACTGCACCGCCGCTGTCCGTCGTGTTCCCGACCGTCAGCTCCTGCCCGGCCGAGGTCAGCATCGCCTGCCAGCTTGCCCAGACGTCTTGCGGGGTGACATCGGCGCTGGCCGAGGTGGCAAGGAAAACAAGGCCAATGGCTGAGGTACAAGTAAGGGCGCGGGTCATGGCGCATGCCTTTCGGGTTGAATTCACTGCCGCAACCTTTCTATCTCGTCCCGGGGGCGTCAAGGGATTCCCCGGTTCCAGGTCGGGAAACCCAGAGGGTGCGGGGATGATCAAGGTTCAGAACGAAGCCGATTGCTGCACCATTACGCTCGCCCGCCCGGAAAGGGCCAATGCCCTGACCGAGGAGATGCTGGAAAGCCTCGCCCTCGCCGCCTCTGACGCCGCCGCATTCGCCAAGGTCCTGATCCTAACGGGTGAGGGTAAAGTCTTCTCGGCTGGCGCCGACCTTGACGGCATGAAGAACGGCCTCGGCCTCTCTCCTGCCTGGGAAGCTGCCTCAGCCGCGATCGCGGCCTTCCCCGGCCTTTCTATCGCCGCGCTGAACGGCACTCTTGCAGGTGGAGCCATGGGCGCAGCCCTAGCCTGCGACATCCGCATCGCCGTGCCCTCGGCCAATTTCTTCTACCCCGTCATGCGCCTCGGCTACCGCCCGCAGCCCTCGGACCCCGGTCGCCTGGCCGCTCTGGTCGGCCCCTCGCGCGCGAAGATGATCCTGCTGGCGGGTCAAAAGATCGTCGCTGAAACCGCCCTTTCCTGGAGCCTCATCGACCGCATCTGCCCGCCCGATGTCCTTATCGACACCGCCATGTCGCTGGCCGACCATGCGCTCTCGGCCGATCCGGGGCATGTTGCCGCCCTGAAACGTATGACAAACGGGGATACGCCATGACGAACGCCTACGATAAAGGCCGCCTGAACCTGCCTTTCGTCGGCATCTCGACCTTCGGCAAGAACCCTTATGAACCGGACTGGTCGAAGATCGACGCCGACTTTGCCATCCTCGGCGCACCCTTCGATTTCGGCACCCAGTTCCGCGCCGGGGCCCGCTTTGGGCCAAGGGGCATCCGTGAGGCCTCGACCCTCTTTTCCTTCGGCCACGCCGGGGCCTATGACCATGAGGACGACGTGACCTACCTGGAAGGCGTCCGCATCCTGGACATCGGCGATGCCGACATCGTCCACACCGACACCGAAACCTCCCATGCCAACATCGAAACCGGCGTCCGCGCCATCCTTGCTGCCGGGGCGATCCCCGTCGTCCTTGGCGGCGACCACTCCATCAACATCCCCTGCATCCGCGCCTTCGCAGGTCGCCCCCTGCACATCGTCCAGATCGACGCCCACCTCGATTTCGTCGACGTTCGGCACGGAGTCCGCCACGGCCACGGCAACCCGATGCGCCGCGCCGCGGAACAGGACCACGTCAAGGGCATCACCGCCTTGGGCATCCGCAACGTGAGTTCCACCGCCAAGGACGGCTACGACGCTGCCCGCGCGATGGGTGACGACATCCTCTCCGTCCGCCAGATCCGCAAACTGGGGATCGAGGCGACCCTCGCCCGCATCCCGCGCGGGGTGGATTACTACCTGACCATCGACATCGACGGCTTCGACCCCTCCATCGCCCCCGGCACCGGCACCCCCTCGCACGGCGGGTTCTTGTATTACGAGGTGTTGGAACTGATCGACGGCCTGACCAAACAGGGCAACATCATCGGCATCGACCTGGTCGAGGTCGCCCCCGACTACGACCACTCCGGCACCACGACGATCCTCGCCGCGCAGATCCTCCTGAATACCATCGGGCGCATCGCGCACAACTCTAGACGCTAAGACATGGAAAACCTTCAAGTCTGGCTGGATCAGGCGACCGTCACCGCCCTCGGCTGGCTCTCCTCGCCTGCTGCCCTGATGCAGTTCGGTCTCCTCATCGCCGCGTATATACTCGCCACCCTTCTCGCCCGCCGCCTTGAACCGACCGTCGAAAAGGCCCTCACCCCCAAGGCCGAGGCGACGCACCCCATCGCCCGCCTCCGCCGCTTTGCCCTGCAGTTCCTGCCGCTCCTCCTCCCCCTCCTCGCCTACGCCCTGACCGCCGTGGGTGAGGGCCTGACCCGCGCCACCTTCGGGACCGGAGAAGTCATCGCCTTCGGCAAACGCGTCTTCCTCCTCCTCGCGGCGCTCGAACTGGTCCGCAAAGTCCTGCCCCCGGGCTTCCTGAAATTGATGGGTCGCTACGTCCTCCTCCCCGCCATGGCGCTGAACGCGCTGGGCCTGCTGGATGAAGTGACGACCTACCTGGACGCTGCCAAAGTCAACCTCGGCAACATCCAGTTCACCGCCTTGGCCCTGATCCGCGGCCTGATCGCCGGGGCGCTCCTCTTCTGGCTCGGCGGCTGGTCCAACCGTCAGTCAACCGGCTACATCAAGGCGCAGCCCGACCTCCGCCCCGCGACCCGGGAACTCGCCATCAAGGCCAGCGAAGTCGCCATCTTCGGTGCCGCCTTCCTCCTCCTCATGTCGATCATGGGCATCGACCTCACCGCCGTCGCCGTCCTTGGCGGTGCCTTGGGCGTCGGCATCGGCCTCGGCCTGCAACAGATTGCCGCCAACTTCGTCTCCGGTATCATCCTGCTTCTCGAAGGCCAGACCACTGTCGGCGACTACGTCGAACTCGACGGAGGCGAGAAGGGTACCATCGTCAAGATGACCGCCCGCGCATGTATTCTGGAGACCTTCGACGGCAAATGGATCGTCGTCCCGAACGAACATTTCATCACCTCCCGCGTGGTGAACTATTCCGACCAGGGGAGCGCCAACCGCTATGAGGCCCTGTTTTCAGTCTCTTACGAGACTGACATAAATCTCGTGCCCGATATAATCGAGCGCGCCGTAGCGAAACTCCCCTTCGTCCTGCAATCCCCCGACGGCCCGGATTGCGAACTTCGCGGCTTCGGTGAGTCCTCGATAGACTTCGCCGTCGAGTACTGGGTTTCCGGCATCGACGACGGGAAAAACAAATACGGCTCCCCCGTCCTTTTCGCCGTCTGGAACGCATTGAAAGAGGCCGGGATCGACATGCCCTACCCCCACCGCGTCGTCGAACTGCGCAATGCCCCCGCAGCCTGAGGCCCTCGTCATCGGCGCAGGCCCCGCAGGTCTGATGGCCGCCGAGGAACTGGCGAAGGCAGGCATCCAAACCCTGGTGCTTGAGGCAAAGCCCACCGTCGCCCGCAAGTTCCTGATGGCCGGGAAATCCGGCCTGAACGTCACCAAGGATGAAGACTGGGAACTCTTCGTCTCCCGCTACGACGCCCCGCAACTCCTTCACATCCTGAAGGAATTTGGCCCGCAAGAGGTGCAGGACTGGTGCCGCGCCCTCGGCCAGGACGTATATACAGGCTCCTCCGGCCGCGTCTTCCCCGTGGCGATGAAAGCCTCCCCCCTCCTCCGCGCCTGGCTGAACCGCCTGACCGCCCAAGGCGTCGAGCTTCGCACCCGCTGGCGCTGGACCGGCTTTGACGGTGACGCCCTAACCTTCGAAACCCCCACCGGCCCTCAGACGCTGACTCCCAGGCTCACCATCCTCGCCCTCGGCGGAGCCAGCTGGTCGCGCCTCGGCTCCGATGGCGCCTGGGTTCCGTGGCTACGCGCAAAGGGCGTTCAGATCACCAATTGGAAACCCGCCAACATGGGCTTCCGTGTCGACTGGTCGCCTCATATGACCCCATACTTCGGTCAACCCGTGAAAGGCGTCGCCCTGATCGCAGGCCCACACCGCGAACGTGGCGAATTCATCATTTCGACCAAAGGGTTGGAGGGTGGTGGTATCTACAGTATATACAAGTATCTGCGCGATGCATATACACTCACCCTCGACCTCCTCCCCGATCTGACGCAAGAGGAAATCGCCCGGCGCCTCGCCAGGATGAAGCCCGGCGACAGCACAACGAACCGCCTGCGCAAGCTCGGCCTCGACCGCACACAGATCGCCCTGGTGATGGAATTCTCCCGGACCGAGCCCTTCGCCCAGCTCAAGCACCTGTATATACCGCTGAAGGGCCCCCGCCCGCTGGACGAAGCCATCAGCGTCGCCGGAGGCATCGCCTGGGACGCCCTCACCCCCGACCTGGAGCTGAAAGCCCTTCCCAACACTTTCGCATGTGGGGAAATGCTCGACTGGGAGGCCCCGACCGGCGGCTATCTCCTCACCGCCTGCTGGGCCACCGGCCGCCGGGCCGGACAGGCCGCCGCGCGCCGGATTCGTCTCTAACCTTGCGGAAAATGCAGCGCGTCAAACCACGGCAGCACCTGCTCACGCAAGATTTTCACCGCCTGATCCAGACACTCCGGCTGTTCCAGCACGTCGATGAAGGCCAAGGTCCCCGGGTCCTTCACCGGCTGCTCAAAGAACTCCGCCAAAGTCACGTCCTCGCCGCCCGGCCAGTCCGCGTGGTCCGGAACCTCGCCTGACGGGGTTACAAACCGCAGCACGATCCGCACATCCCAGCCATAACGATCCCGCTGCAGATGCACCGCAGACTTCCCCGCCGCCGTCACCCGGCTCCAGGTTGTCTTGGTCAGCACAAACCCCGCAGGCCCAAGCACCCCGTCCAGCGCCGCGACGATCCGCCCCCAGGCCTCCTCCCGCCGCGCCGGAAAGGCCGGGTCATTGGCGGCAAGATGCTGGCGCGCGGAAAGGTCCGGGTCGTCCATTCAGGCCGACAGCCCCCCCGCCAGATCCGGCACGTCCAGCGCGCTGAACCCGTAGTGGCGCAGCCAGCGCAGGTCAGCCTCAAAAAACGCCCGCAGGTCGGGGATGCCGTATTTCAGCATCGCGATCCGGTCGATGCCCATGCCGAAGGCAAAGCCCTGCCATTGGGTCGGGTCCACCCCCGCGGCCTGCAGAACCTTCGGATGCACCATGCCGGAGCCCAGGATCTCCATCCACTTGTCGCCTTCGCCGATCTTCAGCTGGCCACCAACGTTGGAGTACCGAATATCGACCTCCGCCGAAGGCTCCGTGAACGGGAAGTGCGACGCGCGGAACCGCAGCTCCACTTTGTCCACCTCGAAGAAGGCACGGCAGAACTCCTCCAGACACCACTTCAGGTTCGCCATCGAGATGTTGCGATCAATCGCCAGCCCTTCGACCTGGTGGAACATCGGCGTATGCGTCTGGTCCATGTCCATCCGGTAGACCCGACCGGGAGCAATCACCCGGATCGGCGCCCCCTGCGCCATCATCGCCCGGATCTGGACCGGTGACGTATGGGTCCGCAGCACATGCGGCGGGCGGTTGTCGCCCTCGGCGCGCGCCATGAAGAACGTATCGTGCTCCTGCCGCGCGGGGTGTTCCGGCGGGATGTTCAGGGCGTCAAAGTTGTACCAGTCGGATTCCACCTGCGGCCCTTCGGCCACCGAAAAGCCCATGTCGGCAAAGATCGCCGTCAGCTCTTCCATGACCCGGGACACCGGATGCACCGTGCCACGGGGACGAGGCCGTCCCGGCAGCGTCACGTCCAGCCATTCCGTCTTCAGCCGCTCATCCAGCGCGGTATCAGCCAGCGCCACCTTCCGCGCGCGCAAGGCCGCGTCGATCTCGTCCTTCAGCGCGTTCAGGCTCGCCCCCGCGGCCTTCCGCGCCTCGGGGTCCATCTTGCCAAGACCGGCCATCAGCGCCGAGATCTCGCCCTTCTTGCCCAGCGCGCCCACGCGGACCTCTTCCAGCCCGGCCTCATCCGCCGCACCGGCCACCGCCGCCAGATACTTGGCCTTCAGCGTGTCGATCCCGTCCATCGCGCCTCTCCTGCAAACGCCCCTCTGCTAAAGGCGAAGGCCCCGTGATGCAAGATCAGGCTCAGGTCGGCAAGGCCTCGGCGGCGTAAAGCGCTGCATGTTCCCCACTGGGCGGGATCGGCCGGATCATATCGATCAGCACGCCATCGGGTCCCTCGACGATGAAATGCCGCTGTCCGAATGCTTCATCCCGCAAGCCCAGCGCAATCACCGCCCCGTCGGCCTGCAGCCGAGCGTAATGACCATCCACGTCCTCGACCTCGAAGTTCAGCAGCAGCGCACCCGTCCGTCCCCGCCCAACTTCCGGGATCGTCTCGTGGTCCTTCGCCACCAGCCCCAAGTTCACCTTCGGGTCTTCGCTCGATTGCAGATGGATATACCAATCCGCCTGATACAGCGGCCGAAAGCGAAAATGCGCGATGTAGAACGCAGCCGCCCGCGCAACATCCTCTGACAGAAGCACCGGATAGTAGCTCGTCACCTTCATGGATTTCCCTTTCCTGCAAAGTTCGATACACTGTGTACGTAAATAACATACAGGCTGTATGTATGCAAGAAGCCCCGAGACGCTCGCAGAAGGACCGCAGCGACACGATGCGCGCCGCGCTGATCGCCGCGGGCAGGAAACTCTTCATCGACAAGGGCTTCGCTGCCACCGGCACGCCCGAAATCGTCGCCGCCGCCGGGGTTACGCGCGGTGCGCTCTACCACCACTTCGCGGACAAGCAGGAGCTTTTCGCCGCTGTCATCCGGACCGAAGCCGAGGCCATCGCGCAGGCAATCGAATCAAGCGGCTCCCCGGGCCTTTCGCCTGCCGAGGCCTTGATCCAGGGAGGCGAGGCCTTTCTGCTTGCCATGCGCCAGCCGGGCCGGGCTCGGCTGATGTTGGTCGAAGCGCCCGCCGCTCTGTCCCCGGACATCCTTGCCGATATCGACTCCGCCACCGGAGGCAGGACTCTGGAAGACGGACTGCGCGCAGCCGGGGTGCAAGAACCCGCGGCCCTGGCCAAGCTGCTTTCCGCCGCCTACGACCGCGCCGCACTAGCCATCGACCGGGGTGATCCGCCCGAAACTTGGCAGGACGCCCTGCGCAGGCTGGTCACTGGCGTCCTGCCCTAGAAGATCGACCGCCGCCCCCGCACCTCCAGCATCCGGCGTGACCGGCCCACCTGTCCGTTCTGCGCAGTCAGCGCGACCGGAGGCGCCTTCAGCCGCTTCTCGATCACCACCAGCGAGTCATGGAACCGTATTCCGCCGATCTCCCGCGCCAGCGGGTGCAGCGGAAAGCGCTCGTCATCCTCGGTGTACCAGGAATGCATCCGGTCGATCAGGTCCTTGGCGAACTCGATGAAGCTTGCGGGCGCGCGGAATCCGCCGCCAAAGCCGGGCCAGTAGCTCGTGTGCACGTCCTCGACGATATACAGCCCCCGGTCGGCCAGCCGGGGCCAGAGATGGCGGAAACTGGTGATCTGCTGGTGCATCTTGTGCCCGCCATCGTCGACGATCAGGTCAAACGGCCCATGCGCCTGTCCGATGCGCTGCAGGAACGCCGGGTCAGCTTGATCGCCGATCTCGACCACCGTCCCCGGCAAGGCAAGCGCGCAGCAGGCCGGGTCGATGTCGCAGAACACCAGTCGAGACTTCGGCCCGAGAAACCCCTGCCACATCGGCAACGAGCCGCCCTTGTAGATGCCGATCTCCAGGAATCTGATGTCGCGCCCCTGCCAACCGGCCAGAAGCTCGTCGTACAGTTCCAGGTAGTGTTCCATCTTGAACAGCATCCGGTCGCCGGTACGGGCCGGAAAGTCCCGGAAATATCGCGTCGCCACCAGGCTTCTCCTTGCTTGCCTGGGTCCAGTGTCGCGGCTTCCCCGGCCGGGGTCCAGCCTTTGGACTACATGATCGGCGCGTCGCTGGTCTCGAACACCAGCGCCGGAACGGCACCTGTCGGGTCGTCCCCCTTGCGGGTCGCGATCAGCCGCTGCGTCCAGATCGTCTTCTGGTCGGACTGCGCCACCAGCCGCAGCTTCAGATGCGCCCGGTCCTCGCTCCATGCGCCCTCGATCTGCAGATCCAGCCCCTCGGGCACCGGCTCGCCCGCGCCGTCGCGCAGCAGGTACTCGGCCGCCAGCCGCGCGATGGCCCCGGCAAGTTCCTGTGCGATGCCTGCCTCGGTGCCCTCGGGCAGCGACCCAAGCCGCAAGGTGAAGGGCTGGCTGCCGGACCGGGGCCGGGGGGAACCCTCGCCCTGACCATATTTCTGCGCCAGCCGTTCCCGCTCCTCGGCCAGCCAGGCGCAGAAGGCCGCGTCGATGATGTCGATGCCCTCCAGAAACTCCCGGCCATGCGCCAGGGCCACCCGCGCGCCCTCCGGATCCTGGTCCAGATCGGTGACAAAGCCGGTCAGGCTGACGCAGTCGCGGTCGCTTTTCAGATGCACCGCCAAGGGCCCCAGCGTCTTGCGCAATTCGGTCAGCGCCTGACGCAAACTGCCCGAGGCCTGTTCCTGTCCCCGATCGGACCAGAGCCGGGTCTCCAGCCAGCGGCGCGGGCGGCAATGGCCCGGCGTCTGGCACAGAAGGGCAAGGATCGCCCGCGCCTTGGCCCCGCGCGGCGTGAAATCCTGCCCCATGATGTCTTGAACCTGGAACTGTCCCATCAGCCGGATGAACATCGCTGTCGCCTCGCAAATCGCTGCGCTTGTCGTTGTCCGGCACCTTCGGACGGCCAGCGTGAAATCTGCGTCAATCGACGCGGGCAAACGGGGCGCTGCGAAAGAAAATCGTGAAAACGCGTGAAAAGCGTGCCGCCAAACGGGGTGGGAGGGGCTTGATTCGCCAACCAGGGGCCTCCGCCAGCCCAGGGATTCCGGGGTGATTCACCAATTCACGGGGAATTAACGCTCGATTCTCCCCCTTGTTGCGACGGTCCGACAACCGCTGCGGCCAATCCCTGGCCCGACCCGGACGCCCGGAACCCTGCGAAAGGCCACACCATGTCCAGACCCGCGTCTTCCGTCGTTGCCCTGACCACCACGCGTCCCGGTGACGGTCTGGCCCAGCTTCTGAACGGGGGCCTTTTGCCTTGCGGCCCTGCGCCCGCCCCGGGCCCGCTTCGTCCCGGCCTCGATTTTGCCAGCCGGAATGCCCTTGGACTGACCCTTCGCTCCGCCAGCAACGGGATGGATCCTTCGGCTTCGGCGCATGTCGCCCTGGAACACCGGATCGCCGCCGAATTGCGGCTTCCCCATGCGCTGAGCTTCACCTCCGGCGCCGAAGCCATCCGGCACACCCTCGCCACTCTCCTGAGGCCCGAGGATCACGTTCTCGTCGATGCGGCCGCCGGTTCCGCCATGTTCGAGACTGTTTTGGCCGTCCGCGCCACCCTGCACCGCTACCCCTCCGGCTCGCTGGATGCAGTCGAACGTCGCCTGAACCGCCTGTCCCGTCACCCCCGTCGTGGCCGTCTGGTGATCGCCCTTCCTGCCGTCTCCGCGCTTGGCTCCCGCATCTCGGACCTTGCCGGCCTGTCCAGCCTCGCCCGCCAGCACGCTGCGCTGCTGGTCGTGGACGTGTCGCAGGATTTCGGCGCCATGGGCCAGAAAGGGGGTGGAGTGCTGGAGCTTCAAGCCTGCCTCGACCGCGTCGATGTGGTCCTGGGCAGCCTCTCCCGCTGCTTCGGCATCCAGGGCGGCTTTGCCGCCTTCCGCGATCCGGCCCTTTGCCAGGCCGCCGCGCGCGCGCCCCGCCTTGCACCCGCGCAAGCCACCGCCGCCCTCGCTGCCGCCGACATCGTCTTCAGCCCGGATGGCACCAGCCTGCGCCGCAACCTGATGGGCCTCTCGCTCCGCCTGCGCAATCACCTGATGGCCGACGGCGCCCGGGTCACAGGCTCGGCCTCGCCCTTCGTCCCGGTCCTGCTTCCCGCCCTGACCGCGCTGCCCCGCACCGCCCTTCTGGAAAGCGCCGGACCCCGGGTCACGCTTCTGATGCCGCCAACCGTGCCGATGCAGGCCCCGCGCTGGCGGATCGAGCTGAACGCCCGCCACAGCATGGCCGAGATCGACGATCTTGCCGAACTGATGCGCGACGTCGCCCGTGCCTTCGACCGGCAACCCACCCGGGCCAGGGTGCCCGCTTAAGCCTTGATCGAGGCCGTCACATAGTTGCAGCTCAGGTCCCGGTCCGACAGGCTCCACCGCCAGGTCACCGGGTTGAACACCATCCCCTTGCGATCCACCGGCCGCAGACCGGCCTTCCCGATCAGCGCATACAACTCGTCCGGAGTGATGAATTTCGCCCAGTCATGCGTGCCCTTCGGCAGCCAGCGCATCACCCATTCCGCCCCCACGATCGCCATCATGAACGACTTCGGGTTCCGGTTCAGGGTGGAACAGATCATCAGCCCCCCGGGCTTTAACAGCTCCTGACAGGCGGTCAGATAGGCCTGCGGGTCCGCCACATGCTCCACCACTTCCATGTTCAGGACCACGTCGAACCGCTCGCCCGCTTCAGCCAGAGCCTCGGCCGTCGTGTGGCGATAGTCGATCGTCAGCCCCGACTGTTCGGCATGCACCTTCGCGACCGGAATGTTCCGCGCCGCCGCATCCGCGCCCACGACCTCGGCCCCCAGCCGCGCCATGGGTTCGCTCAGCAATCCCCCGCCGCAGCCGATGTCCAGGATCCGCAGCCCCTTGAACGGCAGAGCCCCCGCCAGATCCCGCCCGAACTCGGCGGCAATCTGGGCGCAGATGTAATCCAGCCGGCAGGGGTTCAGCATGTGCAACGGCTTGAACTTGCCGTTCGGGTTCCACCACTCGGCCGCCATCGCCTCGAACTTGGCCACTTCGCTGGGATCAACCGTATCCACCGCCATTGTTCTCTCCTTTGCCCTTCGACTCCGGGCGCATCCACGGCTATATAGGGTGAATATGGATCAGAGATCAGGTCAAAAGCGCGCAGTCGAATACCTTTACCCGCCGATCGATCCCTTCGATCAGCGCGTGATCGACATGGGCGACGGGCACCGGGTCTATGTCGAACAATGCGGCAATCCAAATGGCCTTCCCGTCATCGTCTTTCACGGCGGCCCCGGCGGCGGCTGCTCGCCCGCCATGCGCCGTTACTTCGACCCCCGCGCCTTCCGCACGATCCTGTTCGACCAGCGCGGCTGTGGCCGGTCGCGTCCCCATGCCAGCGTCACCGCCAACACCACCTGGCACCTCGTTCAGGACGTCGAGGTGATCCGCACCTCGCTTGGCATCGACCGCTTCATCGGCTTTGGCGGCAGCTGGGGCGCAACCCTAGCGCTGATCTACGCGATCACCCATCCCGACCGGGTCGCCCACCTTGTCCTCCGCGGCGTGTTCCTGGCCACCAAGGCCGAGCTGGACTGGTTCTACGGCGGCGGGGCAGGGGCCTTCTTCCCCGACCTCTGGTCGCGCTTTGTCGACGTGATCCCGGCAGATGAACGTCATGACCTCATCGCCGCCTACCACCGCCGCCTCTTCTCCGGCAATCTGGTCGAGGAAACCCGCTACGGCAGGATCTGGGCCAACTGGGAAAACGCCCTCGCCTCGATCCAGAACGAAGGGGCGCTGGGAGAAAGCCCCTCGGACTACGCCCGCGCCTTCGCGCGCCTGGAAAACCACTACTTCCAGAACGCGGGCTTCCTGGAATGCGACGGCTGGATCCTGCGTGAACGCCAACGGATCGAACACCTGCCCGCCACCATCATCCAGGGCCGCTACGACATGATCTGCCCACCGCACTCGGCCTGGTCGCTGGCCAAGGGCTGGACGAATTGTGAGTTGAAGATGGTGCCGATGGCCGGACATGCCCTGTCCGAACCCGGAATATCCGAGGCTCTGGTGCGGGTGATGGACAGCCTGCGCCAGCCTTGACCCGCTAACCAGAAGTTATCTCTGGCCTGGATCCGTCCCAAAACCCAGCAGGCGCTCCAGTGCCGTGCGAAGCTCTCTGGTGACAGACCCGCTGACAAAGGGTAACTCCAGAAACCGGAAATCTGGCGGGATGTCCTTGGACTCATAGCCCATCAGGACAACGGTCGCCCCCATGGACTGCAAGACCTCGATCAGATCCGTCTGCGACAGAGCCGCCGGTGAGATGTTCAGAAAGGCGATGTCCACGCGGTTTTTCCGCAGAATGGCGGTCGCCATTTCCACGGTACCTGCGACATGCATCCGGGTTTCCGGCATCTCATCTTCCACCATGGCCAACAGATCCTCCGCCACGATGGCGATGGGTTCCAGGACCAGGCAGGCAAGTTTCATCATTTTTTCCACACGTCATATGGAACGAACTGCCCGCGGACCGCATTAACATGCGTTAAGTTTGTAAAGGTCATTCCCGCCATGATCGACTGCGCCGCCTGCCCCTTGCATAAACGCCCGATGTTCCTGCCCTTCACCCCCGAAGAGATCGTCTTCATGCGCGGGTTCAAGGTCAGCGAAGATACCTTCCAGCCCGGCGACACCCTGCTGCATCAGGGCGAGCGGTCAGACCGGCTGTTCACCGTTCTGGACGGCTTCGCTACCCGGTCCATTCAGTTGGAGGACGGGCGCAGGCAGGTGGTCAACTTCGTCTTTCCGGGGGATTTCCTTGGCCTTCAGGCCGGGATCATGGGCGAAATGCGCCACAGCGTGCAGGCTACCACGCCGATGCGGGTCTGCGTCTTTCAGCGCAGCCGCTTATGGGACCTGTTCCGCGACAAGCCCGACCGGGCCTATGACCTGACCTGGATCGCCGCAGTAGAGGAACATTTCCTGGGTGAAACCATCGCAACTCTTGGCCAGAGGGATGCCACCGAACGCGTCGCCTGGGCGCTGGCTCGGATCTGGCAGCGGCTGTCTGCCCTTGGGCTGGGAACGACGGAAGGTGTCCAGCTCCCCTTCCGCCAGCACGAACTTGCCGATGCGCTGGGCCTGTCCGCCGTTCACACCAGCCGCACCGTCTCAACCCTGCGAGAGATGGGGCTTGTGGCCTGGAAGCGCGGAAAGCTGAACATGCTTGACCCCCAGCGGCTGTTCACGCTCGCCGGTCTGCCGATGGAACGCGAGGAACAGCGCCCGCTGATCTGACCGGGACCTGATCGGGCAACGATTTGAACCCCATCCACCGGGGCGGTAAGCCTAGGCGCGCTTCCCCACCACCGCCACGCCCAGCGCTTCCAGTACCTTGGCCTCGATATGCGCCGCGTCCAGCCCCGCGACCCGGTACATCGCTTCGGGTGAGGCCTGGTCGATGAAGATGTCGGGCAGAACCAGGCTGCGGTATTTCAGCCCCCGGTCGAACACCCCTTCCTCGGCCAGCAACTGAGCCACATGGCTCCCAAAGCCCCCAACCGCGCCTTCCTCGACCGTCACCAGCGCCTCGTGCCCCCGCGCCAGCTGCAGGATCAGCTCCCGGTCCAGCGGCTTGGCAAACCGCGCGTCGGCTACCGTCAACGAAACCCCGCGCCCCGCCAAAGCCTCTGCCGCCTTCAGGCTCTCCGATAGCCGCGTCCCGAAGGACAGGATCGCTACCCGCGACCCCTCTCGCACCAGCCGCCCGCGACCAATCTCCAGCGGCACACCGCGAGAGGGCATCTCCACCCCCACGCCCTCGCCGCGCGGATAGCGGAACGCAATCGGCCCAGCATCATGCGCCGCCGCCGTCGCCACCATATGCACCAGCTCCGCCTCATCCGCCGCAGCCATCACCACCATCCCCGGCAGGTTGGCCATGAACCCCACATCGAACGCCCCCGCATGGGTCGCCCCATCCGCCCCCACCAGCCCCGCCCGGTCGATGGCAAACCGCACCGGCAGCCGCTGAATCGCCACATCGTGCACGACTTGATCGTACCCGCGCTGCAGGAATGTCGAGTAAATCGCGCAGAACGGCTTCATCCCGCCCGCCGCCAGCCCAGCGCTGAAGGTCACCGCATGTTGCTCGGCAATCCCCACATCGAAGCACCGCTTCGGAAACCGCCCGGCAAACAGGTCCAGCCCGGTCCCCTCCGGCATCGCCGCCGTGACGGCCACAATCTTCTCGTCCCGCTCCGCCTCGGCAACCAGCGACTGCGCGAACACCTTGGTATAGGACGGAGCATTCGACGCCGCCTTCACCTGCACCCCGGTCAGCACGTCGAACTTGCCCGTCGCGTGCCCCTTGTCCCGCGCCGCCTCGGCCGGGGCGTACCCCTTCCCCTTCTTCGTCAGCACATGGATCAGCACCGGCCCCGTCGCCCGCGCTTTCACCGTCCGCAACACCGGCAGCAACTGGTCCAGGTCATGCCCGTCGATAGGCCCGACATACTCGAAGCCCAGCGATTCAAACAAAGTCCCGCCCACCGCCATGCCCTTCAGCATGTCCTTCGCCCGCTTCGCCCCCTCTTGCAGCGGCCCGGGTAGCAGCCCGACGAACCCTTTCGCCATCTGCTTCAGGTCCTGCATCGGCTCGGCCGCATACAGCCCACTCAAGTACGAAGACAGCGCCCCCACAGGCGGAGCAATCGACATCTCGTTGTCGTTCAGGATCACGAACAGTCGCTTCTTAAGGTGGCCGGCGTTGTTCATCGCCTCGAAAGCCATGCCCGCCGACATCGCACCGTCGCCAATGACCGCAATTGCATCGCCGGGGTCGCCCCCCAGGTCCGCCGCCATTGCAAAACCCAGCGCCGCGGAGATCGAGGTCGACGAATGCGCCGCCCCGAACGGATCATACGGGCTTTCCGACCGCTTGGTGAACCCGCTCAGGCCGCCCTCCGTCCGCAAGGTGCGGATACGATCCCGCCGCCCGGTCAGGATCTTGTGCGGATAGCACTGGTGGCCCACGTCCCAGATCAGCTTGTCGCGCGGAGTATCAAACACCGCATGGATCGCCACCGTCAGCTCGACGACCCCCAGCCCCGCCCCCAGGTGCCCGCCCGTCTGCGACACCGCCGAAATCGTCTCGGCCCGCAGCTCTCCGGCAAGCTGGTGCAGCTCGCGATCCGAAAGCCCCTTCAGGTCCGAGGGCACGTTCACCCGGTCAAGCAGCGGAGTTGCGGGTCGGTCGTTCATCATGCCTGCCTTTGCGGGGTCAATTGTCCCGCGCGATAACGAAGCGCGCCGCGGCGATCAAGTTGGCCGCTGCATTTCCATACCCGGCCAGCGCCGCCTCGGCCTCCGCCACCAACTCCGCCGCCCGGGCCCGCGCGCCCTCCAGCCCCAGCAGGGAAACGAAGGTCGCCTTCCCCGCTTCGGCATCCTTGTGCAGCCGCTTGCCCGTCTTCGCCTCGTCGCCCGTCACATCAAGAATGTCGTCCGCGATCTGAAAGGCCAGCCCCAGGCTCGCGGCATAGCGCCGCAACGGCCCCCGGTCCGCCCCCGCAATCACTGCCCCCGCCTCGGCCGCGAACCCGATCAGCGCCCCAGTCTTTCCCGCCTGCAGCGCCGTGATCTCGTCCAGCGTCAACGACCGCCCCGCCGTCTCTGCCGCGATGTCCAGCGCCTGACCCAGAACCATCCCGTCAATCCCCGAGGCCTTTGCCAGCCCCGAAACCAACTCCATCCGCACCTCAGCCGACCCAAGCGCCGTATCACACAGCAACTCGAAGGCCAGCGTCTGCAACGCATCCCCCGCCAGCACTGCCGTCGCCTCGTCCCACTTCTTGTGCACCGTCGGCTGCCCCCGCCGCAGGTCATCGTCGTCCATGCAGGGCAGATCATCGTGCACGAGGGAATAGGCATGCAGCGCCTCGATCGCCGCTGCCGCGCTCACCGCCCGGTCCTCGGCAACCCCCAGCATCCGCGCGCCTTCCAGCACCAGGAACCCGCGCAACCGCTTGCCCCCGCGCACCGCGTAACGCATCGCGTCCGTCACCGGCTGGTCCGCGCGCCCCTCCAGCGCAAGCAAAAGCCGGGCCTCACACAGCCCCGCATCCGCAGCCAACCGTTCCTGAAACGTCACATCCCCTCCGCCGGAGTCGTGCCCACCGCCCGGCCTTCCTGTGCCCGGATCAGCTCCACCTTCTCCTCGGCGTCCTTGAGCTTGTCGGCGCAATGCTTCTTTAGCAATGCCCCGCGCTCATACAGCGCAATCGACTGCTCCAGCGGCACCTCGCCCCGTTCCAAAGCCCCAACCACCTGCTCAAGGGCGGCCATCGCCTCCTCAAAACTCATCGCATCAACCGGCTTGTCGCTCATCGGCCCCGCTCCTCCAGCACACCCACATGCGCGGCCACGGACGCCGCCAGCGCCTCCAGATCATAGCCACCCTCCAGCGACGATACCACCCGCCCCCTGGCGAAATCGCACAGGCGATCCGTCAGCCAACGATAATCCTCTGCCTGCCATTCGAGCCCCGCCAATGGATCGTCAGCATGGGCATCGAACCCGGCAGATATGAGCAGAAACTCAGGTTCCCACGCCAGCAACGCCGGGAACACGACGCCCTCATAGACCTCCCGCATCGCGCGCCCACCTGAACCAGACCGCAAAGGCACATTCACGATCTGCCCATGCGCCCCCCGTTCCTCTGGCCGACCCGAGCCCGGATACAGCGGCATCTGGTGGCTGGAGACGAACAGACAACGCCCCTCGTCCCACAGCAAATCCTGCGTCCCATTCCCGTGATGCACGTCGAAATCCACCACGGCGACACGCTTCAACCCATGATGATCCAGCGCCCGCTTTGCCCCGATGGCGACCGTCCCGAACAGGCAGAACCCCATCGCCGTCTCGCGTTCCGCGTGATGCCCTGGAGGCCGCCCCGCCACGAATGCGGTCCTGGCCTCACCCGACACCACCGCATCCACCGCCGCGCAAATCCCCCCGACCGCCCGCATCGCTGCCTGATACGACCCCGGGGACAGGAACGTATCCCCATCCAGCTGCGCCCAACCCGCATCGGGTACCGCCGCCTTCACCCGCGCCAGATACCCCGCCGGATGACAGCGCAACACCTCCGCCTCATCCCCCAGCGGACACTCCCGCCGCTCGACCGGCATCCCGGCAAGCCCCCGCTCCACGGCGCCCAATCGATCCACCCGCTCCGGATGCCCCGGCGGGGTCACATGACGCGCGCAGTCGGCGTGCGCAAATACAAGACAGGTCATCTGAGTTCTCCTCGCAACCATCCTGGTCGTTTGTGGCGAGCATTCAAGATCAAGACTCTTCAATTGCTTGATGCAGATCAACGACAACGTCTGCACATATTCATAGTATACTAGTTGTCAGCATGGCTGACCGGGAGTTTCCCGAATCACTCATTGGGAGAGAGAAGATGTCGGATCGCAAGAATGCTGGTATCGGGCGGTTTGCCCTAGGTGTTGCGGCAGTAGCCCTTCTGGGGTCGGTTGCGCTGATTGCGCCCGATGGGATCGGCGGCTTCTCCTCGGCGGTCTTCGCACAAGACGAAGAGGGCGGTGGCAAGGGCAGCCAGGGCGATGGCGGTCAGGGCAACAAGGGCGATGGCCAAAAAGGACAGGACAACGCCGGTCAGGGGGAGGGCCATGGAGGCCCGGGTGAGGATTCCGACGGCAAGGGTCCGCAGGCCGGTGGTCCGACTGACACCGGTGGCGGAAAGCCGGTCTGGGCACAGGAAGGCATTCCTGAAGTCGAGTTGGGCCGCCTGAGCGTCGCCCGTTCTCCGGATCAGGTGCTGGACCGTGCCTTGGCAGAGGCCATCGCGTCCCTCACACCAGAAATGATCGAGTACTACAACATGTCTTTGGATGAGGTGATTGCAGAGTTGTCTCTCAACTTTGACAACGTGGCTTTCATCGACTCGCCGCTTCAGAACCTTGCCCTGTTGGGTGACTTGCTGGAGGGCGGTACGGCTCTGAGCGACGCAGGCGTCACCACCAGCGATACGCTGCTGGCCGCGATGCTTCTTGGTGCTGCCTCTGACAAGACGATCTCGATCTCGGTCGACACGGTCATCGCCGTGACCACGATCCTTGGGACTCCTGTCACCGGGACGGCCGCGGCTGAACTCGCCAATCTCGCTGAGGCAATTCGGGTTGCCATTCTGGCCGGTCACGGTTGAGCGCCCGGAAACGCAAAGACTAGAGCCCTGTCTCCGGCTGCATTGAGTGGCCGGAGATTCCCTTGGGGAACGGCCCTGCGGGACAGCAATTCTGAAAAGGCAGAGTCGAAATGACGTTAAGCAAGAGTGACGGTCTGAAGATGCGGAGTCTTCTCGCATCGGGATTTCTCGGGATCGCGGTCGTGGCGCTGGTCCCGGCATCGACCTTCCAGGGCGTAGCTTGGGCCCAGGAAGACGGGGGGCATGATGATGGCGGTGGTCATGACGACGGCGGCGGTCGTGACGGCGGCGGCAAGGGGGGTGGAGAAGGGGGCGGCAAGCGTGGCAAACCGAACCCGCCGGAAGAACCACGGGTGCTGATTACGGAGGGTGACAAGACTGCCGAACGTACCAGTCGCAGACGCGCGGACACGGCAAAATACATCCGCCTCGAACTTGGGACGGCACGAACCAGCGCAGGAGATGCGAACTGGCTTCCGCCGGGTTACCCGTCAGACCCACAGGTTTTCTTCGACTTGGGTCTGGACGCGTCGGCAATGGCCGCTTTCGGCGTCGGACACGACTATGGAAACGGTTGGCGGGCCGAGATATCGCTCAACCTGTTTGGCACGTCGGATTTCGAAGGGCCATGGAGCTTTACGGTTCCCGACACCGCAGGGCCCCATGCTGATGTGTCCGGTTCGATCCGATCCGTAGCTCTTATGGCAAGTGGCTACCGTGACTTCGATTCGGTCGGGGCAGTGACCCCCTTCCTGACCGCAGGCTTGGGCATCGCTCATAACAGCATGGACGAGTGGACCCGGATCAATCCGGATGCGGGCCGGACCCGTCGCAGCTTCGAGGGTGGCAGCAATACCTCGCTTGCCTGGTTGATCGGTGCCGGTCTGTCCTGGGACGTGGGTCCTGTGCTCGGTTCGGCCCCGGCAAAGCTGGACCTGACCTGGCGGTACTTCGACCTGGGTTCAGTACGCGGCGGGACCGAGCCGCTTCCAGGAAGCGGTGTTGGCGGCAATCCGGTCGAAGCGCTGAATTTCGATGTGACTGATCACGTCATCACTGTGGGCCTGCGGATTCCATTCTGATGCCTCGCACACGGACGGGGGGCGCTCATCCCCCAGTCAATCCGGCTGCAGCATATAGCCCTCGCCCCGCACCGTCTGCAGATAGCGCGGCACTTTGGGGTCCTCCTCGATCTTCCGCCGCAGCCGAGTGATCTGCACGTCCACCGCCCGCTCCTGCGCCGCGTCCTCGCTCTGGTCGGCCACCAGCTTCTCCCGGCTCAGCGGCACCCCCGGCTGCGCCGCGAAGATCCGCATCAGCGCCGCCTCGGTTGCGGTCAGCCGCACCGGCACCTCGCCCCGCCACATCTCGCCCCGGTCCAGATCGTATCTCACCGCCCCCATGTGCAGGAACTGCCGCACCGGCTCCGCCGCCTTCGCCACCGGCACCCGCCGCAGGATCGCGTTGATCCGCAACAGCAGCTCCTTCGGCTCGAACGGCTTGACCAGATAGTCATCCGCCCCCGCCTCCAACCCCTCGATCCGGTTCGCCGCCTCGCCCCGCGCAGTCAGCAAAAGGATCGGAGTCGCCATCTTCTTCCGCAGCTCACGCGTCAACGTCACCCCATCTTCGCCGGGCATCATCACATCCAGGACGATCAGGTCGAATTCCAGTCCGCTCAGGATCCGCCGAGCCTGGGCTGCATCGCGCGCGACGGAAACCAGAAACCCGTTCCGCACCAGGAACTTCTGCAGCAATCCCCGGATACGCTCGTCATCGTCGACGATCAGCAGATGCGCGTCCGGAACCATCAGCCGCCCTCCTTCAGGCGGTTGTACTGACGCCGCATCTCCGGGTCCATCATCGCCTCCAGCACCTGCCGAAAGCCCGCCACCGCCTGCGGCCCCGCCGCGCGATACGCCGCCCGCATCCGCGCCCGTTGCGCGTCCGAGAGTTCCCGTTCCAGCATCTGTCCCTTGTCCGTCAAATGCAGATGCCGTTCCCGCGCATCCACCTTGCCCTTTTCACTGCGAACAAGGCCATCCTCGATCAAAGTGCGCAACACACGATTCAACGACTGCTTTGTAACACCAAGGATCGACAGGAGGTTACTGACAGTCGTCCCCGGGCTGCGATGGATGAAGTGGATCGCCCGGTGATGCGCCCGGCCATAATCCTTCCCCTCAAGGATCCGGTCCGGGTCCGCCGTAAAGCCGCGATAGGCGAAGAACATCGCCTCGATGCCCTTCCGCAGCTGCTCGTCCGTCAGGTACAGCAGGTTCTCCCCGCCCGGTGTCTCGGCCATGACCCTCTCCACATTCGCCACGAATTTACGTCAGCCTTGTTGACTTTCCAAGCACGAACCCGTAACTCCTGTCCGATTTCGCGCAAGAATCTGTCCGAAGCGGACCTTTCAGGCGCAACATTCGAAAAGCTGGAGGCGGAAATGACAGGCTACGACGATCGCGACGGGTTCATCTGGATGGATGGCAAGCTGGTGGAATGGCGTTCCGCGAACGTCCACATCCTGACCCACGCGCTCCACTACGCCTCTGCCGTCTTCGAAGGCGAACGCTGCTACAACGGCAAGATATTCAAGGGCCACGAACATTCCGTCCGTCTGCTGAAATCGGGTGAGCTTCTCGACATGCCGATCCCCTACACCGCCGAAGAAATCGACGCGGCGAAAGAAGCGACGCTCAAGGCCAACGGTCTGACCGACGCCTATATCCGTGCCATCGCCTGGCGTGGAGCGGGGCCGGACATGGGTGTCGCATCGCTGCAGAACCCGGTCAAGCTGGCTGTCGCCTGCTGGACCTGGGGCAGCTATTACGGTGACGCCAAGTTCAAGGGCGCCAAGCTCGACATCGCGAAGTGGAAGCGCCCCAGCCCGGAGACCATCCCGTCCGAGGCCAAGGCCGCCGGCCTCTACATGATCTGCACCATGTCCAAGCACGCCGCCCAGGCCAAGGGCTGCTCGGACGCGATGATGTTCGACTACCGCGGCTATGTGGCCGAGGCGACCGGCGCCAACATCTTCTTCGTCAAGGACGGAGAGGTTCACACCCCCAAGGCCGACTGCTTCCTGAATGGCCTGACCCGGCAGACAGTCATCGGCATGCTGAAAGACATGCAGATCAAGGTCCACGAACGCCACATCATGCCCGAGGAGCTGGAAGGCTTTGAGCAGTGCTGGCTCACCGGCACCGCGGCTGAAGTCACCCCCGTGGGCCAGATCGGCGACTACAATTTTGAGGTGGGCGACCTGACCAGGCGCGTCGCCACGGAATACGAACGGCTCGTGCGCGCCTGAACCCCGCGGACCCTGTCCCCGGCACCATGCCGGGGCAAGGCTCCCGCATCTGCGGCTCTGGACGGGCGCTACTGTTCACGGAATCGGGATTGTCCCCGAAAAGGCAGACAATTGCCTTGATGCGTTCATTTTGTCGCGACACACCTGTTACGTGCCGCACTTGGTGTCGATGTCATTGTGAAACGCCCCTTTCCGTTTGTGACCCTGTCATTCAAGACCCTGCTGGTCGCCCTCTTGGCGGTCGACTGCGCCTTCATCACGGCCAACCTGCTGGCTGCGATTGCCGTCAATGCGGCATTGATCGACCACGTCCCCCTGTGGCTGAAGATCACCGAAGACCGCGAGCCGCCCGAGGATTTCAACTACCTCAAATGGCTGGTCATCCTCGCGGCGCTGCTCTGGATGGCAATCCGCGACCGCTGGCTTGCCCCCGCCCTCTGGGCGCTGGTCTTCGCAATGATCTTCTCCGATGACGCCTTCCAGCTGCACGAGAACCTGGGCGAATGGGTGTCGACCTCGTTGAGCATTTCTGACGGCGCGTTTCTCTATGGCAGAGACGTAGGTGAGATGCTGGTCTTCGGCACGATGGGGCTGATCACGCTTGCTATCGTGTTCTTCCTATTCACCCGACCCGATGCGCCGACGCGGCAGATGAGCTGGCGCTATCTGGTGATTGTGTTGTGCCTTGGCACCGTCGGAGTTGCAGTCGACGCCATACACTCTGTCCTTTCCCATCTGACCGGGGGCGACCTGTTCGGAACACTGACCCGGCAAGCGCTGGGAATGATTGAAGACGGGGGCGAGATGCTGGTCGGCAGTTTCGCCGTGGCGCTGACGCTTGCTGGTGTCCCCGCCGTGTCCGCCCATTCGACCGCCGATCGGCTGGATGACAGCCCGGACCGACAGACCCTTTAGGTCGCCGGCCCGGCTTCATTGATCGGATCAGACGATTTCCGTCTCGACCTCGATGTTGCCCTTGGTCGCGTTCGAATACGGGCAGATGAAATGGCCGCGTTCGGCGATCTTCTCTGCCACCGCCCGGTCGATGCCTGGCATGCTGACCACCAGCTTCACCTTCAGCCCGAACCCGCCGTCTGACCGCCCGCCGATCCCGACATGCGCCGTCACGGTCGCAGTTTCAGGCACGGTGCCCAGCTTCTCGCTGCCCGCTGCAAAGCGCATCGCGCCCAGGTAGCAGGCGCTGTAGCCCAGCGCGAACAGTTCTTCCGGGTTGTGACCAAGACCGGATCCGCCCAGTTCCTTCGGGCTGGCATGGGTCACCGTCAGCTGGCCGTTCGCCAGGCTGGCAACGCCATTGCGCCCGCCGCCGGTTGCCTTCGCTTCTGTCCAGTACTTCACGTCAACGGTCATGTTCTCTATCCTTCTAATGCGATTAAATCGTGCACGATGCTTAAGTGGCAGCAGCCCGGGCTTCTGTCAAGCGCTTGCTTTTATATCGCGCGCGATATATTAATGTTTCATGACCCTCACGCCGTCCGACATGCTCTGCTTTGCGCTGCATTCCGCTGCCCATGCCGTGCATGCGGCCTATGCGCCGCTCTTGCAGCCGCTGGGTCTCACCTATCCGCAATATCTTGCCATCTCGGCGCTCAATGCCACCGACGGGCTGACCGTCAGCCAGCTGGGAGCCGAGCTTCGACTGGAATCGAACACGCTGACCCCACTGCTCAAGCGGATGGAATCGGCAGGCTGGCTGACCCGCAGCCGCGACACCCGGGATGAGCGTCAGGTCCGCCTGCGCCTTACCGACGCAGGGCGGTCCCTGGCAGCGCAGACCGCCTTGGTCCCGCGCGCCTTTGCCGAAAAGACCGGGCTTCAGCAGTCCGAACTGGCTGACCTGCGCGACATCCTTGCCGCGCTGCGCGACCGGCTGAAACCGGCGAAAGCTTGACGGGGCGTTAACGCCCCCTCTCAAGTCCTTGATCTTGCTGGACTGGACTTTTTGTCCACGGTGGACAGATCAGGCGCTGCGCCCACGCTCGATCCGCAGGAACTGCACCAGCCGGGACGCACCCGAGGTGCCCCTTGGCCGCAACCAGGTATCCTTGGGTGTCCGGGACAGTCGCAGAAAATGCTTCACGCGGCCCCCACTCGTCCGGGCGCGGTGATCGGCAAGATGACGGCTCATGCTATCCTCCCAGGCTTCAGCATTGCCGCCAGCATGCACCCGAATCGCCGGTTTCCCTACAGTGATCCACTGTCCGCCAGCATCAAACCGCCGAAAATCCGTTGTCGACGAACAACTGGGCTCCGTTGACGAACTCGGCATCGTCCGACGCCAGATACAGCGCCGCCCGCGCCACGTCCTCAGGCTTGCCCATCCGACCCTGAGCCGCAGCAATCGCCGCGTCCGAAACGTCGACCCCGTATTTCATCAGCCCCTCGACCTCCCGGTTGCCATGCGGCGTCTGGATGAACCCCGGGCAGACCGCGTTGCAGCGGATGCCCCGATCCCGAAACTCCACCGCAATCGCCCGCGCGAACATGTGGCACGCCCCTTTCGTCGCGTCATACAGCACCTCGTTCGGCGTCGCATAGACCGCCGAGATCGACGAAGTGCAGACAATCGACCCCCCGCCGTTGGCCAGCATCTGCGGCAGCACGGCGCGGGTCATCAGGTACATCGACTTGACGTTCACATCGAACAGGAAGTCCCAATCGGCCTCTTCCGTCTCCAGGAACGGCTTGATGACAATTGTACCCGCATGGTTGAACAACACGTTCACCGGCCCCAGCGCCGCAGTCACCGCCGCCACCGCCGCCTCGACCTCAACCTTCGACGACACGTCGGCCTTGGCAAACGCCGCCTTGTGCCCTGCCACCGTCAACTCGGCCACCAGCGCCTCCCCGGCCTCCACATTGCGGTCGATCACTCCGACCGCCGCGCCCTCTGCCGCGAACAGCCGGGCCGAGGCTGCGCCCATTCCCGTCGCCCCGCCCGAAATGATCGCCGTCTTGCCCTTCAGCCGGTCCATGCTTCCCCCCTCAGCCGCCCCACCGCCCAGCGCGCCGCATCCGCAACCGCCGGGTCGTCGTCCTCAACCAGAACCGCCGCCGCCTCGCCAAGCTGCGGCAGGCCCGAGTTTCCAATCGCATAAAGCACATTCCGCACGAATCTGTCGCGCCCGATCCGCTTGATCGGAGACTCTGCGAACCGCGCCCGGAACCCGGCGTCGTCCAGTGCCGCCAACTCGGCAAGCTCGGGCAACCCGTGCTTCGGACGATACCCGATCTCCCGCGCCGCCACGGCGAACTTGTTCCAGGGGCAGACCGCCAGACAGTCATCGCACCCGTAGATTCGGTTGCCCATAAAGGCCCGCAGCTCTGTATCTACAGGCCCTTTGTGTTCGATGGTCAGATAGGAAATGCAGCGCCGGGCATCCAGTTGATACGGCGCGGGAAACGCGCGTGTCGGGCAGATATCCAGGCAGGCCGTGCAAGTCCCGCAATGGCTGACTTCCGGCGCATCCGGCTCCAGCTCCAGCGTGGTGAAGATCGCCCCCAGGAACACCCAGTTCCCCAGATCGCGGCCCAGAAGGTTGGTATGTTTCCCCTGCCACCCCAGCCCCGCCGCCTGCGCCAGCGGCTTCTCCATCACCGGAGCCGTATCGACAAACACCTTGATCTCGCCGCCAGCCTGTTCGATCAGCCAGCGCCCCAACCGCTTGAGCCGCCGCTTGACCAGGTCGTGGTAGTCCTTGCCTTGCGCATAGACACTGATGACCCCCCGGTCCCGCTGCGCAAGTCCCGCCAGCGGGTCCCCATCGGGAGTGTAGGCCTCCGCCAGTATGATGACCGACCGCGCCTCGGGCCACAGCGCCGCCGCCGACCCGCGCCATTCCTCCCGGTCGGCCATCCAGCCCATCTGCCCATGCCGCCCGGCATCCAGAAACGCCCGCAACCGCCCCGCCGCCTCCGGCACCGCGTCCGGACGGCAGATGCCCACTTTCACGAACCCTTCCTCCAAGGCCCGCGCCTGCACCTTGCGCTTCAGAAGGTCTTTCTCTTCTGCAAAGATCCCGGGGGTTCGGGGGTTGGCCCCCGATCCGCCGCCGGCCTCAGAAGTCGAGGTCGGCATAATGCGGCGCCGGCGGAAAGCCCGAGATCTGGTCCGCCAGCAGGGGCCGGAACGACGGCCGCGACTTGATCTTCGCGTACCAGTCCTTCAGCACCGCATGTCGGTTCCAGTCAACGTCGCTGATGTAGTCCAGGCAGCTCAGATGCGCCGCCGCGGTGAAATCCGCCAGCGTCATCGCATCCCCCGCCAGCCAGCGCCGCTGGTCCAGAAGCCAGGCCATATAGTCCAGGTGATACTTGATCCTGGTGGAGCCCAGCTTGACGTTCTTCGAATCCGGGTAGCCCTGGCCAGTGACCTTCTTGTTCACCCGCTCGTACAACAGCTTCGACGTCACCTCGTGGTGAAACTTGTCGTCAAACCAGGCACATAGGCGCCGCACCTCGTACCGGCCATCCGCGTCCTTCGGCATCAGCGGCACTTGCGGCGCGATCTCCTCCAGATATTCGCAGATCGCCTGGCTTTCGCTCATCACCCGGTTGCCCATCTTCAGGATCGGCACCTTCCCCGCCGGGTTGCGGCGCAGGAAATCGGGCGAGGGCTCCCAATACCGCTCCTCGACCAGCTCGGCCTCGATCTTCTTTTCCGCCAGCGTCAGGCGCACCTTGCGGCAGAAGGGCGACAGCGGGACGTGATACAGACGGTTCGAGGGTCGGTTCATCGGGCGGAGATCTCCGGTCTTCCCCTTCATTGCCGCGCCGGGGGCTGGAATTCAATCCCCGGCCCGCGTCAGCCTTCGAAACAGGCGGATCTTCCGTCCGCGGCAATGGTTTCCGCCCCCGCGATGATCGCCCGCGTCCGGCTGCGGACAAAGCTTGATGGCTCCGAGGCACTGCGCCCTTTTGGGTCCGGCAACACCGCCGCCAGCCGCGCCGCCTGCAGGGCCGACAGATCCTTGGCATCCACCCCGAAATGGTGCTGCGCCGCCGCCTGGATGCCAAAGACGCCCTCATCGAACTCGGCCACGTTCAGATAGACCTCCAGGATGCGCTGCTTCGACCAGACCAGCTCCACTGCCGGGGTCATGATCGCCTCCATCGCTTTCCGCACCCAGCTGCGACCGTGCCAGAGGAACACATTCTTCGTCACCTGCTGGCTGATGGTCGAGGCGCCCCGATTGCTGCCCTCCTCGATGGCCTGCCGGATGGCCGCCATGTCGAAACCCCAGTGATTGCAGAAGTTTGCATCCTCTGCCGCCACTGCCGACCGCCCCATCACCGGGGCAATTTCCTCCCAACTGACCCAGTCCTTCTCGATCCCGCCCAGCCGCCAGGATTCCCCCAGCTGATAGAGGTTGATCGGGGGCGGCACGAAGGCGAACAAGAGGATCAGCACGGCATAGAAGCCCGCAACCGCACCAAGACCACGCAACAGCCACTTTGCGCCCCGGTGCAGCCGCGAGACGGGCGCGGGCGGCGCGGCCTCGACGCGCGGCTTCCGTTTTCGCGCGGTCCCGCCCGGCTTTGCCGCGGGTCTATTGGCAGATTTCTCGGTCATGCAGACACATGGACGCAGCCGCAGCGCGCCCGTCAAGCCAGAAGTCGTTCAGAACGCGTCATGTCCGGCGGGCTGATCCAGTGCCGCCTCAGGGATTTGACCCTGCATGTCGATCAGCGCGTCTTCGGTGTCCGGATCAAGCCGGGTCCAGAGAATCTTCGGGGAGCCGGGCATCCCGGTCAGCTTTTCCACCACCCGGTCACGGCCAAGAAGCCTGACCCGCATGCCGACCGCCGCCCCGCCCTTGCCCAGCGCCTTGGTCGCCTCCTGCAGGAACTTTTCATCCAGTCCGACCGCACCAAGCTGCGCCGCCAGCCCCTTGGCACCCGGTTGCGGCTTGCGGCGATCCAGAAACAGAAGGCCGATCATCGCGCCCCAACGTCCACCGCCAAGCGGGTTGCCGGTCGCAAGATCGATCGACTGGTTGATCCCGACCCGGCCCGACGCATCGCGCGTTACGACCACAATATCCTCCGCTTCAGTCCCGGCCGCCCTTTGGAAGACGGCAAGCGCCTGACCGGCGGCAAAAGCGGCATTCTGCGTGCGGTAGATGGCAAGGATCAGGTCGGACACGTCACGCACTCCATGCTCGGGTCGGTGCCCCTGTATCTAGGCGCCCGCGAAATCCCGCAACAAGCGGAATCCGCGCCGCAAGCGATTTTGGCCCGGCCCAGACCAGTCTGCCCGTTCGGGGACCATTTGATCTTGACCCGCTGTGGATCGGGCTGTTCCCTGCCGCTGGCCGCGACCCGCCGGTCGGCGCCGATGCAAGCAGGGGGAGGTCAGACCAGTGATTTCGCGCAGTCATTCCACGGGCGGGACGGTGTCCGAGGCGGTGTACTCCGATTGCGAACGCTATCGCTACCTCCTGACGCGGACATGGGGGCAGGGGCCCAAGGCCCTGTTTGTCATGCTGAATCCGTCCACGGCAACCGAGGTTCAGAATGATCCGACGGTGGAACGCTGTCAGCGTCGCGCCGTGGCGCTGGGGTATGGGGCGTTCCGGGTGACGAACATCTTCGCCTTTCGCGCCACCGACCCCTGGGTCATGCGGGCCGAGGCCGATCCGGTCGGCCCTGCGAATGACGCCGCCATCCGGGACAGCGCATCCTGGGCCGACACGGTCCTGTGTGCCTGGGGCAATCATGGCCTGCACCTTGACCGGGGCGCTGCCGTCACCGACCTGTTGCGGCAGACCGGCGTGCCGCTGTTTCACCTTGGCCTGACCGGCCAGCAGCAGCCGCGCCATCCGCTCTATGTAGGCTATGACCAGCAACCCCAGCCCTGGTAGCTTTACGCGGTGACCAGCCGGATATCGGCAAGATCGACCGGCGCACCAGTCACGACCGCGACCTTTGCGCCATCAAGGTAGATCACCTGGCCTTGCCCGCCGTCATCCGGCCCCATCGTCAGGACCGGATCGGAATGCACCGACGGGTCATAGACAATGACCAGCCGATCGTCGGCAGGGTCATAATCGGCGATATGGGCAACTTCGGGCTGATCCAGCCAGTCCTGAAGGACGAAGTCATCCTCGCCATCGCCGCCGGTTGCGTAGTCCCCGGCGCCGACAAAGATCTGGTCATTCCCCGCGCCGCCGTTCAGGAAATCGACCTGTTGCGCGTCAGGGTCATCTTCCAGACCGGACATCCAGTCGTCACCCGCGCCGCCGTCCAGTTCGTCCACGCCCTGTCCGCCGATCAGCGTGTCATTGCCGGTTCCACCCGCGAGCCAGTCGTTATCGTCACCGCCATCCAGCCAGTCATCATCCTCGCCGCCCAGCAGCGTGTCAGTCCCGACACCGCCCGTCAGGCTGTCATCGCCTTCGCACCCCGCAAGGCTGTCGTTGCCCGCGCCGCCCGTCAGCGCATCATCGCCCGCCTGGCCGATCAGGCTGTCATTGCCTTCATCCCCCCAGACGGAATCGTCGCCATCACCGGCCCAGACAGCATCGTTGCCGTCCCCCGCCTCGATCCAGTCGTCCCCGCCCCGGCCGTCGATCAGATCAGACCCGCCGAAGCCGTAGATGTCGTCGTCGCCCCCCTGACCGGACAGGTTGTCGACAATGTCACCGCCCTTTAGCGTCAAAGGGTCATCCGTCTGATCCGGAGTGTCGTCGGACACCGGCACCCCAGGCTCGCCCACGATACCATCGAGCAAATCGCCGTTGTCTTCAGCATCATCTTCGGGGCCGGGCGGCAGGTCGGAATCGTCCTGTTCATTCCGATCCTCGTCCCGACTGAACATCAGGGCATCGGCAGCGATGCCGGCCATCAGGGCCCCGAACAAACCTAGCACCGCAAGCAAACCGGACCACTCCACAACACCGGGACAAACTTGAGCCCAACCATGGATCCAATACGTTAACCAACTGTTAACGAATGAAAACCTCGTCGAGAAATACCACGCCAGTGGATTTGGACAAAGCCCTGTTCGCAAGTCCGTGGCCGGATTTTGCGTTCATGGTTAAGGCCGGTTTATCTCGTCCCACCCAAGCCCCTTTCCTTTCCCGGCATTTCCGCCTATACGCCCGCATCCGCCTGAACGCGGAGCCTCCAAGGGCCTTGCTGGACGACATCCCGGCTTGCGCCATAACTCTTTTGACAGGAGATCCCGATGTCGATCACCGTTGAAGAAAAAGCGAAGCTGATCAAGGAATACGCGACCAAGGAAGGCGACACCGGTTCGCCGGAAGTCCAGGTTGCGATCCTCTCCTCGCGCATCGCCACCCTGACCGAGCATTTCAAGGGCCACAAGAACGACAACCATTCGCGTCGTGGCCTTCTCATGCTCGTCGCCCAGCGCCGCAAGCTGCTGGACTACCTGAAAAAGACGGACGAAGCGCGGTATTCCTCGCTTATCACCCGCCTCGGCCTGCGCCGCTAATCCCGGCCAAAGGTTTCGCGAACGCCCGTACCGAAAGGTGCGGGCGTTTTGCATTGCCCGTGCCGCGCGACTATATGGGGGCAAACGGAGGGTATCATGGCTGACGACAAATTCCCCGGCTGGCACGGCACGACGATCCTCGCAGTCCGCCGCGGGGGCGAGGTCGTCGTCGCAGGCGACGGCCAGGTCTCCCTCGGCCAGACCGTGATCAAGGGCACCGCCCGCAAGGTCCGCCGCCTCACCCCCGGCGGGCACGAGGTCATCGCCGGGTTCGCCGGATCGACCGCCGACGCCTTCACCCTGCTGGAACGGCTTGAGAAGAAGCTTGAAGCCGCCCCTGGCCAGTTGGCCCGCGCCTGCGTCGATCTCGCCAAGGACTGGCGGATGGACAAATACCTGCGCAACCTCGAAGCCATGCTGATCGTCACCGACGGCAAGGCTTTGTTCGTCATCACTGGCGCCGGGGACGTGCTGGAGCCGGAACACGACGTCGCCGCCATCGGGTCCGGCGGCAACTTCGCCCTCGCCGCCGCGCGCGGGCTCATGGCCACCGACCTCGATGCCGAAACCGTTGCCCGCAAGGCGATGGCGATCGCTGCGGACATATGCGTATATACAAATGGGAACCTGACGGTCGAGCGGATCAGTCCGCCGAAGGCCTGACCTTCAGCCCTGACCCATCTCTTTCTTCACCTGCATATAGGCTTGCAGGACGGCGTTCATCCGGGTCTGGTAGCCCGGCCCCTGCGCCTTGAAGAACTCCAGCACTTCGGGGTCAACCCGCAGCGAGATCAGCTTCTTCCGCGTCTGTTCGGGCAGCACCGTGTCGGTCCAGTCCCCTGCGGTCAGCACCTCTTCCACCTGGTCATCGCTGCTCAGCATCAGCGGGCTGCTCAGCGCGCGCTTTTCGGCAATGCTCAGCCGTTTCGGACCTTCGTCAACCATTCACAACTCCCTCGGACGACTGGCACTTCTGCTCTGGTTCGTGTTCTTTTACAGTCACTTCTGACCCGAAGCGCATATCAATACGAACTGTAGCTACACATTTCGCGCGTATATACTGCGGGTACATACCAATTTACCTGACTTGGTTTGCAGCCACAAACCCCTTATCTGTGCACTGACAGTTTCCCGCCGAAGAAGGCCGATGATGACCCCAGAAGACCTGCGCGCCGGCGTTGCTGCCGGGATATTAAGCGAAGCCCAGGCCGCATCGCTTTCGGCCCTTGCAAACGACCGCGCGGGCAAGCGCGCCTCCCTTCCGTCAGAAGACGAGCCGTTCGAGTTCTTTCGCGGCTTCTCGGAAATCTTCATCTCGGTCGGTCTCGTCATCCTGCTCAGCGGAGTGGCCGCGCTTCTTGCAGCTTTCGGCGGCTTTGCCCTTCTGACCCTGGTCCCGCTGGCCTGTGCCGCCATCGCCTGGTGGTGGGCCGGCTACTTCACGCTCAAGCGCCGGATGACCCTGCCCTCGATGGTCCTCGCCAGCGCCTTCGGCGTCGGGATCGTGATCTTCACCTTCACCGCGCTGGCCCAGACCGGCCTTGACGAACGCATGATCGCGATCCTCGGCTTTTCCGCCTCTGCCCTGGCGCTTGTCGCCTGGTATCAGCGCTTCCGCCTGCCGTTCGCAGCCTTCCTGACGGGTGCCGCCGTACTGGCCGCCGTCTATTCGATCACCGCCTCGGCCGCGAATGTTGTCGGCCTCGTCGGGACGGGCGGCTACCAGGCGCTCTTCGACCTTGGCGAAAGCCCGGCCTTCGCCACCGCCACGCTCCTGTTCGGGATCGGAGCTTTCCTGACCGGCATGTGGTTCGACACCCGCGACCCGCACCGCCTTGGCCGTCACTCGGCCACCGCCTTCTGGTGCCACCTCCTTGCCGCGCCCGCGCTGGTCAACACTGTGGCCGTCACCCTTATGAACGGCGGCGGCACCGGCCTTCTCGCCGTGGCACTGATCCCGATTGCCCTTCTCGCCCTGGTGATCGACCGCCGCAGCTTCCTCACTGCCGCCATCGCCTACATCGCCATCGTCATCGGCTGGGTGATGGGCGAAGGCGGCGGAACCAGCTGGATCTTCGTCCTTCTCCTGCTTGGGGCGTTCATCACCGCCATCGGCACCTGGTGGGTGCAGTTGCGCGCCGCCGTGATGCGCCTGCTTCCCGACTTTCCCGGCAAATCCCGCCTGCCGCCCTATGGATCCACCGAATGACTGACCTGACCCCCCGCGAAATCGTCTCCGAGCTTGACCGTTTCATCATCGGCCAGCGCGAGGCAAAGCGCGCGGTTGCTGTGGCGCTGCGCAACCGCTGGCGGCGCAAGCAGCTGGGTGATGACCTGCGGGACGAGGTCTACCCGAAAAACATCCTGATGATCGGCCCCACCGGCGTCGGCAAGACCGAGATCAGCCGCCGCCTTGCCCGGCTGGCCAAGGCGCCCTTCCTGAAGGTCGAGGCCACGAAATTCACCGAGGTCGGCTATGTCGGCCGCGACGTGGATTCCATCGTGCGTGATCTGGTCGACGTGGCGATCAACGACACCCGCGCCCGGATGCGCGACGACGTGAAGGCAAAGGCTCAGAAGTCCGCCGAGGATCGGGTGATCGACGCCATCGCCGGCAAGGACGCCCGCGACCAGACGCGCGACATGTTCCGCGCCAAACTGAAACGCGGCGAGCTTGACGACACCATGATCGAGATCGACGTTGCCGATGCTGCCCCCGCGATGCCCCTGGGCTTTGGCATGCCCGGGATGGAACAGCAGATGCAGGGCCTGCAGGACCTGTTCAAGGCGTTCGGCGGCCGCTCGACCCGCAAGCGGATGACCGTGGCGCAAAGCTATGAGGTGCTGATCGGGCAAGAGGCTGACAAGCTTCTCGACGACGAAGCCGTGCGCGCCGCCGCTTTGGAGGCCGTGCAGGAAAACGGCATCGTCTTTCTGGACGAGATCGACAAGATCTGCGCCCACAGCGATGCGCGTGGGGCCGATGTCAGCCGCGAAGGCGTCCAGCGCGACCTTCTGCCGCTGATCGAAGGCACGACCGTCAGCACCAAGCATGGCCCGGTCAAGACCGACCACATCCTCTTCATCGCCTCCGGCGCGTTCCACATCGCCAAACCCTCGGACCTTCTGCCCGAACTACAGGGGCGCCTGCCAATCCGCGTTGAACTCGCCCCCCTGACCGAGGATGACTTCGTCCGCATCCTGACAGACACCGACAACGCCCTGACCCGGCAATACGCAGCCCTGATGGCGACCGAGGAGGTGCAGGTCACCTTCACCGCGGACGGCATCGCCGCCCTGGCCCGCATCGCCGCCGAGGTGAACCGAAGCGTCGAAAACATCGGCGCCCGCCGCCTTTACACGGTGATGGAACGTGTCTTCGAAGAGCTGTCCTTCAACGCCCCAGACCGCTCCGGGCAATCAGTAACGGTGGACGCCGCTTTCGTGGAAACCAACATCGGCGCGCTGTCCCGTTCGGCGGATATCTCAAGATACGTGCTGTAGGTCGGGCTTCAGCCCGACTTCCTTCGACAGACGCGCCCGCACGGTCGGAACCATCCAACCCCTACACGGGAAATCCCGATCCACGGATGTAGGTTGGGCATCGGCCAGCCCTTCGACGTTCCGCAAGTACGCTCACGTCGGAACATCCCTCTCTGCCCTTACGGAACGCCGTCCGTCGCACGGGACACCCTGACCTCCGTATTTGCCCATCTCCCAAGTACTCCCGCCTGAGGCAGCAAACCTTGCCGCCCTCCCGCCGCCAATGGCCAGGCACCACGCCGAAACCCGCGTCCCCTCTCCCTTTGGGGGAGAGGGTCAGGGTGAGGGGGCTGCCTGTGAAATTCCTAACACCCGGTAAACGCCCACATCCAACCCACTGAAATCAAACGCTCTCCCCAGACCGCCCAGCGTGGACAGCCCCCTTCCCCGGCCCCCCGCAACCCGATACTCTCCCCGCACTCAAGGGGGCACGATGACCGAAGACACCGTCACGCCGATGATGGCGCAGTATCTGGAAATCAAGGCCCAGAACCCCGGCGCGCTCCTCTTCTACCGGATGGGCGACTTCTACGAGATGTTCTTCGACGACGCCGTTGCGGCCGCCGCGGCCCTCGACATCGCCCTGACGAAGCGCGGCTTCCACTTGGGCGAGCCCATCGCCATGTGCGGCGTCCCGGTCCATTCCGCCGAAGGCTACCTCCTCACCCTGATCCGGAAAGGCTTCCGCGTCGCCATCGCCGAACAGCTGGAAGACCCGGCCGAGGCAAAGAAGCGCGGCTCCAAGGCGGTCGTCAAACGCGACGTCGTCCGCCTCGTCACCCCCGGCACGCTGACCGAGGATTCCCTCCTCGAAGCCCGCCGCCACAACTTCCTCGCCGCCTTCGCCGAGGTCCGCGACCAGGCCGCCCTCGCCTGGGCCGACATCTCCACCGGCGAGTTCCGGGTGATGCCCTCCTCCCTCACCCGCCTTGGCCCCGACCTCGCCCGCATCTCCCCCCGCGAACTTCTCCTGTCCGAAGCGCGCGAGGCCGACATCACCCGCCTCATCGACGCCACAGCCGTCACCCCCCTCTCCCGCGGCAGCTTCGACTCCACCAACGCCGAGCGCCGCCTCTGCGACCTCTTCCACGTCGCCTCCCTCGACGCATTCGGCACCTTCGACCGCGCCGAAATCTCCGCGATGGGCGCCCTCATCGACTACCTCCACCTCACCCAGCGCGGTCGGATGCCTCTCCTCCGCCCACCCGTCAAGGAGCCCCTCGGCGGCACGATGCAGATCGACGCCGCAACCCGCCGCAACCTCGAACTGACCCAGGCCCTGTCCGGCGGCCGGGAAGGCTCGCTCCTCGCCGCCATCGACCGCACCGTCACCGCAGGCGGCGCTCGCCTCCTCGAACGCCGCCTCTCCTCGCCCTCGCTCGACCTCCACATCATCCACGCACGCCAGGCCGCCCTCGACAACCTCCTCGAAACTCCCTCCCTCCGCGACCAGCTCCGCGAGGCGCTGCGCCGCGTCCCCGACATCGACCGCGCCCTCTCCCGCCTCGCGCTCGACCGCGACGGCCCCCGCGACATGGCCGCCATCCGCGCAGGCCTCGAACAGGCCGGCCGCATCGCGCAACTCCTGACCGACACCCCACCTCTCCTGGCCGAAGCCGCCCAATCCCTCCTCGGCCACGACCAACTCGTCGGCCTCCTCACCCGCGCCCTCGTGACTGAGCCCCCGCTCCTCACCCGCGACGGCGGCTACATCGCCCCCGGCTACGATCCCGAACTCGACGACACCCGGGCCCTGCGGGACGAAGGCCGCGGCGTCATCGCCCGGATGCAGGCCGACTACATCGAAACCACCGGCGTCGCCTCCCTGAAGATCAAGCACAACAACGTGCTGGGCTATTTCATCGAGACCACGACCACCCACGAAGACCGCATGCGCGCCATGCCGGAGCTTTTCATCCACCGCCAGACCACCGCCGGACAGGTGCGCTTCACAACCCTCGCCCTTTCCGACCTCGAAACCCGAATCCTCAACTCCGCCAACCACGCCCTCGAAATCGAGAAACGCCATTACACCACGCTCAAAGCCGAAATCCTCGACCACTCCGCCCCCATCGCCCTCGCCGCCCGCGCCCTGGCCGAGATCGACCTCGCCGCCGCTTTCGCCGACCTCTCCGCCGAGGAAGGCTGGTGCAAGCCCGAGGTCGACGACAGCCGCGCCTTCCAGATTGCTGCAGGCCGCCACCCTGTCGTCGAACGCGCCCTCCGCAAGGACGGCCAGCCCTTCGTCGCCAACGACTGCGCGCTCACCGACAAGGACACGCCCGCCATCTGGCTGCTGACCGGCCCCAACATGGCCGGCAAATCCACCTTCCTAAGGCAGAACGCGCTAATTGCGCTCCTGGCCCAGGCAGGCTCCCACGTCCCCGCCACATCAGCCCGCATCGGCCTCGTCTCTCAGCTTTTCAGCCGGGTCGGCGCCTCGGACGACCTCGCAAGGGGCCGCTCCACCTTCATGGTCGAAATGGTCGAAACCGCCGCCATCCTGAACCAAGCCGACGACCGCGCGCTGGTGATCCTGGACGAAATCGGCCGCGGAACTGCCACCTACGACGGCCTTTCCATCGCCTGGGCCACGCTCGAACACCTGCACGAGGTCAACCGCTCCCGCGCCCTCTTCGCCACGCATTACCACGAGATGACGGCGCTTGCGGGCAAGCTGCCCGGCGTGAAGAACGCCACCGTCACCGTCAAGGAATGGGAAGGCGAGGTCATCTTCCTGCACGAAGTCCGTGAAGGCGCAGCCGACCGCAGTTACGGTGTGCAGGTCGCGCGCCTTGCGGGCCTGCCGCCCTCGGTCATCGAACGGGCCAAGGTCGTGCTCGACGCGCTGGAAAAGGGCGACCGCGAGGGCGGCAAGCAGGCCACGCTGATCGACGACCTGCCGCTGTTCCGCGCCGCACCGCCCGCACCTCCGCCGCAAAAGCAGAAGGTCTCAGTCGTCGAGGACATTCTGAAGGAGGTACACCCCGACGAGTTGACCCCGATGGATGCCCTCCGGCTCATCTACGACCTGAAGCAAGCCGCTAAAACTTAACTAAAATTTCGCTTTCTCTTCCCGAAATATCCTCGGGTGGGGTCCGGGGAGGGCAGACAGCCCTCTCCGGGGGTGCGTCCAGGATCAACCGGGGTTCGACGACACCCCGACCTGCGCCGGGCGCAGCAGGCGGTCGTGCAGCAGGAAGCCTTCCGTCGCCACCTGGATGATCTGCCCGGCCTTGGTTCCCGGCAGCGGGGCCTCGAACATCGCCTGATGCAGCTGCGGGTCGAACTGGTCCCCGACGGCGGGCGAGATCATCGTGATCCCGTGCTTCGTCATCACGTTGGTCAACTCGCGCAGGGTCAGCTCGACGCCCTCGATCAGCGCCGCCGAAGCCGCCCGAGACTCCTCCGGGATCGCCTGGATCGCCCGGTTCAGGTTGTCGTAGACCGGCAGCAGGTCCCGCGCCAACCGAGTGCCACCATACATCTCGGCCTCTTTCCGGTCCCGCTCGGCCCGCTTGCGCGAGTTCTCGGCATCCGCCAGCACCCGCATGAACTTGTCGCGCAACTCGTCACGCTCGGCCTTCAGGGCCTCCAGCTCATCCACTTGCGGTTCAAACTCTTCCAGCTCCACCTGCGAGGCGGTGGGTTCTTCCTGCGACATTGCGCTTCGTCCTTCTTCAGCCCTTGCCGCGGTCACTGACCAGGCGGCCCACCAGCTGGGCGGTGTAATCGACGATCGGGACGATACGGCCATAATTCAGCCGAGTCGGTCCGATGACGCCCACCGCGCCGATGATCTTCCGATCCGCGTTCATATAGGGAGAAACCACCAGACTTGAACCGGAAAGTGAGAAAAGCTTGTTCTCTGACCCGATAAAAATGCGCACACCGTCGCCGGCCTCGGTCAGGTTCAGGAATTCGGCGATGTCCCGCTTGCGCTCCAGGTCGTCGAACAGCACCCGGATGCGGTCAATCTCTGCCTGATCCGCCACGCCGTCGATCAGGTTCGACCGGCCGCGCACGATCAGCCGCTCCGACGGCTCCCCGGCATTTTCCCACAGGGCGAGGCCGCTTTCCACCATCTCGCGCGCCAGCGAGTCGATCTCCTGCCGTCGCTGCGCGATCTCGTTGACGATCCGCGCCCGCAGTTCGGACAGCGTCAGCCCCTCGGCCAGCGCGTTCAGGAAATTCGCCGCCTCGCGCATCGACGACGGCGTCTGCCCCGGCGGCGGGACGAAGATGCGGTTTTCCACCTGCCCGTCGGCAAAGACCAGCACCACTAGCGCCCGGTCCGGCCCCAGACTGACGAACTCGATATGCCGGATCGCCGCTTCCCGCTTCGGCGCCAGCACCACGCTCGCCCCCCGGGTGATGACCGAAAGCGCCGCCCCGACCTCATCCAGCAGGGTCGTCACGTCGTGGTCGTTGACGCCCAGGGTGGCGTCGATCTTCTCCTGATCCTCCGGCGCAACTTGGCCGACCTCCAGCAGGCTGTCGACGAAGATCCGCAGCCCGGCCTGGGTCGGTATTCTGCCAGCCGAGACATGCGGGCTGTCCAGCAGCCCCAGATATTCCAGATCCTGCATGACATTCCGCACCGTCGCGGCAGAGACCTTTTCCGACAGCGTCCGGGTCAGCGTCCGCGACCCAACCGGTTCACCTGAGTTCAGATAGCCTTCGACGACGCGGCGAAACACTTCGCGCGTGCGGTCGTTCATGTCGGACAGGATCGGCTGGCTGGTCATGGTAATCGGGGTTGCATCCTTCGGCCTTGGTTGCATATGTGGCCGCATCCCAAGGAAAGGTTCGGCGATGCGCCCGTCAGGCAGAAAACTAAGCGATCTACGGGCGGTTTCAATCGAAACCAGCGTGATGAAGCATGCCGAGGGCTCTTGCCTGATCAAGATGGGCGAAACCCATGTCCTGTGTTCCGCCACCATTGAGGACAAAGCTCCCCCCTTCCTGAAGAACACCGGCCAGGGCTGGGTGACCGCGGAATATGGGATGCTGCCCCGCGCCACCAACTCCCGCACCCGGCGTGAGGCGGCAGCAGGCAAGCAGTCGGGCCGGACGCAAGAAATTCAACGGCTTATCGGTCGTTCCCTGCGCGCCGGAGTGGACCGGCAGGCCCTTGGCGAGCGTCAGATCGTCATTGACTGCGACGTCATCCAGGCCGACGGAGGCACCCGCTGCGCCTCGATCACCGGCGGCTGGGTCGCGTTGCGTCTTGCGGTAAACAAGCTCCTGACCTCCGGCGTCATCACCTCGGACCCGATCCTGGATCACGTTTCGGCAGTCTCCTGCGGCGTCTATGCCGGCCAGCCCGTCCTCGACCTCGATTACCTTGAGGATTCGGCCGCCGGGACCGACGGCAATTTCGTCATGACTGGCGCGGGCAAACTGATCGAAGTCCAGATGTCCGCCGAAGGTTCCGCCTTCAGCCAAGACGAACTCCTCCACCTCCTCGACCTCGCCCGCCAGGGCAATGCGGCGCTGGTCGCGGCGCAAAGAGCAGCCCTGAGGCTGTAATGCTGCACCGAGGGGATCGCCTTCTCGTCGCCACGCACAACTGTGGCAAGCTTGAAGAGATCGCCGATCTCCTCGCCCCCTTCGACGTGACCGTCTTGGGCGCCGGAGACCTTGGCCTCCCCGAGCCCGAGGAAACTGAAACCACCTTCGTCGGCAACGCCCGCCTGAAGGCCCACGCCGCCGCCAAAGCTTCCGGCCTCATCGCCCTCGCAGACGACTCCGGTCTTTCCGTCGACGCCCTTGGTGGAGCCCCTGGCGTCTTTACCGCCAACTGGGCCACCACTTCAAAAGGTCGCGACTTCAAGGTTGGCATGGAGCGTGTCTGGCGCGAGCTGGAGGCGATGCACGCCCCCGAACCCCGCACCGCCCAATTCTGCTGCACTCTCGTTCTCGCCGCGCCAGATGGCCAAGACCTTGTCTTCGAAGGCAAATCCCCCGGCCGCCTCGTCTGGCCCGGACGTGGCGAGCAGGGCCACGGCTTCGATCCCATCTTCATGCCTGACGGCTACACCCAGACCTTCGGCGAGATGGACCGCTGGGAGAAGAACCGCCTCTCGCACCGCGCCGACGCCTTCCAGAAACTCGTCGTCGCCCTGTTTCCCTGATGGAGGACTGGCGCCACGCCGGCTTCGGCCTGTATATACACTGGCCCTTCTGCCAGTCGAAGTGCCCCTACTGCGACTTCAACAGCCACGTCGCCGCCCGCATCGACCAATCCCGATGGCTTCAGGCCTTCGAGCGTGAAATCGACCGCATCGGCGCGCTCACTCAGGGCCGCATCCTCAACACCGTCTTCTTCGGCGGCGGCACCCCCTCGCTGATGGAAGCCACCACCGTCCAGGGCATCCTCGACCGCATCCGCGCCACCTGGACCCTTGCGAATGACATCGAAATCACCCTTGAAGCCAACCCCGGCAGCGTCGAGGCCGCCCGCTTCGAGGGCTACGCCAAGGCAGGCGTCAACCGGGTTTCTCTTGGAATCCAATCCCTTGACCCCGAAGACCTCCGCCGCCTGGGCCGGATGCACACGGTGGGTGAGGCCGCAAGGGCCATCGCCATCGCCCAATCCGTCTTCGACCGCGTCTCCATCGACCTGATCTACGCCCGCCAGAACCAGACCCTCGCCGCCTGGCGCGACGAACTCCACCGCGCGCTCGACTTCGGCACCTCGCACCTCTCGCTCTACCAGCTGACCATCGAGGATGGCACCGTCTTCGGCCAGATGCACGCGAAGAACCTCCTCAAGGGCTTGCCCGAGGAAGATCACTCCGCCGACATGTTCGAACTGACGGAGGAAATCACCCGGGCCGCCGGACTCCCCGCCTACGAGGTATCGAATCACGCCCGCCCCGGAGACGAATCGCGCCACAACCTGATCTACTGGCGGATGGGTGACTACGCAGGAATCGGTCCCGGCGCCCACGGCCGACTCACCCTTGATTCGGCCCGATTCGCCACCGAGGCAGAACGTCAGCCAACCCCCTGGCTTGACCGCACCCTCGCCCGTCCCGGCTCCGCCGAAACGACCGACAGACTATCGCCCGAAGACCGCGCCGCCGAGTACCTGATGTTCGCCCTGCGCCTGAGGGAAGGCGCATCTCTTCAACGCTTCGCTGCCCTCGCCGGGCAACCGCTCGCCGAAAATGCGCTCGCCGAAGTCGAAACCCTGGGCCTCCTCGCCCGCGACGGAGACCGCATTTCAACGACCGATCACGGCGTCATGGTGCTGAACGGCATCCTCCGCGCTCTGCTGGCTGACCGACAAAGCGCGGGCTAATCAGTCTTCATCTGGTAGCTGCGACAGAATACGGCACAACCTGTCGAGATCATCCAGCGAACCATAGCGGATCACCAGTTCTCCGCTTTCCCCACCCGAGGCATGCTCGATCCGCACCGGCATCTTCAGGTTGGCGGAAAGGTCCCCTTCCAAGGCCCGCGTGTCTGCGTCTTTCTCCGATCCCTTGGCAACCTTCGGCGCCGTCGGCTTGACCGAGTCCTGCGCCTTCATCAGCCGTTCGACTTCGCGCACCGACAGCCCCTTGGCCGCGACCTGCGCCGCCAACTCGCTGGCCTTCGGGCTGCCGATCAGCGCCCGCGCATGCCCCGCCGACAGCTTCCCGTCGCGGACCAGATCCTGCACATCGTCAGGCAGAGTCAGCAGCCGCAACAGATTCGCGACGTGGCTACGGCTTTTCGAAAGTGCCTCGGCCAGTTTCTCCTGCGTGTGCCCGAATCGGGTCATCAGTTGACGAAAGCCGAGCGCCTCTTCGATGGCGTTCAGATCCGCCCGCTGGATGTTCTCGATGATCGCGACTTCAAGCACTTCGGTGTCGGTAAAGTCCCGCACTACAACGGGAACTTCGTGCAGTTGCGCCATCTGTGCAGCGCGCCAGCGACGCTCTCCAGCGACGATTTCATAGAGGTCACGGCCCGGTTTGCGGCGCACGATAAGCGGCTGAATCACGCCCTTCTGCCGAATCGAATCGGCCAGCGACTCAAGCTCATCCTTCCGGAAATCAAGCCGCGGCTGTTGTGGGTTCGGCTCAAGCTTGTCCACCGGAAGGTGCATCTCGGCCTTCCGAGGTGCCGCCATGTGTTCCGGGCCAGCCAAATGAACATCCGCCATCAGGGCAGACAAGCCACGACCAAGGCCTCTCTTTTCGGTTTTCGACATGCTCAGGCCTCTGAAACTTCTGGGGTTTTGCGCCGGTCGGCAATTTCCTTCGCCAAGGCACGATAGGCCTCGGTCCCCTTTGAACTGGGGTCGTAGGTCAGGACTGGCAGCGCATAGGACGGTGCTTCACTGATTCGCACATTGCGCGGAATCGTCGTCTTCATGACCAGGTCGCCCATGTTGGCCCGGGCATCTGCTTCAACCTGAGCCGTCAACCTGTTGCGGCGGTCGTGCATCGTCAACACTACCCCTTCGATTCGCAGGTCGGGATTCGCCGACCGTCGCACATCGCGAATCGTCAGCATCAGCTGCGACAGACCTTCCAGCGCGAAGAACTCGCACTGCAGCGGAACAAGCACCGAGTTGCAGGCAACCAGCGCGTTCACAGTCAGCAGGCTGAGCGCCGGGGGGCAATCGATCAGGATGTAGTCAAAACCATAGGCGTCCATCTCTGGCCGCCGCAGCGCGTCGTGCAGCAAGTAACTGCGCTTTTCGTTCGAGACGATGTCCAGGTCGGCAGAGGACAGGTCGGCATTTGCGGGGATGATCATGACATCCGGGATGCCTGTCTCCAGCACAACATCCTGTAGGTCCGCTCCATCGACAATCAAATCGTAGCTCGTCTTCTTCCGCGCATCCGGCCGCACACCCAGACCAGTGGACGAGTTCCCCTGCGGATCGATGTCGACCAGCAGCACTTTCTTCCCCAGTTCTGCAAGGCCCGCAGCCAGGTTGATCGCAGTTGTCGTCTTGCCAACTCCACCCTTCTGGTTCGCAAGAGCGAGGATGTGCGGGTGCGTTGAGTTAGTGTTGGACACGATGGATATCCCTGATCACAAGAATTGCTGCGCCCGCTTCGGACAGGCTGGGCTTGATGTCAACGTCGAACGCCCAAGTCTTGCGTGCCTCTGCAATCTCATCCTGAAACCGTGCGCCTTTCGGAAAGATCGCGGTGCCGCTTTTCGACAAGTGAGTCTCGACGAATCCAAGAAGCGCAGTGAGAGGCGCAAGTGCCCGTGCTGAAAGGACATCGGCGTGGAGCGGGCTCACTGCCTCGATTCGCTTGCTGAGAACAGTAACTGGCAAGGCCAATGCCTGTGCTGCTTGCCGAAGGAATGTCGCTTTGCGAAGATCTGACTCGACAAGCGTGACACGCAAGTCGTGCTTCGCGCTTTTCGCAAGAATAGCGACAACAATCCCCGGAAAACCCCCACCAGAGCCAAGGTCGACCCAAGTCTGCGCCGATGGAGGGCAAAGTGAGAAGATCTGAGCCGAGTCAAGGATGTGTCGCTGCCAGAGGTTGCCAACTGTAGTTTTGCTGACAAGGTTGATTGCTGGCGTCCAGCGCTGAACTAGATCTTCGTAGGCTTTCAAAGCATCGAATGTTTCACGTGAAACATCGACGCCCCCGACCGAAAGCTGTTCGGCATCAGTCATCCGGCAAGCCGCTCTGACGTCTTGCGCAAGTGCGAAAGCACTAGAAGAAGCGCTGCCGGTGTAACACCTTCGATCCGTGATGCCTGGAGAATCGAATCAGGCCTCGCGCGTGAAAGCTTCTGCTTCAGCTCGTTCGACAGGCCGGAGATCCCGCCATACTCGAAATCCCCGGGAATTCGCTGTGTTTCCTGGCGGCGCAAATCCGCAACTTCCTTCGCTTGCCGATCCGAGTACTGGTCATAGGTCGAATCGATCTGGAGCTGGGTGAGGACGTCAGGGTCCAAGTTCTGGTAGGTGCGAAACGCCTTTACTACAACATCCAGATCGACCCCCGGCAGGGACAGGACGTCATAGGCTGTCCGCTTGCCACCGTCCCTGCTGACTGCAATTCCGGCATCGTTCAGCGCTTTCGGTCCGATCGTGACGCCCAACAGCTCCGCCCGTCCGGACTCCAGCGCTTCCAGCTTTGCGTCAAAGGCCCTGCGGCGCGCACCAGAGATGCAGCCCAAGGTCAACCCTACCGGCGTCAGTCTGCGGTCTGCGTTGTCCGCCCGCACAGTCAGCCGGAACTCGGCGCGAGAGGTGAACATGCGGTAAGGCTCGGTCACTCCGCGCGACGTCAGGTCATCGATCATCACGCCGATGTAGCTTTCCGTGCGGCTGAACTCCACCGGGTCAAGCCCACTAGCAGCAGCTGCTGCATTCAGGCCAGCTACAATCCCTTGTGCCCCAGCCTCCTCATACCCTGTTGTCCCGTTGATCTGGCCAGCAAAGTACAAGCCGGCCACCGCGCGGGTTTCAAGTGTTCGGTGCAGGCCGCGCGGATCGAAGTAGTCGTATTCGATGGCATAGCCAGGCTGCAGGATTTCAGTCCGCTCAAGCCCTGGAATCGTGCGGATGTAGGCGTGCTGAACCTCTTCGGGCAGCGAGGTGCTCAGGCCATTCGGATAGACAGTATGGTCGTCCAGCCCCTCAGGTTCCAGGAAGACCTGATGCGACGTCTTGTCGGCAAAGCGCACCACCTTGTCCTCGATCGACGGGCAATAGCGCGGGCCCACGCCTTCGATGTGACCCCCATACATTGCGGAGCGGCCAAGGTTGTCCCGCACGATCTGGTGGGTCGCCTCAGAGGTATGGGTGATTCCGCAAGAGATCTGCCGCGCCTCCGGCACCCGGTTCAAGAAGGAAAACACCGACGGAACCTCATCCCCAGGCTGGCTTTCCAGCCGCGCCCAGTCGATTGTCCGGCCGTCCAGCCGCGGTGGGGTGCCTGTCTTCAGCCGCCCCACGGGCAGCGCCAGATCCGCCAGTTGCGCCGCGAGCAGCTTCGACGGCGAATCACCCATCCGACCACCTGACATCCGCCGGTCGCCGATGTGAATCACCCCGTTCAGGAACGTCCCGGCCGTCAGAACGACCCGGCCCGACGCCAGTTCCACGCCGGAGGCGAGAACGACTCCCGCCACCGAACCGCCAACCAGCTTCAACCCAGCGACTTCGCCCTCGATCACGTCCAGCCCCGGCGTCGCGAGCAATTCGGCCCGCATCGCCTCCCGATACAAACGCCGGTCGATCTGCGCCCGCGGCCCCTGTACGGCAGGCCCCTTCCGGCGGTTCAAGAGGCGGAACTGGATCCCCGCCTTGTCCGCCATCCGCCCCATGACCCCATCCAGCGCGTCGATCTCGCGCACGAGATGGCCCTTCCCCAGCCCGCCAATCGCCGGGTTACAGGACATCGCGCCCAGCGTTTCTACGCGCAGCGTCACCAGGGCTGTCGACACCCCCATCCGGGCTGCAGCAGCAGCAGCTTCAGCGCCCGCATGGCCGCCGCCGATCACGATGACGTCGTAGTGTTTCACGTGAAACCCTCACTTACCGATGCAGAAGCTGGCGAAAATCTCGCCCAGCAGGTCGTCGACATCCACGCGGCCGACCAAGGCATCCAGTGCCCGGACCGCCTGCCGCAGATGCTCCGCCGCCAGCTCGACGCGCGAGTCAGGTCTTACCACTTCCGCCCGTGACTCGGCCAGAGCGGCAATCGCTGTTGTCACAGCCACGCGATGCCGTTCGCGCACCAACGCGCCTGCCGACCCGACGCGTTCGCCCAGGATTTCGCCGATCCGCGCCATCAGTTCTGGCACACCGAGTCCGGTCTTGCCCGACACAGCCAAACCAGACCAACCAGATTTGGTGTCCGCTTTTCCAAGAACCACCAGATCGTCGCCCGTTGGCTCCAGCGGCAGAGGCGACCCATCGGTCAGGAACAGCCGCAAATCCGCCGCCTCGGCCCTGGCCAAGGCCCGCTCGATACCGGCGCGTTCCAGCCGATCCTCGGTATCTCGCAGGCCCGCAGTGTCCAGGACGGTCACCGGCAGCCCGGCGATTTCCATCCGCACCTCGATCACGTCGCGCGTCGTCCCGGCAATCTCCGACGTGATCGCCGCTTCGCGCCCCGCAAGCTGATTGAGCAGCGTCGACTTCCCCGCGTTCGGCGCGCCGACAATCGCCACCTCGAACCCGTCCCGGATCCGCTCTGCCGCAGCAACCCCCGCCGCCTCGCGCCCGAGGTCCGCCATCAGCCCGTCGATCAGCGCCAGCACCTCGGGCGAGACGTCCACCGGCACGTCCTCATCGGCGAAATCAATCGTGGCCTCCATCAATGCCCCCGCCCGGATCAGATCGCGGCGCCAGCCCTCGACCTTCTGACCCACGGACCCCGACAGCACTCGCACTGCCTGCCGCCGCTGCGCCTCGGTTTCGGCGTCAATCAGGTCGGCCAAGCCCTCGACCTGCGCCAGGTCGAGCACGCCGTTCTCCAGCGCCCGCCGGGTGAACTCCCCAGGCTCAGCCAGCCGCAGCCCCGGCTGCGCAGACAAGGCCCGCAGCACGGCAACCACCACCGCCGGGCCACCGTGGCAGTGCAGTTCCACCACCATCTCGCCAGTGAAGCTCGCCCCCTCGGCAAAGGTCAGCACCAACGCCTCGTCCAAAAGCACGCCGTCCCAGACCAGCCGCCGCAGCCCCGCCACCCGCACCGCTGGCAGCGTTCCACAAAGCGCAAGACCGGCCGCCACCGCGTCCGGTCCCGAGATCCGTACCACGGCGAGGCCCGACCGACCCCGCGCCGTGGCGAGGGCATAGATCGTGTCCATCGCCTGCGGCCCTTAGGTGTTCATCGACTCGAAGAATTCCGAGTTCGTCTTCGTCTGCTTCAACTTCGAGATCAGGAACTCGATCGCATCCGTCGTGCCCATCGGGTTCAGGATCCGGCGCAGGACGTAGGTCTTCTGCAGGTCCATCTTGTCGACCAGAAGGTCCTCTTTCCGGGTGCCGGACTTGAGGATGTCCATCGCCGGGAAGACACGCTTGTCGGCAACCTTGCGGTCCAGCACGATTTCGCTGTTACCCGTGCCCTTGAATTCTTCGAAGATGACTTCGTCCATCCGGCTGCCGGTGTCGATCAGGGCGGTGGCGATGATGGTCAGCGACCCGCCTTCCTCGATGTTCCGGGCAGCCCCGAAGAACCGCTTCGGGCGCTGCAGGGCGTTCGCGTCCACACCGCCGGTCAGCACCTTGCCCGAGGACGGAACCACGGTGTTGAAGGCGCGGCCCAGACGGGTGATCGAGTCGAGCAGGATCACCACGTCGCGCTTGTGTTCAACCAGGCGCTTGGCCTTCTCGATCACCATTTCCGCGACCGCGACGTGCCGCGTGGCCGGTTCGTCGAAGGTCGAGGCCACGACCTCGCCCTTCACCGTGCGCTGCATGTCGGTGACCTCCTCGGGGCGTTCGTCGATCAGAAGGACGATCAGATAGCACTCCGGATGGTTCGTCGCGATGGAATGGGCGATGTTCTGCAGAAGCACCGTCTTGCCGGTCCGCGGCGGGGCCACGATCAGCCCACGCTGGCCTTTCCCGATGGGCGAGACGAGGTCGATGATCCGGGCCGAGCGGTCCTTGATCGTCGGGTCCTCGACTTCCATCTTCAGCCGCTCGTCGGGATACAGCGGCGTCAGGTTGTCGAAGTGGACCTTGTGCTTGGCCTTTTCCGGATCGTCGAAGTTGATCTTCGTGGCCTTGGTCAGGCTGAAGTAGCGCTCGTTGTCCTGCGGGGCCTTGATGACACCCTCGATGGTGTCCCCGGTGCGAAGCGAGAACTGGCGGATCATTTCGGGCGAGACGTAGATGTCATCCGGACCCGGCAGGTAGTTCGCCTCGGGTGAGCGGAGGAACCCGAACCCGTCCTGCAGCACTTCCAGAACGCCGTCGCCGCCGATCTCCCAGCCTTCCTCGGCGTGCTCCTTCAGCAGCGAGAACATCATCTCGCCCTTGCGCATGGACGGGGCGTTCTCGATCTCCCACTCCTCGGCCATGGCCAGCAGATCGGCGGGGGTCTTCGCCTTCAGTTCGGCAAGATTCAAGCGTTCGACGTTCATGGAATACCTTTGGGCGGACCACGCCCGTCAGGGGGGTCTCAGCGGATTTGGGACGGGAGATGCATTGGGCCGGACGGCCCTGCGGCGCCCGTTTACACCGCTGCAACAGCCCGAGTCAATCTGGCAGACCGGGATCGGCTAACAGCGTCGCGCCGGGGGCCAAAAAGACCAGCCGGTTCTGCGGAAAATCCCACAGTGTCGGGGTATCGGCCAGAAACTTTGCCCCAAGCCGCAGAAAGTCGGACGGGCCACTGCGGCGGAAATCCATCGGACCACCCGCCACTACCAGCGACACTGTGATCGGTCCGAACTCGGTTTCCCCCAGCCGGATGGTGGACAGGTCCCAAATATCGGGCCCTCCGGTCAAAAGCCCTGACGCCACCAGCGCCTCTTGCGTCTCAGGTCGCAGATACAGCGTCCCGTTGTCGCCTGTATCGACATCGACCAGCATCGCCTGGTCACCGATCTGAACCGCCAAGGTCGGCTGCTCGCCCTTCCAGTAGGAAAAGACCACCTCGCCCCGAACATCTTCCGGGGTCAGCGCAAAGGTCCCCTCCCGCAGGATAACCAGCCGATTCCGCGCATAATCCACCAGGAACGGGTGCGGTTCTACGGCAGGAGAGCCGAGAAACCCCATGAAGCCTTCGCCAAAGCCAGCTTCGACAAAGCCGAAATCCCCGCTGACCACTTTTGCAGGCAAAGCCAGGACCTGACCGTCAACTTGCAGCTCCGGTGCGTCGTGCAGCATCACGATGATCGGCTGACCCGAGGCCGCATTCCCCCGCGCAACCTCTTGCCCCGCGGCAAGGTCGGCCGCATCGCGGTTCAGCATCGCGAGCTCGGGTGTGCCATTGTCCAGCATCATCTGGCCGGGCTGACCATTGATGCTCACCTCAAGCATCGGCTTGCCATCAACGACCGCAAAGGGAATGTCGCGCCGATCCTGCCCCTCGGGCAACAGGTCCGCAAAGGCGGGAGCGGCGCAGAGCGCCAGAAGACAGACCAGCCTCACCATCTTAGAATGACCGAGAAGACGATGACGACCATCAGCACGGTCGGTACCTCGTTCATCAGCCGGTAGGTCCGGCCATTCCGCGTGTTGGTCCCTGCCAGAAACTCTTTCCGGCGCAGGCCAAGCCAGTGGTGGAACCATGTCATCGCCAGCACGCTTGCGGCCTTGACCCAGGCCCAGGCGAAGGACCAATCCACCACCCCCGGCGTGAACACCAGCGCAAGGCCAAAGACCCAGGTCGCCACCATCGCCGGGTTCATGATCCCCCGCAGCAACCGACGCTCCATCGTCTGGAACATCTTGTCTGTCGGTGACCCGGCCTCGACCTGCTCCACATGGTAGACGAACAACCGCGGCAGGTAGAAAATCCCCGCCATCCACGAGATCACCGACACGATATGCAGGGACTTCGTCACCAGATACCAGTCGGCCAGAAAATCGCTGATCGTCTCAAGCATGGTCTCACCCGCTGCGCCTTGCGCCTTCTTCTATAAAGTTAAATGAAAAGAAAGAATGTTGATGATGTTGGGCCTGTGGAAAACGGGATTCTCCAGCCCATCCCCGGAACCGTCCACAAGGAGGAGGCTGGGGACAAATCAGGGAAAACCCGCGCCGGAAGGTGAATACTCCTGGAAAGTTATTTTCTATCAAATGCTTACATGAAGATCTCGCCGCACATAATCCACAGGCAGGCGCCGTCCCCACCCCGGGCACAACCTGTTTTCCCGTCCCGCGTGACAAACCTGCGCACAGCGGGATATCTCTGACCCAGTCGCTCTGGCAACCTTCCCCTGCCCACAAGACCGACCCAGGACCACCAGACGCCCCCATCGGGGACCCAGGAACAAACCGAGGATATGCACAGCCTTGCCCCAGCCCTTCATCCTCGCGTCCACCTCGCCAACCCGTCTCCAGATGCTCCGTGCCGCCAACCTGGATCCCATCGCCATCGCGCCAAGGGTCGATGAGGCCACCATCCGCGACGCACTCATCGCCGAAGGCGCCAGCCCCCGCGACATCGCCGATGCGCTGGCCGAGATGAAGGCCCGCAAGGTTGCCGAGAAACACCCCGAGGCGCTCGTCCTTGGCTGCGACCAGGTCCTCGCGCTCGACCGCCAGACCTTCGCAAAACCCAAAACCCCGGACGACGCTCGTGCCCAGCTGCGACAGCTTCGGGGCAAGACCCACAAGCTCCTCTCGGCCGCCGTCGCCTATGAAAACGCCGAACCCGTCTGGCGCCACGTCGCCGAGGCCCGGCTGACCATGCGCGATTTCTCCGACGCCTATCTGGACGACTACGTCACCCAAAACTGGGACTCCATTCGCCACTCCGTCGGTGGCTACAAGATCGAGGAGGAAGGCGTCCGCCTGTTCTCGTCGATCCAGGGTGACCATTTCACCATTCTTGGCCTGCCACTTTTACCCCTGTTGGCTTGGGCAGGCACAAAGGGCATGATCGCGCAATGACCGACCATCCCCGCATTCCGCTTGCCGCCGTCATCGGCCATCCGATTGCCCACAGCCGCAGCCCGGCGCTGCACAGCTACTGGCTGAAGCGCTACAACATCAAAGGGCACTATATCCCCATCGACATCGCCCCCGTCGATCTGCCCCGCCTCCTCCGCACTCTGCCGGAACTGGGGTTTGTCGGCTGCAACGTCACCATCCCGCACAAGGAGGCGATCCTGCAGATCGCCGATGTCGTCACCGACCGCGCCGCGCTGATCGGGGCCGCCAACACCCTGATCTTCCGCAAGGATGGCAAGATCCACGCCGACAACACCGACGGCTCGGGTTTCATTGCCAACCTTCGCCAGAACGCCCCGGACTGGAAACCCGCCTCCGGCCCCGCCGTCGTCCTTGGTGCTGGTGGGGCCGCCCGCGCCGTCGTCGCTGCTCTGATCGAGGTCGGTGTCCCTGCAATCCACCTTGCCAACCGCACGCGCGCCCGGGCCGACGCCATCCGCCAGGACTTCGGGGCGAAGATCCATGTCCACGAATGGGTGCAGGCCCCGAACCTTCTCGACGATGCGGTTACCGTCATCAACACCACCTCGCTCGGCATGACCGGCAAGGCCGAATTCCACGTCCCGATGCACCGCCTGAACCCGGGTGCCGTCTGCAACGACCTCGTCTATACCCCGCTCAAGACCCAGTTCCTGATCGAGGCCGAGGACCGCGGTGGCATCATTGTCGACGGGCTGGGTATGCTCCTCCACCAGGCCGCTCCCGGCTTTGAGCGCTGGTTCGGCGTCCGGCCCGAAGTCGATGACGCGGCCCGCAAGGCTGCCCTCGCAGCATGAGCTTTGTGCTGGGCCTCACCGGATCAATCGGCATGGGCAAGTCGACGACGGCCCGGATGTTCGCCGATAAGGGCATTCCGGTCTGGGATGCTGACGCGACCGTTCATCGGCTGTATGCCCCGGGCCAACCGGCGGCACTGACCATAGGCGCCCTCTTCCCTTCGGCCATTGACGCGGACGGCAGCGTGAACCGCGCAAACCTGCGCGCGCTGATCCAGGCTGATCCTACCGTGTTTGATCGCCTGAACACTGCCGTCCACCCTCTGGTCGCGGCCGACCGCGCGGCGTTCCTGATGGCGCATGACGCGGCGCCCATCGTCCTTCTCGACGTGCCGCTTTTGTACGAAATCTCGCTGGACCATGCCTGCGATGCCGTCGCCGTGGTGTCCGCCCCGGCCGAGGTGCAGCGTGACCGCGTCCTGTCCCGCGGCGCGATGACCGAGGCCGAGTTCGAAACGATCCTTGCCCGCCAGATGCCCGATGCCGAAAAGCGCAAGCGGGCCGATTACATCATTCCGACCACCAGCCTTGAAGCCGCCGAAACGGCGGTCAAGGATGTGCTGGCCGATATCCAGCGCCGGATTGCAGAGCATGCGTGAAATTGTTCTTGATACCGAAACCACCGGCTTTGAACCCGCCGAGGGCCACCGCATCGTTGAAATCGGCGCGGTCGAACTTTTCAACCATCTCCCCACCGGGCGCACCTACCACCAGTATATCAACCCTGAACGCGGCATGCCTCTCGGCGCGTTCGAGGTGCATGGCATTGGCCATGACATCCTTGAAACACCCGGCAAACCGGTCCCTGGCGGTGTGACACTGAAGGACAAGCCGGTTTTCGCCCGCATCGGACAGGCCTTTCTCGATTTCATCGGCGATGCGCAGCTTGTGATTCACAATGCTGCCTTCGACATGAAATTCCTCAATTTCGAACTGGAACGCTGTGGCCTGCCTGGCCTGCCCTTTAGCCGCGCGACCGACACTCTGGCCATCGCACGGACCAAGTTTCCCGGCTCGCCAGCTTCGCTCGATGCGCTTTGCCGCCGCTTTGCCATTGACAACTCGATGCGGGAAAAGCACGGCGCGCTTCTGGACAGCGAAATCCTGGCCGAAGTCTATCTGGAACTGATCGGCGGCCGGCAGCCCGACCTTGTGCTGGGCAGCGCCGCCCCCGCCCCTGCGCGCAGCGCCACGGGTGAAGCGATCACCTGGCGACCACGGCCGCGGCCAGAGCCCCTGCCGCCCCGCATCAACGAGGACGAACTTGCCGCCCATGCCGCGATGGTTGCCAAGCTGGGTGATGCCGCGATCTGGAAGAAGGACGTCTGACGGACGTCATACGGGAGCCGCCGCTGCAACCCGCGTCCCCTCTCCTCTTGGGGGAGAGGGTCAGGGTGAGGGGGCAGACCGCCTCACCCTGCGAAACGCCGCGTCAGTTGACGTTCTCGGTCGGAGCAGCCGAGGCCGCCTGTGCCTGCGCGCGCCGCGCAAGTTCCTGACGGTAAAGCGCCATGAAATCGACCGTGTCGATGTTCAGCGGCGGGAAGCCACCGTCACGCGTCAGGTCCGAGATGATCCGGCGGGCAAACGGGAACATCAGGCGCGGGCATTCGATCAGCAGGAACGGATGCAGCTGTTCCTCTGCCACGCCCTCGATGTGGAAGGTGCCGCCGTACTCCAGTTCCAGCAGGAACAGGACATCGCCGTTGACCTTGTTCTTCGAGGTCACCTTGTACTTGGTGATGACTTCAAACTGGTTGGCCACCGGGCGCTTGCGCGCATCAAGGCTGACCGCGACCTGGATGTCCGGCTGGACCTCTCCGGCGCTCAGGCCCTTCTGGACCACCATGTTCTCGAACGACATGTCGCGCACATACTGGGCCAGCACCTGCATCTTGATCTGGGCCGGTGCTTGGGCCGCTGCCGCTGCCGCGCCATTCCCTGCCGGGGTTTCGTCTGCCATATCCGGGTCTCCTTGGGCGGATTTGCCGCCTTCTATCAGGTCGGGGGCCTGCTCTCAATGCTGCGGTTGTGCGGGACGGAAATGGCCGACCCCAGGGGGTCGGCCAGGTGTTAATTTTCCGTATACGTCCGCGACCAACATTCTGATTTCATTTAGAATCCAGAAAATGTCCACCGTGGACAGATTGTGTCTCGGATCAGAGAATCTCGCTCATCTTCACGACCCGACCCTCGGCGACCGACTTCAGCGCCGCCTCGGCGAGCGCCAGGGCCAGCAACCCATCCTCCCCGGACGGAGAAGCCTGGGCCTTCCCCCCCATCGCATCGATGAAGGCCGCAATCTCGGCCGCATAGGCCTCGGTATAGCGGGTCATGAAGAAGTCATGCAGCGGCGGCCGGGTATACCCCGCACCCGTCGCGACCTCGATCGAAACCGGCCGCTGGTTCTCCGCCGCGACCGACCCTCCCGACCCGTGCACCTCGATCCGCTGGTCGTAGCCATAGGTCGCCCGACGCGAGTTCGAGATCACCGCCATCTTCCCTGTGGCCGTCTTCAGCATCACCTGAACGGAATCGCTGTCCCCCGCCTTGCCAATCGCCGGGTCCACCAGAACCGCCGCCATCGCCGAGACTTCGGACACTTCCTCCCCCAACAGGAAGCGGGCCATATCGAAGTCATGGATCGTCATGTCCCGGAAGATCCCGCCCGACCGCTTGATATAATCGACCGGCGGCGCACCCGGGTCGCGGCTGGTGATGACCACCATCTCCACCAATCCGATCGTCCCCTTGTCAATCTCGCCCCGGACCGCTTGGAAATGCGGGTCGAAGCGGCGGTTGAAGCCGACCATCAGAGTGCCCTTGTGGGCGCGGACGACCTCCAGGCACTGCTTCACGCGGGCCAGGCTCAGATCGATGGGCTTTTCACAGAACACGGCCTTCCCGGCCTTCACGAACTGCTCGATCAGATCGGCATGGGTATCCGTAGGCGTGCAGATCACCACCGCGTCGATATCCTTCGCCGCCGCGATGGCTTCGATGGTCCGCACGTCGCAGCCATACTGGTCCGCAATCGCCTGCGCCGCCGCAGGCATCGCATCCGACACCGCCACCAGCTTCGCGGCCGGGTTGCCCGTCACCGCCTTCGCATGAACCTTCCCGATGCGCCCCGCACCCAGAAGCCCGAACCTGATCGTCATCTTTCTCCTTACTCCGGGTAGGCCCCGGCGACGTTCTGATCGAAATCCACCAACGCGCCGGTCATCACGCCGGACGCGTCGGAAAGCAAGTAGCTGGCCAGCCCCGCGACATGGGCGGGTTTCACCAGCATTCCCATCGGCTGCCGCGCCTCGGCGGCCTGCAACCAGCCGTCCTGCGCGCCGTGAAACCGGCGCTGCGTCTCATCTTCGCCGGGGGTGTCCATCCAGCCGCAATTGATTCCGTTGACCCGGATGCGATGCCCCCGCAGGGCCTGAGCGGCGTTCTTGGTGATGTTCGCAAGGGCGGCCTTCGACGCCGAATAGGGCGCGAGGTAGGATTGGCCGCAGTGCACCACCATCGACAAGATGTTCACGGCACTGGCGGGATACTTCCCTGCTACCGCCAACTGGGCGAAGCGCTGCAAGCCGAAAAACGGCCCCCGCGTGTTCACCGCAATGTGCTTGTCGAAATCTGCGGGCGAACAATCGAGGATCGAGCCCCTTTCGGTCGTCGCCGCCGCGTTGACCAGCGCGGTCACCCGCCCGAACCGCGCCGCCGCATCGTCCACCACCGCGATGGCATCCTCGACGACCCCCATGTCGGCCCGCCGGAAATGTACGTCGACCCCAAGCGCCCGAAGGCGATGCACCGCCGCTTCGCCCTCGGCCACCCGTCTGCCCGCGACGACCAGCCGGGAGCATCCATCCGCCACCAGCGCCTCGGCAATCGCAAGGCCGAGCCCTTGAGTGCCGCCCGCGATGACGGCGATGGTATCCTTGTGGTCAGGCATAAGCCGCATCCGTTCCGCCTTTGACGCCAGTGATGTAGCTGACGATGTCATTCCCGTCTGTCTCATCCTTCCGCAGCGAGGCGACGATCCGACCGCGCCGGAAGACGACGATCCGGTCCACCAGATCGAAGACCTGCCGCAAGTTGTGGCTGATCAGGATCATCGGGATGCCCCGATCCTTCAGCCCCCGGATGATGTTCTCCACCTGAGCCGTCTCCTGCACCCCCAGCGCCGCCGTTGGTTCGTCCATGATGACGAGCTTTGACGCAAAGGCCGCCGTTCGCGCGATGGAGACGCACTGCCGCTGACCGCCCGACATGTTGCGGATCGGGTTGTCGACGTTGGGAATCTTCACCGCCGTGGTCTTCAAGGCCTCCAGCGTCCGGTCCCGCATCGTCTTGCGGTCCAGCCAGGAAAACGGCCCAAGCTTGAACTTGAAAAGCTCGCGCCCCAAGAACAGGTTCGAGGGCACGTCCAGATCGTCGGCCAGCGCCAAGGTCTGGAACACCGTCTCGATCCCGGCCTGCCGCGCCTCCAAAGGCCCCGCAAAACTTACCGGCTGACCATCGAAGATGATATCGCCGGAAGTCCGCTGCTCCACCGCCGTAACCTGGCGCACGAAAGTGGATTTCCCTGCGCCGTTGTCGCCCACCACTGCGACATGCTCGCCGTCGTGCAGGATGAAGTTGGCGTCTTCCAGCGCATGGACACCACCGTAGTGCTTGGTCAGGCCGCGGGTTTCCAGAATGATCTTCGACATGGCCGTTACCCCCGGGTCCGTTTGCGTTGACGCCACTGGTCCAGAACCACGGCGCCGACGATGATCGCGCCCTTCACCATCTCCTGGTAGTAGGCGTCCAGCTTGATCGAGGTGAAGCCCGAGATGATCACTGAGAAGATAGCGGCCCCCAGCACCGTGCCAAGAATCGACCCGCGCCCCCCGGCCAACGAAACGCCCCCGATCACCGCCATCGCAATGGCGTCGAGTTCGTACATTACCCCCATGCCCGCCTGTGCGGTCAGGTTCTTCGATGTGAGCAGCACCGCCGCCACTGCCGCCAGCAACCCGGCGATGGCATAGACCAGCACCTTGTGCCGATCGACGTTGATCCCCGACATCCGCGCGGCGGCCTCGTTCGAGCCGATGGCATAAGAGCGCTTGCCGTAAAGCGTGTAGGTCATGATGACGTGGAACAGGATCGCCAGCAGGACGAAGATCACGGCCGGGTTCTGGCCTTGCCAGGAGAGAAGGCCAAAGGTCATTCCGCCCAGAAGGTCGCCATTTGCCAGCGTCCCATAGGTTTCCGTCGGAAAGCTGACCGGCTGCCCGTTCGACCACCAGCGGGCGACGCCCCGGGCGCTGACCATGACGCCCAGCGTGGCGATGAAGGGCGGGATCTTGGTGTAGGCCACCAGCAAGCCGTTGATAAGCCCCGCGACCAGCCCGCAGGCCAGGCCCACGACAATCGGCACGATCACTGGCAGGTCCATCGCCCATTCCCCGAAGATCGCCTTCGGGTTCGGGTTGCCGTTGACCATCGCGGTCTGCGCGAAGCTCATCACGATCATTGCGGTCGCACCCACCACCGACCCCGAGGACAGGTCGATCCCGCCAATGATGATGACCTGCGTCACCCCCAAAGCGATGATTCCGATGATTGCGACCTGCAGGATCATGATGTCCAGTCGCTGCTGGTTGAAGATGGCGTCGACGTTGTCGCGCATGTTGAACAGGAACGACCCGCCCTGCAGCCGGTTCAGGATCTCGAAGATCAGGACGATCAGCACCAGCGCGCCGAATACGTTCCATTCAGGCGCGCGGGTGCGCTTTGCCGGATCGTATTTCAAGCCGCCCAGACCATGCGTTGCTTCTGCCACGTCGCCGTCCCTCCCCCAGGATGCAATCAGGTTGGCCGATGTTACCCCATCCGCGCCAGAAAAACGGGGCGACTGTCGCCAGCCGCCCCAAGGGTGCCCGGAAGGGGCGTCAGTTCTTCGACAGGTAGCCGTCGATGTTCGCGGGCGTCACCAGTTCGAACGGAATGTAGACCTTCTGGTCCACCGCCTCGCCCGCGGCGAGCTTCACCGCCGCATCCAGTGCGCCGCCACCCTGGGCAGCAGCGTTCTGGAACACGGTGATGTCCAGTTCCCCGGCCTGCATCGAGGCGAGCGCATCCTGCGTCGCATCCACGCCCGAGACGATGACCGAGCCCATGTCGATCCCCGCAGCCTTCATCGCCTGGATCGCACCCAGCGCCATCTCGTCGTTGTTGGCCAGAACGCCGTCGAATGCCGCGCCGGTCGACAGCCAGTTGGTCATCAGCGACTGGGCCTGATCCCGCGACCAGTTGGCGGTCTGCTGGTCGATCACGTTGACCTTCACGGCGCAGAGGCCCTCGTTGATGACGTCGGTGTAGTTCTGCGTGCGCTGGACGGCGGCCTGGTTCGACAGTTCACCCTGCATGACGTAGACGCTGACTTCTTCCTTGCCGGCAGCTTTCCACTGGTTGCACTGCTCGATGAATCCCTGGCGCGAGGATTCGGATTCGTTCGAGGCGACGAAGGCTTGGTTGTCGGGCAACGTGTCCACGTTGATTGGCTGGCGGTTCACATAGACCAGCGGTACGCCCGCAGCGGCCGCGGCATCCGACATCGCCTGAGTGGCCGAGGTGTCGACCGGGTTCACGATGATCGCGTCCACTCCGCTGGCGATGAAGTTGTTGATCTGGTCCAGCTGCTTGGCGACGTCGTTCTGCGCGTCCTCGATCTGCACCGAAAGGCCGGCGGCATCGGCCTGTTCCTGAATGCCGTTACGCAGAACGGTCAGGAAGTTGTCGTCGAACAGTGCCATCGACACGCCGATCCCTTCCGCCATTGCGGTGGTGCCCATCAGCGAAACGAGGCCTGCAGCAAGAAGCGTCTTTTTCATGTCTCTCTCCCTATTTGGATGTCCGGCGGCATCCTGAATTGTGCCGGAAAGACCCGTTTCCTCCCGGGTCAGATATCAGGCCGCGCGCGCGGCGAGGCCGGATCGGATGAATTCGAACGACTTGGCCAGTTCGGCGCCCGGATCGGTGTAGGCGTGCACCTCGGGTGAAAACGCCTCATAGCTGACCGGCCCGTTCCAGCCCGCCGCTTGCAGGGCGGCAATCTGCTCCACATTGCCCAGCCGGTCACCCTTGGTGACCAGCACGCGGTGCGGGTCGCGCATGTCGGACAGGCCCACCTCCTGGTCGACCACGCCCGAGACATGGACGATCCCGGTGTGTTCGGGGAAGAGCGGGCCGCCGTGCGCCAGCGTGTGGTGAAAGGTGTCATGCACCAGCTTGAACCGGCCCTTGCCACCGACCGCCTCGATCCCTTCCACCGCCTCGGATTTGTAGCGCAGCGCGCAGATCTCGAAGCCCAGCGGCTCCACCATCCCGACCAGCCCGTGGTCCTCCAGCATCGGCTTCAACGCCTTCAGCGCAACGCGTAGGTTCGCCTGCCGCTCGCCGTTGCCCATGCCCAGGTTGTCGTTGCGCGGGATGAGGCTGACGGCCTCGGCACCCGCAGCCCTGGCGATCTTCATCAGCGCCAACGCCTCGGCTTCCTTGTCCGCGGACCAGTCGTTGAAGCGCTTGACCTCGGCCACGGCCAGAAGGCGAAGGCCGTTGTCTCGGACGACGGCCCTTGCTTCGGCAGGATCCAATCCGTCAAACAGGGGCTGCGGCAGGTCGTTGCGGACTTCGATCCCGACGCAACCGAGCTTTGCCGACAGGGCAACGAGGTCGTGGAACGAAAGCCGCGCCACCGTCATGTGGTTCAATGCGAAGTGGATCACTCGTGGTCTCCCCAATCACGGCATTCGTGGTTGGCCGGACCATCCCCGAGACTCTCCCATCGCGTCAATCCGTCGCGGGGCGAAACCATCATTTCTGACGAAATGCCACGCACGAACGTGATTTGTTTTCGTCAGACGCTTTCAGGAAGGTAAAGGTCGGGCTGCAGGAAGTGCTGGCCCTGGACCGGGATCATTCCTCCATTGACGGCTTCTGTCGCCAGCCGGATGAGGTCCTCGCACAGTCGGGCAAGCGGAGTGGCGATGACCATCGTGACGTGCCGCCCGATCAAGGCGGCGCGGCTTTCAGGTGTCAGCTCGTTCACCACCAGTGCGACCTCGCCCGGCTGCCGCGCCTCGCGCACAGCGGCGATCGCGCCCTCCATACCGCCGCCAGCGCAGTAGATGCCGCGCAGGTCTGGGTGGCGTGACAGGAGATCCAGCGTCGCCTCATAGGTCAGCTGCCGGGTTTCCAGATTGATCAGGGTATCGAGCACCTGGAATTGCGGCGCGTGCTCACGGAAATAGCTGCGCACCCCGGTTTCGCGCAACTCGTGCCCGTGCCAGCGATAACCCCCGACGAAGACCGCAATCTTTCCGGCGTGATGAGCGGCCGTGGCGATCATGTGAGCAGCAATACGGCCAACCTTCAGGTTATTGAGCCCAAGGTAGTTTTGTCGGACGCCCTGGCCAAAATCGTTCAGCAGCGAAAAGCACGGTATGCCTTTCGCGTTCAGGCGCATCACCGCTTCGGTCACTTCGGGATGCGTGACGGCGGTCGCGGCGACAGCATCGACACGGCCCGCCATGCCTTCCATCAGTTCGGTGAAGTCCTTCGGCGACTGCGATGACGCGAAAGCCACCTGAAGCGAGGCGCGTACGCCGACTGCCTGTGTGACCGCGCGCTCGGCTTCGAGCCTGAACTGCTGATAGAAGGACTGCCTCTCCTTGTGCAGAACCAGCCCCAGCCGCAGGCGCGGCAAGTCGGCCTGAACCCGCTGCCCGATCAGCGGAGCGGCATGGTAGCCAATCAGGCGCGCAGCCTCATAGACCTTGCGGGCCGTCTCTTCCCGGACCTTTTCGCGGCCGTTCAGAACGCGGTCCACCGTGGCGCTGGAAACGCCTGCCTCTCGGGCGACATCATGAATTGTAGGTCGGTTGGCCATCGGTCTGACGAAAATCCATCATGCTCTGCCGGAATGATGATGGATCATGACGAAACCTGCAAGCAAGGCTATTGGAGATTTGCCCGGCCCCGACTTATCCACGGCACGAGGAGCCGGCCCTGGTCATCCAAGGCCAAGGAGGATGTGAACGAGATGAGCAAGCGGGACTACAGCCTTTTCGGCCCTGACGCCAAACGCGCCGTCGAAAGCGGTCTGACGGCGGCCGAGTGGTATCACACCGAGGTGCCGCGGAAGGTGATGAAGGACCTGATGGCGCGCAGCGACGGTCCGGCGATCCGCGACACGATGATCTACTACGGCAGCATGATCGTCCTGGCGGGAATCGGCATCGCACTTTGGCCCTCGCTCTGGTCAGTCCCGTTCTGGCTGGCCTACGGGGTCCTTTACGGCTCGGCTTCGGATTCGCGCTGGCATGAATGCGGCCACGGCACCGCGTTCAAGACGCCCTGGATGAATAATGTGGTCTACGAGATCGCCAGCTTCATGATCATGCGAAATTCGGCGACCTGGCGCTGGAGCCACGCGCGACATCATTCGGAGACCTACTTCGTCGGTCGTGACCCGGAGATTGCCGTGATGCGTCCGCCGGAGGTCGCAAAGCTGATCCTCAACTTCTTCGGTATCTTGGACGTCATCGCCTTTGTCCCACGCATCCTGCGCAACGCAATTTCTGGCCCCACGGCCGAAGAGCGCACCTACGTTCCCCAAAGCGAATGGGGCAAGGTCCAGCGTGTCGCCATCATCTACGTCGCGATCTATGCCGTCACGATCCTTGCGGCGGTCTTCTGGGGCTCGATCCTGCCCCTGATGGTGATCGGGCTGCCCCGGATGTACGGCGCATGGCATCACATCATGACTGGCTTGCTTCAGCACGGCGGGCTGGCGGACAACGTGATCGACCACCGGCTGAACAGCCGCACCGTGTACATGAACCCGATCTCACAGTTCATCTACTGGAACATGAACTACCACGTCGAACACCACATGTTCCCGATGGTCCCCTACCACGCTTTGCCGCGCCTGCATGAGGTCATCATGGGCGATCTACCGCCTCCGAACCGGTCCATCGTCGAGGCCTTTGCCGAGATGTGGCCCGCGATCAAGCGTCAGGTCATGAACGAGGACTACTTCGTCAAGCGAGACCTGCCTCCGACGGCAAGGCCCTACCGCGAGGATTTCCATCACTATGTTCCCGGGATGATGCAGCCCGGCGCCGCAGAATAGAGGACGGACCATGCCCTGGATTGACGCCTGCTCGACCGACGACATCGATGAAGAAGACCTGATCCGCTGGGATCATGGTGGAAAGACCTTTGCCATCTATCATTCGCCGGAAGGAGAGTTCTTTGCGACGGCAGGTCTGTGCACCCACGAGAACGTCCATCTGTGTGAGGGCTTGGTGATGGGTCACCTGATCGAATGCCCCAAGCACAACGGTCAGTTCGACTATCGCACGGGCGAAGCCAAGCGCGCCCCTGTCTGCGTGAACCTGCGGACCTTCCCGGTGAAGGTCGAAGGCGACCGCGTCTTTGTCGAGGTGGAGTGATGGCCCCACCTACCGTAAGGGACCTGATGGATGCCCGCGGCAAGCACCAGTTTGCGATGCTGCGGGTCGAGACGCTGGAGGAGGCAGAGGCTGCCGCGAAGGCTGGGGTCGAGCTTCTGTCGGTTCCCCCTTCGATGGTGATGGACCGTCGCTTCCGCGACGTGGCTCCGGATGCCTTCGCCTTCCCCGGCGACAATTTCTACGAGATCGGCGGGACGGATGATTTCCTGCGCTGGGCCTTTCCGCTGTTCAAGCACGGAGCCGATGGCTTCTACTGTTCGGGTTCGCTGGCCACCGTCCGCGCGATGGCGGACCACGGTCTGCCGGTCTGTGGTCATGTGGGGCTGATCCCGTCAAAGCGGACCTGGACCGGCGGATTCAAGGCGGTGGGCAAGACCTTGGAAACCGCGCAACTTGTCTGGAACCAGTGCGTGGCGCTGGAACAGGCGGGGGCCTTTGCGGTCGAGATCGAGGTGGTGCCACATTCCATCACGCAGGCGATTGCGGAACGGACGAGCCTGTTTCTGATCTCGATGGGTGCCGGTGCGGCGGGTCACGCACAGTATCTGTTCAGCGACGATGTGCTGGGACAGAACCGCGGGCGGGTGCCGAGACATGCGAAGGTCTATGCCGACTTTGCTGCCGAGCATGACCGGCTGCAGACCCTGCGGATCGATGCGATGAGCCGCTTTGCAGCCGATGTTCACGCGGGCGACTATCCTGCCCCGCAGTATCTGGTGGACTGCGAGTCCGATGTTGTCGAAGCCTTCCGTGACTGGCTGGACAGGTCAGCCTGACGGGATAGCCGTCCGGAGGGCTGCCTTGATGCTGTCGACCAGGCGTTGCGCTGCGGGAGTCAGTTGTGACCCGATGCGGGTAACCAGGCTGAATGGTGCAACTGTCAGGCCGAGGTCGATTGGCAGTGACACGAACGGGACCGAAGGGTTGCCGGACAGGCTGTCGACCACGGGGGTTGCCAGAGGGGCGATGGCGTCGGTCTGGTTCAAGATCGCCAGAGTGAAGAGGAAAGACGAGGTCGATATGCGGCGGTTGGGAACTGGCATGCCGATCTCGGCCAGACGGGACATCACGGTCTGCGTCAACAGCGTTTCGTCGTCGCCCATGACCCAATCATACTGAAGAAGGTCTGCGGCGGTGATCTTGGGCCGCACCAGAAGGGGGTGGCCGCGGCGGACGACCAACGACAGAGGCTCGGTGGCCATCACGTCCGCGTCGAGCTGGGTTTCCCCGGCGGGAACGCGCGCCAGGGCGAAGTCCAGCCGTCCGTCCCGCAACAAGTCGCACAGGTTGATCGAAGTCGCGACGGTTACCTCGGCCCGGAAATCGGGAAGGTTCTTCTGCATGGCGGTCAAGGTCGGCAAGATGAGGCTGAGTGCGGGGCCCGTCACCGCGCCGACGCGAACGATGCCCGCCCGTCCGGTCGCAGCTTCGGCCACTTCCTGCGCGGCGTCGAACAGCTCCATCTCGATCCGGGCGGCCCGGCGTGCCAGAGCTGCACCCACATGGGTCAGTCGCAACCCCCGTCCCTGACGCTCATGCAGGCTGAGGCCGAGGGCGGCTTCCATCTCTGCCAGGAGTCGAGAGGCGGCTGGCTGCGCAATGCCGATCTTGCTGGCCGCTGCGCCGAGGGCGCCTTCTTCGGCCAAATGGGCGAGCAGGCGCAACTGAACGGGCTTCAGGCGGCGAAGCTGGGTCATAAGGGCGGAGGCTGTCGGAATCATGGCGATTCTGTTATGAAAAGACATCCAAGACCTATTTGACAGGTATGGGTCTTCTGCGCAATGTGCGCTTCGTCCGTAAGCAAGGGCCGTGTCAACGTGCTCAATGCGGATGCAAACCAAATATCATCGGGAGGAAACAGATGATTTTGACCCGTCGCGGCCTAATGGCCCTTGCCGGAACCACCGCCGCCCTTTCCGCCTTGCCGGCCTTTGCCCAGGACAAGGGCGCTGTCGGCATTGCGATGCCGACCAAATCCTCTTCGCGCTGGATTTCGGACGGTGAGTCGATGGTGAAGGCCTTCACCGAAGCCGGCTACACTGCGGACCTGCAGTATGCCGAGGACGACATCCCGACGCAGCTTGCCCAGATCGAGAACATGATCACCTCGGGCGTCAAGGCGCTGGTCATCGCGGCCATCGACGGCACGACGCTGTCGAACGCGCTGGACAACGCTGCCGCGCAGGGCATCAAGGTCATCGCCTACGACCGTCTGATCCGCGACTCGGGCTCGGTCGACTACTATGCGACCTTCGACAACTTCAAGGTCGGCGTGCAGCAGGCGGAATCGCTGGTTGTCGGTCTGAAAGAGCGCTTTGCCGACGTGAAGCCGTGGAACGTCGAACTGTTCGGCGGCTCGCCCGACGACAACAACGCTTTCTTCTTCTACAACGGCGCGATGTCGGTTCTTCAGCCGATGATCGACAGCGGCGAGATCGCCATCCCGTCGGGCCAGATGGGCATGGACGTGGTCGGCACCCTGCGTTGGGACGGCGCGGTGGCGCAGGCCCGGATGGATAACCTTCTGTCGTCGAACTATGGCGACAAGGCGCTGCACGGCGCGCTGTCGCCCTATGACGGGCTGTCCATCGGCATTCTGTCGTCGCTGAAGGGCGTGGGCTACGGCTCGGGCGACCTGAAGATGCCGATCGTCACCGGTCAGGACGCCGAGATCCCCTCGGTCAAGTCGATGATCGCAGGCGAGCAGTATTCGACCGTGTTCAAGGACACCCGCGAACTGGCCAAGGTCACCGTCAAGATGGTGGACGCGGTCCTTGCAGGCGGCGAGCCGGAAATCAACGACACCGAAACCTACGACAACGGTGTGAAGGTTGTTCCGTCCTACCTTCTGGAACCCGTCTCGGTGAACATCTCGAACTACGAAGAAATCCTCGTGGGTTCGGGCTACTACACTGCGGACCAGCTGAAGTAAGCTGAGCCGAAGGGCCTGCCTGCGCCGCTCCCGCGCAGGCGGGTTCCCTTGGGGGAGGGAACATGTCGACACTTCTGGAAATGCGGGAGATCAGCAAGATCTTCCCGGGCGTCAAGGCACTGGACCGGGTCAGCCTGAACGTCGAAGCCGGAGAGATCCATGCGATCTGCGGCGAAAATGGCGCCGGAAAGTCCACGCTGATGAAGGTCCTGTCGGGTGTGTACCCGCATGGCAGCTATGACGGCGAAATCATCTATGACGGCCAGCCTCTGCACAATCGCGGCATCCGCGACAGCGAGGAAAAGGGCATCATCATCATTCACCAGGAACTTGCGCTGATCCCGCTGCTGTCGATCGCCGAGAACCTGTTCATGGGCAACGAGGTCGCGGCGAAGGGCGTGATTTCGTGGCCCCTCGCGATGCAGAAGACCGGAAACCTGCTGCGGCAGGTCGGCCTGAACGAACCCCCCAGCGCCATCGTCGGCAAACTGGGTGTCGGAAAGCAGCAGCTGATCGAGATCGCCAAGGCTCTGTCGAAGAACGTTCGCCTTCTGATCCTGGACGAACCGACCGCCGCCTTGCAGGAAGCTGACGCCGACCGTCTTCTGGACCTGATGCTGGAGCTGAAGGCCCAGGGCGTTACGCAGATCATCATCAGCCACAAGCTGAACGAGATCTCCCGTGTGGCCGACCGGATCACCGTGATCCGTGACGGCACCTCGGTGTCCACCCTGTCCAAGGCCGAGATTTCCGAAGACCGTATCATCCGCGACATGGTCGGCCGCGACATGGCGCACCGCTATCCAGAGCGCACCTTTAACCCGGGTGAGGTGCTGTTCGAGGTGGAGAACTGGTCCTGCTGGCACCCCGAACAGGCGGGACGCCAGATGATAAAGGGCGTGTCGCTGAATGTCCGCAAGGGCGAGATCGTCGGGATCGCCGGACTGATGGGGACCGGGCGAACCGAGCTGGCGATGTCGATCTTTGGCCGCAGTTACGGAAAGAGCCACGCGGGCAGCGTGCGGATGCACGGGAAGCCGGTCGATGTCTCGACGGTCACGAAAGCGATCGCTGCCGGAATCTCCTACGTCACCGAGGACCGCAAGGCGCTGGGCCTTATCCTGGAAGAGCCGATCCTCAAGAACATCAGCCTGGCAAACCTGGTCGGGATTGCGCGCCGGTCGATCCTGGACAAGCGGCGCGAGGCCCAGGTAGCAGAGGGCTATCGCACCCAACTTGCGATCCGGACCCCCGGCGTGCAGCAGAAGGTCGTGAACCTGTCCGGCGGCAACCAGCAGAAGGTCGTGCTGTCGAAGTGGCTGTTCACCGACCCGCAGCTTCTGATCCTGGACGAACCGACCCGCGGCATCGACGTCGGTGCGAAGTTCGAAACCTACACGATCATGAAGGATCTCGCGGAACAGGGACGCGGGGTGCTGATGATTTCGTCGGAAATGCCCGAGCTGCTGGGCATGTGTGACCGGATCTATGTGATGAACGAAGGTCGGATCGTGGGTGAACTGACGCGCGAGGAAGCAAGCCAAGAAAAGATCATGGCTATGATCGTGCGGGACGTCGGCAAGGGGAAGGTGGCGTGATGGCGGACAAGCAAAGTTCTTTGGGGGGGCATCTGCGCGAGAATGGAATGCTGCTGGCGCTGGTCGCCATCGTGGCGCTGTTCTCGGTGCTGGTTGCAATGCAGGGCAAGCCGATGTTCCTGCAGGCGCCGAACATCACCAACATCTTCCTGCAGAACGGCCACGTCATCATCCTGGCGCTTGGGATGCTTCTCATCATCGTCTCCGGGCATATCGACCTGTCCGTCGGGTCGGTGGCCGCGTTCACCGGTGCGGTGGCTGCATGGCTGACTGTCGATCTGGATTTGCCAGTCTACGCTGTTATTCCGCTTACGCTGATCGTTGGAGGCCTGATCGGGGCTGCGCAGGGCTATTGGGTGGCCTATTGGCGCATCCCGAGCTTTATCGTGACGCTGGCCGGGATGCTGGTCTTCCGAGGCGCGACGCTTTGGCTTTTGGGCGGGCAGAACATCGGCCCGTTCCCGAAAGAGTTCCAGGCGATGTCCTCGGGCTTCATTCCTGACCTTACCGGCCTGATGAAACCGCATGGCCTGACCCTCATCATCGGCGCGGTTGCCATCGCAGTTGTTGTCTGGATCGGCCTGCGATCCAGGCAGCGCGACGCTGAGTTCGGCATCATCCCGGAACCGTCGGGCCTGTTCTGGGGACGCACGCTGATTATCGCCGCAGCCATGGCCTTTGTCGGCTGGCAGCTTGCAAGCTTCCGTGGCCTGCCGAACGTGCTGGTGGTTCTGGCGGTGCTGATCGTGCTGTACGCCTTTTTCACCGAGAATACGGTGCAAGGGCGGCGCATTTACGCAGTGGGCGGGAATGAAAAGGCGGCCAAACTATCGGGGATCAACACCGAACGGCTCGTCTTCGCCTGTTTCGTCAACATGGGCGTCCTGGCCGCGCTCGCCGGCATGATGGTGACGGCACGCCTGAACTCGGCAACTCCGAAAGCCGGGACAGGGTTTGAACTGGACGCCATTGCGGCCGTCTTCATCGGCGGCGCCTCGATGACCGGCGGGTCGGGCAAGATCATCGGCGTGGTGATCGGGGCTCTGATCATGGGCGTGATGAACATGGGCATGTCGATCCTGGGCGTCGGCATCGACTATCAGCAGATGATCAAGGGTCTGGTGCTTCTGCTTGCCGTGATCTTCGACGTCTACAACAAGAACAAGTGAGGCTGGCGATGTTGCATCTTTCTACCGTGAAGGGCGTGGGCGTGGTCGTTCGCCAGTCGGGCGAAGCGCGCGTCCTGCGGAACACAGGGTCGGTCTATGAACTGGCCACTGCAGCGATCGCCTCTGGCCAGGGTCTAGCCGCCGAGGTCTCGCGCCGTGAGCTTGGCGAGACGGTCGACCTGTCCCGGGCCGAGTTCGAGCTTCCGGTCAGTCACCCTGATCCGGCCCACCTTCACCTGACCGGAACCGGGCTGACCCACCTTGGCAGTGCCTCTGCTCGCGATGCGATGCACGCAAAGCTTGCGGGCGCAGAGACCCTGACCGACAGCATGAAGATGTTCCGGATGGGGCTGGAGGGTGGTCGGCCGGCTGCCGGTGAGGTCGGTGCGCAGCCGGAATGGTTCTACAAGGGCAACGGATATGCTGCCGTTGCGCCCGGCGCAGCGCTTGAGGCCCCCGGATTTGCAGAGGACGGGGGTGAGGAGCCGGAACTTGCGGGCATCTACCTGATCGGACCCGACGGCACCCCGCACCGCATCGGCTGGGCGCTGGGCAACGAGTTTTCGGATCACGTCACCGAGCGGGTGAACTACCTGTGGCTGGCACATTCGAAGCTGCGGGTCGCGTCCTATGGTCCGGAGATTCTGGTCGGCGACCTGCCAGCTGATGTCAGGGGCACCAGCGCCATCATTCGCGGTGGAAAGACGCTGTGGGAAAAGCCCTTCCTGTCAGGCGACGCGAACATGTCGCACAGCTTTGCCAACCTGGAACACCACCACTTCAAGTACGACATCTTCCGCCAGCCCGGGGACCTGCATGTGCACTACTTCGGCACGGCAACCCTGTCCTTTGCGGACGGGATCAAGACCGAGAACGGAGATGTCTTCGAGATTTCGGTGCCCGACTTCGGTCAACCGCTTCGCAATACTCTGACGTTTGCGCCCAAGACCAAGGGCCTGACGCAAGTTCGCCCGCTGTAAGGAGCTTTGGCCATGTCAAAATTCACGCCCGCCCCGTGGCCCCGCAAGCTCCGTTCGCAGGAATGGTTCGCTGGCACGTCAAAAGATGCGATCTACCATCGCAGCTGGATGAAGAACCAGGGCCTTCCCGCCGACCTGTTCGACGGCCGCCCGGTGATCGGCATCCTCAACACCTTCTCCGAACTCAACCCCTGCAATGCCCATCTGAACGACCTGGCCGAGCGGGTGAAGCACGGGGTCTACGAGGCTGGCGGTTTCCCGGTCATCGTCCCGGTCTTCTCGGTTTCGGAATCCGGCTTCCGCCCCACGGCAATGATGTTCCGCAACCTCGCAGCTATGGCGGTCGAGGAAACCATTCGTGGCCAGCAGATGGACGGCGTTGTGTGCCTGGTCGGCTGCGACAAGACCACGCCTTCGCTTCTGATGGGCGCGGCTTCGGTCGACCTGCCGACGATCATGGTCTCTGGCGGCCCGATGCTGAACGGCTATTACCGGGGTGAACGGGTTGGCTCGGGCACACATCTCTGGAAGTTCTCCGAAGCCGTCAAGGCCGGTGAAATGACCGCAGAGGAATTCGTCGAAGCCGAAGCCTCGATGTCCCGTTCGCCCGGGTCGTGCAATACGATGGGCACGGCCTCGACCATGGCCAGCATGGTCGAGGCACTGGGGATGACCTTGTCCGGCAACGCCGCGATCCCGGCCGTCGACTCACGCCGCCGCGTCATGGCGCACCTCACCGGCCGCCGCATCGTGCAGATGGTGAAGGACGACCTGAAGCCGTCGGACATCCTGAAGCGGGAAGCCTTCCAGAACGCCATCCGCGCCAATGCGGCCATCGGCGGCTCGACCAACGCCGTGATCCACCTCCTCGCCATCGCGGGCCGTTGTGGCATTGACCTCACCCTGAACGACTGGGACGAATGGGGCCGCAATGTCCCGACCATCGTCAACCTGATGCCGTCGGGCAAATACCTGATGGAGGAGTTCTTCTACGCCGGTGGCCTGCCTGCGGTCATCAAGCGGCTGGGTGAGGCGGGCCTTCTGAACAAGGACGCGCTTACCGTCTCCGGCGGCGGTGTCTGGGATGAGGTCAAGGACGTCCGCAGCCACAATGACGACGTGATCCTTCCAGCCGAAAAAGCCCTCACCCAGTCGGGCGGCATCGTCGTCGTCAAAGGCAACCTCGCGCCCGATGGCGCGGTTCTGAAACCTTCTGCCGCTACCCCGGCCCTGATGCAGCACCGGGGCCGCGCCGTCGTGTTCGAAGACATCGACGACTACAAGGCGAAGATCGAGGACGAGAGCCTGGACATCGACGAGACCTGCGTGATGGTCCTGAAGAACTGCGGACCGCGCGGCTATCCCGGCATGGCCGAGGTCGGCAACATGGGCCTGCCGCCAAAGGTCCTGCGCAAGGGGATCACGGACATGGTCAGGATCAGCGACGCGCGCATGTCCGGTACTGCCTATGGCACCGTTGTCCTGCATACCTCGCCCGAAGCCGCGCGGGGTGGCCCGCTGGCCGTGGTCCGCAACGGGGACATGATCGAACTGGATGTGGCGAACCGCCGGCTGCACCTCGACATCTCCGACGAAGAACTGAAGACCCGTCTTGCAGCGTGGAAACCCGCCGTTGAACCGCCATCGGGCGGCTATGCCAAGCTGTACCACGACCACGTCCAGGGCGCTGACCGGGGGGCTGACATGGACTTTCTGGTTGGCTGCCGTGGCAACGCCGTCGCGCGGGAGAGCCACTGATGGCCGGGAAGACCAAGGTCGCGCTTGTCGGGATCGGCAAGATCGCCCTCGACCAGCATGTCCCCGCGATTGCGGCCAGCGCCGACTGGGAGCTTGCGGCGACCGTAAGCCGCAAGGGCAGCGTGTCTGGGGTGCCTGCCTTTACCGACTTCGCGGCCTTTCTGGCGGAGCGTTCCGACATCCCGGTCGTCTCGCTGTGCATGCCGCCGGTTCCGCGCTTTGACTACGCAAAGGCGGCCCTGTTGGCCGGGCGACATGTGATCCTTGAAAAGCCGCCCGGAGCCACTTTGGCCGAAGTTCATGAGTTGCAGGCGATCGCCAGCCAGAGCGGACTGTCCCTGTTTGCCACCTGGCACAGCCGGATGGCGCATGCCGTCGCCCCGGCAAAGGCCTGGCTGCGGGGTGCGACCGTGAAGCAGGCCCACATAACCTGGCGCGAGGATGTGCGGAAATGGCACCCAGGCCAAGACTGGGTCTTCGAGCCAGGTGGAATGGGGGTCTTCGATCCAGGCATCAACGCGCTGTCAATTCTGACCGAGATCCTGCCGCAGCCTGTCCACCTGACCAAGGCTCGGCTGGAGTTTCCCGAGAACCGCCAGACACCTATCGCGGCACAGCTGACCTTCAGCGGCAACGTTACTGCAGATTTCGATTGGCGGCAGGAAGGGCCCCAGACCTGGGATATCGCCGTCAGCACTGACAAGGGCGAGCTCGCCCTTCGCATGGGCGGGAATGTCCTTGAAATCAACGGTGAAGCCACGGCGGGCGAGAATTCGATCATGGGTGAGTACCCGTCCCTTTATGCCCGCATGGCCGAACTGGTTCGCGTCCGTGCGTCCGATGTTGATCTGTCGCCCATGGTCCACGTTGCGGATGCGCTGACCCTGGGCTCACGCATTACGACTGCAGCCTTTCATTTCTGACCCAAGACGGCGCGTGTAGCGCCCATTCAGGAAAGACACCCCATGCTGACCGGAAAACACCTCATTGCTGGCGAATGGCTTGGTTCGGCCCAAAGCTTTCAATCTTCGCCAGCCCATGGTCCTGCACGCACCTTTTCAGCCGGGACCCCGTCGCATGTCGACGCGGCTTGCGAAGCGGCAGAAGCAGCATTCCCCGCATATTCGACCACCTCGAACTGCGAGCGCGCGGCGTTCCTGAACCGCATCGCGGATGAAATCGAGGCCAGAGGGGCCGAGATCACCGAAATCGGCACGCAGGAAACCGGCCTTCCCGCCGCGCGCCTGGATGGTGAGCGGGGCCGGACCGTCGGGCAGCTGCGCCTTTTCGCTACGCATATTCAGGCCGGTGGCTGGCTTGACCGGCGGCATGATCCGGCGCTTCCGGAGCGGCAACCCGCCCCGCGCCCCGACCTGAAGATGATCCAGCGCCCGGTCGGTCCTGTTGCGGTTTTCGGCGCGTCAAACTTCCCGCTTGCCTTCTCGGTCGCCGGCGGGGACACGGCATCGGCCCTGGCCGCGGGCTGCCCGGTGGTCGTCAAAGGCCATTCTGCCCATCCGGGGACGGGAGAGGTTGTCGCCCAGGCCATTGATGCGGCAATCAAGGCGACGGGCAGTCCGGCAGGCACGTTCAGCCTTGTCCAAGGTGGCAAGCGCGATGTGGGCGAGGCGCTGGTGCAGAACCCCTTCATCAAGGCGGTCGGCTTTACCGGCTCGCTTGCCGGGGGACGCGCTCTGTTCAACCTGTGTGCCGCGCGCCCCGAGCCGATCCCGTTCTTCGGCGAACTTGGATCGGTCAACCCGATGTTCCTGCTGCCTGCCGCACTTGCCGCGCGCGGCGAGGCAATCGCCAAGGGATGGGCCGGATCGTTGACCCTTGGTGCCGGCCAGTTCTGCACCAACCCCGGAATCGCCGTCGTCATTGATGGTCCGGACGCCGATGCCTTCGTCGAGGCCGCGAAGGCGGCTGTTGGTGCGGTGGGTCCGCAGACCATGCTGACCGACGGGATAGCCGAGGCGTTCCGGGCGGGTCGGGACCGCGTTGCCCGTGGGTCCGGGGTCCGGTCGGTGCTGACCAGTACCTGCGACCTGCGAAATGCGACACCCTATCTCTTCGAGGTCTCGGGGGCTGATTGGCTGGCTGACCACAATCTTGCCGAAGAGGTGTTCGGTCCGCTTGGGCTGATTGTCCGTGTGCGTCATGCCAGCGAGATGCAGGCCATTGCCCGCAGCCTGGAGGGCCAGCTGACCTGCACCCTGCATCTGGAAGCAGAGGACATGGATCTTGCACGCCTGCTGATGCCGCTTCTGGAGCGCAAGGCCGGTCGGGTTCTGGCCAACGGTTTCCCGACCGGGGTCGAAGTCGTCGATGCACAGGTCCATGGTGGCCCCTATCCTGCATCAACCAACTTCGGGGCGACCTCGGTGGGGACGCTGTCCATTCGCCGCTGGTTGCGGCCCGTGGCCTATCAGAACATGCCGGATGAACTGCTGCCGCGGAACTGGTTGGCTTGATCATGGCAGGGCTTGTCACAGTCGGGCAGCTAGATGGGCAGGATGTCCGGCGGGTCACCCTTTCCGGCGAACGGGGGCTTCAGGCTGAAATCCTGACCAACGGCGCAAGATTGGCGGCACTTTGGGTGCCGGACCGCGATGGCAAGCTGGCGGACATTGTCCTCGGCTTTGACACTCTGACCGATTGGCAAGGTCGAGGTGGCTATCTTGGGGCGACGTGCGGCCGGTATTCGAACCGCATTGCTGACGGTCGTTTCAGCCTGGACGGGCGCACGGTCCAAGTTGACCGCAATGAGGGACAGCAGCATCTGCACGGCGGCCGATCAGGACTGGACACGAAGCACTGGACGATCGTCGACCATTCCGACAGCCATGTCACCCTGGAAACCTCGTCGCCGGATGGCGAGATGGGCTATCCGGGCGTGATGACCGCGCGTGTGACCTACCGGGTCGAGGGCCTGGGGCTGACAATCGAACTGGAAGCTCGCACCGACGCGCCCACGGTCGTCAACCTAGTCAACCACGCCTATTTCAACCTTGCCGGTCATGCTTCTGGCGACGTGCTCGGCCAGCACTTGCAGATCGATGCCGGGTACTATCTGCCGGTCGATGACCGTCTGATTCCGACCGGCGAAGTGCGCCTGGTCTCCGGGACACCGTTCGACTTCCGGACGGTCCGGCCGATCGGGGCAGAGATGCCGGGTCCGGGTGGATTTGACCACAACTTCTGCCTTTCCTCGACGACCGACGAGAAAGGCCTGCGGCGATGCCTGCGCGCCGAAGACCCGGTTTCAGGCCGAAAGATGCAGCTTTCGACGACCGAGCCTGGCGTGCAGATCTATACCGGGGCGCATTTCGACGGGACGCCGGGCAAGTCCGGCGCGCGCTATCCGAAGTTCGCCGGATTTGCGGCAGAGACCCAGCGCTTCCCGAACTCGCCGAACACCCCGCACTTTCCGTCAGCACGGCTGGACCCCGGTCAGGTCTATCGACACCTGATGCAGTTTGACTTCACGCCCGCCTGATCACCTAAGGCGGCAAACCTTTCTCAGTTTGTGTCCGATGCGTGCCAAATCTGAGCGTAGGCTCACGTTTGTCTCTGGCTGCGATGACCTCTCTGGAATCCTGCCGGCTAGACTGATCTCGTGAGTCCGCCGTCGACGCGCAGCGTCTGGCCCGTCACATAGCTGCTGTCGTCCGACAGAAGGAAGGCTGCGGCCTTGGCCTGTTCCTGCACCGTCCCGATGCGCTTGAGTGCGGCGAGTTCGCCGTACTTGGCGACATCCAGACTGTCGGTGAAGCCCGGGGCAAGGCAGTTCATCCGGATGTTCACCGGTCCGTATCGGTCGGAGTAGAGCTTCGTGAACGTCGAAACAGCCGCCCGATAGGTACACGACGCGGGGAACCAAAGTGACGGCTCGTGGCTGGCGTAGGTGGTGATGTTGACGATGGACCCTGACTTCTGTCTTTCCATCATCGGGGTTACCAGACGCGCCATCCGGATGACGGAGGTCAGGATCATGTCATGCGCGAGGTCCCAGCCCTCGTCTGGAATGGACAGCAGATCGCCCTTGGGCGGATGGCCGGTATGGTTCAGGACAGCATCGATCCGACCATGAGTGGACATGGCAAGATCGACCACGGCCTTCAGGTCATCGGCACTTTGCGCGACACCGCGATGCGCGACGCCGCCCAGTTCAGCAGCAAGAGCCTCGCAGCTCTCAGACGGGGACATCAGAACAAGCGCATACCCGCGCCCGTGCATTTCGCGGGCAATGGCGGCACCGATGCCGCGCCCTCCTCCAGTAACAAGACAGACCTTCTGCGTCATGGCTTTATCCTCGGACAGGGTTGATGCGGGTGAACGGTCTCAGGCGGCCCAAGGTGAAATATGGAAATAGTGCCGGGCAGAGAAGCGAAGGCAAAGTTCTGGTGATCCCTTCGAGCGATATCTTGCTGTCTTGGTAGCCCACGTCAATGCGCCGCACCGCCGAGCGAAGGAACGCACCAAGCACCTTTAGGCGCCGACCCTAGTTCCAATTCAGAACCGGCTGCATCGTGGCTGCGAACTCCGCCTTTTCTTCGTCCGTTAGCAGGCCGAACGGCATACGGCAGGTTCCGACCGGATTGCCCTGAAGCTCGCAGCCATACTTGAGCTTCTGCACGAACTTTCCGGACTCCAGAACGTTCATTGCGGGCCAAAGCATCTGCATGATTTCCCTGGCGCGTGCGTGATCGCCCCTGCGGAACGCCGCGTCCATCTCGCAGACCGGCTTGGCCATGCAGTTGGCCGGGCCACAGATCCAGCTGTCCGCGCCCCACTGCATGAAGTCCCAAGCGATGTCATCCGAGCCGGAAACCAGCTGAATCCGCCCGGCGTATCGGGTGGAGATACCGATCGCGCGCTGAAGAACTCCGGAACTCTCCTTGATCCCGATGATCCGCGGATTGTCGGCCAAGGCATCCAATGCCTCATACCCGATCTCGACCCCATCCTTACCCGGGTAGGAATAGAGTACGATGTTCGTGTCCGTGGCGTCGATGACCTTGGTGAAGTGTTGGACGATCTCGGCCTGGCTTGGCTTGGTGTAGAACGGAACGGCAAGCAGGACGGCATGATACCCCATCGCCTTTGCGCGCAAGGTGTTGGCGATCACACCGGCGGTGGAAGGCGCGTTAGTTCCGGCGATCAGCAGTTCGTCGGGGCGTGCAAAGTCCTTGACGAACTGCAGCACGCTATCGCGCTCGTCATCGCTCATCAGGTTGTATTCGCCAGAAGACCCGCAAGGCACCCATCCGGCCACCCCCGCCGCGCGCAATGACCGCAAGTGCCGGTCGAGGGCGGCAAAGTCGATATCGCCCGCAGGGCTGAAGGGCGTAATCAAGGCGGGCAATACCCCGGAAAGCTTTAGCATGATGATCCTTTTCGAGCGCTGACATCGGGCTGTTGCGGAAGCCCGCGCTTGGACTTCAGCGGGTGCAGATCGTGATCCAAACGGTCGGCCGACGCGGACGCAACGCCTACGAAGGGCTTTTGATAGCTGCACTTATGACGACACGATGACGACACGTCAAATCAAAAATAGACAGTGTCGACTTGTTGACGTCATTTGGTCTAAGGTTGCCCCAGGGTTCAGAAGGAGGGCTGGATTTGCGCGAAGAGTCTGAACCAAAACGGCTGAAGGGTACCGGCGTCCGATATGCCTATGAGACGCTGCGGGACGAAATCCTTTCGCTCGATCTTCAACCCGGTGCGGTGCTGGATGAAACGTCACTCGCCGAGCGCTTTTCGATGTCGCGCTCTCCGGTGCGAGAGGCGTTGATCCGTCTGGCGGGTGATGACCTTGTCGTGACGCTGTCAAACCGGTCGACGGTGGTCGCGCCAATCGACGTGCAAAGCTTCCCCAAATACGTCGAAGCCCTGGACGTCGCGCAGCGGATGAACACGCGCTTGGCGGCAGAGTTGCGGACCGACCTTGACCTCAAGACAATCGCCCGCCGCCAGAGAGAGTTTGTGGCAGCCGTCCACAAAGGGGAACATCTGGCCATGTCCGAAGCGAACAAGGCGTTCCACATGTCGATCGCGCATGCGGGCCGCAACCCTTACCTCGCGGCGTTCTACGAACGACTTCTGAACCAGGGACGACGGATGCTTCATCTCCATTTCGCCTATCTTGAACAAGGAAATGAGGAAGTTCTGCTGACAGACGAGCATGACGAAATGCTGGCAGCGATCCGTGACCGGGATGTGGCGCGGGCCGATGCACTTGCACATGCCCACACCCGGCAGTTCCGCGACAACTTCATCACCTACATGACGCAGAATTACCTGAAGGACGCATCTTTCGTCACGCTCGGGCCCGCAGCCTGACCTGCTGGCGTGCGACGGCGAACGGGTCGGACAACACTGCACGCTGAAGGCATCTACCGTTCAGTTCGTCGGGCTGCGGAGGGCCGTGACGTTCGTCGCAAGTACCTCGATCCCGCCAGCCAGAACCAGCGTCGTGCCAGCGCTGCCGCCCTTGGCTTCCACCACCCGCGCGTAATGCTCTACGGGACGGGAATCGAGCAGGGTCTCGCCGTTCAGACTCTCCAGTTCGATGGTGTAGATGCCGGGCGGAAGTGGCGAGCCGTCGGTTCCGCCCCCAAGCCATTGGTAGGGCTCGGTGCTGACGGGGATCTCCTCCCGGGATACAAGGTTGCCAGCGCTGTCCCGAACCGCCAGCACCGCCCGGGTCGACCCCACGGCTGGATTGGGCGACAGCGTGACCGGAGTCCCCTCATACAGGATCGGCGCATTCGACCGGGCTTCCTTGCCGATCCAGCTTGCCATTTCGGCCATGCCCAGCTGCTGGAACCTGCCTTGAAGATCGGCAAGCAACTGGTTGGTGCGCACTTGCTGCTCGACCCCTGAAAAGGTCGCCAACTGGACGGCATAGTCGGCGGAATCAATCGGGTTCAGCGGATCCTGATTCTGCATCTGAACCGTCAGCATCCGCAGGAAGGTGTTGAAGTCCGAAGTGATCTTCGACGGAGCGGCGGCACTGTTGGCCGAGGCCGCAACAGGATTGACCGAAGAGACGTCCATGCTTTCCTCACAGTCTGAGATCGAGAGATGCGCCAACCGACCGCATCGGGGTTACTTCTGCCTGGTTGGCGTCGTCGAAAGGTAGGGCTGTTCCAAGAGCGCGGGGCTCTCTCTGATGTTCAGACCTCTCCTCCCGACCGCCCTGGCTGAAGCCGATGTCGGCACCCGAGTAGCCCGCATTCCGCAGGGCGTCGACCAGCTCGCCAGCGTGCCGTCGGAAAAGATCAAGCGTTTCTGGCCGCTCGACGCTGATCATTATCATCATTCGATCCGGGTTTGCGGAATCGGGCTCCATCCGAAGTCGGACGTGGCCAAGCTCCTCAGGTGCCAGGGCCAATTCAGTCATCGTGCTTGAATTGCGGACCAGCACATCCGAGAGCTGTGACGCGACCTGTGGGATATGCAGTGCATGGGCGTTGTTCGACCCGCTGTGCATGGTCGATGGAGTATGGGTCGGCGAGATCAAAGCAAGAGACTCCGCCACCTGTGTCCATCCGGCGCTTGAGGGATGATCGGCGACCCAAGGCGTGAACAACAAGCCGGAGACGGACCCATTGAAATTGCTGGCCCCGACCTCGGGAAGGTTCGTCGACAATCCCGAAGCGGTGAGCTTTGGTCCTTCCGCGGGCCGGTCTTTGGTCGAGGTCGTATCGGGCTGTTCCTTCTCGCCCGCAGACGCAACAAACATCGGGACTGCCGGGCCATCGTTCGCGCCGCCTTCGACCACAGGTCCCGCTTCGATTGCAATGGAAGTCTGCAAACCACTAACCGCAGATCCGGAATTCGACGACGTGAGCGAATCTGGTGTCGAGAAGAACCGCTCCCAAAAGCTTGTCGTCGGCTTGTCGGGTTCGGCTTTGATTTCGGCTCGTGAAGCAACCGACAGGACCGAAGCGAGGATCCGGCTACTTTCGGGTGAATGCTGAAGCGCAACCGGTGGTTGGGGGGGCACGGACAACACTTGGGTGCGCTGAACCTGGCCTGGCGAATCCAGCGAAGGATGCAATTGTGCCATCGGAGGCTGGTGACCAGCAAATGGGCTGTCGCTTCGCTCCAACTCGGTAAGGCCTTCATTCACCAGGGAGGAGGGAGCGCGTCCCGGCGTGATTGCACCTTCCATCGCTTCCGAAACGTCCGCGATTGAACTCGCCTGAGGCCGCACTGGCGTCGATCCGTATTCCTCGACGAGCTGGCTGTTGCTGGCCCTGCATGCAATGGAACTCTCATCAGACGGAGAATTGCTGCCAAGGGGCCGCGACATGTCATGCGGTACTCCGGCATTGCCCGGCTTCGAAGCTTCTGTCGGCACGATGAGCGCAGCAGCAATCGCAGCCGGACTGGAGACTGACTTTCCAGAAACAGGTTCGGGCAATGGGCGGCCGTCGACCGTTGTTGATCCCTCCTTGGCCAGATCAGGAGGGCTTGTCCGCCCTGATAGGACTTCAGGATTGTCGCTGACTGACCCCACTTCCCTACCCACGGCAAACTCCGCCACCATCGATCCTAGGGACGGCTGAAGACCAGGCGGTGTGCCCGGTTCGTCGGTCAGCAGCGCAATGAGTGGGTCGCTTCCGGCATCACCCAAAACCGCTTCCGAAACGCTATGCTTGGCTTCGACGTTTTCCCCCTCAGTCTTAAGAGACATGTCTACGGCAGATGCCGACCCCGTCGCCAACGCAGGTATTGCAGGCCCCGGAAACGGCCAGGCCAAGATCATTGGACCTGGAAAGGCCGTCCCTGTGGCATCAATCGCCAGAGCCCCGGTATCCTGGGTCGAGGCAATGTCGCCGAATGCCTCGGCAAAGGAACCATCGCCCGGTTCGACCGGCTGGGGCGCGCTGAGCCCCTCGCTTGTGGGCGGGATTGCTGAAAGGAAAGCAAGAGGGTTCTGCATTGATCCACGACTTCTGCCGCAACAGACCCATTTCTCGCGAACAGAAGTTACCCAATCTTTACCCGCTTGCCAGATGGTTGCCGAAAATCCGAACTTTCCGGAGCAAGCAATGGACCTTTCACCCGTCTCCTCGCTTACACCGCAACGGCGGCAGCAACTCATGTCAAAGGCAGAGGAGCTGGAGGCCACCTTCCTTTCGGAAATGCTGGCCCACTCGGGCATGTCCGAGCTGCAGGGCGCGTTCGGAGGCGGTCAAGGAGAGGCGCAGTTCACCTCTTTCCTCCGCCAGGAGCAGGCCAGGCTGATCGTTCAACACGGCGGCCTCGGTCTTGCCGAACTCATCTTCAATTCGATGACCGAGGCTGAAAATGGAAAGGCTTGAGACGCTTCTCGACCAAGTCGCAGCGGCGCTGATTGCCGGGGATTTTGCTGCCTTGGCCCGACTTGCACCACAGATCGAAGCGCAAAGCCTGGCGGGAAGGGATCGTCCCGCCGCTGAAGCCTTGCGCGAAAAGGCACTTAGGAACGAGCGCCTGCTTGATGCGGCCGCACGGGGCGTCAAGGCCGCCAGCCTGCGGTTTTCCGAGGTCGTCCGAGGCCCAACGCTGACCACCTACGATTCGCGAGGTCAGAAGGCCCAGATCAGCGCGCTCGCCGAGACCCGGTCTCGTCGTGTGTGAAGTGAATCAAATTCGGGGCATTTGGTCTCTCCGGATTAGGGAATGATTAGGGCCTTTATCGCCTGATTGGTCGTGCGCCTCATGACGAGGCGGCGCTTTCCGGATCCCCGGCAAGCACGGATAGAACGCCCCTTCTGCCACGATCTGTGGCTTCCCCGGCCGTGAAACCTGCGGCCCTGTGTGAAGGACTATGTAATGTCGTCGATCCTGACCAATACCAGCGCGATGGTTGCCTTGCAGACGATGAAGGGCATCAACGCCAGCCTGAACAAGACTCAGGCGGACATTTCTACCGGCAAGTCGGTGGCCAGCGCCAAGGACAACGCCGCCTACTGGCGCGCCAAGGAAGGAGAGATCGCCCGCACGCTCCTTGCGCTCCCTCAGGTCAAGGCCGCCCGCGTGCATATCGCAAGCGCGCCGACCCGTGCGTTCCAGCCGGACGCGAAACCAACAGCCTCCGTCACGCTGACCACCGTTTCCGGCAACCTTGACGAGGCTCAGGCGCGTGCGATCCGGCACCTTGTCGCCAGCGCGGTTGCGGGAATGACACCGGATGCGGTCCAGATCATCGACACCGTCGCGGGGCTGATCGGCGGCAGCGAACCGGATGGCTTCAACGCGGGCAGTGCGGATGATCGGGCCGCTGCGATCAAAGGCAATGTGGAACGCCTGCTGGCAGCCCGCGTGGGCGATGGCAAGGCCGTCGTCGAGGTGTCGATTGAGCTGAACTCCGAACGTGAGGCGATCACCGAACGCAAGTTCGACTCACAGGGCCGTGTCGCGATTTCCTCGGAAACGGAAGAACGCAGCGGGTCCAGCACCGAACCCGGAGGTGAGGTGACGGTGGCGTCGAACCTGCCGGAAGGCGATGCAACCGGGGGCGGTCAGGGCCGAAGCCAGAACTCCGAAACGCGTGAGCGGGTCAACTACGAAGTGTCGGAAACTCAGCGCGAGATCCTGCGCAGTCCCGGGGCCGTGCGGCGCATGACCGTCGCGGTAATGGTCGACGGCGTCGTCACAATTGCCGCCGACGGCACAAGGACCTGGGCGGCGCGGCCAGACGAAGAACTGGCAGCTCTGCGCGAACTTGTCGCGTCTGCCGTCGGCCTGGATGAGGCGCGGGGCGATGTCCTGACCCTCAAATCGCTGGAATTCCAGGAAACTGCGGTGCCTCCAGGGACAGAAGCAACCGCCAGCCTGATCCCGCCAATCGGCCAGATGGATGTGATGACGATCATTCAGACAGTGGTTCTTGCCTTGGTGGCGCTGGTTCTGGGGCTGTTCGTGATCCGGCCGATCCTGACGTCGGCAAATCGCCCGGCCCTGCCTGCTCCGACCCCGCCGTTGGCGCTGCCGTCTGCCGCAGTGCCGGGTGGCATCGCCCTGACCGGAGAGGTTGAGAACGGCTTTGACTACGGCGCTTTTGCGGATGTTCGCGGCGACGTCACCCGCGAAAATGCCGCTGACGGTGAGGAGGAGGACCCAGCAACCCGTCTGCGTCGCCTGATCGAAAAGCGGCAGACCGAGTCGATCGAGATCCTTCGTGGCTGGATGGAGCATGAAGAGGAGCGCGCCTGATGCCTGCACTGCGTCTGGAAGTCTTTGACACGGCGATTGCCGGCGATGGCACCACACAGCCGATGGTCGAGGGTGCCTTGGTCGAAGAAGCCAAGGTCGCCTCGTTCGAGCAGGGATATTCTGCCGGTTGGGATGACGCAGTTGCTGCGCAGCAGGGCGACCAGATGCGCATCCGGGCCGATCTGGCGCGCAACTTGCAAAGCCTGGCCTTCACCTTTCAGGACGCCCGAAGCCATGTCCTGCAGGCGATCCGGCCTCTGATCCTGGAAATGATCAATCGGCTTTTGCCCGAGGTTGCCCGAGAATCGCTCGCCCCGACTGTCCTTGATGCGATCACCCCGCTGGCCGAGGAGCTCGCCGATGCGCCGCTGAGCCTGGTGCTCAATCCTGCGGTTCGCGGGCAGGTTGAAGATCTTGTCAGGCAAGCAACCGGACTGCCGATGGTGATCGAGGAAGAGCCCTCGCTCCCTGAAGGTCAGGTCTACATCCGGTTCGGAATGGTCGAGACCAAGGTCGACCTCTCACAGGCCACGGCGGACATCGCCATCGCGGTCCGCTCCTTTTTCACCCTCAACACCTGAGGATCGTCATGGAAGACATTGCCGACACCAACCCGTTCAGCCAGGTGCCGATTGAAGTGACCATTTCGGTGGGTCGTGCGCGGCCCCTGGTCCGCGATTTGCTGCGGCTGTCTAAGGATGCCGTGCTGCAGCTGGATCGACGGGTCGATGACCCGGTGGAACTCTATGTGGGGGATCGCCTGATCGCCCGAGGTGAGCTGACCGAACTGGAGGGGGAACATGCGGGACAGCTGGCGGTCCGGCTGACCGAGGTGGCCAACCTGCGGGGCGGACTGTGAAGGGTGCTGTCGGTCTGGCGGCCGCCCTGATGCTCCTCGCTGGACCGGCCCTGGCGCAGCAGATGTCCATCGACTTCGGCGGCAGCGGGGGCGAGTCGCTTTCGTTGCGGTCGGTCCAATTGCTGCTGCTGGTCACCGTCCTGTCGATAGTGCCGGGGCTGGCGGTGATGGTGACCTGCTTTCCCTTCATCGTCACGGTCCTGTCGATCCTGCGGCAGGCGATCGGGTTGCAGCAGGCCCCGCCGAATATGCTAATCATCAGCCTGGCGATGTTCCTGACCTGGTATGTGATGGACCCGGTCTTCTCCGAAGCCTGGGTCAAGGGGATTGAACCGATGACGAACGGGACGATGGAGGTGGGGTCGGGTCTGCAGGCGGCCATCGCGCCGTTCCGGGTCTTCATGGCCGCGCGGGTCGATCCGGAGACGCTGCAGACCCTGCAGGACCTGCGGTCGGCAGTCCCGGTCGCCCCGACCGACGCGCCGCTGTCCTTGCTCGTCCCATCGTTCCTCTTGTCCGAGATCCAGCGGGCGTTCGAGATCGGGTTCATGATTTTCCTGCCCTTCCTGATCATCGACCTCGTCGTCGCGGCGATCCTGATGTCGATGGGGATGATGATGGTCCCGCCCGCCGTTGTCGCGCTGCCCTTCAAGCTGATCTTCTTCGTGGTGGCGGACGGCTGGGCGTTGGTATCGGGGGCGCTGGTCAGGGGCTATTTTTGAGGGCCTCGGAGTGGAGGCCGCAAAAGTGTCCACGGTGGACAAAACCTGATGTAACAGCAATATCAATGACTTGGCCGTGGGCGTTTGCCGTTTCTTAATCCGTGAACTTGGCCGCTGGCGGGCAGGGTTTTCGTTGTTTGCGGTACGGACCGTCCCACCAGACGGGCCAGGCTGAGCGCAGGGTGACAGCGGTGCAGATGGCGTCTGGTGGTGCCTGGACGCGGCCAAGTCAGACTTGGACGGTCAGCGGGTCCATGACGCCAGGTTAGACCCGCCAGACGGAGAAGCGACCATCCAACCTGTCCTTGACGCCGCCACGGGAAAACCATCGGGACAGGAGGCGAACCAACCCTCGCCCGCCTCAGGCGTCCAGGATGCGACCCTTGGAGATCCACCAGTCAGGATGCCTTGCAGCAAGCTGGCGGGCAGCGGTGTCTGCGGCCTTCACGGTCGCGTAAAGGCCGAAGTGGGTACCGCCCGACCCCGACATTCGGGCAAGGAGGCAGTTCGGCGTTCCGGCGAGGGCCTGCTGCACGTCAATCAGGATCGGGGCGACCGCAACCGCCGGGGGGACAAGGTCGTTTCGGGTATGGGTGGCGAGCCAGTCGGTGAAACCCTGCGCCGACGACACGGCGGCTGCAGGCAAATCCGGCAGGGGCGGGTTGTCCCGCGCGGTGAGGGCGGCAAAGACCTGCGGCGTCGACACGGCCACGCGGGGGTTCACCAGGACCACCCACATTGGCGGCAACGGAGGAAGTCCGGCCAGCGTTTCGCCAATCCCGGACATCCGCACTGGGCGGCCGACCAGACAGACCGGCACGTCGGCACCAAGGCGCAGCGCGTCCTGAACCGCAGGAAGGGGTTTTCCGGCGTGCCGCGTCAGGGCGCGCAAGGTCGCAGCCGCATCGGTCGAGCCGCCACCGATGCCAGACGCGACGGGCAGGTGCTTTTCCAACCGGATCGCCACATCCGTCACGCCCATGAGACGGGCCGCCCGGAGGACCAGATTGTCGGGCTCAGCCTGCAATCCGGCAGCTTCGGGACCGGCCAGATGCAGGGACAGCCCTGCACCGGCAGATACCTCGATCCGGTCGGCGACATCGGCGAAGACCACCAGACTGTCCAGCAGATGATAGCCGTCGGCCCGGCGGCCGGTAACGTGGAGACAGAGGTTCAGCTTGGCCGGTGCCGGTTCGCGGATCGGCTCAGTTGCCATTCTCGGCGGCCTTGACCGGAGCCTTGGCGGTGCCTTCCTCGACCATCACGGCATCCAGGCCAATCTCCAGCTTGCGCTGGATGCGCGCCTGATCCGTTTCCGTCGGATTGAACGACAGGGCACGCCGCCATTGAAAGCGCGCCTCAAGCTTGCGGTCGTTCATCCAGTAGACGTCGCCCAAGTGATCGGTGACGATGGGATCGACCGGTTCCAGAAGCGACGCGCGCTCCATCGGCTCCAGCGCCTCGGCGTAGCGGCCAAGCTTGAAGAAGGCCCAGGCCAAGCTGTCGATGATGTAGCCCTGTTCGGGATCGGCGGCGACGGCCTTTTCGATCATGCCGAGCGCCTCGTCGAGCTTTTCGCCCCGGTCGACCAGGCCATAGCCGAGGTAATTGAGCACCTGCGGCTGGGTTGGGTTCAGCTCCAGCGCCTTGCGAAAATCGGCTTCGGCGGGGGCCCAGTCCTTGGTCTGTTCGTGGCAGATGCCACGGTAGAAGTAGAGCACCCAGTCCTCGTTTCCGGCGGCCTTGGTCAGGTCGATGGCTGCGGAATAGGCGACTTCGGCTTCATCGAACCGTTCCTCTCCGCGCAAGACATCGGCAAGGGCAAATTGCACCGAAACAAGATCACCATGGGCACGGGCCAGTGTCTGCAAGGCCTCGATGGCGGCATCGGCCTTGCCTTGCAACCCGAGTGCTCCAGCCCGTCCGATTTCAGCCGTGACGAAGGCGGGATCGTCGGATTTGAACGCCGTGTAGGTCTGGACTGCCAGATCATGCTGGCCGAGATCCTGCAGCACATCGGCGGTCAGCAGAAGTGCATCTGAATGATCCGGACGCAGGTAGCCCGCCACGCGGAGGTGGATGAGGGTGTAGACCGGATCAGCCTCGCCGTTCAGGGCGGTCGAGATCGAGTAGAACACTTCGGCAATCCCATCCTTGGCCGTGCGGACGGTGTCGAAGGGGATCGGCTCGCCCGCCTGCAACCGACGGCGGACAGCATCGACGATGGGGTCGGGGCCGGGGCCGAAGCTGCGGTCGAGGAGCGCCAGCGCATCGGCATTGCGCTCCAGCTGGCTGAGGATCTGGGCATGGGCGAAGACGCCGCGCCGCATCACCACGATGGGCCCGGCGGCCCGTCCGGACAGGATTTCGTCGGCGCCTTCGAAGTCGCCGACCGACGCCAGGGCAAGGGCCTTGTGGTAATAGCCGAAGGCCTCATAGCCTTGCTTCTGGGTGACGGCGTCGAAGTCGGCGAGAGCCTCGGACATCTTGCCTTCGCCGACCTTGGCCCAAGCCAGGACCAGCTGGTTCGCAAGATCGCCGACGTCGCGCCCGGCGGTGGCGATGGCGGCATAGTCCTCGCGGTTGGCTTCGTCGGCCAAAAGGGTCATGTCGGCAAGCTGGCTGGAGTCGAGGCCGAGTTCGATGCCCACGTCCTGCCGCCGTTTCGCGACCTCGATGGCAAGGGCAAAGTCGCCTGTGCCGAGTTCAGCCAGGATGGCGCCGTCGAGAAGGGTCGGGTTGCCGGGATCGGCGGTTATGGCCCGGCCGTACCAGGTGGCTGCAGAGGTGAAGTCGTTTTCGGCTTCGGCGACCCGTGCAGCAAGGTAGGCACCAGAGTCCTGCTTTTCGTCTGCATGAAGGGGCGCACCCATCGCCGCCGCGAACACGAGGGCGGACAAGGTGCGGGAAACGACGGAACGCATGGGCCTCTCCTTGCCGATCAGCGGGAAGGTAGCCCGGCTGACGCTGTCGCGCAATGCGGCGGGGCCCGACCTTGCGGCCGGGCCCCGGTGTTTCGGACAAGCTTTCGTGAGTCGCGCCCGGAGGGGCGTCACATGTTGGGATAGTTCGGCCCGCCGCCACCCATCGGCGTGGTCCAGTTGATGTTCTGCGAGGGGTCCTTGATGTCGCAGGTCTTGCAGTGGACGCAGTTCTGGAAGTTGATCCGGAAGGTTGCGTCATTGCCTTCGCCGAGGACTTCGTAGACGCCAGCGGGGCAGTAGCGCTGGGCGGGTTCGGCATATTTCGGCAGGTTGACCTGGATCGGGATGGACGGGTCCTTCAGCACCAGATGGGCGGGCTGGCCTTCGTCGTGGTTGGTGAAGGAGAAGGCCACATTGGTGAGCCGGTCGAACGAGAGCTTTCCGTCAGGTTTGGGGTAGTCGATCGGTTTGAAGTCCTTGGCGAGGCCCGTCGAGGCGGCGTCGGATTTCTTGTGGCGGAGCGTGCCGAAGGCGGTAAGGCCGAAGGTGTTCAGCCACATGTCGACGCCGCCGCCCATCAGGCTGGCGGTCAGCCCGTAGCGTGACCAGAGCGGTTTGACGTTGCGGACTTTCTTCAGGTCCTTGCCGATGGCGCCGGTGCGGACCTCGGTCTCGTAGGCGGTCAGTTCGTCTTGCGCGCGTCCCGCGGTGATGGCGGCATGGGCAGCCTCGGCGGCGGCCTTGCCGGACAGCATGGCGTTGTGGTTGCCCTTGATGCGGGGGACGTTAACCAGACCGGCGCTGCAGCCGAGGAGGGCCACGCCCGGTGCGACCATCTTGGGGATCGACTGCCAGCCGCCTTCGCTGATCGCCCGCGCGCCATAGGCCACGCGCTTGCCGCCCTTGAGGAGTTCCGCGACCATCGGGTGGTGCTTGAAGCGCTGGAATTCCATGTAGGGGTAGAGGTGGGGGTTTTCGTAGTTCAGGTGGACGACGAAGCCGACGTAGACCTGATTGTTTTCAAGATGATAGATGAAGCTGCCGCCGCCTGCGTTCTTGCCCAGCGGCCAGCCCATCGTGTGGGTGACGGTGCCCTCGCGGTGCTTGGCCGGGTCGATCTCCCAGATTTCCTTCATGCCAAGGCCGAACTTCTGCGGGCAGTGGCCTTTGGAGAGGTCGTACTTGGCGATCACCTGCTTGGCGAGGCTGCCGCGGACGCCTTCGGAGAGGAAGACATACTTGCCGCGCAGTTCCATGCCGGGTTCGTAGGACGGGCCGGGCTCGCGCGTTTCGGGGTCGCGGCCGAATTCGCCCGCGACGACGCCGACGACCTTGTCATCCTCGAAGACGAGTTCCGAGCAGGCCATGCCGGGGAAGATTTCGACGCCTAGCCCTTCGGCCACACCGGCCATCCAGCGGCAGACGTTGGCCATCGAGACGATGTAGTTGCCGTGGTTCGACATCAGCGGCGGCATCGGCCAGTTCGGGATGCGGACCTGACCGGCGGGGCCGAGGAGGTAGAAATTGTCCTCTTTCACCGCGGTCTTGATCGGTGCGTCCATGTTGCGCCAGTCGGGCAGGAGGGCATCGAGTCCCGACGGATCAAGCACTGCACCGGACAGGATATGCGCCCCGACTTCGGAGCCTTTCTCCAGCACCACGACTGACCGCTCCGGGTCCAGTTGCTTCAGCCGGATCGCCGCTGACAGGCCCGCAGGCCCTGCGCCGACGATCACGACGTCATAATCCATCTTCTCGCGCTGAATGGCGGTCATCGCTTGTCCTTCCCCGGGCAGCCCCAGCCTGCCCTGAAACGCTGGCTTTTCGCGGCTTCCCTGTTGCCGCAGGCGCGACCCAAGGTCAACCATGACGCAACATCACGCCAAAGGCGCATCGGGGTGCGAAACAATCTGTCTTCCGGGCGACCGGACGCCGCCTGTCCGCGGCATGCCCCCTTGCAATTCAGGGCTTCATCGGGTGAGGTGACAGCAGCCTAGCCCGAAGTCATGGATCGTGCCTCGATCCGTGACTTCTTCTTTTACTGTGGAATGCCGATGGAAAAGATCCCGATGACCCGGCGTGGGTTCGACGCGCTGGATGCGGAACTGAAGCAGCTGAAGACGGTGGACCGTCCGGCGATCATCCGGGATATCGCCGAAGCCCGCGAGCATGGCGATCTGTCGGAAAACGCCGAATACCATGCAGCGCGCGAAAAACAGGGCTTCATCGAAGGGCGGATCAAGGAGCTGGAAGGCACGTTGTCCCTGGCCGAGGTGATCGACCCATCCAAGCTGTCCGGCGCGATCAAGTTCGGCGCGACCGTCACGCTTGTCGACGAGGACAGCGACGAAGAGAAGACCTACCAGATCGTCGGCGAAGTTGAAGCCGACATCGAGAACGGCCTTCTCAACATGCGCTCGCCCCTGGCGCGGGCCTTGATCGGCAAGGACGAAGGGGACTCGGTCGAGGTGAAGACCCCGGGCGGAATCCGGTCTTATGAAATCCTGTCGATCCGCTACATCTGATCTGGGGGGAAGTTGCCCAGGTGAAACCGGTGATCGAACCGCCCAGAGGTGACAACGGACTTGGGTCCGGCCCCTTGGCGCAGCTGAACGACCAGCCGAGCCGCGGAATGGAGATCGCGGGCGTCGGCCTTAGTCTGGTCTGGGTGATCCTGATCCTGGTCTATGTGCTGGTCACCCCACCGGGCAGCGAGACCCGGACGCTGGGACTGGTCATGACGCTGCTCATGGTCTTTCTGCCGATTGCGCTGATCTGGGCGGTGGTCATTACCTTGCGGTCGATCCGCGAGTTGCGCGCCGAAGCCAAGCGGTTGCAGGCGACGGTGGATGCTATGCGGTCAAGCTATGTGCAGGCACAGGCGCAAGCGCAGCCAGCAGGTCTGAAACCGTCGGTCGAGAAGAAGATCGACGAGATTGCCGCCTCGACCAAGCAGGCGGAAACGGTGCTGGCCACCTTCACCTCGCGCCGGGACGCGGCGCATGTGGTGCCGTCGGCTGATCGCAAGGCCGCGCTGGTGCAGCCCCGGCCCGAGCCTGCGGCGGAAGAACCGACCCTCGCGCTGGGCACCCCGGCCGAGGATTTCCGCCCGCCGTTGTCGGTGGCGCATTTCATCCGGGCGCTGCAGTTCCCGGAAACCCCCGAAGACAAGGAAGGCTTTCGTGCCCTGCGGCTGGCGCTGGAAGACCGGACCTCGTCCAAGTTGATCCGCGCGGCCCAGGACGTGCTGACGCTGCTGAGCCAGGACGGCATCTACATGGACGACCTGCAGCCGGACATGTGCCACCCGGAGCTGTGGCGGCGCTTCGCGGCGGGGGAACGTGGACGGTCCATCGCGGCGCTGGGCGGCATCCGGGATCGGACCTCACTGGCACTGACAGCGGCGCGGATGAAGTCCGACCCGGTGTTCCGGGATGCGGCGCACCATTTCCTGCGGGCCTTCGACAAGACCGTGGCCGTGTTCGAGCCGAATGCCACCGATGCCGAGCTTGCCGATCTGGCCGACACCCGCACCGCGCGGGCCTTCATGCTGTTCGGGCGGGTGACGGGGACGTTCGACTGATCCTGTGGCTCGTGGGACGTTTCCGCTGTCCTGGGCATTTGCAATGGAACGAATTTCCTAATTAACCGGCCAATCACGCGGGGGGATGAAACCCTGTTCCGTTTCGCCTATCTTTGCCGTCAGACAGGATTCCAAGCCAAGCGAGGTTCTCATGGCCATCCGCATCAACGACATCGCCCCAGATTTCACTGCCGAGTCCACTGCCGGAACGATCAAGTTTCATGAGTGGCTGGGCGACAGCTATGGCATCATCTTCAGCCACCCGCGCGACTTTACCCCGGTCTGCACCACGGAATTCGCCGCCGTCGCCCAGCTTGCCCCGGAATGGGCCAAGCGCAAGACCAAGGTCATCGGCGTGTCGGTCGACAGCGTGGAAGACCACGGCAAGTGGAAGCGCGACATCGAGGCCTTTGGTGGCGCCCCGGCGGATTTCCCGATCATCGACGACACCAGCCTGACGGTGGCCAAGGCCTATGACATGCTGCCCGCCGACTATTACCTGCCGACCGAGGGGCGGACCCCGGCGAACTCGGCGACGGTGCGTACGGTCTATATCGTCGGGCCAGACAAGAAGATCCGCCTGTCGATGACCTATCCGATGTCGATCGGGCGGAACTTCGCGGAGATCCTGCGGGCGCTGGACGCGGTGCAGAAGACCGATGGGGTGCCGCTGGCGACTCCGGCGAACTGGGTGCCGGGGCAGGACGTGATCGTGGCGCTGGCGCTGAACAACGACCAGGCCAAGGAGCGGTTTGGCGAGCTGGACATCAAGCTGCCGTATCTGCGCTTCGCGAAGTCCCCGGCTTGAGCGGTTAGCCCGGATTTCGGGCAGACTGCCTGAATTTTGAGCATGATGGGGGTCGGCATCCGGTTGGGGTGCCGACCCTTTCTGTCTTGGGGCGATCCGAATTGCTGGCCCGGAAGCGGGGTCGTTATCTGGGCGCGAGACGGGGGAACCATGCCGCGCGACTTTCAAGCCATCCGCACCCAGAGCCAGCGTGCCTTCGGGCAGGCGTCGGTGCGGCTTGTGGCGGCAGGGCCGGTGACGCGGCTGGCAGACCTGCGGCAGGAGGGCTCGGCCCGGGCGATGCTGCCGCGGTCGACGCCGGAGCGGCCTGAGGTGGTTTTCCTGAACACCTCGGGCGGGCTGACCTCGGGTGACCGGATCGGGTTTGCGCTGGATCTGGCGGAGCGGGCGAAGGTGACGGCCACGACCCAGACGGCCGAAAGGGCCTATCTGGCGCCCGATGAACCGGCGCGTCTGCGCGTGGCGCTAAGCGCTGGGGCGGGTGCGGATCTGGTCTGGCTGCCGCAGGAGACGATTCTGTTCGAAGGCTCGAACCTGGAGCGGGCGACCGAGGTTGAGCTGGGCGACGGGGCGGGCTGTCTGCTGCTGGAGATGGTGGTGCTTGGGCGGCGGGCAATGGGCGAACGGCCCCGGGCAGCCCGATTGGCGGACCGGCGGCGGGTGACGCTGCGGGGGCGGCCCCTGTGGGTGGAACAGCTGCGGCTGGACGCGGGGGCGGTGACGGACAGTGCGGCGGTTCTGGGCGGCGGGTCGGCCTTCGCGACGCTGGCCTTCTGCGGTTCGGGGCGTGAGGCGGCGGTGGACAGCTTGCGCGCAGTGGCGGTGCCGGAGGGTGTCACGGCTGCGGTGTCGGGCTGGAACGGGCGCTGTCTATTGCGGGCGGTGGCGGCAGAGCCCTGGCCCCTGAAGCTTTATCTTGGCGCGGCGATGGCGCGGCTGACGGGCCGACCCCTGCCGCGCGTCTGGCAGATGCAGGGAGTGACCCCATGAACCTGACCCCGCGGGAGAAGGACAAGCTGCTGGTCTCGCTGGCCGCGATGGTCGCCCGGGGCCGGCTGGCGCGCGGCGTCAAGCTGAACCACCCCGAGGCGATCGCGCTGATCACCGATTTCGTCGTCGAAGGCGCGCGGGACGGGCGGAGCGTGTCGGACCTGATGCAGGCCGGCGCCCATGTCATCACCCGCGACCAGTGCATGGCGGGGGTGCCCGAGATGATCCATTCGGTCCAGGTCGAGGCCACCTTTCCCGACGGCACCAAGCTTGTGACCGTCCACCATCCCATCCGTTGAGGTCCAAATGAAACACTCCCTTCTCCTGCTGCTTGCCTCCGCCTCACCCGCCCTTGCTCATCCCGGGGATCACACCACCACCGGCCCGGCGCATTTCCTGACCGAGCCGGACCACCTGGCGCTGATCGCCCTGGCGCTGGTGGTTGTCGTCGGCGTGGTCATCAAGCGTCGGTCGCGGCGATGATCCCGGGGGAGATCCTGGCCGCCGCGGGCGAGATCGAGCTGAACGCGGGTGCGCCGGTCACGGTGCTGATGGTCGCGAATACCGGGGACCGCCCGGTGCAGGTGGGTAGCCACTACCACTTTGCCGAGACGAACCCCGGGCTGGACTTCGACCGCGCAGCAGCACGGGGACAGCGGCTGGACATCCCGGCAGGGACGGCGGTGCGGTTCGAGCCGGGGCAATCGCGCGAGGTGCGGCTTGTTCCGATCCTGGGGCGTCGCCATGTGTATGGGTTCAACGCAGCTGTCATGGGACCGCTGTAGGCTGTTCCAAACACAGCCCTGAAAGGAAACCCCGATGTTCCCGACCCCGATACAGATGATGAGCCTGTCGATCCGCACGGCAACGATGCTGGCCGAAGCTCAGATGGTGATCGGAATGCGCATGCTGGGCATGGCTGGCCTGTGGCGCGTCACCCCGTCAGAAAACGTTCGCATGGTCAGCGAGAAGCTGGACGCCGTGCAGCAGTCAGCCGTCTCTGCCACCCGCGCGGCGATGCAGGGCAAATCGCCCGCCGTCATTGCCGATCATGCCCTGAAACCCATCCGCCGCCGGACCAGCGCGAATGCCAAGCGTCTGGCAAAGCGCGGACCCGGAACCCCCTGAAGGACAGCCAATGGCCCACCGGATTGCCCGCTCAGACTACGCCGCAATGTATGGCCCAACCACGGGTGACCGGGTCCGGCTGGGTGACACCGACCTTATCATCGAGGTTGAACGTGACATGACCACTTACGGCGAGGAGGTCAAGTTCGGCGGGGGCAAGGTGATCCGCGACGGGATGGGGCAAAGCCAGGTGCCTCGGTCAGGCGGGACTGTAGATACAGTCATCACCAACGCGCTGATCGTCGACTGGACGGGTATATACAAGGCCGATGTCGGCCTGCGCGAGGGGTTGATCCATGCCATCGGCAAGGCGGGCAACCCTGACACTCAGCCCGGCGTGACCATCATCATCGGACCGGGGACCGAGGTCATCGCCGGTGAGGGGCGCATCCTGACCGCGGGCGGTATCGACGCCCACATCCACTTCATCGCCCCCGGCCAGATCGAGGACGCGCTGCATTCCGGGATCACCACGATGCTGGGCGGCGGGACCGGACCGGCGCATGGGACATTGGCCACCACCTGTACGCCGGGGCCGTGGCACATCGGGCGGATGCTGCAAGCGCTGGACGCGTTCCCGATCAACTTCGGCCTGTCGGGGAAGGGCAACGCCAGCCGTCCCGAGGCACTGGTCGAGATGGTCAATGCTGGCGCTTGTGCGTTGAAATTGCACGAAGATTGGGGAACGACACCCGCCGCCATCGACTGCTGCCTTTCGGTCGCGGACGACATGGACGTGCAGGTGATGATCCATACCGACACGCTGAACGAGTCGGGCTTTGTCGAGAACACCCTGGCCGCGATCAAGGGCCGCACGATCCACGCCTTCCACACCGAGGGCGCTGGGGGCGGCCATGCCCCGGACATCATCAAGGTGGTCAGCCAGCCGAACGTGCTGCCTTCCTCTACCAACCCGACGATGCCCTACACGGTAAACACCATCGAAGAGCATCTCGACATGCTGATGGTCTGCCACCACCTCGACCGCTCGATCCCCGAGGACGTGGCCTTTGCCGAAAGCCGCATCCGGCGTGAGACCATTGCGGCCGAGGACATCCTGCACGACATGGGGGCGTTCTCGATCATCTCGTCGGACAGTCAGGCGATGGGCCGGGTGGGCGAAGTCATCACCCGCACCTGGCAAACCGCGCACAAGATGAAGCAGCAGCGCGGTCGGCTGAGCGAGGAGACGGGGGACAACGACAACGTTCGGGTGCGCCGCTATGTGGCGAAATACACGATCAACCCGGCGCTGGCGCAGGGGTTCAGCGCGAATGTCGGCAGTATCGAGGTCGGCAAGCGGGCGGATCTGGTGTTGTGGTTGCCTGCGTTCTTTGGCGCCAAGCCCGAGATGGTGCTGGTCGGCGGGTCGATAGCCATGGCGCAGATGGGGGATACCAATGCCAGTATCCCGACGCCGCAGCCGGTGTTCTCACGCCCCATGTTTGGGGCCTTTGGCCGGTCGGTGGAACGGGGGGCGGTACTGTTCGTGAGTGCGGCGGCAGAGGCGGCGGGGGTTGGCGGGCAGCTGGGGCTGCGCAAGGATTTGGTGCCGGTTTCAGGAACGCGGTCGGTGACGAAGGCGGACCTAAAGCTGAACAACGCGATGCCGATGATCGAGGTACATCCGGAGACCTACGAGGTCCGTGCAGACGGTGAGCTGCTGACCTGTGCGCCTGCCACCGAACTTCCCCTTGCCCAACGCTATTTCCTGTACTGACATGGCCTTCCCGCTTCCCGCCCGCACGCATCTGCCAAAAGGTAAATGGCACGGGGCCGCCGCCGCCGTGGTGACACTGTCCTATGACGAACGGTTCCTGCGCCGAAAGCGGCTGATGACCGACGCGGGCGAGCCGGTGATGGTGGACCTGGCGCAAACGACGAACCTGGACCCCGGCGATGCTTTGGAAACCGACGATGGCCGCCGGATCGAGGTGCGCGCGGCGGACGAACCCGTGGTGCGGGTGACGGGGCCGAACCTGGCGCGGCTGGCGTGGCATATCGGGAACCGGCACACGCCGTGCGAGGTGCAAGAGGGCTGGCTGGTGATCCGGCAGGACCATGTGCTTGAGGGCATGCTGGTCGGGCTGGGGGCTAGGCTTGAGCGCGTGATCGGCCCGTTCCACCCGGAAGGCGGGGCCTATGGCCATGGCCGGACGCTGGGGCATGACCACGGGCCGCATGGCTTTCCGCTGGCGCATCATGGCTGAGCTTGACCGCCTGCGCCTGACGCAGATCCTTTCGCCGGCCTTCCCCATCGGGTCCTTCGCGCATTCGCAGGGGTTGGAATGGGCGATTGCTTCGGGTGCCGTGCGGGACGGGGCGGGGATGGAGGCTTGGGTGGCGGCGGTCATCAGCCGTGGCTCGGGCTTTGCCGATGCGGTGTTTCTGTCAATGGGTCGCCAGGCGGGGGCGGATCTTGACCGGCTGGCCGAACTTTACGACGCCTTCGTCCCGGCAGTCGGGCGGCGGCTGGAGGCGGCAGAACTGGCCCGGGGCTTCCGCGCCCTGACCGATGCTTCTGCGCCGGACTTGCCCTATGTGCTTGCTTTAGCTCGTGAAACGGCGTCTCTCGACGTGCCGGAGGTCGAGGTTCTGGGCCTGTATCTACAGGCGCTTGCCGTGCAACTTCTGTCGGTCGCAGTGCGGTTCATGCCTCTGGGGCAGGGCGAGACGCAGCGGATTCTGGCCGCGCTTGCCCCGGTGATCGCGGATGCGGCCCGGCGTGCCTCGGGTGCGGGGGAGGAGGCGCTGTTCACCTTCACCCCCGGTGCGGATATCGCGGCGATGGCGCAGGAACATATGGAAACGAGGATTTTCCGGTCATGACATCGCCCAACGGTCCCCTCCGCGTCGGCATCGGCGGCCCGGTCGGTGCGGGCAAGACCACGCTGACGGCGGCTCTGTCGCGGGTTCTGGCGCCGCAGCTGTCGATGGCGGTCATCACCAACGACATCTACACGCGTGAGGACGCCGAGTTCCTGATGCGGGCGCAGGTTCTGCCGCTGGACCGCATTCGGGGGGTGGAAACCGGGGGCTGCCCGCATACCGCGATCCGCGAGGATGCCAGCATCAACCTGGCGGCGGTGGCGGACTTGCGCGCGGTGCATCCGGCGCTGGACCTGATCCTGATCGAAAGCGGCGGGGACAATCTGGCGGCGACGTTTTCGCCGGAACTGGCGGACCTGACGATTTATGTGATCGACACGGCGGCGGGGCAGGACATCCCGCGCAAGAAGGGGCCGGGGCTGATGCGGTCGGACATTCTTGTGGTGAACAAGACCGACCTTGCGCCTTATGTGGGCGTCGATCTGGAAATGCTGGAATCCGACGCGGCGAAGGCCCGTGCGGGGCGGCCCTTCGTGCTGTCGGACCTGCGCAGCGGCAAGGGGCTGGACCGGATCGTGGGGCTGCTGGCGGAACTGGGAGGGCTGGACGTCCGCGCCTAGCTTTCCAACCTTGGCAAGAGGTAGATCGGCGCGCCAAGCTCAACCTGTTCATACAGCGCCTCAATGTCCGCGTTCGCCAGCCGCACACAGCCATTCGACACCGCCGACCCGATGGTCCAAGGCTCGGGCGTGCCGTGGATGCGCAGGAAGGTGTCGTTGCCCGCCTCGTCGAACAGGTAGATCGCCCGCGCGCCCAAGGGATTGTCCGGCCCGCCCGGCATGCCGTCGGCCCATTTTCCATAATGATCCGGATCGCGCGCGATCATATCGTCCGTGGGCCGCCAGGATGGCCACTCCTTTTTGGCGCCAACGGTGAAAAATCCCGACTCGTACAGGTTGCCGCGCCCAATACCGACCGAATACTGCATGCCCCGCGTTGGGGTCAGCGCAAAGTACAGTGCGAAGTAATCCGGATCAACGATGATCGTGCCGGGGAACTGCTCTTCGGCAAAGCGGACCGGGCGGGGCAGGAACTCCTCGGGCATCACCCAGTCTTCAGCGGTCTGGTGGGCAGAAGCGCGACTGGTCAGGCTGGCGGCGAGGCCGGTCACGATAAAGCTGCGGCGGGTGATGATCATGGACTTGTCCTCTGGTTGCGATCCTTGCGGGGTTGCGGATCACGCGCACCACAAGACATCGTGAGACAAGACGGAAAAGGCCCCGAGGTTTCCCCCGAGGCCTTCACGTTCACGCCATCAGAGGGTCTCAGCCCTCGGCGGGCTCTTCCTTCTTCTCGGTGATTTCCTCACCGGTCTCCTGGTCGACCATCTTCATGCCAAGGCGGACCTTGCCGCGGTCGTCGAAGCCCAGAAGCTTGACCTTGACCTCCTGGCCTTCCTTCAGAAGCTCATTCGGGTGGTTCAGGCGCTTGTTGGCGATCTGGGACACATGCACCAAACCGTCGCGCTTGCCGAAGAAGTTCACGAAGGCGCCGAAGTCGACCAGCTTGACCACCTTGCCGGTGTAGATCTGGCCCTCTTCCGGTTCTGCCACGATCGACCAGATCATGTCGTAGGCCTTCTTGATGGCCTTCTGGTCGTTCGAGGCGATCTTGATCTGGCCGTCGTCGTTGATGTCGACCTTGGCACCAGAAACCTCGACGATCTCGCGGATGACCTTGCCGCCCGAGCCGATCACTTCGCGGATCTTATCGGTCGGGATCTGCATCGTCTCGATCTTCGGGGCGTATTCGCTGAAGCCCTGCGGGGCAGTCAGCGCCTTGGCCATCTCATTCAGGATGTGCAGACGGCCGTCTTTCGCCTGAGCGAGAGCCTGCTTCATGATGTCGGGGGTGATCCCGGCGATCTTGATGTCCATCTGCAGCGAGGTGATGCCAGCCGCGGTGCCCGCGACCTTGAAGTCCATGTCGCCGAGGTGATCCTCGTCGCCCAGGATGTCGGTCAGAACCGCCCAGTCACCGTCCTCTTCCAGCACCAGACCCATCGCGACGCCCGCGACCGGAGCCTTCAGCGGCACGCCCGCGTCCATCATCGACAAGGACCCGCCGCAGACCGAAGCCATGGACGAGGAGCCGTTCGATTCGGTGATCTCCGACACCACGCGAATGGTGTAGGGGAAGTCGGTGGGCGCGGGCAGAACCGCCTGCAGCGCGCGCCAGGCCAGCTTGCCGTGGCCGATCTCACGACGGCCGGGCGAACCCACGCGGCCAACTTCGCCGACCGAGTAGGGCGGGAAGTTGTAGTGCAGGAGGAAGTTCGACCGGTAGTTGCCGTTCAGCGCGTCGATGATCTGCTCATCCTCGCCGGTCCCAAGGGTCGTCACAACGAGGCCCTGGGTTTCACCCCGGGTGAACAGAGCCGAGCCATGCGCACGCGGCAGGACGCCGGTTTCGCAGACGATCGGGCGGACGGTCTTGGTGTCGCGGCCGTCGATCCGGGCGCCTTTCTTGACCACGTCACCGCGCAGAACCGCCGATTCCAGCTTCTTGATCGCCGGATAAAGGTTCGGGTCGGCCTGGTCTTCCTCGCTCATCTTCGCGGTGATCGCGGCGACGGCTGCCTCGATGGCAGTGGTGCGTTCCTGCTTGTCACGCAGCGCAAAGGCGGCGCGCATCAGGCTTTCACCGGCCTTTTTCACCTTGGCGTAGAGGTCCGAGAAATCGGGCGGCGAGAAGTCGTAGGGTTCCTTGGCGGAGGATTCCGCGAAGTCGATGATGAGGTCGATCACCGGCTGCATCTGTTCGTGACCGAACACCACGGCGCCGAGCATTTCCTCTTCCGTCAGCTCGTAAGCCTCGGATTCCACCATCATCACGGCGTCCTTGGTGCCGGCGACGACGAGGTCCAGGCGCTGTTCGGGCTTCATGCGCAGCTGCGTCATGTCGTCCATCGCCGGGTTCAGCACATACTGGCCGTCGACGAAACCGACGCGGGCCGCGCCGATCGGGCCCATGAACGGCACGCCCGAAACGGTCAGGGCGGCGGAGGCCGCAATCATCGCCACGATGTCGGGGTCATTCACCAGGTCGCAGGACAGCACGGTGGCCATGACCAGCACTTCGTTGCGGAAGCCGTCGACGAACAGCGGGCGGATCGGGCGGTCGATCAGACGCGAGGTCAGCGTCTCTTTCTCCGAAGGACGCGCCTCGCGCTTGAAGAAGCCGCCGGGGATCTTGCCGGCTGCGTAGTACTTTTCCTGGTAGTGAACGGTCAGCGGGAAGAAGTCCTGGCCCGGCTTCGCGGATTTCGCGAAGGTCACGTTGGCCATCACCTGGGTTTCGCCCAGCGTCGCGATCACCGACCCATCGGCCTGACGCGCAACTTTCCCGGTTTCCAGAGTGAGCGTTTCATTGCCCCACTGGATCGATTTCTTGGTCACATTGAACATGTATCGTTTCCTCTGAGGACCCGGCCCCTGCCGGTGCCCTCGTTATCCGGCGGCCCCATTGCCGCCCTTCCCCCGTATCCTTTGCATGTGCCCCGGGGGCGGGCCGCACGTCTCAGATGGCGGGGGCCATACAGGAAAACCGTTGCGAATGAAAGAACGGATGCGGGAGCCCGGTCAGAAGATCGCATGCGCCCCGCGGTCATCCGCCACTTCGCCCCGCAGCATGGCAGCGTAGTGGTCCTCCAGCCGGTCGCTGCCGAACTCGGGCGTGGCGTCGGCGTCGAAGGTCTGGGTCGCGGGGTTCCACAGGAGCATCGGTTGCGTGGCGTAGTAGCGGCCGATGCGGGCGAGTTGGGCCTTGGCCCTCAGACGCGGCGACAGGGTGCCGAGAGCGGTGAGGAGGCCGACGATCCCGTGCATCAGTGCAACGGGGACGTGGCGGATGCGGACGGGTTGGCCGGTAAGGCGTTCCAGCATTGCGGCCTGGTCCAAGGGGGTGATCGCGGGACCCGGGCCGCCGATGGGCAGGATGCGGTTGCTCTTGTCGGGGTCGGTCAGGGTGAGGGCAAGGAACCGGCCAAGGTCGGCGTCCGAGATGGGTTTGCAGGCGGTGAGTTTCCCGTCACCGAAGACAAGGAAGGGTTGGCCCTTGGCGACCCGGGGAACCTGGCCCGAGAGGGACTTGAAGAAGGCCGTGGGGCGGACGATGGTCCAGTTGAGCGGTGCAGCCTGCAGTTGGGCCTCGAAGGCGAGCTTCGCGCGCTGGAATTCCAGGAGCGGTTTCTGCACGCAGATGGCGGAGAGGAGGGTGAAGTGGCGGACCCCTGCCGCCACGGCGGCCTTCAGCGCAGCGGAATTGGCGGCATGGTCGACGGCCCAGGCGTCCTGGGGCGCGCCGGTACGCGAGGCGAGGCAGGAAACGACGGCGTCGATGCCGATCATCGCCTCGGGAAAGGCGTCGGGCAGATTTCCCCGGATCACTGTGCAACCAAGCAGGAGATTGGCGTCGGCCTGCGGGCGGATCAGGGCAGTGACGTGGTGACCCTCGGCCCGCAGAGCCTGCGCAGTCGCCCGGCCGATGGTGCCGGTGCCGCCGAGGAGCAGGATGGAAAATGGGGCCATGCTGTCACTCTAGCATGACACTTTCTGTTGACCATCCGTCTTTGCAACCCGCTCCGCAGCGGGCAGCATCCGGATGCCGTCGGTCTGGGCATAGTCCGACCGGGGCAGCCAGTTGTTGATCGTTCGCATCAGGACGGGATCCCCGGTCATGAACAACCGGCCGGAGTCGATCTCGCGCGCGACGGTCGACCGGCCCAGCAACAGGGCGCTCCAGGACATTTTGGTCGTCTCGACAAAAAGATCGACATCAACGTCGGGGATCACAGAGCAGACTTCGGGCGGCGTAGCGGGATCGGCCACAAGCCACCAGGTGGGATACGGTTCGGCCTTGTCGGCGAAATGGAGGCGGATCACCACACGGCGTGCGGGAAGGTGGGCGGGCTTTATCGCCTTGCCGAACTTCCACATCATGTTCGAGAGGTTGGTATTGGACAATGCAACCTCGGCGTCGATATGGCGCTGCGCCCAGATCGAGATGGCATCCATAGCGGGTTCCAGTTCGATGGCCATCTGGGTGCGGATATAGTCGATGCTGCCCTTGGCGCGATCCTCGATCCGTTCTATGAGGCCGACCTTCTCCATCTCGCTTAGACGCTTCGACAGGACCCCGGGAGAAATGTTGCCGACCGCACGGCGGATGTCGCTGAAACGGGTATAGCCGCACCACATCTGGTTGAGGATCAGCAATGTCCAACGCGGCTCGATGATCTCGCAGGCTTTCGAGAGCGCGCAGATCGTACCGTAGGGTTTGGATGGCATGGGTCCGCCTCCTGATGCCGGGATCATACCAAAGGGGTTCCGCTCTGGGCCAGTGCGAAATCCGTAGCGGTCTGCTTTGATCCTAGAACTGGCCGTGGCAGGGCGGCCCGAGTGAAGGTTCAGGTCAGGGAAACCAAATGGCGGAGGTCGGAAATGGACAGAATGGGACGCGCCGGGGGCCTTGCCGGGCATGCGAAGGCGATTGCGCCGTTCATGGCTGGGCTGACCAGATTGGCTGAGTGGGTGCGGCGCCGGCAGATGCGCGCGGCGCTGATTGCGGTCCCGAGGGCGGCGCTGCAAGACATCGGGCTGATGCCGGAGGACGTCGAGGCAGCCTTGGCGTCGCCGCTGACGGTGGATGCTTCCGGCGAACTGGCCGAGGTGGCTGTAGCCCGGGCGACGAATTGGTAATGAAAACGCCCGGCCCCGTATCGCGGAGGCCGGGCGCGGTAACTGTTCGAGACGGGATCAGATCGCCGACTTGATCCAGTTTTCCAGCGCGGCCTTCGGGGCGGCGCCGACCTTGTTCGACACGACCTGGCCGTCCTTGAACATGAACAGGGCCGGAATGCCGCGCACGCCGAGGGTGGCGGGGCTGTCCGGGTTCTCGTCCACGTTGACCTTCACGATCTTGACCTGACCGGCGTACTGGGTGGCCAGTTCCTCAAGCGCCGGGCCGATCTGGCGGCAGGGGCCGCACCATTCGGCCCAGAAATCCACGACGACCGGAATCGGCGACTTGCGGACTTCGGTGTCGAAGGTGGCGTCGGTGACTGCGACGGTGGCAGCGCCCATGATCGTTCTCCTACGGGATTTGTCGGGTAAGGAAGGTATGGAGGCGGGGCGGGAACGTCAAGGGATCGTGGTGCGGGTAAGGGCTGCACTCACGATCTCGGGATCGACGGGCATGAGGCGGGGGGCCTTGGTCCAGAGGATCGCCGTCTCGATCCTCCGGTCGGGGTAGATTTGCGCCAGCATGTGGGCATAGGCGCCAAGCTGGCGGAGGATGCCTTCGGGGACACTTTCGGACCGGTCGGGGACAATGGCATTCGACTTGAAGTCGATGACCAGGATGCGGTCGGGGCCGATGATGAGGCGGTCGATGGAGCCGGTCAGGGTGCGGCCTTGCCAGGGGGCGGTGACGGCGACTTCGGTCAGGCTGTCCGCACCAAAGAGGCGCGACAGGTCGGGATGGCGCAGGACGCTTGTGGCCTCGGCGAGGGCGTCGGCACGATAGGCGCTGTCGGCAATCAGAGCGGCGGCGTGGCTTTCCCAATCCACGGGGTCAAGACCGGGCAGGCGTTCCAGAAGAAGGTGCAATGCAGTGCCCCGGGCGCGGGCCTCGGCCTCGGGCCAGGCGGGTTCGCCGGGCAGGGCCTTGGGACCGCCCAGGTCGGACGGTGACAGGACCTGAGCCGGACGCGGGGCGTCGGGGGCGGGCAGGCTGGTCCATGCGGGAAGGTGCAGCGGGACTGCTGCGACCTTGTCTTGGTGCACGGGGGCGGGCCAGGTGCCAAAGCTGTGCCGGACGATGCCGTCGGTCAGTTCGGTCTGCCCTGCGGCCGCGACGCCATTGCTGATAAGCCGGTGCCAGGTCGTGTCTTTGGTGACCTTTCCTGATCCAGAAGCGACCAGCCAACAGCGGGCGCGGGTCATCGCCACATAGAGGAGCCGCAAGCGTTCGGCAGCGTCCTTCTCGGTCCGCGCTTCGCGTTCGGCGGCAAGCGAGGCTGGGCTTTCTTCCTTGCTGACCTTCCAGACTGCGGGGCCGTTCTGCAGCGGATAGATCTGGTCGCGGTCGGGCGGCGAATAGTCGGCACATTCGGGAAGGATGACGATCTCGGCCTCCAACCCCTTGGCGCCGTGGACGGTCATCACCCGGATCAGGTCGCCCTCGCCGTCCATCTGGCGTTTGACCTCGACATCGTCGGTCTCCATCCAGGTGAGGAAGCCTGTGAGGCTGGGGACTTCTGCCGTCTCGAAGGCAAGGGCCTGGCTGAGCAGTTCGTCGATGCCGTCTTCCGCCTCGGGACCCAGGCGGCCGACCAGTTTGCGGCGGCCGTCGTGGCGGTGCAGGACGCGTTCGATCAGGTCGTAGGGTCGCAGGAAATCGGCCTGGCCGCGCATGTCGTCGAGGAAGGCCTTGGTATCGGTGTGGCCCGGATGGTCGCGCAGGGCCTCCCACAGATAGCCTTTGCGGGGATGGGCGAGGCGGAAAAGCTCGGCCTCGGTCCAGCCGCAGAGGGGCGAGCGCAGGACGGCGGCGAGGGAGAGGTCGTCTTCGGGCGTGTCAAGGAAGGCCAGCAGCGCCGACAGGTCCTTGACGGCAAGCACTCCGCCAAGCTTGAGCCGGTCGGCCCCGGCGATGGGAAGCTTGAGGTCCTTGCAGGCGCGGATGATGTCGTGGAAGACACCCGAGCGGCGCTGGACGAGGATCAGGAAATCGCCATAGCGGATGGGGCGTTCGGTGGGGCCGCCGTCCTTTGGCGCCTGGGGGATCTGCTCGCCGCCTTCGACGCGGTCGCGGATCCATTCGGCGATGTTCCTGGCCAGGCGGATCTGCGGGTCTTCGGAATGGGTGGTGTCGACGGGTTCGTACCAGGGGCCGGGTTCGGGCGTTTCAGCCTTTTCCAGAACGGGCCAGACATCGACCCGTCCGGGAAGCTTGTCGTTGATCGCGATGTGATGCGACCCGCCGCCAAGGGCTGCCTGTTCGGCGGGGGTGAAGGTCTTGTCCACCACGTCAAGGATGGCGCGTGACGACCGGAACGAGTGTTCCAGGACGCTGTCGTTCAGGCCGCGACCTCCGGCCAGACGTGAGCCGAAATGATCGCGCATCTGGTCGAAGGCGGCGACGTCGGCACCCTGGAAGGAATAGATCGACTGCTTCTTGTCGCCGACCACGAACAGCGTCCGGTCGCGCGTGTTCGCGCCTTCCCCGGCGATGAGTTCGGCGGCCAGCGCCTCGATCAGGTCCCACTGTTCGGGGCTGGTGTCCTGCGCCTCGTCGACAAGGATGTGATCGATCCCGCCGTCGAGGCGGTAGAGGACCCAGGCGGCCAGCGAAGGGTTGGTCAGAAGGTCCTTGGCGCGCAGGATCAGGTCATCGAAGTCAAGGAGCCCGCGGGCGGCCTTGCGGCGGTCGTATTCGGGCAGGAAGACGGCGGCGAAGTCATGCAGGGCGAGGGTCTTTTCGGCGGCAGATAGGGCGAGTTCCGTCTGGCGGGCATCGGCCACGCGCTGCATGAAGTCGTCGAAGTCATGGACCAGCGTATCCATCGCTGTCCTGACCTTGCGGGATGGGACCGAGCCAAACTTGGGCTCGGGAATGCGGACATCGCCCTTCTTCAGCAAGAAGGCATCATAAAGGGTTTGAAGATCGGCCCGCGCCGGTCCCTGCCAGTTGATCCCGGCCAGAACCGTCGCAAGGTCCTGCATAGTCGGGGTCGCCGCGCGCAGCAGCGGCAGGGTCTGGGCGATCAGCCAGTCTTCGGTTCCCTTGAACGCAAGCGACAGGAGGTAGGCGTCATCCACGATGTCGGGCAGGCCAAACAGCCGCCAGACCTGATCCCGGGTCAGCGGCTGGGCAAAGCGGGCGCGGTGTCGGGCGATCTCTTCGATCAACTCGCCGAACTTTTCGCCGTTCTGCACCTCGGTCAAGCGACGCACGACCTTGGCGTTCGAGCCGTCGGCCATTTCCTCGACGATCTCTGCGCGCATCAGCTTGCCGGTGCGGTCGTCCATCTCGACAAACCCGGGGGAGACGCCGGCCTCGAGCGGAAAGCGGCGGAGGAGGCTGCCGCAGAAGCTGTGGATCGTCTGGATGCGCAGGCCGCCGGGGGCCTCAATCGCGCGGGCGAACAGCTGGCGGGCACGGGCAAGGCGTTCTGGTGGATTGTCGGGTTCGCCAAGCTTGGCGAGTTCCTCTTGCAACTTCACCTCGGGCATCATCGCCCATTCGCCAAGCCTGCCGAACAGGCGGTTCTGCATCTCGCTGGCGGCGGCCTTGGTGTAGGTCAGGCAGAGGATGTGTTGCGGTTCGACGCCCGACAGCAAAAGGCGGGCAACCCGGTCGGTCAGGACGCGGGTCTTGCCCGATCCGGCATTGGCGGACAGCCAGGTGTTGCTGGCGGGATGCGCGGCGGCGATCTGGCGGGTGAAGGCCTGGGTCATGTCAGGCTTTCAGGGGTCGGGGTGTCGGTCATCTCCCATTCGCCGTAGCGCGAGAGGTGGTCGTAGTCGCTTGCGTCCGTGGTCTTTTCCAGCGCGCGGCGGGCCGTGTAGCCTTGGGTCGGCCGCGCATAGGACGTCATCAGCTTGCCGAACTCGGCCCAGCCGGTGGCGACTTGTCCGGGTTCGAGGGTGATGTCGGACAGCTTCAGCTGGGCCTTGAGGCCCACATAGACCACGCGGGCCACCTCTTCGGGCCCCAGCCCCTTGAACCCGCCGCCTTCGGCCATCGCGGCAAGGAGAAGCAGTTGCTTGTCGAAATGCTCCTGCTGCGCCGGAGACGGCGGATCGCCGGTCTTGTAGTCGATGAGCAGTAGCCGACCATCCGCCAGCCGGTCGATCCGGTCCGGCTTGCCGGTCAGCGTGAAGTCGAGGCCCGGAACCTGCACAGCACCCTTTTCTTCCAGCAGCACGGGTTGGCCGCCAGTCGAGGCGGAGAAGGTGAGGAAGGCGTCGGCGGCCTTGGCGATGCGGCTGCGCCAGATCGTGCGGGCAAGGGGCCAGGCCACGCGGTCAGCGAGGACGGCGTCGGCGATGGACAGCAGCGTTTCGCGCGGACCGCCCCCTTGGCGGAGGAAGATTTCCAGGATCTCGTGCAGCACCACGCCGCGCAGACGCGGGTCGGCTTCGGGGCGCAGCGGGTCGAGCGGTTTCAGCTTGAGAACATGGCGCGCGTAGATGGCATAGGGGTCGCGGATCAGGGTCTTGATCTCGGTCACCGACAGCTTGCGCGGGCGGGCGGCGACCGGGGGGCGGGGTGAGGGGCGCAGGGTCGCATCGACCCTGGGCGGGGCATCGAAGGCCTGAGCCAATTGCAGCCAAGTGTCGCCCCTTTTGCGCATCTCTGCCAGGGCTTCCGGGCCACGTCTGGTCGGAAGACCCGCCATCAGGTTCACCAGCCGGTTCAGCCAGCGTGAGGCGACGGTTTCCGCCTCGCTGCTGCGCTTGGACCGGCTGAGAACGACTTGAGGCGCGGCCACCGCCTGCTGGTAGTCGTGTGCGGACAGGCCGATCCGGCGTTCGGGCAAGAGAAGCCCCGCCTCTTTCCGCATCGCCCGGTTCAGCCAGGGATCGGGCGGTGGTTGCGCGGGCCAGGTTCCGTCGTTGAGGCCACCAAGGATCACGAGGTCGGCGCCTTGAACCCGGCTTTCCAGCGTGCCCCAGATCATTATGCCGGGATGCACGCTTTCGGTTTCGCGCACCTCGTGCCGCTGCAGGACACCGAGGAAGATGCCCGCATAGTCCATCGGCGTCATGTCGCCCGCTGCCGAGGCTTCTTGCTGCAATTCGGCCAGCGCCGTCTGCGCCTCTTCCCCGGCTGCCTTTTGCCAAAGCGCGCTGCTTCCGGACGTGTCGAACCCTGCTGCCAGACGCTCGGTCAGGCGCAGGTGCAGGGCGACGTAATCCGACAGCGATTGCCGCCCAAGCATTTCGTGGCCGCACAGCGTGTCGGCGACGATCCCGGCCCAATCCTCCGCCTGAGACAGACCGGACAGCGTGGCCCAGTGCCGCAGGCTGTCGGCCGTCGGGAAGGCGGGGCCGTTGCGCCGGATGTGAAGCTCCAGCTCGCGGGTCAGGATCAGGTGCGGGCCGCGACCGGCGCCGGTGAAGGCAAGCGGGTGCTTGAGGAGCGCGAGGAGGGCGTCCGACGTCAGCTTCTGTCCAAAGAGCGCCGCGACCTGCCGCATCAGCCGCCCGGGAGCGGAGAGAGCCAGAGGGCGCCCGGCCGAATCGTCGGGGCGGATGCCCCAGCGGTCAAGCGCGGCAGTCACGCGGCGGGTCAGGTTGCGGTCGGGCGAGATGAGGGCCGCGCGGGTGCCATCCTCCGCCGCCTTGCGCAGGACCAGCGCGATGGCAACGGCCTCGGATCGCGGGCTGGGGGCTTCCAGCAACGTCAGCCCCTCGGTGGCATCGACAAGATCGGGCAGATGGGGACCCTCGGCCAGCCATTGATGCGTCGTCGGCGCGGGGCGAAGCGACAAAGAAATGAGCTTGTTCCGCTGGGGGTCGGGCGCGGGGGTGGTGGTCCATGGCTGGACGTCCAGCGGACCGCATCCAAGTAGGTCCATTAGCCTGCGGAACCGGAACTGCGGATGATCCTCGGCGCTAAGCACGTCGTCCATGCCGTCCCAGACTTCTGGCGGAAGATCGAAGTCGTAGCCCGGCAGAACGATTGCGCCCTGCGGCAGCTGAGCGATGGCCTGCATCAGAAGCGCAGTCGTCCCGCGTGACCCGGTCGAGCCTGCAAGGATCACTGGCCCGGGGGGTGGCACTGCGGCCCAGCTGTCGGGCAGGCCCGCGACCACCTGGCGCAGGATCGCCTCGGCATCCGGCGCGTCGCCTGCCAATGCCTCGGACACGATGCCAAGGAAGGCCTGGGTGCGCGCCCAGTGGGCGGAATGGTTGGCGACGTCCAGCGCGGCGATCCGGCCGGGCGTGATGCCTTCGCCCTGCATCTCCTCCATCAATCCGGCGAGGCTGTCGGCCAGTTCATACAGCGCGGCGCGGGGGAAATGCGTGGTTCCGGTGGCCAGAAGGCTGTCGAGGAGAACGGACAGAACCAGCCTGCGCCGAAGGGGCGAGATGGGCTGCGGCAGGGGCAGATTTGCCAGGGTGGCGGCCTCGGTCACCAGAAGGATGCGGGGAAGGAGCCGCGCCCCATAGCCCTGCAGGCATTCCACGACCCGCCGCCGCATGCGCTGAGTGTTCACGATCAGGGTGACCCGGGCCATCGCCTCGGGCGGTTTTCCGGCCATCTGTTCCAGTAGCCCTGCGACCAGTTCGGCGGGAAAATCCACGCCGGGCGGCAGTGCGAAAAGGGAAACAGGCTTAGCCATGCCGGGCATCGTGCAGCAGGCGCTCGGCCTCGGCAATCCCCTCCGGGTGGCCGACATCGCACCAGTCGCCGGGATGCAGGACGCCGAAGGCGGTGCCGGCGGCGATCATCTGGTCCCAGACGCGGTTCAGCGAAAAGACCTCGTCGGGGAAGGCGCGGACGCGGTCTGGGTTGATGATCTGGGCGCCGATGTAGACGTGATCCTCACCCCCGGCCCCGCGCGAGAGGCGGCCTTCGGCATCGACACGGAAATCACCCTTTGGCCCATGCGCGCGGGTGCGGTCCAGCGGCAGGAGGAGGAGAAGCGCCTCCATTCTAGTGTTGTCCCAGGCGACGGCGAGGGTTTGCAGCGGGTTGGCCCCGGTCCAGATGCCATCGCTGTTCAGGATCGCTACCGGCCCGTCGCCAAGGAGCGGCAAGGCGGCCTTGAGGCCCCCGCCGGTTTCCAGAATCCGGTCGGCCTCGTGGCTGATCGTGACGCCGCTGCCCGCCAGATGCGCGGCCATCTGTTCGGCCCGGTAGTGGGTGTTGACGACGATGCGCCCCACGTCGGCCGCAGTGGCGACATCCAGCGCGTGGTCGATCAGCGCCCGCCCCGTGACCGGGATCAGCGGTTTGGGCCGGTCTGCGGTCAGCGCCTTCATCCGGGTGCCGAACCCGGCGGCGAAGAGCATCAGCGGGAAGGGGTAGGCGGGCATTGCGCTTTGATTTTCTGCAGGAGGTCGGGTGTCGGAGCAGGCAGGACCCGGTCGCAGACCGCGCGAAGATCGGCAAGGGCCGGATGTGCGAGGTTGGCTTGCAACTGGCTCCAGACGTGGGGGATCAAGGGCAGGTAGCCGGGCTTGCCTGCCACAAGGCAGAGCCGCGCGAAGACACCCAGAATGCGCAGCGCGCGCTGGGCGCCTAAGGTCGCATAGTGGGCGGCAAAGTCCTGCGGATCGGTTTGCGTTGCTGCGATGAAGCGGGCGATCATGCGGGTTTCGGTTGCCGGGCTGACGTCGCGGCGGGCGTCTTGCAGAAGTGACACCAGATCATAGCCGGGCTGGCCGAGCTGGCCGAGTTGGAAGTCGAGAAGCCCGGTCCGCGCCAGGCTGTCCCGTCCGGGTAGCCAGATCAGGTTCTCGGCGTGGAAGTCGCGCAGGATCAAGACGCGCGGGCCGTCGGCATGGGCCTGCAAGGCTTTGGTCAGGGCGGCGTGGAATTCGGCTGGATCAGGGCGGGTTCCCGACGCCGCAAAGGCGTACCAGTCGAGGGCGAACCCTGCGGCGGTGGCCCAGTCTTCGGCGGTAAGGTTGGGCAGGCCTGAGGGCGGGGCGGCGGCCTGCAGGTGCAAAAGCGTGTCGGTCGCTGCGGCGTAAAGCTGGTCTTCGCGGGTCGGGTCGGCAGCGACCAGACGGGCGAAAAGGTCGTCGCCAAGGTCCTCCAGCAGCAGGAAGCCTTGCGCAAGGTCTTCCGCAAGGATCGCCGGGGCCGAGAGGCCAAGCGCGCGCAGGTGCCGGGCCATGGCGGAAAAGGCCGCGGGGTCGTCGGCGCCTCCGGGCGGGTTGTCCATCAGGACGGCGGTCGCCGCGCCAAGCCGCAACCGTTCGTACCGGCGATCCGAGGCGTCGCCTGCAAGATGCCGCCGCTCCGCCGCTCCCCATCCGGAGCGATGGAGAAATGCTGTCAGATCGTGGGCGCGGTCAGTCATGCGCCAAGGCCCTGGCCAGGCCCGGTCGGCCGCCGGTGACAACGGCCTGTCGACCCTCCCCCTTGGCCTCCAGCCGGATGGTCAGGGCGCCGGCGGGGAGGTGACTGCCAAGGCGGTCGGGCCATTCCACCAGGCAGATTGCGGTCTCGAACGCCTGATCGAGGCCGAGTTCCCAGACTTCGTCCGGATGGGTCAGGCGGTAAAGGTCGGCATGCCAGATTTCGGTGCCGTCATCGTCGTAGACCTGGACCAGAGTGAAGGTCGGCGAGGGGACTTCCTCCGCCTCACCCAGTCGGGCGCGGATGAAGGCGCGGGCGAGGCAGGATTTCCCGGCTCCGATGGGGCCTTCCAGCAGGATCGCATCGCCCGGACCGGCAAGGGTCGCCAGCCTGCGGCCCAACGCCTCGGTCTCGGCGGCGGTCGGAAGCGGGATCGTGACGATTTCGGCGGGGTTGGGCATGACGGGACTGTAGCCGCCCGGATTGCCACCGCAAGTCTCAGGCAGAAAGCATGTCCAAGTGCGAAGGGTCCCGGACTGGGGTCAGGCCCATCGTTCCCTGGACGCGGAACGAGATCAGCGTCGCACCGCCCGTCAGCGGCCGGAACCGGCAGGACACCAGCCGCCCGTCCAGAAGCCGCACGTCACCTTCCCAGGGTGACCGGTCGTCGCCGCTGGTGGCGAAGTCGATGGCGTCGTCCCACAGGAGGGTTGGCGCTGCATGCTCACGCCACCAGGCGCAGAGAGTGGTGATGCTGGCTTCGGACAAGAGAACCTGCGGGTCATGCTGCCAAAGCTGGGCATAGGCATGGTTGGACATCACCAGCTGACCGCCCTGCGAGAAGACCGCGACGGCATCCTCGACGGCGTCGATCACCGACTGGCCCAGTTCCACGTCCGCCCGATAGCGCCGGGTCTGCGACATTTCGTTCGAGATGTCCTCGAACATGAATGCCAGCGCCCCGTTCGGATGCGGGCGGCCGATCACGCGGTAGGTCTGGCCGCCCGGCAGGCTCCAGGTTTCTTCGAAGATGCCCATGGCGGCCTCTTCCTCCAGCCGGGCAAGCTGCTTGCGCCAGCTGCGGTAGTCGCGCGGTTCGGGAATCATCGCCCGGGCGCGCATTGCATCGAGGAAGGCGTTTAGTGTGGGACGCGCGATCAAAAGCTCGGGCGGCAGGGTGGTAAGGTCGGCCAGCGAGGGGTTGAACATCTGCAGGCAGCGGGAGCGGTCGAAGATCGCAAGCCCGATGGGGAGGTCGGCGAAGGTCTTGGTCAGGGTCTGCATGAACTCACGCAGAGCAGTTTCGGCCTGAACCGCCTTGTCGGCAGCCATGGCATAGCAGAGCGCTTCGTCGCCCTGGGGCATCCGTACCAGATCGAACCATTCCGGGCCGCTGGGCATCTGCAGTTTCAGCCGTGGCACCCGGCCGGAGTTTGCGGCCGTCTGGTCGAAAAGCCTGGGCAGGGGCCAGGACAGGTCTTCGCCATCGGGCAGAAGTTCCACCGCGCGGATCAGGTAGGCGTGGTTCGCCCAGATCACCGAGCCATCCGCGGCCTCTTTCCACATAAGGACCGGCGAGCGCGACAGGACGGCGCGCTGTGCCATGACCTCTTGATGCAGGGCGGCCGAGGTGGCGGCATCGGTCTGGTTCTGGGGCAGGTCGGATTGCCCGCCGTTGATCGTCAGGCGCGTGAGGCCGGACAGATGTTCAGCCTTCAGGACCAGGGGGGGCGAGGTCCCTGGTTGCGAGGAAATCTGGATCTGGCCCAGGCGCGGCAGGGCGGCGAGCCGTTCGGTCAGATTGGGAAAGTCCGCGCCAAAGCGGGCCATCAGCCGCCCCCAGGCGCGCTGGTCTTCGCCTTCGGGCAGGATCACCCGCGCCGAGGCCGTCGCGTCGATCAGCCGTTCGCCGTTGAACAGAAAGGCAATCTGGTTCGGGGTCGGTTCAAAGATACTGGGGGCCCGGGCCGGATGCCGCGTGGCCCAGGCCTGCATGAACGCCAGTGCCGAAAACGCGACCAGAAACGCCGCCAGCACCATTCCCGCCGCCATTGCCAGATCACCCATCACTCAGGAACCCCGGAAAGGATCAAACTTGATTCAAACCTTGGCGCGGAACAGTTAATCGCCGGTTAATCCGGCCCTATTCGGAGATCGGCTGGTTCTCTCCCAGCCCGCCGGGTGTGGATGGCGCGACCAGATTGGCGGTGTCCCAGACCGCCTCGATCACCGCGCCCGAGCGTTCGGGGCGGTCCTTGGGGGCAAGAAAGGGATCGGTCGCATTGGCAAAGGACAGCTCGGCACCGGACCGTTCCAGCAGCGTCTTTGCGATGAAGAGGCCAAGCCCCATGCCTTCATAGCCCGGACGCTTTTCCGGTTCCGGCTCTGTCCGGCGGGCCCGGACAAAAGGATCGCCGATCCGGCCGATGACGCTGGGCGGAAAGCCGTCCCCGTCATCCGTGATGCGCACGACGATTCGTCTTTCAGACCATTCGCCTTCGACCCAGACCCGTGAGCGGGCAAAGTCGACGGCATTCTGGACGAGGTTCCGCAAGCCATGGATAACTTCGGGGCGACGTTGGATCGACGGTTGGTCGGGTTTTCCGTCCTGCATGGGGCCAAAACCGAACTCGACCTGCTTTCCGCGGGCAAGATGCGGCTCGGCTGCTTCGCGCAGGACGGCGGACAAGGGGGCCTGGCGAAGGTGCCGGTCATCCTTTCCGGCCCGTCCCATGTCACGCAGGATGTCCCGGCAGCGGTCGGCCTGTTCGCGGATCAGGCGGGCGTCCTCTTGCAGGTCGGGCTGGTCCGAAAGCTCTTCGATCAGTTCAGCGCTGACCAGCTTGATGGTGGCCAGGGGCGTGCCAAGTTCATGCGCGGCTGCGGCAACAACTCCTGCGAGGTCGGTCAGCTTCTGCTCTCGTGCCAGGGCCATCTGTGTCGCCAACAGCGCCTCGGACATCGAGCGCATCTCGGTTGCGACCCGGCGCGAGTAGAGGCCGAGGAACAGGATGCCGATCACGATCGACAGCCAGAAGCCGAAGACGAACAGCGGCGGAATCAGCAGTTCGCGCCCGTCGGCGAAGCGCAGGGGCAGGTGCCAGAAGAGGGCGGCGGTGACGATCAGGATCGCCAGTGCGCCCAGCGCAATGGTGGACCGCAGGCGCAGGACGCTGGCCGAGATGGTGACCGGGGCAAGCACGAGGATCGCGAAGGGGTTGGTCAACCCGCCGGTCAGGAAGATCAGCACTGCCAGCTGACCAAGGTCGAAGAGCAGAGTCAGGAACGCTTCGGCTTCCGACAGCCTGCGGTTTTCCGGGAAGAGGGCGACCAGAAGCAGGTTCACGACGACGGATACGCCCACCGCAAGGGCGGAAAGCCCGAGGGGCAGGTCCAGGCCGTAAAGCTGGCTTGCGACAAGGATCGCGGCGATCTGGCCTGCGATGGCCATCCAGCGCAGGAGGATCAGTGTCCTGAGGCGCACCCAGTTGGCCCCGGCGTCCTGGGCCTGAAAGCCAGTTGCTACGGTTGCCATGCTGTGACCGGATGTCTCCCCCTCAGGATTGTGCATTGTTAAGGTCCGGCCCTTCTGAGATCAATGCGACCCGTCAGACCAAAGGGGGTATGCCCATGACCAAGCTATATGCCAGCGTGGCCGCTGCGGCGGTTGCGGCGTTTCTCGGGGCGTCGGCATGGTATGTGCTGGCCAATCGGACCGACGATGCCTTTGCCGAGTGCCGGCAGGGTCAGATTGCCGGCGGCGATATCGGCGGGCCGTTCACGCTGGTCGACACGGCAGGAAAGACGGTGACCGACGCCGAAGTTCTGACCAAGCCGTCGCTGGTCTATTTTGGATACACGTTCTGCCCCGATGTCTGCCCCTTCGACATGTCACGCAACGTCGAAGCGGTGGATCGGCTTGATGCAATGGGCATTGACGTCACGCCGGTCTTCATCTCGATCGACCCCGAACGGGATACCCCCGATGCCCTGGCCGACTATGCTTCGAACATGCATCCGAAACTGGTTGCGCTGACAGGTAGTGCGGATCAGATCCGGGCCGCGTCGCAGGCCTACAAGACCTTCTACAAGAAGCGGGACACCGGGGACGAATACTATCTGATGGACCATTCCACTTTCACTTACCTGATGCTGCCCGGTGCGGGCTTTGTGGATTTCTTCCGGCGCGAGATTACATCCGAGCAAATGGCAGAAAGCGTTGCTTGTTTCGTTCAGGCAGGCAAAGCTGCCATGTGACGCGAGACAGAAGAACAGGTAAGCCGCATGACTGAAGACCCCGCCGCCGATCTTGGGCCGGACCGTACCCTTCTGCTTGTCGATGACGACGAGCTTTTCGTGAAGCGTCTGGCCAAGGCGATGGAGAAACGCGGCTTCCTGCCCGAGACGGCCCAAAGCGTGGCCGAGGGGCGTGCGAAGGCTATTGCCCGGCCCCCTGCCTATGCTGTTGTCGACCTGCGGCTTGAGGATGGCAACGGTCTGGAAGTGATCGAAGCCCTGCACGAAAAGCGCCCGTCCTGCCGTGTGGTGGTCCTGACCGGCTATGGCGCAATTGCGACGGCAGTGGCTGCGGTCAAGATCGGGGCCATCGACTATCTTTCGAAACCGGCCGATGCGGACGACGTGACCAGTGCCCTGCTGGCGCGGAGTGGATCGCTGCCGGAACCGTCCGAGAACCCGATGTCCGCCGACCGCGTCCGTTGGGAGCATATCCAGCGGGTTTACGAGATGTGCGACCGCAATGTTTCGGAAACGGCGCGCAGGCTTTCGATGCATCGCCGTACGCTCCAGCGTATTCTGGCAAAGCGCAGCCCGAAATAAATTAACCTTTCTTGCACAATCCGTTCATTCGACCTATTCAGGACATGTCTTTATCCGAGGGGGATCAGACATTGAAAGTCGACTGGAATAGCCTATCCTTGAAAGAGCTGAAGGACTTGCAATCGCAGGTAGCAAAAGCGATTTCCGGGTATGAAGACCGCCGCAAGCGCGAGGCATTGGCGGAACTGGAAGAAAAGGCGAAGGCCATGGGCTTTTCGCTGGCGGAACTGACGGGCGCGGCGCCGGGGCGGAAACGCTCTCCTTCCGTGGCGAAATACGCGAACCCGGCAAATGCTGCGGATACCTGGTCGGGCCGTGGGCGCAAGCCGCGCTGGTTCTCGGAAGCGCTGGCCAAGGGGAAAAAGCCGGAAGACCTGGCGATCTGAGATCAGGTCTGGGCAGCCAGCCACCTGAGAAAAGCCCGGGCTGCAGCGCGCTTTGGCCCGGGCAAGGTCACGATAAAGTAGGCCGGAAGCTTTTCGCGGCTTTCGTGCACGATGCGCAGGCGACCGTCGGTCACATCGGATTCGATCAGGGCTACACTTTCGACGACCAGCCCCAGACCCTGTCGCGCGGCTGCAATTGCCAGTTCCTCGCTGTTGATGTCGGTGCGGTTCAGGGTTTCAGGGTCAAGACCAAGCTGGCGAAGATAGGCGTCCTGTTCCGGCCATGTGCGGGACAGGATCCAGTCCATTTCTGCCATGTCATCGACCGAAAGCCTGTTTCGGTCGCCGATCAGTGAAGGCGCCCCGGCAATTACCATGTGTGCCGAGGTCAGATAGGCACTTTCAACACCGGCCCAGTCGCCGTTGCCATAGCGAATGCCAAGATCCATCCGGTCACGGTGCAGGTCGACCACCCGGTTGTCGGGATGCAGAGACAGGCCGATATCGGGATGCTTCTGCCAGAAGTCCTTGAGCCGGGGCATCAGCCATTGGGCTGCGAAGCTCGCTGTCAGCGTGACGCGGACGGGGCGGTCGGCCTCACCCGCGCGAAGGGCCTCCAGCCCGCGCTGAAAGGCTGCGAAACCTTCGTTCAATGCTTCGGCGAGTTGTTCGCCATCGGCGGTCAGGCCGACCCCGCGGCCTTCGCGCTGGACCAGCGGGCGGCCAAGCTGTTCTTCCAGCGCGCGGACCTGCTGGGCGACTGCCGCATGGGTCACGTTCAGCACGCGGGCGGCCTGGGAAAAGCTGCGCAGTTCTGCCGTGGCAGCAAATGCGCGCAGGGCCGTCAGGGAAGGAATAGTGCGCCAGTCGGTTGCCATATGATAGAATCCCTAACATATCTGCAATGCTATTGAGTCGTATCACGCCGTTCTTCATGGCAAAAGAGATCATCGCCAGAAAAAAGGAGAAAGGCCATGTTGAATATCTTTGCTGACGCCCTGCTGATCGCATCGCGGTTTGGACGCCTGCCCGAGGACCATCTGCCCCGCCGCGAGCAGCGCCGCAGCCCGCGTGAGTTCCCGCGCGAATTCATGGAGATCGAAGGTTTGAACGCCGCAGACCGGATTCGGAACTTCACCCGCTGATGCAGGTTTCCTGTCCCGGTCAATCGAAAGCGGCCAGTAGCCGCGCAACTGACGCAGCATAGTCCGCCCGCACCTCTGCGGGCGGACGAAGTCTTATTTCCAGCCGGTGGATGATCTCCGGCAGCGGTCGCCCGAACAGCTTGTCAGCTTCCGCCTCGCGAAACCCCGCAATCCGTACCGCTTCCAGCCAGGCTGATACCTTGTCCGCCGCCTTGATCGCCTTCTTGATCGGCACGGGTAGCACGGTCGGCAACCCGAACCGCAAGTGAACCGCAGCCGCAAGGCGTTCGTCCAGGGCACCGTATCCGGGTCCGACGGCGGCCTTCACCGGGCTGATCATGTCGCCGATGACATACTCCGGCGCATCGTGCAGCAGGGCCGCCAGCCGCCAGCGCACCGCGATGCCGGGATTGGCGCGGGCGAAGATCTCTTCCACCAGCAGGGAATGTTCGGCCACCGAATAGGGCCAGTCGCCCTGTGTCTGGCCATTCCAGCGGGCAACGAAGGCAAGACCGTGGGCGATGTCCTCGATCTCGATATCCATCGGGGTGGGGTCAAGAAGATCCAGCCGCCGCCCGGACAACATCCTTTGCCACGCCCGCTTCGACATCAGGTTTCTGCTTTGTAGGGGTCAGAGAAACGCTTGAGCATTTCCCGCATGATGCCCGTGCCCAAGACATGCTTCATGAACATCTGCGACAGATCACCTATCGCGACTGGCATGGGATTGCAGGGCGGCGCGATCAGCGGAAGCGCTTCAGGCAGCAGGGTTTCGCAGAAATGGCGGTAGGCTTCGTTGAACCGCGCCTCAAGATGTCCCCTCAATTCCTTGTCGGGTTTGACCCTACCGATGAAATGGCGAAGGAAGACCGGATAGCGCCATGGCATCATCGGAAAGCGACTGTTCATCTGCCAGTTCCAGCAGGGTGCCAGAAAGGCGAAATCCCCACGCAGGGCAAGGTTCGTCAGCGACTGATCAGTAAAGACGACGGCCTTCGGATGCGTCTTGCAGATGTCGAACGACCTGCGCTCCACCTCCTGTTCGGCATAGGCGCGGGTGTCGATCAGCTGCAAACCGGTGTTCACATAGGGGTGCGCCGGAAAGCCGGCGATGACGAATTCTTTGGCGCGGTAGTTCGGGGTGTAGAAGAAAGGGGCGTCCAGAACCGCGCCGATCGCATGGGTGCCAATATCGACGTCCAGAAGCCGGCTGATGTCCCCGCCTTCGACAAACATGTCGCAATCGAGATACAGGATGCGGCGGTAACGCTGGCCAAGCTCGCGCACCAGGGTCAGACGATACAGCGGTGCAAGCGACCCGAAGAACCGGCCAATTTCGGCATGTTCTGGCAGATCGCCGGTCCGGTGCAGGATCACGCCCAATGCCCGGGCCCACTCAGGCAGCTCAAGGTCGTCGCGGCTGGAAATGACGAAGTCGAACCGGCGGTGCGGATTGTAGTGCGCGATCTTCCACACCATGAACAAGGCGAGATGAAAGTAATTGCGGTCGCAGCAGAAGGCGACGGCAGAGTCGTGGCGCTGGGGATCTGACATTTCGGCCTCTGATGACTGTCGTCGAGTCTTCACAAAGCCGGGTGCTTGACAAGGGCTCCACGTTGTCTTGGTCGCCCGCATTTGCTATGGCCCCGCCAGACCCAAAGGACAGGACGCACAGGACGCCATGGATTACATCGTCAAGCACATCGCTTTGGCCGAGTTCGGCCGCAAGGAACTCACCATTGCCGAGACCGAAATGCCGGGCCTGATGGCCTGCCGTGAGGAGTTTGGCGCGGCGCAGCCGCTGAAAGGCGCGCGGATTGCCGGGTCGCTGCATATGACGATCCAGACCGGCGTGCTGATCGAGACGCTGAAGGCCCTTGGCGCCGATGTCCGCTGGGCGTCGTGCAACATCTTCTCGACCCAGGACCACGCCGCCGCCGCCATCGCGGCCAGTGGCACCCCGGTCTTCGCCATCAAGGGCGAAACGCTGGAGCAGTACTGGGACTACACCGACAAGATATTCCAGTTCGGCGGCGAAGGCGGGACCTGCAACATGATCCTCGACGACGGCGGGGATGCGACGCTTTACATCCTGATGGGCGCGCGGGTCGAAGCCGGTGAGACCGACCTGATCGCCGTGCCGACCAGCGACGAGGAGGTCTGCCTTTTCAACCAGATCAGGAAGCGCCTCGCCGCCAGCCCCGGCTGGTTCACCAAGCAGCGCGCCGCGATCAAGGGCGTGTCGGAAGAAACCACCACTGGCGTCCACCGCCTGTATGAATTGCACAAGAAGGGCCAGCTGCCCTTCCCGGCGATCAACGTCAACGACAGCGTCACCAAGTCCAAGTTCGACAACAAGTACGGCTGCAAGGAATCGCTGGTCGACGGCATCCGCCGCGCGACCGACACGATGATGGCCGGCAAGGTCGCCGTGGTCTGTGGCTATGGCGACGTGGGCAAGGGCTCGGCCGCGTCCCTGCGCGGCGCGGGTGCGCGGGTGAAGGTCACCGAAGTCGACCCGATCTGCGCGTTGCAGGCGGCGATGGACGGTTATGAGGTCACGCTCCTGGAAGACGAGGTCGCCACGGCCGACATCTTCATCACCACCACCGGCAACAAGGACGTGATCCGTATCGAGCACATGCGCGCGATGAAGGACATGGCGATCGTCGGCAACATCGGCCACTTCGACAACGAGATTCAGGTCGCGTCCTTGCGGAACCACAAGTGGACCAACATCAAGGAACAGGTCGACATGATCGAGATGCCCTCGGGCAACCGGATCATCCTCCTGTCCGAAGGCCGCCTTCTGAACCTTGGCAACGCCACCGGTCACCCGTCCTTCGTGATGTCGGCGTCGTTCACCAACCAGGTCCTGGCGCAGATTGAGCTTTGGACCAAGGGCAAGGACTATGCGCCGGGCGTCTATATCCTGCCGAAGGCACTGGACGAAAAGGTCGCCCGCCTGCACCTGAAGAAAATCGGTGTCAAACTGACCGAGCTGCGCAAGGACCAGGCCGACTATATCGGCGTCAAGGTCGAGGGCCCGTTCAAATCGGACCACTACCGCTACTGATCAGTCTCGGCCCGGTTCGCGCCGGGCCGCGCCTTACGCCTGCTGCGCGGCCTCGACGGCCTTTACCTCAGCCGCAGCAAGCGTGGGAGATTTCTGCGACATCAGGCCCCAAAGGAAGCCACCGGTCAGGCTTTGCAGCCCCAGCGCCGAAAGGACGGCCACCAGCGACGCCGCCCGGGTGATCAGGCCGGGGTCGATCGGCCCGAACCCATTCGCCGCCCAGTGTCCGACCGCAGCGATCGTTGCCACCAGCGCCAGCCCCAGAAACACCGCCCCGCCCTTGCAAGCGCTTTCGACCGAAAGCCGCTCTCGCAGGCGTTCGAACCGGGGCGAGGTCGGCAGAAGGTTCATCCGCACCGCGAAAAGCCGGGCCAGGACGTGGAACCACATCAGCTGGAAGCCGATGATGATGAAGGTCGCGGCAAAGATCATCGCGCCAGTGTCCAGCGTCAGCGCGCCAAGGTCCAAGGGCCCGAAGAGAAGCGGCAGGAACAGCACCGACCCCAGCGCGAACAGCATCGCGCCCGGATAGAGGAACAGGCTGAACGGCGCGAAGGTCAGCAATAGTTTCAGGTGCCGCCAGCCGTCGTGCCAGGTCCGCAGATGCGGCTTGCGTGACCGGCCATCGGGCTTCAGCGTCGTCGGCACCTCGACAATCTTCAGCCCGGCCATCGCGGCGCGCATCACCATTTCTGGGCAAAATTCCAGCTGCTCGGTAATCAGGTTCAGCGCAAGGATCTTGTCGCGGACAAAGCCGCGCAAACCGCACTGAAAGTCACCGACCGGAGCGCCGTAGAGCACCCGCCCGATGAAGGACAGCACGGGGTTGCCGAGGTAGCGGTGCAGGAATGGCATCGCGCCGGGCTCAATCCCGCCACGGAAGCGGTTGCCCATCACCAGGTCGGCGCCACCGCGCAGCGCCTCGACGAAACCATCCAGGCGCGAGAAATCATAGCTGTCGTCGCTGTCGCCCATGATCACGAAACGGCCCTTCGCCGCCGCGATTCCGGTGGACAACGCGATCCCGTTGCCCTTCCTCGGCGCTAGCACGACACGGGCGCCATGCGCCTCGGCGATACTCCGGCTGCCATCGGTGGACCCGTTGTCGGAAATCAGCACCTCTCCCTTGATGCCGGAGCGGGCAAGAAACCCCTTGGCCTTGTCAATGCAGGTGGCCAGGGTTTCCGCCTCGTTCAGGCAGGGCATCAGGATAGTCAGTTCCAGCATCCGCGACTCCGTCCGCGCCCAATCGGGGCGATTGGCAGGCTTTCCAGTCATTTCATACCGCAACTATGCCCGAAATGCGGCAGGATGCGGTAGGAAAAGCGGTTTTCACGGCCGATAGTCTTGGAAGCGGAGAAATTTCGCCATCAGGATGACTGTTTCCATCAGCATAAGTATCACCCGGCCAGACTTTGCCTTTTCGTCATCCAGGAAACAGCACGCCTTGACGTCCCCGACCGACTCACGCCCGTACTTGATCATCTGGATCTGCATCGGGGCCATTGCGCTGGTCATCCTGAACGCGGTGAGAACTTGGCCGGAGGTCGGCAGCCTTCTGATCGCTTCGGACAACGACGACTTGATGCGGTTGGTCGAAGCGCGTGACTGGCTGGGCGGGCAAGGCTGGTTCGATACCCGGCAATACCGCGTCCTGCCGCCCGAGGGCATCTCGATGCACTGGTCGCGCTATGTCGATGCCGGGATCGCGGCGATTCTGGTCCCCGCCTCCTGGCTGTTGCCGATGCAGCAGGCCGAGCTTTTGACCGTCGTCGTCTGGCCCAGTCTTCTTGCCTGTCTCATGATCCTTCTGATCGGATTTGGGACCAACCGGCTGTTTGGGCCAGTAGCGGCGCTGGGAGCGCTGGTTGTGTTCCTGACGTGGAGCAAGCTGCGCGGAGAATTCACACCTCCGCGCATTGATCATCACGGACTGCAGATGCTTTGTGCCACCGCAGCCATGTTCTGCGCGGCAGTTCCAGGGCGGGCAGTGATGCGGGGCGTTCTGGCCGGACTTGCGACGGCACTTTCGCTGGCCATCGGGCTGGAAATGCTGCCCGTCCTTGCGCTGATCCCGGCCTGGATGGCGCTGCGCCATGCGTACGATCAACCGCAGACTGGACCATGGCTGACCGGGTTCGGCATCGCGCTCGGGTTGGGTGCGCTGGGCCTTTTTGCTGGTCAGACCCCGGTTTCTGACTGGGCCACGATGCGTTGTGACGCCCTTGCGCCGCCGGTGCTGGCCTTGGCGGCGACTGGGATCGTGGGGACGCTGGTGCCGGTCCTGCTGGCCTATTGCCTGCAGGGTCCCCTGGTCCGGATCGCGACCATGGGCATGCTGGCTGCTTTGGGATTGTGGCTGGCTGCACCGATCCTGACCCCATGCATGGCCGGTCCCTACGCGGATGTTCCACCAGAGGTCCGCACTCTGATAGAAAGTCGCATGGTTGAGGCGTTGTCGGCCGTCGAGATGTTTGACGTGCGTCCCGACATCCTGCTGCGCGCGCTGATACCCGCCGTTGTAATCCTGGTGCTGGCACTTGCGACAACGGTCGCCATGTGGTCCCGGCTTCAGTCTGCGCAGCGGTCGGCGCTGACTCTGGCCCTTCTGATCGCTTTGGCGGGCCTTGCGGTGTCGCTGCACCAGGTCCGGGCGGCGACACTTATGGTCCCGGCCCTGCCGGTTCTGACTGCGAGTCTGGTCCATGCCTTCCTGCAAGTGCCCAGAAACAGTGTCCTGCGGCTGCCTGCCTTCGCTGCCCTGGCTCTGGCCACGCCGACCGCCGTCGAGGAAGCGGGAACGTATGCTGCCCGTGCGGTGAAACCGATGCCGGTATCCAGCGCGGCTTCGCCATCGGATCAGGTCGGTCCTGGCAACTGCCGGTCCGAGACCGCGATGGCCGAGCTTGCAGACCTGCCGCGGTCAACCCTGTTCAGTAACCTGAACCTCGGCCCCGCAATTTTGGCCTACACCCCTCATTCCGTAGCCTCGGCCCCTTATCACCGCAGCCCGGAGGCCTTCTGGAACGGCATCGCCGGGCTGGAGAGCGATACGAACCTCCGCCGCGCGCTGACCGCGTCCAGGGCCGATTTTGTCGTGCTTTGCGCCGCCGAGCCGCCGAAGCCCTATGCCCGGATACTGTTGAGCGGTGACCTGCCGATCTGGCTGACGGAGGACACCGGCGATCGGAGTGCGGTCCGGTTGTACCGGGTTGACCGGGCCCTCCTGGCGACGGCGCCATGACAACGTTCGTGCGCTTTCTTGTGGTCGGCGGAACGCTGGCGGCGATCTACGCGCTTCTCGCAGCACTGGCGACGTCGCAACTTCCCTGGCCAAAGGCGGTCTCGGCTGGAGTTGCTTGGGTAGTCTGCATTCCGCTTGGGTTCTGGCTCCATCGGCAGTTCAGCTTCCATGGCAGTGGCCAGCATCGATTTGCACTTGGGCTTTATGCTGGTACGCAATTGCTTGGGATCGGGATCGGCGCCGGGACCAGCTATCTGTTCGCGACCGGGGACTTCTGGCCTGACCTTCTCGTCCACCTTTGCGCATCGGCCCTCGCTGCGGTCGCCAGCTTTGGCCTGAACCGACGGTTCACCTTTCCAAAGCAATAGGTAAGGCAGCCAATAACGCATCGACGCGAACCTGACGGCTCGCACACGAAATTCCCCTTCCCCAATTCCTTGGGTGGCACTACGGTTATCTCGTTAACGATCACCGATCCAGTCAAGGGAGACGCAGGATGGGCAAGAGGGACGAACTCATCGCGAAATACGCCGATGACCTGAAGAACAAGTGCAAGGTGACGCCGGACATGGCGCTGCTTACGAAAGTGACCATCGGCTGCGGCCCGTCGATCTATGACAACGACGCTCAGACCGTTGCGGCCTCGGACAAGGAAGAGCTGGAGCGGATCAAGGCCAACTTCCTGATCAAGAAGCTGGGGCTCAAGGATGGGCCTGCGCTGATGGAAGGCATCAACGCCGCTGTCGACACCTACGGCAAGTCCGAGCGCAACAAGTTCCGCGCGGTGTTCTACTATTTGCTGGTCAAGCATTTCGGCAAGGAATCCGCCTACAAGTGACGCCCTTTTCAGGACCGTCGAAATGGCCTGTGCCGGTTGGCGCGGGCCGTTTTCATTGGGTGCGCGGCATTTGAGTAAAGGGCTTGGCACTCCTGCCTTGCGGGGATGGGGGGATTCGGGGCAAGCAGGTGAAGTCAGGGCAGGACGCCCGGGACCCTATACTGATCACGCGGTGCTTCGGGGTGTGCGCGTGGGTTGGATGAAGGGTCCCGTAGGGGTGCGGGGCCCTTCATTTCATTTCCTTTGATCCGTCCAAAATCAGGCACATTGTTCTGCAGATCTTCTTCTTGCGATTGCAGAAGGAAGTCGACGCCATGCCACTGAGGATACTTGCCGCCACGACGATGAGCTTCGGGTTGGCAATCGCTGGTCTGGCGGACGTCAACGCCGTGGTGACTGACGGCACCGGGCGGTTCTCGGAAGGCAGGCTGGAGGGCTACGTTGTCCAAGCCAAGGGCACAACGATCTGCCATGACCCCTATGCAATCGGAAAATACATCTCGTGCACAAGAAGCCTTGCAGTGGCGGGACAAGTCTGGTCGGCGCCGTCAAAGCAGGTGTGGATAAACACAAACGGTGTTCTCGGAGCGATGGTTGTGGTGGATGAAACCGGGGCGGCCATTTGCGAAAGCCCCTCGGTCAGCATCCAGTTCAGAGGGCCGGCAAGCTACATCCTTTGTAGCTAGACCGAACTAGAACGCATTCAGAACAGCGCCCATGATGGTGCATCCGACCACCGAATTGACCCCGTCGATGATGGTGAGGGACGGCTTTCGCATCGCGAAGGCGTAGTTCATCGCAACCCAGGGCGTGATGAAGAAGGCACCGATCCCGAGACCTGCAATCGCCCCGCCACTCAGGCTTGTGACCCCGGATGTTGCAAGCATATGTCGCATCATTCCGGCGACCAGCAGCATGGCGATCAGTCCCACGACGAAGGGCATGGCGTTGTTGCCTCCCGCCTGCCCGTCGCGCGGGGTTGGGCGGCCGTTGGCATCCACAGGGATCTCGGCGGCTGCGATCCAGGGCCTGGACATCGACATGTACCAGACCGCCCCGAAGGCGAAGGCGGCCAATGCCGCGGCGATGACGTTGAGAGCTTCCATGACAGTTCCCTCCTGTTTTCTTGTCGGAAGAATGACGCAGGATCGCAATTCGTCCTAGGATTTCGTCCTGCCTTTGGGCCGGTTGGCTTGCGGTTCTTGTCCAGGTCGGTCAGTTCACCGCGGTATCGACAATCGCTCCGGGCCGCGAAACCACGATCCGGGCCAGTGCATGGCCGGCGGCCAGGCAGGCTGCGGTGTCCTTGCCCATCGCCCAGGCCGCCAGGAAGGCGCCGTTGAAACTGTCCCCAGCCGCCGTAGTGTCCACGACATGCTCGGCGCGAGGGAAGGTGGACAGTGGAACATCCGGGTCCAGCGCGACGGGACCCTGGGACCCCCGCTTCAGGGCGCCTTGTCGCAGCCCCAAACCCCTCAGGCGGCGTAGGACGGCGGCGTCGTCAGGGTCGCCGAACAGCGCCATCTCGTCATCGACCGATGGCAAGGCGACATCGGTGAGGGTCCAGGCGCGGGCAATGACCTGTCGCGCGGTTTCCGCATCCGGCCAAAGCCTGGGGCGGTAATTCGAGTCGAAGGCGATCTGCTTGCCGGTCTTGCGCAGGCTGGAAAGACGGTCCAGCAGGGCTGTCCGGGCATCGGGTGTCAGGATCGCCAGGGTGATCCCCGACAGGTACAGGAGATCGGCAGTGTCCAGCGCGGCGAAGTCGTCCGGGTGACGGAAAAGCTGCCGGGCAGCCGAGGTATCGCGCCAATAGGCGAAAGACCTTTCGCCGCGGTCATCGGTCTGAACCGTGTAGATGCCGATGTTGTGTGTCGGCTCCCGATGGATCCGCGAGACGTCGATCTGCTCTCTCGAGGCCAGGGCAAGAAAGCCGGCCGAGAGCGGATCGGTCCCGACCCGAGTCAGATAGCCGACGCTTCCACCTTGCATTGATCGCCGACAATAGACCGCGGTGTTGAACGTGTCCCCGGCGAAGCCGACGGCGTATCCCGGTCCGTCACGGCGGATCTCGGCCATGGCTTCACCGGTGCAGAGAATACGGGTCATGGGGTCACCGGCCGACGCAGGTCGCCCGCCACGCAAGGGCTGGCCTGGCAGGGTGTCCGGAAGGGCTGACGCGCAGGATTCACGGGCAGCCACTCCTCTGGCTTGACGTGCTGTATGTAATGATTAAAAACCATACTGAAGCGGAGATCTCCATGTCAATCACCCCTGTCCTGCAATTCGGCACCAGCCGTTTCCTGCAAGCCCATGCCGATCTGTTCCTGTCGGAAGGCCCGGAGGCCATCGGGCCGGTGACGGTCGTGCAGTCGTCGGGCGATGCCGGTCGGCGTGGCAGACTGGCCGCGCTTTGCGCGACGGAGGGGTTCCCGGTCCGGGTGCAGGGCTTCGAGGATGGCAAGGCGGTCGATTATGAAACCCGCGTCACCTCGATCCGGCGCGCGTTGACCACTGAGACCGACTGGCCGGAAATCTGCCGTGTGGCGGTGGAAGAGGCCGTGATCATCCTGTCGAACACCTCGGAGTCCGGATGGGTACCGCAGGCTGCCGATGCCTCGACCGGCTTTGAGCAGGGGATGTCCTATCCCGCAAAGCTGACGCAGTTGCTGAAGGCGCGCCATGCGGCGGGGGGCAGACCGCTGCAAGTGATGCCGACGGAACTGATCGCCCGCAATGGCGACAGGCTGCGCGAGCGGGTGTTGCAGATAGCCGGGGGCCTTGACCGCGGCCTGACCGACTGGATCGCGGAAGAGGTCCGGTTTGTTTCTTCGCTGGTCGACCGCATCGTTTCCGCCCCGCGGGAACCGGCGGGGGCGGTGGCCGAACCCTATGCGTTGTGGGCCATCGAGGACTGGCCAAACCTGGTGCTGCCATGCCGTCATCCGGCCGTTAAGGTCGTCTCCGATCTGGAGCGGACCGAGAAGCTGAAGCTGTTCATCCTGAACCTGGGTCACACCTGGATGGTCTCCGACTGGCAAGCCCGGGGCGGAACCGAGGTGTTCGTGCGTGAGGTAATGGCAAATCCTGAGGTTCGGTCGCGGCTGGAGGCGCTTTACGCCGAAGAGGTCCTTCCCGGTTTCGCCGTGCGCGGGATCGAAGAGGCGCCAGCCTATGTGCAGACCACGCTGGACCGGTTCTGCAATCCGTTCCTGGATCACCGGCTGTCCGACATTGCGCAGAACCACGCCGAAAAGATCCAGCGTCGCGTTCGCGCGTTTCTGGACTGGTCGGGGGTCAAGGGACCCCGACTGCAGGCTGTCGCAGGTACGGCAGGTTCCCACCGCGCCTAAAGCTCGATCAGGAACTTGAGCGTTGTCGCGCGGTCCCGCACCCAGGTGGGCAATGCTGCCGCGGCATCGGCAAAGGGGAATATCCGGGTGATCAAGTCATCGGGTGGGATTTCGCGCCCCTCAAGCCAGCGGATGACTGCGTCGAAGTCCGACCGCAAAGCGTTGCGCGATCCCAGGATGTCCAGCTCTTTCAGGTTGAAGAAGCGGGTTTCATAGCTGACCGGGGCCTTGGAATAGCCGATGTAGACCACCCGGCCGCCGTAGCAGGCAAGGTCGATGGCTTGCGTGAATGTGGCTGGAAGACCCACGGCTTCGATCACCACATCGGCACCGTCTCCGCCTGTCAACTCCGCAACGCGGGCAGTGATGTCGGTCGTGGCCGGGTCGAGGGCGGCGACGGCGCCGTAGCGCAGGGCGATAGTGGTCTTGTCGCCGAAGTCTACCGCGACGACCCTGGCCCCGCGCGCCACGGCGCCGATCACCGCGCCCATGCCGATCATTCCGCAGCCAAGGACGACGACCGTGTCCTTCGCGGTGATGCGGCCCCGGTCCACGGCGTGGAAGCCGACCGACAGGGGTTCCACCAGTGACAGGTGCCTCGGGGCAAGGCTGTCGTTCAGGATCAGCTTCCCGTAGGGCAGAACGAAACGCTCGCACAGCCCGCCATCCTGCTGGACACCGAGGGTCCGGTTGTACCGGCAGGCGTTGACCCGGCCTGCTCGGCAGGAACTGCAGGTGCCGCAGGCGGTGTAGGGCATGACGACCGCGCGGCGCCCCGGGGCGAAGTCGGCGGGCACATCCGGCCCGGTCTGACGGATCACCACGCCCAGCTCATGCCCCGGAATCCGGGGCAATGAGACCAGCGGGTTCAGCCCGATGAAGGTAGCGAGATCCGATCCGCACAGGCCGACGTGGCGGATGTCGACAAGAACCTCACCGGGGCCGGGCTTCGGCTCCGGCACGGTGTCGATGTGACAGGATTCCAGCCCGTCGATCAGCAGTGCCTTCATGTCTTGGCCCTTTCCGGCCCGTGCCTGTCACCGTCAACCCGTCCGTCTTGCCGCAAGTGACAAGGCCAGCGCAATGATCGCGCCCTTGGCGATCAACTGAATATCGATCGACAGGTTGAGGATGTTCATCCCGTTGTTCAGAAGTCCCAGAAAGAGAACGCCAAGCAGGGTGCGCGCCACGGACCCTGCACCTCCGGAAAGCTGGGTGCCGCCCAGAACGACGGCGGCGATCACATCCAGCTCGGTGCCGAACTTGCCATAGGTGGCCGAAGCCGTATGCACCTGTGAAGACTGGATCATGCCCGCGATGGCTGCAAGCAGTCCGCACAGACCGTAGGTTGCGGCCTTGATGGCGGTGACGTTCAGGCCGGAAAGCCAGGCGGCACGTTCGTTGTCACCGACGGCCGCGACAAGGGTCCCGAAGGGCGTGCGTGATTGCAGAAGCCAGGCCATCGCCGCCAGCACAAGGAAGATCACGACTGGGACGGGGATGCCGTAGATCGCGCCGGAGCCGATGAAACTGTAGGCCGCCTGATCCCGGATGCCGTGCAGGTCCGGTCCGCCCAGAAGAAGCGCGCTGCCCCGCACGATGGACAGCGTCCCCAGCGTCACGATGATCGCCGGAAGGCCAAGGCTAGCCACCAGAAGACCGTTTGCGATTCCGATCAGAAGCCCCAGCCCCGCCCCGGCCAGTAGCGCCGCGACAAGCCCGTGCCCGGCCACCAATGCAAAATAGGCCACGAGGCCTGCAATCGCGCTGACCGGCCCGACGGACAGATCGATGCCGCCGGTCATGATGACGAAGGTCATGCCCAACGCCATGATCCCGACCAGCGAAACGGCACGCAGGATGCCGATCAGGTTCGAGCCGCTGAGAAATGCTGGCTCAAGCACCGCCAGGATCATCACGAAGGCGATCACGCACAGCGTCAAGGCATGCGGCGCGGCGCGGGTCATCAGACCGGTCATGCGTCCGCTCCGATCTCGGCGACAAGTTCGGGGCGGGTGATCCCCGCGGCGGGGCGGAGTGACAAGAGGCGGCCACGGTTCATAACTCCGATACGGTCGGCCAGGGTGGTGACCTCTTCCAGGTCGGAGGACACCACGAGGACCGCCATCCCGCGATCCCGGGCCGCGCGCAACAGGGCGTAGATCTCGGCCTTGGCGCCGACGTCCACACCCACGGTCGGCTCATCCAGGATCAGGACCGACGGATCACGCGCCAGCCATTTGCCGATCAGGACCTTCTGCTGGTTGCCACCCGACAGACGCCCGACAAGCTGCGCCGGTCGTGGCGGCTGGACGTTCAGCGCGGCGATCAGACTTGAGACCGACCGGTCGATGCCACGCGGCCGCAGAACCCCGAAGCGGTGGAACCGGCGCAGGGTGGTCATCACCAGATTGTCGCGGATCGGCATGCCCAGCATGAGGCCCTCGTGCTGCCGGTCTTCCGGGACCAGCCCGATGCCATTGGCCATTCCCCAGGCCGGAGACCTCGGCACCAGCCGTTTGCCATTCAGCAGGACCTCACCCGCGTCATGCGGGGCCGAACCGAAGAGCGCGTGGATCATCTCGGTCCGCTTGGAGCCGATCAGGCCGGTGATGCACAGGATCTCGCCCGCGTGCAGGTCAAAGCTGATGTCCCGGAAAACGCCCCTGCGCCCCAGCCCCCGCACCGAAAGGCGCACCTCGCCCGATCCGGTCGCCTTGCGGCCCGAATCAGCCGCCGCAAGGCTTTCGCGCGCCAGTCGTTCGCCGACCATGGCGGCAACCACCTCGGTCCGGCTGATCCGGTCGACGGCTCTTTCGGTGACCACCTCGCCGTCCCGGAGGATTGTCAGGCTGTCGCAGACGGCGAAAATCTCGTCCAGCATGTGGCTGATGTAGATGATGCCGACGCCTTTTGCCGCCAGCAGGCGAACCGTCTCATGCAGTCGCCGCACGTCAGACACCGCCAGCCAGCCGGTCGGCTCGTCCATCAGCAGGACCTTGGCGTCCTGCGCCAGCGCCTTTGCGATCTCGACTTCCTTCTGCTTGACGGTGGGCAGGGTGCCGACCAGGGCATCGGGGTCGAGGTCAATGCCGTATCGGGCCAGCAGGTCCTGGACCTGGGTTCGCTGGGTCTTCCGGTCAACGAAGCCGAACCGCGTCGGCTGGCGACCCATGGAGATGTTGTCCATCACCGACATCATCGGCGCGAGGTTGGAGTGCTGGTAGATGCAGGACACGCCACTGCGGATGATTGCGCCGGGTTGGCCCAGGGGAAGCGGTTTCCCCTCCAGAAGGACGGACCCGCCGCTTGGGGTGACCGCTCCGGTGAGGCATTTGATCAGGGTGGACTTCCCCGCCCCGTTCGACCCGATCAGCGCGCGGACCTCTCCCCGGTTCAGACGAAGGTCGGAAGGTTTGAGGGCGACCAGCGTGCCGTAGCTTTTGCCAAGGCCGGTCGCTTCCAGAAGCGGCGCGGTCATGCCGGCACCTCACCCAACGCCCGCGCCCGCTGGCGGTCGGCCCGCAAGGTCTGCAGCCGGTCATTGCCGACGGCGACCAGCAGGATAAGCCCGGTCAGGATCTGCTGGACGAAGGGCGAAATCCCCATCTGCGTCAGACCGATCAGGACGATGCCCAGAAGAAAGGTGCCGATGACCGACCCCAGCAGGCGTCCCGTCCCGCCAGTCAGGCTGAACCCGCCGATCACGGCAGCGGCGATGGCGGTCAGTTCGATGCCTTCGCCAAGGCCTTCCGTCGATGTCGTAAGGCGGGCCACCAGAAGGATGGCCGCGATCGCCGCGCACAGGCCCGAGATCGCGTAGGCAGCCACGGTCAACCGGCCGACCTTGATCCCGGCCAGACGGGCGGCTTCGGGATTGCCGCCAATCGCGTAGAGGTCACGGCCAAAGCGGGTGTGGGCCAGAAGGACGTGAAAGACCAGAAGGGTTCCCAGCAGGATCAGGAAGGACAGGGGAACCCAGGGCAGTTTGACGACCCCTTTTAGCCCCAACACCCGCGTCAGGTCGAAATAGGTCTCGAACCCCGTGATCCAGCGGTCGGTGATCGGCTTAGTGGATAGCTCTGGCACCAGTTGCCGACCCGAGATCGCGTAGACCAGCCCACGGTAGGCGGCCAGCGAGGCCAGCGTGGCGATGAAGGGCGACAGGCGCAGGACGGTCACCATCAGGCCATTGACGACCCCGGCCAAGGTGCCGACCAAAAGGGCCAGGGGCAGGATCGCCCAGCCGGGCACGCCGAACATCAGCGACAGGTCGAAGATGCACATTCCGACCAGCGCAAGGATCGCGCCAACCGACAGATCAATGCCGCGCAGGAGGATGGGAAAGCTTTGCCCGATGGCAAGGATGCCGATGAACGCATAGCCCGCCATCAGGTTCTCGAAATTGCCGGCCGAGGCGAAATTGGGGGCGATCAGGCAGAAGATTGCCAGGACGGCCAGGAAGAAGACCGGCAAGGTCAGTCGGGACGAAAGGCTAGGCATGCAGGCCCTCTGGCTGCGGCCGGTCCGCTGTCATCGGACCGGCCTTTCGTGCAAGGGATTACCAGCGCTGGTTCGGCTGAATTTGTCCGACATTATCCGCTGTGGCAATCAGGTAGGGCATCAGCACCCGCCCCTGCTGGCCGAAGGCGTCGGCGGAGACGAGACCCGTTGCCAGCACCGTTGCGGCGGCGGCGGCAAAGCGGCCCTGCTGGAACACGTCGGTGTACTGGGTTCCGGTCAGTTCGCTCGCCTCGATGGATGCCAGCGCGTCCTTCTCGCCGTCATTGCCGAAGATGACCATCTTGCCCAGGAGACCCTTCTCCTTGGCCACATCGACCGCGCCCAACGCCATCGAGTCGTTCACGCCGTAGACCCCGCCCAGATCGGGCGTCGCGGCAAGGATGGTGTTCAGCACGTCCTGCGCCTTCTTGCGGTCCCAGTCCGCGACCTGATCGGCGACAATCTCGATCCCCGGGTGGTGCTTCGCCATGCCCTCGACGAACCCGTTCGTCCGCTGGTCCCGGATGATGATGCCGGGGGGTGCGTTCAGGATCGCGACCTTGCCCGCGCCGCCCATTTTCTCACCCATCACCCGGGCAATCTCCATCGCGCCGTAGTAGTGGTTCATCTCGACATGGGCCGCATGAGGCTCGGTCGCGTCGATGTTCAGAGTGATGACCGCGATGCCTTCGCGCTTGGCCTTGGCAATCGAGGGCGCAAGCGCGACCGAGTCGATGGGTTGCAGGAAGATCACGCTGGTGCCGTCGTTGATCAGCGTGTCCATCAGGCTGACCTGCACCTCCACCTTGCCCTGACCGTCCAGAAGTTCGTAGTCGATCACGTTCTGCGTGCCCAGCACTTCGGCGATGCCCTGGCTCCAGGCGTTCGGCACCGTGTGCGGCATCCACTGGATAAAGGCCATCTTCACCCTTTCACCGTCCTGCGCAGCGGCGCGGGTCATGATCGGTCGCCCGGTCTTGACGTCGATACTGCCGAACATCCCGGCCGACGCACCGGCAGCGGCTGCGGGTGCAAGGGTCAGGGCCTTCAAGACCGCGCGGCGGCCGGTCATTGGCTGGTCGTCGTCGTGGTGTGCCATGGTCAGAGTCCTCCCGATTGTTTTGTGTGCCGGATCATGTCCGTCCGATGCGCCCGGCTCCGCAGACGGCGGTGTAGACGGCGTAGACCGAAGACGACGCCGTGATGAAAAGGCGGTTGCCTTTGGGTCCGCCGAAGCACAGGTTCGCGGCGGGTTCGGGCAGGTTCAGGATGCCAAGGGCGGTTCCGTCTGCGGCGAAGACCTCGACCCCGCTGGCCGAGCTGACCCAGAGGTTGCCGAATTCGTCGACACGCAACCCGTCCGGGACGCCGTTCGAGATCTGCGCCAGGACCTGTCCGGTGCCGACAGTCCCACCGGGACCGATCGCAAACCGCTGCACATGTCGGTAGCCGCGGCTGTCGTGCGAGGCGGAACTGTCCGCAACGTAAAGCCGGTCACCCGTGGGCGAGAAAGCCAGACCGTTCGGCTTTTGCATCGTGGTGATCCGCGGCTCGACCGCGCCGGTGGCGGGATCTATGCGATAGACATAGCAGCCGGGCTGTTTGGGCTCGGCCCGGCGGCCTTCGTAGTCACTGAGGATCCCGTAGGTCGGATCGGTGAACCAGATGGCCCCGTCCTGCGCCACGACGACGTCGTTCGGCGCGTTCAGCGGCAGGCCCTGATGGCGGTCGGCCAGAACTTCGCGACGGCCCACGTGGTCGTAGCGCACCACCGACCGGGTCAGATGCTCGCAGACGATCCGGCGGCCCGCGCCGTCCATCGTCTGGCCGTTGGCGTTGTTGCTGTCGTGACTGAAGACGCGCACGCCCAGATCCGGCACCCATTGATAGGTGCGGTTCTGCGGGATGTCCGACCACAAGAGGAACTCGCCCGCGGCATGCCAGACCGGCCCCTCCGCCCAGAGATGACCCGTGGAAATCCGCTCTACCCGGGCGATGGGCAAAGTCAGGTCGCGCATGCGCGGATCCAGGATCGTCACGTCCTGCACTGGCGTAGTCCTCCCCGGCAGAGGTCGACCCTCTGCTCTCCCGGTGAAAAGTCTGCGCCTGGGTCCCGCCTGCGTCAGCCGCGAAACCCGGAAAAGCCATGCGGGTTCCCGCAAGGATCGTGGGCAACTCCGCGCTTTCCGTTTGCTGGGAATCTGCGAAGCTTGGGGCTGGAGCGAGGATATGGAACGAGCTTTCCGACCCATCGACATGCCGCAGGTGACCGCGATCCTGACGTCGATTGCAGGTCAGCTGAACTTTCGCGCCGTGATCCGGGCGGCCTCGAACGAGATCGCGGGCCTTCTGCCGCACGACCATGTGGACATCGCGCTGATGTCGCCGGATGGGCAGGCGGTCACGGCCTGGGAGACGGGCCTTCACACCGAATGGGATGCCGAGACGACGGCGACAAAGGCGGTCGATGTCAGTCCGATCCGAGATCTGTTTCGCGGTCGGGTGGATCACATCATCACCAATGATGCACAAAGCGACCCGCGGTTTCATTTCGAGGGCGCCTTCTCGACCCCGATCTTTGCCGTCGGCCTGCACAGCCGCCTGCATGTGCCGCTAAAGGTTGAAGGGCGGGTGTTTGGCGCGCTGTCGTTCTCGACGCAAGAGATCGGCAGCTATCTGGCCGAAGACATCGGCAATGCCCGGATCGTGGCGGACATCCTGTCCGGGTATATCTACGCGCTGCGTCAGGGCGAGCTGGCCCGCAAGATCGCTGTCCAGCAGGCCGAAACCGAGGCGCGGGCCGAAGGGTTGCGGTTGGGCGCGCGGCAGCTGGCCGAAGCGATGGAAGAGGCGCGGCGCACCATCGGCATGGACCTGCATGACCAGACGGTTGCCGACCTGTCGCGGATTTCCCGGAACATCCGGCGGTTGGCCGAGCGGGGCGGGGCCGTCGGGGGCGAGCTTGAGGCGCTGGAAGACGATGTCAGCCATTGCCTGCGTGAGCTGCGGGTGATCGTCGATGACGCGCGGCCGTCGGTCCTGGAGCTGTTCGGGTTCGTCGAGGCGGTCGAGGCCTTGATGAGCCGCTCCGCCTCGCAGACGGCAGGCCCGGTAAACTGGCAGATGACGGACGACAGCGGCGGGATGATCAACCGGATGCCGGCCCGGGTTCAGGTTGCCCTGTACCGGATCGTGCAAGAGGCGCTGAACAACGCCTTCCGGCATTCCGGGGCGGAACGGATTGCGGTTCGCATTTCCGCTGTCGGCCCGCGCGTGACGATCCGGGTGCAGGATGACGGCACCGGGTTGGCACCCGAGTCGCGGCGGCCCTCATCCGGCATCGCGAACATGCGGACGCGAGCTGCCCTGATCGATGTCGGCTTCAAGCTGAAATCCGGACCGCAAGGCACCGAGATCCGGCTTGAGATCGACAACGCTGCCGCCTTGCAGACCGCTGAAAGCGAGAAGACATGACGACCTTCCTGATCGCCGAGGACGACCCCCTGCACCGAGGCTTTCTGCGTGAGGTGCTTGGTCAGTGCGACATCGGAGACTATCGGCTGATCGAAGTCGACAATGGCGAGGACGCCATCCGGCAGATGGAAGAAGAGGACGCACGCGGCGTGATCCTGGACTTGCAGATGCCGCGTCAGACGGGGGTGCAGGTTGCCCGCTGGCTCTGGGCGCGGTCCCCGACGACCCCGATCCTGTTCTGGTCCAACTATGCGGACGAAGCCTATGTGCGCGGCATTTCCCGGATCGTGCCTGCGAACACTGCCTACGGCTATCTGCTGAAATCCGCGTCGCGGGACCGGCTGTCGCGCGCGATCCAGTGCGTCTTCGTCGATGGCCAGAACATCATCGACCGCGAAGTCCGTTCGGTGCAGGAACGGCGTCAGGCCCGCACCTCGTCGCTGAGCGAAACCGAATACGAAGTGCTGCTGGACATCGCGATCGGGCTGACCGACCACGCGATTGCCGAACGCCGCCACATCTCGCTTCGGTCGGTGCAGGGGCGGTTGCAGCAGTTGTACCTGAAGCTTGGCCTTGACGAACGCCCGCCCCCGGGCGCCGCGCCCGCCGTCTACAACAGCCGGGGACGGGCCGTGGCACTGGCCCTGATCCGGCGGTTGATCAACGGGCGGACGGTCGAGATCGCCGAGACCGAATATGCAGAGGAACTGAAGAAGACGCGCAGCTAGCCCCGGGTCGCGCGCAACAGGGTGTGTCGCGCCGAAGCGAGGTGCGCCTTGCAGGCGGCCTCGACCCTGTCGGGGTTGCGGGACACAAGCGCGTCGATGTAGGCGACGTGTTCGGCCAAGGCGACGGCGTTCCGCTGCCGTTCGTCCGCCTTGTTCCATTGGTAGTGATAGTGGAAGATCAGCGTGATGATGTCGAAGAAGCCCTCGATGAACCGGTTGGGATGGGCGGCATTGATCAGCTGATGGAATGCGCTGTCCAGGTCCGGAAACTGCGCGAAATCCCGTTCGATCCGGGCCATGAGCGAAACATGCCGGTCCCGCAGGTCGATCAGGCTTGACCAGAACGGATCGCCCTCGGGCAGTGCCGCCGCCAGGCGGGCGGACCGCAGTTCGAACATCTCGCGGATCTCGAACAGTTCTATGGCAAAGCGGGCTGTGAAGCCCTTGAACACCCAGCGGCCGTTGGGTCGTTTGTCGATCAGGCCGACGCGCTGAAACCGATTCAGGAATTCGCGGACCAGGGTCGTCGCCACGCCGAAGCGGCGGGCCAGGTCGAGCTCGTTGATCAGCGTCCCCGGCCTTGCATTGTCGCGCAGAAGGTAGGTCATCACCTCCTGCTCGAACCGTTTTGCGCGGGGGATCGTCTCGGATTCCTGGAACCGGATCGAGCTTGCCGCGGCGGTAGGCAGGCGCCGCTTGGTGGCGGGATCGGAGATCAGGCTGGCTTCGGCCAAGGCCCGCAGCACCTTGCGCACCGTCGTGCGGCTGACGTCCAGCGCCAGACACAACCGCACTTCCGACGGCAGGCAGTCCCCGGGCGGGACCTTCGCCACTAGGTCAAGCGCGTCGTTGTAGGACCGTTTGAAGATCGTATCGGCTTTCATGGCTGCGCCCGTCCGTACCAGCAGGGTCAGTATTTTACCGGGAAAGATACAGTTTGTTTTTTGTCTGACAAATAGGATTTTATTAGAGAAGAAACTGAGCGGGAGTGCCCCTTGTGGCGCGTCAGACGGAAAATGGTCTTGGGACGACGAACCTTGCCCAGTCGGCGCAGGGTCCCAAGGGGGACGCGACGACCAGACTGGCTCTGCGGCTGCTTTCTGCCGGGCCGTTGCTGATCCTTGTGCTTCTGGTCCTTGGCATCGCGGCCGTGACTCCGGCCTTCGCCAAGCCGATCAACCTGGGCAACATCCTCGCGCAGACCTCGGTCATCGCAATCGTTGCGATGGGGCAGCAGCTGGTTATCCTGACCCGCGGCATCGACCTGTCGGTCGGGTCCAATCTGGCCCTGTGCACGGTTGTGGGCGGTCTGGCGTATCAGGCCACGGGTGGCACCCTGCCTGTCGTCCTGGCCATGCTTGCGACCGGCGCACTGGTCGGTGCGGTCAACGGGTTGGTCTATGTCCATGGCCGCCTGCCGCATCCGTTCATCATCACGTTGGCAACGCTGTCGATCTGCCGCGGCCTAGCCCTGGCGCTGGCCCCTGGCCATACGACGATGCGCGGGATGCCCGACCCGATTGCCGCGCTGGGGTCCCAGACGGTCCTCGGACTGCCGCTGGGTGTTCTGGTCGTGGTGCTGGTGGCTGGCCTTCTTCTGGTGATGACCCGGATGATGGTGGTCGGGCGCTGGATCACGGCAGTTGGCGGCAACCCGCAGGCGGCGCTTGGCATGGGGATTCCGGTCAAGGGTGTGCTGGTTGCGGTCTATGTGATCTCGGGCCTCTGCGCCGGGATCGGAGCCGTCGTCTTGGCAGGGCGGACCGATGCGGCCAGCCCGGTCTACGGGCAGCTTCTGGAACTGGACACCATCGCGGCGGTCATCATCGGGGGCGCCAGCTTTCTTGGCGGGCGCGGTCACCTTGGGCACGCGCTGATCGGGGCCGTGCTGATCGGGGTGATCCGCAACGCGCTGAACCTGCACAACGTCGAGGTGTTCTACCAGATGGTCGCCATTGGGCTCATCATCGTCCTGGCGGTCGAGGCCGATGTCCTGCGGTCCCACCTCGAAGCCCGGGCGCGGGTCCAGCAGGCGCGGGGGACGGCATGACCGAGCCATCGCAGCCTGTCCTGTCGATCCGCCATGCGCACAAGCGGTTTGGCGCGATTCATGCCTTGCAGGATGTCAGCCTGGATGCCTGGCCGGGGGAAGTGCTGGCGCTTCTGGGTGACAATGGTGCAGGCAAATCGACCCTGGTCAAATGCATAAGCGGACTCCATGCGCTGGATGAAGGCGAAATCCACCTGCACGGTCGCCCCGTGACACTGGCCTCGCCGACCGCAGCGCGGGCTGCCGGGATCGAGACGGTGTACCAGGACCTGGCCCTGTTCGATAACCTGTCCCCGGCCCAGAACTTCTATGCGGGACGCGAGCTGTCCTATCCAGCCTGGCTGCCGCGCCCGCTGCGGTTTCTCGACAAGGCGGCGATGCGGAAGACTGCGGCCGAGGTGATCGACCGGCTTCAGGTCAGGCTGCCGCATCCGGATGCGCCGGTGGCGATGATGTCGGGCGGACAACGGCAGGCCATTGCTGTCGCCCGCGCCACGGTCTTTGCCCGCAACATCGTTCTGCTGGACGAACCCACTGCGGCTCTTGGCCTCCGTGAGGCCCGCAAGGTGCTTGAACTGATTGCCCGGCTGCGGGCCGAAGGCAACGCGGTGATCCTGATCACCCACAACATGGATCACGTCACCGAACTGGCGGACCGCGCGGTGGTGCTGCGGCAGGGCCGCAAGGTCGGCGATCTGAAGCCGGACCAATCCAGCCGACAGGACCTCGTCTCGCTGATTGTCGGAGGCGAGGCGTGAAAGACCCACGTTCGTTCCGGGCGTGGCAAGGCAATGGATGCCAAGGGCATCCGCAACATGGGAGGACAGGATGAGACGACTGGGACGACAGCTCGTCGCCTTGGCGCTTGCGGCATTCGCGGCAGGTCCGGTGGCGGCACAGGATGCAGTGAAGATCGGGTTCATTACCAAGTTCCCGGTGCCCTTCTTCGCGTCGATGGAGGATGCCGCAAAGGCCTATGCCGCGGCGAATCCGGGCGTTGAGATCACCTTCGGGCAGGGCGCCTCGGCCACGGACATCGAAGGGCAGATTGCCCTGATCGAGTCCATGGTGGCGCAGGGTGTGCAGGGCATTGCTCTGACCCCCGTCGACCCGACCGTGGCTGCAGCGCTGGACAAGGCGGTGGCGGCCGGCGTCAAGGTCGTGCTGATGGACAACAACATCCCGGACTGGACGAACGGCACGGCGCTGGCCACGACCAACAACTATGAGGCAGGCAAACTGGCCGGGCAGTACCTGGCGACCGTCCTGAAGGAAGGCGACACGCTGGGAATCCTGGAGGGTGTCCCCGGTGTCCCGGCGCTGGATGATCGGGTCAATGGAATGCTGGAAGGGCTTGGCGGGCTGAAGGTCGAGATCGTCGGTCGCGGCGCCACCAACTGCACCGAAGAGCTTGGCATAAGTGTGGCCGAAGACCTGCTGACCAAGACGCCCGAGCTGAAGGCGATCTATGCCGCCTGCGGTCCGCCGGCCGCCGGGGCCGCCCGTGCGGTCGCCAATGCCGGGATCGCCCCCGATGCGATCCAGCTGGTCGGCTTTGACTTCTGCTGCGGCGAGGCTGAGGCGATGGCCGATGGCCTTGAAGACGCGACGATCGCGCAGTTCCCGACCAAGATGGCCGAGTACGGCGTCGATGCGCTGGTCAAGGCGATCCGTGGCGAAACGGTCCCGTCCCTGATCGATTCAGGGGCGGCACTGGTCACCAAGGCCAACATGGCCGAGTTTCAGTAGGTCACGATCCGGGCCCTGTCCGATTTCGTCGGGCAGGGCCTTTTCCCGGCTAGCCCAGCCGGTTGGCCCGGAACGACGCGATCAGGGTCTTCTTCGAGGTCGCCAGATGCGTCTGCATCGCTAGTTGCGCCATGTCCGGATCACGGGTGCGGATCGCCCGGATGATGGCGCGATGTTCGCCGATGGCCGCGCGGTTCCGCTCACGCTGGCCGCTTTTGTCCCACTGATAATGATAGTGGAAGATCAGCGAGATGACCTTCTGGAAATGCGTGACGAAGCGGTTCTTGACCAGGGCGATGATCGTGACGTGAAACCGTTCGTCAAGTTGCGAGAAGTCGCGGAAGTCGGTGTCGATCCGTCCCAAAAGGTCGTGGTGCAGCCGCTCAAGCTCTTCCAGTTCCGCCCAGAAGGGATCGCTTTCTGGCAGGGTGCAGGCGGTGCGGACAGCGTTCACTTCCAGCAGGGTGCGGAAGTCGGACAGCTCCATCGCGTAGTCCACGGTGAAGCCCAGAAGACGCCAGCCCCCGCGCGGACGTCTTTCGACCAGACCGAAGTGGCCAAGGCTGGCCAGAAACTCTTGCAGAAGGTGCGGCGGGACGGAAAACTGCTTGGCCAGTTGCGCGACGCTTAGCGGCGTGTCCGGTGGGATGTCGAACCGAAGGACCCAGTTCAGAAAGCGGCTTTCAAGCTGGGCCAGTGAGATGTACTCGTCGGGTTCGACCAGAAAGTCCGCCTCACGCGGGACCCGCAGCAGCGGCTTGCGTCGCCCGTCCAGGCGGACGATCCCCTGCGCATCCAGTCGCTGCAGGATCGCCCTGACGACAGTCCGGCTGACCTTCAGCCGCTCGGCAAGCTTCAGCTCGGACGGCAGCGACGTGCCGACCGGCATGTCCGCAAGGCTGGAAAGCGTCAGGTTGTAAGCGGCACGAAAGCGGATGTCGGTGCGGGCCACGCGCTGGTCTTTTGTACGATTTCGATTAAAAACAATTTACATCGCTGCTGCCCCCCGTCTAGTCCTCATCAGGATTGACGCCCGTTTCCTGGGGGATGGCCAGAGTGACCGCAATGATGGTTTCCGGCTCCTCAAGGATAGCGGGCACGGACCTGGACAGTCGGGGAGTGTGCCATGGACCTGGGGCTTGGGGGAAAGGTTATCGTCGTGACCGGCGGTGCCGCGGGCATCGGGCAGGCGATCTCGGAAGATCTGGCGGCCGAAGGTGCGGTTCCCGTGATTTTCGCCCGCCGCGCACCGGATGCGGCATGGTTGGCAAACCTTGGGCCGCGGGCCAGTTGGGTCGAGGTTGAACTGTCTTGCGATGACCAATGTCGGCGGGCGGTCGCAGAGACCAAGGCGCGCTACGGCACAGTCTACGGCCTCGTGAACAACGCCGGCGTCAATGACGGCATCGGGATCGAGGCGGGGCCAGAGGCGTTTCGCGCGTCGCTCGACCGCAACCTGATCCATTACTACACGATGGTTCACCTTCTGGCGGATGACATCAAGGCGGCCTCTGGCGCGATCGTGAACATTAGCTCGAAGACCGCCGTGACCGGGCAGGGCAACACGTCGGCCTATGTCGCGGCCAAGGCCGCGCAACTGGGCCTTACCCGGGAATGGGCGGCGGCCTTCGCGCCCTATGGTGTGCGGGTGAACGCCGTCCTACCCGCAGAAGTCATGACACCGCTTTACGACCGCTGGATCCGGACCTTTGACGATCCGGAGGCCAAGCTTGCCGAAATCACCGCTCGCATTCCCCTTGGTCAGCGCATGACCGAGGCTGCTGAAATCGCCGCAATGACGGTCTTTGCCCTGTCCGACCGCGCGCGGCACCTGACCGGGCAGTGGCTTTTCGTGGATGGCGGCTACGTCCATCTTGACCGCGCCCTGGCCGGGGTCAGCAAGTGACGTGCAAGCGCATCTTGCCCAAGATTGTGCGAAGGGCGGGCCAAACCGAAGGAGGGCTTCATCTTGTCTGAACGGTTGAAGGGAAAACGCGTGCTGGTCACGGCGGCCGGTCAGGGGATCGGGCGTGCCAGCGCATTGGCGATGGCACGCGAAGGTGCACATGTCCTAGCCACGGACATCAATGCGGCCACGCTGGACAGCCTGAAGGACCATGGCATCGAAACCCGTCTGCTGAATGTGCGCGACCCGGCCGAGATCGCCAGGACGGTCGAGGCCGCCGGACGGGTGGATGTCCTGTTCAATTGCGCGGGATTTGTCGCAAACGGCACCATCCTGGACTGTGACGACGACCAATGGGCCTTCAGCGTCGATCTGAACATGACGGCCATGTACCGGATGTGCCGGGCCTTCCTGCCCGGGATGCTGGCGCAGGGGGGCGGGTCCATCATCAACATGGCCTCGGTCGCGTCCTCGGTGATCGCGGCGCCCAACCGCTTTGTCTACGGTGCGACCAAGGCCGGGGTGATTGGCCTGACCAAATCCATCGCCGCCGACTTTGTCGGCAAGGGTATCCGCTGCAATGCCATCTGCCCGGGGACGGTGGAAAGCCCGTCGCTGGATGATCGTCTGCGTGCGATGGGAGACTATGACGCGGCGAGAGCCGCCTTCGCTGCGCGACAGCCCATCGGCCGCATGGCGCGGGCGGAAGAGATCGCGGCGCTTGTCGTCTACCTTGCGTCCGACGAAGCCTCGTATACCACTGGCGTCGCACATGTGATCGACGGCGGCTGGGCCAACATCTGAGGATATGACATGAAGCTTTTGCGTCACGGGACCGCAGGGTCCGAAAAGCCCGGACTGCTGCATACTGACGGCACGATCCGCGATCTAACCGGCCTTGTGCCCGACATCGGCGGCGGCGTTCTGTCGGATCCCGGACTTGCGATGCTGCGCGGTGTCGATGCCGGAGCGCTTCCCGTGGTGGATGCCAGCACGCGGCTTGGTCCCTGTGTCGCGGGCACGGGCAAGTTCATTTGCATCGGCCTCAACTACGCTGATCACGCGGCGGAAAGCGGCATGGCGGTGCCACCCGAGCCGGTGATCTTCATGAAGGCCACCAGCGCCATCTGCGGACCCAACGATCCGATCATCATTCCGCGCGGGTCGCAGAAGACCGACTGGGAAGTCGAGCTTGCGGTCATCATCGGGACCAGAGCGAAGTACGTCAGCGAAGCGGATGCGATGGCGCATGTCGCGGGTTTCGCGGTTGCCAACGACGTCAGCGAACGCGCTTTCCAGGCCGAGCGTGCGGGTCAATGGACCAAGGGCAAAAGCTGCGACAACTTCGGTCAGATCGGCCCCTGGCTGGTGACGCGGGACGAGGTTGCGAACCCTCAGGCGCTGGACATGTGGCTGACGGTAAACGGCGAGAAGATGCAGAACGGCTCGACCCGGACCATGGTCTACGGCGTGGCGCATCTGGTCAGCTATCTGTCGCAGTTCATGACGCTGCATCCCGGCGACGTGATCTCGACTGGCACGCCGCCCGGCGTGGGACTTGGGCAGAAACCGCCGCGCTATTTGAAAGCCGGGGATGTTGTGGAGCTGGGAATCGCCGGTCTTGGCCAGCAGCGGCAGGACGTGATCGCGGACAGCTGACCACTCGTCGGGGCGCCTAGAACAGACCGATGTGCCTCTGGAACGCGGCAGCGAAATGCGCCTGCACCGCCGCGTCCGCTGCGTCCCCGTCGCGGGCGGTACAGGCGGCAATGATCGCCAGATGCTCGCGCAACGACTTGAGCGCAATCGGCGGCGTCAGCTTGCGGTCCAGCCGCACCAGCCGCAGGTAGTTGTGAATCCGCCGGTAGCTGGATTCGATCAGCGGGTTGTCCAGAATGTCGACAATCGACCCGTGCAACGACACCTCAAGCCGCTCCAGTTCGGCCAGCGTGTCCTGGTCTAGCCCCTTGGCCTCGATCTGCCGACACAAGGCCTCGTGTTCGGACGCAAGCTCCTCGAACACCCTCGCCTGTGCCGTCTCGGCAAAGATGCGCACGGCCGCCCGTTCGATGATGGTACGGAACTGATAGGTGGAGCGGGTCAGCTCCAGGCCCGGCTTGACGAATTCGATCCCGGACCGGGGGTGAATGGTCACCACACCCTCGGCTTCCAGGACCCGCAGGGCATCACGAATCGGCGCGACCGGAACGTCGAGCAGGGCCACCAGATCGGCCTGCGACAGGAAGGCGCCCGCAGGAACCCGCCGCGCATACAAGGCCTCAAGGATGCGTTCGTACGCCAGATCGCTGAGCGTGCGATTGGCAGACGGACCTGTCCGCCCTGCGGCCGTCTTTACCACTTGCATCCTGCCGCCCCCATCTGATAGGTCTGACAGCCAATCTGATATATCAGATTCGGATCGTGATCCATCTACCTGTACTCGTTCTGCTACATTTGCGAAGTTCTGGCAGATCAGAGGGTGCGCGGCAAGCGATGGAGCACTGTCGGCAACAGCAGGCGCCGGAGCCAACCGGTCGTGTCACAGCGGACGCTCTGCACAGAGCACGGGAGGAAATGATGCTGAAGAAATCCATGCTTGCGGCTTGTGCCGTTCTTGCCCTCGTCGGCCAGTCCGGTGCCGACACGCTGCGCGACGACTGGTGCAGCGGCGTGAAACTGCGGTTCTTTGCTGGTGGCGCGGAAGGCGATGCCTTCGCCTCGATCGTCTACAATGGAGCGGTTCAGGCGGCGGCCGACACCGGGGCTGACGTTGAGTATGTCTTCTCGGGCTGGAGTTCCGAAAAGATGGTGCAGCAACTGCGTGAGGCCCTGGCGGCCGGACCGGCTGGTATCGCGATGATGGGGCATCCGGGCAACGCGGCGATCATGCCGCTGGCCAAGGACGCCGCAGAGGCCGGGATCAAGATGATGTACCAGAACGTCCCGGTCGATGAGGTGACGGCTGCCTTCGGGGGTGGATATGTCGGCGCGCAGCAGAACCCGCAGGGTCGCGCACTGGGGGAAGAGGCCATCCGCCGCTTTGGCCTGAAGGAAGGCGACGTGGCCATCGTCCTTAGCGACTGGTCGCAGGAAGAACGGTCCGAGCGCGAACTGGGCACGATCCAGGCGTTTGAGGCCATCGGCATGAAGGTGGTCAAGCTGCAATCGCCGCAGGAGCTTGGCACCGACCCGAACACCGGCATCCCGGTCATCACCGCAGCGATCACCGCCAATCCCGACGTCAAGCTGATCGCCTATCCCGGCGGCCAGCCCCTGGGGAATGCCAAGGTCTACATGGAGGCCGCCGGCAAGGGGCCTGGCGACATCATCAACATCGGCTTCGACACCAGCCCGCAGATCGTCGAGGCGTTCAAGGGCGGCTGGGTGCATCTGACCTCGGACCAGCAACCGTTCCTGCAAGGCTACATGCCGGTCCTGAGCCTGTGCCAGCAGGTGGTCTATGGTCTGGGTGCGATCAACGTCGATACCGGCGCGGGCTTCGTGACGGCGGACAACGTCGATGCCGTTGCCGGGTTGGCTGCGGAAGGCCTTCGTTGATGCGTTAAGATCGGGCCGGGCGTTGCGCTCGGCCCACCTCTGGCTGTGCAGGCAAGAATGACAGATCGCATCATCGAACTTCGCGACATCCGCAAATCCTATGGTCAGGTCTATGCCCTGGGCGGGGTCGACCTGCATGTGGACCAGGGCGAGGTCGTGGGTCTGGTCGGGGACAACGGCGCGGGCAAGTCCACGCTGATCAAGATTCTCGCTGGCGCCGTCCGACCGACCAGCGGCGAGATCCTGGTGCGCGGCAGGCCGGTACACGGCTGGGACGCCGCCCAGTCCCGCGCCGCCGGGATCGAGACGGTCTTCCAGGATCGCGCCTTGGCCGTCCAACAGTCGATCACCTGGAACATCTTCATGGGCCGGGAAATCACCGGGCCCTTTGGTTTTCTACGGGCGGGAAAGCAGCGCGAGGAAGCATCACGGCTGATGCGAGAGATCGGGTTCACCTCCAAGGTCTTCGGGCCGGATTCCATCGTCGGGCAGTTATCCGGTGGCGAACGTCAGGGCGTGGCCATCGCCCGGGCAATCTACAACCGAAGCGACCTGATCATTCTTGATGAGCCCACCACCGCCTTGTCCCTGACCGAGACGGCAAAGGTCTTCCACTTCGTCGAACAGGCGCGGGCGGCGGGCCGGTCGATCCTGTTCATCGGCCACAACATCCACCACGTCTACGACATCTCTGACCGGTTCGTCGTACTGGATCGGGGAAGGGTCGCCAGCCAGATCACCAAGGCCGAACTTGGCAGTGCGGATGCGCTGGTCCGGTTCATGGAAGAACTGGCGCACCCGTCGCCGAAGACAGAAAAGGCCGGAAAAGCATGAGCTTGAACCCCACCGATGATCCGGTCTCGCAAGCTCCGCAAAAACTGGACGCAAATGCTGTCCGGCGCGTGGCCGAAGGGCGCCATGCCGATCAAAGCCCCCTGCGCCGGTTCTTGCGCGCCAACCGTCCCGCCTTGGGCGCGCTGGCGGTCGCGGTGCTGATGCTGCTGATCTTCCTGATCGGTGACCCCACGGTCTTTACCAGCTGGAACGTCTACCGCGCCGTGCTGATCGGCCTGCCGGTGGTGATCTTCGTCGTCGTGCCCCTGGTCTTTGTCGTGACCGTGGGAGAGATCGACCTGTCCTTCCCGGCCACCATCGGGATGACCGGCTGGGTCTTTGCCCTGATCGTGCAGGCGGGGTTTGATCCCTTCCTTGGCCTTCTGGGGGCAATGGTGACGGGCGTCGGGCTTGGGTTCTGCGTCGGCTGGCTGGTGGTCTATGCCAACCTGTCGTCGCTGATCGCCACGCTGGGGATGAACTTCATGCTGCGCGGGCTGATCCAGATCCGGACCGAGGGCAAGTCCATCGCGCTGCCCAATCTACCCGACAGCCTCGCCTACCGCATCTTCGCGGATCAGTACCTGGGCATTCCGGTCAGCGTGTTCTGGATCGTGATCTTCGTTGCCGTCTGCTCGCTGATCTACAACCGGCACCGCTTTGGTTTGCGGGTCCATGTCGTGGGTGACAACCCCGATGCGGCCCAGCAGATGGGGATCAATGTGCGCCGGGTGCGCCTGCTGACCTTCGCCTTTGTCGGCTTCGGGGCAAGCCTGGCCGGGGTTTTCGCGGTCTTCATCAACTACACCTGGTGGCCCACCTCGGGTGAAAGCTACCTCTTGCCCGGTCTCGCCTCGGTCTTCGTCGGAGGCACCGCACCCTGGGGCGGGATCGGCACGGTCATCGGCAGCGCCATCGGGGCCTTCACCGTGTCCTTCATCCAGACCGGGGTGGTCGGCGTCGGGTTGTCAGGCTTCTACGTCCAGTTCTTCTACGGCCTCATCATCATCCTGTCCCTGCTGGGCCACCGCTGGAACCAGATCCGGTATCGCTGATGCGCATCGTCGATTTCCGCATCACCCGTATCCAGTTTCCCCGCGACCGGGTGATCGGGGACAGCCAGGTCCGGACCGACCTGGTCAGCATCGCGGCGCTGGAACTGATCGACCAGAACGGCCAGTCGGGCCTTGGCTTCATGCAGTCCCTGTTCACGCCGATGCCGGCCCAGGCCGAAATGGAGCGGTTGTTCCTGCAGGACGTCTGGCCCGGGCTGGACGGGCAGCATCCGGCGGGGCTTGTCCACCGGATCAACCGCCCGCGGGGTGGAAACATCCGGCCGTTGTCCCTGCCTGCACACGAGGCAGTGCAGGTCGCGCTGTGGGATCTTGCGGGCAAGCAGTTGGGTCTGCCGCTGTGGCAGCTTCTGGGGGGCATCGCTCCGAAACCCGTGCCCGCCTACGCCAGCGGCTTGGACTTCCATCTGTCGGATGACGACTTCTGCGACCTGTTTGGCAAGGCAAATGCGCAAGGCTATTCGGCCTTCAAGATCAAGGTTGGTCATCCCGTCTTCGAGCGTGACCTTCACCGACTTGCACTGTTGCAGAAGACCGTGCGCAAGGGCGCAAGGATCATGGTCGACGCAAACGAGGCCTGGGGGGCCAAGGAAGCGGCGGTCAAGGTAACTGCGATCCGTGACGCGGGCTTCGACCTGACTTGGGTCGAGGATCCTATTCTGCGGAACGACTTCGAAGGCCTGCGCCTGCTGCGAAAGACCCTGCCGTTCACGATGATAAATTCGGGTGAATACCTGGATGCCTCGGGCAAGTTGGCCCTGATGAAGGCCGGTGCAACCGATGTCCTGAATGTGCATGGCCAGATCAGCGACGTGATGCGGGTCGCCTGGGTTGCGGCAGAGTGGGGCGTACCGATCAGCCTGGGCAATACGTTCCTTGAGGTCGGGATTCACCTCGCCCTTGCGCTGCCCGAGGTTGGCTGGCTGGAGTATTCGTTCCAGAACTTCGATCACCTTGTCGACCAGACGCTTTCCATCCGCGACGGGGTGGTCGGTATCCCCGAAGCCCCGGGTCATGGCCTGACCCTGAGCGAGGCAGGCCGGAAAAGCGCCCGGGATTTGTGAGGCCACGGGCCGAACTGCCCGGCGCAACAGATTCCCCGAAACCGGATTCTCCCTGTGAATCCGTGCAGAAGGACCTCTCGCCAGGTCATTTCGGAAACCATGCTGACCTATTTTGCGAAAAATGGGGCAATATTTCTGCCGTTTTCAGATTAAAACCGATATATAGGTCAATCATACTGACTTTTACTCTGGTGCGATCCGCTGTATCCAGCAGGCCCGACAGATTCCGGTGAAAGGCGCAGCCATGGCCACGCAGAAGATGCTGAAGTTCGTCACGGTCGGCAAGGAGATGCCGGAAAAGCGTGACGCATCCTCGCGCGCGCAGGATTTCCACGAGATTTACCGGGAGTACGCGGATCGCAAGGCCGCCGAGCAGGCCAGCCGCTGCAGCCAGTGCGGCGTGCCCTACTGCCAGTCGCATTGCCCCCTGCACAACAACATCCCCGACTGGCTGAAGCTGACCGCCGAGGGCCGTCTGCAAGAGGCTTACGAGATTAGCCAGGCCACCAACACCTTCCCGGAGATCTGCGGTCGCATCTGCCCGCAGGACCGCCTCTGCGAAGGCAACTGCGTGATTGAGCAGTCGGGGCATGGGACCGTCACCATCGGGTCGGTCGAGAAATACATCACCGACACGGCGTGGGAGGAAGGCTGGGTCAAACCGATCCGCCCCCATGCCGAGCGGTCGGAGTCAGTCGGCATCATCGGCGCGGGGCCAGGGGGTCTGGCGGCGGCGGACATGCTGCGGCGGCAGGGCGTGCAGGTCACGGTCTATGACCGCTATGACCGCTCGGGCGGGCTAATGACCTATGGCATTCCCGGATTCAAGCTGGAGAAGGACGTGGTGGAGCGTCGGAACGCCCAGCTGGCGGACGGGGGCGTGAACTTTGTCCTGAACTGCAACGTGGGCGAGGACATCACCTTTGACGCGATCCGCGGCCAGCACGATGCGGTGTTGATCGCGACGGGCGTCTACAAGGCGCGGGACATTGAGGCTCCGGGTGTGGGCGCGAAGGGGATCGTGAAGGCGCTGGACTATCTGACAGTGTCGAACCGCAAGGGCTTTGGCGACGACGTTCCGGAGTATGAGAGCGGAGAGCTGAACGCCTCGGGCAAGCGGGTGGTGGTGATCGGCGGCGGCGACACGGCGATGGACTGCGTGCGGACGGCGATCCGGCAGGGCGCGCTGTCGGTGAAGTGCCTCTATCGCCGCGACCGGGCGAACATGCCGGGGTCGCAGCGCGAGGTGCAGAACGCTGAAGAAGAAGGCGTTGAATTCGTGTGGCTTTCCGCGCCGAAGGGGTTCACCGGCGGGACGGAAGTTGACGGCGTGATGGTGCAGAAGATGCGCCTTGGTGCACCCGATGCCACGGGCCGCCAGACGCCCGAGATCATCGAAGGTGCGGATTATGTCGAACCCGCCGATCTGGTGATCCAGGCGCTGGGCTTCGAGCCGGAGGAGCTGCCGACGCTCTGGGGGGTGCCAGAGCTGAAGGTCACCCGCTGGGGCACGATCAAGGCTGACTTCCGCACCCATGAGACCAGCCTGCCGGGCGTCTATGCGGCGGGGGATATCGTGCGCGGGGCGAGCCTGGTCGTCTGGGCGATCCGCGACGGGCGCGAGGCTGCGGAGGCGATCCTGGGGTATCTGAGCCAGACTGGGGCCGTGGCGGCAGAGTAGGCTACACCCCGTCTACAACGCGTATGCATCCCATGCATACGCGCGTAGGAGGCGGGAAGCGTTAAACGTCAGGTGTATTGACCTGATTGCAGTGGTGAAACGGCGATGCGGAAAGTTCTGATCCTTGCCTGCCTGACCGCCCCGGCCGCCCCAGCGCTGGCCGGCACCTGGACGGCGCCCGTGGGGTGCGAGGCGTTTCTGACCGTGCAGTCCAAGGCCTGCCGCGTGTCGCACTACTACCGCTGTGCGGCGGACCAACCGGGCGACCAGTGGCGGGTCGACATGGATCAGGAGGGGCCATTCTTCTATTCGAAGATCGACGCCGAGGGGCAGTGGGTCGAAAGCTACGATCCGATCAAGCAGACGCTCGACCCCGCCCCTGCCGATCCGGCCAGCATGACCGAGTTGATCGGCGAAGGCATGGATACCTGGAGCTTCAGCCTGTCGAAGGCTGACGGGACGGGCAGCCGGGCCGAGGGCTATGACCGGCTGACCGGGAAATCGGTGCTGATCGACGGCATCACGCTGAGCCAGACCGAGGTCGACTTCACCGAATACGATCTGTCTGGCAACGTCCTGCGCCGGTCGCGGGGCAACGAATATATCCACCCAGACTGGCGGCTGTTCTTTGCGGGGCCGGGCGAGACCGATCTGGGCGATGGCCAGTGGCTGCCGATTGATGGCTCGCCAGTGCAGTTTGTCTTCCCGGGGGAGGAGGGGTTTCTCGCGATGCAGCCGATCTACGACTGCGACGCACTGACCGCCTCGCTTCCGGTCTGGAGGGTGAGCCATGAGCCTTGAACGCGAGGGCGGTTGCCTCTGCCGCGCGGTGCGGTTCAAGGCCACGCTGACGGGGACGAATTTCGGCGTCTGCCACTGCCCCATGTGCCGGAAGTGGACCGGCTCGGCGCTGTTGGGGATCACGGTTCCCACCGCAAGCGTGGAGTGGACGGGCCTTGAGCATGTGGCCAAGCGCCAGTCCTCGGCCTGGGGCGAGCGGGCCTGGTGCGCCGATTGCGGTTCGGCCCTGTGGTTCCGGGTGACGGCGGACGGGCCATACGCGGGCAACCTGGAACTGCCGATTGGCACGTTCGACGATGCGAACGGGCTGACCATGACGAATGAGATCTACATCGACCACAAGCCCGACAGCTATGCTTTCGCGGGGACCGGTCGGAACGTTTTGACGCGAGCGCAGTGCGTGGAGAAATTCCCGCTTCTGGCCAGTGAATGAGGGGCAAGCCATGACCAAATACGATGCCGCCTGGGTAAAGGCCGAAGAGGAAAAGCGCGCTTGGCTGGACGCGAACGGGCTGTACAAGACCGAGGATGAGCATTCGTCCTGCGGCGTGGGGCTGGTGGTTTCCATTTCGGGCAAGCCGTCGCGCAAGGTGGTTGAGAACGGCATCAATGCGCTGAAGGCGGTCTGGCACCGGGGCGCGGTGGATGCGGACGGCAAGACCGGCGACGGGGCGGGGATCCATGTGCAGATCCCGGTGCGGTTCTTCTATGATCAGGTGCGTCGGACGGGGCACGAGCCAGATGTCAACAAGCTGATCGCCGTGGGGCAGGTCTTCCTGCCGCGGACGGACTTTGGCGCTCAGGAACGCTGCCGGACCATCGTGGAGACCGAGGTCCTGCGGATGGGGCATTACATCTACGGCTGGCGGCATGTGCCGGTGGATGTCTCGGTCCTGGGCGATAAGGCCAATGCGACGCGGCCCGAGATCGAACAGATTCTGATCCGCTGCGAGAAGGACATCGATCAGGAGCAGTTCGAGCGCGAGCTGTACATCATCCGGCGGCGGATCGAGAAGGCGGCGACGGCGGCGGGCATCCAGGGGATGTATCTGTGTTCGCTCTCCTGCCGGTCGATCATCTACAAGGGGATGATGCTGGCCGAGCAGGTGGCGACCTTCTACCCCGACCTAATGGACGAGCGGTTTGAATCCGCCTTCGCGATCTATCACCAGCGGTATTCGACGAACACCTTCCCGCAGTGGTGGCTGGCCCAGCCGTTCCGGATGCTGGCCCACAACGGCGAGATCAACACGCTGAAGGGCAACGTCAACTGGATGAAAAGCCACGAGATCCGGATGGCTTCGAACAACTTTGGCGAGGCGGCCGAGGACATCAAGCCGATCATCCCGGGCGGCACGTCGGACTCGGGTGCCCTGGACGCGGTGTTCGAAGTTCTGGTGCGGTCGGGGCGGTCGGCTCCGATGGCCAAGACGATGCTGGTGCCGGAAGCCTGGTCGAAGCAGACGGTGAACATGCCCAAGGCCTGGGCGGACATGTATTCCTACTGCAACTCGGTTATCGAACCGTGGGATGGGCCGGCGGCTTTGGCCATGACCGATGGCCGCTGGGTCTGCGGGGGTCTTGACCGCAACGGTCTGCGGCCGATGCGCTATGTGGTGACCGGCGACGGGATGCTGATCGCGGGGTCGGAGGCCGGGATGGTGCCGGTCGATGAGTCGACGATTCGCGAAAAGGGCGCGCTGGGGCCGGGGCAGATGATTGCTGTCGATATGGCCGAGGGCAAGCTGTACCACGATGTGGAGATGAAGGACAAACTGGCGGCCGCGCAGCCGTACAGCGAATGGGTCGGCAAGATCGTCGACCTGAACAGCCTGCTGAGGGACGTGCCGGAGACGCAGACATTCACGGGCGGTGAGCTGAGGAAGCGCCAGATCGCGGCGGGGTTCACCATCGAGGAGTTGGAGCAGGTTCTGGCCCCGATGGCCGAGGATGGGAAAGAGATGGTCGCCTCGATGGGTGATGACACGCCGCCTGCGGTGCTGTCGTCGGTCTATCGGCCGCTGTCGCATTACTTCCGGCAGAACTTCAGCCAGGTGACGAACCCGCCCATCGACTCGCTGCGCGAGGGGCGCGTGATGTCGCTGAAGACGCGGTTCGGCAACCTGCGGAACGTGCTGGACGAGAACAACAGCCAGACCGAAATCCTGGTCCTCGAAAGCCCCTTCATCGCGAACCGCGAGTTCGACGTGATGGTGCAGCGTTTTGGCGATCAGGTGGCGTTCATCGACTGCACCTTCCCGGTGGGCGAGGGGCTGGATGACCTGCGGCAGGGGCTGGAGCGCATCCGGGCCGAGGCCGAGGATGCGGTGCGGTCCGGCGCTGGGCAACTGGTCCTGACGGATGAGCATCAGGGGCCGGACAAGGTCGGGATGCCGATGATCCTGGCAACCTCGGCGGTGCATTCCTGGCTGACGCGGAAGGGGTTGCGGACGTTCTGCTCGATCAACGTGCGGTCGGCGGAATGCATCGACCCGCATTACTTTGCCGTCCTGATCGGCTCGGGCGCGACGACAGTGAACCCTTACATCGCGCAGGACTCCATTGCCGACCGGATCGACCGGGGGCTGCTGGACGGCTCGCTGACCGACGCAATGCGGCGGTATCGGGATGCCATCGACGCGGGGCTTCTGAAGATCATGTCGAAGATGGGGATCTCCGTAATCTCCTCCTATCGCGGCGGTCTGAACTTTGAGGCCGTGGGGCTGTCCCGTGCGATGGTGGCTGAGTATTTCCCGGGGATGCAGGCGCGCATTTCGGGCATCGGCCTGACTGGCGTGGAGCAGAAGCTGGAGGAAGTCCACAAGCGCGGCTGGCTGGGTGGGGCGGACGTCCTGCCCATCGGCGGTTTCTACAAGGCGCGGCGGTCGGGCGAGAAGCACGCTTGGGAAGCGCAGACGATGCACATGCTGCAATCGGCCTGTGACCGGGCGTCTTATGACATCTGGAAGCAGTATTCCGCCGCGATGCGGGCGAACCCGCCGATCCATCTGCGGGACCTTCTGGACATCAAGACCCTGGGCAAGCCGGTGCCGATTGAGGAGGTGGAGAGCATCACTTCGATCCGCAAGCGGTTCGTGACGCCGGGGATGTCGCTGGGGGCGCTGTCGCCCGAGGCGCACAAGACTCTGAACGTGGCGATGAACCGGATCGGGGCGAAGTCGGACAGCGGCGAGGGTGGCGAGGACCCGGCGCATTTCACGCCGGAGCCGAACGGGGACAACCCCTCCGCCAAGATCAAGCAGGTCGCGTCGGGGCGCTTTGGCGTGACGGCGGAGTATCTGAACGCCTGTGAAGAGCTTGAGATCAAGGTCGCGCAGGGCGCGAAGCCCGGTGAGGGCGGCCAGCTGCCGGGGATGAAGGTCACGGCGCTGATCGCGCGGCTGCGGCATTCGACGCCGGGGGTGACCCTGATTTCCCCGCCGCCGCACCACGATATCTACAGTATCGAGGACCTGGCGCAGCTGATCTACGACCTAAAGCAGATCAACCCGCGCGCCAAGGTTACGGTGAAGTTGGTGTCGTCGTCGGGCGTTGGCACGATTGCGGCGGGGGTGGCGAAGGCCAAAGCCGACGTGATCCTGATCTCGGGCCATAACGGCGGGACCGGGGCTTCGCCTGCGACCAGCATCAAGTATGCGGGCCTGCCGTGGGAGATGGGCCTGACCGAGGCGCATCAGGTTCTGGCGATGAACAACCTGCGCGAGCGGGTGACCTTGCGCACGGACGGTGGGCTGCGGACCGGGCGCGACATCGTCATGGCGGCGATGATGGGGGCCGAGGAATACGGGATCGGCACCGCCGCGCTGATCGCGATGGGCTGCATCATGGTGCGCCAGTGCCAGTCAAACACCTGCCCGGTGGGGGTCTGCACCCAGGACGAACGCCTGCGGGCGAAGTTCACCGGGTCTGCGGACAAGGTGGTGAACCTGATCACCTTCTATGCGCAGGAAGTGCGGGAGATCCTGGCGTCCATCGGTGCGCGGTCGATGGACGAGATCATCGGGCGGGCCGATCTGCTGACGCAGGTTTCGCGCGGTGCGGCCAACCTTGACGACCTTGACCTGAACCCGATGCTGATCAGCGTCGATGGGGCGCGGTCGATCACCTATGACCGGTCGAAGCCGCGGAATGCCGTGCCGGATACGTTGGACGCCGACATCATTCGCGACGGGCATCGCTTCTTCGAAGACGGCGAGAAGATGCAGCTGTCCTATGCCGTGCGGAACACGCTGCGGACCATCGGGACGCGGGCCTCATCACACATCGTGAAGAAGTTCGGGATGCGGAACGCGCTGCAGCCGGACCATCTGACGGTGAAGCTGACCGGGTCTTGCGGGCAGTCGCTGGGCGCGTTCAGCGTCCGGGGGCTGAAGCTGGAAGTGCAGGGCGATGCCAACGACTATGTCGGCAAGGGCCTGTCGGGCGGCACGATCACGGTGCGGCCGCTGATGTCCTCGCCGCTGAAGGCCGAGGAGAACACGATCATCGGGAACACCGTTCTGTACGGGGCGACCGACGGGTTCCTGTTCGCCAGTGGTCGGGCCGGGGAGCGCTTCGCGGTGCGGAACTCGGGTGCTTCGGTGGTCGTGGAAGGCTGCGGGTCGAACGGGTGCGAGTACATGACTGGCGGTGTCGCGGTGATCCTGGGCCGGATCGGCGCCAACTTCGGGGCGGGGATGACGGGCGGGATGGCCTATGTCTACGATCCCGACGGCGTGGCCGAGGACTTCATGAACCTGGAGTCGATCCTGACCTGCGCGGTGGAGCATCCGCACTGGGAGATGCAGCTGAAGGGCCTGATCGCCCGGCATCTGGAGGAAACCGGCAGCCGGATCGCCGACCGTATCCTGCAGAACTGGGACCGCGAGCGGCTGAACTTCCTTCAGGTCTGCCCGAAGGAGATGGTGGACCGGCTGCCCTATCCGCTGTCGGACGAGGTGGCGAAGGTTCCGGCCGAGTAAGACATTCAAGGGCGGCTCGATTGCTTCGGGCCGCCCTCTGGACCTCAGACTTCGGCCAGGCCGACGACGTAGTTGCTGCCATAGGCCTTCGCGCAGTTCGGGCATGTCGTGTAGAAGAACCACACCTTGCCGTCTGGCTTCCCGTGGCTGGCGCTGAGGGCCTTGAGTTCCCCATACCAGTCCTTGGCATCGCTGTAGGGCCCTTCGAATACCTTCGTGACATAGTCACCGGACAGGCGGGTCATCTCTTCCTCGGGCACGTCCTTGGTGACTGCGAACAGGTGTTCGCCCTTGAAGGCCGAGAGGTCGCGCGACAGGACGATCACCTGTTCAGGGTCCATCGCGGCAGCGTCGTCGATATGGCCCTGCACGCGGGTGAAGACCTTGCCCATGTTCAGCGGGATGTGCATCGCGGACAGGGTTTCGGCTCGCAGGAAGGGCTTGTCGCGGAAGTGAAGCTCGGCCCCGTCCCAGCCTTCCGGGTTGAAACGAGGGCAGCAGCCGGTGGTGTTCACGGACTGGTCGTATCTGGGAAGTGCGTTGGTTTGCATCGTCCTTCTCCTTCGGCGGGTTGCCGACTGGAAGGTTAGCCGAACGCCGGGCTGGCCGCCTTGACGGGGGTCAAAACGGCCAGTCGATCGGGCCTAGTCCTCGGAGGACCGGGCCCAGAGGTTGATGTCCTTTTCTTCCGAGATGGCGTCGATCTGGGCCAGTTCCTTGGCGGTGAAGTCGAGCTTTTCCAGCGCACCGACGCAATCCACCACCTGCTCGGGCTTCGACGCCCCGATCAGGGCGCTGGTGATGCCGCCGTTTCGCAGTACCCAGGCCAGCGCCATCTGCGCCAGCGTCTGGCCGCGGGCTGCGGCCATGTCGTTCAGCTTACGCACCGACCCAAGCGCCTTTTCCACTACCGACGGGTGCAGCGACTTGTCCTGCGTCGCGCGGCTCCCTGCGGGGATGCCGTTCAGGTACTTGTTGGTCAGGATGCCTTGCGCCAAGGGCACGAAGGCGATGGAGCCGACGCCAAGTTCCTTCAGCGTGTCCTTCAGCCCGTCGGTTTCGACCCAGCGGTTCAGGATGTTGTAACTGGGCTGATGGATCAGCAGGGGAGTCCCCAGATCCTTCAGGATCGCCACCGCCTCACGCGTGCGCTGGGAGTTGTAGCTGGAAATGCCGATGTACTGCGCGCGGCCCGACCGGACGATGTGGTCCAGCGCACCCATGGTTTCTTCCAGCGAGGTGTCGGGGTCGAAGCGGTGGGAATAGAAGATGTCGACATAGTCGAGGCCCATCCGCTTGAGGCTCTGGTCGCAGGAGGCGATGACGTACTTCCGGCTGCCCCATTCGCCGTAGGGGCCATCCCACATCAGGTAACCGGCCTTGGAAGAGATGACGAGTTCGTCACGATGGGAACGGAAGTCGGTTTTCAGAAGTTCCCCAAAGGCTTCCTCGGCGCTGCCGGGTGGGGGGCCGTAGTTGTTTGCGAGGTCGAAGTGGGTGATCCCGAGGTCAAAGGCGGTGCGGCAGATCGCCTGTTTCGTGGCATGTGGCGTGTCGTGACCGAAGTTGTGCCAGAGGCCGAGGCTGATCGCCGGAAGCTTGAGGCCCGACGTTCCACAGCGGTTGTAGATCATCCGCTCATAGCGGTTGGCGGCGGGGATATAGGTCATGGGGGTCCTCCTGTTGGGGTCAGCATTCCACGCGAAGACGGCGGCTACAAGTTGCGCGGCGCGACGATCCGGGGGAAGGTAGAGACATGAAGCAGCTTCGGCAGGTTTGGGACTTTCTGGGTGCCGTGGCTTTGCGGGTCAGCGACGGGCATTTTGGTCTGATCGCCGCCGGAGTGGCCTTCTTTGCGATGTTTGCCGTTTTCCCCGGTCTTGCAGCCGCCGTGGCAGTCTGGGGGATGTTTGCCGATCCGGGCATCATCCAGGGCTACCTGACCGTGGCAGAGCGGTTCCTGCCGCCCGAGGCTGGCACTTTGATCCACGATCAGGTGATGGGCTTGATCACCGCTCCGCGGACGGCATTGCAATGGACGACACTTCTGTCGCTGATGATTGCGCTTTATTCTGCGCGGGCCGGGGTTTCGGCCCTGGTGCAGGGGCTGGATGTCGTTCACCGTTCAACCCCGCGCGGCTGGATCAGGGGCTGGGCCGTCGATTTCCTTCTGACCGGCGCGCTGATCGGCGCGCTGTTCGTGGCTTTGGTGACAGTCGTGGTGGTGCCCATCCTTCTGTCCTACGTCACATTCGGTACGTTCGAGGCCTGGTTGATCAGGGTGCTGCCTTGGGCGGCGATGTTCCTTCTGGTCGTGACGTGCCTGTCGATCCTGTATCGGTTCGGACCTAACGTGCCGGGCGGATTCCGGTCGCCCTGGATCACGGTGGGGGTGCTTGTGGCGTCGCTGGCCTGGGCGGGCGTGTCGATCGGGTTTTCGGTCTACCTGGCGAACTTCAACAGCTACAACGCGATCTACGGGTCGATTGGCGCCGTGATCATTCTGATGATGTGGTTGTACCTGAGCGTCTGGGCCGTCCTGCTGGGCGGCGCGATCAACGCCGAGCTGGACGCGCGGATGCGGCGTTGATCAGGTAGGGGCGAAGGCGGCGGCCAGTGGCGCGGGCAGACTAAACTCGGCCAGAACGCGGGCGCGACCGGCCTCGGACATCTTCCGCGCGGTCTTTTCGACGATTTCGAGCACCTGAGTTTCTTCGTGCTTTGCGGCGAAATCGGCGAAGTACCAGCGCAGGAAGACGAAACAGATCACATCCTCCAGCGCCTGAACCTCGGGGTCGCGCTTGATCCCTTCCTTGCGCAACAGGACACCCACCCGGACGCAGACGGCTTGGGGGTAGCCCGCAGCCTCCATGATCCCGGCGACGCGCTCGGCATGGCGTCGGCCCTGCTCTCGGCGCCATTCCAGATATCCCGCCTTGCCGTCCGGGTAGTCCGAGCGTGGCAGAAGCCAGCGTTCCACATGCTGGCCGCGCGCCGCGATCTGCAACACGTCCGAGGCTTGCGGGAACAGCCTGTTCAGTTCGGCCGTCATCCGTTGGCCATAGGACAGCGCCTCGCCCTTGGGATCGGCAGAGTTTGCCGCGTCGATCTGTGCAAGCGCAGTCTGCAGCCGGTCTGTCATGGCGTCCCCGTAGATGGTTCAAATCCCTGCGGTCAAAGTCTGACGGCAGACGCGGTTCTGTGCAACTCTGCCCGAAAGCAGGGGCGCGTTCGCCTTTGGGCGCCTTGCCCGGGAATCAGGCGGAGGTCCCAATACCGCCCATTTTCTGCACCGCAGCGACGAGTGGCAGCCCCTTTTTTGGGCAAAGGGGCCGAATCCCCCGGAATCTGCTGCTGGCTTGCTGGGCAGAATTTGCCGGTTGCCGCCTGCGCCAAGCATCACTGTCGCTGACGCGGGGGAAACCGTCGCGCCTTGACCGCCTAGCGGGGTAACCAGCTGCCCGGGATGGTCCCGTTCCTTCACGGACGGATCGCCACGGAAAGCCCAAACGGGGATAGTCCAAATGAAACTCAACAGACGTGCACTTCTTGCCTCCGGCATCGCGGCCCTTGCCATGCCGCGTGTGTCCTTTGCTCAGGCCGAAACCATCAAGGTCGGGGTCCTGCATTCGCTGTCCGGGACGATGGCGATTTCGGAAACCACGCTGAAAGACACCATGCTGATGCTGATCGAGCAGCAGAACGCCAAGGGCGGGCTGCTGGGCAAGCAGCTGGAAGCCGTCGTGGTCGATCCGGCTTCCGACTGGCCGCTGTTCGCCGAAAAGGCGCGGGAACTCCTGACCGTGTCGAAGGTCGACGTGATGTTCGGTTGCTGGACCTCGGTGTCGCGCAAGTCGGTGCTGCCGGTGATCGAAGAGCTGAACGGCCTTCTCTTCTACCCCGTCCAGTACGAGGGTGAGGAATCGTCGAAGAACGTGTTCTACACCGGCGCTGCGCCGAACCAGCAGGCGATCCCGGCGGTCGACTACTATCTGGAAGAGCTGGGCGTGCAGAAGTTCGCGCTTCTGGGCACCGACTACGTCTACCCGCGCACGACGAACAACATCCTGGAGGCCTACCTGATTTCCAAGGGCATTCCGAAGGAAGACATCTTCGTCAACTACACGCCGTTCGGTCACTCGGACTGGTCGAAGATCGTGGGCGACGTGGTGGCGCTGGGCGCGGATGGCAAGAAGGTCGGTGTCATCTCGACCATCAACGGCGACGCAAACATCGGTTTCTATAAGGAACTGGCCGCGGCTGGCGTCTCGGCGGAAACCCTGCCGGTCGTGGCCTTCTCGGTTGGCGAAGAAGAACTGTCTGGTCTCGACACCTCGAACCTCGTCGGGCACCTCGCGGCCTGGAACTACTTCATGTCGGCCGACACCCCCGAGAATGCGGCGTTCATCGAAGCCTGGAAGGCCTTCATAAAGGACGATAAGCGCGTCACCAACGACCCGATGGAGGCGCATTACATCGGCTTCAACATGTGGGTGAACGCGGTGACCGCCGCCGGGACCACCGAAGTTGACGCCGTGTCGGCGGCGATGATCGGCCAGGAATTCCCGAACCTGACCGGTGGGATGGCCAAGATGCTGCCGAACCACCACCTGACCAAGCCTGTGCTGATCGGCGAAATCCGCGCCGATGGCCAGTTCGACATCATCAGCCAGACCGAGCCGGTCCCCGGCGACGCATGGACCGACTACCTGCCGGAATCGGCGGTGCTGGAGGCCGACTGGGCCGAGCTGAAATGCGGGATGTACAACACCGAGACGTCCACCTGCGTCCAGCTGAAGTCGAACTACTGAGCCTTGCCTGCGGGAGGGGGTCACCCCCCTCCCGCACCCTTCATCCCGGATGTCCCATGCGCCTGACCGCCCTTCTTGTCGCGGCCCTGACGTGGCTTGCGCCGTTGCCTGCCCTTGCGCAGGAGGCCGCCGCCATCGTGGCGGAAAACCGCGACATGATCGAAAAGCCCTCGCGCCAGACCATCGGCCCGGTGATCTCGGCGATTGCCGTCAGCGGCGACCCGATGGCCGACGACATCCTGTCCGCCTGGGCCGACAAGCGTCTGGTGATCCGGAAATCCGACGATGCGATGTTTCTTGCCGCGCCAGAGGGGGACGGGTTTGCCCTGACGGACCTCGATGGCTCGACCGCAGGGAACGCCGCGAAAGGTGATTTCACCGAGCTTAAGCCCAACGCCGGGGTGCGCGGGCTGATCGAGACGGCGCTGGTCCAGTTCACCCTGTCCGACCCCGATCCTGCCCGCCGCACTGCCGCGCTCACCTCCATTGCCCGCGACCCGACGCCAGAGGCGCTGGAACCGCTGCGTGCCTCGCTGGCAACCGAGGAAGACCCGGCCCTGAAGGCGCAGAAGGAACGGCTGGAGCGGTTTCTGACCCTGCGCTTCGATCCTGACCCCGCCGCCCGTGTCACGGCGATCGAGAGCCTGGCCGGGGATATCTCACTGGACACCCGCGGCGCGCTGAACCCGCTGGTCGCCACTACCCGCGCGGCCTTTGCGGGCGATCCCGCCGGCAACGTGGCGCGCACGCTGGCCGTAGGCCGCGACCTGACCGAGGCGGAGGCTTATGATCTGCTGGTTGCGGCCAACCTTGCCCCTGCCCGCCTGACGCTGGAGGAACAGCGCGCGGCGCTTGCGGCGAACATCGTGGACGGCTTCGTCGGGGGCATTCCGGTGGCCGAGCTGAATATGCAAGCCGCCCGCGACCGCGCCTATACTGCGCTGGAAGCCGCGGGAACCGTCCCCAGCGCTGCCACCGACGACGAGGCGAAGGCTGCGCTTGCCGCCCATCGGTTCTTCGAGGTCTTCGTCGAGCCGGATGCGACCGTCACCACTGCCGCGACCGCAACCCTGGCAAGCATCGACCGCAAGGTCGCCGCGATGCAGGCCGCCGATCTTGGCCTCGATGCCCTGTCGCTGGCCGCGATCTACTTCCTGGCCGCCATCGGCCTTGCCATTACCTTCGGCGTGATGGGCGTCATCAACATGGCGCATGGCGAGTTCATCACCATCGGCGCCTATACCGGGTTCGTGGTCCAGCTGTATGTGCCGGACTACACGCTGTCGATCCTGATCGCTCTGCCCTTGGCCTTCGCCGTGACCTTCGCCGCCGGGGTCGCGATGGAGCGTTTGGTCATCCGTCACCTCTACAAGCGCCCGCTGGAGACGCTGCTGGCTACCTTCGGCATCTCCATCGCGCTGCAGCAGATCCTTAAGAACGTCTTCGGGACGCAGGCCCGCCCGCTGACGGCCCCCGGCTGGCTGGACGGGGCGCTGACCTTCAACGATGTCGTGTCGATCAGCTATATCCGGATCGCGATCTTCGTGCTGGCGCTGATCTTCCTTGGCTTCTTCCTGTATCTGATGAAGCGCACCCGACTGGGACTGGAAGTCCGCGCCGTGACCCAGAACCCCGCAATGGCGGCAAGCATGGGCATCAACCCTGACCGCATCAACATGCTGACTTTCGGCCTCGGCTCGGGCATCGCGGGCATCGCCGGGGTGGCCATCGGGCTGTACGCCAAGGTGACCTCGGAAATGGGCGCGGACTACATCGTCCAGTCCTTCATGACCGTCGTTGTGGGCGGGGTCGGCAACGTGTGGGGCACGCTGGCTGGGTCGACGATGATCGGGTCGCTGCAAAAGGTGATCGAGTTCCTGAACCCCTCGAACACCCTCGCGGCCCAGACCTACATGATCCTCTTCATCATCCTCTTCATCCAGTTCCGGCCCCGGGGGATCATCGCGCTCCGCGGCCGCGCGGCAGGAGACTGAGCCATGGACCTGTTCCTGACTGGCCGATTGGGGCCGCCCGCCTCCCATCCGTGGAGCGAGGATGGTGAGCAAGGTGGAGCCAGGCGCGGCGCGACTGACCGCATCCCCACGGCCCCGTCCCAAGGCAAGGCGTCAGACCTCGCATCGTGGCGCGCGCTGCTCCGAGAGTTGGCTCCATGACCCGCAGCTTCTTCGCCCGCAATCCTTCGGCGCTGATCTTCATCGCCTTCCTTGCCCTCTTTACCCTGGCCGTGACCCTGATGTCCGAAGGGCTTGGCGCGGGCCTCATCTCGACCTCCTTCGTCAAGACGCTGGGCAAGACCCTGTGCCTCTGCCTTGTCGCGCTGGCGATGGACCTGATCTGGGGCTATGCGGGCATCCTGTCCCTTGGTCACATGGCGTTCTTCGCGCTGGGCGGATACATGATCGGCATGTGGCTGATGTATGCCCGGACCGAAGAGATCGTGGTCGCGGCGCTGTCACAGGGTGGACTGCCCGCCACGCCCGAGGAGGTGCAACAGGGCATCGCCACGCAGATTTTCGGGGTCGTCGGGTCATCGGACCTGCCCGCGATCTGGAGCTTTGCCCACAGCCTGCCCTTGCAGCTGATCCTTGCGCTGGCGGTTCCCGGCCTTTTGGCGCTGGTCTTCGGCTGGCTTGCCTTCCGCAGCCGGGTGACCGGGGTCTACCTGTCGATCCTCACGCAGGCGATGACGCTGGCCCTTGCGCTGTACCTGTTCCAGAACGACAGCGGTCTGCGCGGCAACAACGGGTTGTCCGGCTTGCAGAATCTTCCCGGCCTTGGGCAGACCTCGCAGGACCTGATTTCGATCTGGTTCTTCTGGGCCTCGGCCCTGGCCCTTGCGCTGGGCTACCTGACGCTCAACTGGGTTGTCTCGGGCAAGTTCGGCAGCGTGATCCGTGCCATCCGCGATGACGAAGCGCGGGTGCGCTTCCTTGGCTATCCGGTCGAGACCTACAAGCTGTTCGTCTTTACCCTGACCGCGCTGATCGCGGCGCTGGCGGGGGTGCTTTACTACCCGCAGGCGGGCATCATCAACCCGGCGGAATTGGCGCCCATCGCAAGCATCTACCTGGCGGTCTGGGTCGCCATCGGCGGGCGCGGGCGGCTGTATGGCGCGGTGATCGGCGCGGCCTTCGTGTCGCTTCTGTCCAGCCTGTTCACCTCGGGCCGCCTGCCGGACATTCCCCTCGGCCCCGTCTCGCTCAACTGGGTCGACTGGTGGCTGGTGCTTCTTGGACTTGCCTTCGTTGCTGTCACGCTTCTGGCGCCGAAGGGCATCGGCGGGCTGTTCGACCGGTTCCAGGGCGTCATCCCGCCCGACCGCAAGGGTGCCCCGCTTGGCCCCGATGACGGAAGCCTGCAGGAACAGGAGGCGCAGCAATGACCGCACTGCTTGAGGTTTCGGGCGTCTCGGTCACCTTCGACGGCTTCCGCGCCATCAACAACCTGTCGTTCGAGATCGGGAACGCGGAACTGCGCGCCATCATCGGGCCGAACGGGGCGGGCAAGACCACCTTCATGGACATCGTCACCGGCAAGACCCGGCCGGACCAAGGCAGCGTCACCTTTGGCGAACGCTCGATCCCGCTGATCGGCATGAACGAGTCGCGGATCGCCCGCGAAGGCATCGGCCGCAAGTTCCAGCGCCCTACGGTGTTCGAGGACCAGACAGTCGAGGCGAACCTGATCCTGGCGCTGAAAGCCAACCGCAGCCCGTGGCGCGTGCTGTTCTGGCGCCCGAAGGCTGCTGATCTGGAGCGGGTGAAAGAGCTGGCGCAAGAGGTGGGTCTTGGGGAGCATCTGCACCGCAAGTCGGGCGAACTGAGCCACGGCCAGAAGCAATGGCTGGAAATCGCGATGCTGCTTGCGCAAGAGCCGCGCCTTCTTCTTGTCGATGAACCCGCCGCAGGGATGACCCCGGCGGAACGTGAACAGACGACGGATCTGCTGGTCAGCCTTGCCAGGACCCGCGCGGTGGTGGTGGTCGAGCACGACATGGAGTTCATCCGCCGCCTGAACTGCCGGGTCACCGTCCTGCATGAAGGCTCTGTCCTGGCCGAAGGCTCGCTGGACCATGTCACCCGCGATCCACAAGTGATCGCCGTCTATCTGGGGCGCGGCTGATGCTTACGACGACCGGACTTACCCTGCACTACGGCGGCAGCCAGATCCTGCACGAGATCGACTTTCAGGCGAAGGCGGGCCAGATCACCTGCATCATGGGGCCGAACGGGGTGGGCAAGACCTCATTCCTCAAGGCGCTGGCCGGGACGCATCCCAGGTCTGGCGGCTCGATCACGCTGGATGGCCAGAGCCTGCCGGTGTCCCGCGCCCAGGACATGGCGCGGCGGGGGTTGTCGGTTGTGCCGCAGGGCAGGATGATCTTTCCGCTGCTTACCGTGCGCGAGAACCTGGAAACCGCCTTTGCGGTCCTGCCGCGATCCGAGCATCGCATCCCGGACGAGATGTTCACCCTGTTCCCGATCCTGAAGGACTTCCTGGATCGTCGCGGGGGCGACCTGTCCGGCGGGCAGCAGCAGCAGCTTGCCATCGCGCGGGCGCTTATCATGAAGCCGAAGGTCCTTCTTCTGGACGAGCCGACCGAAGGCATCCAGCCCAGCATCATCCAGGACATCGGCCGCGTGCTGACCTATCTGAAGGCCAAGGGCGATATGGCGATCATCCTGGTCGAGCAGTATTTTGAATTCGCCTGGGGCCTGGCGGATCAGGTCTATGTCTTCCGCCGCGGGTCCGTATCGGTGCATGGCCGGGCCGAGGAACTGGACAAGGCCGAGGTGCGGGCGGCGGTTTCCGTCTAGACTGGGGCGGAGTTTTCAGGCCGGGCCGTCAGGTCCTAGAATACCCGCGACAACGGTGGCGGCCATGTCGGCGCTGGCGGTGATCCCCTGCACGAAGGGCAGTCTGGACAGAAGGTAGGGCGCGGCAGGCAGGAAGATCCGGCCCTCGCCCAGGTTTTTCAGCGCAAAGTAGTGGTCTACCGCGACGTCGCCGTTCTCCAGCGCGGCACGCAGGCTGGGAAACGGAAGGTCCTCGGCCTGCAGCGCCTGTTGGCCTCGGGCGTCGATCAGGACGTCGAATTCGGTCGTGCTGCCGGTTTCGGTGACGACCCGGGTCACGTCGCCGACCTTGTCCATCCGGTAGTCGTTCCCAAGGGACAGGACCTTCAGGCAGCCCGCCCGATGCAGGGCCAGTAGCCGCCGGATCGACTGCGGCGGCACGGCGGCGTAGTTGTCGATGGACACGCGTTTCAGCGCGTCGAAACGGGTGCGGTCGGTATCGGTCAGATGCGCGACCATGCGTTCCATCGGTTCGTGAATCCGCAGGATCGCATAGCGCCATTCGACCACGCGGCGGGACCTCGCGTTCTGCAGCGTCTCGGCCAGGTTGGCCTTGGCCCAGGCGAAGGGATCGGTCGTCAGGCGCTGGGCGAAATAGGTCTCGGCAAACCCTTCGACAGACAGATGCGCGACGCCGGTGGATTCGGTCCAGGCCGGATCGACCAGAGCGAATTCCGCGACCATCAGCTGCCAAAGCCGGTCAAGCAGCCCATCGGTGCCAGCCTGCAGTGCGCGATCAAGCGCCGCCTCGGTAAAGCGTTGCAGGGGGCGGTAGGGCAGCGGGCACCAGAAATCCGCCTCGGGCAGAAGTCCCTGCCGCGACATCAGCGTGACCTGCAGCGTCTCGGCCCCCGGTTCAAGCTGGAAGGACTGGGTGTCGTCATCGAACCTGCCGTGCTGGCAGGCCACCGCCATCGCCGCGTCGATCGCGCTGAGCGAGGTGCCGATCACCCCGACCCGTCCGGGAGGGATCGGCGTGTCGATCAGGCCGCTCCAGGGTGAAACGAAAAGCCTGCCGTCATCGGGGTCCTCGGGCCAGCTGTGCCCGGTCGCAAGGATCACATGGGTGAACAACTGGCTGTCCTCGCCCCGCGCGTCCTGAAACGTCACGCGGATGTCCGGGTCGGCCATGGACACATCCGTCACCCGTGTCGCCTCACGCAGGGCAACGCGATGGCCGCGGTCGGGGGCGGCGGCAAGCATGCTTTCCAGAGCGTCGCGAAACCAGGCGCCCAGAAGGAGTCGCGGCAGGAACTGGCGGTCGTGCAGGGTGGCGGGGTCGACACCGTAAAGCCGCAAGACGGCTTCGGGCTGGCGTTGCAGCCAGTCGAGATAGGGTTCGGCCAGCGGTGGAATCTCGATGCTGGCGATGTTGGCAAGCATCGTGACAGCCGCGGACTCAGGACTGTAGGGCGAGCCTACGCCGGCCAGAAGACCAGCCTCGAACAGGGTCACGCTCAGGGGCCGGTCGCACCGCAAGAGATGGTCCAGCACGTAAAGCCCGGTTGGCCCGGTGCCGACGATGGCGACATTGAGGAAGGCAGGCGCATCGGCGGGCATGGTATGTTGCGTTCCGTTGGAGGTGATTGGCGTTCACTGTGGACTGGCGGTGGTGATGTCAGGAAAGGCCCCCGCGTCGACAAGACACGGAAGCATTCGTTTCATCACGGGGCGACGGACTGAAAGACCACGACGCTTTGCCAGCCGATCGCCACGCTGCCGCTTTCGACGACATCCACCGTGACGGGGTCCTGCGCGGTGTCGATGCGGCGCTGCCAGTCGCCCTCGGGCAAGGTGATCGTCGCATCGTCGCCCGCGTTCAGCACGATCAGCAGGTCGGGCGCATCCGCGCGGTGATAGCGCAAGGCGAATGGCGCGTCGCTGCCCCAGTCCCCCTCGGCCATCGGGCCATCCGCACCGCACCAGGTGATCGCAGGCCCCTCGCCTTCGCCCGGGGCACGGGCAAAGCGGGCGTCGGCAAGGCCAGCCTCGCGGCGGAAGGCCGTCAGGGCCGCGACTGTGCCGACCAGCCGGTCATCGGCCCGGTCCCAGTGCAGCCAGGCCACCTCGCTGTCCTGGGCATAGGTGTTGTTGTTCCCGCCCTGGGTCTGGCCGAACTCATCCCCCGCCAGCAGCATCGGCACGCCCTGAGACAGCAGCAGCGTCGCCAGCATCGCCTTGGATCGGCGGTGCCGCGCCTCAAGGATGCGGGGGTCGTCGGTCTTCCCTTCGGCGCCAAGATTGTGGCTGAGGTTGTGGTCGTGGCCGTCGCGGTTGTCCTCGCCATTTGCCTCGTTGTGCTTGCCGTCATAGCTGACCACATCGCGCAGGGTGAACCCGTCATGCGCGGCCAGGAAGTTGATCGACGAAGTTGCGGGCCGCTGCGAATGGTCGAACTGGACGGGCGAGCCCAACAGCCGCTGCGCCAGATCGCCCTTCAGCCCCGGGTCGCGCCGCCAGAACGCGCGCATGTCGTCGCGCGCCTTGTCGTTCCATTCCCGGAACGGGAAGGGGAAGCCGCCGACCTGATAGCCACCTTCGCCGATGTCCCAGGGTTCGGCGATCAGCTTGACCTGCGCCAGCACCGGGTCCTGCCGGATCGCGGCGAAGAAGGCGCCTTCGCGTTCGAACCCCTGTGCCTCGCGGCCAAGGGTCGACGCGAGGTCGAAGCGGAAGCCGTCGACATGGCAGACCTGCACCCAATAGCGCAAGCTGTCGATCACCATCCGCAGCACCATCGGATGCGCGACGTTCAGGGTATTGCCGCAACCCGTCGTGTCGAAACAGTGGCGCTTGTCTTCCGCCAAAAGGTAGTAGCTGGCGTTGTCGATGCCGCGGAAGGACAGAGTCGGCCCCAGCTCGGACCCTTCGGCGGTGTGGTTGTAGACCACGTCCAGGATCACCTCGATCCCGGCCTTGTGCAGGCGACGCACGACAGACTTCACCTCATCGGCGCGGCCGGTCTTCAGGTAGGCGCGCTGGGGGGCGAAGAAGGACAGGGTGTTGTAGCCCCAGTAGTTCTTCAGCCCCTTGTCCAGCAGCATCTGGTCATGCAGGAAACCGTGGATGGGCAAAAGCTCGACCGCCGTGACGCCGATCCTCTGCAGATGGTCGATCACCGCGTCCGACGCGAGGCCTGACAGGAACCCGCGGTCGCCTTCCGGGACATCGGGATGCAGCATGGTGGCCCCCTTGGCATGGGCCTCCCAGATCAGCGTCTCTTCCCAGCGGTGATGCAGGGCCTTGTCGGCGTCCCAGTCGAACTCGGGATCTGCGACGACGGCTTTCGGCACGAAGGGGGCGGAATCGCGATCATCCCGCGTCAGGTCATCGCCCACATGGCCGAAGACCGCCGGGTCCCAGACCATGTCGCCGCGGATTTCGCGGGCATAGGGGTCGAGGAGCAGCTTTGCCGGGTTGAAGCGATGGCCCGCCTCGGGCTCCCACGGGCCATGGACGCGGTAGCCGTAGACCTGACCGGGACGGATGCCGGGCAGGTAGCCGAACCAGATGCCACCCTGCATTTCGGGCAGGTCGTGGCGGGCGGTTTCGGTCTTGCCCTCGGGATCGTAGAGGCAAAGCTCGACCCGCGTCGCGCTCTCCGAAAAGAGGGCGAAGTTTGTGCCTTCGCCGTCAAAATTCGCGCCAATCGTGTCGGGCCGCCCTTTCGTCGGGTCAAAGCCGGTGGAGGGCAGGGTATCGTGGATCATGATGTTCTCATTCTGCTGCGAAAGAGGCCCGGTTTCAGCGCGAGGATGCTGTGACTGCGGGGCCGAAGTGCGCCGCGACGCGCCAGCATCGCGACTGTGACCAGCGTGGTGTCCCCGGCGATGCGGAACCAGCGGCGATCCTCGTCGGGGTCCTCGCCGATCTGTATGCCGTCGGCGATGATCGCACCCGGTCCCACGATGACGTTGGTCAGCCGGACCCCGGGCCCGATCTGGGCGCCGGGCATCAGGATCGATCGGTCGAGAGCGGCCCACCGGACGGTATCCGCGCTGCCCAGAAGCGGGGACATCAGCTTGAGCCCGCCCATCGTGACGCGGGCGCGAAAGCGGTCGCGGGCCAGGAAGTGGTCCAGATCGGGCAGCGACATGCCCGGGACGAGCGGTCGTCGGCAGGGCGTCGGCCCGGTGTCGAAATCAAGCCAGCTTTCGCGCAAGGCATCCAGCGTGCCGACATCGCGCCAGTAGCCGCTCCAGCGGAAGGCTGCCGCATCGCCTTGGGCGACGGCGTGTGGAATGACGTCCATGCCGAAATCCTGCTGCTGCGGGTCCTGCAGCGCGGCCTTCAACCAGGGCCAGTCAGCGACGTAGATCCCCAGCGAGGCAAGCGACAGCTCCGGCTCGCCCGGAATGGATTCAGGTATCGCCGGTTTCTCGGCAAAGCGCGCGATGCGGCCGTCAGGTCCTGGGGTGACGATGCCGAACCGGCCCGCGTCCGCAATCGGCACGGGCATGGCGGCCAAGGTCACGGCAGCGCCGCTTTGCCGATGGCTGGCGACGAGGTGCCGGTAATCCATCGAATAGACGTGGTCCGCCGCAAGGATCAGGATCTCGCGGGCACCCATCTCGTCCAACAGCGCGGCGTTGGCGCGCAACACGTCTGCCGTGCCGCGATAGCCCTGCCCCGGGGCCACGTCGGGACCATGCCGCAGCATCAGCTTGCCGTCTGCGACAGACTGCCCCCAGGTCGACATGATATGAGAGTTCAGATTGGCGGGGCAGTATTGCGTGGCAAGGATGGTCCGGCCGACGCCCGACCGCTGCAGCCCCGCCATCGCGAAATCGACGATGCGGTGAAAGCGGGTGAAGGGCAGCGCGGGCTTGCAATCCCGCTGGGTCAGCTCGTGCAGCCGACTTCCCTGGCCGCCGGCCAGAACGACGGCCATGGTTCCGGAAAGGTCGACATCTTCGAACATCGTGGCCTCGCTTTTGGCTCGGGAATTTCAGGACGGGTCGCGGCACAACGACGAAACTCTTGGGACGGTTCCAGAATTTCGAACGCTGCGCTCCAGCCAGCGCATATTCGCGCCTGGTCTGCGGACAGCGCAGCCAACGGAACCGGCGGGCTGTCCGACACGTTCTTGGGCCAGACCCGAACCCGATGGAGAGCCCGATGCCCGTACCCCCGATGCCCGTATCCCCGATGATCGACGCGACCCTTCCGGGGTCTGAACCCGAGGCCACCGCCGCGCGCAACAGGGCCTGGGAGGCCGTCGCCATCGCCCGCACCCGAACGCTGGACGCGCTGGCTGGTTTCGAGAAGATGGCCGAGCATGCGGAGCCCGATTTCGCCCCCATCGTCCGCGCCTTTGTCGAACTGCACCGCCGTCACGGCGAAGAGTTCACCCGGCTTCTGGCCGACAATGCCGTAGCGCCCGACGAGGGCGGTTCGATCATGGGCACTGTGAACCGCGTCGTGGTCGCGACCCGTGCGCTGTTCGACGAGATTGACGAGGACGTGCTGACCCAGATTCATTCGGGTGAGCGCCATGTGGTGGATGCCTACGCGGAGGCCGCTGACACCAATCTTCCCGAGACCGCGCGCGACAAGGTCGCGGAGATGCTGGTCGAACTGCGCGAAATCCTTACGGACACGCGCCCAAGCTGAGGCGTGTCTCTGCCGCGTCACCGAAGAGGAGTGGGCGCCCCAAATGACTCGGGCGGTCGGGCACAAAGGCCCGATCCGCCCGGATCAAGGGGCGTCCGTGCTCCAGTCCTGGGCAGAAAGCCAGTCACAGAAGGCGGCGATTGTCTTCACCCTCCGATGCGCCTTGGGCAGGATCAGGTAGAAGCCGGGGATTTCCGCTTCCGGCATGGTCATCATCACGTCCTTGCCGAAGGGCGCGACGAGGCGACCCAGCTGCAGATCCTCGGTCGCGTCGATCGTCGACAAGAGACCGATCCCAAGCCCTGCCAATGTGGCGCGTCGCGCAGTCGAGGCGTCCTGCAACTGCATGTCGGCCTTGGACGGGCCGCGCTCGACGCCAAGATGGCGCAGGACGTTCGGCCAAAGCTCGGGCGAGAGGACGGGATGCAGAAGCGGCATGCCCGCAAGATCGGTCGCCCCTGCCATCCGCCGTGCGAGGTCGGGTGTGCAGCAGATCACCTTGTAGTCGCGGACGAGAAGCATCGCCTCCACCCCGCGCCAGCCGCCATAGCCCCACTGGATCGCCACATCCACGTCGTCGGCCACGAAATCCGGCAGGTCCACCATGGTTGTCAGGCGCAGGTCCGCGTCCGGCACCAGATCGCGGAACCGGGTGATCCGGTCCAGCAGATAGCGGATCGCAAAGTAGGGGCTGGCGTTCACGTTGATCCGGTTGCGGTGGTCCTGTCGCGCGACGCGACGGACGCCCTCGGACAATTCGTCAAACGCTGCCTGTACGAAGTGCTGCAACAGGATCGCCTGTTCGTTCGGCTCGACACTGCGGCCCTTGCGTTCGAACAGGGTCAAGCCAAGCGTGTCTTCCAGAAGCTTGATCTGTTGGCTGACCGCCTGCGGGCTGACCGACAACTCCTCGGCGGCACTGCGAAAGCTGCGATGCCGCACGACGACGTGGAACACGCGCAGAGCGTTGAGGGGCGGAAGTCGTCTGGTCAGGTCGATCATCCTGGCCCCCTGTCAGATCACGGCTTTTTCCAGGAAGGGACGGTTTGCCAAAATGCGGTCGTAGCCGACTTCGGACAGGTCCAAGGTGCGGAACTGGCCATAGGTGATCCACTCGCTGATCGCCCGTCCAACAGCCGGACCTTGCTGAAGCCCGTGCCCGGAAAAGCCGTTGGCGAACAGGAAGTTCGGCACCTCGGGATGCGGGCCGACGATCAGGTTGTGGTCCAGCCGGTTGAAGTCGTAGTGCCCGGCCCATTGGTTCACCAGCTTGATGGCCTCGAACGCGGGGGATCTTTGGGCAAGGGCGGGCCAGACGATGTCTTCGAATTCCTCCCAGCGCGGCTCGAAGTCGTCCCAGTTGACGGCGGGGTCCTCGACCGGGGGCGCCCCGCTCAGGAAGTAGCGACCTTCCGGGCGGCAGAAGACACCCGTCGGGTCGATCATCAGCGGCAGCCGCCCACCGTTCACCGTGGCGCTGCCTTCGGGAGAGGCGGCGCAGTCAAACACAAAAACAGTGCGCTTGCGGGGTTCGACCGGCACATCCAGCCCGGCCATGCGCGCGGTCAGGGCGGCACGGGGGCCGGAGGCGTTGACGACCGTCCCGGTCACGATGACCGCCCCGGTTTTCAGCGTGATAGAGGTGACGCGCGCACCGTCGCGCCCGATTGCCACGACCTCATCGGTCACATAGTCCGCGCCCAGTTCGCGCGCCTTGGCTTTGAAGCCGTTCATCAGCCCGGTGTTGGAAAACCAGCCCTCGCCCGACTGGCCGTAGCTTGCCAGAAGGATGTCATCGACTTTCAGATGCGGGAAGGCGCGGGCAAGCTGGTCCTGATCCCACAGCACTACATCCGCCCCGCAGGCCCGCTGCACTTCGTTGTTCTCGCGCAGGATGGTCGCGCCGTCTTCGCTATTGGCCAGGAACAGGTAGCCGCCGGGATGGAAGTTCAGGTCGGGCGGCGCCTCTCCCGTCACCTGCATAGTTTGTGCGAAATCCTGGATGAAGGCCGATCCGAACTGGCTGATCTTCACGTTGATCGGGTTGGAAAACTGCACCCGGATCGAGGACGCTGACAGTGAGGTTGACGCAAAGCGATAGGTCGGGTCGCGCTCCACCACCAGGACCGAACCGTTGAAGTCGGGGTTTGCCATCAGGAAATAGGCCACCGCCGATCCGATCACCGCCCCGCCGACTATGACAACGTCATACTGCGGTTTCATGCCTTGGCCTTGTCGTCCGGATGGCCAAGGTCGATGAACCAGCCGCCAAGGTGCTGGACGGATGGAGCCTTGGGATCAGGTGTCGGAGTATTCGCCTCGACCCCGGCGCGGAAGGTTTCGGTGTTGTCCTGCGGGTGAAAGCCAAGATGGCCAGCCAGCCGGTTGTCGACCGGCTTGACTGTATTGTCCGAGATGCCGAAGGACGTGGTGAACCCTACACGCGGAGCCGTGACGGCGGCAGTCACCAGCCGGATGCAATCCTCGAACGACAGCCAGGACCACAGCATCCGCCGGTCCCCCGGTTCGGGAAAGCTGGAGAAGATGCGCAAGGCAGCCGTCTCGATCCCGAACTTGTCCCAGTACAGGCGGCCAAGGTCTTCGGCAAAGCACTTCGACAGACCATACAGCCCGTCGGGACGATGCGGGGCGTTGGCGTCGATCTGATCCTCAAGCCGGTGGTAGCCGATGGCGTGGACCGAACTGGCATAGACCACGCGCCCGACGCCGTGCTGCCGCGCGCCTTCGTAGACGTGATAGCTGCCGCGGATATTGGCGTTCAGGATCGCGTCCCAGCCTGCCTCCATGGCGATGCCGCCGAAGTGGACGATGGCATCGACGCCTTCGCAGGACGCCACCGTCGCCGCCATGTCGGCGAGGTCGAACTGCAGCGCGGTCTCGTTCGATTGCAGGTCGGTGATCGGGGCCATATCGGCCAGCCGCAACTGATTGCACAAGGGGGCGAGGCCCCGGCGCAGATGGGTGCCCAGCCGACCTGCGGCTCCGGTCAGAAGGATGCGGTTGTAGCGGGGAGAGGTCATTTCGTCACATAGCCCTTCGACAGATCGTTTGCCCGAGCCTCCCGCTCGCGTCCGGCGGGATCGCCAAAGCCGCCGCCGCCGGGCAGGTGCAGCACCAACCGCCGCCCGGCAGGCACATGCTGCCATCCCTTCGGTTTCAACTGTGTGCCGTCGTCCAAAGCCACGCCGCCCGGCGCGCCGGGTTGTCCGCCGTCGCGCCCCTTGGCGGCGTGACCGACCCGGTCGAACATGGCGGAAAAGTCGAACTCATGCCCCGGGGCGGGTTCGATCTCGATGATCTGGCCCAGACCCCCGCGATGCGTCCCGTCACCGCCGCTGTCGGGCCGCAGCTCCTTGCGCCAGATCACCACCGGGCCGGTCTGTTCCGTCGCCTCGATCGGCATGGTCATCACGCCGGACGGAAAAGCGGTGGCCGACAACCCGTCCAGCCCCGGCCGCGCGCCCATGCCGCCCGAGTTGAACATCAGGATCTCGGCACGGCGCCCAGCCTGACCGGCAACGGGGCGCACCGACATATGGATGTTCCACAGTGCCGCCGCGCCTTCGGCGAGCACCTGACCGGGAAGCGCCTGCGCCAGTGCGCCCAGCACCAGATCGGGGACCAGATGGCCGATGACGTGGCGCACCGACACCGGGGCGGGCCGGGGGGCGTTCAGGATATTCTCGGGCGAGGTGATCGTGAACGCCTCCAGCGAGGCCCAGTTGTTCGGGATGTCCGGCGCGACGACGCATTTCAGCGCGTAAGAAGCATAGGCCTTGGTGTAGATCACCGGCACGTTGATGCCCTTGGCGTTCACCGGATCGGACCCGGCGAAGTCCACATTCACCCGGTCGCCACCGATGGTCACCGCACAGGCCAGCCGCACCGGGCTGTCATAGCCGTCGGTCAGAAGATCGTTGGACCAGCTTCCGACCGGCAGCGCGCGGATGCGGTCCAGCGTGGCGTTGCGCGTGCGGGTGAAGATGAAATCGCCCAGCGCATTCAGCGTTTCCAGCCCGATCTCCTCCATCATCGCGATCAGGCGGCGGTGGCCGACATCGTTGCAGGCGGCCAGCGAGTAGAAGTCGCCCACTACCTGATTGGCCTCACGCACGTTGGCGCGCAGAAGCTGGATCAGGACGCTGTTCACCACCCCCCGTTCGGCGAACTTCATGATCGGGATCTGGATGCCTTCCTCGTAGACCGACTTGCCGTCGGCCCCGAACCCGCGCCCGCCCACATCGACGACATGCGCCGTGCAGGCAAAGAACCCGACCAGCCGGTCGCCCTTGAAGCTGGGCGAGACCATGGTGATGTCGTGCAGGTGGCCGGTCCCCTTCCAGGGATCGTTGGTCACATAGGTATCGCCCGGGAACATGTTCTGCCGACCGATTTCGTCGATGAAATGCAGGACCGCCTCGGCCATCGTGTTCACATGGCCCGGCGTGCCCGTCACCGCCTGCGCCAGCATCCGGCCTTCGGGGTCGAAGACTCCTGCCGACAGATCCCCCGCCTCGCGCACAGAGGTCGAAAAGGCGGTACGGAGCAGCGTCATCGCCTGTTCCTCGACGACCGAGATCAGCCGGTTCCACATCACCTGCATGCGGATCTCAAAAGTGGCGTCGGTCATTTGACCATCTCCTTGCGGATCAGCAGCAAGCTGCCATCGCTTTGCATCACCACGTCGAAGGGCGACGTGACGACGGTCGAGGTTTCGCGTTCCACCACCACGGCCGGGCCGGGCAACCTGTCGCCCGGTTTCATCGCATCGCGCTCGACGATACGGGTCGCGATGGCCTTGCCTTGGGTCGGGTCGAACACGGAACGTGAGAGCGTGTTGCCCTCCGTGATCCGGCCCAAGTTAATCTTATGACGGTCCGGGGCAGGGCGGATGTCCTGCGCCTTGACCGAGAAGGTGACGATCTCGATCTCCAGATCCTCCAGCCCGTCGATGGCGCGACCGAAGAAGCGGGCATAGGCCGCCTGGAATTCGCGGCGCAGTGTCGCGGCATCGCCTTGGACAAACGCACGGTCAGGCAGGGGCAGCGGAATCTCCCAGCCCTGCCCGACATAGCGCATGTAGGCGGTGATCTCACGCTGGATGGTGCCCGAGGTGCCCGAGCGGACAAAGCCTTCCGCCGTGGTCTTCAGATCGGAAATCAGCCCATTCATCGCATCGGCATCAAAGATGGACAGCCGGATGATCCTGGAGGCCAGCGCCTCATACGCGAAGGGGGCTTTCAGGAACCCGATGGCAGACCCTACCCCCGCACCCGGCGGGATCAGGCACTGGTCGATCCCCAGCTTTTCGCACAGCCGCGCGGCATGCAGGGGGGCGGCACCGCCAAAGGCCACCATGATGTTGTCCGAGATGTTCTTGCCGTTTTCCACCGCGTGGACGCGCGCGGCGTTGGCCATGTTCTCGTCCACCACCTCGACGATGCCGAAGGCCGCCGCTTCCGCCGCAAGGTTCAGCCGGTCGCCCACATCGCGGGTGATTGCGGTTCGCGCCGCGTCCAGCGACAGCCGGATCGCGCCACCGGCAAAGTTGTCGGGGTCCAGCTTTCCCAGCACCAGATCGGCATCGGTGATTGCAGGCCGGAGGCCGCCGCGCTGGTAACAGGCCGGTCCCGGCTCCGACCCCGCACTTTCCGGGCCGGTCTGGATGCGACCCAGACTGTCGACCCAGGCGATGGATCCGCCCCCCGCGCCGATCTCGATCATCTCGATCACCGGGATCGAGATCGGCATGCCCGACCCCTTGGCAAAGCGGGTGGACCGGGCAACCTCGAAGGTGCGGGCGGTCTTCGGCTGATAGCCCTCGATTAGGCAGATCTTGGCCGTCGTGCCGCCCATGTCATAGCTGACCACCTTCTCCAGCCCGAAGCGCTGCGCTACGTCGGCGGCAAAGATCGCCCCGCCCGCAGGCCCGGATTCGACCAGCCGCACCGGGAACTCGGCGGCGGTCTCGACGCTGATCAGCCCGCCGCCGGAGTGGATCATGAAGACCGGGCACGTCGCGCCCTTTTCACGCAGACGGGTCTGCAAGCGGCCAAGGTAATCGGCCATCTGCGGCCGCACATAGGCATTGGCGCAGACCGTGTTGAAGCGTTCGAACTCCCGCATCTGGGGCGAGACTTCTGACGAAATCGAGATCGGCAGGGCAACCCTCGCTGCGATGATCTCGCGCGCCCGGCGTTCGTGCGCGGGGCTGGCATAGGAATGGATGAACCCGATGGCGACCGCGCCATAACCCCCGGCCGCAATCCGGTCGGCCAACGCCACCAGCGCCACCTCATCAAGCGGGGCAAGTTCCTGCCCCTGTGCGCCGATCCGGCCCTTGATCGGGAACCGGTCTTCGCGCGGGACCAGCGGGGTCGGCAGCACCAGGTTCAGGTCGTATTGGTCAAACCGGCTTTCGGTCCGCATCTCGATCACGTCGCGGAAGCCTTCGGTCGTGACAAAGGCAACCTTCGCCCCGCGCCGTTCGATCAGGGCATTGGTGGCCAACGTCGTGCCGTGGATCAGGATATCCAGATCGCCATAGCCGATCCCCGCCTCGGCCAGCACGATGTCCATGCCGTCAAGGATGGCCTGTTCCGGCGCTGCATAGGTCGTCAGCACCTTGGTCGAGTGCATCGCGCCGTCCTGTTCCAGCGCGACGTCGGTGAAGGTGCCGCCAATGTCGGCCCCAAGTCTGATCTGGCGGGTCATTCTCTTGCCTTCGCGGCCAGTGCGGCGGCACGCATCTGCGACAGGGTTTGCCGGGGTGTCAGCGCCTCGGCCGAGATGGCAAGGTCCAGGACCGCGCCGGAGCGGCTGGCCCGGGCGCGGGCGAAAGCGGCGGGGAAGTCCTCGGTCCGCTCCACCTTCTCGGCGTGGAAACCGTAGGACTGCGCCAGCATGACGAAGTTTGGGTTTTGCAGGTCGGTGCCCGAGACCCGCGCCGGGTAGTGGCGTTCCTGATGCGCGCGGATCGTGCCGTAGGTGCCGTTGTTCAGGATCAGGATGATCGGCTGGGCGCCGGCCTGCATCGCCGTGCCAAGCTCCTGGCAATTCATCTGAAAATCGCCGTCCCCGGCAAAGCAGACCACGGTGCGGTCCGGGCAGGCGACCTTGGCCGCGATTGCGGCGGGCACGCCATAGCCCATTGCACCAGACTGTGGGGCCAAGAGGCGCCCCTTGGGGCCGAACTTGAAGAACTTGTTCGGCCAGACCGTGAAGTTCCCGGCCCCATTGGTCAGGATGGCATCCTCGGGCAGCACCTCGCGCAGGTGGGCGGTGACAAGGCCCATGTCGACGGGTGAGGGCTGCGCGGGCAGGGTGAAGGTTGTCTCGTAATCCGCACGCGCGCGTTTGCGCCACTCGGCCCAGTTGCCCCGGACCGGGGGCAATGCCGCGACAAAGGCGTTGGGACCGGCGGGGATGCCCAGTGTGGGGATATATACCTTGCCGATCTCGGCCGCCGAGCCATGCACATGAATGATCTTCTGGCGCGGGGTCGGCACTTGGAACAGCGTGTAGCTTTCGGTCGAAATTTCGCCGAACCGGGTATTCAGCGCGAGGATCACGTCGGCCTCGGCCATCGTCTTGCGCACACCCGCCGCAAGGCCCAGACCCAGATCGCCCGCATAACAGGGCGAGTGGTTGTCGAACATGTCCTGATAGCGCAGCGCCGCCACGACAGGGATATCCGACGCCTCGGCAAAGGCTTGCAGGGCGGCCTTTCCGGCTTCGGTCCAGTTGCAGCCACCCAGCAGGATCGCGGGGCGTTCGGCCCCCGCAAGCAGCGCCAGCGCCTCGGCCAGTGCCGCAGGCTCGGGCGCGGGCTCAGTGATGCGGGCGGGGCCGGTCAGGGGCAGGGCGGTGGCAGGGCCGCTCAGCATGTCTTCGGGCAGGGCGATGACCACAGGGCCGGGGCGGCCCGTCGTGGCGGTGATCCAGGCGCGGGACAGGATTTCGGGAAGACGATCCGCATCGTCGATCTCGACCGCCCACTTGGCCATCGTGCCAAACACCGCGCGATAGTCGATCTCTTGAAACGCCTCGCGCCCGCGCATGTCGGTGCCGACTTGCCCGACGAAGACGATCATCGGTGCGGAATCCTGCATCGCGGTGTGGATGCCGATCGAGGCGTTCGTCACCCCCGGCCCCCGCGTCACAAAGCACAGGCCCGGCTGGCCGGTCAGCTTGCCCCAGGCCGCCGCCATGAAGGACGCGCCGCCCTCGTTCCGGCAGAGGACGAAGTCCAGCTTGCCTTGGGTATCGTGCAGCGCGTCCAGCACTGCCAGATAGCTTTCCCCCGGCACGCCAAACCCGTTCGTCGCGCCTAGCGCAACAAGGCATTCCACCAAAAGCTGCCCGCCGTTCTTCATCTGATTGCCCAACCCTGCTGCTGCGGCAGTCTTGCACCCCGCGTCGGTGACAGAAAACCAAGAAATTCCGAGAACCGACAAGATTTACTTGTCAGAGATGCATAGAGGAGTGGCCTGAGGCAGTCCGTCCGGGACGGGCCTAAAGGATGTCTTCCACCCCCGGACCCCAGGTATCCGAGAGCGCAAAGCCTCGCGGGAAGGGGTCTGACGGGTCAAGCCCCAGCTGCGAAATACCATAGACCCAGGCCCGCCCCGTCACCCGAGGCAGGACAGCGGCGCGGTTGCCGACGGTGGTTTCGCCCAGCATCTCAACCCGGAAGCGCGAGCCGATGATGGATTCAGAGGTCAGCACATCGCCCGTCCTTACCTGCCCCCGTGCATGCATCGCCGCCAGGTTCGCCGAGGACCCGGTTCCGCAAGGCGACCGGTCCACCCGGCCCGGCTTCAGCACCGTGCAAGTCTTGACCGTGTCGCCGCGCCTGTCACGGAACATGGCATAGGAGAACTGGTTGATCTTCGGCCGCTCGGGATGCTGGACCGGAACCTTTGCCATCAGGTCGTTCAGGATCGACACCCCGGCCAGCATCAACGCCTGCGCATTCTTCGGCTCGATGGTCAGGCCGACCTGATCCACGTCGATCAACCCGTAGAAGCAGCCGCCATAGGCCACGTCCACCTTGATCCGGCCGAACCCCGTCGTCTCGACCACAAGGTCCAGGTCCTGCACGAAGGACGGCGAGGTGTTGATCGAGGCCGAGGTCACCTTGCCGTCCTGACAGGCTGCCGTCACCGTCACCAGCCCGGCCGCGGTGTCCAGGCGCAGCACCGTTTCGGGTTCCCGCATCTCCAGCATCCCGGTCTCCAGCAGTGCTGTCGTGACGCAGATCGCGTTCGACCCTGACATCGGATGCGCCCGGTCGGGCTGCAGCACGATGAACCCCGCATCGGCATCCGGGCGCGTCGGCGGCAGCATCAGGTTGACCGACATCTGCGCAAAGCCGCGCGGTTCAAAGCAGACCATGCGGCGCAAGGAGTCATCCACGGTGTTCAGATGCACCAGCTTGTCCAGCATGGTCGCCCCGGGCACATCCAAGGTGGTCGAAGTGATGACCTTGCCGATCTCGCCCTCGCAATGGACATCGACAACCTGCAGCGTCTTCTTCCAGCGCATTGCGGCCTCTCGGGGCTGGCATTGTGTAGACTGGATGTAGACACAAATCCGCTCTAGCCCGCAAGAGGCTCCGGCCCCACGGTCAGGAAGCAGCTGTCAGTAGCGGGCGTCAGGCAGGCCGCAGAACGGGTCCACCGGATTCTTGCCCCGGAACGGCGCTCGGCCAAGGATGCAGTCCAGCACCGCGCGCTGCATGCTGTCCATCGTGGCATAGGCGTTGACCACGCAGGGCATCCGGGGGGCGTCGTACAGGTAATAGGGATAGCCGAACGAGATGAGCATCGTCGGCACTTCGTGCCAATGCCGCGCCATTGCGCCGAACATTCCCCCGGTCAGCCGGTTCCAGTCCAAGAAGATGCGGCCCCGGGTCAGCAACGTCTCTTCGGCCATCAGGTACAGGACCAGATCGAACGCGCGTTGATCCTGCCGCGCTTCGGGCGAATAGAACGAGACCTCGAACCCCTCGGCGCGCATCAGGTCGGCGAAGATCATCTCCTGCCCCATGCCATGCAGCGGGGTGACGATCCCGGTGGTATAGACCAGCACCCGACGGTGACGGTCGGGCGACAGCGGCAAGATTCCCTGCACGTCCTTCACCAGCGTCGGGGCGCGGGCCGTCACCTCCTTGGCAATGGCGGCGTTCCTCGGGTCGAACAGCCTGTCGCGGCGGGCAGGGTCACGCCCCGTGCGATGCAGCCCCAGCGCGGCCTTCAGCCCAAGCACCCGGATTATTGCCTCGTCCAGCCGGGCCGAGGTCAGGCGGCCGTCGTCCAGTGCCGCCTCGATCCGGGCGATGTCCGCCTCGGGTTCGTCAGAGAACAGGATGACATCGCACCCCGAGGACACAACTTCGGGCAGGGCCACATCCCGGTGCGCCCAGGCCCCAAGGCCCGCCATCGACGTGGCATCCGACACGATCACCCCGTTGAACCCCAGCTCCTCGCGCAGCAGCGTCTGGTTCAAGAGGCGCGATACCGAAGCCGGACGATAGGCCTCGACCCCCGCGTTCGGGTCATGGTCCAGCACATAGGCCGGCAAGGCGATATGCGCCGACATGACCGACATCACCCCCGCCTCGATCGCCGCACGGTAGAGGGCACCGTGGGTGGCGTTCCACTCTTCCATGGACAGAGGGTTGATCGTCGTCACCAGGTGCTGGTCGCGGTCGTCATGCCCCTCGCCCGGCCAGTGCTTCACCGTCGCCGCCACTCCGTTCGCCTGCAGCCCGGCGATATGGGCCAGCGCATGAGCGCGGATTCGGGCGGGGTCGGAGCCGAGGCCGCGCGTTGCGACGATGGGCGAGCGGAACAGCGCGTTGATGTCGATCACCGGAGTAAACGACCAGTTCACCCCAGCCGCCCGCGCCTCTTCGGCCATGATCCGGGCGATGGTGCCTGACGCCTGCACATCGTCCACCGCCGCCAGCGCCAGCGGGTTCGGCACCTCGGTCCCGAAGGGCGGGCTCATCCGGCTGCCTTCCAGATCGGCGCTAACGAGGTAGGGGATCGCCGCTGCGCCGCGCAGGGCGTCCAGCGTGTCGAGTTCCGCTTGCGCATCCGGACCGAAGAACTTGGTGAACCCGCCGGGGGCGAGGGCAGTGATGCGGTCTACCACCTCGGGCCCGGTGCCAAAGCAGATGTGGACGAAAAGCTGGCGCACCTTCGCCGCCCGCTCCATCGCGCCAAGTGTGGACCGCACCCAGCCGCGCCCCTCGGCGTCAAGGTTGAACGGCGCGGCGGAAAGGATGCGGTCGATCTGGTCCAAATCAAGGTCCTCGGCTTGGCGATGTGCGTGGTGTCGAAAGATATGCACCGGAGCCTAGACAGGCCCCGGTGCAATGTCTTGGTCGAATTCGCCGTCTTCGTCAGACGTAGCGGTTCCAGAGGTTCTCCAGCCGCTCCTGACGGCCAGACTTCGGCTGTGGCTCGATCTTCTCGTCGATCACCCGCGCCGCTGCGGCCTCCAGCGAGCCCTTCAGCATGGCTTGCGCCTTCGGATCATTCCAGCCCGCGTAGCGTGCCTTGACCGCGGCCTCCATCTCGTCCGATTCCAGCAGCGCCGCCGCCGATTTCAGCGCGCGGGCGCAGGTGTCCATGCCGCCGACATGGGCCAGAACCAGATCTTCCGGGTCGAGCGACTGACGGCGGATCTTGGCGTCAAAGTTGGTGCCGCCAGTGGTGTAGCCGCCCGCCTTGAGGATCTCGTAGAAGGCCACCGCCTTTTCGGCGTGGTTGTTCGGGAACTGGTCGGTGTCCCAGCCGGACTGATAGTCGTTCCGGTTCATGTCGATCGACCCGAAGATCCCCAGCGCGGCGGCCAGACCGATTTCGTGTTCGAACGAGTGACCGGCCAGAATGGCGTGACCCTGTTCGATGTTGGTCTTCACTTCCTTTTCCAGACCGAAGTCCTTGAGGAAGCCGTAAACCGTCGCCACGTCATAGTCGTACTGGTGCTTCGACGGTTCCTGCGGCTTGGGCTCGATCAGGATCGTGCCCTTGAAGCCGATCTTGTGCTTGTATTCGACGACCTGCTGCAGGAAGCGACCGGCATGGGCGCGTTCGGCCTTCAGGTCGGTGTTGAGGAGCGTCTCATACCCCTCGCGCCCGCCCCAGAGGACATAGTTCTGCCCGCCTAGACGATGCGTCACGTCCATGTTCGCCTTCACCGTCGCGGCGGCGTAGGCATAGACATCCGGATCGGGGTTGGTGGCCGCGCCCGACATCCAGCGGCGGTGGCTGAACAGGTTCGCCGTGCCCCACAAGAGCTTCGCCTTGTGCTTGGACTGCTTCTCCTGAAGGTAATCGGCGATCTCATTCAGGTTCTTCAGGCTTTCCGCGAAGGTTGCGCCCTCGGGCCGGGCGTCGGCGTCGTGGAAGCAGTAGAACGGCACGCCAAGGATATCGAACAGCTCGAACGCGACATCGGCCTTGAGCTTGGCCAGCGCCATGCCGTCGCCGAACCAGGGTCGCTCGAACGTCTGACCGCCGAACGGGTCACCGCCAGGCCAGGCAAAGCTGTGCCAGTAGGCGACGGCAAAGCGCAGGTGGTCCTCAAGCCGCTTGCCCAGAACGACCTCATCGGGGTTGTAGTGGCGGAAGGCGAACTCGTTCTTTGACGAGGGGCCTTCGTATTTGATTTGCGGGATGCCTTTGAAAAAGTCTGTCATTTCAGATCCTTGATAGCTGCCTGGGCGGCGCGGAAGCGGGCATGCCCCGCGTCAAATGCGTCTGTGAGGGTCGGGTCGGGTTCAACGACCCGGGCGATCTGGGGGAGGGTGGCGATCTCGGCCCCGGCCCCGGTCGCGGCCATCAGGCCCAACCGGGCGGCCCCGTAGGCACCGCCGAAATCCCCGGCGACCGGCAGTTGCACCGGGCAGTCCAGCGCCGTCGCGATCAGCCGCAGCCAGTAGTCCGACCGCGACCCGCCGCCGACGGCCAGGAGATGCTCCAGCTTGGTGCCCGTGGCCGCCAGCGCATCGCGGCTGTCGCGGATGGCAAAGGTCACGCCTTCCAGCACCGCGCGCGTCGCGGACTGACGGTCGGTCGCATGTTCCAGCCCGGTGAACGCGCCCCGGACGCTGGCCGAATTCAGCGGCGTCCGTTCACCGCCCAGATAGGGCAGGAACACCGTCTTGCCCGGCTCGCGCAGCGGCCCAAGTTCCCGCGTCAGGGTCGAAGCGTCCGACCCGACCAGCTTGGCATACCAGTTCAGGGCATCCGTCGCGGCAAGGATCACACCCATCTGGTGCCAGGTGTTCGGCAGCGCGTGGCAGAAGGTATGCACCGCCGTCTCTGGATCGGGCTGGTAGCCGTCGTTCGCAGCGAACAGGACGCCCGAGGTGCCAAGCGACACGAACGCCTCACCCGCCCGCACCACGCCGACGCCCACGCCCGAGGCCGCGTTGTCGCCGCCGCCCCCGGCCACGACCACGCCTTTCGGCAGGCCCCAGCGGGTCGACAAGGCTTCTCGCAGGTAGCCCGAAACCTCGGACCCTTCGACCAGGCTCGGCATGTGACTGCGCTCAAGCCCGGTGGCCTGCAGAAGATCGTCCGACCAGTCCCGCTTGCCGGTATCCAGCCAGGAGGTCCCGGCTGCATCGGACATCTCGCCGACATGCTCTCCGGTCAGCCAGAGCCGCAGATAGTCCTTGGGCAACAGCACCTTCGCCAGCCGCTCCCGGATCGCGGGCTCGTGCTTGGCCACCCAGACCACCTTGGGGGCGGTAAAGCCCGGAAACACGATGTTGCCGGTCAGCCGCCGGAACATCGGGTCGCCGTCCAGTTCGGCTGCCTCTTCAAAGCTGCGGGTGTCGTTCCACAGGATGCAGGGCCGCAGCACCTCGTCCGCGGCATCCAGCAGCGTCGCGCCGTGCATGTGACCCGACAGCCCGATCCCGCGGACCTGTCCCAGCGACTTCTGTGCGGCAAGCCGGTCGAACACCGTCTCGGCTGCCGAAATCCAGTCCGAGGGGGCCTGCTCGCTCCACCCTTTTGCCGGTCGCTGAACCGTCAAGGGGGCCGTGGCTTCGGCAAGGAGCTGCTGGTCCTCGCCGATCAGGATCCCCTTGATCCCTGACGTCCCGAGATCGAGCCCGATATACATCACGCGGCCAGATGCTGGGGTTTCTTGCCCAGAATGATCATGCCCAGGATGTCGTCGTCGGTGACCTCATCCACGTTCACCGTGCCGACCAGCTGGCCGTTCTTCATCACCGAGGCCCGGTCGCAAAGCTTCATCACGTTGTGGATGTCATGCTCGATCAGGAAGATGCCCAGGCCCTGCGCCTTCAGTTCCTGGATCAGTTCGGCCACCATCTGGGTCTCGTGCGGACCAAGCGCAGCGGTCGGTTCGTCCATGATCAGGATCTTGGCGTTGAAGTACACCGCACGGGCGATGGCGACTGACTGGCGCTGCCCGCCCGACAGCATGTTCACCGGCACGTTGAACTTTCGGAAGTTCGGGTTCAGGCGACCCATGATCTTCCGCGTCTCGGCCTCCATCTTCGATTCGTCCACGAAGCCGAAGCTGTTCACCAGTTCGCGCCCAAGGAACAGGTTCGACGCCGCATCAAGGTTATCCGCCAGAGCGAGCGTCTGGTAGATCGTCTCGATGTTCTGCGCGCGGGCGTCGCGGGGGTCCTTGATCTCGACCTCCTGGCCATTGATCAGGATCTGGCCGCTGTCCTTTTGATACGCGCCCGACAGGCACTTGATCAGCGTCGACTTGCCTGCGCCGTTGTGGCCCAACAGGCCCACGACCTCGCCGGGGTAAAGGTCGACCGTGACGTGGTCCACGGCCTTGATCCCCCCGAAGGAAATCGAGATGTCGCGCAGTTCGACAAGCGGGGTTCCGGTTCTGTCTACCATGATATCAGCCCCTTACTTGATGCGTTTGCGGTAAACGATGTCGAGCCAGACGGCCAACACCAGTGCGATGCCGATCACGATGCGCTGGTAGGACCCGTCACCGAAGCCGATCAGGACCATGCCGGTCTGCAGGCTGGTCAGGATCAAGGCGCCGATGATCGCGCCGTAGATCGTGCCCACGCCCCCGGCCAGCGAGGTGCCGCCGACCACGGCCGCCGCGATGACGTACAACTCGTCAAGGTTGCCCATCGCGTTGGTGGCGCTGTTCTGGCGGGCCGCGCCGATCACGGCGGCGACCCCGGCAAGCGCGCCCATCAGGGTGAAGATCTTCACCGTCATGGCACGGGTGTTGATGCCCGACAGGGCCGCGGCCTCGGGGTTGCCCCCGATGGCAAAGACATAGCGGCCGAACCGGGTCCGGGTCATCAGGATCGTCATGCCGATGGCCACGATGATCATGATGAGAACTGGATAGGCAAAGCCGTGGCCAAAGCTGGCGCAGACGTCCGAGTAGATGTCACCGCCCCGCTCGGCGCAGGCCGGGATCTCCTGGCCCAGGGCCTGGTAGTATTTCTGGATGTTGCCGGTCGGCCAGATGTAGGAATTGACGATGGCTGCCGCCCCCAGGATCACCGCGCAGACCAGACCTATCACGAAGGTCTCGGCCCAGACCGGGCGCAGGGCGAAGCCGTGGGTCTTGCGCGCCCGGCGGCCGTTCAGGAAGGCCCAGACCACAAAGACGCAGGCGATGATTGCGAAGATCCAGCTTCCCGTCTTGCCCAGGGCCCCGAAGGACCCGCCGCCGATCAGGGCGAAGGTGTCATCCAGCGGTGCAATGGTCTTGCCGCCTGCCACCAGGAAGGCCGCGCCGCGCCAGACCAGCAGGCCGCCCAGCGTGACGATGAAGGCCGGAATTCCAAGGAAGGCGATCAGCACGCCCTGGAAGGCCCCGATCAGCGCACCCATCGCGATGCCGAAGATCACCGTGATGATCCAGATCGACGGGTGACCCAGGCCAAGCGCGGGCGTCAGATATTCCACCTGCAACAGGCCCATGTACATGCCGACCATGCCCATGATCGAGCCCACGGACAGGTCGATGTTCCGGGTGATGATGACCAGCACCATGCCCGTCGCCATGATGCCGATATAGGCGGTCTGGACCGACAGGTTCCACAGGTTGCGCGGGGTCAGGAAGCCGTTCGCCTCACCCTGCGATGCGCCCAGCAGCATCGAGGGGCGGCCGAGGACGAAGGTCGAATAGGCCTCGAAGGCCAGCCAGATCAGCAGAAGGGCGCCGACCATGCCCAGAAGGCGCGGGTCGATTTCGGTTGCGCGCAGAAAGCGGGTGAACCCACCTTCGTTCGGCGAATGGGTTGCAGGGGAATGGGGTGTATCGGTCATGTCCTCGTCCAGCCTGAGAGGGATGGGGCTGTGCTGGTGCCGGGCGCGTCCATACGCACCCAAGTCGTCCCGCTTCGGGACACGACAGGCGACCTGCCAGGAAAAGAACCGGCGCCGCCCCTTGGGGAACGGCGCCGGAGATCAGATCAGATCACTGGCAAGCAGCGACGTCGGGCATCGCGCCTTCGCAAGCCTGCTCTTTCGAGATGTGGCCTGCATCGATGGCGACACCGATCGTTTCCTTGGTGATCGGGGTCGGGTTCAGAAGGATCGCGTTCATTTCAACGCCCTTCTCGCCGCCTGAGAACTTGGTCGCACCCGGGATCGCGTCCAGAGCGGTGCCGTCAGCCATCGCCGAAGCGATTTCGCCAGCGGCCTTGCCGAGGTCACGTGCGTTCTTCCAGACCGAGACCGTCTGCGTGCCACGGGCAACGCGGTTGATCGCGGCAAGGTCGCCGTCCTGGCCACCGAGCGGAACGTTCAGGCCCTGAGCGGCCAGCGCAGCAGCGGCACCACCGGCCATGCCGTCGTTCTGCGACAGAACGGCGTCAACGGCGTTGTTGTTGGCGGTCAGGATCTGCTCCATGTTCTTCTGAGCATTTTCCGGCTTCCAGCCGTCCGAGTTGGCTTCGCCGACGATCACGATGTCGCCTGCAGCCACGGCTGCACCGATGACTTCTTCCATGCCCTGACGCAGGAAGCCGACGTTCGGGTCACCCGGGTCGCCCTTGATGATCGCGTAGTTGCCTTTCGGAGCGACCTTGAAGACTTCCTGAGCAATGATCCGGCCCACGCCGACGTTGTCGAAGGTCAGGTAGAAGGTGCGGTCGTCTTCGATCAGACGGTCATAGCCGACGACCGGGATGCCTTCGGCAGCGGCTTTCTCGATGGCCGGCCCGATGGCGTCCTTGTCCCAGGCGTTGATGATCAGCGCGTCAACGCCCTGGGCGATCAGCGCGTCGATGTCCGACAGCTGCTTTTCGGCCGAGGACTGGGCGTCAGCCGAAACGTATTCGTTGCCAGCAGCTTCGATGGCGGCCTTCATCGCGGCTTCGTCGATCTTCCAGCGCTCTTCCTGGAACTGGGCCCACGAAACGCCGATCTTCTTGCCTTCGGCCAGAGCAGCCGACGAGAAGCCAGTCACCGCCAGAACGGCGGCGAGAATTGCGGTACGCATATGTATCCTCCCTATGGATCGGCCTCATTGGACCGGTCCGGCAGATTCGCCGGAACAGGCGGGAAGATGCCGCGAATAATTTCAGTTGTCAAAAAATAAAAGCGCCGACCCCGGAAGGGATCGGCGAAAAGCGCTTTGGGGCCTTGCGTTTACTGGCAGGCCGCGACTGTCGGCAGGGCGTTCTTGCAGACGTCCTTCTTGGTGACATGGTCGGCTTCGATCACCAGATCCAGAGTCTCGGCCGTGATGGGCGTCGGGTTCAAGAGGATCGACCAGACCGGCACGCCCTTCTCTCCGCCGCTGAACTGCCGCGCCTCGGGGATCAGGTTCATCGGCGTCCCCTCCGCAAGCTGGACGGCCACAAGCCCGGCCTGCTTGGCCAGATCGAAGCTGTTCTTCCAGACCGAGACGGTCTGCGTTCCCTGCGCCACCCGGTTCAGTGCGGCCGGGTCTCCATCCTGGCCGCCGATCGGAACGGACAAGCCCGCAGCCGCAAGCGCCTCGACGGCGGCACCGGCCATATTGTCGTTCTCGGCCAGGACGGCATCGACCTGGTTGCCGCTCTCGGCCAGGATCTGTTCCATGATCGCCTTGGCCGAATCGGGGCTCCAGCCATCTGCATAGGCTTCGCCGACGATCTTGATCTGCCCACCCGCGACCGAGGCGCCGATCACCTCTTCCATGCCCTGACGCAGGAAGTCCGAGTTCGGGTCGCCGGGATCGCCCTTGATGATCGCATAGTTCCCTGTCGGCTTCTGCTCCTTCACGATGGCCGCGATCAGGCGACCGACCCCGACGTTGTCGAAGGTGATGTAGAAGACACCCGGGTGTTCGATCAGCCGGTCGTAGGCAAGCATCGGGATCCCGGCCGCGGCGGCGCGTTCCACCGAGGTCATGATGACATCCTTGTCGACGGCCTGGATCACGATGGCATCCACGCCATCGTTGATCATCTGCTCGATGTCCTGCAGCTGCTTCTCAGCCGATCCGGCCGCGTTGAACGGAAGATACTTGTTTCCGCGCCGCTCGATGATCGACCGCATCGCGGTCACATCCCACCGCCAGCGCGGCTGAGCGAGGTCCCCCCACGCCACACCAATCTTCTTGCCTTCCGCAAAGGACGGCGAAACCAGACTCGTCAGTACAAATGTTAGCGCTAAGATCAAGATCCGCATCAGGCGGTCCTCCCGTGATTGCAGTGCCCGGAATGGTTAATCCCACAGTTGAGCAAAACTATGGCCACGCTGCCACATCAATTTCAGTTGTCAAAATTATTGTGCTGGCCTTAGCTTAAGTTCAGGCAGAACCCGCGAACATCCGGCAAAATTGCGGCAAGCGAGCCTCTGGCCGCAGCAGATTCGGAGGGTTTTACTTCGGGGAGTGAAAGAATGCCGACCAAGGCGACTCGGTCCGCCATCAGTGAGGGGCGCAAGGGCGTGGGTCCGCTGATCCCGCCGCTTACCGAGAGCCAGCGTCCGCTGCGTCAGCAGGTGTTCGAACTGGTCCGCGCCGCCGGGCTGATCCCCCGCGTGCAACTGGCCAAGGACCTTGGCGTTAGCCCGGCTTCGGTGACCACGATGTCGTCGGAACTGATCGAGGCGGGCCTGATCGAAGAGGTCTCGGTTCCCCGCGAAGGTGAGGCCGGGCGCGGCCGTCCCGCCGTATCGCTCGGGGTCAGGGCGGGCGCGCATCTGGTGGCCGGGATGAAGCTTTCCGACCGGGAACACACCGCCGTCGTCGTCGATTTCGCCGGCAAGCTCATCGCTGACGAGGCGATTCCCCGTCGCCCCGGTCCGATGCAGGTCGACGAGATCCTCGAGGCGATCCAGACCCTGCTCGACCGGGTCTGTGACAAGGCAAGGATCGACCGGGCCCAGCTGTCCGGTGTTGGCATCGGGCTGCCCGGTTTCGTCGACTGTGCCGAAGGCATCGCCCTGTGGTCCTCGATCCTGGCGGAAAGGTCGGTGCCGGTTGCCGCCCTGGCCTCTGCCCGGCTTGGGATTCCGGTTCATATCGACAACGATGCCAACCTGGTGGCGCTGGCGGAACTGTGGTTCGGCGCGGGCCGCAGCCTGTCGGACTTTGCGGTGGTGACCATCGAACATGGCGTCGGCATGGGCTTCGTGATGAACCACCGCATCTATCGTGGCGCCCAGCGGCTGGGGATGGAGCTTGGTCATACCAAGGTGCAACTGGACGGCGCCCTCTGCCGCTGCGGCCAGCGCGGCTGCCTGGAGGCCTATGTCGCCGACTACGCCCTGGCGCGCGAGGCGACGACCGCGCTGAACTGGGGTCACAAGGAAAGCCAGCCGATCAACGTGCTTCTGGAAAGCCTGTACGACCACGCCAAGGCCGGCAATTCCACCGCCAAGTCGATCTTCCGGCGCGCGGGGCGCTACCTTGCTGTTGGGCTGTCGAATGTCGTCAACCTGTTTGACCCCGCGCTGATCATCCTGTCGGGCGAACGGATGCGCTATGACTATCTCTACGCCGCCGAAACCCTGTCCGAGATGGACAACCTGACCATCCAGACCGGCCGCCCGCGTCCGCCGATCGAGATTCATGCCTGGGGCGACCTGCTTTGGGCACACGGTGCGGCAGCGCTGGCCCTGTCGGCAGTGACCGAGGCGATCCTGGCCACCCAGCCGCGCGATCTTGCCGCCGAGTGACCTGCCTCAGTCCTGACCGCCAGCCAGCAGCGCGGCCAGACCTTCGGGGTAGTCGGGGTACAGAAGCTTTACCCCAAGCTCGTCCTTGATCCGGTCGTTCCGGACCTTCTTCGATTCGCTGTAGAACCCAAGCGCCATCGGGGTCATCGTGGGGGCGACCTCATCAAAGGGCACGGCGGGCGGTTCCGGCATCCCCAACAGCTGCGCCGCATAGCCGATCACCTCTTGCGGCGGGCAGGGGTTGTCGTCGCAGACGTTGTAGGCAGCACCCGGGTTAGGCTTGCGGATCGACGCCTCGAGCACCTGCGCGATGTCGTCCACATGGATGCGGCTGAACACCTGCCCCGGCTTGATGATCCGCCGCGCGGTGCCGTCGCGGACCTTCTCGAACGGGCCGCGGCCGGGGCCGTAGATCCCCGCCAGCCGGAAGATGTGCACCGGCAGACCCGTCGCCTGCCATTGACCCTCGGCCACCACCCTCTGTCGGCCCCGGTCGGACTGCGGGGTCAGCGGCGTCGCTTCATCGACCCAGCCGCCGTCATGGTCGCCGTAGACTCCCGTGGTCGAGAGGTATCCGACCCATTGGGCCTTTGACCTTGCGATCTCCGGCACGGCTTGCAGGAACGGGTCCCCCTTCGCATCCGGAGCGGCTGAACACAGGATATGCGTCGCCTTCTCCAGTGCGGGTCCCAGATCGCCGGGCCAGATCAGGGGCTCAACCCCTTCGGCGCGGAACTGATCGGCCTTGGCCGGATTGCGGGTGGTGCCGATCACAGTCCAGCCTTGCGGCACAAGACGGCGGGCAAGGGCGCGGGCGGAATAGCCGTGGCCAAGGGATAGAAGCGTTGACATGGCGCGACTATCGGGAAGCGGGCAGGGGGGCGCAAGGGCTTGCAGGCCAACCCCCCGCATTCCATGCTGACCCCGACGCGGAGGTGCCACATGGATCAAGGTCTGAAAGGCGCATTGGGGCTGACCGGGCCAGAGGCCTGCCTCGCCTATTACCGCGACTGGGCGGCGAACTACGATTCCGGCTTTGCCAGCGAAATGCAGTACCTGCTGCCCGCCCATGTCGCCGCCACCTACATGGCCACTGGGGCAGGAGGGCCAGTGCTGGACGTGGGTGCCGGGACCGGACTTCTGGCGCAGGCCCTTCGGGACATGGGCTTCCGCCCCGACATCGACGCCGCCGACTTCTCGGCCGAAATGCTGGAGCGGGCGGCGCAGAAGAACATCTACGCGGGGACCTTCCGCGTCGACATCACCCAGCCCATCGACCTGCCCCGCCGCTATGCCGGTCTCGTCTCCTCGGGCACCTTCACCGCCGGCCACGTCGGCCCCGAAGCCCTGCCGCATCTTCTGGCCATCGCCCTGCCGCAGGCCCAGTTCGCGCTGTCGATCAACCGGCGCGTCTGGCAGGCCCGGGGCTTTGATGTCGCCCTTGACGACCTTGCCCGGCAGGCCCGCATCACCGACCTGCAACTGATCGAGGTCGAGGTCTACGGTGCCGCCGCAGCCCGCATCGACGCCGACCATGCCGCTGACCGCGCCCTGATCGCGCTTTTCCGCGCCGCCTGACCTGCCGCCGTCATAATGGCTTCACTTGCGAAGGGCCCCCGCTTTCGGCTTATATGCCGGATCAACCGCGGGACCCAGAATGCAAGACGAAAACACCAGCGCGATCCTCAGCCCCGACGCCCCGGCGATGGAAAGCTTTACCAGCGCCGCCGCCGCCGTAGACCGGCTTGAGGCTCTGTATAGACAGGCCACGCAGTTCCTGTCCGACCAGTTCCTGCAGACAGTCTCGAAAGGCCACCCCGGCCGCCGCATCCGTGCCTTCTACCCGGAAATCCGCATCACCATCACCAGCTTCGACAAGGTCGACACCCGTCTGGCCTTCGGCCATGTCTCCTCGCCCGGAACCTATGCCACCACGGTCACCCGGCCCGACCTCTTCCGCAACTACCTGATCCAGCAGATCGAACTTCTGATCCGAAACCATGGCGTGACGGTGGAGATCGGCCTGTCGGAAACGCCGATGCCGGTGCACTTCGCCGTCTCCGGCAGCACGGTCGCCATCCCGCAGGAGGGGGTGATGGACTTCTCCCTTCGCGACGTGTTCGACGTGCCGGACCTTGTCACCACCAACGACGACATCGTCAACGGCGTGATGACCCGCTATGACGACGGCTCCTCTCCGCTTGCGCCGTTCACAGCGCAGCGCGTCGACTACAGCCTGGCCCGGCTGGCCCATTACACCGCGACCGACCCGACGCATTTCCAGAACCACGTCCTGTTCACCAATTACCAGTTCTATGTCGACGAATTCGAAGCCTACGCCCGCTCGGTTCTGGGCGACGCGGCATCGGGCTACACCGCATTTGTCGCCACCGGAAACCAGGTGATCGAAACGCCGGACGGGGTGATCCAGCCCACGGCGAAGATGCCGCAGATGCCGACCTACCACCTGAAACGCGCCGACGGGAACGGGATCACCCTGGTCAACATCGGTGTCGGCCCGTCGAACGCCAAGACCGCCACCGACCACATCGCCGTCCTGCGCCCGCATGCCTGGCTGATGGTCGGCCACTGCGCCGGGCTGCGGAACAGCCAGTCGCTGGGAGACTTCGTCCTCGCCCACGCCTACCTGCGCGAAGACCACGTCCTCGATGCTGACCTGCCCGTCTGGGTGCCGATCCCGGCGCTGGCCGAAATCCAGATCGCGCTGGAAAAGGCGGTGGCCGAGGTCACCCAGCTGGAAGGCTATGAGCTGAAGCGCATCATGCGCACCGGCACGGTCGCCACCATCGACAACCGCAACTGGGAACTGCGCGACCAGTCCGGCCCCGTCCGCCGCCTGTCGCAATCCCGCGCGGTCGCGCTGGACATGGAAAGCGCCACCATCGCCGCCAACGGCTTCCGCTTCCGGGTGCCCTACGGCACGCTTCTGTGTGTCAGCGACAAGCCCCTGCATGGCGAACTCAAGCTCCCCGGCATGGCATCCGACTTCTACAAGACGCAAGTCAGCCGCCATCTCCAGATCGGCATCCGCGCGATGGAGCGCCTGCGCGAGACGCCCATCGAGCGCCTCCACAGCCGGAAACTGCGCAGTTTTGAGGAAACTGCCTTCCTGTGAAGGCGCGAAAAAGCCGTCAAATGCACAGTCCCTGCGGTTCAGGGCTTGATTCCGGCCGTCAAAACGTGTGTCTGGGCCGTGGCCCTGAAACCGGGGGACACCCGCCATTTGCGGGATAAAACGTGCATATGACACGAAACGAATAACAACGAAGGATGATCAAATGTCCAAACCGATGACCAAGACCCAGCTGGTGGCTGCCGTTGCCGAAGCCATGGGCCAAGACAAGAAGACCGCGAACGCGGCTCTGGATGCGATTGCCGCCGTCGTGGCGCGCGAAGTCGCCGCTGGCGGCACCGTTACGATCCCCGGCCTCGGCAAGGTCGCCTGCAAGGCCCGGCCGGAGCGTCAGGTCCGCAACCCGGCCACCGGCGAGACGATGACCAAGCCCGCCGACAAGCAGGTCAAGTTCGCCATCGCCAAGGCGCTGAAGGACGTGGTCAACGGCTGATCCTTTCCGCACAAGCGAAAATGTGAGAGGGTCGCCATAAGGGCGGCCCTTTTGCTTTCGGAGGTGTGCATGGCCAAAGTCACCGGCATCGGCGGCATCTTCTTCCGCGCCCGCGACCCCGCTGCACTGAACGACTGGTATCGCCAGCATCTCGGCATCACCCAACCCGATGTCGCGCTCTGGATGCAGGATGCGGGACCGACGGTCTTTTCGCCCTTCAAGGCGGACAGCGACTACTTCGCCGCCGACAAGCAGTGGATGCTGAACCTGCGAGTCGATGACCTGCCTGGCCTTATCGCCCAACTGCAGGCCGCGGGCATTGCGGTGGAAACCCGCGCTGACTGGGACGGCGATGGCAGCTACGGCACCTTCGCCCGCATCCACGACCCCGAAGGCACCCCGATCGAGCTTTGGCAGCCCCCCGCCGGTTGACCTTCCCCGCCCCACCGGGCACCAAGCCCGCATGGATGTCCGCGCGCTTCTCCTTGGAACCGTCTTCGCCGCGATGTGGTCCTCGGCTTTCGCCACAGCTCGGGTCATCGTCGCCCATGCGCCCCCGCTTGCCGCCCTTTCCGCGCGCTTTCTGATTTCCGGCCTTCTCGCGGTGATCGTCGCCCGCGCGCTGGGCCAAAGCTGGCGGCTGACCGGGCCGCAAACCCGCGCGGTGATCCTCTTTGGCCTCTGCCAGAACGCGGCCTACCTCGGCCTCAACTTCATCGCCGTGCAATGGGTCGAAGCCTCGGTCGCCGTGATCATCGCCGCCTCGATGCCGCTGATGGTGGCCGCGCTGGGCTGGGCTTTCCGCGGAGAAACCGTGCCGCCCCTCGGTGTCGCAGGCCTTGTGACCGGACTGGCGGGGGTAGGCCTGATCATGGGCACACGGCTGTCCGGCGGGGCCGATCCGCTGGGCGTGGCGCTGTGCGTTCTGGGTGCACTCGCGCTGGCCATCGCCACCCTGACGATCAAGGGAGCGTCCACCGGCGGCAATCTTCTGATGGTTGTCGGCCTGCAGATGCTGGTGGGCGCCATTACCCTGGGGCTGGTCTCTGCCGTGACCGAGACTCTGACAATTCACTGGTCCCCGGCCTTCCTGGCGGCCTTCGCCTACCAGATCGCCGTGCCGGGGCTGGCCGCGACGCTGATCTGGTTCGCGCTGGTGGGCCGGATCGGGGCGGTGCGTGCCGCCACGTTCCATTTTCTGAACCCGTTCTTCGGCGTCGCCTTCGCGGCCGTGCTTCTGGGTGAACGGGTGGGGCTTCTGGACGCCGTCGGGGTCGCCGTCACAATGGCGGGGATCCTTGCGGTCCAGCTGTCGCGCCGACAGCAAGGATAGTCCTTCAGGCCGCCTGCAGCCGCGCCATGCCCGCCGCATCGGCGTCCATAACCTTCGCCCTCGCCGGGCGGGCCATGCAGCGCCCGATCCAGTCGCGCAGCACCGGATCGTCCGGTGTCGCCTCGGTGAACCAGGCATAGGGCGCGTGGCACAACAGGTCAGCGGCGGAATAGCTGTCCCCCATAAGCCACGGCCCCTTGTCCAGCGCCGCCCGCAACCGGGCCACCGCCGTCTTGTGGTCGCGGATCGCCGCCGTCATCCACGGATGCGAAAGGCCCGTGGCCTCCATGATGAAGGTCGGTTCCAGCACGCCCTGATACCAGGCCATCCACGCAGCAAAGACGCCCCACTCTGGCGTGCCGACCTTGGGTGCCATGCCGCTGTCGGGGAACAGGCTGGTCAGGTGCAGGATGATCGCCGCGCGCTCGGTGATGACATGGCCATCATGCACCAGCGCCGGGACCTTTCCCTCGGGATGCGGGTTGGCCGGGTCACGCCCGCCACTTCCGTCCATCCGCGGGATCGTCACCTCGCGCACTTCCACCCAATCTTGGATGCCCATCTCCTCGATCAGGGCGACGATGGCCGAGGACCGGCTTTGCGGCGAATGAAACAGGGTCAGCATCTTTCTCTCCTTTGCTTTCCGATGTCCTCAGACTAGCCTTCCGCTCCTGCCAGAACCTGTCAGGATATCATGCCCAAGTCCGACCGTCTGTTCCGCCTTCTGTCCGCCTTCCGGATGTTGCCGCAGCCGGTGACCGCATCCCGGCTGGCCGAGGAAACCGGCGTCTCTGACCGCACGATCTATCGTGACATCCAGTCGCTTCGCGCTGCAGGTGCCCTGATCGACGGCGAGGCTGGCACCGGCTATACCCTGACCGAAGACCCCGCCCTGCCGCCGCAGATGTTTACCCGGCTGGAAGTCGAGGCGCTGGTTCTTGGCCTGGCCGAAGTGGCGATGTCGGGCGATGCCATGCTGGCCAAGGCCGCAGCCGAGGCGCAGGCGAAGATCATCGCCACCCTGCCCGACCGCGTCCAGCGCCAGGCCATTCACGCCGTCACCCGGTCCTATCGCTACGAGCCCCGCAAGCCCGCCCCGCCGCACCTGCACCTCCTGCGCGAAGCGGCCTGGGACGAACGCGCCGTCGACCTCACCTACCGCGATGTCTCCGGCCAGTTGACCGACCGCCGCATCTGGCCGCTCGGCACCGCCTTTCTCGACCGCGAGGTGATGGTGCTGGCCTGGTGCTGCCTGCGTCAGGACTTCCGCCGCTTCAAGGTGCTGGAAATGTCGAACATCCGCCCTACCGACGAAAGCTTCCGTCCGCGCCGCGTGCCCCTGTTGCGGCAGTTCCTCGACCAGTTGCGGGAAAACGGCACCCGGTCCGGCCCGGCTTGAATCCGCGCGAATCCGCGTGATACCGTCCGGCCCGCAGCCCAAGGAAGGCCCGATGACCGACGCCCCCGCCACGCTTGACCCGACCAAGAAGCCTGCCGGGGCGATGACGATGGTCTACAAGGACTATTACTTCCTGCAGCGCTGGGTCGACTACTATGGCCGCCAGTTCGGACGTGAGCATCTGTATGTCCTCTCGCACGGCGGCGACCCCGAACACGACCGCATCTGCGAAGGCGCCAACGTCATCCACCTGCCCCGCGACCCCACGCTCTGGCGGCTGGAGCGCAGACGCTGGGGCATCAACAGCCAGTTCTCCGCCGGGATGCTGCGCTATTACAACTGGTTCATAGTAGGCGACGTGGACGAGGTGGTGATCGTCGACCCCGCCGTGGCGCCCGACCTTGTCACCTACCTTGGCACCTACACCGGCAAGCGAGTCCCCGCATCGCTATGTCCCTTCGGAATTGAACTGATCCACAACCCCGAGGCCGAGCCCGAGCCCCTGTCCGACGACGCCACCATCCTGTCCCGCCGCCGGGTGTTCCGGGCGAACGCCAACTACGCCAAGCCCTGCGTCTTGCGCAAGGAAACCGGCTTCACCATCGGCGGCCACGCGAACAGCCACCAGCCCCGCGTGCTGGACCCGCATCTCTACCTGATCCACCTGCGCTTTTTCGACTACGACATGGTCACCGAACGTCTCAAGGGCCGCAAGGAACTGCGCGCCACCATGGCAGGGGACCGCGACCTGAAAGACGTCGGCAAGGCCTGGGGCAAGGACCTGGAAACCTTCCTCGCCCTGTCCAAAAGGGTGGCCGAACGCGAGGACGCCGAGCTGCCCGAGTTCCGCAAGCGCATGATCGACGAACAGCAGCACCTGCACGACGGCAAGATCACCTTCTTTGGCGGCGGGCGCACCAAGTCGCTTTTCCGCCTTCCCGACCGCTTCGCTTCGGTCTTCTGAGACCGCCCAAAGGACGCCCAATGGACCTGAACCGCCGCCCCGTCGCCTCGCTCTGGATTGGCGAAAGCCTGCACTATGTGAACCAGCTGTGCCTGAAGTCGCACCTCGTCATGGGTCACCCGGTCACGCTTTACTGCACCGACGCCGTCCGCAACGTCCCCAAAGGCGTCGAGGTCCGCCCCGCGACCGAGATCATGGACATCGACCGCGCCATCGTCGCCGAAACCTCGGCCTCGTTCCTGTCGAACGTCTTCCGATACAAGATGATCGCCAAGACCGGGGCAATCTGGATCGATTGCGACGCTTACTGCTACCGCCCCTTCCCTGAGGGGCAAGAGCATATCTACGCTGGCCACGGCATGCGCGGGGCGCTGAACTGCGGCGTGGTCGCCATGCCGAAGACGGGCCGCTTGATCGAAAGCCTCCTCGACTACTACGACAACCTGCCCGACTACCCCGCCTGGTGGGGCAACAAGCAAAAGCGCAAGATGGACAAGCTCGACCGGTCGATCCCCAAGGCCGTCCGCATTTACCAGACCGAACGCACTGCCTTTGGCCCGCAGGCCTTCACCCATTTCGCGCAAAAGACCGGCGACATCGAAAACGCCATGACGGCCGACACGCTCTACCCAGTCCCGTTCCAGCTGAACGACGTCTTCTACGACCCCCATTCCAACGTCGAGGGCCACTTCACCGACGCGACCCTTTCGGTCCACATCTACACCAACGCCGCCCGCCCCTGGTGGCGCAAGAATCCGCCGCTGAAAGGCAGCTACATCGCCCGGATGTGCGAAAAGCTGGACATCGACCCCACCGCCGCGCTGGAAGAATGACCTTCTCCAAGCAGACCAGCCCGCACGGGTCCCTGGTGGCGCTGTCGACCATGAAGGACGAAGGCCCGACCGTCGTCGAATGGGTCGCCCACCACTTCGCCGTCGGCTTCACCGAGCTGATGGTCTACACCAACGACTGCTCTGACGGCACCGACACGCTTCTCAAGCGGCTCGAAGCCATGGAAATCGGCGTCCACCACCGGGAAAACGTCATCCCCGAAGGCATGAAACCACACCCATCGATGCTGAAGGCGGCGGCGGACGAAGATCTCATCATCAACTCCGACTGGCTCCTCGTCCTCGACGCCGACGAATTCCTCTGCATCAACCATCCCTCCGGCACGCTGGACGGGATGGTCGCCGACCTGAACGCGATGAACGCCAGCGCCATGGTCCTGACCTGGCGCATCTTCGGCTCCTCTGGCATCCGCGCCTGGTCGCGCGAACCCATCACCGACCAGTTCACCCGCGCCGCGCCCGAGTTCTGGAACAAGGGCTGGGGCACCAAGACCATGCTCAAGTTCGACCCGAAATATCTGCGGCTGGGGATGCACCGTCCGATCATCAAGTCGCAGCACAAGGAAACCGATTACCCCGATTCCGTGCTGTGGGTGAACGGCTCGGGCCGCCCGCTGGAAGACTGGTTCAAGTTCCGCGGCTGGCGATCCATCCGACGGACGGTCGGCTACGACTGGGCGCAGATCAACCACTACGCCATCAAGTCGATGGACGCCTATTCCCTCCGCAAGTTCCGCGGCAACGCGAACCTCAAGAAAGACAAGTACAACTCCGACTACTGGTCGCTGCAGGACCGGAACGAGGTCGAAGATACCCGCATCTTCCGCCACCGCGACCGCCGCGCCGAGATCATGGCCGCCCTTCTGCAGGATGACGAAGTCCGCCGCCTGCACGAAGCCGCCCATGCCAGGGCGGAGGCGCGGCTTGCCGAATACCAGCAATCGCCCGACTATCAGGCCTATGTCGCGAACCTGATCGCCGCCTCCGACGTCCCGATCACCCAGGTCACCGCCAAGCCGCCCAAGGCCCGCGACCCCGAGGCGGTGAAAGCGGTCCAGACCAAGCTGGAACAACGCCGCAACGCCCAACCCAAGGAAGACCGCCGCACCCCGCCCCCGCCCGGCTGGGGCTCCCCCTTCGCTTCGCCCTATGTCTCCGGCTCTGCCGACATCGCCGCCGACATCCCGCTGGAGATGGTCGAAAACCAGACCCTGAAAATCCCGCTCGACTCCCGGATCTTCACAGCCGCGACGCTGGAGGTCCTCAAATCCGGCAAGTTCGACCGCCGCCACGCCCGCAACATCACCGGTTTCCTGACCGGCTGCTCCCGCCTCCTCGACCTTGACTGTGGCATCGGCTTCGTCGCCTTGCGCGCCAAGGCCGCGACCCCCGACCTGCAGGTCACCATCCACGAGGAGCGCCCCTCGCTCCTCCTGATGTCCCGCCGCATCGCCGCGCTGAACTTCCAAGGTGCGACCGGCATCGCCTGGTCACAAGCGACGTTGAACCCCGACGGCATCTGGTCCGGCCTGCACAGCCTCCTCGCCACCGCCAAGCCTGAGGTCCTGCGCCTCTCCGGCCCGCTCCTCCCGGCCGAGGCCTTCACCGAAGCCCCCCTCACCAGCGTCCGCCGCATCCTGATCCCCTTCCTCGACCCGTCAGAAGTCACCGCCGCCCGCCAGAAACTCACCCCCGCCCTCACCACCCTTGGTTTCACCGAGGACCTGAACGGCGAGCCGAACGGAACGCTCTACCTCCGCCGCGAATAGCGCTTGCCCTTTGCCCAAATACTCCCGCCGGAGGCATCCACCGCCACCGCAAGCCTGACCGTCACAGGTCAGGAACCGCCGCCCGCCCCAAGCGTCCCCTCTCCCCTCGGGGGAGAGGGTCAGGGTGAGGGGGACGCCCCCCAAAGCCCGCCCCGCCTCCGATTCGCGCACCCCTCGCATCACGGTTAACGCCCGGCGCTGCCAGACAGGTGCCCGACGGATGCCAGACAGGAAGCCGACGGAAAGCAGACCAAAATTGTCCCGCCATTTCCGCGGATCAACACCCCGTTCCCCGGCCCTTCGGCGACATCCCGTCACACTTCCCAAACCAAAGCCCCCTTGCACCCCCGGCCCATTCCCCTATGTTCGCCCTCACCTCGGGGTGCCCGTCACACGGCTGAGATGCGCAAGCGAACCCGTCGAACCTGAACCGGATCATACCGGCGGAGGGAAGGTGCATGGGTTCTCCATCCCCGACCATTCCGTCGCAACATGGAGAAAATCATGCAAAAACAATTCCTTGCTGCGGGCCTTCTGTCCATCGCAACCCCTGCGCTGGCCGAAACCCCCATCCTACAAGTCCTGACCTACGACAGCTTCACCTCTGAATGGGGCCCCGGCCCGGCAGTGGAAAAGGCGTTTGAGGCGACTTGCGCCTGCGACCTGCAATTCATCCCCGCCGGTGACGGCGCCGCCCTCCTCGCCCGCATCCAGCTGGAAGGCACCGCCTCCGACGCCGACGTGGTCCTTGGCCTCGACACCAGCCTCACCGCAGCAGCCACCGCCACGCAACTCTTTGCGCCACATGAGAAAAATCCGGCGCTCAACCTTCCAGTCGACTTTGCCGATCCGAATTTCCTGCCCTTCGACTGGGGCTGGTTTGCCTTCGTCTACGACAAGACCAAAGTCACGGACGCCCCGAAATCCTTCGAGGCCCTCGCCGCCTCCGACCTCAAGATCGTCATCCAAGACCCCCGCTCCTCTACCCCCGGCCTCGGCCTTCTTCTCTGGGTCAAAGCCGCCTCCGGCGACCGCGCGGGCGAAGTCTGGCAGGCCTTGGCCGACAACATCGTCACCGTCACCCCCGGCTGGTCCGAGGCTTACGGCCTGTTCCTGGAAGGTGAGGCGGACATGGTCCTGTCCTACACAACCAGCCCGGCCTACCACCTGCTGGCCGAAAGCGATGACACAAAATCTGCCGCGCTTTTCGACGAAGGCCACTACATGCAGATCGAGGTTGCGGGGAAACTGGCCGCTACAGATCAGTCCGAACTGGCGGACCAGTTCCTGGATTTCATGCTGAGCGATGCCTTCCAGTCGGCCATTCCGCAAACGAACTGGATGTATCCCGCCGTCACCCCGGCGGCTGGCCTTCCGCAAGGCTTTGATGCGTTCCGCCCGGCGAAGTCGCTGCTGATGTCGTCCGACGAAGCGAAAGCCGTCCGTGACGCTGCACTGGCCGAATGGCAAGCCGCGCTCGCCCGCTAAGCCTGGCTGCACCGGCGCTGGCGGTCCTGCTGCTGGCGCTGGTCCTCGCCCCTCTGCTGGCCGTCGGCTTGCGGGGGGCGGGGATGTCGCTTGGTCCGGCGGACTGGGCGGCTGTGCGATTCTCGGTCACCCAAGCCCTTCTTTCCGCAGCATTTTCCACAGTCCTTGCCATCCCCGTTGCCCGCGCTTTGGCCCGGCGCCGCTTCCCCGGCCGCACGGCCCTTATCACCCTGATGGGCGCTCCGTTCCTCTTGCCCGCCGTCGTCGCCGTGCTTGGTCTTCTCGCCGTCTTCGGCCGCTCCGGGGTTCTCAACCAGGCGCTGATCCAGCTCGGCCTGCCTCCCATCTCGATCTACGGCCTGCACGGCGTTGTCCTGGCCCATGTCTTCCTGAACCTCCCCCTTGCGACCCGGATGATCCTGCAAGGCTGGCTTGCCATCCCGGCCGAACGGACCCGGTTGGCCCAGTCCCTGGGCTTCGGCCCGCGCGAGACCTTTCGCCACCTCGAAGCCCCGATGCTGCGTGAGGTCTTGCCCGGCGTCGCGCTGGTGATCCTGATCGTCTGCCTGACCAGTTTCGCGGTGGTCATCACCCTTGGGGGCGGGCCGAGGGCTACCACGATCGAGCTGGCAATCTACCAGGCCGTCCGGTTCGAGTTCGACCTTGGCCGCGCCGCCGGTCTGGCCGGAGTGCAACTGCTTATCTGCGCGCTGGCGGCGCTGATTGCCTGGCGGTTTGCCCGCCCGGCAGGGTTTGGGGCGGGTCTGGATCGCGATCTTGCCCTGCCTGCCCCCGGGGGCTGGCGGACCTGGGGCGATGGCACTGCGCTGGTCGCTGTCACCCCGTTCCTGACCCTGCCACTTCTTTCGGTTCTCTTGCGCGGCCTTCCCGGCCTGACCGACCTTCCTGCCTCTGTCCTGCCTGCGGCGGGCCGTTCGATCATCGTGGCACTGGTGTCTTCAGGGTTGACGACCGTGGCGGCCTTGACCCTTGCCCTTGCCTCGGCCCGCCGCCCTAAACCGCTCATCGAGGCAGCTGCCACCTTGCCGCTCGCCACGTCCGGCCTTGTCCTGGGCACCGGACTTTTCCTTATGATTCAACCCTTGGCGCCGCCGATGACGCTTGCCTTGCCGGTTACCGTGCTGGTCAACGTGGCCTTGTCGCTGCCCTATCTCTACCGCATCCTTCTGCCAGAGACGCGCGCCCTGCAGGCTGACTACGGCCGCCTCGCCGACAGCCTGTCACTGTCCGGCTGGGCCCGGTTGCGCTGGCTGATCCTGCCGCGTCTGGCGCGCCCCCTGGGCTTTGGCGCCGGGGTTGCTGCTGCCTTGTCCATGGGCGATCTCGGCGTGATCGCCCTCTTTGCCGGAGAGCGTCAGGCCACCCTTCCCCTTGTCGTCGCGCAACTGACCGGCGCATACCGGATGGAGGCCGCCGCCGCCGCCGCGCTTATCCTTGTCACCCTGTCCTTCGCCCTTTTCTGGGCCTGCGATGCCGGAGGCCGCCGTGCTGCAGCTTGACCGCCTGATCCTGATGCAGGGCAGCTTCCGCCTGACCGCCGACTGGAGCGCGAGCCCCGGCCAGCGCATTGCCGTCATCGGCCCATCTGGTGGGGGGAAGTCCACGCTTCTGTCTGCGATCGCCGGGTTCATCGCTCCGACGTCGGGCCGCATCCTCTGGAACGGTCAGGAGATCGCAGCGGTTCGGCCCGGGGAAAGGCCGGTCACGATCCTGTTTCAGGACCAGAACCTGTTTCCGCATCTGACCGTTACCCAGAACCTGGGCCTTGGCCTGCGTCCCGATCTGCGGCTGACGCCAAAGGACCTCGAGCGGATCGAAGACGCCCTGGGTCGTGTCGGGCTTGCCGGGCTGGGTGCGCGTCGTCCGGCGCAATTGTCGGGGGGGCAGGCCAGCCGGGCAGCGCTGGCCCGTGCCTTGCTGCGCGCCCGGCCGATCCTGCTGCTGGACGAACCCTTCGCGGCGCTTGGCCCGGCGCAGCGGCGGGAAATGCTGTCGCTGGTGAGCGAGGTGGCCGAGGCGACGGGTGCGCTTGTCCTGATGGTCACCCACGACCCGGAGGACGCGCGTGCGCTGCAGGGCGCAACCGTCTTTGTCGCAGATGGCGTGGCGCACCCCCCGGTCGAGACCGAGGCACTTCTGGCCGCACCACCCCCTGCTTTGCTGGATTACCTCGGACGGAAATGAAAAACCCCGCCAGGAGGGCGGGGTTTTCAAGGTCATTCTGTCAAAGGATCAGGCGGTCTTCTTGCCCTTGATCCCGGCCCAGAGGCGCTTGTTGGTCAGGTACAGAAGCGTCGACAACAGGACCAGGAACAGCACGCTGACGAAGCCTGCGCTCTTGCGGTCCATCAGCTTCGGCTCGGCCGCCCACATCAGGAACGACGCGACGTCCTCGGCCATGTGATGCACCGTAGCCCGATGTCCGTCCGCATAGGTCACCTGGTCATCCGACAACGGCGGAGCCATGGCGATCCAGCCGCTGGGGAAGGCAGTGTTTTCGTAGAAGTACGAGCCGAATTCTTCCTTCTCCTCGCCGGTATAGCCGGTCAGGATCGAGTAGATGTACTCCGGTCCGCCCATGCCGCGGAACAACTGGTTGATCCCGGTGCCGTAGGGTCCGTGGAAGCCAGCGCGTGACTTGGCCATCAGGGACAGGTCCGGTGCGCCGGCCCCGGTGTTGGCCGGGAAGTTGTCGGTCGGCAGGCCTTCGCGGTCTTCACCGGTTTCCTTGTCGGTCACCGTGAACTGCGTGGCATAGGCCCGGACCTGGTCTTCCGGAAGGCCCGGCCCGCCTTCGTCCGACAAGGTGCGGATCGGAACGAACTTCAGCCCGTGGCAGCCCGAGCAGACCTCGGTATAGACCTGAAGGCCGCGCTGTAGCTGGAACTGGTCGAACTTGCCGAACGGGCCTTCATGGGCGAAGGCCACGTCCTCGATATGGCCCTCCCCACCGGCGGCGAACACGCCACCGGCAGTCAGGGTGAGGGCCGATGCGGCGATGAGTGCGATGTTGCGGAACATGGTCGGTTTCCTCTCACTCGGCCGGATGGGCTTTGGAGCCGTAGTGGGCGTTGAAGTCTTCCTCGATGGTCGCGGGCTGGGCCAGAGGCTTCTCGATCACGCCCAGAAGCGGCAGGATGACCAGGAAGTAGGCGAACCAGTAGGCCGAGGCGATCAGCGAGATCGTGGCGTAGGGTTCATCCGCAGGCATCGCGCCGCACCACATCAGGACGACGAAGTCGATGACGAGGAGCGCGAACCACCACTTGAACATCGGGCGATAGCGGCCCGACCGCACCGACGAGGTGTCGAGCCAGGGCGCCAGCGCCATGACCGCGATCGCGCCGAACATCGCCAGCACGCCGAAGAACTTGGCGTCGATGATGCCGAAGGACAGCCAGTTGGCCGCGATCACGACCCAGACGTCCGCGGTGAAGGCGCGCAGGATCGCGTAGAACGGCAGGAAGTACCATTCCGGAACGATGTGCGCAGGCGTCGCCAGCGGGTTGGCCTCGATGTAGTTGTCGGGGTGACCCAGGTAGTTCGGCATGAAGCCGACCACGGCGAAGAACAACGTCAGGATCACCGCCAGCGCGAACAGGTCCTTGATGACAAAGTAGGGCCAGAACGGCACGGTATCGCGCTCGGCCTCTTCTTTCGACCCACGGCGGACTTCAACACCCGTCGGGTTGTTGTTGCCAGTGGTGTGGAAAGCCCAGATGTGCACCGCGACCAGCGCCGCGATCACGAACGGAAGCAGGTAGTGCAGCGAGAAGAAGCGGTTCAGCGTGGCGTTGTCGACGGCAGGGCCGCCCAGAAGCCAGGTCTGGATCGGCTCGCCGATGCCCGGGATCGCGCCGAAGAGACCGGTGATCACGGTCGCACCCCAGAAGGACATCTGGCCCCAGGGCAGGACGTAGCCCATGAAGGCGGTGCCCATCATCAACAGGTAGATGATCATGCCGACGATCCAGGTGATCTCGCGCGGGGCCTTGTAGCTGCCGTAGTAGAGGCCGCGGAAGATGTGCAGGTAGACCGCGAAGAAGAACAGCGAGGCGCCGTTGGCGTGCAGGTAGCGCAGCATGTAGCCGCCGTTCACGTTGCGCATGATGTGTTCGACGCTTGCGAAGGCCTTGTCGACATGCGGGGTGTAGTGCATCGCCAGGATGATGCCGGTGACGATCTGCAGCGCAAGGCAGAAGGTCAGGATGATGCCCCAGATCCACATCCAGTTCAGGTTCTTGGGCGTGGGAATCATGATGGTGTCGTAGAGAAGCCCGACGATGGGCAGCCGCTTGTGCAGCCAGCGCTCACCTGAAGTCTTGGGCTCGTAATGGTCGTGCGGAATTCCGGCCATGATGTTGATCCTTACCCAAGCTTGATCGTGGTTTCGTCGAAGAAGGTGGCCACCGGAACCGGCAGGTTGCGCGGGGCGGGCCCTTTGCGGATGCGGCCGGCGGTGTCGTAGTGCGAGCCATGGCAGGGGCAGAACCAGCCGCCGAACTCACCCGCGCCGTCGCCCAGCGGCACGCAGCCGAGGTGGGTGCAGACGCCCATCATCACCAGCCACTCGCCCGCTTCGTCCAGCGTGCGGTTTTCGTCAGCAGCGTCGGTGCCGGGCTTGTTGGCGTTTTCCGACGCGGTGTCCGGCAGGTCGGTCAGCGCAGTGCCGCGGGCAGCCTCGATCTCTTCCGGGCTGCGGCGGCGGATGAAGACCGGCTTGCCAAGCCATTTCACCGTCAGCTGCGTACCGACCTCGACCGCCGAGATGTCGACCATGATCGAAGCCAGGGCGCGGGTATCGGCCGAGGGGTTCATCTGGTTAACCAGCGGCCAGACGGCAGCCCCGGTGGCCACCACCCCGGCACCCGCGGTCGCGTAGTACAGGAAATCCCGCCGAGTGCCTTCGCCGGTGCCTGCGTGATCGTCTGCGTGGGACACGAGATATTCTCCCCTTTCGGACCGGAGGCGCCGGTCCATATGGTTTGAGGGGCAATGGAAATCCATGCCCCGCCGGGCGCGTGTTTAGCCAAGGCTTTCCGCCTCGTCCAGCGGACATAGCCCAAGATCGACGCATTTCTCTGCGGCAGACTGTCCCGTGTGACGCCTTTGACGCGGGTTCAGGCCGTCGGAGCGGTCGCCTGCATCGATGGCCGGGCGGCAAAGCCCGCATACCAGGCGGCCAGCGCGGGATGGGTGCTGTGCCAATCCCGATCCGCGTGGCGCAGGTCGAGATAGCCGAGGGCGCAGCCGACGGCGATCTGGCCCATGTCGACCGACCCCGCGAGGTGGCTCATCCAGCGATCCTCCAGCGCGTCGAGGGCGCGGGCGATCTTCTGCCACTGTGCCTCGGCCCAGGCGGCGGACCGGGTACCTTCGGGGCGGACATGCATCTCGTACCGCATCAGGACCGCGGCCTCGGCGATACCGTCGCCGGTGGCTTCGATGACCAGCGTGTCCCACAGGTGCGGAGCGGCAGGATAAAGGTGCGCCGTCAGAAGGTCGTCGAGGTAGCGGGCGATCACCCGGCTGTCGTAGAGGGTAGGGCCGTCAGGGCGTTCCAGCGCGGGGATCTTGCCCAGCGGGTTGCGGTCGACCGGCATCGTGCCGGGATCGAGCGGGTTGCCCGAGACGGGGACCAGCGTGACACGATCGGTGGCCTTGGCTTCGTGAAGCAGGACCATGACCTTCCGGACAAAGGGCGAGGCGGGGGCGTAGTAAAGCTTCACTCTTCCCGCTCCCGCAGACGGAGACGGGCCATCAGGCCGGCGTCGACCTCGTAAGTCCGGCCCCGGAAGCGGATCACCCGGCGGAGCCTTGCGGTCGCGTTGGTCTGGCGGTCCTCAGCTCGGTCGGCAGGACGGTGGAGGGAGAGGCCCTCACCGAGGTCATCCAGCGCGTCCTCGGCCCGCTGGTCGGTGCGGCCGGGGTAGGTCGCTGATCGGACCCAACGGGAAACGGCCCAGGTTGTCGAGGCAACGAGGCCGAGGCGGACGGCGAGGGGGAGCAGGGGGGCGAGGGGAAGGGGCATGGGAACCTCCGGGATGGAGAGGAAAGTGTAGGGGTGAAGGGGGTGGGGTGTAAACGGGTCGCAGACGTGTCCACGGTGGACAAAACCGATATAGACAATGATTTCTGATACTTGCTCGCGGACGGTAACGGAAACTTAACAAATGGCCGCAGGAGCTTCAGCAATGCGGATTGCCTGTTGCGGGCGCACCCATCCGGACAGGGCAAGTCTGATCGTGCGGACGACAGTTGCGGGCGGGTCCCCCCAACCCAATCCACTCCACTCGCGGGGGATGGGAGGCGCATGACGAAGGGCGACGGCCTTGCGTGCCCGCCCCCGCTCAGCGCGCCGTGCCCAGCCAGCCATTCACCGTCTGGGCCATCGCTTCGGGCCGCTTGCCGCTGGTGTGATAGCTGGTGAAGGGCACGATCTCGGGCGGGTCACGCAGGTCCAGCTCCATCCGGTAAGTGGTGCCGTCGCTGTCGGTGCTGACGCCCACACGCGCCCGGTCCAGCCGGTCCAGCGGGTGCACAGTCTGGGTCAGACCAAGAACCGAGCGCCGGGTCCGGCTCACGGTGCCGGCGCTGCGGTCGAACGTCAGGCGGACCCGCTGCACCATCAGCGCGCCAATCAGGACCGGCACACCGACGCCGATCAGAAGCATCATCAGTCCGCCGAAAACCTCGCCGGACGCCAGAATCGCCATGCCGCCGAAGGCAAAGATCAGCGCCATGACGATCATCATGATGCCGATGAACCAGGGCTGATCTTCCAATATCAGCAGCTGTTCGGTGTTGTGGATGACCTTCATGGCAGTTCGCGCATCAGCGCCGCGATGTCCTGGGCGGTCGCGTTGCCGCGCGCCAACGCCTCGGCCGCGCGGGCGCGGACTTCGGGCGTCTTGTTCTGGTTCAGCTTCCAGGTGCCTTCGACCGAGGTGACGACGAAGCGGAAGGGCAGAATCATCCGCATCATCCGGGGCATCGCGCCTTCGGTCATCTTGGCGCTGGTCCAGGGGCGCTTGCCGGTGATTCGGGTTTCATGTTCGGCGGAAAGCGCCTCGACATGGGGACGCAGGGCGTCGTCGGGCAGGGGTTCCAGATGCCCTCGCAAGTGGACGGCAACGTAGTTCCAGGTGGGCACCTGGTCGGGTACCTGGTCGTGCGGGCCATACCAGTCGGGCGAGATGTAGGCGTCCGGCCCCGAGACGGCGAGCAGCGCTGGGGCGGGCAGCCCGGTGCGGGCGATGGGATTCGACCTGGCGAGGTGAAGCTCGGCAATGCTCGCGTCGTCGTTCAAGAGGAACGGCACATGCGAGGCATGGGGGCCATCCGGGCCGTTGAGGGTCAGGACGCCGAAGCCCCGGGCACGGGCGAAGGCAAGGTTCCGTTCGCGGGGGTCCTGCCGGAAGGCTGGGTTGCTGTGCATGGAACGTAACCGCAAAAGTAATTCGACGCGCCTTTATCCTGTGCCGAAAATCACGGCACAAGCGTGTTCGTTCCAGTCAATCCAAGAGTTCGCCGTTTTCCAATCGCGGGCCCAACGCCTCAACCAAGGAACAGTTTGGCCGTCAGCTGACCTGAAGCTCGCAGTTGAAAGCATACTTCAGGTTGTCGACAAATATCCCACCGTCATCCACGGACTCGATCAGAATCCCGCTGATCTGCGGCGGCAAGCCGGTTTCGGTGCCGTAAGCCACCGAAACGCCGCCTGTCGCGTCTATCCCCCGCTGGCCAAGCAACTTTCCCTCGGCCGAGAAGAAGCTGACCTGCACGGAGCCGGGTTCTGCAAACCCGGTCGTACCGGGCGGCATCATTCCTTCAAGGACAGTCTGGAAGCCTACAGTGCAAACCGGTCGGTTAAACAGTACGGCAATCGACCCTTCTCCGATGCCGTCCCTTCGTCCGGCCCCGGCTGGCCCGATCCCTTGAAGTGCCAAAGAGGCCGCATCGTCCTCATAGGCCCAGAACAGGTTCTGTCCCGCAGGATCCATCTGCAAAGCAAGGGGTTTTCGCGGTGTACCTGCAACCAGATCGAATCGTGTTGTGCCAATCTGCCGGTCGACAAGGAACTGTCCGTGAAAGTGGCTGGCGAAGGTCGCAGAACCCGAGGTCACCGGCTGATCAATCACCCAGGGTGCGTTGCCGCCGAACGCAGTGAACGGTTCGAGAATTGCCGATGGTGCGACGAGATTTTCGTATCGCTCTTCAAAGATCGTTTCGCCCGACACTGCCTGCGGAATGGCGCAAATGGCAAGAACAACGAGATGCAGATGGGTCAATCCGGGCACCGACGGAGAAGGCAGGTTCGAAAGCATTGAAGGAACAGATGCGGAAAAGCAAAGGCCGCCCAGGTTTCCCCTGAGCGGCCCTGAGTCCGTTTGCCGGAAGCAGCCTCAGCCCTGGCGGGCCTTGTAGCGCTTCTGCGTCTTGTTGATCACATAGACGCGGCCTTTGCGGCGCACGACCTGGCAATCGCGATGACGCGTCTTCAGCGAGCGGAGCGAGTTCGCAACCTTCATCGACCTTCTCCTTGTTCGCGGCGCGTCTGCGCCAGTGAAAACAACGTGCCCCCCTTGGCGGGAAGCGGTGAATGGTGGGCGGTACTGGGATCGAACCAGTGGCCACTACGATGTCAACGTAGTGCTCTACCGCTGAGCTAACCGCCCACTTTGCCGTCTGGTCCGCACCCTGCCCTCTTCGATGAAACGAAAAGGACGCGGGGCGAACCGCGTCGACAGGCCGGGTCTATACTGACAAGCGTCGGGGGCTGCAAGGGGTTTTGGCTTTCGGGAAACTGCGGTTATATCGAAAGGGAGACGACGGAGCAGCCACCAGAGAGGGTCCATGTCACGGACCGAGACCGAGGCCTATGTCCTGACCCGCCCGGAGCGCCGGACGTCGTCGCTGATCTTTGCCTCGCCGCATTCGGGGCGGGACTATTCTCAGGATTTCCTGGCGCAGGTGGTGCTGGATCGCCGGATGGTCCGGTCGTCGGAGGATGCCTTCGTCGACCGGCTGTTCGACAGCGCGCCGGGGTTGGGGGCGCCCCTTTTGTCGGCGCGGGCGCCACGGGCCTATATCGATCTGAACCGGTCGGCGGACGAACTGGATCCGGGGGTGATCGAGGGAATCGCCCGGGCGCCGCACAATCCGCGCATCTCCTCGGGGCTTGGGGTGATTCCCCGGGTGGTGGCCGGGGGGAGGGCGATCTATCGCGGCAAGCTTTCGCTGGCAGAGGCAGAGGCGCGCATCCGGCGGTTCTGGCATCCCTACCACCAGGCCCTGGCCAAGGTGGTCGAGGAGACCCGGGCGGAGTTCGGCGAGGCGGTGCTGATTGATTGCCATTCCATGCCGCACGAGGCGATCGAGGCGCATACCCGGCCGGGGCAGGTGCGGCCCGAGGTGGTTCTGGGCGACCGCTATGGCGCCACGGCGGGGCGCGAGGTGATGGACCGGGTCGAGGCGGCTTTTGCCGGGGCGGGGCTGCGGGTGGGACGGAACGCTCCGTTCGCCGGGGCCTATGTGGCGCAGGCCTATGGGCGCCCGTCGCGGGGGGTGCATGTGGTGCAGGTCGAAATCGACCGGGCGCTGTACATGGATGAGGTCCGGGTCGAGCCGCTGGCGGGGTTTGAGGGATTCCGTCGCTTGATCGCGGGGGTGGTTGCCGAGCTGGTGCAGCCCTCGGGTGTGGCGCTGGCGGCAGAGTGAGCCGGGGCTGTCCTGCGTGGACAGGGTTGCAGGCTTAGGCATTTCAAGGGGTTGGGTGTGGGCGTTTACGGGGTTTTTGCCTTGTTGGGGCGGGCCCGGTGCCGACCGCTCGTATTGAATTGAGCGCTGACGCGCGAAGACTCTTTGTCTCGCCTCTGGCCTGCGGCCAACCGGTTCGGGAGGGCCTCCGGCGGGGATATTTGGAGAAGGGAAAGGTGGGGGGTTCGGAGGGTTGAGGCCTTCGGCCCCGGCTTACCAGACGCTCGCTCCGGCGATCAGCCTTTGAACGCCCGCTCTATCGACTCGATTGCAAGTTCCTCCCGCTCATCCAGCTTTCCATCAGCCTCGGCGATCTCACGGAGCAGGGCGATGAGGTCGGCGTAGAACGCATGGGCATTGCAATCGGGATGTTCCCTCACGAATCGGCCAATTGCCGTGGTCGTTTGCTTGATGGGTTGGGACAGCGCCCCCTCCTCAAGCAAGGCCAGGGCGCGCTCGGTATAGGCGGGATCGAACCCCCATTCAGCAACGAAGTAGTCGCGCATGGAGGCTCGCTCAGCCGGATCAATCATTCCATCGATGTTTGCAACCTTCAGTGCGAGCGTCCCCATCATGTCGAGGAGTGCAGCTCCAAGTTGGTCGATTGGGGAATTGATGAAGCGCGGAATGACTTCTACACGAGACTTTGCATAGCGACCAATTGCGCGGGTTACGCCGTAGTAGACCCCTCCTGAAACGACAGCCGAGGCGACAACCCAACCGATGGGCGTCGCCGTGAAGGCCGCGCCGATCCCGATCCGGGCGAGGATGCCCGTCGAGGCAAAGAACGTGCTTGCGACGGCGGACGATGAGGCGATCCCCGCTCCGGTCGCCGCGACGCCGCCGACATCCCAGATCGTCGAAAGCGCGCGCCCTACCTTTAGCGACGTATACGCGTCTTCGCCAATGGCCAGCTTGCGCTTGAATCGCAGGCTGTCAGCCACAACTTTGGTAACGCCCTCAAACCGTTTGAGAACCTCGGCGGGGGACTGAGCCTTGGTCATTCAGGCGTGCGCTGCAAGGATGGACATGCGTTGCTTCAAGCCATCGATTTCTCGTTGCACGGACATGTTCTTGAAGTCTTCGGTCGCCCCGCGTCCAACGCCTAGGGCTACCATCAAGGGGGTAAGCAGCGCCGCAATTGTAGGGCCGAGCAAGGGGAGCGTTGCAAGCACCATTGACATGATAAGCGCGATGATCACACCGAAGATCACGTTCTGAAATTTCCCAGCAAGTTCGATGGCGAAGGCGAGTATCTTGCGCCCGATGGCAATCACCTTGCCGCCGACTGCCAGTGTCACCTTGGCCACGTCCATGAGGATGGATTTCGCATCGGCAGAGATCGAGAGCCGATCTACCTTTTCCTGAAGTCCGCGAAGGGTGGGGGCCTTTTCAAAATCGACGAGCACGTCGGATAATGAATTCGGAACAGCACTACTCATCATTATCTCCTTGAAATATCGGTGCTGAAGTTCGCAACAACCTTGCTGTGCGTCAAGTTCCGTGAAGTTCCGGTGCGCTGTAGCGCACCCTACGTTGTCGTGCCGTAGCGCCCCACGATCAGCGAGGAGCGATGCGGGACTCGAGCGAGGAGCGGGTTAGCGCAGGGCGCGGCCTTTGATGATGGCTTCCGCTCCGAACTTCGCGCGGATGGCGTCCGTCGCGCGTTCGGCGGCGGCGCGTTTGGTGGCGTTGGGGTCGAGGAGGTCGGCGGAGAGGTCGGCCTGGTCTTCGGGGGCGAGGTCGGAGATGCCGACGCCGATCAGGCGGAAGGGGCCGGTGGTGCCCGCGTGGTCGAAAAGATCGCGGGCGGCGCGGTAGATGCGGTCGGTGAGTTGGGTTGGGTCGCTCAGGGCGTGGCGGCGGGTGACGAGTTGGAAGTCGCCCTTCTTCAGTTTCAGGGTCACCGTGCGGCCGGAGAGACGCTTGGCCTTGGCGCGGTCGGCGACTTGCTCGGACAGGCGCCAGATGTGGCTGTCGAGGAGGTCGGGGTCGGAGGTGTCCTCGAAGAAGGTCGTCTCCTTGGAGATCGACTTCAGCTTCTCGTCGCGGTTCACCCGGCGGGTGTCGAGGCCCCGCGCCAGATGCCAGAGGCGGTCGCCCATGCTGCCGAAGCGCGCGCCAAGGTCGGCGCGGTCCCAGCGGAGGAGGTCGGCGATGGTGCGGATGCCTGCGCCTTCCAGCGCGGTCTGGGTGGCGGTGCCGACGCCCCAGATGATGCGGACGGGTTTGGGTTTGAGGAAGGCCTCGGTTTCGGCATTGCCGATCACGGAGAAGCCACGAGGTTTGTCGAGGTCGCTCGCGATCTTCGCCAGGAACTTGTTGTGCGACAGGCCGATGGAGCCGGTGAGGCCCAGCTCATCCTCCATCCGTTTGGTCAGTCTTGCCAGCAGGACGGCGGGGGGTGCGCCGTGCAGGCGGGCGGTGCCGGTGAGGTCGAGGAAAGCCTCATCCAGTGAGAGGGGTTCGATGGACGGCGTCAGCTCCTCCATCATCGCGCGGATGGCGCGGGAGGCTTCGGTGTAGGCGGGGAAGCGGGGCTTCACCACCACGGCCTCGGGGCAGAGTTTCAGGGCCTGGAACATCGGCATGGCCGAGCGGACGCCCTTGATCCGGGCGATGTAGCAGCAGGTAGAGACGACGCCTCGGGTGCCGCCGCCGACGATGACGGGCTGGTCGCGTAAGCTGGGGTTGTCGCGTTTTTCGACACTGGCGTAGAAGGCGTCGCAGTCCATGTGGGCGATGGAGAGGCCCGTCAGTTCGTCATGCGCGACCATGCGCGGGGACCGGCAGGACGGGCAGCGCGAAACCGGGCTGTCGGTCAGGGTCAGGCAATCGCGGCAGAGGCTGGGCATGATGGGGCGAGGCTACCACGCTGGTCGCGGACTGTGGAAGGTGGTGGTGGAAAGCGGTTGACCTTCCCGAAACCTGTCCGTCCTATCCTGAGCCGAACCACAGGACCCGTTCGCGCATGACGCACCCGTATGAGAGCCTGCCCGAGGACCGTTTCTGGCGGACCGCCGTCGCGGAGCGGGACGCGCTGGAGATCGCGGGGCTTTGGAAGCCGAAGCACGCCATCGCGCGGCGGACGCGGATCGTGACGGCGGGGTCCTGCTTTGCGCAGCATTTCTCCAAGGCGCTGGTGGCGCGGCGCTATCGCTGGCTGGATTTTGAGCCGGGGCCGGCCGGGCTGACGCCCGAGCAGCGGAAGGATTACCACTACGGGACCTTCAGCTTTCGGACCGGCAATATCTACACGCCGAAGATGCTGCTGCAGTGGCTGACCTGGGCGCTGACCGATGCCGTGCCCCCCGATGAGGTGTGGGAGAAAGACGGGCGGTTCTATGATCCGTTCCGGCCGGGGGTGGAGCCGGGCGGGTTTGTCTCAGTGGAGGAACTGCATGCCTCACGCAGGGACACTTTACGCGCGATTGCCGAGGCGGTGCGGGGGTCGCATGTGTTCGTCTTCACCATGGGGCTGACGGAGGCCTGGGCCGAGAAGGCCACGGGCGTGGAATATGCGGTCTGTCCGGGGACGGTGGCGGGGTCGTTTGACGAAGGGCGGCATGTCTTTGTGAACCATGGCTTCCGCGCGCTGATGGATGACATGACGGCGGCGCTGCGGCTGATGTTCCGGGCGAACCGGCGGCTGATCGTGTTGCTGACGGTGTCGCCGGTGCCTTTGACCGCGACGGCCTCGGGCCAGCATGTGCTGACGGCGACCAGCCATTCGAAGTCGCTGTTGCGGGCGGTGGCGTCGGAGCTGGTGGCGACCCAGGCGCGGGTGGATTACTTTCCGTCCTACGAGATCATCACGCATACTGCCTATCGGGGACGGTTCTTTGCGCAGAACATGCGGTCGGTGCTGCCCGAAGGGGTGGACCATGTGATGGCGCAGTTCTTCCGCGATCAGGCGGCGGCCTTTAGAGGCGAGGTGGCGGTGGCCCCGGCTGTGGCTCCCGCTGCGCCCGAGGAGGTCCTGGAGCCGGAGATGACCGAGGCGGAGGAGTTGCGCTGCGAAGAGGAGATCCTGGCCGCGTTCGCTCCGGATCAGCGGCATGCCTGACCTGCCCCGGTTCTGCATTTTCGGCGACAGCCATTACGCATGCCTGCGTCAGGCAGAGGCAGAAGGGCTTGCCGATCTGTCGGGGGTCGAGCTGGAGTATTGGGGACACGTCGGCAGCGGGTTCCGCTTCCTGCAGGTGCGCGACGGCGCGGTGCATCCGGGCGACGACAAGGTGGCGCGCAGTTTTGCGCGGTTCAACGCCAAGCGGCGTATGGTGCTTCCGGCGGCGGACTTCGACGCGATTCTGGTGATGGGCGCGCGGGTCTATGTCTGGCGGCTGTTCATCTCGGTCCTGCGGGCGCTGGAGTCCGGGCCGTTCCTGAGCCAGGGGCTGATGCGGCGGATGCTGGTGGATGGGTTCCGCTGCCAGGTGGGCTATCAGGTGACGGCAGGGCTTGCCGCGACTGGAACGGCACGGATTTTCCTGGCTCCGGTCGCCTATTACACGGAAAACCCGGCGGTTCTGGCCGAACTGGTGACGCCGGGCATGCAGCGGCTGATCCCCGAACGGGTGCCCGAGTTCTGGCGCATCTTGCAGGAGGCCGCGGCCGAGGATGGGATCGACCTGGTGCCGCAGCCGGACGAGACGGTGACGCAGGGCATCTTTACCGGGGCGGAGTATGCGGTGGCGGATCATCTGGCGAAAGCGGATTATGAACACCGGAACGCAAGGTATGGCGCGGTGATCCTGTCGCGGGTGATGCCGGTGGCCCGTAGCCTTGCAAGGCGCGGCTAGGCAGGTGGGGTTGCGGTGGCCGGGTGCGCTGGGCAAGATGGCGGGACGAAGGAGGCGCGATGCTTGAGATCGCTGCAATACTGCCACCCGGCGCGTTGATCGGGGGGGATGAGCGCCTACTGGCCGAGGCGGTCCTGCGCACGGGTGGCGCACGTTTTGTCGCGCGGGAGGGCGACATCGTCCGTACCGATGGCCGCATCACCGGCTGGCGTGAGCAGCACGGCGCGGTCGAGGCGGTCACGGCGGGTCCGAACAGCGGCAACAGCCGGTTTCAAGCCGGGCCACCAGCGGGCGTGGTCTGTCAGGAGGGGATGAACTGCGGGTTCACTTTGCCGGGCTTTGCGCCGGAGGTGGAGGCGTTCACCGTGGCGGTGGTCTACTGGTCGGAGGGTGAGGCGAAGACGCTGGCCTCGGTTTCGACGGGGCAGGCGAACAACATGATCTTCCTTGCCGAAGCCGAGGGACGGGTGCTGGCGAAGGATCGGGCCGGTGCCATGGAAGTCTCGCTGCCCGTGAACCGGGGCGCAGGGGCAAAGCTGGCGCTTCTGGGCTATGACGGACGGTCGCTGCGGCTGGGTCTGGGCGACCGGCGGGCTGAGGTCAGCGGGACCATCCCCGGCATGGCGCATCCGGCGGATTTCTTTATCGGTTGCCGGTCGAACCGGGCGGGGCTGGCGAAGACCTTGGGCCAGTCGCTGCTGCATGAGGTGATGTTCTGGCCGGACCGCTGCCTTCCGGGGTCCTCTGACCCTGAGGATATGGCCGCTTTGGCCACGCTGAACGCCCATGTCCGCTGGACCTACTGACACCGGGGAGGAGGCCGGGCCTCCGCTGGAGGTGCCGCCCGAGATGGGGCTGGACGACGGCGCGGGTGCGCGCAGGTTCCTGATCCGCGGGGATCACGCGAACCTGTGGTTCGAGGGCGGGCGTGGTGACGCGCTGATCGTGTCCTTCGACAATCTGGCGACCATCGACGAAGGCTGGCCGCGCGGGCCCTGGGCCTGGAAACGGCTGGAGCCCATGGGCCATTCGGTGCTGGGGGTGCAGAGCCACGCCAAAGACTGGTTCCGCCAGCCGACGGCCCCCGCGCTGATCCGGGGGCTGGAGGAGCGGGAGTTTTTCCGCCGGTTCAGCCGGGTGGTGCTGACCGGGGCCTCGATGGGGGGCTTCGCGGCTCTGAACTTTGCGCCGCTGATCCCCGAGGCGCGGGTGCTGGCCTTTTCGCCCCAGTCGACGATGAACAAGGTGATCGCGCCGTTCGAGCAGCGGTTTCCCTTCGCCGTGCGCAAGTCGAACTGGGAGGGGATGCCGTTCCTCGATGCCGCGGCGGCGGTGCCCTACATTCGGCGGGCGGTGGTGGTCTATGACCCGTTCGTCCCCGAGGATCGCGCCCATGCCGCGCGGCTGGCGGGGCCGAATGTGCACCTGCTCCGGCTGCCCTTTACCACGCATGAAGCGATCCGGGTGATCCTGAAATCGGGGACCTTCCCGGTGCTGATCAACCGGATGGTCGAGGCGGATGAAATCGGGACCGAGTTCTGGTCGGCCTACCGGGCGCGCCGCCACGTCACCAAGTGGCAGCGCGCGGTGCTGGCGGCGGCGGCGAACCGGGGGCGGCATGCGCTGGTGATGCTGGCGGCCGAGGGGATGCTGGAACTGGGCGCAGACCTGCCGGACGAGGACAAGGTCTTCATCCGCCGCGCCAGGCGGGCGGCGGTGAATGCGCTGCGGGCGGCACAGGCGGGCTAGGCCTTGGCTTTGGCCTTGTGCTAAGCCGTTGGCGGCAGACAGGATCGGGACATGGACCAGACGCGCGGCCGGATGATGGCGATGACCATGGTGGGCGGGGATCACTTCTTTCTCCGCCGCTGGGTCGACTATTATGGTCGGCAGCTTGGCCGCGAGAACTGCTTTGTCCTGAGCCACGGTGGCGACCCCGAGCACAAGAAGATCGCGGAAGGCTGCAACGTCATCTACCTGCCTTTCGACGAGACGCGGAACTGCTTTAACCAGCGGCGCTGGCAGATGCTGTCGCGGCTGACGACGGGGTTCACCAACTTCTACAACTGGGTGCTGGTGGGCGATGTGGACGAGATCGTCTGCGTCGATCCGGCGGTGTCGGACAGCCTGCCGGATTACATGGAAAGCCTGGTGGTGAAGGGCGGGCCGCGGGTGGTGACCCCCTTTGCCATCGAGATGGTGCACAACCCCACGCTGGAGCCGGAGCCCTTGACAGAGGGGCGCAACATCCTGGACGTGCGGCGGATCTTCCGGCTGAACGCGAACTACGCCAAGCCCTGCATCACCTGCGACAAGATCGACATCGCTCCGGGCGGGCATTTCGCCAACCATCCGAAGCTGCATCTCGACCCGCATCTCTACCTGTTCCACCTGCGCTTCATCGACCATGACATGACCGAAGCGCGGCTGGCCAAGCGGCGCGAGCAGCGGGTGATCCAGAGCGGCGCGCTGGAAGAGGTCGAGCGGCAGAAGACCGGCTGGGATACGGCGTGGGAGACGTACAAGTCGCTGTCGAAGGAGAAGCCCCGGGCCGAGACGGTGGATTTCCCCGAGTTCCGGCAGGAAATGGTCGACGGCTGGCGCGAGAAGAAGGTGGTCTACTATGCCCCCGGCGGGGCGCGGCCCAAGGGGGTCTACCGGCTGCCCGAACGGTTCAAGGTGCTGTTCTGATGGCTGAAAAGATTCCCCCCGAAGGCGTCATCATCCGGGCCGAGAATGGCGATGTCATCCGCTATGACGAGACCGGGCTGGTGCTGCGGCTGTCGGACAAGGTGATTGCCGATATTGCCGCTCGGCTGGAGCTGAAGCCGCAGCTGGTGGGGGCCGAGGCGCTGCCGCTGCCGGACCTGCCCGACGATGTGGACCTTTGGGCCGCGCGGCGGGAGGGGGACTGGGTGTTCTTCCAGGCGAACCTGCCGGGGGCCGACAGTGCGCGGGGATACCGGCGGCATATCTCGGGCGGGGCGGTGGTGGCCGAGGCGAGGGGGCCGCTGCTGGCGGTCATGGGGATTGGCGGGGCGCGGGCTGGGCTGGGCTCTCCCGGTCCGGCGCGGTTCCGCTGGCATGTGCTGGGCCCGGCGGATGATATCGGGGCGGTCGGTCAGGGCGGCCTTGGCGAGGCGGTGGCGACCGACGCTCTGGAGCCTTTGCGCGAGCTGACGGTCGAGGCGCTGATCGCGGATGAACTACTGGCCCGGAGACGGGCGGCGCACCAGTCGCTGCCGCTGATCGTGGTGCGGACCGAGACCGACATGGCCGCGACGGCGCATGATCTGGGTGGGGGTTCGGCGGTGGCGAATCTGGACCGGGGCTTTGCCAATCTGGTGGCGGCGGCCGGGCGGCTGGGCGTGAGTGCTCAGGTCCTGGCGGTGGTGCTGGACTACACGCTGGAGGACCTGACGGGCGACCCGGTGGCCTACCGCGACGGGATGATCGCGCTGATGGAGCGGATCACGCGCGGTATGGCGAAACAGGGGCTGGCGCGGCCGATCTTCTTGTCGGCCTTCGACTGCGGGACGCGGGACGTTACTCGCGGGCCGGGGCTGGAGGGTCAGTGGGAGCTGTCGTGGAACCACGGCGACCACCAGCTGGTGTTTGCGGCTCCGTCCTATGCCTTCCGGATGGATGATACCGGGCGGTTGACTGACGAAGGCCGGGCCGAAAAGGCGGTGCTGCTGACCGAGGCGCTGCTGGCGGTGCATGGCGGGGGCAAGTGGCTGTGCCCGGTGATCCAGCTGGCGGAACGCAGCGGGGCGGATATCCGGCTGATCTGCGAGGCGCAGGATTCGCTGGTGATCGACCCGGGCGATCCCTTTGGCGCGGGGCCGCTGGCCGGGTTCGCGCTGGAGGGGGTGACGAACGGGGCGAAGATCGCGTCGGTCGGGGTTGATCCGTCGGATGCGAAGGCGGTGGTGCTGAAGTGTTTGAAGCGGCCGGAGGGGGAGGTGTTTGTCACCTATGCCCATGCGGCTTCGCCCGGTGACGGCCCCTACCCGGCGAACCGGGGGGCGTTGCGGGGGGATTTCGGTGAGGGCGCGGTGCGGCGCTGGGCGCTGCCTGCCCGCCTGAAGCTGACGGGCGGCTGATGGCGTTCAACGCGGACAGCATCAAGGACGACAACATCTGTGTCATCTGGGTGGATGACATGATCGACGTCTTCACCTGGCGCGACACCTTCGGCATTCGCATCCAGACGCCGAACCTGGACCGGCTTTTGAACAACGGGGTGCGGTTCGGTAACGCCTATGCGACGATCCCCTTGTGCGCGCCGTGCCGGGCAGAGCTGGCCACCGGGCTGTCACCGTTCCGGACGGGGCTGGTGGACCTCAACCGGTTCTGGCGGCAGGTGCTGCCGCCAGAGAAGGCCTGGGTCTACGACCTGCGGCGGGCTGGGTTCTACACCTTTACCACCGGCAAGGTGGATGCGACCTACAAGCCGATGCCCGAACGCTATCGCCGGGTGCTGTTCCATGAGGACGTGACTGCACAGGATTCGGCCGGGCGGGAGAAGGTGCACCTCTACCTTGACCGGGGGCCGGGGATCGCGGGGGTCAACCATCCCGACGATGACGGGTCGCAGGATCATCTGTTCTACGACTTTACCGTGGCGCAGAACGCGATTGATTTTCTTGGGCGGGCTGACCCGAAGCGGCGGCACCTGATCCAGTTGGGTTTCAAGCATCCGCATTACAATCTGGAATGCCCGGACCGGTTCTATCAGCTGTACGACCCCGCGCAGATCCGTTGGCCCGACATTGCGGCGCCCGAGGATTACTACGGCCCGCCGCCCGGCTTTGCGGTCTATGAGGCGGCCTATATCGCCAACGGCAACTGGACGCCGGAAAAGGGCGGGGACGATGGCTGGCGGCAGGTGGTCCGCGCCTATTTCGCGGCGATCAGCCATGTGGATCACGAGATCGGGCGATTTCTGGACGCGCTGGAGGCCTCGCCTCTGGGGGGGAAGACGACGGTGATCTTCCTGTCGGACAACGGGTTCAACCTTGGGAACCACGACAGCTTTCACAAGATGAGCCAGTGGGATTCCGCTGCGCATGTCCCTTTGGGCATCTGGTCGCCCCGGATGACGGAAGGCCGGGTGATCGACCTGCCGGTCTCCTTGCACAACTTCCCCAAGACGGTGATGCAGTTGGCCGGGTTGCCGCCGCGCCCGGACTGGACCTCGGGGCAAAGTCTGCTGCCGCTGGTGGACCCGAGTTTCGGGAGCTTCGACACGACGAAATCGCCGATTACTTCGGTCTTCGGGACGCTGTCGGTGCGGCCCTCCATCGAAGGCTATCGGCAGTTCCGCTACTTCCGCTATCCAAACGGCGAGGAGCATGTCTACGACGTGGTCGCCGACCCGGGTGAGACGGAGAACCTGATCGCGACGGCCCCGATGGACGTGCTGCGGGGCGAGTTGGTGAAGGGGGCCTTGGACCTTGGGTTGGACCTGCGGGGGTTTGAGAACCCGGCGGATGGGGTCAACGCGATGATGGCGGTCGATGGGTCCGTGGTGCTGGAGGGCAAGCGGGGCAACGACAACTACTGGGCCTACGGGGCCGAGGCCGAGAAGATCAAGGAGGCCAAGGACGGCGGCACCGATACTTTGTGGTATCTGGGCGGGCCGGATGGCTATGTCCTGCACTGTCCGATGAACGTGGAGAACATCCGCATCGCCACGGTGCTGGCCCGGCACGAGGACGCGGAGGCGGCGAAGAAATCACCCCGCGTGATGCGGATCGTGGCGCATCCCGAAAGCCCGATCCATTTCGAGACGACCGAGCGGGTGATGGTCGATGTCCGCGGATCGCGCGGGAACGACGTGATGATCGGGCCGAAGTATGGCGGGGCCACGTTCTACGGCGGGGAAGGCGACGATGTGCTGCGGGCGATTTCGGTGTCGGAAAGCTCACTCCATTTCTTCTATGGCGGGGCGGGGAATGACCGACTGGTCGGTGGTGGCGGACGCGATGTGCTGGACGGCGGCACGGGGGATGACACGATCATCGGCACGGCGGCACGGAACCGGATCTTCGGCGGGCATGGCAATGACGAGATCCACGACGGAGACGGGTCATCCGTCGTCCATACTGGGCCGGGGCGCAACCGGGTGCGGCTGGGCGGCGGGAACGACACGGTGCATGCAGGGACGGGGATCAATCTGATTGACCCGGGACCGGGGGCGGTGGTTTTCGTGCTGGCCTATGGCGGGGTGACGCATGTCAGCCAGTGGCAGGCGGGGCAGGTCTATGACCTGTCGGCCTGGCCGAAGCCGCCGCAGGTTACGCGTCGCCCGGATGGGCTGGTGGACGTGACGCTTGGGCTTTCGGTCCTGCGCATCACCGGGGTGCCCGAGGGGCATGACGTTCTGTCCCAGATAAGGCAGGGCGCGGAATAGGAACGCCCGCCCCGTGAGGACACACGGGACGGGCGACTGCTCTGCCTGCCTCTGCCAGCGGCCTTATTCGGCCACCTTGACCTCGGTCCCGTGCCCGTCGTCATCGCCACGGGTTTTCCAAAGCGAGTAGAAGATGCCCGCCGCAATGATGCCGATGGTGATCGCCAGCGACAGGTAGGGGTCGAACTTTCCGAAGAAGTAGCTGTAGAAGCCCTTCAACCCGATGAAGATCAGCACCACGGCCAGCGCGTATTTCAAGTAGTGGAAGCGGTGCACCAGTGCGGCCAGCGCGAAGTAAAGCGCGCGCAGGCCAAGGATCGCCATGATGTTCGCGGTGTAGACGATGAAGGTGTCGGTGGTGATCAGGAAGATCGCGGGCACCGAGTCGACGGCGAAGATCAGGTCGGCCACGTTGATCACGAGCAGCGCCACGAAGAGGGGCGTTGCGTACAGCATCAGCTTGCCGGTCGCGGGGTTGGTTTCACGGACGAAGAACTTTTGCCCGCGCAGCTCGTTCGTGACGTTCATGTGCCTGGACACGAACTTGACCACCGGGTTCTTCGATACATCCATGTCGCCTTCGGGGACCACCAGCATCTTGATGCCGGTGAAGGCCAGGAAGGCGGCGAAGATCAGGGTCACCCAGCTGTAGGTCGAGATCAGCTCGGCCCCGATGGCGATCATGATGCCGCGCAGGATGATGACGCCGATGATGCCCCAGACGAGGGCGCGGTACTGGTACTTTCGCGGAATGGCGAAGTAGCCGAAGATCAGCGAGATGACGAAGACGTTGTCGATCGAGAGCACTTTCTCGATGATGTAGCCTTGGAAATAGCTTGCCACGGGGTTTGACCCGTCGCTGGTGACCAGCGTTCCGTTCTGCCAGGCCCACCAGATATAGCCGCCGAAGGCGATGGCTATGGCGATGTAGAAAGCCGACAGCTTCAGGCTTTCTGCAACGCCAAGCTCGTGGTCGTCGCGGTTCAGAACGCCAAGGTCAAAAACCATCAGCGCAACAACGATGGCCAGGAACATCAGCCATAGCCAAAGCGGCTTGCCGACGAAAAGCACGAAGAGGAATTCCATCCCCATTTACCTCTTGATTGATGCGTCGAGAGGTCAGCCTTTTCAGGAGCAGGGCGCCGGGCATGACATCGAGCACGATTTCTCGATGCGGTCCGACATCACGAGGCCACGCAGGGGTGGCAACGTCAGAGGGGCCCGGCCCGCAGATCGGTAGGTGGGGGCGGGGTGCGACAATTCAACCCCGACGATCAAGGTTTTTTCACGGAACCGTGACCTGACGGCGCCGGTTGGCCGGTTTTCGCGGGCATCGGGGCTTGTGGCAGGGGCGGCGTGGCCTGTATGCCCAAGCGGCAGCGAGGACATGCCATGAGCCTGAACACCTTCGGACATCTTTTCCGCGTCACCACCTGGGGCGAAAGCCACGGGCCGGCGATTGGCTGCACGGTGGACGGCTGCCCCCCGGGCGTGGCGCTGGCCGAGGCTGACATCCAGCCCTGGCTGGACAAGCGCAAGCCCGGGCAGAACAAGTTCACCACCCAGCGCAAGGAGCCGGACGAGGTTCGCATCCTGTCGGGCGTATTCGAGGGCAAGACCACGGGCACGCCGATCCAGCTGATGATCGAGAACACCGACCAGCGGTCGAAGGACTATGGCGAGATCGCGCAGTCCTTCCGGCCGGGGCACGCGGACATCACCTATCACCAGAAGTACGGCATCCGGGACTATCGCGGCGGCGGGCGGTCTTCGGCGCGGGAGACGGCTTCACGGGTGGCCGCGGGCGGGGTGGCGCGGCAGGTTCTGACGGCACTGGTTCCCGGACTGAAGATCACGGGCTACATGGTGCAGATGGGAACGAAGACCATCGACCGCGCGCGTTTTGACACAACCCAGATCGAGCAGAATCCCTTCTGGGTGCCCGATGCGGTGGCCGCCGTGGAATGGGCCGAGTATCTGGATGAGTTGCGGCTGTCCCACAACTCGGTCGGCGCGGTGATCGAGGTGGTGGCGGAGGGCGTCCCGGCGGGGCTGGGCGCACCTCTGTATGGGAAACTGGATAGCGATCTGGCCAGCGCGATGATGTCGATCAACGCGGTGAAGGGTGTCGAGATCGGCGAGGGAATGGCAGCTGCCGCGCTGACCGGCGTCGAGAATGCTGACGAAATCCGCATGGGGCCGAACGGGCCGGAGTTTCTGTCCAACCACGCGGGCGGCATTCTGGGCGGGATCTCGACGGGTCAGCCGGTGGTGTGCCGGTTTGCGGTGAAGCCGACCTCGTCTATCCTGACGCCCCGGCAGACGATCACGGCTGCGGGGCAAGAGACCGACCTGATTACCAAGGGCCGCCACGACCCTTGCGTCGGCATCCGCGCGGTGCCGGTGGGTGAGGCGATGATGGCCTGTGTCATCCTGGACCATCTGCTGCTGGACCGGGGCCAGACCGGTGGTGCGCGCGGCCGGATCGGCTGACCCCCGGGCGGGGTGCTGGCGTCCGTTTTCCGGTGGCTGGCGCGCGACGGACGAGCAGTGCCGTCCGGCACGGGTCCGATGGCTGAAAAGTGCAAGTTTTTTCCCGTTAAGTCCATTTTTCAGGGCCGATTTGCGCCCTATCCTCCCACGCCTGCGGCGCATTGTCACAGAGTTTGGACCGGGATGGAGGCGGAGGAACACAGGATGGACGGACGGACTTGCTCCTGATCCGGCAGAGACCCGAGCAGTAAGCGGTTGAGAGGGCTGACCTGATTGGAAGACTGCCCTATGATCCGTATCACGTCGGATGGTGGGGCTAGGCCGGAAAGGGAGTGCGGGCACCTGCGGCACAGGTCCCGGTCGGAGGAGCGAGACCGGGTCAAGTCCCCGAAACTGGGTGGCGAACGCTGAACGACCGGACCGTGTCTTCTGGCAGAGGCCGCAAGTTCCCAAGGCCGAACGGACCGCCGACCCTTTGTGACCCTGACCGGGAACTGGTCAGTCAATGCACTGGAATATCAGGAAAAACAGAAAGGCCGAAAGTTTGGCCGATGATGGGAGGATACCATGACGACCCTACGCAAAATCGTCCGGCTGGCGGCGACCACCGCTGTGGCTTCGCTGCTGGCGCTGTCCGCTTCGGCCCAGGATGTGGTGCTGAAACTGCACCAGATGCTGCCCGCCCAGGCCCCGGTTCCCGCCAAGATCCTGGAGCCCTGGATGAAGAAGATCGAGGCAGAGTCCGGCGGTCGCATCAAGTTCGAGCACTATCCGGCCATGCAGTTGGGGGGCAAGCCGCCCGAGCTGATCGACCAGGCGATTGACGGTGTCGCGGACATCGTCTGGACTCTGCCCGGCTATACGCCCGGCCGGTTCCCGCGGACCGAAGTGATCGAGTTGCCGTTCATGATGACCGACGCCGAGAGCGCCTCACGCGCGCTGTACACGCTGGGCGAAAAGTACATGTTCGACACCGAATACAAGGACATGAAAGTCCTTGGGATGTGGGTGCATGGCCCGGGGTTGATCCATTCGAAGGACCCGATCCTGGCCCCGGCCGACCTTGCCGGCGTCAAGCTGCGCGCCCCGACCCGCGTGACCAACATCATGGTCTCGGCGTTGGGCGCGACGGCCGTGGGGATGCCGGTTCCGGCAGTGCCGGAATCCCTGTCGAAGGGCGTGATCGATGCGACGATCATTCCGTGGGAAGTGACCGGCGCACTGAAGACGTCCGAGCTGGTGAAGAACCATACCGAATTCACCGGCAAGGCGCTCTATACCGGGGCCTTCGTGCTGGCGATGAACAAGGCGGTTTATGACGGCCTGCCCGATGACCTGAAGGCGATCATCGATGCGAATACCGGGGTCGAGTTTTCTGCGATGGCGGGCAGGATCGGGCAGGAAGCCGATGCGGGCGCGCGGCAGATGGCGGTCGATCTGGGCAACAACATCGTGACCCTGACGGCCGAGCAGTCCGCCGAATGGGAAGCGGCGGCGCAGTCGACCTATGCGGCCTGGCTGGAGGAGATGACGGCTGCCGGGATCGACGGGCAGGCGCTTCTGGACGAGGCGAAGGCCCTTCTGGCGCAGTAAGGCAGTGTGCCGGGGCCCACTGCCCCGGCGCCATTCGCAGAGGTGGCCGTGACCAAATTCGTGCTTCGACTGGCCAACATCTCGGCCATGGCTGGCGGGATCGTGCTGGTCCTGATCATCCTGATGACCTGTCTCAGCATTCTGGGCCGGGCTCTGATCCCGCTGGGGCTTGGCCCGGTACCGGGGGATTATGAGCTGGTGGAAGCCGGAATCGCCTTCGCGGTGTTCAGCTTTCTGCCGCTGGCCCAGGTCCAAGTCGCGCATGCGACGGTGGATGTCTTCGCCGGGGCGATGAGCCTGCGGACGAATCGGATCATCGTCGCCTTCTGGGAGCTGGTCGCGGCTGCCGTGATGATCTTCATCGCCGCACGGCTGTGGGAGGGGATGCAGGGCAAGCTTGGCAATGGCGAAACCTCGATGTTCCTGCAGTTCCCGATCTGGTGGTCCTACGCTCTGTGCATGGTCCCGGCGACGATCGGGGTCCTGGTGGGCCTATGGTCCGCCTGGGACCGCATCCAGGCCGCCCTGACCGGGCGCGAGACGCGGCCCCTGGCCGGGGGAGCAGACCATTGACGCCGTTTGAGATCGGGCTTCTCGCCTTCCCCGTGCTTCTCGGGATGATCTTCCTGCGCGCGCCCATCGGATTGGCGATGCTGGTCTGCGGGGTTGCGGGCATGTGGATCATGACGGGCAGCCCGAACACGGTCCTGTCGAAGTTCAAGACCGAGACCTATACGACCTTTTCCAGCCATTCGCTGTCCATCGTGCCGATCTTCCTGTTGATGGGGCATCTGGCCGGTTTGGGCGGGATGAGCCGGGCCCTGTTCAAGGCGGGCGAGGCCTGGCTTGGGCATCGCAAGGGTGGCATGGCGATGGCCGCGGTCGGGGCTTGTGCGGGGTTCGGGTCGATCTGCGGATCGTCCCTGGCCACGGCGGCGACCATGGCGCGGGTGGCGTTGCCCGAATTGCGCTCGGCCGGTTATTCCGGGGGGTTGTCCACGGCCGCGCTGGCGGCCGGGGGGACGCTGGGCATCCTGATCCCGCCGTCGATCGTGCTGGTGATCTATGCTTCATTGACCGAAACGAACATCGCCAAGCTGTTCCTGGCGGCCTTCGTCCCGGGGTTCCTGGCGGCGCTGGGCTACATGCTGGTGATCGCGCTCTATGTTCGGCGCCATCCCGAGGCGGCGGGGCGCGGGCCACGTCTGCCCTATGCCGAAAGGTTCCGCGCCCTGCGGGATGTCTGGCCGGTGCTGATCATCTTCGGGGTGATGGTCGGCGGCATCTACCAGGGCATCTTCAACCCGACCGAGGGCGCGTCGGTCGGCGCCCTGGGCGTGGCGATCCTGGCCTGGCTGCAGGGCGGCCTGGACTGGCCCAGGCTGAAGCAGGCGCTGCTGGCCACGGCGGGCGGCACGGCGATGATCTTCTTCATCGTGCTGGGCGCGGGGTTCTTCAACGCCTTCCTGTCGCTGACCCGGATGCCCGACCTGCTGACGGAATGGGTGATCACGCAGGGCTTTGGTCCCTGGACCGTGCTGACGATCATCCTGGTGATCTATCTGGTGCTGGGCTGCCTGATGGACAGCCTGTCGATGATCCTGCTGACGATCCCGATCTTCTTTCCGGTGATGCAGGCGCTGGATTTCGGCATGTCGCCCGACCTGATGGCGATCTGGTTCGGCATTCTGGTGCTGATCGTGGTCGAGGTCGGGCTGATCACGCCTCCGGTCGGGCTGAACCTGTTCGTCATCAACGCGATGGATCGCAGCACGCCGATCCGGCAGACCTATGGGGCGGTGATCTGGTTCGTCGCCTCGGACATCCTGCGGGTGATCGTGCTGGTGCTGTTCCCGGCGATCAGCCTGTTTCTGGTCTGGTAGGGGCGGATCGGATGACCGGCAAAGGCGCCCCTGTGAGGGTGCCTTGGCCCGGGGCTGTCAGTACGGCAAACCCGTGTAGTTTTCGGCCATGAGGCGCCGCGCTGTTTCCGAGGTTTCCAGCTGGGCCAGATCGGTGTCCTGCATGCGGCGGTCATAGTCGCTGGCACCCGGGAAGCGGTGCATCATCATGGTCAACGACCACGAGAAGCGCATCGCCTGCCAAACCCGTGCAAGGGCGCGCTGCGAGTAGGCCTCGATCCCGCGGTCGTCGCCGCGATAATGCGCGGTGAGGCCTTCATAGAGGTAATGCACGTCTGAGGCCGCAAGGTTCAGCCCCTTGGCACCGGTGGGCGGCACGATGTGCGAGGCGTCGCCGCAGAGGAAGAGCCTGCCCCAGCGCATCGGCTCGGACACGAACGAGCGCAAGGGCGCAATGGATTTCTCGATCGAAGGGCCGGTAATCAGGCGGTCGGCGACCTCGGCAGGCATCCGGGCCTTGAACTCGGTCCAGAAGGCGTCGTCGGACCAGTCTTCGACGCGGTCGGTCAGCGGGACCTGGATGTAAGAGCGGGACAGAGTCGCGCTGCGCATCGAGGCCAGTGCGAAGCCTCGGTCGTGGGCGGCATAGATCAGCTCGCTGTCGGCCGGGGGCGTGTGCGAGAGAATGCCAAGCCAGCCAAAGGGATAGATCTTCTCGAACTCGCGGCGGACATCGGTGGGGATGCTCTGGCGGCTGATGCCGTGAAAGCCATCGCAGCCGGCGATGAAGTCGCAGTCCAGCCGGTGGCTGCCGCCGGCGTCGGTCCAGGTCACAAAGGGCGTGCCGGTCAGGTCATGCAGCGCGACGTCTTCGGTGTCGTGGATCACCGTGGCGCCGATGGCGTCCTGCGCGGCGTAAAGGTCGCGAGTCACCTCGGTCTGGCCGTAGACCATGACCTGCCTGCCGCAGGCCTGCCGGAAGTCGATGCGGAACATCCGGCCGTTCTGCGCCAGCTTGCAGCCGTCGTGCAGGTGCCCTTCGCGGTCCATCCGGTCCCCGGCGCCGGCCTCGTGCAGAAGATCGACCAGCCCGGTTTCGAGAACCCCGGCGCGGATACGGCCCAGCACATAGTCGCGGCTTTTCCGTTCCAGGACGACCGTCGCGATCCCGGCCCGGTTCAGAAGTTGCGACAACAGCAGTCCCGACGGGCCGCCCCCGATGATGGCTACCTGAGTGCGCATGGGTCCCCCTTGATACCACTTGTGCCCGATGCCGGGCGGATGGCGAATGGACGCAGAGGAGGAATGCTGGTATTTTCCGGCCATGAACACGATTCCGGTCTGGCATCTGTACGGAGAGGCGAGCCCCTTTCCTGACATCCTGCACATCGAACGCATCGTTGACCGCGCCGCCGGGATGGATTGGCGCATCGCGGCGCATCGGCATGTGAACCTGCATCAGATCTTCCTGATCCGGCGTGGCAGCATCGCGGTGACCATGGACGGACGCACGGTCAGGCCCGAGCCGCCGGTCGTGCTGAACATCCCGCCGGGGATCGTGCATGCCTTTGTGTTCGCGGCGGGGACTGATGGTCATGTGCTGACCCTGCCCACGGCGGATTTCCCCGAACTGTTCGGCCCCGATGTGGCGCTGCTCGCGGCCCCGTTCCACGTTGAAGGAAGCGGTCTGTCCGCCGCCTTCGAGAGGATTTCGGCGCTGCATGGCGAGACGTCCGCGCTGCGCAACCTGCGCCTGCGCGCGGCGGCGACCGATCTGGTGTGCGATGTCTGCGCATTGACCGGGGCGCCCGATCCGGCAGCGCGGCAGCCAAGGCTGGCCCGGCTGGAAGAACTGATCCGCAGCCATCTGGCGGATGGATGGTCGGTGGCGGACTATGCGTCGGCCTTGCATCTGTCGGACCGTCACCTGCGGCGGCTGTGCCTTGAGGCCTCGGGCCTGTCGGCGCATGGCTTCATCGAGCAGGTCCGCCTGCGCGAGGCCTGCCGCATGCTGGCCTATACTCGGATGCAGGTGCAGATGGTCGCCTATGCGCTGGGCTTCGAGGACCAGGCTTACTTCACCCGCACATTCCGGCGCTGCACTGGCTTGTCGCCAACGGAATACCGCAAGAAGCTTGATGCGGACGAAGCGGCGGGTCAGCCCTTGGTGCAGTAGGCGCCGCGCATGTTGCGCTTATCTGTTGCAGGCCGAGAAGGCCGCGGCGGGCCTGGTTGATGTGCGGGCGACTGCGGTCGCAGGCCCAGGCCGCATCGCGGGTGGCAGCCCTGTCGGCGGCTGCGCCGCGTGCTATGGTCACTGAAGACCGGATCAGGCAGGCCTGAGCGGCAAGGAAAGGCAAGAGAATGCAGAAGAAGCGCACACTGGGCCGATCGGCGCTGACCATTGCCCCTGTGGTATTCGGGGGCAATGTCTTTGGCTGGAACCTGGACGCCCGGCAAAGCCATGCCTTGCTGGATGCCTTCGTCGATCATGGGTTCGATGCCATCGACACGGCCGATGTCTATTCGACCTGGGCCCCCGGCAATCGGGGTGGGGAAAGCGAGACGATCATCGGCGAGTGGCTGAAGGCGAGGCCGGGGATGCGCGAGCGGATCACGCTCTGCACCAAGGTCGGCTCGGACATGGGAGGGGCGGAGCGGAAAGGCCTGTCGCGGCGCTGGATTCTGGAGGCGGTCGAGGCATCTCTGCGGCGGCTGCAGACCGATGTCATCGACCTTTATTTTGCCCATCGCCCTGATGCGGGCACACCCCTGGAGGAAACATTCGCGGCCTTCGACAGTTTGGTTCAGGCGGGAAAGGCCCGGGTGATTGGCGTGTCGAACTTCGACGCCGACCTTCTTGGCCGCGCCCTGGCCCTGACTGGCGTGCCAAGGGTCGAGGTGCTGCAACCCGAATACAACCTGATGGACCGCGCCGGCTTCGAAGGCCCACTGCAAAGGCTATGCGTGGCGAAGGACGTAGGCGTGGTGACGTACTTCAGCCTCGCTTCGGGGTTCCTGTCGGGCAAGTATCGTGGGACGGCGGACCTTGGCCAGTCGGTGCGCGGCGGGGATGTCCAGCAATATCTGAACCCCCGCGGGTTTGCGGTGCTGGCTGCCCTGCATGCAGTGGCCGAGCGGCACGCCGCCAAACCGGCAGAGGTTGCGCTGGCCTGGCTTCTGGCGCAGCCCGGGGTGACGGCGCCGATCGCATCGGCCACCAAGCCCGAGCATGTGGCAAGCTTTGCCCGGGCGGTGGATCTGGTACTGACCCCGGCGGACCTTGAAACTCTGAACCTGTAAGGCGCCGCACATGCCCCTGTCTGATCTGGAAGCCCGCCTGCAACGGCTTGGCTTTGACCGCTATCTGGCGGCACTGCTGCTGACCATCGTGCTGGCGGCGCTGCTGCCGGCGCGGGGGGAGTTTGCCGCAGGGCTGTCGCAGGTGACGTACTGGGCCGTGGCGCTTTTGTTCTTCCTGTATGGCGCAAAGCTGTCGCTGGCCGCGATCTGGGCCGGATTGACGAACTGGCGGCTGCAACTGGCGGTGCTTGCCGCGACCTATCTGCTGTTTCCGGTGCTGACGTTGGGGATGCAGGAACTGGCCGTCATGGTGCTGCCGGTGACGGTCGCCATCGGGTTTCTTTACATCGGCTGTCTGCCCTCGACAGTGCAAAGCTCCATCGCCTTCACCTCGATTGCCGAGGGCAACGTGGCAGGCGCGGTCTGTGCGGCGTCGATCTCGAACCTATTGGGCGTGGTTCTTGCACCGGTCCTCCTGGCGCTGTTGCTGCATACGGACGGCGGGGCCATAGACATACAGGGGGCCATGTGGAAAATCGCACAACAGATTCTCTTGCCCTTCGTCCTGGGCCAACTGTGCCGCCCGGTCCTGTCCGGCATCCTGAACCGACACAAGCTGCCGGTGATGCTGGTCGACCGGGGTTCGATCCTGCTGATCGTCTACAGTGCGTTTTCGGCAGGGATGGTGCAGGGCATCTGGTCGCGGCTGGAGCCTTTGGGGATCGCGGTGCTGGTCGGGCTGTGTCTGGTCCTTCTGGCCTTGGTCCTGCTGGCGGTGCAGCAGGGGGCGACCCTCTTGCGGCTGAACCGCGAAGACCGACTGGCGGCATTATTCTGCGGGTCGACGAAAAGCCTGGCGACGGGGTTGCCGATGGCGAGCATCCTGTTCCCGAAGGATCAGCTTGCCCTCATCGTGCTACCCTTGATGCTGTACCATCTGCTGCAACTGGCCGTCCTGGCCGTCTATTCGCGCCGGGTTGCGGGGAGAACGGCGTAAATCCCGCCACCCCTGTCAGATCATGCCGAAGCGGTCGGCGAGCCAGGCCATCTGTTGGGCTTCCTGACAGGCCTGGCCGCCCTCGTGGTTGTTGAATTCGTATTCCACCATCGTTTTCGGCCCGGCATAGGCATTGTAGGCGCCGTAGACGGTTGAGGGCGGGCAGACCTCATCCATCACCGCCACCGAGAACAGGGCGGGGGCCTGCGACTGGCGGGCGAAGTTGACGCCGTCGAAATAGGCGAGCGTGTCGAAGACCTGCGTCTTGTGGCTGCGGTGCTGGGCCAGATAGCGGATGATCTCGCGGTAGGGGTCGGTGTAGGCCATCTGCACGGCGCGCGGCAGGTCGCAGAGGAACGGGACATCCGGCATCGCGGCGCGCACGCGGGGGTCAAGCCCGGCCACGGCCAGCGAGATCGCCCCGCCCTGGCTTCCGCCACAGACCGCGATGCGGGTGGGGTCGATGAAGTCCTGCCCGATCATCGCGTCGATGGCGCGGACCCCGTCGGTGAAGAGGCGGCGATAGTAATGGTCCTGCCGGTCCAGGATGCCGCGCGTCAGATAGCCGGGGATCGCCGCATGCGAGCCTACGGGGTCGGGCGTGTCGCCCATGCTCCAAGTGCTGCCCTGACCACGATTGTCCATCCGCAGATAGGCATAGCCCGAGGCCGCCCAGTGCAACTGCTCGTGCGGATACCCCCGTCCGCCGCCATAGCCGATGTACTGCACCACCAGCGGCAAGGGCCCGGTCCGCTGGCGCGGCAGCATCAGCCAGGCCTTGATCGGGTGGCCGCCGAAGCCGGGGAAAGTCACGTCGAAGACCTCGATCAGGGACAGGGTCGACGGCTGGGGCCGGAGGGTGACCTCGCCGCCGATGGCGCGGGCCTCGGCGAGGGTGGCGGTCCAGAAGGCCTTGAAGTCGGCAGGATGGACCTGCTGGCTGACATAGGCGCCAAGTTCGGGATGGATCAGGTCGGGAAAGGGCATCTTCGGTCCTTACGCTTGCCGCAGGGTGGCGGGCAGTTCGGTCAGCGCCTGGTGCAGCGCGGCGAGGCAGCGGTCGGCATCGGCCCCGCTGAACACCAATGGTGGACGGATCCTGATGCTGTTGCCAAGGGGGGTGGCATCAAGGCGAGGCGATCAGCGGCAGCGGGGATACCGTCGCCGCGTGGCTGTGAAGTCCGTCCTTGGCCAGCAATCGGAAACTCCGTCCACGTCGCCGTCGTGCTTTCGCCGGCAACCCCGCCAGCCCTTGGGCCTGATGCAGATGGTCGGCAATCACCGGGTTGGGCAGAGCCGGGGCGCAGGTGTTGGCAAAGATCGTGCTGTGCCGAGCATCGTCAGGGCGGGCATGGCGGGTCTGACCAGGCGCGGAAACGGCGTGCCTCAGGGGGTGAGGGTCATTTCGGGTCCACCGGCAACAGGGTGCCAAGCCGCCGTTCCATGACCTCGGCTGCGCTCATGCAGCGTTCGTCCTCCCACCAGCGCCCGATGATCTGGACCCCCACGGGCAGGCCATCCGCCTTGCCCGCCGGCACCGTCAGCCCCGGCACCCCGAGGCCCGCCACCAGGGGAAGCGGGCGATAGGCGCGGATGATCCGGCACATGGTTTCCCGGTCGATGGTGTCGTGGTCAATGGGCAGGGGCGGCACGCAGGTCGTGGGCGTCAGCACCAGGGGATAGGTCTGGAAGAACATGGCCCAGGCCCGGCGGATCGCCATCCGGCGCGCAAGGCCCTCTTGCTGGCCCAGCTGGTCCAGCGCGGGCAGGTTGTCGGCGGTGAACTGGAACGAGCGGCGGAACGCCTCGTCGCCAAGATCGAAGAAGGTTTCACGCACCGGACCGATACAGTCGGCGTAGAGAAGCGCCATCCAGAGCTCGGCCATTTCCGCCAGATGCGGGGGGGATGCTTCCTGAACCACATAGCCCGAGTCTTCCAGCCACTGCGCGGCCTGACGCACCACATCGGCCACAGCGGGATCGACCGGGGTGTCGGCATCGCCCAGCCAGAGGGCCACGCGACAGGGCAGCCGCTGCGACAGGGACACCGGCGGCGCGGGCACCTGATCCGGGTCGCGCGGGTCGGGTTGGGCCAGGACGGACATGCCAAGGCGGATGTCCCGGACCGAGCGGGCGATGACCCCTTCGGAGGCGCCAAGCTGCAGGCCGATCGGGTATTCGGCGGTTTGCGAGGGGTTGTAGCTGGGCAGGAGGCCCATCGTGCCCTTCATCGCATAGACGCCGCAGACCGAGCCGGGCAGGCGCAGCGATCCCGCCACGTCGTTGCCCTGAGCCAGCGCGCCGATCCCGGCTGCCACCGAGGATGCGGCCCCGCCGGACGATCCGCCCGGCGAGCGGGTGAGGTCATGCGGATTGCGGGTGATGCCGTGCAGGTCGTTCGAGGCAAACCAGCGGTAGCAGAAGGCGGGGACGTTGGTCTGGCCGATGATGACTGCGCCCGCCCTTTTCAGGTTGGCGGTGGGAATGCCGTCCTCGGTCACACGGACGTCCTTCATCGCGACAAGGCCGGTGGTGGTGGCGTGACCGGCAAGGTCGGTGTCGATCTTGGCTGTGACCGGCACGCCGTGCAGCGGGCCGAGGGGGGCGCCAGCCTGCACTGCGCGGTCGGCGGCATCCGCAGCGGCAAGTGCCTCGTCGTCGAAGCGATGGACCACGGCGTTCAGCGCCGGGTTCACGGCATCCATCCGCGCAAGCGCCGATTCGGTGGCCTGACGGCTGGTGATCCGCCCGGCGCGAATGGCCGCGGCAGTGGCGGTGGCGTCGAGCTTGTAGAGATCGTTGGTGGCCATCGGTGTCCTCATGACGGGCAGCAAAGCGGGGGCGTCCGTTTCCCGGCGCGGCCTTCGCCAGACAGGAAACGGGGCGCGATCGAGTTTGAAATGACGCGGGCGGGGTGGTTTGCCCGCAGGATACGGTCACCCCGGCGCTGACCGGGGCGACCGGGCGCGGATCACTTGGTCAGGTCGGTCCAGATCCGGCTGTAAAGCTCTTGCGTTTCGGGCGGGCAGGTTTCCTGGAACCGCGCCACGGAGGCGAAGTCCGCCGGGATCGTCATTTCCGGGGCCGCCAGCAGGTCAGCGGTCATGAAGGCCTCGCTGCCGCTGATCCCGTTGCCGTAGCCGGTATAGTTCGAGATCAGCGCGGCGTTTTCCGGGTCCATGATGAAGTTCAGGAACAGCCTGGCGTTGTCGACGTTCTGGGCATCGGCCAGGATGGCGACGTTGTCCTGCCATTTCAGGAAGCCCTCCTTCGGAAAGCCGTAGGTAAAGCCGGAATTCTCGGCCCGGATCCGTATCGAAGCCCCGCTCCAGAAGACCGAGGCCTGCAGGTCCTCGTTGATGAACTTCTCGAAGCTGGCGTAGTCGATCGAGGCCCAGTGGGGCTTGGCGGCGACCAGCTTGTCACGCGCGGCCTTCAGCACCTCCTTGTCGGTCGTGCAGGGCTGGCCGCCGACGTACATGATCGCAAGGTCGATCACGTCGTTCATGGACGGGACGACGTTGATCTTGCCCTTCAGCTCTTCCGGCGGGTCAAGGAAGATGGCCGAGGTGTTGATGTCGCCTGCGTAGACGTCCTTGTTGACCATGATCCCGGTCGTGCCCCAGACCCAGGGCACCGTGTAGGACCGGTCCGGGTCCCAGGCGACCGAGGCCCATTCGGGGGCGACGTTCTTGAAGTTTTCCATCGTGTTCGGGTCGGACTTCAGCAGCAGCCCCTTCTCGATGTAGATCGGCACGACCGAGGCCGAGGGCACCACGATGTCGAAGCCGTGCCCGCCGGCCTCGATCTTGGCGATGGCGGTTTCGTTGCTGTCGTATTCGGTCACGGTTACCTTGACGTCGTAGGTCTTCTCGAACTTCTCGATCAGGTCCGGGGGGGTGTAGAGGCCGAAGTTGTAGATGTTCAGCACACCTTCCGAAAAGGCGGGAAGCGCGGTTGCGGAAAGGAGGGCCGTTGTCAGGACAAGTCTGGTTTTCATGGCAGTTTCCTCTGTCGGGTCTCAGGTCTTTTTTCTGGTCAGCAGCCATGACCCCGCCACGATCAGCACGCTGATCAGCAGAAGAAGCGAGGAGATGGCGTAGATTTCCGAGGTCAGGTTCCGTCTGAGCTGGCCCAGGAGGTACGTGGGCAGCGTGTCCTGGCCGGGGGATTTCAGGAACTCGGATATGACGACGTCATCCAGCGAGACGACGAAGGCCAGCATGAAGCCCGCCAGGACCGCGGGGGCCAGAAGCGGCAGAGTGACTTTCCGGAACGTGTAGAACCGGCTGGCGTACAGGTCCGATGCGGCGGTTTCCAGCGTCAGGTCCATGCCCTGCAGCCGTGCGCGGACCGGCATGTAGGCGAAGGGGATGCAGAAGGCGCTGTGGGCGATGATGAGATACCAGAGGCCCGTATAGCCGGTGACCTGCTTGACCTGGGCCAGGATGATGAGGAGCGCGATGGCCAACACGATTTCCGGGACCATGAGCGGCTGGTTCAGGACCAGGTTGATGGTGCCCTCGCCACGGAATCCCTTGCTGCGGGTCGTGGCCAGCGCGGCCATCGTGGCGGTCACCGTAGCGACCAGCGCGGCGGTCGCGGCCAGGATCAGCGAGGTGGAGGCGGCATTCAGGAAGCCCTCGTTCTGCAGGGCCGTCGCATACCAGCGCAGCGAGATGCCTTCCCAGACGTTGATGGCCTTGCCCGCGTTCAGCGAGTTCACCACCAGGATGACCAACGGGATGTAGAGGATCACGAAGCAGGTGATCGCAAGCGTCGCCGCACCGGGCAGGCGGCGGATGTCGAAGCTGCGCCTAGCCATTGCGCCGCTCCTTCGTGGTCAGGCGCGTGTACCAGACCAGCGCCACCAGGACCAAGGCGGTCAGCGCCAGCGACAGGGCCGCGCCCAAGGGCCAGTTGCGGCCCTGGCCGAACTGGGTCTCGATCAGGTTGCCCAGCATCATCGTCTTGCCGCCACCCATGATGCGCGGGGTCACATAGGCGCCAAGCGAGGGGACGAAGACCAGGATCGAACCTGCGATGATCCCCGCCTTGACTTGCGGCAGCACCACCTTGCGCAGGCAGTAGACCCGCGAGGCGTAGAGGTCGTAGCCAGCCTCGGCCAGACGAAAGTCGAACCGTTCAATCGCGGCATAGACCGGCAGGACCATCAGCGGCAGGAAGACGTAGGCCATGCCCAGCAGGATCGCGAAGTTGGTGAACATCATCGGGATCGGGTCGTCGATCAGGCCCAGCCACTGGAACAGCCGGTTGAAGATGCCCTCGTTGCGGATCATCTCCTGCACCGCGATGGTGCGGACCAGAAGGTTGGTCCAGAACGGGATGGTGATGAGGAACAGCCAGAAGGCCCGCTGCCCGGCAGGCCGGGTCGCGATGAACCAGGCCGTCGGCACACCCAGGATCAGCGTGATGAGCGTGGTGGCCAGCGACAGCGCGACAGAGCGGCCGAGGATGGTCAGATGCGCGTCGGACAGGCTGACGGTGTCATCGAAGATGTCGCGCTCGAACAGGACCTGGAACCAGCCGTCCAGTGAGAAGACCCATTTCACGTTGCCGTAGTCGCCGGGGGTCAGGAAGGAATAAACCACGACAACGCCCAGAGGCAGGATCGAGAACAGGCCGATGATCGTGACAGCGGGCAAGGCCAGGGCCCAGCGGCGGCGGGTGTCGGCCCGGATGGCCAGGGTTTCGACATCCGTCGCCATGTCAGGCGGCCTCTTTCGGCAGAAGGCGCAGGGCATCGGCGGGAAGCGTGATGCTGATCGCATCGCCCTCGGCGCAGGGCGCGCCACCGCGCAGGGCGTTCTGGACGCGGGCCACCAGCCCTGCCCCATCGGCCAGCATCAGGTGCACATGCGTATCCGTGCCGAAGTAGACCAGCCTTTCGACCCGGGCGGGAACCGAAAGCCCCGCACCGGGCGCTGGGCCCAGAAACACATGCTCGGGCCGGACCATCAGGGTCACCGGCCCGTCGGGATGGGTGACCGGCAGGGGGGCGCCTGCCTGGGGAAGCACCAGTTTTCCGTGCGCACAGCTGGCGTCGAGGAAGTTGCTTTCACCGATGAAGCCCGCGACGAAGCGGTTGGCGGGTTGGTCATACAACTCGCGCGGGGTGGCGATCTGCTGGATGCGACCGCCGCTCATCACCGCGATGCGGTCGGACATGGTCAGGGCTTCTTCCTGGTCGTGCGTCACGAATATGAAGGTCAGCCCAGTTTCCTGCTGCAGGCGCTTCAGCTCGACCTGCATCTCCTTGCGCAGCTTCATGTCCAGCGCCGAGAGAGGTTCGTCCAAAAGAAGGATCCGCGGCTTGGGCGCCAGCGCCCGTGCGAGCGCCACCCGCTGCTGCTGGCCGCCCGACAGCTCGCCGCTTTTGCGATGCGCAAGGTGGCCAAGCTGGACAAGGTCAAGCATCCGGGCGACGGTCCGGGCGATCTCGTCCTTGGGCCTGCCCTGCGCGCCGAGTGCAAAGCCCACGTTCTGCGCGACGGTCATGTGCGGAAACAGGGCGTAGTTCTGGAAGACCGTGTTCACCGGCCGCCGGTTGGGAGGCATCTGGGCGATGTCCTGCCCGTCAAGCACCAGCGCCCCGCCGCTGGGAGGCTCGAACCCGGCGATCAGGCGCAGCAGCGTGGTCTTGCCGCAGCCAGAGGGGCCAAGCAGTGTGAAGAACTCGCCTTCAGCGATGGTGAACGACACCTCATGCAGCGCCGTCACAGTGCTGTCGCCCTTGCCGAAACTCTTGGTCAGGTCGCGAATGTCAAGCATCGAGGTCCCCCACATCGGCGCCGACGGTATTGACAAAAACTTTTTAGTCAATAAAAATTTTTACTGACACAAGGAAAGCGGATCCAGATGACCGAAACGGCCAGTCCTGCCATCCCCGGGTTGCGCGACCGCAAGAAGGCGCGTCGGCGGGATGAAATCGTCAGCGCCGCCCGGGACCTGTTCGCGCGGCAGGGCATCGACGCCACGACCATGGCGGATATCGCGGCTGCGGCCGATGTCTCGGCCCCCACGGTGTTCAACTACTTCGGGTCGAAGGACGGCATCCTGATCGCGATGATCTCGGAAGGCACTCAGGAGGCCCGCGAGCAGGATCGCGCGCTACACTGGCGCGAGGACGCCGACCTGGCCAGCCTCTTGACCATGCTGTTCCAACGAGTGTCGGCCCGCACGCTGGACATCGCGGGGAAACGGGTCTGGCGCTATGCGGAGGCGGCCGCGATCCGGCATCCCGACACCGATCTTGCCCGGGAATATGTGGCGGTTTCGACGGCACTGGTGCAGGTCATCGCCGACTTCCTGTCCGGTCTGCAGCTGACGCTACGGTCGGGTCGCGCGGTGGATGCCGACTATCTGGCGCGGCTGTTCCACGATCTCTGGATGCCCTGCTTCATCCAGCTGATCACCGATGACGCCCAGACGCTTGACCAGCATGACGTGATCCTGCGCGACCGGATCACGCCACTGGTCGAGCTTTTGTTCACGGACGATTGCGCCCGGCATCCGCGTCGGGCGGACCCCGCCGCATGATCGCCGACCTGATCATCGAGAACGCCCGGGTCCTGACGATGGACGACGCGAACCCGCGTGCCGAGGCGGTGGCAGTGCGCGGCAACCGCATCCTTGCGGTTGGCAAGACGGCCTCGATCCGAGCCCATGCCGGGACCAAGACCCGGGTCATCGACGCAAAGGGCGGCACGCTTCTGCCGGGGTTCGTCGAATCGCATCTGCATCTGTTTTCCGGCGCCTGGGGCTGGACCCTGCTGCAACTGGGCGATGTGCGCGGGTTCGACGCCATGCAGGCGGCGGTGCGCGCCTTTGCCGACAGCAGGCCTGACGAGGGGCTCTTGTTCGCTCAGGGCGCGGATTACGAGATCCTCGGCCCGGGAACGCGACTGGACCGCCATGCTCTGGATGCCATGTGTCCCGACCGGCCGCTGGCGGTGATGACCTACGACTTCCACACGCTGTTCGCCAACACTGCCGCCCTGTCTGCTGCGGGGCTGTTGCAGGGCCGGGACCTGCCGGATGGCAACGAGGTCGTGCTGGGGGCCGACGGGCTGGCGACCGGAGAGCTGCGCGAGAAGTTTGCGCTGCTTCCGGTGCTGGAGCTTCGCACCAGCGGCGGGCGCGAGATGTTGGGCATGTCCGGGATCGAACCACCGGTCCCCCCGACCGATGCCGAATGGCGCGAGGATGTCGAGGTGCTGATGGACGGCCTGCGCTTTGTCGCATCGAAGGGCATCACCTCGGTGCACAACATGGACGGCAACCGGCATCTCTTGGAGCTTCTGCGCACGGTCGAGGAGGAAGGCGATCTGATCGCGCGGGTCTCGGTCCCGTTCCATTACACCCGCGAGATGCCTTTGTCCGAGTTGGACCGGGCCGGCACCATGGCTGGTGCCTTCACCGGCGACTGGCTGAGCAGCAATCGGGTCAAGGTCTTCATCGATGGCGTGATCGAAAGCGGGACGGCGGCGATGCTGGACGATTATGCCAACCAGCCGGGGCACCGGGGCGTTCCGATCTTTGACTCCGCCACCTTCGCCGAGGCCGCGGTCGAAATCGACCGGCGCGGCATGCAGATCACCGTGCATGCCGTGGGGGATGCGGCGGTGCGGATCGCGCTGGATGGATATGAGGCCGCGCGCCGCGCGAATGGCCTGCGCGACAGCCGCCACCGGATCGAGCATATCGAGATGGTGGACCCTGCCGACATCCCGCGCTTTGCCGAACTGGGTGTCATCGCCTCGTTCCAGCCGCTGCATGCGCCGCAGGGGGAAACCCAGACCACGGAGGGCATCGGGCCGAAACGTGCGGCCCATGCCTATGCCTGGGCGGCGCTGCATCGGGCGGGGGCGGTCGTGGCCTTCTCCTCGGATTGGCCCATCGTGCCGGTTGATCCGCTGCTGGGCATCCAGACGGCGCTGACCCGGCAACCGCATCTGCCCGGACTGCCGGACCAGAGGCTGCCGCTGATCGAGGTGCTGAAGGCATTCACCTGCAACGGTGCCCATGCGGGGTTCCGGGAAGACGCGACGGGCCGTATCCGGACCGGGATGCTGGCGGACCTGGTGCTGCTGTGCGGCGACATCGAAGCCACGCCACATGACCGGATCGCCGGACTGGGCGTCCGGCTGACAGTGTGTGGAGGAAGGATCACCCATGCCTGCTGAGGAACTGACCATCGACATGACGACGCTGGGAGCGACGTCCTCTCCGGGCCAACCCCTGTTGCGGCGGGCCTGCGTGATCCGCGCCGATCTTGGCCCGGCGCTGGAGTTTGCGACCTCGATGGGTACGGTGCGGGCGATGTTTCCCATCGTGGGGGGCGTGGCGCAGGGGGTTGGCTGGACGGGCCGGATCCTGCCCGGCGGGGCCGACTTTGCGATCCGCCTGCCTGACGGGACCTATCAGATCGAGGCTCGGTACTGCCTGGAATTGCAGGACGGCACTCCGGTCATGGTGACGAACGCCGGGCGCATGCTGCCGCAGCCGGATGGCAGCTATCTGGGGCGCACCCGGGCTACGCTGGAGGTGCCGGACGGGCCGCACCGGGCACTGGGCGATGCGGTCTACTTCGGCACGGCACTTGCCCAAGCGGGCGATGACGCGCATGTCTACATCGAACTTTGGGAGGCGCCCGTCTGACCGGGCGTGGGGGCACATGATCCTGATCGCCGGGGCCGGTATCGCCGGTCTGTCCTTGGGGCTGACCCTGCACCAGCTGGGCCTGCCCTTCCGCATCTTCGAGCGGGTGGCCGATCTGCGGCCCACGGGTGTCGGCATCAACCTGCAGCCCAATGCCGTGCGCGAGCTGTTCGACCTGGGGCTGGAAGCCGAACTGGACCGGATCGGCATCCGCACCCGGCAATACGGGTTCTACACCAAGACCGGCCTGCCGATCTGGGTCGAACCGCGCGGGTTGGCGGCGGGCTACAGCTGGCCGCAGTTTTCCGTGCACCGGGGCGAGTTGCAGATGATGCTGTTGCGGATTCTGCGCGAGCGGGCCGGGGATGTGGTCGAAACCGACGCTGGCGTGACCGCGTTCGAGACGGACAGCCAAGGTGTCACGCTGGCTCTGGCGGGCGGGCGGCGGGTATCAGGGGATGTCGCGATTGCAGCCGATGGCATCCACTCGGCCATCCGCAAGCAGATGGTGCCGGATGAGGGAGAGCCGATCTGGAACGGTGCGATCATGTGGCGCGGCACTTCGCCCGGGCGGCACTTTCTGGGCGGCAATGCGATGTTTCTGGCCGGGCATGACACCCAGCGTTTCGTCGCCTATCCGCTGACCCCGGAAGACCCGGCGACGGGTCTTGCGACGATCAACTGGATCGCCGAGATGCGGGTCGATCCGGACCGGGCCATGGCCAAGGGTGACTGGAACCGCCCCGCCGACAAGGCCGATTTCCTGCCCGCCTTCGAGGGCTGGGACTTCGGCTGGGTCGATTGCCCCGGCCTGATCCGGGCCTCGGGCACGGTCTACGAATACCCGATGGTCGACCGCGAGCCTTTGCCCGCCTGGACAGAGGGTTGCGTCACGCTGATGGGCGACGCGGCACATGCGACCTATCCCGTCGGGTCCAACGGGGCAACGCAGGCGATCATCGACGCCCGCAAGCTGGGCGCGGCCTTGCGGGCGCATGGGGTCACCCGCGCGGCGCTCTTGACCTACGAGGCCGAGATGCGGCCCCGCGCCGAAGGCATCCTGCGCGCCAATCGCGGCAAGGGCCCCGACGCGGTGATGCAGATGGTCGAGGACCTGTGCGGCGGCGTCTTCGATGACCTGGAACCGATCCTGCCGCGCGAAAAGCTGGCGGCACATGCCGAGCATTACAAGCGGCTGTCCGGCTTTTCGGTCGATGTGCTGAACGCCCAGCCGCCGATCATCGGTCCGATGGAGCCCGTGGCATGACCCTCTTCGCCGAATTCCGCGTGCAGGTCGGCAGCCCGGTGATCCTTGGCAATGACGGCTTCGGCGAAGCGCGGATCGTGCCCATTCTGGGTGGCACCGTCAGCGGCCCGGGCCTCACCGGAACGATCCTGCCGGGTGGGGCCGATGAGCAGCGCATCCGCGCCGATGGCCTGACCCGCATCCATGCGCGCTATGTGATCCGGGCCGAAGATGGCGCGCTGATCCGGGTTGACAGTCAGGGGCTGCGCCATGCTGCCCCCGAGGTGATGGCCGCCCTGATGCGGGGTGAGAGAGTCGATCCTACGCTGGTCTATTTCCGCACGGTGATCCGGTTCGAGACCGCCTCTGCCGCGCATGACGATCTGAACCGTGCCTTGTTCCTGTCGGATGGCCAGCGCGAGCCGGATGCGGTGGTGCTGCGGTTGACCCGGCTGTAGGACCCGCCCCCCAACCGGCAGGGGCGGGGTCCGGGTGTCAGCCCTTGGTGCGCCAGCTGTCGGCGTAATTGGTCCGCGCTTCGGCCGCATAGGGTGTGGGTGCGACGCGAACCCGGATCGGAACCTGGCGGTGCGGTTCGGTCGAGGTCTTGCCGGTAGGTTCGGGTTCCCCCCACAGCAGCGTCAGGATGTCCCCGACCTGCACGTCCTGCGCCACGACCCCCAGCGACAGGACTGCGCGTTCGTTCCAGCTGAAGCCTGCGAACATGCTCATCCCCACGGTCTTGCCGTCGCGCTGGATCGCATCGGCACTGGACGAGGCATAGTTCGACACCGGGAAGTCGATCCACTTGGCGGGCGTGCCCGGTTCAAACGCCGTGGCGATGCAGGCCAGCACATCGTCACGGTTCCATTCGAAGGTCACCTTCTTGCGGTTCCGGGGCGAGCCCTTCATCGCTGCCAGCGCCGCCTTGCCGACAAAATCGGGCTTCTTCCAGCCGATGTAGAAGTCGTAGCCCAGTTCGAACGGGGTGGTGTAGTAGTCCTCGATATTGTCCGAGGCGAGGCTGCCGCCGATGGACCCTGCGGCCTCGTAGCTGTCGGCGCCCAGCCAGTCGCGATAATCGGCCAGCATGCCGTCGCCGGTGTATATCCCCGGCAGGGGCGAGGGAATCCAGCCGGATTCCAGGGTGTTGGTCGAATATGCCCGGCTGCCGCATTGCACCAGGTTCACCCCGGCATCGCGGGCGGCCTGCAGGATGGTGGAGTGGATGTAGTCCTTGTCCTTGTAGGGACCCCAGATTTCCAGCCCCGGCGCGCCGGACATCCCGTGGCGCAGGGCCTGCACTCTCTTCGAGCCGATGTTGATCCAGTCGACGTGGAAGAACTTGATGTCGGGGATCGGCCCGCCGTTCATTTTTTCGAAGACCTTCGGTGCCTCGGGACCCTGGATCTGGAAGCGGTAGTGTTCGCGCAGCACCCGTTCGCCTTCGGGGCGCGAGGGGCTGCGGGGGTCGTAGCGCAGGCGGACGTTCCATTTGCCATAGGCCGCGCAGAACATCAGCCAGTTCGAGGTGGGTGCGCGGCCCACCAGCACGAACTTGTCCTCACGTTCGCGGAAGATGATGTGGTCGCCGATCACATGGCCCGCCGGGGTGACCGGCACATAGTGCTTGGCGCGGTTCAGATCGAAATTGGCAAAGGCGTTGATGCCGTGGTGATCCAGGAATTCGGCCGCCTGCGGGCCTTCGACGATCAGCTCGTCCATGTGGTGACTTTGGTCGAACAGGACGGCCGAGTGGCGCCAGGCCATCTGCTCGGACCGCCAGTTCTGAAACTCGGGGGCGACGACGGGGTAGACGTACTGGCCGATGCGCGAGTTGCGCAGCAGGGGCACGGCGCCACCGGCCTTGGCCATGGCGGACGACAGACTGAATGACATGGGTTCCTCCCTTGGAATGTGTACATTCAGCGCAGATTTCGGGCGGAAATCAAGCCGCAATCGCGCAGATTGCATACATTCAGCGCTGTCGCGCCAGCAGGTCCTCGGCATTGCGGCGGGCGGCGCGGGCGTGCTCGCGGGCCAAGGCCTCGGCCCTTGCGCCTTCGCGGGCGGTGATGGCCTCGATGATCGCGCGGTGCTGGGACTGCGCCAGGGTCAAGGTGGTCGCCAGCTGCCGGGCGCGGGTGTCCTCGATGAAGGCCGAGGGGCCGGCGAAGGGCAGGCCCGAAATGCGGGCGATCTCGGTCTGCAGAACCGGGCTTTGGGCCATCCGGGCCAAGAGCGCGTGAAAGCGGCTGTTCAGGTTGGAATAGGCATCGAGGTCGAGGGGGTCGGCCAGCGCGATGTCGATTTTGCCAAGTATTTCATCAGCTTCCGCCAGGTCTGCGGGCAAGACCCCGCGTTCGGCGGCCAGTCGCGCGGCAGTGCCTTCCAGCACGCCCCGCAGTTCGATCGCGTCGACCACGTCGGCCAGATCAAAGCGGCGGACGACAAAGCCTGCGCCCTTTCTTTCCAGCAGTGCCTCTTCGGCCAGCCGAGACAGGGCGGCGCGGATCGGGGTGCGGGAGATTCCCAGTTCGTCGGCAAGGGCCACTTCGGCCAGCCGCGTGCCGCCCGGCAACGCTCCGGACAGGATGCGCTGGCGCAGGGTGATCAGCGCGCGTTGGCTGTGAGAGGTCTTGGCGTCGGACACGGCGGTCACCGGAATGGATACAAGGCGTGGCTAACCCGTCCCGGTCCAAATGTATACATTACATCTTCAATAGACGCCGGGCGTTTTCCTTCAGGATCAGCGGACGGACCTCGTCCCGGATCGCGATGGCCTCAAAGTCCTTCAGCCAGCGGTCGGGCGTGATCGCGGGCCAGTCCGAGCCGAACAGCATCTTATGCTTCAGGATCGTGTTGGCGTAATGCACGAACTGCGGCGGGAAGTACTTCGGCGACCATCCCGACATGTCGATCCAGACATTCGGCTTGTGCTGAGCGACGGCCAGACCTTCCTCGGTCCAGGGAAAGGACGGATGCGCCAGGACGATCTGCATGTCGGGGAAATCCACGGCAACGTCGTCGATGTGGATCGGGTTCGAATACTTCAACCGCATCCCCATGCCGCCCCGCATGCCCGACCCCACCCCGGTCTGCCCGGTGTGGAAGAGCGCAATCGCACCTTCCTCGGCGATGGCCTCGTACAGGGGATAGGCCATGCGGTCGTTGGGATAGAAGCCCTGCATGGTCGGGTGGAACTTGAAGCCCTTGACCCCGAAGTCCCGCACCAGACGCCGAGCCTCGCGCGCGCCGGTCTTGCCCTTGGCTGGGTCGATCGAGGCGAAGGGGATCAGGATGTCGCCGTTCTCGGCGGCGAGGCGCGCGATGTCCTCGTTGGAATGGCGGCGAAAGCCGGTCTCGCGTTCGGCATCGACGCCAAAGATCACCGCGGCGATCTTGCGGTCGCGGAAGTAGGCGGCGGTTTCGGGGACGGTGGGCAGCATGCCGTGCGCGCCCGCCGGATTACGGAAATAGGCGGCCATGCCGGCCTGAAACTCGTTGTAGCCGTCATCCCGGCCGCAGTCACACGGCTCTTCGGCATGGGTGTGGAAGTCGATGGCGATCAGGTCGTCGAGGTTCATTCCTTGGGTGCCTCCAGCTTTGCCACGCGCTTGTCGAGAAAAGCGCGCAGGCGTTCGGTCGCCTCGGGGGTCACGGACGTCAGCGAGGACATCAGGCTTTCGACGAAAAGCCCGTCTTCGGACGACATGTCGCGGATGCGGGGCAGCGCGTTGATGATGGCATAGTTCGACATCGCGGCATTGCTGGCCGCCACGGTCGCCAACTCGATGGCGCGGGTCAGCGCCTGCCCGGCCTCGACGACGTATGAAACACCGCCCCAGACCTCCATCTGCTGGGGCGAGACGGTGCGGCCAGTCAGCATCATGTCCCCCATGCGCTGCGCCCCGATCAGCCGGGCGATGCGGACCGATCCGCCACCGCCGACGAAGATGCCGCGCTGGCCTTCCGGCAGGCCAAAGAAGGCAGTCGCGTCGGCCACCCGGACATGCGCTGCGGCGGCAAGTTCGAAGCCGCCGCCGACCACACCACCCTGCAGCGCCGCGACAAAGGGGATGCCGCCGCGTTCGATGCCGTCAAAGACCCGGTGCCAGCGGCGTGAGCCCTTGACGGCAGCGATTAACGGCTTTTCGGCATGTTCGGCAAGGTCGAGGCCCGCGCAGAAATGCTTGCCTTCACCCCACAGCACGGCAGCCTTCGCCTCATCTTGCGCGCGTTCGACGGCCAAGTGCAGCGCCTCGACCACGCGGTCGGAAATGGCATTTCGCTTGGGTTCGCGGTTCAACCCGATCAGCGCGATGTCGCCGCGCAGTTCATACAGGATGGGGGTGTCGGCGGTCATCTGGTCCTCCCTCGATTTAGTTATCCTATATAATGGTTTTGCCTCACACAAGTCTTGCATTTTTCTTTGGACCAATCATTATGTGATATAACGGTCGGAGGAGGAGTTCGTCCTTGTCTTGGGGGGAGTCATGACCGAACCGCAGCGTCCTGCCCTGCAACATGTCATCCGCGACGATGGCAGCCATCTGATCTGGGTCGAGGGGGAACTGCCGCCACATCCGGTGACGATCAACGACCGGCTTCTGCACTGGGCCGCGACCGACCCGGACCGTGTCTGGATGGCCGAACGGCAGGGCGAGGGCTGGGTGCGGATGACCTATGGTCAGGCGGCCAAGGCGATTGCGGCCCTTGGCGGGGCGCTGCTGGCGATGGGTCTGTCGGCTGAGCGCCCGCTGCTGATCGTGGCCGGAAATTCGCTGGCACATGCTTTGGCTGCGCTTGGCGCGCAGCATGTCGGCATTCCCTCGGCCGCCATCGCCCCGGCCTATGCCGGGCACGGTGGCGAGAAGCTGGGTCAGGTCGCCGTGCAGCTGAGCCCTGGCGCCGTGCTGGCCGACGAGCCCGGCAATCCGGCCTTTGCGGTGCATCTGCCCGGCGTCCCGGTGCTTGCGGCAACGGATATCCAGGCGCTGGCGCGGCAAAGCGCTGGCCCAGAGGTTGCCGCCGCCCATGCTGCGGTGACCGCCGCGACGGTCGCCAAGTTCCTGTTCACCTCGGGCACGACCGGCAAGCCCAAGGCGGTGATCCAGACCCACGGCATGCTGACCGCCAATCAGGCGATGGTGCGCGAGGCCTATGACTTTCTGAAGATCGAACCCCCGGTCCTGCTGGACTGGGCGCCGTGGAACCACACGGCTTCGGGCAACAAGGTCTTCAACATGGCGATCTGGAATGGCGGGACCTACCATATCGACCACGGCCGCCCGACACCCGATGGCATCGCCGCGACCCTGCAGAACCTGGGCGAGGTGGCGCCGACCTGGTACTTCAACGTGCCGATCGGCTATCAGTTCATCCTGGACCGGCTGGAGACGGACAAGGCCCTTGCCGGGCACTTCTTCTCGCGCCTGCGGATGCTGATGTACGCGGGCGCCGGGATGAGCCAGCCCGTCTGGGACCGTCTGGCGACCCTGTCCGCGCGGCATGTGCCGGGCGGGGTGCCGGTTGTCTCGGGCCTGGGCGCGACCGAGACCGGACCCTTTGCACTGTATCACACCGACGCAAAGCCGGCGCCGGGCAATATCGGAATTCCGGCTGTCGGAGTGGTCCTGAAACTGGTTCCGGCGGAAGGAAAGCTGGAGGCGCGGCTGAAAAGCCCGTCGGTGACGCCCGGCTATTGGCGCGATCCTGATCTGACGGCGCAGGCCTTCGATGAGGAAGGCTTCTACCGGCTGGGCGACGCGCTGCGCTTTGCGGTTCCGGGCGATCCGGCGCAGGGCTTCGTGTTCGACGGTCGGCTGGCCGAGAACTTCAAGCTGGCCTCGGGCACCTGGGTTTCGGTGCAGGAGGTGCGGGCGGCACTGGTCGCGGCGATGGAGGGGATCATCACCGATGCGGTCATCGCGGGGCCCGAGCGTGACGATCTGCGGGCCTTGCTGCTTCCCAACCGGGCGCGGTTGCAGCAGGCGCTGGGGCGGGACCTTCCGGATGACCTGAATGGCGATCCCGAGGCGATGGCCCTGGTCGACGCGGGGCTAACGCGGATGCGCGCGATGGGCGGTGGCAGCGCGACGCGCGTGGTGAAGGCCCGCTTCCTCGCCTCGCCCCTGCGGTTCGAAAGGGGCGAAGTCACCGACAAGGGCTCGATCAACCAGCGCGCGGTCCTGCGCGAGAGACCCGACGAAGTCGCGGCACTGTACGGAGAGGCATAGATGGAACTGCAGGGGACTCATGTGGCGGTGACGGGGGCCGGATCGGGGCTGGGGGCCGCGACCGCACGAAGGCTTGCGGCGGAAGGGGCGCGGGTCACCGTAATCGACCTTAAGGGTGCCGAGGCAGTTGCCGCCGAAGTGGACGGCCTGGCCCTTGCGCTGGACGTGACCGACCCGGAGGCTGGCGCGGCGCTGGACAGAACGATTGCCGCATTCGGCCCCCTGCGCGGGCTGGTCAATTGCGCCGGGATCGGCGGGGCGTCCCGAATCGTGGGGCGCGATGGGCCGATGGACCTCGCAGCGTTCCAGAAGATCGTGGCGGTGAACCTGTTCGGCACGTTCAACATGCTGCGCCTGACCGCGGCCCGGATGTCCGCCAACACCCCCGACGCGGGGGGCGAGCGGGGGGCAATCGTCAGCACGGCCAGCGTTGCGGCGTTCGACGGGCAGTTGGGTCAGGCGGCCTATGCGGCGTCGAAGGGGGGCATCGTCTCGCTTGCCCTTCCGGCCGCGCGGGAACTGGCGCGCTTCGGCATCCGGGTGAACACGGTTGCGCCCGGCATTTTCGAGACGCCGCTGCTGGGCGAACTGTCCGAGGAGGTGCGCGCGGGCATTTCGGCCTCGATCCCCTTCCCTTCGCGCTCTGGCACTCCGGCCGAGTTCGCCGATGCCGTGGTCTTCTGCCTGACGAACCGTTATCTGAACGCCGAGGTGATCCGCCTGGATGGTGGAACCCGGCTGCCGCCACGATAGGAGGTCCCGTGAACGACAATCTCGACGCAGGTGTGTCGCAGTTCATCGGCTACAACATGAAGCGCGCGCTGACGGTGGTGCAGGCCGACCTGGCGCAGGTCCTGGCCGAATTCGGCCTGCGGGCCGTGTCCTATTCCGCGTTGCTGGTGATCGTCCGGACCCCAGGCATCAGCCAGAGCGACCTCGCCGATGTCCTGCGGATCGAAAAGTCGAACCTGGTGCAGTTGATCGACGAGCTTGCGAACCGGGGACTGGTGACGCGTGAGCCGGTGCCCGGCGACCGCCGCCGCCATGCGCTGATCCCTGCCAAAGCCGGGATCGCCCTGGCCGAGGCCGCCACCCGCGCAGTCCAGGCGCATGAGGATCGGGTCTTCGCCGCGCTGAGCATGCTTGAACGTGCAACGCTGGTCCATCTTCTCCGCCGCGTCTGGGCAATGCCGGTTCGCGCGTGATCCCGGACGGGGCTGCTGTTGACTCCCCCGGTTTCCCTTGTATAAGCCCGCCAGTCCCGGAAGCGATTCCGGGACTTTTCATTGGTGTTGGTGGCCCCCGCAAGGGGATGCCTGTCGGGCCGAAAGGTCAAAGGACAACGCCCTTCGTAACACAGAAGGAGATCAGCGGTGACCAAACGCACCTCTGCCAAGTACAAGATCGACCGCCGCATGGGCGAGAACATCTGGGGCCGTCCGAAGTCCCCGATCAACAAGCGCGAGTACGGCCCGGGCCAGCACGGCCAGCGCCGGAAGAACAAGCTGTCGGACTTCGGTACGCAGCTGCGCGCCAAGCAGAAGCTCAAGGGCTACTACGGCGACCTGACCGAAAAGCAGTTCCGCAAGATCTATGGCGAAGCCGAGCGTGTGCGCGGCGACACCGGCGAGATGCTGATCGGCCTGTTGGAGCGTCGTCTTGACGCGGTGGTCTACCGCGCCAAGTTCGTCCCGACCATTTTCGCCGCCCGCCAGTTCGTCAACCACGGCCACGTTCTGGTGAACGGCAAGCGCGTGAACATCGCGTCGTACCGCGTGTCGGAAGGTGACGTGATCTCGGTCCGCGAAAAGTCGCGCCAGATGGCGGCGATCCTGGAAGCGATCCAGCTGACCGAGCGCGACGTTCCGGACTATCTGGAAGTCGACAACAACAAGCTGACGGCGAAGTTCGTTCGCACTCCGGGCCTGGGCGACGTGCCCTATCCGGTCCAGATGGAACCGAACCTGGTCGTCGAATACTACGCGAAGAACTAAGCGGTGCTCTAGCGCACCCCGCAAAGGCCCGCCTTCTGGCGGGCCTTTTCATTTGGGTCAGGCGGGCGGCATCTGGGCGTAGGCGGTCAGCCCGGGGGGCAGGCTGTCCCAGGCTTGCGCGGCGCGGGTCCAGGTGACCTGCCGGGGAGCAAAGCGGCCGGGGTCATCCAGACTGGCAGCGGTGACGGCGATAATGCCGGGCATGGCCGGGAACGCCAGATAGACCGGGGTGCCGCAGATCGGGCAGAAGGCGTGGCGCTTTTCCATGCCAGTCTCGGCCAGAACCGACCATGCGCTGGCAGGCCCGCTGACCACAGCCCCCGGCGTTTCGGCAAAGACCAGCCAAGAGGAATGCCCGCTGCCGCTCCGTCTTTGGCAATCGCGGCATTGGCAATGGGTCTGCTCGACTGGCTGGCCCGTCATCGCATACCGCAACGCCCCGCAGGCGCAACCGCCGGTGAAGGGGGCCTCCATCACGCGGCCTTCGGTTTGGCGAAGACGTTCAGGCCGGTGCCGGTCTCAAGATAGGACTTGAGGCTGGACAGCACGATGGGCCAGCCCTTGCTGACGCCCTGCTCCATGCCGCTGCCCTTGATCAGGTCGTCGTGAGTGACGATCAGCTTGGTCATGCCGTCATAGGGGATGACGTCGAAGGTGACGCGGGAATAGGCCTCGGGCTCGGTTTCCTGGGACTTGTTCACCCAACTGATGACCAGCCTGGACGGTGGCATGTGTTCGACCACCTTTCCGGTCAGTTCCGCCACCCCCGTTTCGGTGCGGACATGGTCCCAGCGCGATCCGGGCTGCCAGTCCGATACGTTCGAATGCCCCCAGTAGCGGCTGGTGATGTCGGCGCTGGTGAGGGCCTCGAACACCTTTTCCGGGGGTGCAGAGATGAAGGTGACATAGACAAAACTTGTGCGTTCGGTGGTCATTCCTGATTCCCTTCCAACTCGCGTTTCAGATCATGCAGCAGGGTCAGGCGCTGCGTTTCGAACTTGCGGACCCAGCGTTCATAGATGTCGTGCAACGGCACGGGGTTGATGAAGTGGAGCTTCTCGCGGCCCTTGCGGACAGTGCTGACCAGATTGGCTGCCTCCAGCAGGTCAAGGTGCTGGGTTACTGATTGCCGTGCCATGTCCAGATGCGTGCAAAGCTGGCCAAGGGTCTGGCCGTTGTCTTCGCACAAGAGGTCAAGCAGCCTGCGCCGGGTGGGATCGCCCAGAGCCTTGAACACCTTGTCTGTATCCGGAACCGTTTCCATCAGGTGCAAGATATGCAGGTAAATACCTGCATGTCAACCCGGTTGGACCAGGGCCTCGGTTGCTGCCTTCCATTTCAGCGCCATTTTCCCTATGTCGCAGGACAACGCGTCCGCAGGGGGATCATGCCGATGACCGACAAGCCCAGCCTCGAAAACCGCTTTGAACGGGGGCTGTTTGCCAGCCGCTGGCTGATGGCGCCGATGTATCTGGGTCTGGCCGTGGCGCTTGGGATGCTGACGGTGATCTTTCTCAAGGAGATGGTCTACTATCTGCCGCAGATCTTCGACATGACTGCCGAGAAGATGATCCTCGTCGCGCTGACGCTGATCGACCTGACGCTGGCGGCGAATCTGCTGTTGATCGTCATGTTCTCGGGCTACGAAAGCTTTGTGTCCAAGTTCGATTTCGACGCGGGCGCAGACAAGCCGGGATGGATGGGCAAGGTCGACTTCGGCGGGCTGAAGATGAAGCTGATCGCCTCGATCGTCGCGATCTCGGGGATCCATCTGCTCAAGCGGTTCATGGAAATCAGCGATCTCGATACGGCGACCACCTTCGGCGAGACCGAGATGCTCTGGCTCGTGGTGATACATCTGACCTTCGTGGTCTCGGGCGTCCTGATGGCGCTGATGGACTGGCTGCAGGCCCGGTCCTACAAGTAAGGAGTTACGCGATGACCTATCCCGTGCATGCGCGCATCGACGGCGCGCTGGTGATGATTGGCTTTGGCTCTATCGGCCGGGGGGTGCTGCCGCTGATCGAACGGCATATCGGGTTCGACCGGGCGCAGTTCACCGTGATCGAGCCGCTGGATGACCATGCCGGTATCCTGAGCGAGCATGGGATCCGGCATCTGCAAGTGGCGCTGACCGCCGACAATTTCGCCGAGGTGCTGCGCCCGCTGTTCCCGCAGGGGCGCGGGATGATCGTCAACCTGTCGGTGGATGTGGATTCCATAGAGTTGATGAAGCTCGCGCAAGAGATCGGGGTCCAGTACATCGACACGGTGGTGGAGCCCTGGCCGGGGTTCTACTTCGGGTCCTCGCTGCCCAACGCGGAGCGGACGAACTATCCGCTGCGCGAACGGGTGCGGGAACTGGGCAAGGCCTATGTGGGTGGACCGACCGCGGTCAGCTGCTGCGGGGCGAACCCCGGGATGGTGTCGTGGCTTTTGAAAGAGGCGCTGCTGCGGCTGGCTTCGGATACCGGGGTCAAGGCCGATCCGCAGTCCCGCGAAGATTGGGCGCGGCTGATGCAGGGGCTGGGGGTCAAGGGCATCCATGTGGCCGAGCGGGATACCCAGGTTTCGGCACATCCGAAGCCCTTGGGCGTTTTCGTGAACACCTGGTCGGTGGATGGGCTTCTGTCCGAGGGCTATCAGCCGGCCGAACTGGGCTGGGGCACGCACGAAAAGAAGTTGCCCCCGCACGGCCACGCCTTTGACCACGGGCCCGGCTATGCGATCTGGATCGACCGGCCCGGCGCGGATACGCGGGTGCGGTCGTGGTGTCCGGACGTGGGGCCGCAGTTCGGCTATGTCATCACCCACAATGAGGCGCTGTCGATCCCGGATTACTACACGGTCTGGGACGGGGCGAAGGCGGTCTACCGGCCGACCTGCCACTACGCCTACCACCCCTGCAACGACGCCATCCTGAGCTTGCACGAAATGAACGGGGCCGGAAAGCGGCAGCCGGATCAGCATATCCTGACCGCTGAGGAGATCACCTCGGGCGGCGATGACCTGGGTATGTTCCTCTACGGTCATGCCAAGGGCGCGATGTGGTACGGCTCGCGTCTGTCCTGCGAGGAAGCGCGGCGGCTTGCGCCTTACCAGAATGCGACGGGGATGCAGGTGACGTCCGCCGTGCTGGCGGCAATGGTCTGGGCGGCGGAGAACCCGAACGCGGGCTTCGTCGAGGCCGACGAGATGGACCATGTCCGTTGCCTGGAGGTCCAGCGTCCCTACCTTGGGTCCATCGAGTGCCACTACACCGACTGGACCCCGATCCAGAACCGGATCAATAGCTTTGCCGAGGACCGCGACGATCAGGACCCTTGGCAATTCACCAACTTCCTGGCCGTGTGATCGGCAGGTTGCGGCCTGCACCGCGATGCCGATCCCGGCGAAAGGTTCTGGCCATGCCAGCGCCGGGCGGCTAAACGGGGCGTGACTCCCGGGGGCCCGCATGAACGACCAGATCAAGCCACAGCCAGGCATTCTTGACATCGCGCTTTACGAGGGCGGCAAGGCGCATGTGGCGGGTGTGGCCAACGTGGTCAAGCTGTCGTCGAACGAGAACCCTTTCGGGGCCTCGGACAAGGCGAAGGAAGCCTTTGGCCGCACTGTGCATACCTTGCACCGCTACCCGAACACCGACCACGCCGACCTGCGCGCGGCCATTGCCGAGGTGCACAAGCTTGATGCAAGCCGCATCATCTGCGGCGCCGGGTCGGACGAGATCATCACCTTTCTTTGCCAGGCCTATGCCGGGCCGCGCGATGAGGTCGTGTTCACCGAACACGGGTTCCTGATGTACCGCATCTCGACCATGGCCGTGGGCGCGACCCCGGTCGAGGTGCAGGAGCGGGAGCGGACGGCGGATGTGGATGCAATCCTGTCGGCCTGCAACCGGCGGACCAAGCTGGTCTTCCTTGCCAACCCGAACAACCCCACCGGCACGATGATCTCGGGCGCCGAGATCGCGCGCCTGGCCGAAAGCCTGCCGCCGCAGGCGCTGTTGGTGCTGGACGGGGCCTATGCGGAATATGTCGAAGGCTACGATGGCGGCGCTTCGCTGGTCGATGCGCGTGACAACGTGGTGATGACGCGGACCTTTTCGAAGATCTACGGTCTGGGCGGGTTACGGATCGGTTGGGGCTATGGGCCGAAGCACGTCATTGACGTGTTGAACCGCATCCGGGGGCCCTTCAACCTGTCGACCACGCAACTGGAGACCGCCGAGGCCGCCGTCCGCGACCAGGACTTTGTCGCGCGCTGCCGCAGCGAGAACACGCGGATGCGGTCGTGGCTGGCCAATGCCTTGGCCGAGATCGGGGTGCCCTCGGACACGTCGATGGCCAACTTCATCCTCGCCCGCTTTGCCAGCCAGGAAGAGGCCGAGGCCTGCGATGCCTTCCTGCAGGCGCAGGGTCTGATCGTGCGGCGCGTCGCAGGATACAAGCTGCCGCACTGCCTGCGGATCACGATTGGCGATGAATCGTCCTGCCGCCAGGTCGCCCATGCGGTGGCGCAGTTCAAGGGTGTCAAATGATCTACCAGCGCGTCGCCCTTATCGGTCTCGGGCTGATCGCGTCGTCGATGGCGCATGCCATGCGTGCGCAGGGGCTGGCGGGCGAGATCGTGGGCTACGCCAAGTCACCCGAGACGCGGACGGTGGCGAAGGACCTGTTCTGCGACCGGGTGAACGAGACGGCCGCCGAGGCGGTCAAGGGCGCGGACCTTGTGGTGCTGGCGGTGCCGGTTGGAGCAATGGGCGAGATTGCTGCCGAGATCGGGCCGCATCTGAAACCCGGAGCGACGGTGACGGATGTGGGGTCGGTCAAGCGGGCGGTGGTCGATGCCGTGGCGCCGCACATGCCTAACGGCGTGCATTTCATCCCCGGTCACCCGCTGGCGGGGACCGAGTATTCTGGCCCGCGCTCGGGCTTTGCGACCCTGTTCCAGAACCGCTGGTGGCTTTTGACGCCGGGAGCGGATGCCGATGCGGCGGCGGTGACGCGGCTGCGGTCGGCTCTGGAAGCGATGGGCGCGAATGTCGACGAGATGGATGTCGAGCATCACGACCTGGTGCTGGCCGTTGTCAGTCACGTCCCCCATGCGATTGCCTATACGATGGTGGGCGTGGCCGACCACATGCGGCGGGTCTCGCAGTCCGAGGTCATCAAGTATTCCGCCTCGGGCTTCCGCGACTTTACCCGGATCGCGGCCAGCGACCCGGTGATGTGGCGCGACGTGTTCCTGACCAACAAGGACGCGGTGCTGGATATCCTTGGCCGCTTTGCCGAAGAGCTGTTCGTCCTGCAGCGGGCGATCCGGATGGGGGATGGCGACCACCTGCACGCCTATTTCACCCGCACCCGTGCGATCCGCCGTGGCATCATCGAAGCCGGGCAGGACACGGCCGCGCCGGACTTCGGTCGCGCTGCGCCGCCAGAGAAGAAGGGCTGATGCGGTTGCGCGCGATCCTTCTCGCGCTGAGCCTCTGCCTGTCGCAGGGGGCCTTCGCGCAGGAAATCGACCGCTCGCCCCGGCCGCCCGCGAATCCGAAGCTTTCCCCCATCGTGCAGGCCGCAGACGTGGCGGGGCACCTGCAGGCACAGGCCGAGGCGCTGGTCCCGACCGCAAGCGCAGCGGAGGCCGTCCCGGACCTGCCTTCCGATGCGCTGCTGCGGTCATTGCGCCCGCTGCGCCGTCCCGAGGCTCTGACGACGCGGTTGGCTGGGCTGAAATCTGCCTCGAACGCGCCGGGCCTCGATCTGTCCGGTCGCGAGCCCGACGATGAGATCGACCTGGCGGCCATCCCGCCCCCGACCCGGAAGGAAGAACGCAAGAAGCGACGCGAGAAGGCGTCCACGGCCGGATCGGTCTGCGGCGTGCCGGCGATCAAGGGCGAGGAAATCGCGCGGATCGGATCCAAGGTCAGCGGTTGCGGCGTGGAAAACCCGGTGCGCGTCACCTCGGTCGCGGGGGTGCGCCTGTCGCAGGCGGCGACGGTCGATTGTTCCATCGCCAAGGCGCTGAATTCCTGGGTGGACGAGGTCGCGCAACCCGCCTTCGACGGCAAACTGGTCGAGTTGCAGGTTGCGGCGCATTACATCTGCCGCAGCCGCAACAACGTGAAGGGTGCCAAGGTCAGCGAGCACGGCAAGGGCCGCGCCATCGACATCTCGGCCTTCATCCTGTCCAACGGGAAGGTGCTGACCGTGGCGCAGAACTACAACAAGCTGCTGCGGCGCATCTACAAGGCCGGGTGCGGCTACTTCAAGACGACCCTCGGCCCCGGCTCGGACGGGTATCACGAGGACCATTTCCACTTCGACACCTCGGCCCGGAAGGGCGGGGCCTATTGCCGGTGAGGCTTTAGCCCGAGGGTGGCAGCATCAGCGGTGCGGGTCCGAGCGGGAAGGGTCCAAAGCTCATCCGTCCGTCGGCCAGTGTCAGCTTCAACGTCAGCACCGACAGGTCATCCGACTGCGCCGCAAGGGCCTGCATGCCCCGCGCGATGGTCGGGGCCATTTCGGGCTGAACCACTCCCGCCGCGACCAGAAGCGCGGGCAGGCGGTTCCAGTTGGTGACCTCGACCGTGATCTCGCCCGCGGCAAAGCCCTGGTCGTCGGCCTGGACCTGACCCTTGGCGCTGGCGGAAAGCTGTCCCCAGGTGAAAGCGAACTGGCTGATGTCGAGCTTGGACAGCAGGGGCCGGGTCTCACCCGAATGGCGATCAAGCGGCGCGGTCAGGGTCAGGAAGATGCCCGTCCGCAGGCTGTCGATGGTTTCCGGCAGGTCAGAGACAGGTAGCCCCTCGATGGTCACTGCCTTCACGGCGGCGACGAAGGCGGGGTCCGGCGTGATCCCGGCCAGGTCGGTCGAGAACAGGTAGGTGTTCGGCGCATCTCCCGCGCCCGTCACCTCTTCGTCGGCGCTGAGCGAGACCACGCTGCGACCCGCACCGACAGTCCAGCCTGCCGAGGACGTGGCGCCCAGCCGGTCGGTTTCCAGCACGATGGCCGCCAGTGGCAGATCGGTCGACGGCTTGGCGCGGAAGCTGGCGCGCAGCCCCTCGGACGCCACGCTCACCGTCTGGTCGGGAAGGGTCACCTTCTGCTCGGGTGCCAGCGCCGCGATCACATGCCAGGGCTTCCAGGTCATCGCGAAGACCTGCAGGAAGGGCGTCTCCCATCCCGCGCCCGTCGCGGGGTCCATCAGCCGCAGCCCCTCGACCGTGACGTCGAAGCGGTTCGGGTACCCGGCGACCGTCAATGCCGTCTTCTCGGCCACCAGACCCTGTGCTGTGGCGTCGACAAAACCGTCCTCGACCGCCTGCCGGATCGCGCCCGACCCGACGAACCAGTAGCCCGACCAGAGACCGCTGCCCAGAAGGAGGAGGAACAGCAACTTGCGCATCGCACGGCCCTTTTCATTGCCCTTGGCCCGGTGTTTACAGGGCGAAACGCAACAGGGCCAGCCATGCACGCACCGCTTTGGGTCTTCGGCTACGGATCGCTGATCTGGGACCCGGGCTTTCCGGTGGCCGAGCGCCGCATCGCCCGGCTGGACGGCTGGCACCGCAGCTTTTGCATGCGGTCGATCCACCACCGCGGCACCGTGGACCATCCGGGGCTGGTGCTGGCGCTGGACCGGGCCGAGGGCGCGACCTGCACCGGCGTTGCCTTCCGCGTTACGCCCGGAGAGGAAGCCGCGACCCTGAACGCCCTGCGGGAGCGTGAGCTTGTGTCGTCAGCCTACCTGGAAATGACTCTGCCCGTGGCCACCGACACCGGGCCTGTCGACGCTCTCGCCTATGTCATCGACCCCGACCATGTCCAGTATTGCCGCCTCGACTGCGAGGAACAGGCCCGCATTATCGCCAGCGCCACCGGCGGGCGGGGCCTGAACCGCGATTACCTGTGGTCCACTGCCGCGCATCTGGCAGATTTGGGCATCGGCGACCCTGACCTGGAATGGCTTGCCACACGGGTCCGCGACCTGATCTGACCTTTTGCTTGGCAGTTGTCGCCATCCTGATAGTCTTGGCCGCAAGGCAGGGACCGAAGGACAGAGGACAAGCATGTCCCAGACAGACCAGCGAGCGGCCGAGGTTTCGACGACCTTCTCGCAGCCGATCCGCGCGATCACGACAATGCTTCTGGTCTGCGCCCTGGTCGGCAGCGGGGCCTGGCTAATCCACGCCCAGATCATCGACATCGTGCGCACCAACCCGATCCTGAACGGGATCATCGCGCTGGTGTTCCTGTTCGGCGTCCTGTCCTGCTTCTGGCAGGTCTGGATCCTGGCCCAGTCGGTCTACTGGATCGAGAATTTCGTCCGTGGCACTCCGGGCAGCGAGGATGAAGCCCCGCCGCGACTTCTGGCCCCGCTGGCGGCGCTGTTGCGGTCGCGGTCAGCCCGGATGTCGATTTCGGCCTCGTCCTCCCGCTCGATCCAGGACTCGGTGGTCCAGCGCATCGACGAAGCGCGCGACATCACCCGCTACCTGATCAACCTGCTGGTTTTCCTTGGCCTTCTGGGCACGTTCTGGGGCCTGGCGACCACGGTTCCGGCTGTCGTGGAAACCATCCGGTCGCTGGCTCCGCAAGAAGGCGAAAGCGGGCTGGACGTGTTCGGCAAGCTGATGGGGGGCCTTGAAAGCCAGCTGGGAGGGATGGGGACTGCATTCTCCTCCTCGCTTTTGGGCTTGGCCGGATCGCTGGTGCTGGGGCTTCTGGAACTGTTCGCCGGCCACGGCCAGAACCGTTTCATCCGAGAACTGGAGGAATGGCTCTCATCCATCACGCGGCTGGGCTATGCCGGGGACGGCGACAGCGCGGACCAGAACGCGCTGGGGATGCTGGTCGATCACATGGCACAGCAGATGGAGGAGTTGCAGGCCCTGCAGACCCAGACCGAGAACAGCCGCTTCCAGTCCGAGATGAAGATCAACGAGCTGGTCGCCGCCATGACGCAGCTGACCGACCGGATCGACGCGGAACGCGGCCAGTCCGCCCTGCTGCGCCGGGTCGCCGAAGGGCAGGAACGGCTGCTGGCGGCTTTGGAGACCGGCGAGGCGGGCGGCGGGTCTGACCCCGAAAGCCGGATGCGGCTGCGGTCGATCGATGTGCAGCTTCTGCGGATCCTGGAGGAAATGGCGGCGGGACGGCAGGAAACGCTGACCGACCTCAAATCCGACATCGGCCAGCTGACGATGGCCATCCGCCAGCTTGGCCGCGGCGCCGGGCGGGCCTGAGATGGTCGCGCGGACCCGACGCCGTGACCAAAGCCTGATCTGGCCGGGGTTCGTCGACGCGGTGACGACCCTCCTGATGGTGCTGATGTTCGTGCTGACCATCTTCACTGTCATGCAATCCGTCCTGCGCGACACGATCACCACGCAGGACACCGAACTGGACAGCCTGACTGCGCAGGTCGCGCAATTGGCCGACGCGCTGGGGTTGGAGCAGGCCAAGGCAACGGGGCTGGAGGCGCGGGTGGCCGAGTTGCAGGCGGGCCTGACCTCGGCGCTGGCCGAGGGGGAGCGGCAGGCGGGGCTGATCGCATCCCTGACCGCCGACCTGACGGCGCGGGAAGGCGAACTGGCGTCGGCCAAGTCCCGGATCACCGATTTCGAGGCCCAGGTTGCAGCCCTGCTCGTCGAACGCGACACGGCGCGGGGCGATGCGGAACGGCTGACCGCCTCGGTTGCCGAGCTCGAGTCAGCAAGGGCCAAGCTGGTGTCCGAGGCCGAGGCGATGACTTTGGCCCTGGCCAAGGCGCGCGACGAAGTCGACGCCAATGCCGAGGCCGCCCGCCTTGCCGCCGCCCGCCGCGACGCACTGGAGGCGTTGCTTACGCAAGAAAGGGCCAAGGCCGCTACCGACGCCGCCGCGCTGAAGGCAGCACAGGAACAGGTGACCGAGGCTGAGGCCGCGCGCTTGGCGGATGCGGCGGCCTTGCAAGCCTTGCGTGACCGGCTGGCGAATTCCGATACCGAGCTGACCGCAATGACGTTGGCGCTGGAAGAGGAACGCAAGCGGGCCGAGGAAACGCTGACGCTTCTGGCCGGCGCCCGGGCCGCTGCCGAGGGGGTGAGTGCCAAGGATGCGGCATTGGCGGCGGCCCAGGCGACGCTGCTGGCCGAACAGGAAAAGGCCCTGGCCGCCGCGCGAGAGGTCGAACTTCTGAACCAGCAGGTCGCGGCGCTGCGCAGCCAGTTGGGCAGCCTGCAATCGGTGCTGGACGAGGCCCGGGCAAAGGACGAAGCCGCCAAGGTGCAGCTGGAATCGCTGGGCAACGACCTGAACGCCGCCCTGGCCCAGGTGGCCGCCGAACAGCGCAAGCGGGCCGAGCTTGAGGCGGCAGAGGCCGCGCGGCTGGCCGAGGAAAACAGGGACCTCGCCCGCTTCCGGTCCGAGTTCTTTGGCCAGCTTTCCACTCTTCTGCAGGACCGCGAAGGCGTGCGTGTGGTGGGCGACCGTTTCGTCTTCTCCTCCGAGGTGCTGTTCAACCCGGGCGCGGCTGACCTGGCACCCGAGGGTCAGGCCCAGATTGCCGGGGTCGTGCGGATCCTGGACGAAGTCCGCGCCAACATCCCTCCAGAGATCGACTGGATCATCCGGGTCGACGGGCACACCGACAATGTCCCGCTGTCGGGCGGGGGCGCCTTCGCCGACAACTGGGAGCTCAGCCAGGCCCGCGCCCTGTCGGTGGTCCGCTACATGCAGGACCAGCTGGGCTTTCCACCTGACCGGATGGCCGCCACGGGGTTCGGTGAGTATCGTCCCGTCGCCACCGGGGACGACGAGGCCAGCCGCGCGCAGAACCGGCGGATCGAGCTGAAGCTGACCGAACGCTGACCGGGGCGCACCAATCCGTGACTGCAGGGCCGGGCAATCCGTGCTAGGCTGAACCCAGAACCATTCGTGCTTGCCGTCGTTGCCACTGGGACGTCCCCGGGCAGGACCAGCCGGGACGCCCCCTTTGCGGGAGGACCCCTGATGCCGAAGACGATTGGAAACCCCCTGTCCTGGACCTTTGGCGCGCTGGGCTCGGCCGCCGGGTATGCGACCGATGTCGCCACCCATTCGACGGCCGATCCCAATGTGCGGCCGGAAACGCGGGTGCTGGTGTCGGGCGACCTGACCGACGCCCTGCGCAAGGGCTGGGACGACCTGGCCGCGATGCGGTCGGACGTGATGTTCGCCTGCTTGCTGTATCCCGCGATGGGGGCGGTGCTGCTGGCGCTGGCGAGCCAGGGCGATCTGTCCCACCTTCTGTTCCCGGTGCTGTCCGGCTTCGCGCTGGTCGGGCCGGTGGCGGCGCTGGGGCTGTATGAGCTCAGCCGGCGGCGCGAGGTGGGGCGCGAGGTCAGCTGGGGCGCGATGTTTGACGTGCTGCGGAACCCCCGCTTTCCGCGCATCCTGATGCTGAGCCTGTTCAACGCGGTGATCTTCATGGCCTGGCTTCTGCTGGCCGACGCGATCCACGCGGCGACGCTGGGGTCCGAGCGGGTGCTGAGCGTCGGGGTTCTCTTGAGCGAGGCGGTGTCGACCCCGGCGGGCTGGGTGATGATCGTCGTCGGGACCGGAGTCGGGTTCCTGCTGGCGGTGGCGGTGCTGGCGGTCAGCGTGATCTCGTTTCCGCTGCTCTTGGACCGGGACGTCACGCTGCCGGTCGCGGTGCTGACCTCGGTTCAGGTCGCGCGGGAGAATCCGGTGGTGATCGCCACCTGGGGGCTGATCGTCGCGGGGGGGCTGGTGCTGGGCATCCTGCCGCTGCTGCTGGGTCTGGTGGTGGTGCTGCCGGTCCTGGGCCACGCGACCTGGCATCTGTATCGGGCGGCGGTGGTCTGATCCTGTCCACGGTGGACAGACCTGGATGGATCAATGATTACAAAGACTTGGTCGCGGGCATTAGGGGTTTCTTAACATCCCGCGGAAGGCTCCTCGTTCGCCCTTGGCTTCTCGTCGCGGGGCCCCCGGCGAGGAGTGACGAAGTCTACGAACAGCGGCACAATGAAGACCCCCCGCCGGATCAGGGCGGGGGGTCTATTGACTTGCGTGGGCCTTACTCGGCGGTCAGGAGCGGGGGCTTCTGACCCGTCAGCCGAGGCTTGGCCGGTTCCTCGATGTCCAGAACGATGGCGTCGTCCTTGACTTTCACTCGGACCACACCGCCCTTGACCAGCTTGCCGAACAGAAGCTCCTCGGCCAGCGGCTTCTTGATGTGTTCCTGGATCACCCGGGCCAGGGGCCGCGCGCCCATCTTGTCATCATAGCCCTTGTCGCCCAGCCACATCGCGGCCTCGGGCGACAGCTCGATATGGACGTTGCGGTCCATCAGCTGAGCCTCAAGCTGCAGGACGAACTTCTCGACCACCTGCATGATGATCTCCTTGCCCAGCGGGGCAAAGTTGATCACGGCGTCCAGGCGGTTGCGGAACTCGGGCGTGAAGGTCCGCTCGATCGCGGCAGTATCCTCACCCGTGCGGCGTTCACGGCCAAAGCCGATGGCGGCCATCGACTGTTCGCGCGCGCCCGCGTTCGAGGTCATGATGAGGATCACGTTGCGGAAATCCACCGTCCGGCCGTTGTGGTCGGTCAGTTTCCCGTGGTCCATCACCTGCAGCAGGATGTTGTAGACATCCGGGTGGGCCTTTTCCATTTCGTCCAGCAACAGGACGGAATGCGGGTGCTGGTCGATGGCATCGGTCAGCATGCCGCCCTGGTCAAAGCCGACATAGCCCGGAGGAGCGCCGATCAAGCGGGAAACGGCATGTTTCTCCATGTACTCCGACATGTCGAAGCGGATCAGTTCCACGCCAAGCGACGAGGCAAGCTGCTTCGCGACCTCGGTCTTGCCGACGCCCGTGGGGCCCGCGAACAGGTAGTTGCCGATGGGCTTTTCCGGTTCGCGCAGGCCGGCGCGGGCCAGCTTGATTGCGGCACACAACGCCTCAACCGCCTTGTCCTGGCCGAAGACCACGCGCTTCAGGGTCTTTTCCAGATCGCGCAGGGTTTCGGCATCGTCCTTCGACACGGTCTTGGGCGGGATGCGGGCGATCTTGGCAACGACGGCCTCAATCTCCTTCACGCCCAACGACTTGCGGCGCTTGATACCGGTCAGCAGGTGCTGGGCGGCCCCGGCTTCGTCGATCACGTCGATGGCCGAGTCTGGCAGTTTCCGGTCGTGGATGTAGCGCGCGGCCAGTTCCACCGCCGACTTGATCGCGTCGTTGGTGTATTTCAGGTCGTGATGTTCCTCGAAGCTGGGCTTCAGGCCCATGAGGATCTTGATCGCATCCGGCACCGAAGGTTCGTTCACGTCGATCTTCTGGAAGCGCCGCGACAGGGCGCGGTCCTTTTCGAAGTGCTGACGGAATTCCTTGTAGGTAGTGCTTCCCATGCAGCGCAGCTTGCCGCCCTGCAGCGCGGGTTTCAGCAGGTTCGAGGCATCCATCGCGCCGCCGCTGGTGGCACCAGCGCCGATGACGGTGTGAATCTCGTCGATGAAGAGGATCGCGTCGGGGTGATCCTCAAGTTCCTTCACAACCTGCTTCAGCCGTTCTTCAAAGTCGCCACGATAGCGGGTTCCGGCCAACAGAGCGCCCATGTCGAGCGAGAAGATCGTCGCCTTGGACAGAACCTCGGGCGTCTCGCCATTGACGATCTTGCGAGCGAGGCCTTCGGCAATGGCGGTCTTGCCGACGCCCGGGTCGCCCACGAGCAGCGGGTTGTTCTTGCGGCGGCGGCAGAGCACCTGGATTGCACGCTCAACCTCGGCCTCGCGGCCGATGAGCGGGTCGACGTCACCCTTGCGGGCCTTAACGTTCAGGTCGACGCAGTACTTGGACAGCGCCGATTCCTTGGCTTCGCCAGCCTCGGCCTTCGGGGTTTCATGCTGTTCCTCGGCGCCCTGAACGGGACGCGCCTCGCCGTAGGACGGGTCCTTCGCCACGCCATGCGCGATGAAGTTGACCGCGTCGTAGCGGGTCATGTCCTGTTCCTGCAGGAAGTAGGCGGCGTTCGATTCGCGTTCGGCGAAGATCGCGACCAGGACGTTCGCGCCGGTGACTTCGGTGCGGCCCGAGGACTGCACATGGATCGCGGCGCGCTGGATCACGCGCTGGAAGGCGGCGGTGGGGACGGCCTCGCTCCCCTCGACATCGGTCACCAGCGTCGACAGGTCGTCGTCGATGAAGTCGGTCAGGGTCTTGCGCAACTCGTCCAGGTTCACGGCGCAGGCCTTCATCACGCGGGCGGCGTCGGGTTCGTCGATCAGGGCGAGGAGCAGGTGTTCCAGCGTCGCCAGTTCGTGGCGGCGCGAATTGGCCAGTGCCAGCGCCGAGTGGATGGCTTGTTCAAGCGTGGTCGAAAACGATGGCACGTTCGGTGCTCCTGTCCTGCAGGTCGGCCGGGCACGAGCGCCCGTACCAACCGTGGCCTCATAAGCTTAAAGTTCGGTTTTATTCACCGCACTTCAAGCGCAATTTTCCAGATTTTGGGGTTTCCCCCGAAGTTCACGCCATTTGTGATACAGGGCGCCTAGAACTTGTCTTTTCTGGCCCGGATTTCGGCGAAAACCGTGACATCGTCGGCATCTGGGAGGCCGACTGCTGTCTTCAGCGCGGGCAGATGTGCCCGCAGGTAGGGGTTCGTCGCCAGTTCTTCTTCGAGCGGAACGGGGACGGTCGGAAGGCCCTTGGCGCGCCGCTCGGCGACCCAGGCGATACGAGAGATAAGCCGTGAATTGCCCGGTTCAAGGGTCGCGGCAAAGCGCAGGTTCGAGGCGGTGTATTCGTGGCCCGAGCAGATGAGCGTTTCCGGCGGCAGCGCGGCGAGTTTCTGAAGGCTTGCATGCATCTCGCGGGCGGTGCCTTCAAACAGCCGACCGCAGCCCCCGGCCATCAGGCTGTCGGCGGTGAAGGCGAGTTTGGACTGGGGAAAGTGGTAGGCGATGTGGCCGAGCGTGTGGCCGGGCACGTCGATGACGCGGGCGAACGCGTTGCCGACGGAAAAGCTGGACGCCTCGGTCAGGGCAAGGTCGAGGCGGGGCAAGCGGTGGGCGTCGGCGGCGGCGCCGAGGACCATGGCTCCGGTCCGGGTGCGCAGGGTGTCGACGCCCTGGATGTGGTCGTCGTGGTGGTGGGTGATCAGGATGTCGGTCAGCCGCCACTGGTGGGCTTCCAGCGCGGCGAGGATGGGGCCGGGCTCGGGGACGTCGATGACGGCGGTGTGGCCGGTGTCGGGGTCGTGGATCAGGTAGGCGTAGTTGTCCTGCAGGCAGGGGACGGTGACGAGTTCAAGCGGCATGGTCTTTGGTCCCTTGCTGGGTATGATGCGCAGGATTGACCCCAACGGGCGACCGCCGCAATGCATCTCGACGTGCTGGACCTGAGGAATTTCTACTATCGGACGCAGCTGGGCCGGGTGGCGCAGCGGGCGATCCGGGATCAGGTCGTGCGGTTGTGGCCTCCTAAACAGGGCGAGACGGTGGTGGGGTTCGGCTTCGCGGTGCCCCTGTTGCGGCCCTATCTGCCTGAGGCGCGGCGGGTGATCGGGCTGATGCCGGGGCCGCAGGGGGTGATGCCCTGGCCTGCCGGGATGGAGAACGTGAGCGTGTTGTGCGAGGACACGGCCTGGCCGGTGCCGACGGGGCTCGTGGACCGGCTGGTGCTGATGCACGGGCTGGAGACCTCGGAAAACCCGTCCTCGGTGCTGGAGGAGGCGCACCGGGTGCTGGGGCCGGGGGGGAGGGCGCTGTTCATCGTGCCGAACCGGGGGGGCCTGTGGTCTCGGCGGGACGAGACGCCCTTTGGCTATGGCCGGCCCTATTCGGTGGCGCAGCTGGAGGCGCAGCTGAAGCGGCACGGCTTCACGCCGGAGCGGAACTGTTCGGTCCTGTTCGCCCCGCCCCTGAGCACCCGGTTCTGGCTGCGGTCGGCGGATTTCTGGGAAGGCTTTGGGCGAAAGATGCCCTGGCTGGCCGGGGGCGTGCTGATGGTCGAGGCGTCGAAGCAGGTCTATGCACCCACGCAGGGTGGTCTGCGCGCGGCGGTGAAGAAGCCGCTTCGGGTGCTGGAGGGCGTCGGTCAGGGCGCGGCGGAACCGGCCCTGAGCCGGGAGTAGGGTGGGCAGCTGCCCACCGTCCCTCAGATCACGCGGACCAGGGTTCCGACCGGGCACAGGTCGAACAGTTGCGCGATGTTCTCGTTGTACAGTCCTATGCAGCCGTCCGACGACCTGCGCCCGATCTTCCGGGTGTCGTGGGTGCCGTGGATGATGTAGGCGGGCCAGCCCAGATACATCGCGTGGGTGCCCAGCGGGTTGTCGGGACCCGGGCCGATCGGCTTCCAGTCGGGGTAGCGCTCCATCTGCGATGGCGTCGGCGTCCAGCTGGGTCCCACCTTCTTGCGGACAATCTCGGTGTAGCCGCGCTTGGTCAGCTCGTCCGAGATCGGGACCGAGGTCGGGAAGATGCGGTGGTCTGTCCCTTCGGCATTCCAGTAGTGCAAAGCGCGCGACGTGGTGTCGGCAACGATCATCGCCCGACCAAGTCCGTCGAAATGGTCGCGCCAGTCCTGCATGGCAAAGCTGGAGACATTGCTGCGCACCGAGGCGCTTTCGGCCCAAGCCGCCGTGGCAAGGAAGGGCGCGCCAAGCGCTGCGCCGAGAAGTCCGCGTCGGTTGAGGGTCATGGACCTGCCTTTCTGCTTTTGGCGGGCAGGTGTCCGCCTGACCGGCGGGAGGGTCAACCCGTCAGGACCGGTGCCTGACGCAGCTGTGACCCGATGTGAGCCGCGAATCCGTCCGGATGGCGCGACGGAATCGGCGCCCGGCAAGATGTCAAACAGAGACCGCCATGGGCGCCGGGACACCGCCGCCCATGCGTTTGCGCCAACAGCGACAATCTGGCCGGTTCGAAGGCTCAAGAAACCGTGTGCAACCCGGTTGCGGGGTAGGGAAGCCTCTGCTAAGGACCCCGCGACGGATGGCGCCGCCCAGACGAATGTCGAGGTATGCGCCGAAGGGACGCCCGGTTCGCAAGAGCCCGGGGCATGAGACAGCGGAAGGGTTGACGTGTCAGAACCAGCTTCGATCTCTCTGGGCATCGCCGCACGCTATGCGTCGGCCTTGTTCGATCTGGCCAAGGAAGGCGGGGCGCTGAAGGCACTGGAAGCCGACGTCGCAGCGCTGACCGAAACGCTGGCCGCCAGCGAAGACCTGCGGGGTGTGATCGCCTCGCCCGTGGTCACCCGGGAGGAGCAGGGCAACGTCATCGCCGCCATCGGCGCGAAATTGGGCCTGTCCACGCTGACCGCGAACACGCTGGCCCTGATGGCCGACAAGCGCCGCCTCTTCGTGCTGCCGCAGCTTGCCGCGCAACTGACCGACATGATCGCTGCCGAGAAGGGCGAAGTGACTGCCGAGGTCACCGCCGCCCGCGCACTGTCGGCCGCACAATCGAAAAAGCTTGCCGAAACGCTGAAGGCCCGCGTCGGCAAGACCGTGAAACTGAAAACGACCGTCGATGAATCCCTCATCGGCGGTCTCGTCGTCAAGCTGGGCTCGACCATGATCGACACTTCGGTCAAGGCAAAGCTCGCGGCCCTGCAAAATGCAATGAAAGAGGTTGGGTGATGGGAATCCAGGCTGCTGAAATCTCTGCGATCCTCAAGGAGCAGATCAAGAACTTCGGCAAGGACGCACAAGTGGCCGAAATTGGCCGCGTGCTGTCGGTCGGCGACGGGATTGCCCGCGTCCACGGGCTGGACAATGTCCAGGCTGGCGAGATGGTCGAATTCCCCGGCGGTATCCGCGGGATGGCGCTGAACCTCGAAGTCGACAACGTCGGTATCGTTATCTTCGGGTCCGACCAGGACATCAAGGAAGGCGACACCGTCAAGCGCACCAAGTCCATCGTGGACGTTCCGGTGGGCAACGGCCTGCTGGGTCGCGTCGTGGACGGCCTGGGCAACCCGATCGACGGCAAGGGCCCGATCGTGTCGACCGAGCGTCGGATCGCCGACCAGAAAGCCCCGGGCATCATCCCGCGCAAGTCGGTGCATGAACCGATGGCGACCGGCCTGAAAGCCGTGGACGCGATGATCCCGGTTGGCCGTGGCCAGCGCGAACTGATCATCGGCGACCGTCAGACGGGCAAGACCGCCGTGGCGCTGGACACGATCCTGAACCAGAAGTCGTACAACGACGCCGCAGGCACCGACGAATCGAAGAAGCTGTACTGCGTCTACGTCGCCATCGGGCAGAAGCGGTCGACCGTGGCCCAGCTGGTGAAGAAGCTGCAGGAAACCGGCGCGGACGCCTATACCATCGTCGTTGCCGCAACCGCCTCCGACCCGGCCCCGCTGCAGTTCCTGGCGCCCTACGCCGCAACCGCTATGGCGGAATTCTTCCGCGACAATGGCCGCCATGCGCTGATCATCTACGATGACCTGTCGAAGCAGGCCGTGGCCTACCGTCAGATGTCGCTGCTGCTGCGCCGTCCGCCGGGGCGTGAAGCCTATCCGGGCGACGTCTTCTATCTGCACTCGCGCCTTCTGGAACGGTCGTCGAAGCTGAACGAGGATTTCGGCGCTGGCTCCTTGACCGCGCTGCCGATCATCGAAACCCAGGGCGGCGACGTGTCGGCCTTCATTCCGACGAACGTGATCTCGATCACCGACGGCCAGATCTTCCTGGAAACGGAACTCTTCTACCAGGGCATCCGTCCGGCCGTGAACACCGGTCTGTCGGTGTCGCGCGTGGGTTCGTCGGCACAGACGGCCGCAATGCGGTCAGTTGCCGGCAAGGTGAAGCTGGAACTGGCGCAGTACCGCGAAATGGCGGCCTTCGCGCAGTTCGGCTCGGACCTCGACGCCTCGACCCAGCAGCTTCTGAACCGCGGCGCGCGTCTGACCGAGCTGATGAAGCAGAACCAGTACTCGCCGCTGACCAACGCGGAAATCGTCTGCGTGATCTTCGCGGGCACCGCCGGTTACCTGGACAAGATCGCCGTCAAGGACGTCGGCCGGTTCGAGCAGGGGCTCCTGAAGCACCTGCGCACCAGCGGCAAGGCGCTTCTGGAAGACATCACCAAGAACGACCGCAAGGTGGCGGGCGATCTGGAGAAAGCGATCCGCGCGGAACTTGACGCCTTCGCCAAGACCTTCGCTTGAGCCCCCTGAAGGAGTAGGCAGATGCCCAGCCTTAAGGACCTCAAGAACCGGATCGGAAGCGTGAAGAACACGCGGAAGATCACCAAGGCCATGCAGATGGTCGCGGCGGCAAAACTGCGCCGCGCCCAGGAAGCTGCCGAAGCCGCGCGTCCGTTCGCCGAACGGATGACCGCGGTCATGTCGGCGCTGGCTGCGGGCGTGGGCACCGGGGAAGGCGCACCGAAGCTTCTGGCCGGGAACGGCAAGGACCAGGTGCATCTTCTGGTGGTCATGACCAGCGAGCGCGGGCTGTGCGGCGGCTTCAACTCGTCGATCGTCAAGCTGGCCCGGACCCGGGCTGCAGAGCTGACGGCGGCGGGCAAGACGGTGAAGATCCTCACCGTCGGCAAGAAGGGCCGTGAACAGCTGCGCCGCGACTGGGGCAGCGCCTTCGTGGGTCACGTGGACCTGAGCGAAGTGAAGCGCGTGGGCTATGCCAACGCGCAGGCCATCGCGCGGGAAGTCATGGCGGCTTTCGAGGCTGGCGAGGCGGACGTGGTCACGATCTTCTACAACCGCTTCCAGTCGGTGATCAGCCAGATCCCGACCGAGCAGCAGGTCATCCCGGCCAAGTTCGAAACCGCAGGCGCCACGGCGCTGTACGACTACGAACCCTCGGAAGAGGCGATCCTGGCCGATCTGCTGCCGCGCGGCGTGGCGACGCAGATCTTTACCGCTCTCCTGGAAAACGGCGCCTCGGAGCAGGGCGCGCGGATGTCCGCAATGGACAACGCGACCCGCAACGCTGGCGACATGATCAACCGGCTGACGATCCAGTACAACCGGAGCCGTCAGGCCGCGATCACCAAGGAACTCATCGAAATCATTTCGGGCGCCGAGGCGCTCTGACGAACCCGGAGTAGACAACAATGGCAAAAGCCCCGAAAGCCTCTGCTGGCGCTGGCAAGGTGACCCAGGTCATCGGCGCGGTCGTCGACGTGCAGTTCGACGGCGCACTTCCCGCGATCCTGAACGCGCTGGAGACCGACAACAACGGCAAGCGTCTGGTCCTGGAAGTGGCCCAGCACCTTGGCGAAAACACCGTCCGCTGCATCGCGATGGACGCGACCGAGGGCCTGGTCCGCGGCGCTGCGGTCAAGGACCTTGGCGCGCCGATCTCGGTCCCCGTGGGTGACGCGACGCTGGGCCGCATCCTGAACGTCATCGGCGAGCCGGTGGACGAAAAGGGCCCGGTCGTGGCCAAGGAAATGCGCCCGATCCACCAGCCCGCCCCGTCGTTCAGCGAGCAGGCGACGGAAAGCCAGGTGCTGGTCACCGGCATCAAGGTCATCGACCTGCTGGCACCCTACGCCAAGGGCGGGAAGATCGGCCTCTTCGGCGGTGCCGGCGTGGGCAAGACGGTTCTGATCATGGAACTGATCAACAACATCGCCAAGGTGCACTCGGGCTATTCGGTGTTCGCCGGTGTGGGTGAACGGACCCGTGAGGGCAACGACCTGTATCACGAGATGATCGAATCGGGCGTTATCAAGATCGACGACCTGACGGCATCGAAAGTGGCGCTGGTTTACGGTCAAATGAACGAACCCCCGGGGGCCCGTGCCCGCGTGGCGCTGACCGGCCTGACGCTGGCCGAACAGTTCCGCGACCAGTCCGGGACCGACGTTCTGTTCTTCGTCGACAATATCTTCCGCTTTACCCAAGCCGGTTCGGAAGTGTCGGCTCTCTTGGGCCGTATCCCGTCCGCCGTGGGCTACCAGCCGACGCTGGCGACCGACATGGGTGCGCTGCAGGAACGCATCACCTCGACCAAGGCGGGCTCGATCACCTCGGTTCAGGCCATCTACGTTCCGGCCGACGACCTGACCGACCCGGCGCCGGCCACGTCCTTCGCCCACCTCGACGCCACCACGGTTCTGTCGCGTGCGATCTCCGAACTCGGGATCTACCCCGCCGTGGACCCGCTCGACTCGACCTCGCGTCTGCTGGACCCGGCGGTCATCGGGGAAGAGCACTACAACGTCGCCCGTTCGGTGCAGGGTATCCTTCAGCGCTACAAGTCGCTGCAGGACATCATCGCCATCCTCGGCATGGACGAACTGTCGGAAGAGGACAAGCTGACCGTGGCCCGCGCCCGGAAGATCCAGCGCTTCCTGTCGCAGCCGTTCGACGTGGCGAAGGTTTTCACCGGCTCGGACGGTGTGCAGGTTCCGCTGGAAAAAACCATCGCGTCCTTCAAGGCGGTGGTGAACGGCGAATATGACCACCTGCCGGAAGCCGCCTTCTACATGGTCGGCGACATCGAGGAAGTGAAAGCCAAGGCTGCCAAACTCGCGGCAGCTGCGGCGTAAGGGGGCGAAATGGCCAGCACGGTTCAATTCGACCTGGTCAGCCCGGAACGCCGCCTTGCGTCGTTCCCGGCGACCGAGGTCCAGATCCCCGGCGCTGACGGTGATCTGACGGCGATGGAGGGCCATGCGGCCACCATCACCTCGCTGCGGCCGGGCGTTCTGCGCGTGGTGGCGGCGGATGGCATCAAGGCCTTTATCGTGACCGGCGGCTTTGCCGAGATCAGCGCGACCGGCGTGTCGGTGCTGGCTGAACAGGCCGTGCCGCTGAACGAGCTGACCCCCGCCGCGCTTGATGCGCTGGTGGCCGACGCCTGCGAAGCGGCTGCCGTCAACTCGGACAAGGACGCGGCCGACAAGGCCGTGGCCGACCTCTATGCGATGCGGGCCGCTGCGGCGATCTGAGCCCAGCGCACTGTCGACGATTGGACAAAGGCCCCGCCGAAAGACGGGGCCTTTGCATTCTTCTGGCCCTTTGGCCGAAAAATCGGCATTATTGACCTTGGGGATGGGTGTTGGGTTAGTGATGCGACGGTTTTCAGGCGCTGTTGGTGTCCAGCAAGGGACAAGAATCCTTTTTTCCGACTTTGCGCATGATGGCGCGATGTGGACGGGTTCGGGACCGCGCGAAGTCCGCCATGTTCAGACTTTCAGCGAGCCTTTCCAGTCCCCGCCGGTGGTGACGGTCGGCATTTCCATGTGGGACATTGACCGCAAAACCAACTCGCGCGTCGATATCAGCGCAGACAACATCACCGCCACCGGGTTCGAGATCGTGTTCCGCACCTGGGCCGACACCCGTATCGCCCGAATCCGCGCCGACTGGATGGCCATCGGACAGGTGCGCGACGACGATGACTGGGACGTCAGCTAAACCCGCGCAGGCTCGCGGATCAGGCGGCTAGCAAGCCAGACCGACAGAGCAAAGACCGCCAGCCCGGCCAGCAGGTCGACCAGGTGGTGCCCGCCATGGGTCAGGGTGGCGGGAACCATCGCCGTATTGACCGCGGTCAGCGGCAGGAAGGCAAAGGTCCCGCGCGAGAACCAGACCACCATCAGCGCCATGATCATGTGGTAGGACGGGAAGGCGACGACCCCGGTGATGACCTCGGGACTGATCTGGCGCGGGCCGACCTCGACCAGGTTTTTCAGATGCTGCCCATAGGTCGGGTCGAAGTAGAGGCCGGTCGCCAGACGGTCGGCCTCGGGGATCGACTGGAAGGCCGAGGGACCGACCGAAGGGATGACCCACCAGATTGCGACGGCGATGATCAGGGTGATGATCCCGACCAGGAGAAACCGGTGCAGGGCAATTTCGCGCGACAGGGCGGCCAGGAGAACGATGGTCAGCAGGATCTGCACCAGCGATGAATGGTAGATATAGCCAAGCACTGCGGCAAAGCCCGGATACTGCGCCAGCCAAGCCACGGCGGTCGGCCAGTGGTAGCCCAGCACGGCATCGGCCTGGATCAACGCAGGGTCGATCAGCGGGTTCGGCAGCGGGAACAGGGCGAAGATGAAGATCGAGGAGACGGCGGTGAAGCCGGTGAAGATCGCGGCACCGACCAGTGCGAGGGCGATGCGCGGGGCGGCCTTGACCTGCCGGACATAGCCGCCGATGGCAGCAAGCCCCAGGGTCGCGACGTAGCCGCCCAGGAAAGGTGGCCAGTTGACCTGACGCTGCATCGTCAACGCCAGAGCAAGGGCAAGGACACCGATAAGGGCGATGAACCACAAGAGGCACGCTTCGATCGGAAGCAGCCGTACAAGCCGGTTAGACCCCTGCCCCGCCATTGCGGCCCTTGATTCCATAATCCTCGCCCGTTCCGGCAAATGCCCCGCAATCATGCGCGGACCTGCAACAATGGATTGGCTATCGGAGAATTGGGCTGACTTTATGGCAATTCCGGTGCGGTTTCACGTCAGCTGCGCTGGTAAAGACCTTCGTAGATCGGGACCAGCGTGTCCGTCTCGAACAGGCTGGAAACCGACATCCCGCCCCAGATGTTCAGGATCGCTTGCGCGAACATCGGCGCGGTGGGGACGATGCGGATGTTCTTCGCGGACTTCACTGCCTCGGTCGGGGCAATCGAGTCGGTGATGACCAGCGACTTCATGACCGAATTCTGGATGCGTTCCACCGCGGGACCGGACAGCACGCCATGGGTGATATAGCTGTGCACCTCGGTCGCCCCGGCCTCCATCAGCGTCTCGGCGGCCTTGCAAAGCGTCCCGGCCGTGTCGCAGATGTCGTCGACGATGATGCACTTGTGGCCCTTCACGTCGCCGATCACCGTCATGCCCGCAATCTCGCCCGCCTTTTCCCGCCGCTTGTCGACAATGGCGAGGGGTGCGTTGATCCGTTTGGCCAGTTCCCGCGCGCGCGCCACGCCGCCGACGTCGGGCGAGACGACCATCAGGTCCTGCATCTGACCCTTGAACTGATGCTCGATGTCCAGCGCAAAGACGGGCGAGGCGTAGAGGTTGTCAACGGGGATGTCGAAGAAGCCCTGGATCTGCGCGGCATGCAGGTCGAGCGTCAGGACGCGGTCGACGCCGGCCTGGGTGATGAGGTTTGCCACCAGCTTGGCCGAAATCGGCGTCCGGGCCTTGGCGCGGCGGTCCTGACGGGCATAGCCGAAATAGGGGATCACGGCGGTGATCCTGGAAGCAGAAGACCGACGCAGAGCGTCGGTCATGATCAGCAGTTCCATCAGGTTGTCATTCGCCGGGTTCGAGGTCGACTGGATGACGTACATGTCCTCGCCGCGGACGTTCTCGAAGACCTCGACGAAGATCTCCTGATCGTTGAACCGCTCGACCCGGGCGTCCACCAGATTGACGCTCATCCCCCGGTGCATCGACATCCGCCGGGCGATGGACTTCGCCAAGGGAAGGTTGGCGTTACCGGCGATGAGCTTCGGTTCGGTGACAGCGGGCATGGCGGCTCCGGGCAGCGGATTCGGGATGCGCACGCCTTATCACCCGGCTTTGCGAATGCAAACCGGCGCGGCCGCTAACGGTGCGAAAAAGCCTTGGTCAGAAGGCGTTGAGGAAGGCGTCGACGTCAGCCTCGGTCGTGGACCAGCTTGCGACCAGGCGCGCCCGTTCCCGGCCTTCGGGGGCGGGGAAGCGGTAGTAGGCCGCACCTGCGGCTTCCAGCCTTTCGTGGTGGCCTGCGGCCCATTCCGGGAAGAGCATGTTGGCGTCCGCGGGCGGCACATGGGCCTGCCTTTGCCGCAGACCTTCGACCAGTCGCTGCCCCATGGCGTTGGCCTGTTTCGCCAGCCGCAGCCAGAGGCCGCCTGACAGGTAGGCCTCCATCTGGGCCGACAGGAACCGATGCTTGGAAAAGAGGTGCCCGCCCCGCTTGCGGCGGAGTTCAAGCTCCCAGGCCTTGGCGGGGTTGAAGAGGACGACGCCCTCGACCCCCAGGCAGCCGTTCTTGGTGCCGCCCAGCGAAAGGACGTCGATTCCCGCCTTCCAGGTCATTTCGGCCGGGGTCGCGCCCGTTGCGACCAACGCATTGGCGAAGCGCGCGCCGTCGAGGTGGCAGGGGATGCCCCTGGCCTTGGCGAGTGCCGTCAGGGTGGCGATCTCGGCAGGGGTGTAGACCGTCCCGGCCTCGGTCACGTTGGTCAGTGACAGCATGCCCCTTTGGACGCCGTGGACGCCGCTTTCGCCGGTGGTGGCGAGGGCCTGTCCCAGCGTGTCGGGTGTGATCTTGCCGTGCTCGCCTGGTACCAGCACCAGCTTGGCGCCGGAGTAGAACTCGGGCGCGTTGCATTCGTCTTCGGCGATGTGGGCGTGGCGGTGGCAGAAGACGCCATCCCAGGGCTGCACATGGGTGGCGATGGCCAGCGCGTTGGCGGCGGTGCCGGTGGCGACAAGCCGGACCTCGGCCCGGGGTGCCTCGAACAGGTCGCGGACAAGGTCGGTGACACGCTCCATCGCGGCATCGGCGCCGTAGCTGCGCTCATAGCCTTCGTTCGCCTTCAGGATCGCGGCCATGATCTCGGGCGCGGCGCCCGAGGTGTTGTCGGAAGCAAAGCGCATCAGGGGGTTTCCTCGATCAGGTAGTCTTCCCAGTCATCCTCGGGGACCGACCCTTCGGGGATGGTGATCCCCTTGATGCCGTTCCCCGAAGTGTGGGTGCTTTCCGGGTCGCCGGTCAGCAGCGGGTGCCACGACGGCAGTTTCTTCTTTTGCCACAGCAGTTTGTAGGCGCAGGTCGCGGGCATCCAGTAAGCGATCTTGGGCAGGGTCTTTGGTGTCAGGACGACACATTCCGGGACATGCAGCTTGCGGTTCGGGTAGTCGCGGCACTGGCAGGTATCGCCGTCCAGGAGGCGGCAGGCGATGCGGGTATAGGCGACCTCGCCTGTGTCTTCGTATTCCAGCTTGTTCAGGCAGCACTTGCCGCAGCCGTCACACAGAGCCTCCCATTCCTGTTGGGTCAGCTTGTTCAGGGGAACGGTTTCCCAGAAGCGGGGGCGGAGCGTGGTCATGCGTGGAAGGTGCGGCGGCGCGGCGGAAAAGGGAAGGGGTTACAGCGCCGAAAGGATCTCGCGTGCCTTGGCGCAGTCGGCGTCCATCTGGGTGATGAGCGCGGGGAGGCCGTCGAACTTCAGCTCCGGCCGCAGGAAATCGACCAAGGCGACGGAAAGGTGGTGGCCGTAAAGGTCGCCCTTGAAGTCCAGCAGGAAGGTTTCCAGGTTCGGGACTTCGCCGTTGAACATGGGCCGCACCCCAAGGCTGGCCGCGCCCATGTAGGATCCGGCATGGGGGCCGGTCAGGACGTCGACCTTGACGGCATAGACCCCGAAGCGCGGCAGATGAAGGCCGGAAAGGGCCATGTTCGCGGTGGGATAGCCAAGTTCCCGGCCCCGCTTTTCGCCGTGGATCACCTCGCCCTCAATCCGGTGCAGGTGGCCCAGCATGTCGGCGGCATCGCGGGGGCGGCCTTCGGTCAGGGCCTGGCGGATCGCGGTGGAGGACACCTCGCGCCCGGCGATCTGGACCAATGGGGCAATGGTGGTGGCGAAGCCGAAATGTTCTCCAAGGGCGCGGAGATCCCTGGCCGTGCCCGCGCGGCCCTTGCCGAAGCAGAAGTCGGCGCCGACGACGACGTGGGATATGCCAAGCCCTTCGGCCAGAACGGTTTTTGCGAAGTCCTCGGGAGTCAGGGCAGCGAGGGCGCGGTTGAATGGGATTTGGAACAGATGCTCCACCCCCAGCTTCGCCAGCCGGTTGGCGCGGGCCTCGGCGTTCATCAGGCGAAAGGGCGGGGCGTCGGGGGCGAAGAACTGGCGGGGGTGGGGTTCAAACGTGATGATGCCCAGCGGGCCACGGTCGCGGGCGAGGTCGATGACCGAGGCGTGGCCCAGATGCACGCCGTCAAAGTTGCCCATCGCAACGGATGCGCCGCGGGCTTTGGGGTCAAGCCACTGGAAGTCTTGATGAATCTGCATCCGCGCCCTTCACGGGGGCGTCTGCCCCGTCAGTCGAACTTGCGGCTGGGCGCGAGAACCAGCGCCTCACCCTTCAGGACAACGGTTTTACCCACCGAGGCGACGGTTTCAAGGGTGACTCGGCGCTTTGCGTGGTCGATGGCGGTGACGGTCACCTCGGCCCGGACCATGTCGCCGGGGCGGACGGGCGCCATGAACTTGAGAGATTGGCCAAGGTAGACGGTGCCGTGGCCCGGGAGTTGCTCGCCGATGACGGCCGAGATGAGGCCAGCGGTCAGCATCCCATGGGCGATCCGACCTTCGAAAATGGTGTCCTGAGCGTACTGTTCGTCGAGGTGGACGGGGTTCCGGTCGGTGGAGACTTCAGCAAAAAGCTCGATATCCCGGTCGGTTACGACCTTTGACAGGTGGCGGGACATGCCGATTTCGATGTCCTCGATGCAGATCGTGCCGCGGGGCATGTTGTCGAGCATGGTAAGCGAATCCTTTCCGACGCGGGGAAAGGCTAGCACATGCTGCAGCGCGGCACAATCCGTTGCGCAAGATTTGTTCAATATGCGCGCAGTAAGTGAACGAATGTTACCTAGCGGAGGCGACCCATCGCGAAGGTCGGCGACAGCTGCTCCCCTTCCAGCCAGGGGAGCAGGAGACCGGCCTCGGGGGCTTCGACGTCCGCGCCGAAGCGCTCGGCCTCAAGTCCGCCGGTGATGAACAGCGTGTCGAGCCCCTCGCCGATGCCGCCCTGAACGTCGGTGCGGATGCCGTCGCCGATGCAAAGGACCTGCGGGTCGGTCAGGCCGATCTCGGCCAAGCGACGGCGGGCGAGGTCGTAGATCGGGGGGTTGGGTTTGCCGAAGTAGAGCGCGGTGCCGCCCATCGCCTCGTAGGCCTGCGCCAGCGCCCCGGCGCAATAGAGCCGTTTGTCGCCCATGTCGACGATGATGTCAGGGTTGGCGCAAAGCATTGGCAGGCCTAGCGTTTTTCCCATGAGGAGCGTGGCGCGATAGTTGTCGGGTGTTTCCGTGAGGTCGTCGGCAAGGCCGGTGCAGACGATCCCCTCGGCTTCGTTCAGGGGGACGCGGGTGATCGGGGACTGCGTGGTAGCGTAGGCGGCAAGATCATCCGCGAAGTCGGTGAAGAAAGGCTCATCCTTCTGTGCGCCGATGAAGTAGACCTTGCGGCCCACCGCACCCGACAGCATCCCCATCTGCGCGGCATCGCCCGAGGTGACCACCAGGTCATAGGCGTCGTGTGGGACGCAGAGGGCATCCAACTGCTTGATGACGCTGGATTTCGGACGCGGCGCGTTGGTCAGGAGGACGACCTTGCCGCCCGACTTGCGGAAGGCTTGCAGGGCGGCAACGGCAGCCGGATAGGCAGCTTTCCCGTTGTGCAGGCAGCCCCAGAGGTCGCAGAAGACGGCGTCGTAGCGACCGGTCAGATCGGCGAGGGAACGGATGATCTCGGTCATTCGGGGGCCCTTTCGGCGCAAAACGGCGGTCAACGACGCGTCTACGTCGCGTATACCGTCCATGCATACGCGCGTATGCACGAACGGTTGCGCAACAGGCCTGAAATCAGAGCTTCAGCGCCGGGATGATCTGCTTCTTGCGGCTCATGATGCCGGGCAGGACGACGGTGTCGCCGGTGACCTTGGCGCCGAAGGAGGCTTCGGCCATCTGCTTCACCAGGTCGTTCGGGACGAGGAGAGTCGCTTCCTCCTTGATGATGTCGACGACGAAGAGCAGGACCTGATCGGCCCCGTCTTCCTTGGCGACATCGACCATGGACCGCATCAGGCTGTCCTTGCGATCAAGTACGATCTTGGGCGCGGTGGTCTCTAGCACGGACACGCGAAGCTCTTTCCCGGCGACGTTGTATTCCTTGCTGTCCATCCGCAGGAGTTCGGCGTCCGAGAAGGCGGAGACGTCGGACTTGGCCTCGAACATCTTCGTTGCCAGCTCGGCGATGTCGACGCCCAGGTCTTTCGCCAGCTTTTCAGCCACAGCGCGGTCGTGCGGCGTGGTGGTGGGCGAACGGAACTCCAGCGTGTCCGAGAGGATGCAGGACAGCATCGCGCCCTTGATGTGCTTCGGAGCCGTGGCGGCATGGTCACCCATCAGGTCGTGCATGATGGTCGCGGTGCAGGCCAGCGGGCGGATGGTGATGTCGATCGGGGTCTTGGTCTTGATGCCGCCGACCAGAAGGTGATGGTCGATGATGCCCTGGATCTTCGCCTCGTTGATCGAGGGCGGCAGTTCGGCCGGGTTGTTGGTGTCGACGATCACCACCTTGTCGTCAGCGGTGACGTCCGAAATGATCGCGGGCTTGTCCAGACCCCAGTGCTTCAGCACGAAGGCGGCTTCGGTGTTGGGTTCGCCCAGCAGGACAGGTTTCGCCGGGGTGCCGGTTTCGGTCAGGTACCAGGCCCAGATGATGGGCGACCCGGTGGAATCGGTGTCGGGGGATTTGTGGCCGAAGACGAGGGTGGTCATGGGGATGCCCTTGGGAGGTTTTGCGGTTCGCTGGCGGTATAGGCGAGGGCGGGGCGATTGTCACGCGGGGCCAGATGTGGCATGATGGCGACCTTGGTAGAGGAGTGTCCGTGTCATGGAACCGACCGTCTGACGCCCCACTTTGGGGGCATGAGTGGGGCCTGACGGCCCGCGTGCAGCCCATTGCCCGAGGAGTGCCCTGAGAATGGACAAGACCGTTTCGGCCTAAGCGCCGTTTCGTGGCCGGTTTCGTGCCGGCCCTTCCATCCTATTCCAAGACAGGGGCAGATCATGCCGAACACAAAGACTGGAAAACCCGCCATGGCGGGGCTGAAACCGTTGAACAAGGGCGCGAAGGGGCCCGGGTTCGACCCGGCAAGCCTGCGGGCCCCGAAAGGGCCGCAGGGGCTGAAACTGATACCGAAGCGCGGGATGATCCCCGGCAAGTCGGGGCAGCGGTAAGGCCAAGGGGGCGTCCTGTGGGACGCCCCTACTCGGGCAGGGGTGCGGTGCGCGTGCTGCGGAGGATGTGCCAGAAGACTGAGGCAAAAACGATAAGGCCGCCCGCGATGGTGGCGGGCTGGGGCGTTTCGCCGAACATCAGCCAGACCCAGACCGGGGCAATCGGGGCCTCAAGTGCGCCGATCAGGGCGGTTTCGACCGCCGGGATGCGGCGCGAGCCGAGGATGAAGAGGGCAAAGCCGAGAAGCGAGTTTGACAGGCCGAAGATGGCCAAGATGAGGATGGTGTTTCCGTCGGGCACCGAGGTCGTGGCAAAGGGCAGGACTGCCACGACGGTCATCAGCGTGGCGACAAGGCCCGCGGCGAGGGCTGGAATCTCGGGGTTGCGGCGGGCCAGGACGACAAGGACCGCCATGCCGAATGTCATCGCCAATGCCAGCGCATCGCCAAGCGCGGTGCCATCCGTGCTGAGGCCGACCATGAAGACCGCGCCGATCAGGGCGACCAGTGCGGCGATGATGGCAGAGCGGGGGGCCGCCTCGCGCAGGACGAGCCAGGCGAGCACTGCGGTCATCAGCGGAACGGTGGCGTAGATGATGGCGACATGGGCGATGGAGGTGAGGTGGAGGCTGGCCAGATAGGCCGGAAGCGTCAGGACCGAAACCAGCACATAGGCCCAACCCGCCTTGCCGAGGCGCTTGAAACTGCCAAGCCCCGCCCAGCCCTGGAAGACCAGCAGGACGACGGCCATTCCCAGCACGCCAAAGATTCCGCGCCAGAAGATGATGTTCACAAGGTCGGTGTCGGCGGCGCGGATGAAGAGGCCCGCCGTGCTCCACGACAGGGTCGCGATGAAGACCATCGCAAGGCCCAGACGGCGGTCGGTCACCAAGGCTTTGGCGCTTTGGGCAGGACCGGCCATTGCGTGGGTTCGTGGCCGTAGATCAGGATCGCCTCGGGCGGGGCGAGGGACAGGAGGTAGTTGGCCGAGGCCTGTGCCGCAGCCGGGTTGTCCGCATCGGCAAATCCCTCTGCGGGTTCGGATGCCCGGTTGATCGCGTCGGCGGCAAGGATGACGTGGCGGCCATCGGGCAGGGCGACCAGCGCCGAAAGGTGGCCCGCCGTATGGCCGGGGGTGGGGATAAGGGTCAGGCCCTCGCAAACCGGGGTGTCGGCGTCGATCTGGTGGTAGAGCGCCTCCGGCCAGGGGATCGGACGGGCGCTGCCGAAGTAGAGCGGCGCGGGCTCGGCCCGTTCGCGGGTGGTCAGGACGATGGGGGCGTGGGCGAAGAGGGGCAGCGAGCCGACGTGGTCGATATGGCCGTGAGAGAGGATGACGAGGTCGATGTCCCGGGGCGCAAGGCCGAGAAGGGCCAGCGCACCTTCGGCCGTCTGGTCATGGCGGAAGTCGATCAGACGGCCAAAGCGGGGGAGGCCGTCCTGAGCAGGGCGGTCGGGATCGGTCAGATACCCGGGCGGGAAGCCGGTGTCGAACAGGATGTTCTGGCCCCGGTCGGTCTGCATCAGATAGCCGGGGATGCCGATGACCCTTTCACCGCCCCGCACCTCGAACAGGCCGAGATCAAGGATGTAAAGCCGCGCGATCCGGCCGGGCAGGATCACAATTTCAGCTCCTCCAGAGTGAAGCCTTCCTTCTGCAACAGGTTCAGCACCCCATCCTCACCCGACAGGTGCAGGGCCCCGAAGGCGGTGAAGACCGGACCCTTGGCTGCGGCGTCCGTCAGCACCGGGATCCAGGCGCGGTTGCGTCGGGAGGCGACGATCTCTTCCATCTGGGCGAACTCGGCGTCGACCTCGGCGCGGGTATAGCCGGGCTGGTCATAGCTGGCAAAGCGCATCAGCTCCCACGCCTGGCGGCTTTCGCCCGCGAAATAGCTGTCGACGAGGGTGGTGAAGTAATCCTCGCTCATGTCCTCGATGGCGAGAGTCGAGGCCAGCATCTCGGTCAGCTGGTCCGTGGTCAGGTCGCCGAAGATGGTGAACAGCGTGTCGAACGGTTCCAGTCCGCGCACCGGGACCCCCGCGGCCTGGGCGGTGTCGACGACCATGCCGTCCAGCCCCTTCGGCTTGTCGGTCATCGCCGACATCGCGCAGGGCGGGATCGACAGCAGCGTCAGGACATACCAGGGCTGGAACTTCGCCGCCATGAAAGCCGGGATGCCCCGGTCGGACATCGCCCTGGACAGGGGGTCCCAGACCTCGGGCGGAAGAAGCTGGTTCAGCGTCGGGCCTTCGGTGATGACCATGGTCGAGGGGGTCTTGGCGATCAGCGACATGAGCGCCTTCTCCTCGTCCGGTCCCGCCTCGACCAGCACGGTCTTCGCCGAGGTGATCTTCGGGGTCAGCGCGGTCAGGGTAGGCGCGTGGCGGGGGTCGTCGAAGTGGTAGGTCCCGACGATGGTAATGACCTCATCCCCCCGGGTCGCGCGCCAGAAATTTCCGGTGGGAAAGGGCACCGCATTGGCTGCGGCGGCGATCTCGGCCCGGCGGGCGGGATCCATGGTGGAAAACAGGTTCTGGCCGACGCAGGCGGCTGAGGCCGCGCCGCAAACAAGGGCGCCCAGAAAGAGGACGGACAGGCAGGTGAGAAGACGGGACATGCGGCAGATCACTCAAGCTTCGGTTCGGGCCATCGTGGCATCGGACCGGCAAAAGGCAAATCAAAAAGCCCGACCGGGGTGTTGACACACAGCGGGCCTTCGCCTACCTGCTAGCGCGTTAGCACTCGGGCAAGCTGAGTGCTAATCAAGATCAAACCTGGAAACTCAAGGGAGTACCCCAGATGGCTTTCAAACCGCTGCATGACCGCGTTCTGGTCAAGCGTATCGCTTCCGACGAAAAGACCAAGGGCGGGCTGATCATCCCCGACACCGCCAAGGAAAAGCCCGCAGAGGGCGAGATCGTCGCCGTGGGCGAAGGTGCGCGCAAGGACTCGGGTGAGCTGATCGCGCCGTCGGTCAAGGCCGGCGACCGGATCCTCTTCGGCAAGTGGTCGGGCACCGAAGTGACCCTGAACGGCGAAGAGCTGCTCATCATGAAGGAAAGCGACATCCTCGGCATCATCGGCTGAGGGGAGTCGGGGTGAACCCCGACCTGCGCAAATCCATAACCCATTCAAGGAGCTATCATAATGGCTGCTAAAGACGTCAAGTTCGACACCGACGCCCGCGACCGCATGCTGCGCGGCGTGAACATCCTCGCCGACGCCGTGAAGGTGACCCTGGGCCCGAAAGGCCGCAACGTGGTCATCGACAAGTCGTTCGGCGCCCCGCGCATCACCAAGGACGGCGTCACCGTCGCCAAGGAAATCGAACTGGCCGACAAGTTCGAGAACATGGGCGCGCAGATGGTGAAGGAAGTCGCTTCCCGCACCAACGACGAGGCCGGTGACGGCACCACCACCGCGACCGTGCTGGCCCAGGCCATCATCCGCGAAGGCATGAAGTCGGTCGCCGCGGGCCTGAACCCGATGGACCTGAAGCGCGGCATCGACCTGGCGACCGCCAAGGTTGTCGAGCAGATCAAGGCGATGGCCCGTCCGGTGAAGGACTCGGCTGAAGTCGCGCAGGTCGGCACCATCTCGGCCAACGGCGAAACTGAAATCGGCCGTCAGATCGCGGAAGCGATGCAGAAGGTCGGCAACGAGGGTGTCATCACCGTCGAAGAGAACAAGGGCCTTGAGACGGAAACCACCGTCGTCGAAGGCATGCAGTTCGACCGCGGCTACCTGTCGCCCTACTTCGTCACCAACGCCGACAAGATGATTGCGGAACTGGAAGACGCCTTCATCCTGCTGCACGAGAAGAAGCTGTCGTCGCTGCAGCCGATGGTTCCGCTGCTGGAAGCCGTGATCCAGTCGCAGCGTCCGCTGGTGATCGTCGCTGAAGACGTCGAAGGCGAAGCGCTTGCCACCCTCGTCGTCAACAAGCTGCGTGGCGGGTTGAAGATCGCTGCCGTGAAGGCTCCGGGCTTCGGCGACCGTCGCAAGGCCATGCTGCAGGACATCGCGATCCTGACCGGCGGCCAGGTGATCTCGGACGATCTCGGCATGAAGCTGGAGAATGTCGGCCTCGACATGCTGGGCCGTGCGAAGAAGGTCATCATCAAGAAGGATGACACCACGATCATCGACGGTGCTGGCGAGAAGGCGGAGATCGAAGCCCGCGTCGGCCAGATCCGCGCGCAGATCGAGGAAACCACCTCGGACTACGACCGCGAGAAGCTGCAGGAGCGTGTGGCCAAGCTGGCGGGCGGCGTTGCCGTCATCCGCGTCGGCGGCATGACCGAAGTCGAAGTGAAAGAGCGCAAGGACCGCGTTGATGACGCCCTGAACGCGACCCGTGCGGCCGTGCAGGAAGGCGTGATCGTCGGTGGTGGCGTGGCGCTGGTGCAGGCTTCCAAGGGCCTCGACGGCCTGAAGGGCGCCAACAGCGACCAGGACGCCGGCATCGCCATCGTCCGCCGCGCGCTGGAAGCTCCGCTGCGCCAGATCGCCGAGAACGCCGGTGTCGACGGTGCCGTGGTGGCTGGCAAGGTCCGCGAGTCCAATGACACCTCGTTCGGCTTCAACGCCCAGACCGAAGAATATGGCGACATGTTCAAGTTCGGCGTGATCGACCCGGCCAAGGTGACCCGCACCGCTCTGGAAGACGCGGCGTCGGTGGCTTCGCTCCTGATCACCACCGAGGCGATGATCGCCGACCGTCCCGAGCCGAAAGGCGCTCCGGCCATGCCGGGCGGCGGCGGCGGCATGGGCGGGATGGACTTCTGATCCACCGCTTCAGGACTACGGGAAAGGGCGCCTTCGGGCGCCCTTTTTCTGTTGCGGATGGTGGGCAGCATTGCCCACCCTACAAAGCCCCGGCATGGTGCCACCCATGCGGCTTTTTCTTCTCACCGCCCTGACCATGCTGGCCTTCGCGGCCAATTCCGTGCTGAACCGCTGGGCGGTGGGGCCGGGCCATATCGGGGCGGTCGAGTTCGCGATGGTCCGGCTGGTGTCGGGGGCCGCGATGCTGGCCCTGCTGCTTCTGTGGCAGCGCGGCGGCTGGGGCTGGCCCGGCAGTCATGGGCGCGTGGGGGGCGTTCTGGGGCTGTCGGTCTATCTGACCGGGTTCTCGCTGGCCTATCGGGGGCTTGAGGCCGGGACCGGGGCGCTGGTGCTGTTCGGCATGGTTCAGGTCACGATGTTCGCCGGAGCCGTCTGGTCGCGGGAGGCGATCCCCGCGCGGCGCTGGATCGGGGCGGGGCTGGCGCTGGGCGGACTGGGTCTGATCGCCACACCGGGCGCTGCCGAGGCGCTGCCGCTGGTCCTGATGGCGGCGGCGGGGGTTGGCTGGGGGGTCTATTCGCTGGCGGGCCGGGGGTCTGCCGATCCGCTTGCGGCAACGGCGTGGAATTTCCTGCTGTCAGTCCCGCTGGTCCTGCCGCTTGGCCTTGTCGCCGGGGTTGCGCAACCCGATGGGATCGGTCTGGCGCTTGCGGTGGTGTCCGGCGCTGTCACCTCGGGGCTGGGCTATGCGCTGTGGTATGCCGTGCTGCCTGCGCTGGGCGCGGCGCGGGCGGCGGTGGCGCAACTGTCCGTCCCGATGATCGCGGCGCTGGGCGGGGCGGTGCTGTTGGCAGAGGTCCCGGGTCTGCGGTTCTGGGGAGCAGCCGTTCTGGTCCTGGGCGGTGTGGCGCTTGCCAGTCTGCCCTACAGGTCCTTCACCATCCGCTCGACCCAGTGACCTGTCGTGCTGTCCTGACGGCGGATGCCGGTGGGGCGGAAACCCTCCCGCTCCCAGAAGGCCCGGCCGCGCGGGTTCGCGTCGAGGACGGCCAGATACAGCCGCGGAGCATGGCGTTTGCGGGCAAGCGCGGCGGCATGGGCCAGGAAGGCCTTGCCGTGGCCGGCCCCTTGCGCCCAGGGGCCGATCAGCATCAGGCCCAGATAGGCGTCGTTCGGCTCGGGAAAGCCGTAGGAGACCTCGGCCACGCCCGAGAGGCGGTGGTTCAGGAAGAGGCCCAGCCGGTCGCTGGTCGCAGGATCGCAGTTCGGGGGGGCGTCGGAGAAGAAGTCCTGCGCCTGCGACTCGGGATCGCAACGGCCTTCGGCCAAAAGCCAGTAGTCCGGCGCCTCGCGGTAGAATTGCGCGACGAGGGCGGTTTCCGAGGGGAATAGCTCACGGATGCGCATGGGCGATCCTTGTGATTTCCAGGTCGAGCGGGCCAGAGGGTCTGCGCCATGTCACCAGGTCGCCAACCTGCGTGCCGAGGAGGGCGCGGGCCAAGGGAGAGTTCGGCGCGATGCGGTGGCGGGTGGCGTCGGCTTCGTCCTCTCCCACGATCTCGTAGGTGGTCTCGTGACCATCCGGATCGGCGACGGTGACGGCAAGGCCGAAGGCGACTTCGGTCAGGTCATGCTGGACGGGGTCGATGACGACTGCGGCTTTCAGACGCGACTCCAGCCAGCGCAGGTCGCGTTCGGCTGCCGCCTCGGGCAGCTTGTCCAGCCGGTCGACCCGGGCCTTCAATGCCGCCAGATCGGTCTGACGCTGGGCGATCCGCGCGTGAAGGGCCGCAAGCCCGCGCGGGGTGACGATGTTGGGGCCCGGGGGCACGGGGAGTTCGGGCAGGTCGGGGCGGTCGGCGCCTGCATCCTCGTTGACAAAAGCGCGGCTCATTTCAGGATCACTTCCAGCGGATCGTAAAGCGCGGCGGCCGTGCCCCAGGCGGCGTCGGGCAGCCTGTCGGGCTTGAAGCGGACGCGGCCCGCGGCGAGTTCCGTGCGGGAGAAGAAGCGGCGCTGGCTGACGACTCCTTCCGGGTCGGTCCAGGCGTCGTCGAGGGTCCCGGCGGCGATGGTGCAGCGGAAGAACAGGTCGATCTGGTGAAAGCCCGTGTCGGGGTCGTGGAATTCGTTCACCAGGACCGGCGGGCCGACGGAAATGGTGAGGCCGGTTTCCTCCATCACCTCGCGGGCGAGGGTGTCGGGCAGCGACTGTCCGGCCTCGCATCCCCCGCCCGGGGCGCACCAGAGGCCGAGGCGGGCGTCAGGGTAGGCGTTGACCAGCAGAAGCTGGTCCTCCTGCAGGATCAGCGCGCGGGCGGCGAGGCGGGGCTTGAACTTGGCCATGCCGATAACCCTGTGACGCAGCGTCGGCTTTGTCCAGTGGGCGGAAATCCGGGCTTGATCGGCGGGCGGGCCGGGCCGACAGTCGGGGCATGTGGCTGACTGGTCGCCTTGCTCGCTTCCTGCCCGCCCCCGCCACCGAAGAGGGCGCGGGGGTGACGGATGCCGTAGTGCTGTTGCATGGCCTTGCGCGCACCGATGCCTCGCTGGCGCCGATGGCAATGGCGCTGAAGGCGGCGGGGTTCCGGGTGGTGAACTGGTCTTATCCGTCGACCAAGGCCACGCCGGAAGAGCTGGTGGAGGAAGTCGGCCAGGCGGTCGCAAAGGTCGAGCCGGGGCGGGTGCATTTCGTCACCCATTCGATGGGCGGTATCCTCTTGCGCGACTGGCTGACGCGGCAGCGCCCGGCGCAGATGGGCCGGGTGGTGATGCTGGCCCCACCCAACCACGGGTCAGAGCTGGTGGACAAGATGGGTGACAACCCGGTCTTCAGCATGATGAACGGCAAGGCGGGTCTCACCCTGGGGACCGGGCCGGACAGCTGGCCGAACCGCCTGCCGCCGGCGGATTATCCCTTGGGGATCATCGCCGGGACCCGGTCGCTGAATCCGGTGTGGAATACGATGCTGCCCGGGCCGAACGACGGCAAGGTGACGGTGGAAAGCACCAAGCTTGACGGGATGGCCGAGCATCTGGTCCTGCCGGTCACCCATACCTTCATGATGGTGAACCCCGTTGTGATCCGGCAGGTCATCAGCTTTCTGCGCGAGGGGAAGTTCGACCCTTCGGTGACCCTGACCTCTGTCGTGAAAGAGACTTTTCAGGCGGTTCAGTCTGGCTGACGACCTCGGGTGTGCCGGTGTCGGTCATGCCCTTGTCCAACTGCGCGCGGCCAAAGGCGGCCAGGGCCTCATACTGGCGGACGAAGGCGGCAAGCTCCTTTTCCTCCAGCTCTTCCAGGTCGAGCAGCGACAGATGCGCGCCGCGGGTGGCCCGGATCAGTTCGTCCAGTTTCAGCTGCATCGCCACCGTGTCGCGGTTCTGGGTGTTCTGGATCAGGAAGACCATCAGGAAGGTGATGATGGTGGTGCCGGTGTTGATCACCAGCTGCCATGTGTCGGAATAGCCGAAGATCGGTCCGGTCAGCAGCCAGACGACGATCAGGCCGACCGCAAGCAGGAAGGTGATCGGTCGGCCGGACAACTGGGCGATCCAGCGGGCGGTGTGGGCGTAGATCGAGGTGTGGTCGGCCATGATGTTCCTCGGGCGGGTGTCGGTGCCCGAGACAACGCAGGAAAGGACGAACGGTGCCCTGATCGGGATCAAGCGGCGGTGCGTGTTGCACCTTGTTTCTTCTCGCTGGTCCGCCGACGAAAAGCCGAAAGCGCTACGCAGGAGGCGTCAGGTGCGATTGATCCGGTTCACATGGCCCATCTTGCGGCCGGGGCGGGGCGTGCCCTTGCCGTAAAGGTGGACGGCAGTGTCACGGGCTTTCAGAAGGTCGGGCACGCGCAGGACGTCGTCGCCGATCAGGTTCTCCATCACCACATCGGCATAGCGGTTGCCGTCACCCAAGGGCAGGCCCGCAACCGCGCGGATATGTTGTTCGAACTGGTCCACCGTGCAGCCTTGCTGCGTCCAATGGCCCGAGTTGTGGACGCGGGGGGCGATTTCGTTCACCAGAAGTCCGCGTGGGGTGACGAACAGTTCCACCCCCATGACGCCCACATAGTCGAGCGCGTTCAGGATGCGGGCAGCCAGCAGGATCGCGTCTGACCGCTGGGTGGGAGAGAGGCGCGCAGGGACAGTGGTCGTGCGCAGGATACCGCCTTCGTGGATGTTCTCGCCGGGGTCGAAGCAGGCGACCTGGCCGTCGAGCGCGCGGGCGGCGATCACGCTGACTTCGCGGTCGAAGGCGACGAAACCTTCCAGCACGCAGGGCGCGTTGTTCATGCTGGCCCAGGCGGCGGGGATGTCCGCGGCGTCGGTCAGCTTGGCCTGCCCCTTGCCGTCATAGCCAAGGCGGGTGGTCTTCAGAATCGCGGGCAGGCCCAGCTTTTCGACCGCTGCGCGAAGGTCTGCCTCCGAGTTCACTGCGGCCCAGGGGGCGGTGGCAAGGCCGAGGTCGTTCAGGAACGATTTCTCGCTGATCCGGTCCTGGCTGATGGCCAGCGCGCGGCGGTTCGGGCGGATCGGTTTGAGGCTTTCGAGGAGGTCGAGCGCCGAGGTCGGGACATTCTCGAATTCGTAGGTGATGACATCGACCGATGCCGCGAAGGCGCGCAGGGCCGTTTCATCCTCGTAGGATGCCGTGGTGACCTTCAGCGCCACGTCTCCCGCCGGGGCAGCGCCCGGTTCAAAGATATGGCAGCAGTAGCCCAGCCGGCTGGCAGCGACGGACAGCATCCGGCCCAATTGCCCGCCGCCAAGGATGCCGATGGTGGACCCTTGCGGGAGTTCAGTCATCCTTCGGCTCCTCGGGGATAGAGGCGGACAGGGCCTCCCGCCAGGCGTCGAGTTTCGCCGCAACGGCTGGGTCGGACGTCGCAAGGATCGCGGCGGCCATCAGGCCCGCATTCGCCGCCCCGCCGATCGCCATGGTGGCGACAGGATAGCCCTTGGGCATCTGCAGGATCGAATAGAGCGAGTCGACGCCGGACAGCGCCTTGGTCTGCACCGGGACGCCGATCACCGGAACGCGGGTCTTGGACGCCATCATCCCGGGAAGGTGCGCCGCGCCGCCCGCGCCTGCGATGATGACCTTCAACCCGCGCTGGACGGCGGTCTTGCCATAGTCCCAGAGGCGGTCAGGGGTGCGGTGGGCGCTGACGATCTTCGCCTCATAGGCGATGCCAAGCTCGTCCAGGATTTCAGCCGCAGCCTTCATCGTCGGCCAGTCGCTTTGCGACCCCATGATGATTCCGACGGATACGGCCATGCGTGCCCCCTTGGTTTCAGGGGCGATTACCTTGGCGCGGGCGCAGGGGCAAGTCTAAGGCGCGAGACGGGGCAATCAGGCGATGATATCGGGGATCAGCATATCCTCGATCTTCACGATCTGGTCCTTCAGCGCCAGCTTCTGCTTTTTCAGGCGGCGCAGGGTCAGCGCATCTGGACGGCCGGTCTGCTCCAGCGCATGGATGGCCTCATCCAGGTCGCGGTGTTCGCGACGCAGGACTTCAAGCCGGATGCCAAGCATTTCGTCGTGGCTGAGTTCGGTGGGCGCGTTCATGGGTCTGGCGAATCGGTTCCTGCCTTTGCCGTAGGATATAGGAAAGCTCTGCCGCTGCGGGAAGGTTTCTGGCGAAAATCGCGTGGAAAGCGCCTGCTCTCGCCGGATAGCTGGGCCTTGCGGGCCTGACCTGCCCGCCCCATATTCAACCCGTGCGGTGCCTGATCCAGGGCCGCGCAGACCGAACCGTCGCTTATGCCAAGGACTGTCCGATGACGAAGTTAAGCTTTGGGGCCCACCCGTATCTTCTGGGGTTCGAGCAGCTGGAACGGCTGGTGGAACGCACCGCGAAATCGGGGGCCGAGGGCTATCCTCCGTTCAACATCGAGGCGGTGGCGGAAAACGCCTACCGGATCACGCTGGCGGTCGCGGGCTTCCGCGAGGAGGACTTGTCGATCACCGTCGAGGACCGGCAGCTTGTCGTTCGTGGCCGTCAGGCCGAAGACACGGGCGACCGGGTGTTCCTGCACCGGGGCATCGCGTCCCGCGCGTTTCAGCGGAGCTTTGTGCTCGCCGACGGCGTTGAGGTTGCAGGGGCCACGATGGAGAACGGGCTTCTCCACGTCGACCTGCACCGCCATGTGCCGGAAACCGTGGTCCAGACGATCCGGATCGGTCGCAAGGATGCCAGCCAGAAAGGGGGCAAATGATGAATACGCCATTCAACGGATTGCCGCAGGGCACGGACCGCATCGTCTATGTGCGCGAGGTTGCGGTGGATGACCTGCCGGATGACGTGCGCGAGCAGTTGGGCGACGCACGGGTGATCTGGTCGGTGCACGGCGCCGATGGCCAGCAGCTTGCGCTGGTCGCGGACAAGAGGCTCGCCTTCCATCTGGCGCGCGAACACGACTACACCCCTGTAAGCGTGCACTGATACCCCGGCCCAGCAGCCAGCATTGACTGGCCTTCCGCGACGGAACCGCTACGCTTGATCGTAAGCGGAGTAAGCGTCAACGGAGGTTCGTCTTGAAAACCACTACCGGATACTCGGGGCTGCAGATCGCCCTGCACTGGATCATCGCCGTCCTGATCCTTGTCGCCTGGTTGTCAGGCGAGGGGGCGGAAGAGGCGATGGAGGCCGTCGAGGATGGTGGAGTTGCGGGCTTTGTGCCGCATGTGGCCTTTGGCCTTGCGATCCTGACGCTGGTGATCGTGCGGATTGTCGTCCGGCTGTCGCGCGGCGCTCCCGCTGCCCCCGGTGCACCGGGAAGCGTTTCGGTGATGGCGGCGGACTGGGGCCATCGGCTGATCTATCTGCTGATGGTCGCGGTGCCCCTGGGCGGTGCCAGCGTCTTTTTCCTGGGGCTGGACGTGGGCGAGGTCCACGGGCTTGCCGCGAACCTCCTGATGCTGGTCGTCCTAGGCCATGCGCTGATGGCGTTGTATCACCAGTATGTTCTGAAGGACGGCCTTCTGCGCCGGATGATGAAGGCGGAATGAATGACAAAGGCCGCGCCCCCCTGGGACGCGGCCTTTTGGTTTCAAGGCGGGATCAGGCGCGGATCAGGCCCATCTGCTCCAGCTTCAAGAGCACCTGGTGCGCGCAGTGGTCGACGTCGACATTTTCGGTGTCCACCACCAGTTCGGCCTGGGTCGGGGCTTCGTAGGGGTCGGAGATCCCGGTGAATTCCTTGATCTTGCCCTCACGCGCCAGCTTGTAGAGGCCCTTGCGATCACGGCGTTCGCATTCCTCGATGCTGGTGGCGACATGGACCTCGACGAAGGCGCCGTAGGCCTCGATCATCTCGCGCACGGCGCGGCGGGTCGCGGTGTAAGGCGCGATGGGCGCGCAGATCGCGATGCCGCCGTTCTTGGTGATCTCGGAGGCGACATAGCCGATCCGCTTGATGTTGATGTCGCGGTGTTCCTTGGAGAAGCCGAGTTCCGAGGACAGGTGTTTCCGCACCACGTCACCGTCGAGGAGCGTGACGGGACGCCCGCCCATCTCCATCAGCTTGACCATCAGCGCGTTGGCGATGGTGGATTTGCCGGACCCGGACAGGCCGGTGAAGAACACCGTGAAGCCCTGCTTGGACCGGGCAGGCGAGGTCTTGCGGAGTTCGTTGACGACCTCGGGGAACGAGAACCATTCCGGGATGTCCAGGCCTTCGCGCAGGCGGCGGCGCAGTTCGGTGCCCGAGATGTCGAGGACGGTCGAGCCTTCCGGGATCTCGTTTGCCGGGTAGTACTGGGCCTTCTCCTGCACATAGACCATGTGCTTGAAGTCAACCATCTCGATGCCGATTTCCTTGGCGTGCTGGGCGAAGAGCTCCTGCGCGGCGTAGGGATCGTAGAAATCCTTGCCCTGAGAATTCTTGCCGGGGCCAGCGTGGTCACGGCCGACGATCATGTGGGTGCAGCCGTGGTTGCGACGGATGATCCCGTGCCAGACGGCCTCACGCGGGCCACCCATGCGCATGGCGAGGTTCAGAAGCGACAGCGCGGTGGTCTGGGCTGGATACTTGTCCAGCACTGCCTCATAGCAGCGGACGCGGGTGAAGTGGTCGACGTCGCCGGGCTTGGTCATGCCGACGACGGGGTGGATCAAGAGGTTCGCCTCGGCCTCGCGCGCGGCGCGGAAGGTCAGTTCCTGGTGCGCGCGGTGCAGGGGGTTGCGGGTCTGGAAGGCGACGATCTTGCGCCAGCCCATCTTGCGGAAGAAGGCGCGGAGTTCATTCGGCGTGTCGCGGCGGGCCTTGAAGTCGTAGTGGACCGGCTGCTGGATGCCAATCACCGGGCCGCCGAGATAGACCTTGCCCGCCACGTTGTGCAGGTAGTTCACCGCCGGGTGGGCGAGATCGTCGGCGCCGAAGACGCCCTCGGCCTCCACGGATTTGTTGGGGATCCACTTGTCGCTAATCGACAGGATGGCAAGGATCACGCCTTCCTGGTCGCGCAGGGCGATGTCCTGTCCGGGTTCGACCTTGTCGGCAAAGGCCTCAGTGACGTCCAGCGTGATCGGCATCGGCCAGAGCGTGCCGTCCGCAAGGCGCATGTCGGCGACGACGCCGTCATAGTCCGCCTGCCCCATGAATCCCTTCAGCGGGTTGAACCCGCCGTTCATCAGAAGTTCGAGGTCGCAGATCTGCCGTGGGGTCAGGTCCCACGAGGGCAGGTTCCCGGCCTCGGCCTTCAGCTTCTGGGCCGAGTCGTAGGAGACGTAGAGTTCGGGGATCGGGGCGTGGTTCTGCAATTGCATTCGGGCAACCTTTCAGCGCGGCGGATACCCCGCCAGTTGCGCGGGGCGTAGCCCGACCGGGGGGGCGACATCAAGCGAATGCAGGGGATTTTGCGCAGATAAGGCGGAAATCGCGGGGCACATGCCGCGGTTGGGCAACGGTTCTACGCTGCCGCGACGTGCGCGACGGATTTCCCGTCAACGCGCGTTTTCTGCGAAGTTTCGGAATTCTGTTCTCTGCCATACCGCTCGTCGATGACTTCGTCACTCCTCGCTGGCGTCCGCCCGACGAGGAGACGAAGTCGATACGCAGGAGGCGTCAGGCGAGGTAGGCGCGGAAGCTGCGGATGACTTCCTCGTAGACCGCGCGTTTGAAGGGGACGATCGACTCCACCATCTCGTCGGCCAGGATCCAGCGCCAGGTGGAAAATTCCGGGTGGTCGGTCGCGATCTTCACGTCCGCATCCGTGCCCTTGAAGCGGAACAGGAACCATTTCTGCTTCTGGCCGCGATATTTGCCACCCCAGACCTTGCCCAGAAGCTCGGGCGGCAGGTCGTAGGTCACCCAGCCGTGGGTCTTGCCGACGAATTCCACCTTGTCACGGGTGACGCCGGTTTCTTCCCACAGCTCGCGATAGGCGGCCTCGCGCGGCTTTTCGCCCTCGTCGATCCCGCCCTGCGGCATCTGCCAGGCGGGGGTGGGGCTGTCGATCCGTTGCCCGGCAAAGACCATGCCGCGGGCGTCGATCAGCACCACGCCCACGCAGGGCCGGTAGGGAAGGCTTTCCGGATCGGCCATCGGGTCAGGGCGCGTCCGGAGCTATGGCGGTCAGGCCCTTGATGATGTCGACCGCATAGGCCAGCTGGTAATCCTCATCCCGCAGCTTGGCGGATTCTTCCGCCCGGGTAAGTTCTTCCTCGTAGAGCCGCTTTTCCTCGTCCGTCATCGAGTCATTGGTGATCGCACCGCGCAGGTCGGCTTCGGACCGCTCACGCAGGGCTGCGCTTTTCTCTTCCGCCGGGGCGTTCGGATCGACGGGTTCGGGGACCGGCTGCTGCACGACGATATCCGGCGAAATCCCCAACGCCTGGATCGACCGGCCCGAGGGTGTGTAGTAGCGCGCGGTGGTCAGGCGCATCGCCCCGTCGCCGCGCAGCGGGATCAGCGTCTGGACCGAGCCCTTGCCGAAGCTCTTGGTGCCGACGACGATGGCCCGGCGATGGTCCTGCAGCGCCCCCGCGACGATTTCCGACGCCGAAGCCGAGCCGCCGTTGATCAAGAGCACGATCGGCTTGCCCTCGATCAGGTCGCCCGCCTGGGCATTGTAACGCTCGCCACTTCCCTGCGCGCGACCGCGGGTGGACACGATCTCGCCCTTGTCGAGGAAGGCGTCCGACACCGTGATCGCCTCGTTCAGAAGGCCGCCCGGGTTGTTGCGCAGGTCGATGACCACGCCATCGAGGTTCTCCAACCCGCCCAATTCCTCCAGGGCCTTCTTCAGCTCGGTATTCAGGCCGGAGGTGGTCTGGTCGTTGAAGGTGGTGATCCGCAGGACCACGGTCTTGCCGACGACCCTGCCCCGGACCGCGGTCAGCTTGATCGTGTCGCGGATGATCGAGACGTCGAAGGGTTCGGGTGTGCCCTGCCGGACGACGGTGATGATGATCTCCGATCCGATCGGGCCGCGCATCTTTCCCACCGCGTCGTCAAGCAGCAGACCTGACACCGCCTCGCCGTCGACATGGGTGATGTAGTCGCCGGCCAGGATCCCTGCCTTGTCGGCCGGAGTATCGTCCATCGGCGCGATGACCTTGATGAAGCCCTCTTCCTGGGTGACCTCGATCCCCAGTCCGCCGAATTCGCCCCGGGTCTGGACCTGCATGTCCTCGAAATCCTTGGCGGACAGATAGCTGGAATGCGGGTCAAGCGAGGTCAGCATGCCGTTGATCGCGGCGGTCACCAGTTCTTCGGTCGGGACTTCCTCGACATACTGGGCGCGGACGCGTTCGAAGATGTCGCCGAACAGGTCAAGTTGTTCGTAGATCGAACTTTGCGGTACTGCCTCTTGCGCGACAAGGGGACCGGCGATCTGGGTGGTTGCCACGACCCCGGCCACGGTTCCGGCAAGGGCGGCCATCACATGCTTCTTCATGCTCGTCAGTCTCCTGTGCGGGCGAGGCTTGCGAACCACGGCATCGGGTCCACGGGCTGCGCGCCCTGTCTGAGTTCCATATAAAGCGTTTCCGTATCGCGCCCGCCAGACCCATCTGGGCCCAGGGTCACGAATTCCGCGGTCGTGCCCGCCGATCCTCCCATCAAGCCAAGAGGGGCCTCTGCCGCCACGACTTCTCCCACTTCGCCATACAGGGTTTCCATCCCCGAAAGCACCAGAAGATAGCCGTCGCCGGGTTCAAGGATCATCACATTTCCGTAGTCCAGAAGCGGCCCGCGAAAGCGGATCGTGGCGGGCCAGGGCGCGGTCACCAGGGCGCGGGCCTGGGTGGCCAGTGTCACGCCGGGGCGGCGGACATTGGAGGCGTCGGCCTCATTCGGGCGGCGCAGGACGGTGCCCAGGACGGGCAGAGGCAGGCGGCCCTTTTCCCCGGCAAAGCTGGTCCCGGCCTCGGCATCGGGCGACAGGCCTGCGGCAAAGGCGTCCAGCGTATCGGCGCTGTCCAGAAGCCCCTTCAGCACCTCGGGGTCTTCGGTGAATCGTTTCGGCAGGTCGGTCCGGTCCGAAATGGCCTGCGACAAGGCCGTGCGGGCGGTCTGGGCCGTCGCCAGTCCGCGTTCCAGCACCTCGCCCGCCGACAGTTGCAGGGCGCGGAGGTCGGAGAGTTCCTGCAGTTCCGCCTTCAGCACCAGCGCCTCGGACTGAAGCGCCGGGGTCACGTCTGCCAGGATCATCCCCGACCGCGCCGTGCCCAGCGCCCCGTCGGGGTGCAGAAGCAGCAGCGGCCCAGGGTTCGCCTCCATCGTCGCCAGCACGCCCAGAAGCCGCCCGATCCCGTCGCGCTTGGCCTCGAAGGCGCGGGTCAGGGTGGCCTCGCGCAGGGCTGCCTCACGCAAGGCAGACCGCAGGGCGCCAAGGCCTGACTCGTAGGCGCGGATCGTCTGGCTTAGCGCCGCCACCCGGTCCCGCGCTTCGGTCGCGCCTTCCAGCGCGGCAACGGCCTGTTGCAGGTCGGCGGACGCCTTCGCCGCCTGTTCGGCCACGGTTTCGGCCCGCAGGGGCAGAGCGAGGAGGACCAGAAGGGCGGCAGCGCGGATCATGCGATGAGCGTCTGTCCCGTCATCTCGGGCGGCTGCGGCAGGCCCATCAGTTGCAGAAGCGTGGGGGCGAGGTCAGCCAGGCGGCCGGTCCGTAGGGTGGCGCCATCCGGCCCACCCACCAGGATGACCGGGACCGGGTTCGTGGTATGGGCGGTGTGTGGCCCGCCGGTGACGGGGTCGACCATCACCTCGCAGTTGCCGTGGTCTGCCGTCACGATCATCGCCCCGCCTTTGGCCTGCAGCGCCGCCAGGGCCCGGCCAAGCCCACGGTCCACCGCCTCACACGCCTTGATCGCGGCGGGGAGCGACCCGGTATGGCCGACCATGTCGGGGTTGGCGTAGTTGACGACGATCAGGTCATAGCCTTTCTCGATGGCCGCAACGAAATGGTCCGACACCTGATCCGCGCTCATCTCGGGCTGCAGGTCATAGGTCGCGACCTTGGGCGAGGGCGGCATGGCGCGGTCTTCGCCCGGATAGGGCTGCTCGCGGCCGCCGTTCAGGAAGAAGGTCACGTGCGGGTATTTCTCGGTTTCCGCCAGGCGGAACTGGGTCAGCCCGTGGCTGGAGACCCATTCGCCGATGGTGTTGACCAGAACGCGCTTGGGGAAGGCCGTGGCCATGTAGGCATTGTGGAGGTCGGAATATTCGACCATTCCCAACTGCGCCGACCAGTTCGGGCGCGTGCCGGTGTCAAACGCGGTGAAGGCCGGGTCGCCGATGGCCGCGAGGATTTCCCGCGCGCGGTCGGCGCGGAAGTTCAGGCAGAAGATGCCATCACCGTCCCGCGCGCCGTGGTAGCCGTCGATCACCGTGGGGGCGAGGAATTCATCCGTCTCGCCCTTGCCGTAGCTGTTCGAGATGGCGGTCAGCGGGTCGGGCGCGGTTTCGCCGCGGGCCAGGACCATCGCTTCGTAGGCGCGGCTGACGCGCTCCCACCGGTTGTCGCGGTCCATCGCCCAGTAGCGGCCCGTCACCGTGGCGATGCTGGCGCCATAGGGCAGCCGCTTGACCAGCGCCTCCATGTAGCCCTGCGCCGAGGACGGGGCCACGTCGCGCCCATCCGTCACCGCATGCAGCGCGACAGGGACGCCCAGCGCCACAATCGCCCGGCAGGCCGCGAGCACATGGTTCACATGCCCATGCACCCCGCCGTCCGAGATGACGCCGATCAGATGCGCCACCCCGCCCTTGGCCTTCACCTTGGCGGCAAAGTCCACAATCGCCGGGTTCTTGGCAAAGCTGCCGTCCTCGACCGCAAGGTCGATCGCGCCCAGGTCCATCGCCACCACGCGGCCCGCGCCGATGTTGGTGTGCCCGACTTCCGAGTTCCCCATCTGCCCCGTGGGCAGGCCCACATCCGGCCCGAAGGTCGTCAGCGTGGCATGCGGACAGGTGGCCCAGAGATGGTTGAAGGTCGGCACTTGCGCCTGCGCGGGGGCGCTGGTTTCCGGGTTCGGACCGATGCCCCAGCCGTCAAGGATGCACAGGACGACGGGTTTCGGGGTGGTCATGGGCAGGCTCCTTCCAGGCGATGCCTTGGGTTTTACGCCCGTGGCTCGGGCGGGGCAACCGGTGTGAACACGTAGGGAAATCCGCTCTGTTCCCGGAGGACCAGGGCAATATGCTTTCGCTGCGGCAGTCTGGACAGGGGATGGTGGCGGGATGTTGAAACTTGCGGCAGCACTGGCGATGTGTGCAACCTCGGCCGCGGCAGAGGGCTGGCAGGTGATGTACCTGGCCGGCAGCGGCGGATCGCGGCCGATGCAGGTGGGGCCGAACGAAGGGGGCATCCCCTTTGCCTATGTCGACAATGCCAGGGGCGAGCGGCTGTTTCTCGAATGCCATGAGACTGGCAGCACGACGCGGGACTACACCTGGACGATAAGGATCTATCCCGGGACGGAGCCGAACTTCCTGCCCAAGGACCCCCAGGGCAACCAGTTCACCTTTACATTTGACGGCACCAACGCGGATTATGACATCGGGAACTTCACATTCGTGCAAGACGCGTTCTGGGCGGATATCAACGAATACCTGGCGGCTGACATCAGGACAAACAGCGTGATCCGGGTGGAAATGCCGGGCCGGTTTGTCGAGGACGGCAAGACCTATCGGACCGAATTCACGCTTGCCGGTTCAACGGCCGCACTCAACACGGCCTGTCCGCCGCTCTGAAGGCGCAGGGCGGCCTTCTCGCGGACCCGTTGCCGCCACAGCGTGAAGACCCCCGCCGCGACGACGATCCCCGCGCCAACGGCGACGTTGATCCGCAGTGTCTCGCCAAAGAGCAACAGGCCGATGGCGCTGGCCCAGACCAGTTGCAGATAGGCGAAAGGCTGAATCGCCGAGGCTTCGGCCACGGCGAATGCTTTGATGAGAAGCCAGTGACCCAGCACGGCCGTGCAGCACAGAACCGCCATGCAGCCCCAGTCGCCCGGCGTCATCCAGGTCCATTGCAGAAGCCCGAACGGCGTCACCGCGACGGCGGCCACCACGCCGGTCCAGAAGAAGCTGACCGAGGCGCTGTCCTTCCGTGCGACATAGCGGGTCAACAGGCCATAGACCGCGAACATCGTCGAAGCGAGCAGCGCCACCAGCGCCCAGGGCGAGAACACGCCGAACCCCGGCTGCAGGATGATGAGGACACCCAGTGCCCCGACCAGAATGGCCGTCCAGCGCCGCCAGCCGACCTTTTCGCCCAGGATTGGGCCTGACAGCGCCGCGACCAGCAGCGGATAGCAGGCAAAGACGGCATGGGCCTCGATCAGCCCAAGCTTGACGAATGCCAGGAGCATCACCGCGATTTCAGCAACCAGGATCAGCCCGCGCAAGGCCTGCACCCAAGGATAGTGCGACCGGACTGCGGCGCGGATCCCTCCCGGCGCGCGGGCGGCAAGGGCCATCACGAAGAGGGCGAAGAACCAGAACCGCACCATCACCACCATGGTGACCGGATAGTTCGACCCCAGATGCCGCGAGATCCCGTCCTGCGCCGCAAAGACCAGAGTCGTGGCGATCATCAGCCAGATGCCAAGCTTGGTGTTCTGCGTCGCCTTGTGCGTCATTGCCCCGCCTGAAAGGACGGGATCGGCCAGCTTGGGTTCGGTCGACGTGGCAGACATGACGCGGGCTGGCTATCACCCCCGGTTGCCGGACGAAAGGGGCGGTTTCGCCCTGTGCAACGACTTCGGACCCTGCCCTCTGGCGAACAAGACCAGGCCCCTGCTGTCTTGACGCTTCCCCGGGATTGGCCCAGTCTTCCGCCATCTGATGGAGGCTTCGGTGATCCTGCGCGCCAATCACCACCATACGACCGGCCCTGTCCCTGCCCCGCATGTGACTGTGCGGGGCTGATCGGGGGTTCATCGCTTCTCTGATCTGCCCGAACGGCAGCCTGTCTGCCATGACCGGACCGGAGAGATCATGAGCCTTCTCACCCTGAAAGACGCAGGCATCACGCTTGGCGCACCGCTGTTTTCCAACCTTGACCTGACTATGCACCCCGGGGACCGTCTGGCGCTGGTCGCGCCGAACGGGCGGGGGAAATCGACCCTGTTGCGGGCTATCGCGGGCCTGACCGAGCTGACCGAGGGCCAGATGACCCGCAAACGCGGGCTGGTGACGGGGTTTCTGGCGCAGGATGTGCCGGCCGGGCTGGCGGGTCAGACCGTCCGCGACGTGGTTCTTGCTGCGGTCGACGACGGCGAGGACTGGCGTGCCGAGATCGCGCTGGATGACCTGGACATCCCCGAAGCCCTGCGTGACCTGCCTATGTCAGCGCTGTCGGGTGGCTGGCAGCGCCTTGTCATGCTGGCACGGGTCTGGGTCAGGGCCCCCGACCTGATCCTGATGGACGAGCCGACGAACCATCTGGACCTGTCGCGGATCGGCCAGTTGCAGCGCTGGATCATGGGTCTGCCGCGCGGGACGGCGCTGGTCATCGCCTCGCATGACCGGGCCTTTCTGGACGACGTCGCCAACCGGACCCTGTTCCTGCGCGACCGGGCGTCCCGCGACTTCGCGTTGCCCTTCACCCGCGCCCAGGCCGCACTGGACGAGGTGGACGCGGCGACCGCGCGCCAGCATGACCAGGACCTGCATGTCGCGCGCCAGCTGCGGCGGCAGGCGGCGAAACTGAAGAACATCGGGATCAATTCCGGTTCCGACCTTCTGGTGGTCAAGACGAAGCAGCTGACCGACCGTGCTGCGCGGATCGAGGCCGCCGCGACCCCGGCCTACAAGCCACGCAGCGCGGGAGACATCCGGCTGGAAACCTCGGACGCGCATGCGCGGGCGTTGATCTCGGTCGCGCCCTGTGACGTGATAGCGCCGGATGGGCGGCGCCTGTTCCGCTGTCCGCAGCTCTGGATCGCACCGGGTGACAGGGTCGTGCTGCTGGGCCCGAACGGTGCGGGCAAATCCCGCTTTATGGCGATGGTCGATGCGGCGCTGCAAGGGCGGGAGGGTCCGATCCGTGCCGCCCCCACCGTCATCGCCGGGGTGGCCGATCAGGGGTTGACCGGGCTAGATCCGAAGGCGACCCCGCATGGGACAATCACCGCCCGGTTCGACCTTGGCGATCAGGCGGCGCGCACCGTGCTTGCAGGGGCGGGGGTCAGCCTGACCCTGCAGTCCACACCGATCGCGGCCCTGTCCGGGGGCCAGAAGGCGCGGCTTGCGCTGCTGGTCCTAAGGCTGCAACGGCCGAACTTCTTCCTGCTGGACGAGCCCACCAACCATCTCGACATCGAAGGACAGGAGGCGCTGGAGGATGAACTGACCGAAAAGGGCGCGGCCACGCTTCTTGTCAGCCATGATCGCAGCCTGATCCGCGCGGTCGGCACGCGGTTCTGGTGGATCGAGACCGGCGGCAGGGGCGGGGGGCAACTGATCGAGGTCGACAGCCCCGAACCCTGCATCGAGCGGATGCTGAACGCATCCGTCACGCCTTAGGCCGGACAGAGGGGTCAGCGGATGGTGAAGGCCACTTCGTTCCGCCGCTTCCAGGGCAGGGTCATCGGCGCGTCGTAGAAATAGTAGTGCGGCCCGGCGATGACCTCGTACCCTTCCGCCTTCGCCCATACCGCCAGCGCCTCGGCCCGCTCGGCCATGCCATCGGTCCCCGGTATCCCCGAGAACCGCTCGACCAGTTGCCGCGACGGCCCGGCCTTGACGAAGCGGATCGCGTCCGTGCGGGGCGTCGGCAGGGTCTCTGTCGTATAGCGCGCGGGCATCATGAAGTTGACCACCCAGCTCTCGCCGTCCGGCGTCTGGGCAACCGGGACCGTCATGGCGATCTTCTCTCCGGTCGCATTGCCGCCGAAGATGTATCCGGCCAGGACCCGGAACCCCTTCTGGATCGCCCCCGACCGGCTGCCCGAGACTTTCACCTCGGCCAGAAGATGCGGGCCATAGCTGCGAATCTCTCGCGCGCCGTCCTGCCAGTCCACCGTGTAGGGCGGCATCTCATAGCCCTTGTGTGTCGTCTCGGCCCCCGCAACGCCTGCCATCGCCACCCCCACAGCCAGAATGATCCGTTTCAGCATCTTGAAACCCCTTCCCTGCAAGGTGACCTAGCTTGCTTGGGCCGCATTTCGAGCGTATATCGCCCCCATGTCCGGGTTCATCTATTTCAACATCACCGACCACGCGCGGCTTCCGGCCCGCTTCTTCGGCATGACCCGCAACGTCCTTGCCCGCGCCTGACCAGCGCGCACGGCCCGTCGACCCTTTTCCTACGCCATCCCAACGAACAGGTGAGAGCCATGGCTCCTCGTACACTCTATGACAAGATCTGGGACGACCACGTCGTCCATCAGGCCGAGGACGGCACCTGCCTCCTCTATATCGACCGGCATCTGGTCCACGAAGTGACCAGCCCCCAGGCGTTCGAGGGCCTGCGCATGACCGGCCGCAAGGTCCGCGCGCCGGAAAAGACCATCGCCGTACCGGACCACAACGTGCCCACGACGCTCGACCGCGCCAATGCCGCGACGATGACGGAAGACAGCCGCATCCAGGTGGCCGCACTGGACAAGAACGCCAAGGATTTCGGGATCAATTACTACCCGGTGTCCGACATCCGCCAGGGCATCGTCCACATCGTCGGACCGGAACAGGGCTGGACCCTGCCGGGCATGACCGTGGTCTGCGGCGACAGCCACACGGCCACCCATGGGGCCTTCGGTAGCCTCGCGCACGGGATCGGCACGTCAGAGGTCGAACACGTCCTTGCCACCCAGACGCTGATCCAGCGCAAGGGCAAGAACATGAAGGTCGAGATCACCGGCAGCTTGCGCCCCGGCGTGACCGCCAAGGACATCACCCTGTCGGTCATCGGCGCGACCGGCACGGCGGGCGGCACCGGCTATGTCATCGAATACTGCGGCCAGGCGATCCGCGAGCTGTCGATGGAAGGCCGGATGACCGTCTGCAACATGGCCATCGAAGGCGGTGCCCGCGCGGGCCTGATCGCCCCGGATGAGAAGACCTTCGAATATGTGAAGGGCCGCCCCCACGCCCCGAAAGGCGCGAAGTGGGAGGCCGCTCTGGCCTACTGGAAGACGCTTTACACCGACGAAGGCGCGCATTTCGACAAGGTCGTGACGATCCGCGGCGAGGACATCGCCCCCGTCGTCACCTGGGGCACCAGCCCCGAGGACGTGCTGCCGATCACCGGCGTTGTCCCCGCTCCGGAAAGCTTTACCGGCGGCAAGGTCGATGCGGCGCAGCGGTCGTTGGACTATATGGGTCTGACCCCCGGCCAGAAGCTGACCGACATCGCCATCGACACGGTCTTCATCGGCTCCTGCACCAATGGCCGGATCGAGGATCTGCGGGCGGCGGCGGCGATCCTGAAGGGCAAGAAGATCAAGGTGAAGCGCGCGATGGTCGTGCCGGGCTCGGGCCTCGTCCGGGCGCAGGCGGAAGAAGAGGGTCTGGCGCAGATCTTCATCGACGCAGGGTTTGAGTGGCGGCTTGCGGGCTGCTCCATGTGCCTTGCGATGAACCCCGACCAGCTGGCCCCCGGCGAACGCTGCGCGGCGACCTCGAACCGCAACTTCGAAGGCCGTCAGGGCCGCGGTGGCCGCACGCATCTGATGTCGCCCGCGATGGCGGCGGCGGCGGCGATCACCGGCCACCTGACCGACGTGCGCGAGTTGATGGGCGAAATGGCCTGATGGATCGGGCGGGGCCTTCCCCCGCCCGCCAAATCAATAAGGGCTAAGCTCGGCCGGGGGTCTCCCGGCCAGCACCGCCTCATAGACCTCGACCGTGCGCCGGGCCTTTGCGTCCCAGGTATAATTCTGCAGCGCATGGTCCTGCCCGGCCTTCGCCAGCGCTGCATGCGCCTCTGGCTGGTCAAGCGCCCCAAGCATCGCCTGCCGGCACGAAACAACCAGGTCATCCAGTGGCGCCAGAGGGATTGCCACCCCGCGCCCGTCCGCCACCAGATCGCCCGGGGCGCCGTAATCCGTCACGATGCACAGGATGCCGGAGGCCATCGCCTCGATCACGACCCCCGCACCCAGTTCGCGGATCGAGGGGAAACAGAAGGCATCGCTCTCGCGCATCGCCTTGGCCACCGTCGCCTGGGTCTGGTTGCCCTCAAAGCTGACCCGGTCCTCGGCACCCGCTTCCTTCACCATCGCCTCGATCCGGCCCCGCTCTGGCCCGTCGCCGATGATCCGCAGCCGGTGCTGGCGCAACCGGTCATCGCCCACGAAGGCGCGCACCACCACCTCGGGCACCTTGTAGGGCACCAGCCGCCCGGCATAGAGGAAGGTCTTCTCCCCCGCCCCGGCAAACGGAGCCCTCTCGCGCTCGGCGGGAAACACCGCCGGGTCGAAGCCGATCTCCGGGAAGGGGACGATCCGTTCGGCCGGGGTCCAGGAGATGTCCTTGACCGTATGACGGAAAGCCGCCAGCACCGCCGCTGCCTTCGTATAGGTCTTCCGGGCGTAGGGCATGTACTTGTAGTAGTTCCGCAGCTTCCGCAGCGTCTCCTTCTCGCGCTTCTGCTCGCGCTGGAAGGCCTTTGGCCAGTCGAGATTGCCGTTCAGCGGCCCGATTACGAAGGGCACCCCGCCCCGCCCCGCAATATAGCTTGGCAGCGTCGGCGACATCGGTGTGATCCGGTGAATGATGTCGAACGCGCCCCCCTCTATCTGCGAGCGGTACTTCTTCCAGGCGTCCCGCTCGAACGCCAGATAGGGCAGGTAGGCCATCATCATGCCTGTCGACCAGGCCACCTGGTTGCCGCCCCGCAGAAACTGCGAAAGCCGCTCCATCGGCGCGGCGATGTATTCGGTGTCGAGAAAGTCGAACTTGTCCAACTCGCGCCCGTCCGCGACGACGTTGTCCTTGTTGCGGACCTGCGTCACGATCTTCACATCGCAATGCTGTGCCAGGGCCAGGGCATATTTGTAGCCGACGATCGGCAGCGAGGGCCAAAGCGGATTGCATTGTTCCGCAAGGATAAGAACGCGGGGTCTGGTCATCGAATCCTGCTTCCGCAAATGAATTTGTGCGACGCTATGCCAGCCGTGACGGGAATGTCTAGCAGGGCATGGTTGTCGTTTCCCGGCAATAGCGCTATGGCCCGTTTCCAACCTCAACCGTTGCGGAATCGCCCGATGGACAAGTTCACCACTCTTACCGGCGTCGCGGCCCCGATGCCGCTGGTCAACATCGACACCGACATGATCATCCCCAAGCAGTTCCTGAAGACCATTCAGCGCTCGGGCCTGGGGAAGAACCTCTTCGACGAGATGCGCTACACGCAGGACGGGCAGGAGATCCCGGATTTCGTGTTGAACCAGCCCGCGTACCGCAAGGCGGAAATCATCGTGGCCGGTGACAACTTCGGCTGCGGCTCCTCGCGCGAACACGCGCCCTGGGCGCTTCTGGACTTCGGCATCCGCTGCGTGATCTCGACCAGCTTTGCCGACATCTTCTTCAACAACTGCTTCAAGAACGGCATCCTGCCCGTTGTCCTGCCGCAGGACGCGGTCGACTACCTGATGGACGACGCCCGCAAGGGCGCGAATGCGCGGATCACGGTGGACCTTGAAAGCCAGACGGTCACCGCCTCGGACGGCAAGACCTTCGCTTTCGAGGTCGATGCCTTCAAGAAGCATTGCCTCTTGAACGGTCTCGACGACATCGGCCTGACGCTGGAGAAGGCCGCGGCGATCGACAGCTTCGAGGCGAAGAACGCCACCCTGCGCCCCTGGGCTTAAGGGACAGGTCTGGTTGGGGGCGGGTTTGCGCCCCCGACACCAGGATCGCCCCGCGCCAGTGCCACAGGCGCGACAGGATACCCCAGCGCACCCGGGTCGATCCGGTGGTTGCACCCTGCGGCGATGCGTTACCGAATGGTGAACGCCCACAAGCAACCCACTGAAATTGCATGATCGCCCATCGCTGTCCTGCGTGGACAGCCGCGCCCTTGCCCCCTTTTCCCTGCCGCGATACCTTGCCTCCGAACAGTCAGGAGGACCCCATGCACGCCATCGAATCCCGCCTTGCCGAGCTTGGCGTCACCCTCCCCGACGCCCCTGCCCCGGCGGCGAATTATGTGCCCTTCGTGCAGGTCGGGAACCTGGTCCATATCTCGGGCCAGATCAGCCAGAACGAGGCCGGTCTGATCAAGGGCCGGCTGGGTGAGGACCTGTCGTTCGAACAGGGCGCCGAGGCCGCGAAACGCTGCGCGATCTCCTTGCTCGCCCAGCTGAAGAAGGCCGTCGGCGGCGACTGGGACCGGCTGGACCGCGCGGTGAAGCTGGTGGGCTTCGTCAACTCCACCCCCGATTTCACCGACCAGCCCAAGGTCATCAACGGCGCGTCGGATTTCCTGGTCGCAGTGCTTGGCGACGCGGGTCGTCATGCTCGGTCCGCCGTCTCGGCCGCCTCGCTGCCGCTGGGGGTGGCCGTGGAAATCGAGGCGATCTTCGCCCTGAAATGACCCGCGTCCCGCTGCCTAACAGCTTCCTCCGCCTGCCCATCGCCCACCGCGCCCTGCATGACCGGGCGGCAGGGCGGATCGAGAATTCACCCGCCGCGATCCAGGCGACGGTCGAGGCGGGGTATGGGATCGAGATCGACCTGCAGCTGTCGTCGGACGGCGTGGCGATGGTCTTCCATGATGAGGAGTTGGACCGGCTGACCGCTGAGACCGGCCCGGTCAATGCCCGCACGGCGGCCGAGCTAGGCCGGATCGGGCTGAAGGGGTCGACGGACACGATCCCGACCCTGGCCGAGGTGCTGGGGCTGATCGACGGGAAGGTCCCCCTGCTGATCGAGATCAAGGACCAGACCATGGTCATGGGCCCGACCGATGGCAGGCTTGAGGCGGCGACGGCGGCGGCTCCGGCAGGCTATCGGGGCGATGTCGCGGTCATGTCCTTCAACCCCCATTCCATCGCCCACATGGAGCGTCTTGCCCCGCAGCTGCCGCGCGGGATCACCACCTCGGCCTACAATCCCGACGACTGGGCGCCGCTGCCGGTCGAGGTCTGCGACCGGCTGCGTCCCATCCCGGACTATGATGCGACAGGGTCAAGCTTCATCAGCCACGAAGGCCGCGACCTTGGCCGACCCCGGGTCGCCGAACTGAAGGCGCAAGGTGCCGCGATCCTGTGCTGGACCATCCGCTCTGCCGCCGACGAGGCACTGGCTCGGCAGGTTGCCGACAATGTGACCTTCGAGGGCTATCTGGCCGCGCTTCCGGCTTGACCTTCGCGCCCCGCCCGCCACCTTTCCCCCGACCAGAGGGGCGCGAATGGACGACCTGACCCTGCACGACAGCCTGTCCGACATTCCCGCCGCCGAGTGGGACGCCGTTGCCGCGCCCGAACAGGCCGAGGGGCGGCCGATTGACCCGTTCACGACCCATCGCTTTCTGGTGGCATTGGAGGCCTCGGGTTCCACAGGCACCGGCACCGGCTGGCAGGCGCGGCCGCTGGTGCTGCGCGAGGAGGGCAGGCTTGTCGCCGCGACGCCCTTGTATGTGAAGGGCCACAGCCAGGGCGAATACATCTTTGACCATGGCTGGGCGGATGCGCTGGAACGGGCCGGGGGGCGCTACTATCCGAAACTCCAGATCGCGGTCCCCTTCACGCCTGCCACCGGGCGGCGGTTCCTTGGGAACGCGGCCCATCGCGAGGTGCTGTGGCAAGGGGCCATCGCGGTGACGGCGCAGAACAAGCTGTCGTCCCTGCACGCGACCTTCTGCACGCCTGAGGAGGCCGAGGCCCTGGCCGGGGTGGAAGGCACCCTGCACCGGGTGACGCAGCAGTTCCACTGGGAAAACCGGGGCTACGGGACCTTTGACGACTTCCTCGCCGACCTTGCCAGCCGCAAGCGCAAGATGATCCGCAAGGAACGCGAGACCGCGCAGGGACGCGGCCTGACGATCCGCGCGCTGACCGGAGATCAGATCGAGCCGCAGCATTGGGATGCGTTCTGGGCCTTCTACCAGGACACCGGCAGCCGGAAATGGGGCACGCCCTACCTGACCCGCAAGGCCTTTGCCCGGTTCCACGATACGATGCGGAACGACATGCTGCTGGTCCTGGCTTTCAACGGTGACCGGGCGGTGGCGGGCGCGCTGAACTTCATCGGGCGCGACACGCTGTATGGCCGCTACTGGGGCTGTGTCGAGGACCATCCCTGCCTGCATTTCGAGCTGTGCTATTATCAAGCCATCGACTGGGCGATCACCCACGGCATGTCTCGCGTCGAGGCGGGGGCGCAGGGCGAACACAAGCTGGCGCGGGGTTATCTGCCGGTGGAAACCCATTCGATCCACTGGATCGCCGACCGCAGCTTCCGCACGGCGGTTGATCGCTACCTGCAGGCGGAACGCCGCGCAGTGGGGGAAGAGATCGAGGTGCTGACCGCCTATGGCCCCTTCCGCAAGTGCGAGGGTCGGGAGTAGGCTGGCGCAATGCCCTGCACCTTGATCCCAGCGAGGACATCATGCCCGACTTGATGACCGAAACCGACCGCAAGGCCCAGTTGCCGCCCCTGGCCGAGACCGGATGGGCCGCCGTGCCGGGCACGGATGCGATCCGAAAGGTGTGGAAGTTTGGCAGCTTTCAGGAGGCCTGGGGGTTCATGTCCCGCGCGGCGCTGGTGGCTGAAAAGCTGAATCATCACCCGGACTGGACCAACCGCTACAATGTCGTGGATGTGACCCTGACCACCCATTCCGCCAAGGGCCTGACCGAGCTGGACATCGACCTTGCCCAGGCGATGGACCGGATGGCGCCCGACGCGGTCATCGAACGCAATCACGGCGAGCCCGTGTCCTGCCTGTGCGAATTGCACGCCCGCAAGGCCTGATCCGGTTGTGAGGCCGGGGAAAGCTTTGTAGACCCTAAGCGCACCCGGACAGGAGACGATCATCTTGCTGCAACGCCATGCCGACTGGTTTTCGCTGCTGAACGTGGAGCCTGCCCTGCGGGACCGGTCGCGCGAGGTGCTGGAGCGGACGCTGGAAATCTCGCAAGGGATGATGCACCGGATCGACGTGGAGTCACTGGCGGCGGCGGTACTGCATTGCCGCCCCAGCCGGGTGTTCGAGATCGGCACCTATCGCGGGGCCTCGTCCGAGATGATCCTGCAACTGTTGCCCGACGCACAAGTGATCTCGATCGCCTTCGTCAATGACCAGGCCGGGCGGCAGTTCAACAATGACGAGTTGAGCATCGCCGAGGTCGGGGCGCTGGTCAGCCCCGGGAACCGGGACCGCTTTACCCAGCTGATCGGAGATTCGCACAAGATCGACCCCAAGGCCTTTGTCCGCGACCATGGCCGGATGGATCTGGTGTTCATCGACGGCGATCATTCGCGCGAAGGGGTGCGGCAGGATACCGAGCTTGCGCGGGCGATCCTGGCGCCGGGCGGGGCGATAGCCTGGCACGATGCGAACCCGAAGAAGCGCTACATCGGGTCGCGGCTGTTCCTGGAACAGGATTTGCCGGAACTGGCGCTGGCCACGACGGATGACTTCATTGGCGGGATCGCGCTGTGGACCGAGGCGCTGGAGCGGAAGCTGCAGGACGGCGTGTTGGCCAAGGCGGGCTGAGGTCAGATAAGCCCGGCCATCCGTGCGCCGGTCAAGAGGTCTGGCGCGAGATGGTGCGCCCAGCGACCCTCGCTTGGGACGATGTCCGGCACCTGAACGACGGTGCATCCGGCGCGATGTGCGGCCTCGGCCCCGGTTTCGCTGTCCTCGAACACCAGACACCGTGCGGGGGCCACGCCGAACAGGGTGGCGGCCAGCAGGTAGGGTTCCGGGTCCGGTTTGGGCGACCGGACATCGTCGAGGGTGACGACATGGGTGAAGGCATCGGCGATCCCGGCGATGCCCAGCTTGCGATGCGCGCCTGTGCGGCCGGTCGAGGTGACGATGGCCAGGGGGGCGGAGAGGGCAGGCAGCAGGTCGCGTGCGCCGGGTTTCAGGTCCAGACCGGCATTCACTCCGTCATCGAATCCCTTGCGCCAGTGCAGGTTCACCGCTGCTAGGTCGACACCGGGCAGGGCGGCGCGGATGATGCGGGCGGCGGTCGGCTCGTCCTTGCCGACAAGGCCGTGCATGAAGGCGTGGTCCACCGGATGGCCATGCGCCGCGAAGGCGGCCATGCCGGTCGCAAGGGCGATGCTTTCGGTGTCGATCAGTGTGCCGTCGAGATCGAAGAGGATGGCGTCATAGGTCATGGTCACGGGCTTTGGTCTCTGGGGCGGATGGCGGTGCCATAGCCGATCAGAGGTGCAGCCGGTAGTGGGCAAAGCCGTCGCCGTCCTTGCCAAGGTCGACGGGACGGAAGGGGGCGATGTCGCCCAGGTGAGGTGCGGCGCGGTCCCCGGTAGCAATGATCGCGCTGGTGCCGGGCATCGGCAGGAAATGCCAGTTCCGCCGCACAGCGCCGCTGACGGTCCCCAGACGCTGCAGATACGAGGCGATGACCGATTGCACCCGCGCCCCGTCGGTGAAGACGACCTTCAGCTCGGTTTCGGGGTCCTGCAGACGGGCCCGACCGGCGCGATGGCTGTTGGTCACCAGAAGGAACCCGTCCTCGTCGCGCACCGGGCGGTTGCCATGGCTCAGGCCGGTGATGCGCCGGGCCTCGGGGCTTTCCAGCCGCCCCTGCGGGTCAAAGCGCGCGGGCTGGCTGAGGTCGATGGCGTAGCTGAGCTGGGGGATCATCTCGAAGACAAAGCCGGGCACGGCAGGGTTGAGAAGGGGCGTCTGGGCCGATCCGGGTTCGATCCGGTTGAACACGGTCGCCGCGCGTTCCAGCCAGGTGGCAAGTTCGGCCCCCGTCAGCAGCAGAGTGACGATGGTGTTGGGGAAAGGATAGAGGTCGGAGAGATTGCGCATCCGCAAGGGTCCGGCCGGAATGTCGGTGTAGTTCATCGGGCCGCCACGCCCGCCGGTCCGGAAGGGGGTGCCCGAGGAAAGGAGCGGCAAATGCTCCCAACCCGTGCCGACCAGGGCCTGCCGGACGTGGTCCGCCTTGGCCTCTGCGATCAGGTTCAGCGCCGCTGACGGTGCCACGGTCGCGAAATGGCTGTGCAGCGGCACCGAAGTTTCGCCGAGATGCCGCCGCGACCAGGCCAGGGCGGCGCGGTGATCCGGTGCAAGCGCCTGATGCAGCGCCGGGGTGGCCATGGCAGCGGCGGTGCTGCGTTGGCCGACGCGGGTGGAGGCCCCCACGACCCGCCAGCGCCGCGAGCGGGAGGGGCAGCGTTCCAGTTCCAGGTCGATGATCCCGACATGGCTGGCCGAATGGCCGGGCATGACGGCAGGCTTGCCGGCCAGCCGCCCGGCGACGGGGTCAACTGCCGCGGCCGCGGGGATGTCCGGGCCCGGAAAGACCTGGTGGCTGTGACCGGCAACGACGGCGTCGATCTCGGGCAGTGCCGCCAGCGCCGTCGCGGCGTTTTCGGTCCCGTGTTCGGGGTCCAGCGGCCCGATCCCGGTATGGGCCAGAGCCACGATGATATCGGCACCCCGCGCTCGAAGGCGGGGCAGCCAGGCGCGGGCCGATGCCAGGATGTCGCGGGTCAGGATCCCGCCATCCGGGGTGTCGCGGTCCCATTCCTCGATCTGGGGCGGAGCAAAGCCGATCACGCCGACGCGGATCACATGGGTCTTGCCGGCATGGTCAACGATCTGGCGGCGCAGGATCGCGAAGGGCGGCACAAGCGTATCGTCCCGCGCGGGGCTTTTCCCCAGCCGCCTGGCGATGTTGGCCGATACCACGGGAAACCGGGCGCTGGTCAGAGCCTGCGCCAGGAACCGCAGGCCATAGTCGAATTCGTGATTGCCCAGCGTGACCGCGTCATAGCCAAGCGTGTTGAACGCCGTAATGACAGGATGCGCCCGCCGCCGCCGGGCAGTGGCGGCAAAGTCGGCAATCGGGCTGCCCTGGAGGAAATCGCCATTGTCGAACAAGAGGCAATTCTGCGCCTCGCCCCGCGCCTCGGCGATCTGCTGGGAAATTGCGCCCAGACCCATGCTGGAATTGGGCCGGTTCGCGCAATAATCGTAGGGCATCAGGCTGGCGTGCAGGTCGCTTGTCGCAATCACCCGCAAAGACGCGCGGGGTGCGGTCTTGCGGGCCGTTGCAGGAGCCGGATGGCCGCCTTGGGGGCCATCATCAGCCTCAGGCGAGACCGGGCCAAGTGCGGGGACGACTGACACGACGGGAACTTGCAACATGGAACTTCCAGTTACTGCCTGCAACCTGGTCACTCGGACGGTCAACACCACGATTAATGCACGCTTTACGCGTGCGATCTACCTTTTTGGTTGTGTCAATGTTATGGCAAATTGTCGTTATTCACGCGAAGGTTGAGCGCTTGCGAATTGCATTCAATCGTAGTTGAGGCGATGTGATCCGGACGGCGATTTCGCCGTCTGAAAAGCGGGGCAACCAGGTCAAAATGCGTATAGCCGAGACTGTGACTTTTGGTGGCTCCGGACTGGACCGGAACGCGGCGCTGCGGCGAGATGCCGAGGGACTGGGCGAGGCCTTGGCCAGGGGGATGGTGCTGCCGATCTGGCGGGGCAAGCCGCTGGTGGCTGGCGATCGTCTGGCCTGGGTTCCGCAGGACCATCCGGTGCTGGCCTTGGGCGGGCCTGCGATCTTTCTGGGCATGGATGAAGGGCTGCCGCGCTTTGCCGTCGATCTGTCGGGCTGGGCGCCAGAGGCCGGGGCGGATGCGCCGGAAAGCGGGTTCTTCGACCAGACGGTCCAGCGGCATCCGGCGCTGGCGTCCGACACCGGCTTCACCGAACTGCGCGGTGTGATGACCCTGCTTGACCCGCGCGCGGCCGAGCTGGTGGCGACCGCCAAGGCGCTGGTGCAGTGGCACAGAAGCCATGGCTTCTGCTCGACCTGCGGGGCGGGGTCCGAGATGACGGAGGGCGGCTGGCAGCGGACCTGCCCGGCCTGCGGTGCCGATCACTTCCCGCGGACGGATCCGGTTGTCATCATGCTGGTAACACGGGGAAATTCGGTGCTTCTGGGGCGGAGCCCCGGATGGCCCGAGGGGATGTATTCCCTGCTGGCAGGATTCGTCGAACCCGGGGAAACCATCGAGGCCGCCGTGCGCCGCGAGGTGCTGGAAGAGACCGGCGTCAGGTGTGGAGCGGTCAGCTATCTGGCAAGCCAGCCCTGGCCATTTCCCGCCTCGTTGATGATCGGCGCGCGGTGCGAGGCGACGACGACCGAGATCAAGATTGACCCCCTGGAACTGGAGTCCGCGCTCTGGGTCAGTCGGGAAGAGCTGGTGCAGGCCTTTGCCGGTCGGCATCCGGTCATCCGCCCCAGCCGGAAAGGCGCAATTGCGAACTTCATTCTGCGCAACTGGCTTGCGGATCGGCTTGAATGACCCGATCTTCCTGCTATGCGGTTGACCTGACCGGACATTCACCCGTGGAGCGCAGATGAAACTGACGGCCAAGACCGACCTGGAAGTGCCTGCGGCTGCCGTCTATGCCACACTGATCGACCACGCGGCATGGGAGCGTGAGGCGATCCGTAACGGGGTTGAAATCGAACGTCCGGCAGGGACGCCCGCAATGGGCGTTGGGGCGGAGTGGCGCGTCCGTGGTCATTTCCGCGGCAAGGCGCGGAAGATGCTCTTGCGCATCAATGACCTGACGCCGGGCCAGCGGATCGCGATGGGGATCGACAGCCCCTCGATCGACGGCGTGACCAGTCTTGAGGTCATGGTCCTGTCGCCACGTCGCAGCAGGCTTCGCGTGGATCTGGAAGTGAAGCCGAAGACGCTGGCGGCACGGCTTTTCATCAACACGATGCGGCTGGCCAAGGGGCGGGTGCAGGCCCGGTTCGAAAAGGGGTTGGCGCGGCTCGGTTCGCGGATCAAGGAGCGTTACGACCGCAGCCAGTCACAGGCCTAGCCCCTCTCGCGGTCAGCCGGATAGACGCCGAGAATGCGGTGCTCGGAGGTGAAGTAGCGCAGCTCCTCAAGTGCAAGTGCCACGTTCGGGTCCTCGGGGTGGCCCTCGATGTCGGCGTAGAATTCCGTCGCGGTGAAGGTGCCGCCGACCATGTAGCTTTCCAGCTTGGTCATGTTGACGCCGTTGGTCGCGAAGCCGCCCATCGCCTTGTAAAGTGCCGCCGGGATGTTGCGGACGCGGAAGGTGAAGGTGGTGATCATCTTGCCCGTTCCGCGCCGCGTCAGGTCGGGAGTGCGCGACATCACCAGAAAGCGGGTGGTGTTGTTGGCCTGATCCTCGATGTGCCGGGCCAGGACGTCCAGCCCGTAGATCGACGCTGCGAGTTCGCTGGCCAGCGCCGCCTTGGTCTTGTCCTTGGCTTCGGCCACTTCGCGGGCCGCGCGGGCGTTGTCCGAGCTGACCTTGCCCCGGATGCCGTGCTTTTTCAGGAAGCCCGCGCATTGCGGCAGGATGACGACGTGGCCGTGGGCTTCCTGCACGTCCTCCAGCCGGGCGCCCGGCACGCCGAGAAGGTTGACATGCACCCGGACAAAAGCCTCGTCCACGATGTGCAGCCCGGCGCGCGGCAGCAGGGAATGGACGTCCGCGACCCGGCCATAGGTGGAATTCTCGACGGCCAGCATGCCAAGATCGACCTCACCGCGGGCGACCTTGTCCACCACTTCCTCGAAGGTGGTGCTGGGGACGGCTTCCATGTCCGGCCTGGATTGCTGGCAGGCCTGGTGCGAATAGGCCCCCAGCTCTCCCTGAAACGCGATGCGACCGACCATCTGACCTCGTCTCCCGTCGAAAACCTGCCCCGCGGGGCGTTTCGTCGCGCGTCTACACCTTGAAACCGGATGGGGGAAGCGGATAGATACCGCGCAACCCGAGACCCCAGATAGGTGAAACCCATGTTCGACACGATGACGATGACCAAGGCGGTGGGCGCGGTCTGCGGCTCGCTGCTGGTTCTGATGCTGGTGAACTGGGCTTCCGACGGACTGTATCACGTCGGCGCTTCGGGTCATGGTGGCGACCATGCCGAGGGGGAACTGACCCAGGCCTACACCATTGACACCGGCGAAGAGGCCGCACCCGCCGAGGGCGAGGTTGAGACGGTGGATGTCGCGGCGCTGATGGCGTCGGCGGACGCGGCCGCCGGCGAGGCGGTGTTCAAGAAATGCGGCTCGTGCCACAAGCTGGACGGGTCGGACGGCGTCGGTCCCCATCTGAACGGCGTCGTCGGGCGCAACCATGCGGCAGCGGCCGGCTTTGCCTATTCCGAAGCGATGGCCGCCAAGGCAGCCGAACCCTGGACGCCCGAGGCGCTGTTCGCCTTCCTGGAAAACCCGAAAAAGGCGCTGCCGGGCACCAAGATGGCCTTCGCAGGTCTGCCGAAGCCCGAAGACCGGGCGAACGTCATCGCCTACCTTGCGGCAAATCCCTGAAAGATTGCCTGATCGCAAAGCAAAGCCGCCCCCCGGGGCGGCTTTCTTTATTCCGCTCACGAAATCGCGCGGCACAATCGCGGCTTGTTGGCTCGACAAAGCCTGAATTAGCATAAATGAATGATCCAGGTGGAACGAAGGGGAGGCTGACGGATGCGGACAGACAAGCGGAGTGCAGCACGGGCAAAAGCAGCGAAATCCGGGCTTGGCCCCCTTGTCGCGACGGGATCGCTGATCCTGGCACTGGCCGCAGTCGCGATCCCCGCCCGGGCGGAGACGATCTTCAAGTCGCACGGGATTTCGACCTTCGGCGACCTGGCGCTTCCGGCCGACTTTCCGCACTTGCCCTATGTGAACCCCGATGCCCCCAAGGGTGGCGAGATCAGCCAGTGGTCGCCCGGCAGCTTCGACAGCTTCAACCCCTACACCATCCAGGGCAACGCCGCGGCCCTGTCCTCGATCTTCTACGAATCGATCCTGTCCGGCACGCTGGACGACGTCAGCGCCGCCTACTGCCTGCTGTGCGAAACGATCGAATACCCCGAGGATCGGTCCTGGGTGATCTTCAACCTGCGCAAGGACGTCACCTTTTCGGACGGCACCCCGTTCACTGCGGAAGACGTGCTTTTCAGCCACAACCTTTTCGCCGAGAAGGGCATCCCGGAATACCGATCGGTGGCCAACGAGAAGTTCCAGTCGGTCGAGGTGCTGGATCCCTACCGCATCAAGTTCACGTTTTCGCCCGGCACGCCTTTCCGCGACATGCCAGCCCAGGCCGGCAGCGGCCCGATCTTCTCGAAGAAGCACTACGAGGACAACAAGCTCGACCTTGAAAAGTCGAGCTTCACGCCTTTCCTCGGCACTGGGGCCTACGTCCTTGAAAGCTACAAGCCCGGCCAGCAGGTCATCTACAAGCGCAACCCGGATTACTGGGGCAATGCGCACCCGCTGAACGTCGGCCAGAACAACTTTGACCGCATCCGGATCGAATACTTCGGCGATGACAACGCCGCGATGGAGGCGTTCAAGGCGGGCGTCTACACCTTCCGCAACGAAGGCGATTCCAAGCGCTGGGCCACGGGCTATGATTTCCCGACAATCGCTTCGGGTGACGTGATCAAAGGGGTGTTCCCGTCGGGCAATATCGCGGGCGGGCAGTCGATCATCTTCAACCTCCGCCGGGAACAATTCCAGGACCCCAAGGTGCGCGAGGCTTTGGGCCTGGTCTTCAACTTCGAATGGTCGAACAAGTCGCTGTTCTACGGGCTGCTGGCGCGGATCAACTCGATCTGGGAGAACTCGGAAATGGCCGCCACGGGCGTCCCCACCCCGGGCGAGATCGCCATCCTGCAGCCCTTGGTTGATGAGGGTCTCCTGCCCGCCAGCATCCTGACGGACGAGGCGAAGATGGGCTCGGTTTCCTCCGAGGACCGGGCGCTGGACCGCAAGAACCTGCGCGCGGCATCTGCTCTTCTGGACGAGGCGGGCTGGACCGTGGGCGACGACGGGCTGCGCCGGAAGGACGGCAAGACGTTGCGGATGGCAATGGTCCATTCCCGCACCGACCTTTTGCCGGTGATGAACGCCTATGTCGAAAACCTGCGCGCGCTGGGCGTGGACGCGAGCTTTGAAATAATCGACGACCCGCAGCTGCAGGAACGCGCCAGCCCGCCAAACTTCGACTTCGACGCGCTGCCGACCACGGTGGTGAACGGAGGGCTTGAACCGGGTGGCGTGCTGAAACAGGCCTGGGCAAGCGTGGCAAAGGACAATTCCAGCCGCAACCGGATGGGCTATGCCGATCCGGCAGTGGACAAGATCCTGGAGCTGGTCGAGGCCGCCGACAGCCGCGAGGCGCTGCACACCACAGTCAAGGCGCTGGACCGCGTGCTGCGGTCGCAATGGGTGATCGTCCCCCGCTACTACAAGCGCGACAACTGGGTTGCCTACTACAACATGTACGAACACCCCGAGACGCTGCCCCCCTATGCTCTGGGCGAATTGTCGATCTGGTGGTACAACGCCGAAAAAGCCGACGCGCTGAAGGCCAAGGGCGTGTTGAAGTAACGAAAGACGGGCAGGGACTTTGGGCGCCTATATCCTCCGCCGGTTGCTGCTGGTGATCCCCACGCTGTTCGGCGTGATGGTCATCAACTTTGCGCTGACCCAGTTCGTCCCCGGCGGCCCGGTCGAGCAGGTCATCGCCCGGCTGGAAGGCGGCGGCGATTCCATCCAGAACCTCGGCGGCAGCGAAAATGCCGGGGTGCAGGAGGAAGGTGAGTTCAGCGCGGGCGGCGACAACGGCTATGTCGGCGCGCGCGGCCTGCCGCCCGAGTTCATCGCCAAGCTTGAGGTGCAGTTCGGTTTTGCCCGCATCGTCTGCGACGAAGGCTTCACCGGTACGCCCAGCGTGACCGCGCCGGAATGCCAGAAGGAGAAGATTCCGGCCGTCGAACGCTTCTTCATCATGATGGGCAACTACCTGACCTTCGACTTCGGCGAGAGCTACTTCCGCTCGATCTCCGTCGTCGATCTTGTGATCGAGAAGATGCCGGTGTCGATCACGCTGGGCCTCTGGTCGACGCTGATCGCCTACCTCGTCTCGATCCCCTTGGGCATCCGCAAGGCGGTGCGCGACGGGTCGCACTTCGACACCTGGACCAGCGGAGTCATCATCGCGGCCTATGCGATCCCCGGCTTCCTGTTCGCGATCCTGCTGATGGTCGTCTTCGCAGGCGGGTCCTACTTCCAGTGGTTCCCCCTGCGCGGGCTGACGTCCGACAACTGGGAGGAGCTTAGCCTCTGGGGCAAGACGGTCGATTACCTCTGGCACATCACCCTGCCGGTGACGGCGCAGCTGATTTCGTCCTTCGCGGTGCTGACGCTGCTGACGAAGAACAGCTTCCTCGACGAGATCAAGAAGCAATACGTCCTGACTGCCCGCGCCAAGGGCCTGTCCGAGGGCCGGGTCCTTTACGGCCACGTCTTCCGCAACGCCATGCTGATCGTGATCGCGGGCTTTCCGGGCCTGTTTCTGGCGGTGTTCTTTGGCTCCAGCCTGCTGATCGAGGTCATCTTCTCGCTGGACGGTCTGGGCCAGCTTGGCTTCCGCTCTGCCGTCGAACGTGACTACCCGGTGATCTTCGGCACGCTTTTCGCCTTTGGGCTGATCGGCCTTGTCGTCGGCATCCTGTCCGACCTGATGTATGTCTTCGTCGATCCCCGCATCGATTTTGAAAGGCGCGGGTGATGGCGCTTTCGGCCCTTAACCAGCGGCGCTGGCGGAACTTCAAGGCGAACCGGCGGGCCTATTGGTCCTTGTGGATCTTCCTGGTCCTTTACGGCATCTCGCTGTTGGCCGAGCTTATCGCCAACGACCGCCCGGTCCTCGTGCAATACCAGGGCAGCTACTACACCCCCGTCTTCAAGTTCTACCCCGAGGTGGCCTTCGGCGGCGACCTGCGGACCGAGGCCGACTACACCACGCCCGAAGTCCAGTGCCTGATCGTCTCGGGCGGGTCGCTGGATTGCTGGGACGACCCCGAGGGCATCAAGGCCGAGGCGGAGACAAAGGGCACCGCTGCGGGTGAGCCGGTGCAGGCAGGCTGGATTGTCTGGCCGCTGATTCCTTACAGCTTCAATACCATCGTCGACACCGGCGGCGTGGCCCCTGGGTCGCCCTCGGCGCAGAACTGGCTTGGCACCGACGACACCAGCCGCGACGTGCTGGCGCGGATCATCTACGGCTTCCGCCTGTCAGTCACCTTTGCGCTGATCGTGACCTTCGCCACCTCTGTCATCGGCATCGCGGCGGGGGCGGTGCAGGGCTATTTCGGCGGGTTGACCGACCTTCTCTTCCAGCGATTCATCGAGCTCTGGTCCTCGGTCCCCACACTTTACGTCATCATCATCGTGACCGCCGTCTGGGCGAAAAGTTTCTGGCTATTGGTCTTCCTCATGGTCCTCTTTGGCTGGACCAGCCTTGTCGGCGTCGTCAGGGCGGAATTCCTGCGCGCGCGGAACTTCGAGTACGTCCGCGCCGCCCGGGCGCTTGGGGTGGCCGACTGGCAGATCATGTTCCGCCATCTCCTCCCGAACGCCATGGTCGCCACGCTGACCCTCCTCCCCTTCGCGGTGACCGGGGCTATCGGCACGCTGGCGAGCCTTGATTACCTTGGCTTCGGCTTGCCGTCCGACCTGCCGTCCCTAGGCCAGCTGACGCGCCAGGCGCAGCAGAACCTGCAGGCGCCGCATCTCGCCTTCGTCGCCTTCTTCACCTTCGCGATCATGCTGTCGCTGCTGGTCTTCATCTTCGAAGGCGTCCGCGATGCCTTTGACCCGAGGAAGACGTTCCGATGAGCGTGCTTGAGGTCAAAGGCCTGACAGTCTCGTTCCGGCAGGACGGGCGGGTGATCCAGGCGGTGAAGGGGGTGTCGTTTTCCGTATCGAAGGGCGAGACGGTCGCCTTGGTCGGCGAAAGCGGGTCGGGGAAATCCGTGACCGCGCTGTCGACTGTGGGGCTCTTGTCGGACAATGCCGAGGTTTCCGGCTCGGTCACCTATCTGGGCAAGGAAATGGTCGGCGCGTCCGAGCGCGAGTTGCGCCGAGTCCGGGGCAACGACATCAGCTTCATCTTCCAGGAGCCGATGACCTCGCTGAACCCGCTGCACACCATCGAAAAGCAGCTTGCCGAAAGCCTGACGCTGCATCAGGGGCTGACCGGCGACAAGGCGCGCGCCCGGATCATCGAGCTGCTGGGCAAGGTCGGAATCCGGGATGCCGAAAGTCGCCTTGGGGCCTATCCGCATCAGTTGTCGGGTGGGCAGCGCCAGCGGGTGATGATCGCGATGGCGCTGGCGAACGGGCCGGAACTTCTGGTCGCGGATGAGCCCACCACCGCGCTGGACGTCACCATCCAGGCGCAGATCCTTGACTTGCTGGCCGATCTGAAGCGGGCCGAGGGTCTGAGCCTTCTGTTCATCACCCACGACCTTGGCATCGTCCGCCGCATCGCGGACCGGGTCTGCGTCATGCAGGGCGGCGAGATCGTTGAACAGGGGGTGACGGCCGAGATTTTCGCCAATCCGCAGCACCCCTACACGCAAAAGCTGCTGGCGGCCGAGCAGAAGGGTGGCCCGACGCCGGTGCCTGACACTGCAACGGAAGTGGTGCGGACGGATGCCCTGCGCATCTGGTTCCCGATCCAGAAGGGCCTGTTGCGCAAGACCGTCGGCCATGTGAAGGCGGTGAACGATGCGACGCTTTCGGTCCGGGCGGGTGAGACGCTGGGGATCGTCGGGGAAAGCGGCTCGGGCAAGACGACGCTGGCGCTGGCGATCCTGCGACTGATTGGGTCGACCGGCAAGGTGACCTTTCTGGGCCACGACATGCAGTCGCTGGGGCGGTCCGAATTGCGTGGCATGCGTCGAGAGATGCAGGTCGTGTTCCAGGACCCTTACGGCAGCTTGTCCCCGCGGATGACGGTCGAGGAGATCATTTCCGAAGGTCTGGGGGTCCATGGCGTCGAGGCCGGCCGGAACCGGCAGGAGATGGTGGCCGAGATCATGCGCGAGGTCGGTCTGGATCCGGCCACGATGCATCGCTACCCGCACGAATTCAGTGGCGGCCAGCGCCAGCGCATCGCCATTGCTCGGGCCATGATCCTGCGGCCGAAGCTTGTGGTGCTGGACGAACCGACCAGCGCCTTGGACATGACCGTCCAGGTCCAGATCGTGGAACTTCTGCGTGAGCTTCAGCGGAAATGGGGGCTGGCCTTCATCTTCATCAGTCATGACCTGCGGGTGATCCGGGCGATGGCGCACAAGGTCATGGTCATGCAGGCGGGCGATGTGGTCGAAGCTGGCGAATGCGAGGCCGTGTTTACCGATCCGCAAACCCCCTATACCAAAGCTCTGATGGCCGCCGCCTTCGGAGCCTGACGCTTGAAGCTTCTGTTCGTCCACCAGAACTTTCCGGGCCAGTTCCTGCATCTCGCCCCCGAGATGCAGCGTCTTGGCCATGATGTGCGGGCGATCACCGACGCGACCAATGACAAGACGTCGGACATCCCGATCCTGCGCTATACCTTCAAGCCGCCCGAAGTGGACTCGAAGGCAACGCGCCTAGGCCGCAATTTCACTGTGATGAGCGACCGGGCCGTCGTCGTTGCGCGCTTTGCGCAGAAGCTGCGGGCCGAAGGCTATGTGCCCGATGTCATCTACGGCCATTCCGGCTGGGGCGAGACGCTGTTCCTGAAAGAGGTCTGGCCCGAGGCGAAGCTGCTGGTCTTTGCCGAGCTTTACTATCGCGGGCATGGGGCCGACACCGGCTTTGACCCCGAGTTTCAGGCGCAGGGTTTCGATCAGGTGATGATTGCACAGTCGCGCGCGGCCTATATGGCGCAGGCCCTGGTCCATTCCGATGGCGGGGTCACGCCGACGCGCTGGCAGGCCAGCACGCACCCCCCCGCCCTGCGCAACCTGCTTGAGGTGATCTTCGACGGGGTGGACTGCGACCGGCTGGCCCCGAACCCGCAGGCGACCTTCACGCTGCCGAATGGACGGACCCTGCGCCGGGGCGATGAGGTGCTGACTTTCATCAACCGGAACCTCGAACCCTATCGCGGCTACCACATCTTCATGCGGGCGCTGCCCGATGTGCTGGCGGCCCGACCCGACGCGCAGGTCGTGATCGTGGGCGGCAACGAGGTCAGCTATGGCCATGCCCCCAAGGACGGGCGCTCGTGGAAGGACGTCATCCTGGATGAGGTGAAGGATCGTCTGGACCTGTCGCGCGTCCATTTCACCGGGCGTGTGCCCTATGACCGGCTGGTGAATCTGATCCACGTCAGCCGGGTCCACGCCTATCTGACCTATCCCTTCGTCCTGTCCTGGTCGATGGTGGAGACCCTGGCGGCCGGGACGCTGGTCGTGGGTTCGGACACCGGACCCGTGGCCGAAGTCATCACCGACGGGGTGAACGGCCGCCTGGTCGACTTCTTCGACGTCCCGGCCTGGTCCGCGGCGCTGACCGATGCGCTGGCCCGGCCCGAGGCCTATCTCCAGATGCGCGAGGCTGCCCGGCAACTGGTGAGAGAGCGTTATGACCTGCGGTCGGTCTGCCTGCCGAGACAGATCGCGCATCTGACCCGGCTGGCGCGCAGCTGAGCGGCGTCAGATGGCCGAGGAATGTTTCGCCCGGCTGTTGTCATAGGCGTCGAAGGCGCGGGCGATCATTCGCGTGAGGGGGCGGCCGCGATCGGGGATGCGCAGACCCTCCTCTGTCACCCGCACCATGTCGCCGAACTCTGCCACAGCGGCCTGGAACAGGGTCTCGATCCGGTCGGCACTGACCTCGAACGCTTGCAGAAGCTCGGCCCGCGACACCTGGAAGTCGCACATCAGCGCCTCGATGATTCGCGCGCGCAACAGATCCTCGCCCCGGAAGGCGTGCCCCCTGTGGGTCGAGAACTGCCCCGCCCGGATCGCCTTGGTGTGTTCGGCAGTGCCCGAGGCATTCTGCGCAAATCCTTGCGGAAAGCGGCTGATCGACGAAGCGCCAAGCCCGATCAGGACCGGGGCGGGATCGTCGGTGTAGCCCTGGAAGTTCCGCCGCAACGTGCCAGCCCGCAGGGCGCGCGCCATCCCGTCTTCGGGCCGGGCGAAGTGATCCATCCCGACCTCGACATAGCCATCCCACAGGAACAACTGCCGCGCGGTTTCGAACAGCGAGAGGCGCTCCTCCGGGGTGGGCATCGCATCCGAGGGAATCATCTGCTGCCGACGACTCATCCACGGGACATGGGCATAGCCGTACAGCGCGACCCGATCCGGAGACAGGGTCAACAGCTTCTGGACGGAGTCGGCGATACGCGGTCCGGTCTGGAACGGCAGGCCGTACAGGATGTCGGCGTTCAGGCTGGCCACTCCGCGATCGCGGATCCGGGCAGCGACATCCCGGGTCAGGTCATAGGCCTGCTCGCGCCCAATGGCCTTCTGGATCATCGGATCGAAGTCCTGCACGCCAATCGAGGCTCGGTTCATCCCGGCCGCTGCCAGAGCGTCAAGCCGCGCGTCGTCGATCTCGTTCGGGTCGATCTCGACCGAGAACTCGCCATCCGCCTCCATCGGTGCGACGGTCAGGATCGTATTGGCCAGATCGCGAATCAGGTCCGCCGAAAGCAGGGTCGGCGTGCCACCACCCCAATGCAACCGGCTGAGCGAGACCCCTCGGGGCAGGTGGGCGCGCAGAAGCGCCAGCTCGGCCTTCAGCGTCTGCACATAGGCCCGCACCGGCTCGTCCGAAGTGGTGCCCTGCGTGCGACAGGCGCAGAACCAGCAGAGCCGCCGACAGAACGGCACATGCAGGTAAAGCGAGATCTGGCTGTATTCGGGCACCGCCTCGATCCAGGCGGCAAAGTTGCGCGGCCCCACGTCGGGCCCGAAATGCGGCGCCGTCGGATAAGAGGTGTACCGGGGCACGCGTGCGTCGAATAGACCGAGGCGGGCGAGTTGCGGGTCATGTTCCATCAGTCTAGGATATGGTTGTGGGGCAGGCGGCTCCTTGACGCAGATCAACGCGAGGCAGCCAGGATGATCGAGCACTCGGTTCACGTTCAGTGCGGAGAATGCCCGATCCGTCACCGTGCGGTCTGCGCACGCTGTGACACCGACGAACTGTCCCGGCTGGAGCAGATCAAGTACTACCGCAGCTTCCAGGCCGGGCAGACCATCATCTGGTCGGGCGACCGGATGGAGTTCGTGGGCTCGGTGGTCAGCGGCATCGCGTCGCTGACGCAGACGATGGAGGACGGGCGCCGCCAGATGGTGGGGCTTCTGCTGCCTTCGGATTTTGTCGGACGGCCGGGCCGGCCCACGGCGGCCTTCGACGTGACGGCGACGACCGACCTTGTCATGTGCTGCTTCCGCAAGAAGCCGTTCGAAGAGCTGATGTCGACAACGCCGCATGTCGCGCAACGTCTGCTGGAAATGACGCTGGACGAACTGGACGCAGCGCGCGAGTGGATGCTGCTTCTGGGGCGCAAGACAGCGCGCGAGAAGATCGCCTCGCTGATCTCGATCATCGCGCGGCGCGATGCCGCCCTGCATCACCGGCGTGCCTCGGGCGCCCTGTCCGTCGATCTGCCGCTGACCCGTGAGGAAATGGCGGATTACCTTGGGCTGACGCTGGAAACGGTCAGCCGCCAGATCAGCGCGCTGAAGCGGGACGGTGTCATCAGCCTGGAAGGCAATCGCCACGTCACGGTCCCCGACATCGACCGGCTTCTGGAAGAGGCCGGCGACGACAACGACGGCGGGATGCTGGTCTGACCCTTTCAACCGCGTGATTGACCCGGCCTGATCCCGGCAATCGGGTAGCCACGCGAGCAATTGCCAGCCATTAGCCTGACCTTCACGAGTTGGATCCAGACTTAATCTGATTGCCAAAAGCGTTAACGAATTCCATTCGTTGCATAGGCTGGGGGATTTGATGCAAGAAAGCCATAGGACCGTCAAAGCGGCACTTGCCCAGCGCGATGAGCCTTTCTCCCAGAACGCGAATAGGGTATCCGTGGCAGCGAAAAGATGCGCTTCCGGCGGGAGAAAAAGATGAGCAGAACAATCAAGCAGGCCCTGATTCTTGGCGCACTTCTGCCCTTCGGGCTTGCAGCGAACGCGCAGGACGCGGGGTTCGTCCAGCTGACCTATGGTTCGATCGACGCGACGAACGGTTTTTCTGACCGCGATTACATCGGCCTCAATTCCCGGTTTGTCCTGAATTCGGGCACCGCGATCCTTATGGACATCACCAAGCAGGACCGCGAAGAGAAGGTGACTTCGATCAGCCTCGGGGCGGAATTCTCGGCCGGATCGGGCAGCCTGCGCTTTGTCGTAGACCATTCCAATTCGGATCTCGGCACCGCCCCCGACTGGAAATATGCGCTCGGGTATCGCTACAATGCGGGCGCCAGCACGATCTACGATTTCGAGCTGAGCCGGTCGAACTATGAAGGCGACATCGAATCCACCAGCCTGCGTGGCGAAGTGGTGAAGTACTTCCCCGAAATGGCGAATGGTTCGTATTTCGTGACCCAGCTCAGCGCGGCGATCGTCGACAACAGCGGCTCGGCCGACATGGGCTATGACGTCGCTGCGGTTGCGACGCTGGTGACCCCCAGTGGCCTGAACATTGGCGCAGAGCTCGGCTTCGGCCAGATCGCTTATGACCTGGCGCCGCTGGCCCCGGTCAACAACGACTACACTGCGTTCAAGCCCTTCGTGTCCTACCGGTTCTCCGAAAAGGCCGAAGTCATTCTACGCGGTGAGTTCGTGGACACCGACCTCTACGATCTGGAAGGCGCCTCCATCGGTCTCAAACTCGGCCTATGACCGGGGCGGCAATCGCCCTCCTGGTTGCCTGGAACGTCACGACGACCCTTCTGGCCCTGATGGTCCTAGTCCGTCAGGTGACGGTGACTTTGCTGTTCCACTTCGGTCGGCGCGGGACTTCAGGGCTTCTGGTATCGGACAAGAGCCTTCCCAAGGTCACGGTGATCGTCCCGGCCCACAATGAAGAGCGGGTGCTGTACGGCTGCCTCGAATGCCTGACCCGGATGGATTATCCGTCCGACCGGTACGAGATCATCGTGATCAACGACCGATCCCGGGACGGTACCGGGGCCATCGCCGATGATTTCGCCGCGCGCCATCCTTTTGTGCGGGTCATTCACCGGCCAAAGGATGCGGCACCCGGCAAGCCGGCTGCCCTTCTGGACGCGATCAACGGCTCGACCTCGGAAATCCTGGTCTTCTTCGATGCCGACTACCTGCCACCGCCCCAGATCATCCGCCGTCTTGTCGCGCCCTTCGCCGACCCGCTGGTCGGCGCCACTATGGGCCGCGTCGTGCCCTACAACGCCAATGCCAACATGCTGACCAAGCTTCTGGATCTGGAGCGACGGGGCGGCTACGTCGTCGACCAGGAAGTGCGGCACCGCATGTCGCTTCTGCCGCAGTTCGGCGGCACGACTGGCGCGGTTCGCCGCTCGGCGCTGGAGGCGGTCGGGGGCTGGAACACCATCTCGCTGGCCGAGGATACCGACCTGACCTACCGGCTGTTCATCGCGGGCATGCGGGTGGCCTATGTCGCGGGCGCCGAATGCTATGAGGAGAGCCCCGAGACCTGGCAGGTGCGCTATCGCCAGGTCAAGCGCTGGGCCATCGGGCATAACGATTGCCTCGGGCGCTATTTCTTCGCAACGCTGCGCGCGACCCGCCAGCCGCTGATGGCGCGGCTCGATGCGGCCCTGGTCCTGCTGGTCTATACCGTTCCCAGTCTCGTGCTCTTGAACCTTGTCATCGCGCTGGCAATGCCCACGCAACTGGGCGAGACTTGGGCAAGCCTGTCGATCATGACAGTGTCGCTGACACTGTTTACCGGCATCGGCAACTTTGCCCCCTTCTACCAGATCGCGGCAGGATGCGTGTCAGACGGGCAGCGGCGGGCCTTTTCGGCGGTTCCTTTCCTGTTCGTGTCGTCCTTCACCAGCCTTCTGGCCTGCAATGTCGGGGTTCTGCAGCTTTTGAAGGACAAGCTTTTCGGCATCACGACGCAGTGGGACAAGACCCAGCGCTTCCGCGGCTCGGCATAGGGGCTGCGTCGGTGCTCAACACCCTGATTGCCGTCGTGGTCTACGAATGTCTGGTGGCGCTGGTCTTCATCCTGTGCTGGCGGCTGGTGCGCCAAGTCGATACCCGCCTGCCGATCTCGACATCGGAAGGGCCCGAACAACGGCTGCGTTCCGGTCCGCTGACCTCGGGCAGAGGCCCGCAAGACACGGCCGGAGCGCACTGGCAGGTCTTCACCTTCCTTGTCTCGGCAGCTGTGCTGGTCGGCGTTGCACTGTCGTTCTCCGGGACGCTCGCGGACCTTCGCGCCAGCCTTGTTGCTTCGGATACCGTTTTTCGAACCATGGACCTGGATCCCCAGGTCATGCGGCTGGTCCTGCCAGTCGGGCAACTGGCACTTCTCTTGATCCTGTTCCTGCTATTCCGGAACTCGGTGCTGTTCCCGGCGATCGTGGTCCACCTGTTCCTGATCGTCTTCTGCCTTCTGGTGAGCCTCGTGGATCCTGGTCGGATCGACCCGGCCCGGTTGACCCTGGTTCCGATCTTCACCACCAACCTGGTGCTGCTGATCCTGACCCATGGTCTCTTGACGCTCCTGTTCTGCCGCTCTCCGCTAGAACTTGTCGGCTCAGTTGTGCTGGCGGCCATAGCGGGTACCATCCTGGCCCTTGGGACCATGGTCATCTCGCTGATTTCCAGCCTGCTGGGCGGGCCACTGTTCTTCTTCCAGCTTTACCTGGTCTCGGCCTTCGGCATCTTCGGGCTGTATTTCTGCGTCTCGTCGATCCTGCTGGCGCTTTGGGCGCGCGACTAGCAGAGGTCTTCAGCCCGCCCGCGCGAAGCTTCCGGCCGTCGAAAGCGCCCAAGCCTCGGCAAATCGGGGCGAGGAGGCCGGATCGGCGGTCAGCTGGCCCGGGGCAAGCTGCTCATACTGCTCGGCCAGCGAGATCACCTTGTCCGAGGAGGCGCGGCGCAGGAAGTGATGCGGCCGCAGATCGGACGGATGCGCAAGTCCTGCGGCAGCCACCAGTTCGGCCAGCGTGTGCAGCGTGTTGCGGTGAAAGCTCGTGACCCTTTCGGCCTTGTCCGGCACCACGATGGCGCGCTGGCGCAACGGGTCCTGCGTGGCAACCCCGGTCGGACATTCGCCCGTATGGCAAGACTGCGCCTGGATGCAGCCGACCGCGAACATGAAGCCGCGTGCCGCGTTGCACCAGTCCGCCCCCAGCGCCATGACTCGCGCCATGTCGAAGGCCGAGGTGATCTTTCCGCTTGCCCCGATCTTCACCCGGTCCCGCACGCCGATCCCCACCAGAGCATTGTGCACCAGGCTGAGGCCATCGCGCAGCGGCATGCCCACATGGTCCATGAACTCCAGCGGCGCCGCGCCGGTGCCGCCCTCTTTTCCATCCACGACGATGAAATCGGGGCTGATCCCGGTCGCCAGCATCGCCTTGCAGATCGCCATGAACTCCCACGGGTGGCCAATGCACAGCTTGAACCCCGCGGGTTTTCCCCCCGAAAGGTCCCGCATCTCGGCGATGAACTCCAGAAGGCCGACCGGAGTCGAAAAGACCGAATGGCTGGCCGGGGAAATGCAGTCCTGCCCCATAGGCACGCCCCGGATGCGGCTGATCTCTTCGGTTACCTTGGCAGCAGGCAGCACGCCGCCGTGGCCCGGCTTGGCCCCCTGGCTCAGCTTCAGCTCGACCATCTTGATCTGCGGGTCCGCCGCGACATCGGCGAACTTTGCCGGGTCGAACCGGCCGTCGGTCCCTCGCGCGGAGAAATAGCCCGAGCCAAGTTCCCAGACGAGATCCCCGCCGTGTTCGCGGTGATAGGGCGACACCCCGCCTTCGCCGGTGTCATGGAAGAACCCGCCCGCCTTCGCCCCCTTGTTCAAGGCGCGGATGGCGTTTGCCGACAGCGAGCCGTAGCTCATCGCCGAGATGTTCAGGAGGCTTGCCGAATAGGGCTGCTTGCACCCGGCGCCGACGGTGGCGTGCATCGCCTCATGCGTCAGGGCCTGGGCCGGGGCGATGGAGTGGTGCAGCCATTCGTACTGTTCCTGATAGACGTCGTATTGGGTGCCGAAGGGCCGCTTGTCCAGATCGCGCTTGGCGCGCTGATAGACGATGGCCCGCTTGTCACGCGGAAACGGCGTGCCGTCCTTGTCGCCTTCGAAGAAATACTGGCGCATTTCGGGACGGATCGATTCCAGGAAGAACCGCAGATGCGCTGCCACCGGATAGTTGCGCAGGACGGCATGGCGGGTCTGGCGCAGGTCATGCAGGCCCACGAGGACCGAGAGGAGGCACAGCGCGCCTGCGGGCAGCAGCCACCAGGTCTGACCCGGAAAAGCCAGCATCAGCAGGGCTGCCACAACGATCAGGATCGCAGGCCAGGTGATCAGCGCATAGCGCAGGTTGAAGATCGTGGACAGCATTCCAGCCCCCGGTTCGGTTCGGGCCAGAGTTAACCATGGAACTTGAAACTTGCTTAACGGAATTCAGAACGGGACGGGGGCGGTGAAAGTCATTCGGTCTTTCGTGACGGGATGGTGCAGCGACAGGGATTCCGCATGCAACATCAGGCGCTTGTGATGGGTCAAGGTTTCGGGCGCATAGATCTGGTCGCCAAGGATCGGATGCCCGAGTGACAGCATGTGGACGCGCAGCTGGTGGCTCCGCCCGGTATGGGGGGTCAGGCGGACGCGGGTTTCGCCGGGGCTGCGGCTGATCACCTGCCAATCGGTCACAGCGGGGCGGCCATGGTCGTGGTCCACTTTCTGCCTCGGGCGGTAGTCCCAATCGCTGCCCAAGGGCAAGTCGACAGTGCCGCTGTCACCCGCAAGGTCGCCCTGCAGGCGCGCGACATAGGTCTTCTGGGCCCGGCGCAGTTCGAATTCCTGCCCGAGGAACCCCTGCGCCTGCTTGGTGCGGGCGAAGATGATGACACCGCTGGTGTCGCAATCCAGCCGATGCACCGTCAGCGCATCCCAGCGCTTGGCCTGAAGCCGGGCAATCAGACAGTCCTGCCGGTTTTCTAGCTTGCCCGGAACGGTCAGCAGGCCCGCAGGCTTGTTCAGCACCAGGATCGCGGCATCTTCGTGCAGGATGTCCAGCGGCACATCCGGCGGGTCATAGGCAAAATCCGGGATCAGCGAGGGCTTATGCAACCGTGTGGCCTTCGGTGATTAGGCGAGCGTGGAGGTGGCGGATATGGGCCGGACCGACCTCGCAACAGCCGCCGATCAGCGTGGCGCCCTGCGCGACCCAGCCCATGGCAAACTCGGTATAGCGCTCGGGCGACAGGTCGTGACGCGCGCAATATTCTGGCGCGCTGGTGCCATGGGTGTGCGGCGTGATCTCGGAAAACCCGTTGGCATAGGCCCCGAACGGCAGCCCCAGCGGCTGCAGCGCCGTCATCGCGGCGGACATCGCCTCGGGCATCGAGCAGTTGGCAAGGACCGCATCCGCTGGCGTCTCGGCCAGCACATCCGCCAAAGCCGCGACAGGTTCGCCCGAGCGCAGCCGCGTCCCGTCTCGGTCCTGCACCGAGACCGAAATCCAGACCGGCCGGTCGGTGGTGCGCGCGCCCTTCAGCGCGCCACGGGCCAGGTCCAGCGAAGAAATCGTCTCGATCAGGATCAGATCGACATGGGCGGCAAGGATGCGCGCCTTCTCGGCATAAAGCGCGGTCGAAACCTCGACCGGCGGGGTCAGGTCGGGGCGATAGCTTTCGCCGAGCGGGCCCATTGACCCGGCAATCTTCCCGCGTCCCGCAGTGGCCCGCGCCTCATGCGCCTCGGCCAGCGCGCGGAGGTGGAGGGCGTGGTAGAGACTGTCGAGCCCGTGCGGGATCAGACGGTCATGCAGGATGTTGTAGGTGTTGGTCGTTGCCAGGCTGGCCCCGGCGGCGAAGTAGTCTTCATGGATCGCGCGGACCAGACCGGGGTGGTCGATCATCACCCGTGTCGCCCAAAGCGGCCCAGGGTCGCTGCCCGCACGGGCGATCAGTTCCTGGCCCATGCCGCCGTCGAGAAGGGTGATTTCAGTCATCTTGGGTCCTGTCGTTGCGTCTTTGCCCAGCGGCTGGGGGTTTCACACCCCCAGACCCCCGTGGGATATTTGGAGAAGAGAAAACACAATTTTAGTCGAAGTGTTCAGACCGCGTCGTGGAAAACCTCAGCCAGCAGCGGGACGAGCCAATCTTCGTCTTCCTTCGTGAACGCCGCAGGGCTGTCGCTGTCAAGGTCGAGCACGCCAAGGAGTTTGCCCTGGCCGTTCCAGACTGGCAGGACAAGCTCTGACCGGGTGCTGGACGAACAGGCGATGTGGCCGGGGAAGGCCTCGACATCCGGCACGTTCTGGATCTGGCCGCTTCGGGCTGCAGCGCCACAGACCCCACGGCTGAAGGGGATCACGAGACAGCCGTGGCCGCCCTGATAGGGTCCGATCTTCAGCAGTTCGGGGCCGGTGACGCGGTAGAAGCCGGTCCAGTCGCAGCAGGGATGGGCGTGGTGGATCTCGCAGGCGACGGTGGCCATCAGCGCGACCGTGTCCGTTTCGCCTTGGGTCAGGGCGCGGATCGCGACGGTGATCGCGGGGCGGTCGACGGTCAGGGTGGGGTCAGTAGCCAAGGGCACAGCCGTCCTTCCTGGGATCCGATGCGCCGATCAGCACATCCCCGTCAAGGCGGATCGCCTGTGCGCCGCCAAGGGGCGTGTCGGGGACCACGACCTTGTGGCCCATCGCGGCCAGTTCCGCGCGGACGGTGTCGGAATAGCCGCGCTCGACCTCCATCCCCTCCGCGCCCGAGAAGCAGCGCGGGGCGTCGATCGCCGCTTGCAGGTCCATGCCGTAATCGACCAGATTGGTGACGAACCGTGCGTGGCCGCAGGGCTGGTAGGCGCCGCCCATGACGCCAAACGGCATCACTACGCGCCCGGTCTGACGCAGCATGCCCGGGATGATCGTGTGCATCGGGCGCTTGCCGCCACCGGCTTCGTTCGGGTGGCCTTCGGTCAGGGTGAAACCGGCCCCGCGGTTCTGGAAGTTGATCCCGAACTTCGTCGAGGCGAGACCCGACCCAAAGCCCCAGAAGATCGAATAGATCAGCGACACCGCCATCCGGTCGCGGTCGACGACGGTGATGTAGATCGTATCGCGGTGCACAGCCTCGGTCAGGGGGGCGGCCCCGGGCATCGCCTTTTTCGGGTCGATCAGCGCGGCAAGCTTCGCGGCGGTTTCGGGCGCCAGCATGTGGGCCAGGCGCGTCGTGTGGTCGGGGTCGGCGATGAACCGGTTGCGGGCATCGTAAGCCAGTTTCGTCGCCTCCGCCTCGATATGGGCCCGGGTCGTGCCGAACGGGTCCATCGAACCAAGGTCGAAGTGCTTGAGGATGTTGAGGAGAAGGATCGCCGTCGCGCCCTGGCCGTTCGGCGGATGCTCGACCAGTTCGATCCCCTGGTAGGGACCGGAAACCGGAGTGGTATAATCGCAGGCCGTCGCCGCAAGGTCATCAAGCGTATGGGTCCCGCCAAGGGACTGCAGCGAAGAAATCATGTCCTCGGCCACTTCGCCTTCGTAAAACCCGGCTCGGCCGTCGCGCGCGATGCGGCGCAGAACCTCGGCCTGCCCCGGGGCGCGGAACAGCTGACCCACAGTCGGGGCCTTGCCGCCGATGGTGTAGAAGTCACGCGCCGCCCCTTTCAGGCAGGGCAGGTCATCGGCCCAGTCAAAGGCCACGCGGGGGGCGACGGGAATGCCCTCCTCGGCATAGTGGATCGCCGGGGCCAGAACCTCGGCAAGGGATTTCAGGCCATAGTCGGCATTGAGGCGGCAGAAGGCGTCGATGGCGCCCGGCAGGGTGACGGCTTCGATCCCCTGGATCGGAACAGCGTCAAGGCCCCTTGCCCGCAGGTCGGCTGCCCGAAGCCCCGCCGGCGCGCGCCCAGAGCCGTTCAGCGCGATGATCTCTTCCGACCCGGGGGGCTTGAGGAGGACAAAGCAGTCGCCGCCTATTCCGGTCATCTGCGGCTCGGCGATACCAAGGACGAGGGCCCCGGCAATGGCCGCGTCCACCGCGTTGCCGCCGGATTTCAGCGTCTCGATGGCGACCTGTGCCGCGATAGGATGCGACGTCGCGCAGATGCCGTTTGCGGCATAGACCGCCGAGCGCCCTGGAAGATGCAGATCGCGTGCGCCCACCACAGGCGATTTCCGAAGGCTTCCGACACCTGAACTTGCCATATCGCTGTACTTCTCCTCCCCCTTTTCCCGGCAACCGTCCTGCCGGGCTTCGACCGACATGCGGCCAGACCCGAAGCTAGGCCGGGGAAGGGGGGAAGCCAAGGGGGAAGAACCCCTGGCGCCCGGTGAGAGTCGGACATCGGGTTGGGCGCCAGGGTGCGGCTTCTGCCACGGTGACAGCCTGTCCGTGATCCCGGGCCGCGAGTGTACACCTTCGTGGCAAGAGGACGACGATTGCCTTGCATTGGACCGATCAATCCCGGGGTGCGATGTTACTGTCAGCGCACCCCGCTTGACACCGGCCGGCGCAGGGTCTTGCGACCCTGCAGGGTCAGCGGCACGCCCACCGCATCGGCAACGATCGCATCTTCGCCCTAGCTACCGGTGGCAAGAACAAAGGCCAGCCGGTTCTGGCCATCCACCCGCGCATAGGCCAGATCGGCGCAGAGCGACCGGATCAAGTGCCAGCCGAACCCACCCTCCGGCAGGTCGTCGAGCGCAACGTAGGGACCGCAGGGCAACCGGCCCTCGGGCAGTTGGCCGCCCGGCATTTCGCGACCTTCATCCACGACAAGGCACCGCAAACCCCGAGGGTCACCATCGAGACGGATCTCCACCTTCCCCCCGGCTTCGGCATAGGCGTGTTCGGCCACGTTGTTCAGCACTTCCGCCAGTACAAGTTCGGCCATGCCGCGATCTTCGCCCCGAAGGCACGACAGCGGCGGACAGGTCAGCATCCCCTGCAGCGCCTGCCGGATGGAGACCGGATCGGCCTGGAACACCAGCGTCAGGCTGGATCGCCGAGGATCGTGGTCAGACACTGGCTGCGGAGGCAACGGCAACCTCTAGCGAGGGGTGGATGGTGAAGACAGTGTCCATGCGGGTCAGGCGGAACACTTTTTCCACGGTAGGTGTCAGGCTGGACAGTTCCAAAGCACGGTCCGGCCCCAGCAGTTTCTTCACCGCAACGATGGCCCCGAGACCCGAGGAGTCCAGAAACTGCACCCGCGCGAGGTCCAGCACAACCCGGGCCGGAGCATCCTTTGTGACGTCACGCATCCGTTCCTTGAACTGGATGGCCGTTGCAGCATCGATCCGGTCTTCCATCACCAGAACCGAAATCACCTTGGGTCTTGTCTGAGTCTTCAGTTGCATGGCCTTTTCCCTTGCTTGCCTTTTCAGCAAGATACGGGGCAAAGCATGAACAACTGGTAAGTGGCCGAGGGTCCGTCAGTTCAGCTGGAACGTCACCGGGTAGCGCCCATCCTCGAAATCGCCGAACAGGTCGCCCAGATCGGGGTGATCGACGGGCTCACCCGTTTCATCCGGGACCAGGTTCTGCTCGGACACATAGGCCACATAGTAGCTTTGGCCATTTTCGGCGAGCAGGTGGTAGAACGGCTGATCCTTCGAGGGGCGACTGTCTTCCGGGATGTTGTCGTACCATTCCTCGGTGTTCGAGAACATCGCGTCGACATCGAAGACGACACCACGAAACGGATGCTTCCTGTGACGAAGCACCTGCCCAATATGGTACTTGGCGTGCGTGGTCTGCATCGACGTCAGTCCCCCAGATTTTCTTTACGCCCTTGCATTCAGGCTGTCCACTTTACCGCGCTGCCTGCAGGGAAACAGTCTGTGGGCCAAGGCCCTACAGTCCTGCAAGCTCGCGACTTCTCGCGGGTTTCTGATCGGCAAGTCGGGCCTTCCCCATTTCATCCCGGCAGCGAATAGTCTAAACTTGTCGCAAAAGAAAAGTGCACGAGGGGCAGATGAGCAGGTTTCTCCGTGCGTCGCTGGTGGTTCTATGTCTGGCGTCCTGCGGGGGCGGGGGCAACTACTCGGCGCCGAGGCAGTTGGACGACGCATGCGCGATCCTGCGCGAGCGGCCGCAGTATCTGCGGGCGATGGAGCAGACCGAGCGGCGTTGGGGCATCCCGGTGCATGTCCAGATGGCGACGATCTACCAGGAATCGAAGTTCATCGGCAACGCGCGGACCCCGCACACCTTTGCCTTGGGCGTGATCCCGATGGGGCGGCAAAGCACGGCCTACGGCTACAGCCAGGCGCTGAACGCCACCTGGGAAGAGTACCAGAACAGCGCGGGCAGTCGTCGGGCCCAGCGCGACGACATCGGCGACGCGACCGATTTCATGGGCTGGTACATGGATGAATCCTCGCGGAGGCTCGGCATCTCCAAAGAGGACGCGGGCGCGCAGTATCTGGCCTATCACGAAGGCCGCACTGGCTATGTCAACCAGTCCTACCTGAACAAGCCCTGGCTGGTCGAAGTGGCCCAGAAGGTCGGATCGCGGGCCGAGATGTACCGCGAGCAGCTGGCCTACTGCCGCTGATCCGGGGACGCGGGGTCAGTTGCTCCGCGCCGCAGTCTCGGCGGTGATGTCGAACAGGCGCGCGCCAAGGTTGCCGCCCTTCTTCATCTCGCCCAGGATCACCGTTGTCTGGGCGCCCAGATCGTCAGTGATGACCCACTGCCGCAGCTCGACCGGGTTGGCGGTGAAGACCAGCTCGATGGAGCCGTATTCGGGGTTCTCGGGGTCCTGCGCCCGCACGCGGGTCGATGTCCCGTCCTCGGTATGGCCGACAACCATCTTCGCCCGCCCCAGGTCGATGTTCTGGGCCAAGATCAAGTTCAAGGGCGTCCGCTTCAGCGGGTATTGCTCGGGCGGCTGGTTCGATTTCGCGTCGAAGATCGCGACCTGCTGCCCCCCCGCGATGACCAGGCTGCGGTCAGGCGGCGCATATTCGAACCGCACGCGACCGGGGCGCTTGATGAAGATCTTGCCGGTCGAGATCGAGCCGTCGGAGTTCACCTGGGTGAAGTCAGATTCCACCGTCGTCAGCCCGTTCAGATAGTCCGAGATGGCAGACAGCGGAATCTTCTCGGCCAGGGCCGGAAGCGGGACCAGAAAGGCGAGCGGGGCCAGAAGGGCAAGGCGACGGTTCATGCGCCTCATATAGTCAAAGCGTGCGCCCGTTGCACCCCCATCGGCGGGGGCTCGCCGGGAATTGCCTTGGCCGTGATCCGTGGTGACGGGCGATCCCTGCGCCGGATTCGAATGCCCGAGAACAATCTTCGACTCTTGCAACACAATGCAGAGTATTATTGCGCTGTAGGCTTAAGACGTGGCCGATATCACCAAGAAATCCCGCCTTGCCCGCGATATCTTCCTCTCAGGATTTTCGCAATGGAGACGGGCATGAAGGTCGTGGTTCTTGGCGCAGGCGTGATCGGTGTCACTTCGGCCTGGTATCTGGCGCAAGCCGGTCACGAGGTCACCGTGATCGACCGCCAGCCCGCCCCGGCGCTGGAGACATCTTTCGCCAACGCGGGCGAGATCAGCCCCGGCTATGCCTCGCCCTGGGCGGCCCCGGGCATCCCGATGAAGGCGCTGAAGTGGCTGTTCATGGAACATGCCCCCCTGATCGTGCAGCCCAAGCCCGACTGGGCCAAGATCAGCTGGATGGCGCGGATGCTGATGAACTGTACCGCTGACGCCTATGTCGTGAACAAGTCGCGCATGGTCCGGCTGGCCGAATACAGCCGCGACTGCCTGATCCAGCTGCGGGCCGACACCGGGATCACCTATGACGAGCGGAGCCAGGGCACGCTCCAGCTGTTCCGCACCGAAAAGCAGGTCGCCGCGGCGGAAAAGGACATCGCGGTTCTCAATGCCGATGGCGTGCCATTCGAGGTGCTGGACGCCGATGCCTGTGTCGCCGCCGAACCCGGGCTGGCTGCCTCGCGCGGCAAGATCGCTGGCGGTCTGCGCCTTCCGGGCGACGAAACCGGCGATTGCTTCAAGTTCACCCAGAACCTGTCGCGGCTGGCCGAAGCGCAGGGTGTCACCTTCCGCTATGGCGTCAGCATCGACCGGTTGGAGGCGGAGGGCGGCCGTATCAGCGCGGTCCACACCTCGGAAGGCCGCGTGACGGCGGACGCTTTCGTGCTGGCGCTGGGGTCCTATTCCCCGATGCTGGTCCGCGAATTCGGGATCAAGCTCCCGGTCTATCCGGTCAAGGGCTACTCGATCACCGTTCCGATCGTGGAGGAGGCCCGCGCCCCGGTGTCGACGGTGATGGACGAGACCTACAAGATCGCCATCACCCGACTGGGCGATCGCATCCGCGTCGGCGGCATGGCCGAGATCGCGGGCTTTGACCACAGCCTCAAGGCCAAGCGGCAGGCAACCCTGACCCATTCGGTCGAGGACCTGTTCGGTGGCGCCGGCGACCAGAGCCGCGCCAGCTTCTGGACCGGCCTGCGCCCGATGACGCCCGACGGAACCCCGATCCTGGGCCGTTCTCCGATCGCAAACCTGTTCCTGAACACCGGCCACGGCACCCTGGGCTGGACGATGGCGGCAGGCTCTGGTCGCGTGCTGGCCGACATCGTCTCGGGTCGCCAGACCGAGATTGCCACCGCCGACCTCGGATACGCCCGCTACTTGCGCGGCCGTCGCCCGGCTCAACCCAAGGCCGACAAGGCTCTTCTGCCCGCCTGATCGCAGACGCGGTTTTGACGCCGTCGGGCAACATTATCGCGTGGATTGGGCGAAATCATCGATCAAGCAACTGGATTGCCGGGACATTTGCCCGCACACTGTCGAAAGGGCCGACGGGTCGGGGAAGACGGTCGTGAGTGGGGAACGCAACGGACTGATCGACTATGGCCGGTTTCTGGCCGCGCTCGGTATTGTCTGGTTTCACACCCAGGCGCCGGGCTCCCGCATTGCATATATCGCGCTGCCGTTCTTCCTGGTCCTTTTGTCGATGCCGTCCAGTTCCAGTCTGGCGACACGCGCAAAGCGGCTGTTGCTGCCCTTCGTGACCTGGTCGTTGGTCTTCGCCATGCTGAGCACCGCCTTGTCGCTGAAGAACCAGGCCCCCCCGTTCGACTGGTGGCGCTGGCACATGATCCTGTCGGGCACTTGGATCCACCTATGGTTCCTGCCCTTCGCCTTCCTCGCCGCGGTGGTGTCCCCCTGGCTCCGGCATCCATTGGCCTCGCTTGGGGCGGCGGTCCTGACCGCCACGCTGATGGTGCTGCACGGCAGCCCCGCCACTGTCCCCTTCGGCCAATGGGCTTTTGGCGCGATCCCCGTCTTTGTCGGCATCGCTTATTTCTCCTGGGGCTGGCGGCTGGCAGTCACCACGTTGTTCCTCAGCACGCTGATCCTGTTCGTCGGGCAACCGTCGCCGGACAACATCACAATCCTTGCAGGCACTGGTCTAGCGCTCTTGTTCCTGTCGAACCACCTGCCCACGACCGCGGCCTCGGATTGGTGTGCGCGGCTGTCGCTGTGGATCTATCTCTCGCATCCCCTGATGATCGTCATCGGCCAGTCTCTGCGGATCACCTACATCGAGCTTGGTCTCTTCTCGCTGGTGGGCAGCGTGATGCTGGCGCAGATCATCGAGACGGTTGTGCAGGCCTCGCGCAAGGGTCGACTGGAGTTCTAGGCTCTGACCTAGTGATTGTGGCGCGGCACCCCGCTGCCGATGCCGCGAATACCCTCGGCCGAGGCGAGCCCGGCGCCTTCCGACAGGGGCCTGACTTCCCTGCGGTAGATCCGCTGCCACGGCGTCTGGCTTTCGGGCACCGCAGGTACGCCCCCTGCCTTCCGCGCAACGATTTCGGCGTCGCTGACCAGCGCGTCGCAGCGCCCGGCTGCAAGGTCGATCCGGATGATGTCGCCGGTTCGCAGCCAGCTCAGCCCACCTCCAGCCGCGCTTTCGGGCGAGGCATGGACGATCGAAGGGCTGGCCGAGGTGCCTGACTGTCGCCCGTCGCCGATGGTCGGCAGGCTGGTTATCCCGGCCCGGATCAACGCATCGGGTGGCTGCATGTTCACCACTTCTGCCGAGCCGGGCCAGCCCAACGGACCTGCCCCGCGGATGACCAGGATCGAGTGGTCGTCGATGTTCAGCGAGGGATCGTTGATCCGCGCGTGGTAATCCTCGGCCCCGTCAAACACGACTACGCGGCCTTCGAACTGTCCTTCCCGCCCCGGAGTGGAAAGATAGCGGCTGCGGAACTCGTCCGAAATGACGCTGGTCTTCATGATCGCGAAGTCGAACAGATTGCCGGTCAGCACCTGGAACCCGGCGCGTTCCTTCAACGGCTCTTCAAAGGGCCGAATGACCTCGCGATCCGAAGCCACGCGGTCCCTCAGGTTCTCGCCAACGGTTGTGCCGGTCACCGTCATGCATGTCCCGTCGAGCTGCCCCGCGGACAGAAGCTCGTGCATGATGGCAGGCACCCCGCCCGCGCGGTGGAAGCGCTCGCCCAGGAATCGCCCGGCGGGTTGGACGTCGGCCAGCAGCGGAATGTCGTGGCCATGCACCTGCCAGTCCTGCGGGTCGAGCTTGACGCCAGCGTGATTGGCCATCGCAGAAAGGTGCGGCTGGGCGTTGGTCGACCCGCCAAGGGCAGAGTTGACCCGGATCGCATTCAGGAAGGCGGCCCGCGTGAGAATCATGCTGGGCCGCAGGTCCTCATGCACCAGTTCCACCGCCCGCCGCCCGGTGCGATAGGCCATCTGCCCGCGTTCCCGATAGGCCGCCGGGATCGCCGCGCAGCCGGTCAGCGACATGCCCAGCGCCTCGGCCATCGCGTTCATCGTGGACGCCGTGCCCATCGTGTTGCAGTGACCGACGGAAGGAGCGCTGTCCAACGCCGCCTGGAGGAACTCCTCCCGCGTGATTTCCCCCGCCGCATATTGCTGCCGACAGCGCCAGACCACGGTGCCCGATCCGGTGAGTTCCCCGCGCGAATGGCTGTCCAGCATCGGCCCGCCCGACAGGACGATGGCCGGAATGTCCACCGTCGAAGCCGCCATCAGCGCGGCGGGGGTGGTCTTGTCACAACCTGTCGTCAGGACCACGCCATCCAGCGGATAGCCGAACAGGATCTCCACCAGCCCCAGATAGGCCAGGTTGCGATCCAGCGCGGCGGTGGGGCGGCGGCAGTTTTCGAAGATCGGATGCATCGGGAATTCGATCGGGATGCCACCCGCATCGCGGATGCCCTCCTTGACTCGCACAGCCAGCTCTAGGTGGTGCCGGTTGCAGGGCGACAGGTCGCTGCCCGACTGAGCGATGCCGATGATCGGGCGCCCGGCCTGCAGCTCTTCGGGTGTCAGGCCGTAGTTCATGAACCGCTCAAGATACAGCGCGGCCAGGTCGATGTGGTCGGGGTTGTCGAACCAGTCCTGGCTGCGCAGGCGCCGCGTCATGCAAGAACCCCGCGCTTGGCAAGGTTCTCCATCAGGGCGCGCGTCCCGAAGGTCCAGGGATCGATCTCGTCGCAGGCGCGGACGGTGTTGACCAGCTTGCCCAGCGGGGCAGAGGCGATGGTCACCCGGTCGCCGCGATGGTGGGTAAAGCCCTGACCCGGAGCGTCCCGGTCCTTCGTCGGTGCGAACATCGTGCCCAGGTACAGCACGAACCCGTCAGGGTATTGGTGACTGCGGTTCAGCGTCTGCGCTGCGATATCCTCGGGCGGGCGCGAGATCTGGCCCATGTCGGAATGATCCTGCAACAGAAACCCGTCCTCTCCCCTGATCTCCAGCCCCACCCGCAGCGCCTTGACCGTTTCCAGGTCGAAACCGCCATCAAGCAGCCGGATGAACGGCCCGATGGCGGCCGAGGCATTGTTGTCCTTGGCCTTGCCGAGCAGCAGGGCCGAACGTCCCTCGACATCCCGCAGGTTGACGTCATTCCCAAGCGTCGCCCCGCAGATACGGCCCGTAGAGTTCACCGCCAGCACCACCTCGGGCTCTGGGTTGTTCCAGGCCGACTTCGCGTGAACGCCGATTTCCGCGCCACAGCCCACGGCGGCCATCGGCGGCGCCTTGGTAAAGACCTCGGCGTCCGGGCCGATCCCGACCTCCAGATACTGCGACCACATGCCTGCCGCCTGCAGCTTGGCCTTAACCGCCGCCGCCGTGTCTGAGCCAGGTTTCACCCCACGAAGCGAGCCGCCCAAGATGCCAGCCAGTTCATTCCGGATCGCCTCCGCCCGCGCTGGATCGCCCTTGGCGCGTTCCTCGATGACCCGTTCGATCATCGACCCAGCAAAGGTCACCCCCGCAGCCTTGATCGTCTGCAGATCGCAGGGTGCCAGCAGCCTGCCATGCCGCCCCGTCCCGTCGCCCAGGTTCAGGAACGCATCCAGTGGGCCAAGATAGGGATGCTCGCCCACCAGCCGCCCGGCCAGATCGTCAAGCTCCAGCAGGCCTGACATTGTCGGCGAAAGGGAGGTCAGGTCGTAGATCTCGCCCTCGCGGCACATCACTGGGCAGGGGCCGCCAACCACGTTTGACCAGACTCGTCCGACCAGCAGCGCATCGGGGTCGTCGGGCAGGATATCGGCAGCAGAAAGGTGTAGGGGCATTATTGGTCCTTGTTCAGCCAGTTTCGCGGTCGCCGCGCCCATAGATCAGAAGCATGACCACGATCACGACGCCATAGATGATCTGTCGCAGCGCCTCGGGCATCTGCATGATCGACAGGACCGAGTTCAGCAGCACGATCAGGATCACGCCGATCAGCGTGCCGACATAGCGCCCCGATCCACCCAGCACATTGGTCCCGCCCAGGACCACTGCGGCAATGGCAGGTAGCAGATAGGCGTTGCCCATCCCCTGATAGGCTTTCGCCGAATAGCCCGCCAGCATCACCCCCGCCAGTGCAGCGCACAGGGACGAGGCGACGAAGGCCCCAACGATCACCGGCCGGGTCCGGATGCCCGACAGGTAAGCCACGCGTTCCCGCGTGCCGATGGCATAGAGCGATCGGCCAAAGGCGGTGCGGGCCAGCAGGAAGGCGATCAGGACCGACACGGCCGCCCAGACATACAGGGCCACCGGAATGCCAAGAAACCGGTCCTTCGCCAGCGCCAGCATCAGCGGCGTCGCCTGATCCTGCGGCGCGAACCCTCCGGTCTGGGCGACAGTCACGCCGCGCAGCACCGTGTCCATCCCCAACGTGAAGATCATCGACGGTACCCGCAGCACCGCCGTCCCCGCCCCGTTGATCAGCCCCACTATCAGCCCGAAGGCCAGCGCCGCCGGGATCGCCCAAGGCCCGCCGATCGCCGTCCCGATCATCGCCGCCCCGGTCAGCGTCGCCGGGATCGACAGGTCGATATGTCCGGTCAAGATCACCAGCATCAGCCCCGCCGCGCAGATGCCCAGGAAGGACCCGATCTGCAATTGCTGCAACAGGTAGGTCGGCTGCAGCAGCGGTGCTGTGCCTTGGGTCGACAGGGTATACCCGGTGCCGATCAACAGGATCACCAGCGTGAACCCGGCAGCGATGACCAGCGGTTTGTCTTCGCTCTTGATCCTTGGGGCGGTCATCGGAACAGCTCCAGCCGGTTCTTGACCGAGAATGTCCGCCACGCCCCCGCACTGACCGCCAGCAACAGCACCAGCCCCTCGATCAGCGGCTGCAACAATGGCTCGATGTCCAGAATGCGGAAATAGAACGAGATCAGCCGCAGGATCAGCGCCCCGATCACCGACGCAATCGCCCCGCCGATCCCCCCCGCCAGCGCCGTGCCGCCCAGCACCACAGCGGCGATGGAGTTCAACGTATAGGCCCCCGCCTGCACCGTGTCGGCGTTCCCGGTCGAGGTCTGCAAGGCGAGGTACAGCCCCGCACAGGCCGAAAAGAACCCGGCCAGCGTGAAAGCCGCCAGTTTCGCCCGGTTGATCGGCAGGCCTGAGACATAAGCCGCCCCTTCCGCCGACCCGATGGCATAGATCGTGCGCCCGGTGACCGTGCGCTTGAACGGCAACCAAACCAGAGCCGCCACGCCGACCAGCAGGATCAGCGGCACCGGGATGTCGGCGAAGGGCCGGATCCACCAGGCCTCACCCCCGTCCGCGATCCCGTAGGTATCGGCGAAATCCCAGACGGTGTTGGTCAGCGCCCAGCCCAGATCGCCGTCCACATCGCCGCCCGGCTGCGGGCGCAGCAGCAGCGCCAGGCCAATCGCAATCGCCCCGGTCGCCAGTGTCGCAATGATCGGCTGCAACCTGCCATAGACAACGATCAGCCCGTTCATCAGGCCAAAGGCGGTGCCCGTGGCCAGCACTGCGACGATGCCGAAGGAAATCTCCAACGCCGACCCTGTTAGCAGGTAGGACGCCACACAGGCCGACAGCGTCATCACCGCGCCGACCGACAGGTCCAGGCCCCGCATCAGCACGGGCACGGTCTGTGCCATGGCGACAAAGGCGATTGCCACGGATTCGTTGGCATTCTGCACGAAGACCGCAGAAGAAAACCCGCGCGGATGCAACAGATTGTAGGTCAAAAACAGCGCCGCGAACAGCAGCAGCGCCCCGGCAAACCCCCGGTTCTGGGCAATCAGCCGACCCATCACGCCGCCGTCCCGATGTTCAGCGACGCGCCCACAATGGCCTCTTCGGTGATCGTCGAGCCCTCCAGTTCCCGCACCACCCGGCCGTCATACAGAACGATGACCCGGTCCGCGCAGCCGATCAGCTCGGCATAGTCCGAAGAGTAGAACAGGATCGATTTCCCCCCATCCGCCAGGTCCCGCATCATGCGGAAGATTTCCTGCTTTGTGCCCACGTCGATCCCCCGCGTGGGGTCGTTCATCAGGATGATGTCCGGCTCGGTCATCAGCCACTTGGCGATGACCACCTTCTGCTGGTTCCCGCCGGACAACGTTCGCACCGCGTCCGTCACGCTGCCCACCTTGATCTGCAACCGCGCGATCCCGTCCTGAACCGCCGCATCCAGCCGGGCAGGATTAATCACCCCCGACCGTGTGATCCGGTCAAAGGCCGCCGTCACCAGGTTGTCGGCAATCGACATGGGCAGCATCAAGCCTTCGGTTTTCCGATCCTCGGGGATCAACGCCACCCGGGGCTGCCCGGTCTTCGCGTCGACCGGTGAGGATGGCAGACCCCGCCCCCCCAACTCCACCTTGCCGCGCACGCCCTTCAGCACCCCGAACAGCGCCAGCAGCAGCTCTTTCTGCCCCTGACCGTCCAGCCCCCCGACCCCCAGGATCTCGCCCTTGCCAAGGCTCAGCGACACGCCCTTCAAGGCACTTTCCCACTCCAGCCCCTCGGCCTTCAGCACCGGCGGACGCACCACTGGCGCAGGCTTCGGCGGATACTTCGCCGTCACGTCCCGCCCGATCATCAGCCGCACGATCTCGGCATCCGTCCGCTCGCCTTTGGCAAAGGTCTCGATGTGGCGACCATTGCGGAACACCGACAGCCGGTCGCACAGGGCCTCGACCTCGTGCATCCGGTGGCTGATGAACAGGGTCGTGACCCCTTCCCCCGTCAGCTTGCCCAACAGGTCATAAACCGTCTGCACATCCTGCGCCGTCAGGGCGGAGGTCGCCTCGTCCAGGATCAGCACCTGCGGACCCCGCCCCAGCGCCTTGGCGATCTCCACCATCTGGCGGCGCGACAGCGACAGGTCACGGACCAGCGTTCGAGGGTCCACATCCTCGCACCGCACGCGCGCCAGCAACTCGGCGGCGCGCGACAGCTGTGCCTTGCGGTCGATCAGCCCGAACCGCCGGGGCGGCGCCGCGATCGAGATGTTGTCGGCGACCGAAAGGTCCGGGATCAGCGACAGCTCCTGAAACATGCAGACCACGCCTTGCGCCGTCGCGGCCGAGGGGGTCGAGAACCGCACCGGCTGGCCCTTAAGTCGCATTTCGCCGGCATCGGGCTGCACGACGCCCGAGATGATCTTGATCAGCGTCGACTTGCCTGCGCCGTTCTCTCCCAGAATGGCATGGACCGACCCGCGCTGGGCCGCGAAATCCACGCCCTCCAGCGCGCGAATCCCGGCATAGGATTTCGAGATGCCGCGCAGGTCGATGATCGGGGTCGTCATGCTGTGCCTTCAAGATAGGTGGCGGCCCCCGCAGGGAGCACGGGGGCCGCCGGCAACTTCAGTTCACGTCCGATTCGTCCTTGGCCATGATGGCCGGACCCGAGATGTTCACGCCACAGGGCGGAAACTCGTTGACCGTGAAGAAGTTGTCCGGAAGGTCGGACCAGAAGTTCTTCCCGTCCTCCAAAGTGGTGTAGTCGGCGACCGGCAGCGGGACCGAGATCAGCTGCGGCATCGGGTTGCCTTCCAGCGCCGAGATGGCGGCCTTCATCGCAACCGCCACCAGACCTGGAGACTGCCCGATGGAGATTCCCTTCAGCCCCGCATCCTTGTATTCGGCAATCGCCTTGCGGAATCCGTTCTCGGATTCACCGGCAACCGGAACCCACGGGTGCCCTGCGTCCTTCATCGCCTGGATCACGCCGTTCGATCCGCCCTGTCCGACAATCGCCGCGAACTGGCCATGCACGGCGATGGCGTCGGCCACCACCTTCTGCGTGGTGCCGTCATCCCAGTTGCCGACGACCGATACCACTTCCCACTTGCCGCCACTGGCCGCGATCACTTCGTTGATCCCGATGGACCGGTCCCGGTCGACCGAGTTGCCGGGCAAGCCTCGCACCTCAAGGATCTTGCCTTCGGTCACGCCGGCCGCCGCCAGTTCCTTCATGGCGAACTCGGCCCACATCCGGCCCATGGCCAGCTGGTCCTCGTTCACCTGCATGACGGCGTCGGTGTCCAGCACGTTGTCGAAGGGCACCAGCACGACATTATTCTTGTCGGCCAGCCGGATCACCCGGTCGAACCCGTCGGGCGCGACCGCGATGGTGACGATGGCGTCATAGCCCTGGTTGATGAAGTCCTCGATGGCCCCCAGCTGGGCAGGGGCATCGGTGCCGGTCGACACAACCTTGAACTCGGCGATCTTGTCCTTGATTGCCGGGTCCTCGGCATAGGCCTTGGCGGTCTTGATCATCTGGATGCGCCAGGTGTTGCCGACGAAGCCGTTCACGATGGCGATCTTGTAGGGGCCCTCTTTCGCGGGCCACTGCATGTACTTGGTGTCTGCCGACCAGGGCGCAAAGCACTCGGGCTCGGCCCCGGGTCCGGCGACGATCTCGGGTCCTGCCCAGACCGCCGTCGAGGTCAGCATCGATGTCGCCAATACGGCGGCAAGGGAAATTTTCAGTTTCATGACGTCCTCCCAGATGTCGTTGTTCGTTCCTCTGCGGGGCTTTGCCCTTCTGGTCTTGTCGTGCTCTGAACCGGCCTTATTCCTCCTCGAAGGTCGACAGCCCGGCCCTCAGATGCGTGCGCATCAGGTACTGGAAGGCGAGAGCATCCCGCCGTTCCAGCGCGTCCAGAATTGCCTGATGCTCACGGTAGGTTTCGCCCTCGATGATCCGGCGCGTCTTGCCGCGCTGCATGATGCGCAGGATCACCGGGGTCATGATCCGGTAGATGTCCAGGATCGACTTGTTGCCGATCAGCGTGACCAGCCGGGTGTGGAGCCGCAGGTCCTGCTCCGACGCTTCGATCACGCTTTTCGCACGCACCATTTCGCGGTTGATCTCGCGCAGTTCGATCAGGTTTTCGGGCGTGACCGCCGCGAAGATCTGGGTAACCGACCCCGTTTCGATCAGCTCGCGAAAGCCCTGGATGTCATCGAAGGTCTGGCGCGAGATTTCGGTGACGTTGAACGCGAACAGGTCGAAGGCCCGGTTCATGCGCTGGTCGACAATCGTGGCACCGACCTTCGGGCGCACTTCGACCACGCCGAAGGCTTTCAGCATCCGCATCGCCTCGCGCACCGTATTCCGGCTGGAGTTGAAGCGTTCACACAACTCGCGCTCGGTCGGCAGCTTGTCCCCGACCTTCAGTCCGCCCTCGACGATCATCGCACGGATCTGGGCCAGAACCGCATCCACTGCCGAGCTGCTTTCGCTCTCGGTCTCGTCCTCGTCACTGACGTTTCGGGTGATGGGCATCGGTCGCGACTCATTTGTTGGACCAAGAATCAACTTGTCTGACAAATAAAGTCAATAGAAAAGCCGCTTCGGAGGCCGAGCCCGGACTTTGGAAGGACAAATGACGCTAAAGGGCAAAACGGCCCGGCCATCCGATCCGGATGCCGGGCCGCCAAATCTCAGTTCACCGAAGGCTCAGCTGTGGACGATCTTCGTGCCCAGAACGTTGAGGCACTCACGCATGAAGGCCGCCAGACCGGTCCAGCCCTTGGCCGAAACCATCGTGCCGTCGACATAGGCCTCGGTCGGCTTCACGTCGATATAGGTGCCGCCCGCGAGGATGACTTCGGGTTCGCAGGCACCCAGGGCGGCGACCTTCTTGCCGCGCACCACGCCATCCACGGCGACCAGGATCTGCACCCCGTGACAGATGGTGAAGATCGGCTTCTTCGTCTCATGAAAATGCCGGACCATTGCCTGGATGCGCTTGTCGGTACGGATGTACTCGGGCCCGCGCCCGCCCGCACAATAGACGGCGTCATACTGGTCCAGCTGCTTCTCGGCCTCCGAGAAGGTCTTGTTGATGTCGGCGAAGTGGCCGAAGCGTTCGATATAGGTCTGGTGGCCTTCGAAGTCGTGCAGGCTGGTCTGGATCTTGTCGCCGGCCTTCTTGTCGGGGCAAACGACATGGACGGTATGACCGACCGCCTCCATCCCTTGCTGGAAGACGAAAATTTCGTACTCCTCGGTGAACTCGCCCGTAAGCATCAGAATCTTCTTGCCGGCCATTGTCTTCTCCTCCGTGGTGACGTGCGTCGATCAGCTGTATAGGCGACGCAGATGGTTGGGGCCGCAGCCCGATCTTGGCCTATTCGAAGGCCGGTAGCAGGCGGTCATGTGACCGCTGGATATGGTCGCGCATGGCCTGAGCCGCCGCTTCGGGGTCGCGGTTGCGGAAGGCGACAAGCAGGCGTTCGTGCTCGTCCAGCGCTTCGGCCGTGACGCGGGCGTGGAACATCAGGCGAAAGATGTGCAGGTGCACATGCTGCCCGGACAAAGCCTGCCGCATGACGTTGTTCCCGCCGATCCGCAGGATGGCGTCATGGAAATGCGCGTCGGCCCGGGCAAAGCGGGAATAACGGCTGTTGCGGTCGACCGGAGGGGCACCGTTCTGCATGTCGGCGGCGGCGGCCTCGATCTCGGCCAGGGACTCGGGCGTCATGTTCCGGGCTGCAAGTCGGGCGGCTTCGGGTTCCAGCAGCAGGCGGAATTCGTAAAGATCGTCGAACTGCTTGCGCGTCAGCTGGGGCGCGGCGGAATAGCCAATCAGATGCGCCTTGCGCACCAGGCCCTCACGCTCCAGACGGCTCAGGGCCTCACGCACGGGAGTCTGCGAAATGTCCAGTTCGCGCGCCAGGACGTCGATGGCGATCCGTGCGCCCGGGGCGATCGCCAGCGACATCAGCCGTTCGTAGATGTTGTCATAGACCCCATCCACCATGCTGACCGGGCGCAAGCTGACCTGCCGTCTGTCCTCTTCCGCCGCGAGTGCCATCCGCCCACCATCTTTGCTTGACTCTGCGCAATCGGTCGCAAATATCCTATCGCATGTCAAATCGTTTATCGTATACGATCTGATATTGGCGCACTCCGCGCACATCGACCAGGGGGAAAAGGGACCAATGCAGCACTTCGCCATCATCCGGTCCCCGCGCGAAATCCTGTTCGGGTCGGGGCAACGGCATGCCCTTCCGGCGGTGGCAAAGCGCCTGGGCACACGGGCCCTTGTGGTGACCGATGCGCGGCTGGCCGGTGATCCGACGTTTCAGGCCATGATCGCCGCCCTTTGCGATGCCGGGCTGACGGTCCGGATCGACGCCAGCACCCTTCCCGACGTACCTGTCTCTTCGGCCATCGCCGCAGCCGACACGCAACTCGACTTTGCGGCTGACCTGGTGATCGGCATCGGCGGCGGGTCCTGCCTCGACATGGCCAAGTGCATGGCACTGCTCCTCACCCACGGCGGCCGCCCGCAGGACTATTATGGCGAGCTTCGCGTCCCCGGCCCCATCCTGCCTCTGATTGCCGTTCCGACCACGGCGGGCACTGGGTCAGAGGCGACTCCCGTCGCGGTGCTTTCTGATTCCGAGCGGACACTGAAGGTCGGCATCTCCTCCCCGCACTTGATCCCCGTCGCGGCGATCTGCGACCCCGACCTCACGCTGACCTGCCCACCCGCCCTGACCGCGATTGCCGGTGCCGACGCCCTGACGCATGCCATCGAAGCCTTCACCGCCATTCGCCGCGCGCCCACCCCTGACCTCGCGCAAGAGCGGGTCTTCGTTGGCAAGAACCTGACATCCGACCACTTCGCCCTGCGCGCGATCGCCCTTCTGGCCGAGGGGCTAGAGGCCGCCTGCACCAATGGCGCGGACGCCGATGCCCGCGGCAAGGTCATGCTGGGCGCAACACTGGCCGGGTTGGCCTTCGGCGTCGCTGGCACGGCGGCGGCCCACGCCATCCAGTACCCCATCGGCGCACTGACCCACACGCCGCACGGCACCGGAGTCGCCTGCCTGATGCCCTATGTCATGGCCTGGAACGCCCCGGCCATCGGACCCGAACTGACAGAGATCGCCCGCGCCATGGGCCTGTCGCGCGCCGACCAGGTGATCCCAGCCATCTCGGCGCTGTTCCTCCGCATCGGCATCCCGCCCACCCTGCGCGACTTGGGGCTAAAGGAAGACCGTCTCGATTGGGTCGCCGCGCAGTCGCTTGGCATCGCCCGCCTGATCCAGAACAACCCCCGCCCGCTGTCCCCTGCCGACATGCGCCTCCTTCTGCGCGCGGCCTATGACGGCACCCCCGCCCTGATCTCACACGAGGCGACCGCATGACCCTTGACGCCGCACCCATCGACTACGCCGATCCTGATCTGCATGCCAAGGGCCTGTGGATCGGTGGCCGCTGGCTTTCCGGCCGTGGTATCCCCGTCACCGACCCCTCGACCGGCCAGACCTTGGCCGAAGTCGCTGATGCCGGCCTCGCCGAGGCGCAGGCTGCGATCGACGCAGCCGAAGCCGCCGCTGCAGGCTGGCGCGCAACGCCACACCGCCAGCGTTCCGAAATCCTGCGCCGGATGTTCATCCGGATGACCGAAGAGGCTGAAGCCCTCGCCCGGCTCATCTCGCTAGAGAACGGCAAGGCCCTCAGCGATGCGCGCGGCGAAGTGGCCTATGCCGCCGAGTTCTTCCGCTGGTATGCCGAAGAAGCGACCCGCATCCCGGGCGAGTTCCGCCGCACGCCTTCCGGCTCGCACAACATCCTTGTCGATCACGAACCCATCGGCATCTCGCTCCTCATCACCCCATGGAATTTCCCCGCCGCGATGGCGACCCGCAAGATCGGCCCCGCCCTGGCCGCAGGCTGCACGGTCATTCTGAAACCCGCCTCGGAAACCCCGCTGACCGCCTACGCCATGGCCCGCCTTGCGGAGGAGGCTGGCGTGCCCCCCGGTGTCATCAACGTGCTGACCACGACCCAACCCGGCCCGGTCACAGCTGCCATCCTCGCCGACCCGCGCGTCCGCAAGCTCTCCTTCACCGGCTCCACCGGCGTCGGCCGCACCCTTCTGGCTGAGGCCGCAAAGACCGTGGTCAGCTGCTCAATGGAACTGGGCGGTAACGCACCTTTCCTCGTCTTCGACGACGCCGACCTGAGCGTCGCCCTCGACGGCGCCATGGTCGCCAAGATGCGCAACGCGGGCGAGGCCTGCACCGCCGCCAACCGCTTCTACGTCCAGGACGGCATCCACGACGCCTTCGTGGCAGGGCTCGCCAGCCGCATGGCCGCGCTCAAGGTCGGTCCCGGCACCGATCCTGCCACACAATGCGGCCCGATGATCACCCGCAAGGCCGTCCAGAAGATCGACCGTCTGGTCCGCGACGCGGTTGACCGGGGCGCACGCATCGTCACCGGCGGAAGCCCTCCCGCAGCGGACGGCTTCTACTACCCGCCCACCGTCTTGACCCACGTTCCCCCCGACGCCCCGATCGCGCAGGAGGAAATCTTCGGCCCCGTCGCTCCGGTCTACCGGTTCCAGACCGAAGAGCAGGCCCTCCGCCTGGCCAATGCTACCGAATACGGCCTTGCCGCCTATGTCTACACGACCGACCTCACCCGCGCCTTCCGGGTGTCACGCGGGATCGAGGCGGGCATGATCGGCCTCAACCGTGGCCTGATGTCCGATCCTGCCGCGCCCTTCGGCGGCGTCAAGCAAAGCGGGCTTGGCCGCGAAGGTGGGGTCACCGGCATCCTTGAATTCATGGAGCCCAAGTACCTTGCAATTGACTTCTGACCCACCGCTCCTGCGCCGGGGAGGCGTGATGGCCGCCAGAGACCCCTACCGCATCCGCAGCTTCGTCCCCGACTTCGACGCGATCTCGGCCGAGATCGCCGCCCGCAGTCGCGCCCTGGCCGCACGGTCGATGATGTGGCTGGGAAGCCCCTACGGCACAGGTCCGCGCGAACGGATGGACATTCTGTTGCCGCCAAACCTGCGGCATGGGGCACCGATTCACATGTTCGTCCACGGCGGCTATTGGCGCTCCGGCGACAAGGCGGACTACACCTGCGTCGCCGCTCCGGTGCTGGCGGCTGGGGGGATCGCCGCGGTTGTGGAATACGATCTGATGCCCGGCACAAGGTTGCCGGTGCTGGTCGATCAGATCCGCCGCGCCGCTGCCTGGGTAGCCTCACAGGCGCGCAATCTTGGTGCCGACCCTGCGCGGCTGACAGTCAGCGGCCATTCCGCAGGCGCGCATCTCGCCTCATACCTTGCCGCAACGGGACCAAGTGACCAGCACCCCCCCTCGACGCCGGTCGCAGGGTTTCTGCTCCTCAGCGGGATCTATGACCTGTCCGACATTCCCGCCAGCTTCCTGAAGGACGAAGCCCGGATGACCCAGGCCGAAGCTGCCGCCTGGTCGCCCCTGACCGCGCATCAGCACTGCGGCCCACGGCGCATCGTCGCCCTTGGGGCGGACGAGACGCCCCCGTTCCACAGTCAGGCCGCGCGCCTGCACCGCCGGTTTGCTGCGGCCGGGATCGCCAGCGATCTCATGCTGCTTCCCGGCCTCAACCACATGAACGTGGTCCTGGACCTCGCCGATCCCGGCCAGCCCCTTGGCCAGGCGCTGGCCGATCTGGTGCAATCCGCCCGATAGACGTTACAAATTCAGCCCGACCCACGCCCCATTCCGTTCGGACGACCTGACGCAGGCATCGACGAATGCGACGCCTTCGAGGCCTTCCCTCAGGCCGGGGAATGTGGTGCCGTCGGGGACGGG